>CBDIHP010000034.1:0-183795 GCA_965279195.1 Isosphaeraceae bacterium
GTCCGGAGGTCCGACGGGAGCGGGACGACCAACGTCTTCACGAGCCACCTCGCCGCGATCAGCCCGGCATGGAAGCGGGGGCCTGGTGTCGGAAAGTCCATCTCCTGGCCGGTGGGGATCGGGGCCAGGGGCAACCCGGGCGTCGCGTTCACGATCCGGCAGGTGCCGGGGGCGATCGGGTATCTCGAATACTCCTTCGCGAAATTCTCGGGCCTGACGGTCGCGTCGCTGGAGAACCGGGCCCACGCCTTCGTCGAGCCGACGGTCGAGTCCGCCGGCCGGGCCCTCTCCACGGCGGAACTCGACGACCGACTCGTCGCGACGATCCCGGACCCTCTCGGGGAGGGTTCCTATCCGATTGTCTCCTATACCTGGCTGCTCTGCCGCAAGCGATACGACCGCCCGGAGGTCGGCGAGGCCCTCAAACGGTTGCTGCGCTATGCCATCCAGGAGGGTCAATCCTGCAGCGAGGGGCCTCGGGTATGTGCCCCTCCCCGAAGCAATCGCCGGTCGCGTCCGACGCGCGATCGACGACATCCAGGTCGGGGCCGCCCCGGGTTGAGTCCCGCCCCGATGAGCGATCGATCGCAAGCCCAACCCCCGCGCCGCTTCCCAGGGGATTTCGCATGCCGGAACGCCTGTCTCGCCCACCGACCGTGTTCGAGACCCGGAGCTCGGCCTTGTTCCAGGCGACGACGCTCGCGATGGCCGCGTTGGTCGCGATCCTGGTCCTGGCGATCACCGCCCGGATCGCCTGGACCGCGATGCCCGCGATCCGCGCCCATGGATTAGGCTTCCTGGTCGGCACACGCTGGGATGTCACTCGGGCCGAATTCGGCATCTGGCCGCAGATCGCCGGCACGCTGTATAGCTCCGCCCTCGCGCTGATGGTCGCGACGGTGTTCGGGCTGGCGACGGCCATCGTGCTCACCCAGGATTTCCTCCCGCGGGGGATGGAACAGTTCCTCGCGATGGTCGTGCAGACCCTCGCGTCAATCCCGAGCGTCGTGTACGGGCTCTGGGGCCTGTTCGTGATCTTGCCATTGCTGAAGGGGCCGGCCGACTGGCTCCACGAGCATTTCGCAGCCGTTCCTCTGTTCGCAGGCAGGCTGAACGGGCCCGGCGTGCTCCCGACCGTGGTCGTCCTGGCCATCATGCTCCTGCCGACGATCGTCGCGCTCTCGAGGGTCGCGCTCGACGCCGTCCCGGTCCGACTCAAGGACGCCGGGTTCGGCCTGGGTGCCACGCGTTGGGAGGTGATCCTCAGGGTCGTGATCCCCACTGCGACCCCCGGCATCCTCGGCTCGATCGTCCTGGCGTTCGGTCGCGCGATCGGCGAGACGATGGCCGTCGCCATGCTGATCGGCAACTCCGAAATCTTCCGCTGGTCGCTGTTCTCGCCGGGGACGACGTTCTCCGCGCTGCTGGCGAATCATTTCGCCGAGGCGAATGCGAATGAGGTTTCGGCCCTCATGTATGCCTCGCTGGTGCTGCTGGCGATGACGTTGGTCCTCAACCTCCTCGGCGAGCGTATCGTCAGGCGGGCGATCGGCGAGAATCGGGAGGCACGATGATGTCCCAGTCCGAGGCCGCCGGGGGCCGGAACATCGCCGCCGAGCTCAGGAGGACGATCGTCGGTCGGCGGTCGTTGACCGATCGTGTGCTCACGTTGGCAGCGTTCGCGATCGCGTTGGGCTCCCTCATGCCTCTGATCTCGCTGATCGGTATGCTGGCCTCGAAAGGCTTCGCCAGGCTGAGTTTGCGACTCTTCTTGGAACTGCCCCCGGCCGCCGGGATGGTGGGGGGTGGGATCGGGAATGCACTCGTGGGGACCCTGGTGATCGTGGGCATCGCCTCCTTGATCGCGGTCCCGACGGGGACGCTGGCCGCCATCTGGGTCGCGGAATTTGCCCGACCCGGGCGCCACCTCGCCTCGGGCACCTTGTTCGCAGCGAAGCTGCTGTCGGGGATGCCATCGATCCTCGCGGGAGTCTTCGCGTACACGGCGGTCGTGGTCACGACCGGCGGGTTCTCGGCGTGGGCCGGCGGGATCGCGCTCGCCGTGCTGATGATCCCGACGGTTCTCCTCTCCGGGGTCGAGGCGATCCGTTCCGTCCCGGCGAATCTCCGCGAGGCGGCCTACGGCATGGGCACGACCCCGTTCCAGGCCGTCCGCAAGGTCGTGCTGCCGGCGGCGGCCCCATCGCTGCTGACGGGCATCATGCTGGCCATCGCCCGGGCGTCCGGCGAGACCGCGCCGCTGCTCTTCACGGCCCTCTCGTTCGACTACTGGCCGAGCCCCCGTTCCGCGAGCCTACGGCGTCCCTCCCGGTACTGATCTACAACTTCTCAAGCGTCCCCTACCCGGAACAGACCGAGACCGCCTGGGCCGCCGCGTTCGTCCTCGTCGCCTTGCTCCTGCCTCTCGAACCTCATCAGTCAGGTCATCGCCCGCCGAACAAGCCGGCCCTTCTAAGCGGTCGGGTCATCGAGGAGACTCCCGCATGCTGTCCCCGAGCGAGTTGGTGACCGGTGTCCGAGGCGCGACCACCGCGGCCGGTCCGCCCGTGGTGTCCATGGATATCCGGGCGTTGCATTATGGCGCCGTGCACGCCCTCCGCGATGTCCGGCTCGAGGTGGAGGCCGGCACTGTGACCGCCTTCATCGGGCCATCCGGATGCGGCAAGAGTTCCGCACTCCGCACCATCAACCGGATGAACGACTTCGTGCCGGGCTTCCGCCTGGATGGCCGGGTCTCTCTCCATGGGCACGACATCTATCACCGCGCGGTCGACCCCGTGGCCGTCCGTCGCCGGGTGGGGGTGGTCTTCCAGCAGCCCAATCCGTTCGTCGGCAGCATCTATCACAATGTCGCATTCGGCCTGAAGCTCAATGGATATCGCGGCGATATCGCCGCGCGTGTGGAGGACGCCCTCCGGGCCACCGCGCTCTGGGACGAGGTGAAGGACAGGCTTCGCAGCGGCGGGCATGCGCTCTCGATCGGCCAGCAGCAGCGGCTCTGCATCGCGCGTGCGATCGCGACCCGCCCGGAGGTCCTGCTGATGGACGAGCCCTGTTCCTCACTCGACCCGCTCTCGACCCGCAGGATTGAGGAGCTGGTACTCGAGCTCCGCCGGGAGTTCACGGTGATCATGGTCACGCACAACATGGACCAGGCTCGGCGGGTCGCCGACACGACCGCGTTCTTCTGCGTGGATACGTCAACACAGGGGCGCTGCGGCTACCTGGTCGAGCACGGGCGGACCGCCCAGATTTTCGAGCAACCCGCGAGCGAGCTGACCCGGCGTTACCTCTCGGGCGACTTCGGCTGAACCGACACACGGGAGTTCGAACCCAGCCGGGCATTCGGGACGCGTCGCCGGGGACTCGTGGGCCGATCAAGGGGGCCAACGCGGGGACAGGGCCAAAACGCGGTAACGCACGCGGCAACGCGGCGGCAACGCGGGGGCGGCAACGCGGGCAACGCGGGGGCAACGCGGGGGGCAACGCGGGGGGGGCAACGCGGGGGCAACGCGGGGACAGGGGGCAACGCGGGGGGGCAACGCGGGGACATGCACTGTGGGGGGCAACGCGGGGGGCAACGCGGGGACATGCACGGGGCAACGCGGGGACATGCACTGCAACGCTGCGAAATTGGGCAAGGCCCATAGTCTGGGGGACTCGTCTCCGGCTGGGTTTTGTATGTTGACCGACGATTGGAAAAGAATCGGGGACTGCATGGTCTGGTGGGATCGGGCTGGGCAGGAGGCCTGGCAAGGTGGGGACGGGGTGAACAGCTTGTAGGTCGCGCGTCGGCCTCCTCCGGGAGGGAGGGGAATCTATCCTGCGGCGACGCATCTGGGACCAGTCCGTGTGACCGTACGGCGGTTGCGGCAGGACGGCCAGGGGGGGATGCCGGGGCGGCTCGAATGTCCGGGGGCGGGTCGGTCGGGGCGGCCCCGGCACCGGCACGGCCGGGGGCACACGGACCGGCTCCCGATGGGAGCGGATATTTGCTCAGGCGATGGGCACGTTCGAGGTGATTCGGTTGTCGATCCGTTCACTCGCCCGCGCGGGCGGATTCGATGCGGGCGATGTCGATCTTGCCCATGGTCATCATGGCGTCCATCGCCCGCTTGCCGGCGGCGCGGTCGGGGTCGGAGACGGCGGCGAGGAGGGCGCGGGGGGTGATCTGCCAGGAGAAGCCCCAGCGGTCCTTGCACCAGCCGCAGGCGCTCGCCTGGCCGCCGTTGCCGACGAGGGCGTCCCAGTAGCGGTCGGTCTCCTCCTGGGTCTCGGTCAGGACCATGAAGCTGACCGCCTCGTTCGGCTTGAACATCGGGCCGCCGTTCAGGCCGATGTAGGACTGGCCCATGACGGTGAACTCGACCGTGAGGTCCTCGCCCGCCTTCGTCGCCGGGAGGTCCATCGAGGAGGCGTTGGCCTTGCCCACGCGGCTGTCCGGGAACACGCTCGCGTAGAACTCGGCCGCCTTGCGGGCCTCGCCGCGGTCGAACCACAGGCAGATGGACAGCTTGCTCATGCGCGGTCTCCTGGCTTGAGGGGACGGGGGCCTTCGGAGCGGGGGATTGGAGCATGTTATCGTCTTGAAGTCAACGAATGTACAGTGAAAATCCGGAGGGTCGCCCTTGCGGGGGAAGGGGCTTGACGCGAATTCCGGTATCCTGGAAACTGATTCCATGATAAAGGACGACCTGAACCGGACGATCGCCGCGCGACTGAGGGGGGCTCCGCAGTGCCAGGGGGCTGTCGCTGGAGGGGCTGGCGGGTCGGAGCGGCGTGAGCCGGTCGATGATCTCGGTCATCGAGCGGGGGGAGTCGGCCGCGACGGCGGTGGTGCTGGAGAAGCTGGCCTCGGCCCTGGGGGTGACCCTGGCGTCGCTATTCGACGCGTCCGAGCCGGACGACCCGGCGGAGGCCGACGGCGGCGTGGCCCTTTCGAGGCGGTCGGGGCAGGGGGTCTGGAAGGATCCGGGCTCCGGCTACCTCCGGCGCAATGTGTCGCCGCCGGGCGCGGGCGGGCCGTTCCGGATCGTCGAGGTCGAGTTCCCGCCCGGCACGCGGGTGGCGTTCGACAACGCGCTCCAGGACGGCCGGATCCATCAGCAGGTCTGGATCCTCGACGGCGTGATCGAGCTGACCGTGGGCGATTCCACCCATCGGCTGGAGGCCGGCGACTGCCTGGCCATGCCCATCGACCGGCCGACGATGTTCCACAACCCCACCGAGCGGCCCGCCCGCTACGCGGTCGTCGTCGCCAGGGAGGCCACCTGACCATGAGTGTATATCGCTGGACCATCCGCCGCGTCGGCCCCGACGACCCCGTCCCGATCGATTCGCTTGCGGATGTCCTGATCGATTGCGTCGAGGGGGGCGCGTCGGTCGGGTTCATGGCCCCGATCGCGCGAGACACGGCCCTGGCCTTCTGGCGGAAGGTGGCCGCCGGGGTCGCGAGTCATCAACGCATCCTGATCATCGCCGAGGACGATCTCGGCCCCTGCGGGACGGTCCAGCTCGTCCTGGACCTGCCCGAGAACCAGCCGCACCGGGCCGACCTGGTGAAGATGCTGGTGCACCATCGCGCCCGCCGCCGCGGCCTGGGCGCCGCGCTGCTGGACGCCGCCGAATCCGCCGCGCGCGACGCCGGCCGCACGCTCCTCGTGCTCGACGCCGTCACCGGCGCCGACGGCGCGCGGCTCTACGTGCGATCCGGCTGGACCCGCGTCGGCGACATCCCCGCCTTCGCCCTGATGCCCGACGGCGCCCCTTGCAGCACGACGTATTATTATAAGAGCGTCGGACTCCCTGTTGCGAACCGGTAACCCGAACCCGGCCCGAACGCGCTGTTCGAGGGTCTCCCGAACCCCTCCCGACATCCGCCGCGCCGAACCACCGAATCGGGCCTCCGGACCCTGTTGAGGAATCCCCCCCGCGTCAGGGCCCTTGATTTTCGGGTCGGGAGACCCGCTCCTGTGGTGCGGATTCTCAGGGTAGGGGCGGGGTCGGGAGACCCGCGCCCAGCGCCCCGATCCTCGCCCATCGCCGGGTGGCACCCCCCTATAGGAGGTCGCGGAGGCAGAACTGGGACCAGGTTTCGAACTCGGCGATGAGCGTTTTCAGGGCGTCGAGCGGCAGGAATTCGGCGTCGGCGAGGCCGGTTTCGCGGGGCTGCACGGCGGGGCGGTCGAGTTCGTAGAGGTGCACGACGCCCAGGTGGACGGTGCCGACGGGGGTGGCGTCGTCGTTAATCAGGCCGACGCGGGTCAGCTTGCCGGGGCTGTCGAGGATCACCTCCTCGTCGAGTTCCCGGCGCAGGGCTTCTTCATAGGCGTCGAGGGTGCCGCGCCCGTCGGCGTCCTCCTCGGCGACGTGGCCGCCGACGCCGAGGGAGCGGAGCCGGTGCAGCCGGGCCTCGCCCTGGGACGTCCCGCGCCGGTAGGTGAAGATGAGGTCGCCGGAGCGGAAGATCACGTAGGGGATGATCTGCTTGAGGCTCGGGTCGTCCTCGACCTCGTACCTCGGCCGGAACCCGGCCAGCTCGGGGCGGAGCAGGGCACCCAGGTAGCGGTCGGCCTCGGGGCAGAACCCCTGGAACCGGCCCAGGCGGTCGAGCTCGGCGGCGGGGACGACCAGCACCCGTTCGTCCAGACCCATCGCGACACCTCGGCGGTTCGAACACCCGGCTTGGGAACTGTCAACCCTGTCGGACAATCCTGTTGAAATTCGGCAACTTCGCGACGAGCCTTGAGAAAAAGCCCAGGCTTGGGGGAGGACCCTTGGATTCCCGAGGGGGCTCCGGTCGACGGCCCCCTGGGCCTGTTCGCGAAACTTGACGCGGGGCCATTTCGCGGCCCAAATCCCGGCGAGATCGCACCTTTGGGCCGCCGGGGATTGTTGGCACCGGTCGCCCGTGGGGAGTATGATGAGGGTTCCCCACGTCGTCGTCGGACGTTTCCCCGGAGCATCAACGGTGATCGGCACGACCCTCAATCAGCGATTCACCCTGGACAAGGAGCTGGGGCGCGGCGGTATGGGGGCCGTGTACAAGGCCACCGACCAGATCCTCCAGCGCTCCGTGGCGATCAAGGTCCTGAAGGAATCGACCGGGGACGAGTTCGGCAAGAAGATCCGCCTGGAAGCCCAGATCACCGCCCGCCTCCTGCACGACAACATCGTGCGGATCTACGACTTCGGCGAGGCCAACGGGCTGTACTACCTCGTCATGGAGGAGGTCGACGGCACCAGCTTCCACAGGCGCTGGAAGGCGATCAACCTGGCCGAACGGATGCGGATCGTCGCCCAGGTGGCCGAGGCGCTCGACTACGCCCACCACCAGGGGGTCATCCACCGCGACGTGAAGCCGGCGAACGTGCTCCTGACGTCGGCCGACCAGGCGAAGCTGTCGGACTTCGGCCTGTCGGTGATGATGGAGGAGGCGCACGAGACGGGCACGATCCGGGGCACGCCGCACTACATGAGCCCCGAGCAGGCCCGGGGCAAGCGGGTCGACCACCGCACCGACATCTACGCCCTCGGCGTGATGCTCTACGAGTTCGCCACCGGCTCGACCCCGTTCACCGGGCCGACGATCGCCGTCATCGCGCACCACGTCAACACCCCGCCCGAGCCGCCCCGCTCGCGCAACCCCGAGGTCTCGCCGGCGCTCGAATCGCTCATCCTGAAGATGATGGCCAAGTCGCCGGACGACCGGCCGCCGTCGGGCACGGCGGTGGCCGAGTTGATCCGGGGGATCCTGGCGAAGGAGTCGGAACTCGCTAACCAGTCGCCGACCTCGATCGCCAGCATCGCCGCGCCCGCGACCCTGGTGAAGGACCCGGCCGCCCGCTCCGGCGGCGGCAGTTCGGGCTCCGGTTCGGGTTCCGGCTCGGGCAGCACGCCGAGGTCGGCCTCGATGCAGATGGGGGCGCCGCATGGCATCATCCCGCCGGTGATGGCGGCGTCGCGGGGCAAGAAGGCCCCGGCCTTCGAACGCACCCCGGCCCGGCAGCTCGCCGAGCAGATGCTGGTCGAGGTCGTCGCGCAGCCGATCCAGCTCACCCCGGACGAGCGTTATCTCTGCGGGCATTATCTGGCGTATCTGATCGGCGGGTCGCGCCGCAAGGGGTTCTTCCTCCGCCGTCCGCTCGACCCGCTCAACGCCGACCGCGCCCGCCTGATGCTGGCGATGACCTGGCTGATGATGCGCGGCCCGGGCGAGCAGAACGTCGCCCGCGCGGCCAGCCTGCTGGAGGACAAGACCGACGTCCGGCCGCTGCTCGGGCCGGTCGCCGTGATGAAGTATCTGGCGGTCCGCGACACGCCGGCCAAGCGCAAGGGGTTCCGGCAGGCCCGGCGGCAGCTTCAAGAAGCCAGCGCATACGCACGCGAGCACATGACCGACGACAAGGGCGTGCTGAACCCCGGCCTGATGCCGCAGACGCTCGACGACATCCGCAAGATCGCCCCCGAGCGCGACGAGGTCGACGACGAACTCGTGGCGCGCTGGAACCGGATCAGCGAGGTCTGGCGCGACCGGCCGGACTTCCGCGAGACCGTGCTCGCCTACGCCACCAGGAACGCCCAGCACGACCCGGCGAGCGCCTGGCTCTGGCCGGAAGTGGTTTATCCGTTGATGGAACGGGCCCGCTGGCAGCGTCGGCTGCGGCCGCCGACCGAGGCGATCCTGGACAACGTCTGCTCGATCCTCCAGATCCCCGAGGCGGGCGTGCAGCTCGACCGGGCGATCAAGAAGGTCGTGCCGAAGCAGGTGATCGAGGACCTCGACCTGGAGGTCGCGAAGTTCATCGACGAGCCCCAGCTCGACCTCGACCCGGCCGAGGCCGCCGGGCCGGTCGACCGCGAGGCGGAGCGGATCCGCAACTCGGTCCAGCTCGACCGCAACACCTTCCACGAGCTGGCGAACGACCTCGCGGAGGACAAGGGGGTCGTCCGCCCGGTGTCGCCGGACCCGATCCGGTTCACGATGTCGGAGCTGCGGGAACTCTGGCAGGAGGCGGTGGCCGCGCTCAAGAACCCGGCCGGCAAGGCGGGGCACCGGCACGTCCCCATCGGCCCGTACCGCCTGGCGGTGATCCCCTCGATCCGGGGGCGCTCGGCCGGGCAGGTGGCCATCCAGGGGATGCGGAACAAGCAGGTGGAGATGCTCGTCCCCTCGATCCAGATGGGCTCGTCGGGCTCGCGCCCGATCGTGGCGATCTGGCTCTATCAGGACGACAGCGTTGTGGTCGCGTTCAACGACTTCCGCAACAGCGAGTCGTACATCCTCTGGTTCGCCCCCAACGGCCACGAGCACCGCTTCGACGACGCCGCCTCGCTCAACCACGAACTCTTCCGCTACGGCCTGGACGTCCCCGACCAGCTCGACAAGGCCCTCTCGAAGCGGTTCCGGCCGAGGAACCCGGTGTGAGGTCGGGCGGACGACGCGCCCATTGGAGTGCGGGAGCGGAGCTGCCGCTATCGTGCGGTGAGATCGGCCGGTGCGTGACGAATTGGATCATCCCGGAGTGGTCGAGGTCGTCGGTCCTCTTTGGAAAGCGGCAGCTGCGCTCCCGCACTCCAAAGTGGGGCGTTGAATAAACGGCCAGGGGCATTCGTCCAAACTCATCGAAGGGAACCCGCGGGCGGTGACGATCGTCCAAGCTTCGGGCGGGCCCCGTCGCGGGCCGGCGCGCCGAGGTCGTGGCATCCACACACGAGTAGGACGACGTATGAACACCATGATCATGCTGGTGGCGGGGACGCTCTGCGCGCCGGGAATGGACTTCGATTCGCGGATCGGGCTGCTGGCGGAGGAGGGGGTGCCCTCGCCGAAGGTCTCGCCCAGCCGGATCACGGCGGTGACGGTCTATCGCGGGCAGGCGATGGTTACGCGCGAGGTGAAGGTTGAGGGGCAGGGGACTGTCGAGCTGGTCGTCAGCCCGCTGCCGGCCGAGGTGTTAAGCACGTCGCTCTCCGCCGAGGGGAACGAGAACGTCCGCGTGCTGAGCACTCGGTTCCGCAGGCGGGCGCTGGCGAGCGATTCCCGGGCGGATGTCCGCGCGATCGAGGAACAGATCAAGAAGCTCGTGGGTGAGGCCGGCCGCCTGGAGAAGCGGGCCCAGGCGAACGAATCCGACCAGCAATATGTGAAGAAGCTCGAAGGTTTCACCGGCGTCATGCTCAACGGCCTGACCGAGAAGGGCCGGCTCGACAGCGACGGGGTGAGGTCGCTCAGCACGTTCCTGATGGAGACGCGGGCGACGAAGTCGGGGGCGGAGATCGAGCTCCGCGACCGGATCCGCGAGAATTCCGAGGCCCTCGACCTCGCCAAGAGGAAGCTCCAGGAACTCTCGGCCGGGCCGACGCGGGTCGAGAACGACGCGGTGATCGTGGTGCAGAAGCCCAAGTCGGGTGCGGACGCGGTGCGGCTGGGCTACCTGGTCGGCCAGGCCGACTGGACGCCGCAGTATCGCCTGAAGTCGACGGCCGACAACGCTCCGGTGCGTCTGGAGTATCTGGCGTCGGTCGTGCAGCAGTCCGGCGAGCCGTGGGAGGGCGTGAGCGTGACGCTCTCCACCGCAAGGCCCTCGATCGACGCCGCGCCGCCGGACCTGTCGCCCTTGCGGATGAGGATCCCCTCCGCCGCGCCGGAGGATGTGCCCCTCCCCGGCGGCGAGGCCGCGAACAAGGTGATCCGCGAAGCACTGGAGATGAAGGTCGCGATGAATTTCGCCAACGAGACGCCACTGGAAGATGTTCTCAAGTATGTGAAATCTTCGACCCAGAGCCAGGCCTTGCCGAACGGGATCCCCATCTACCTCGACCCCATCGGGCTGACGGAGGCGGAGAAGACGCCGACGTCGTCGATCAGGATCGACCTGGAGAACGTGCCGCTGAAGGTGTCGCTCAAGCTGTTGCTCAAGCAACTCGGTCTGGAATACAAGGTCGAGGAGGGCTTGCTGAAGATCACGGCGGCGGACGAGGCGGTGCTGGTCAGGTCGCCGAGGGGCGATTCCGGGGAGCTTCCGGGCGAGCCGATGGACCAGGCGAAGGCCGAGGACGACGGCGTGCCGGTGGGGGGGCTGGTCAACGAGCGGGAGACGCCGGGGGTGAGCTTCGCGGTCGCGGGCAAGCTCGACATCCCCTCCCGGCGCGACCCGCAATGGCTGGAAATCGCGAGGTCGGAGCTGCCGGCGGAGTTCTCGGCGAAGGCGGTTCCGGTGCTGACGTCGCGGGTCTACCGGCTGGCGAAGCTGACGAACGCGACGAACCTGGTGCTCCTGCCGGGCGAGGCGACGGTCCACGCCGGCGGCGACTTCGTGGGCCGGATGCGGCTGCCGCTGGTGGCGGCGGGCGAGGCGTTCGTCGCGGGGTTCGGCGTGGATCCGCAGGTGCAGGTCACCCGCAGGCTGATCCGCAAGGAGCGGACGATCCAGGGGGGTAATCAGATCTTCACCTACGAATTCCGGATCGGGCTGCGGAATTACCGACAGGCGCCCGTGAAGGTCCAGGTGTGGGACCGCCTGCCGAAGCCGAAGGATGAGTCGGTGATCGTCGGTTTGCTGAAAACATCCGTGGAATTGAGCAATGATCTGCTCTATCAGCGGACGGGCAGGCTCGACAACCTGTTGCGCTGGGACTTGACGGTCCCGGCGGGGACGGTGGGGGACAAGGCGCAGTATCAGACGTACGAGTTCAAGGTCGAGTACGCCCGCGACCTCCCCGCGCCGCGGTTCGAGGCCGGCGACCTCCGCGAGATGCCCATCGGCGGCGGAGCGATGGGCGGCATGGGCGGGATGGGCGGCGGGATGGGCGGCGGGTTCCGGTCGGTCGGTCCGCGGCCGTAGGGAAGCGGTCAGGCCAACTTCAGGAGGAGCAAGGGGGCGTTTCGGCGCTGGGCGCGGGTCTCCAGACCCCGCCCTTGCCTCGGCCTCGCGGTACCGCCGAACCGGGTCTCCAGACCCGTCCGGAAAACCTCCTGCCGGCAAGGCCCTGGACTTCCGGGTCTGGAGACCCGCCCCTGTGGTACCGCGTCTCAGGGTTGGGGCGGGGTCTGGAGACCCGCGCCCAGCGCATGGGGAGACCCTCGCCTGGCGCAGCAGGCAACGGGTCCGCACGCCCCCAAAATTCGTGACGGACCGAAAAGATTCAAGGAATCGCTCTGGGCAGGTTTTCGGGGATTTGCTAAAGTCCGCGCCGAACGTCGCTCAAGAGCTGCCTCAGGGATGTCGACCGCGCGACTTGCCAGACGCATTGCGATGATCTGACCGTGGAAGGATTCCACGCGTACCCGACAGGGATGGGGGAACACCCGGATGAGAACGTCCGTCGTCGCCACGCTCGTCGCCGCGGGGCTGGTCTCGGCCCAGCCGGCCTTTGGCCAGTTGTTCCAGCGCAACCGCAATCCGCAGCCGGCCCGGACGCCGTCGCAGGCCCCGGCGCCCGCCGCGGCCCAGCCGGCCCCGGTGCCCGCGACCGGCGCGCCGATCTTCGGGGGCGGGTCGAGGCTCGGCGCCGCGAAGACGGCGGCCGTGCCCGGCACCAAGGACAGCATGGTCGTCCCGGCCAATCGCGTCCTGCCCGAGCCCGATCTGAACGCCGAGAACGCCAAGGCCACGATCGCCCTGCCCGAGCAGCCGATCGAGCCGTACCTGCTCACCAAGGACGCCGGCCCGTTCATGGTCCTGGCGCACACCTTCCGAGGGCCGAACGCGGCGAAGTATGCTCAGATCCTGGCGATGGAGCTGCGGGACCAGTATAACCTGCCCGCCTATGTTCTCCTGAGCAAGGAATTCCCCGGCCGGAGCAACCTGGCGAACATCCCGCCGACGGCCCCCGAGGTCGTCCGCCAGGGGCAGGTGGCCGTCCCCGAGAAGTTCCGGATGACCGACGAGGCCGCCGTGCTCGTGGGCAACGAGAAGTCGGTGGACGACTCCGAGGCCCTGCTCAAGAAGGTCAAGAACATCAAGCCCGCCTGCCTCGACCAGATCCCCAACGCCTGGGGCTTCCGCAAGGGGAACGGGCTGAAGCGGGCCATGCGGACGACGAACCCCTACGTCCCCGCCGAGCAGCTCTTCCAGCGCAAGCCGGACACGCTGATCAAGCAGATCAACGAGGGCCCGCACAGCGTCTTCCGCTGCCCCGGCAACTACTCGCTGCAGGTGGCCGAGTTCACCGGCCGGTCGGCGTTCGTGACCAATGAGAAGAAGTTCATGGGCTTCTCCACCAAGGGGACCTCGCTGGCCACGGCCGCCGAGGACGCCGAGAAGCTGGCCGAGGCGCTCGCCAAGGACAAGGACATCCAGAAGACCGGCTACCAGCCGTACGTCTACCACGACCGGTTCGCGTCGCGGGTGCTGATCGGCGCGTTCAACAGCCCGAAGGACCCGAACGCGGTCCAGCTCCGCCAGAAGCTGCTGGACATCGCCGTCGGCCTGACCACCAAGGGCACGACCGAGACGATGATCGTCCCGGCGAACCAGCTCACCGACGTCTCGCAGCTCAAGTCCCGCTGACGCGACCGTCGCGGCCTCACGGATTCGACGCGGAGGGGGGGAGCGCGGCTCTCCCCCTCGCTTCGTTTCGAAGGCGGCCGATCAGAAGATCGAGCAGCGGGGCAGTTGCATGACGATGCGCTCGACCTCGTGCTCGGGGATGTCGTTGCCTTCGAGGCTCATCTCGCGGAGGTTCCGGAGCGCGCGGAGGTCGTGGGGCAGGCGGCTGAGCTGGTTGTATTCGAGCCGGAGTTCCACGAGCGAGGTCAGGGCCACGAGCGATTCGGGCATGTGCCGGAGCTGATTGTTGTCCAGGTGCAGGACCCGGAGCGTGGCGAGGTCGCCGAGCGACAGGGGCAGGCGGTCGAGCCGGTTGCCGGTGAGGATGAGGGTCTCGATCGCCGGTGCGCGGCCGACGTCGTTCGGCAGGCGGACGATCAGGTTGTCCTTCGCCTCGATCGCCTTCAGGCCGGGGAGGTCGAGCAGTTCGAACGGGAGTTCGTGCAGGCTGTTGCCGTCGAGCCTGAGCGTCTGGAGGTTCCGGCATCGCCCGACCTCATGCGGCAGGACGGCGAGGCGGTTGCCGGAGAGGTCGAGGTGGCGGACCTCCGGCAGGCGTTCGAGGAGCGCGACGGGGATCTCGTCGAGCCCGGCCCCGGCGATCGACAGGGATTCCAGCCCGGCGAGTTCGGCCGCGTGGGCGTCGAGGTCCGCGAGATACCCGGGTGCGGAGTCGACGTCGAGGATCAGCGATCGGGACATGGACGCGGCCTTTCGGTCAGGTCATGAGACGCGTCCTATTGTAGAGGATCACGCCCCCCGGTCGAGATCCCCCCGGCCTGGTCGTCAACGCCGGGCTTGGTCGTCCGCGCTGGGCGCGGGTCTCCAGACCCCGCCCCAACACCCGCCGCGCCCCACCACAAACTCGGGTCTCCCGACCCGTTCGGGGCACCGCAATCGGGGCCTTGGATCTCCGGGTCTGGAGACCCGCTCTGGTGGTACGGCGTCTCAGGGCAAGGGCGGGGTCTGGAGACCCGCGCCCAGCGCATCGGGCCGTGGAGATCCTCACACATAGCTTTTGAGCCGTTCCGCAGGCATTCGAGGGGAGACGTGTCGCGGTTTCCCACGTCTTGACCCGACCCTTCAGGTCTTCCCAAAATACCAAACCTTCCGCCTCTGGTCTTGACTCGCGAAGATAGGGTATATTGGTCAGGTCTCCGGTGGGATGATTTGAATATCGAGGGCGAGCCGGGGGTGTTCGGGTCGCGAGGGCCTTGCGGGTCGTCGCGGCGGGGTGGTTCCGGTTCGGTGGCCGGGGGATCTTCGCGTTCCTCCGCACCATCCAGGGCGGGAGAGGTCCGATGTCGACCGCTGGCAAGGTTTTGAGCGTCTGCAGCGTGCTCCTGCTGGCCGTCTGGATCGTCCTGATGGCCGGGGTCGCGCAACTGAATATGAACTACGGCGAGAAGCTCGTGGCCGAGCTCAAGAAGCTCGACGAGCTCAAGGAGAACGCCGCGAAGACCCGGGACGAGGCCATCGGCCTCAAGAACAAGGTCTTCGACGAGCGCCGCCAGCACGACGAGGACCTCCGCGTCTTCGAGAGCCGGGTCACGGGCTCCGAGCGGAACCTCTCCGCCGTCCGCGAGGCCCTGGCCCGCGTCACCATCCAGGTGAACGACTACCAGAACGCGGTGAAGGAGGCCCAGCAGACCCTGGCCTTCCGCACCGAGGAACAGGCCGACACCAACAAGAAGCTGGCCGACACCCGCGCGGCCGTCGAGCAGGCCAAGGCCAGCAACGCCGAACTCAAGCAGACGCTGGACGGACTGCAGTCCAACTTCGTCAACCAGCGGGTCTCGAACCTGGAGAAGGTCCAGGACCTCCTCCAGCCCTCCGCCCGCCCCGCCTCGCTCCGCAACTGAACCTCGCCGCGGACCATCCGATCATCCGACGGGCGTCGCCCTCCTCTGACCCGGGACGGCGACGCCCGTCGGCGTTTGCGCCCCACTTCACCGCGTTCACGAGCGGGCTGACGCCGGCGCCGGGGTGGGGGCCGGGCGGGACCACGTCAACCCCCTGGAGGTGGGCCTGGCCGCGGCGCGGGCCGCCGGCACCGGGTACTTAGCCGGGGCCTCGTTCGGGCGGATCCTGGGGGGCCTGGCCGGGCTGCGGCCCGAGGCCCAGGCCCAGCTCCAGCGGGCCGGGGTCTGGGGGGGACTGCTGGCCGGGGGATTCAACGCGCTGGTGCATTAGCGCGGCGGGGGCGGGCGGCTCGGGGGGAGGACTGGACGTCGCGGCATTCTTCGCGCGCCGGCGCCGCGGCCTCCGCACTGGACCCGAAGTCGCGTCCAGAATCTCGTCTCCTCGATCCCGATTCAACAAGTAAATAGGTCTTATGACTATGACGACCGTGTACACAAAGAGACCCAACTCCACAGCGAGCATTAGAGATAATACGACTGCCTCGACCAGATTCCTTGGCAGGCCTGGCGAAAACCCAAGTGACAGAAGCACCATTGAAAGAATCATGAGCCCCAGGAAAGCAGTAGTGACGCGGGGAAATACCCGGCGGAATCGTTCTACCGCGATAGCCTCCGCGGACGCGACGGAGATGTCCTGCCGGAATCGGACTCCGCCGGCCGGGTTATGGTCCAGGAGCTTGGCTGCGATATCCCGCCCGCCGCTCGCGACGAACCGGAGATGGATCGACCGGCCCACGTCGAGATGCCCGATGCGATAGCGAACGCTGTTGTCCGGGTCGCCTTCCAGCAAAGGCACTTGTTCGACCGAATAATCGGGTTCCGGCTCTGGATCGAAGAAGGTGTCCAGGAGGACGGCATCGTCCGGGAAGGTCAGGCGGATCTCCTGGTCAGTGATCAGCTGATTGCCGGTGTTCTTGAAGTCCGCCGTGATGAAGCTGAGGGACCGGACCCGCTTGCCGCCGTACTGGATCACGATCTTGGCGCGGATGGCGGAATTCACCCGGATCGGCGTGCTGTTCTCGCTGCGAATCTTGAAGGAGATCTCCTTGCGAGGCTCGCGCATGGCCTTCCAGCGTTCCACCCGCATCGTGGCGAAATAGCTCAAGAGGGCTCCGATGGCCGCCCCTACGAGGATCTTGAGCCAGTCCGCCGCGGTGGAGTTCGCCGGTGCGGCCGGCTCCGCCGGTTTCCCGGGCGTCTCGTCGAAGATCTGGAACGAGGATGCGGGTAGTTTGCCCTGACCTGAAAGCGCCGGGACGGCCTTCTTTTCGACTGCGGCGGGGACATCAGCGGAGGAAGGGATTGCAAGCGACGACGACGGGACGATCACGGTCCCCAGAATCCCCGCAACCAGAAGCGACAGCAGCACACGCATCGGGCACCTCATCGGGATCGCTTATCCGGGCGTCATCGCGCGACCCCGGAGCCTATAACGCCGGACGCCCGCCCGCAACGCCCCGCCGCCCTCCTACTAGCGACCTCCCCCGCCCGGCTAATTTCGACCTCCGCGGGCCTCGATGACGAGGCCCGGAACCCCGGCCGTCACGGAGGACGCCCCCATGCCCACGAGGGCACCGTACAAGTTCGGCGACATCACCCGCTGGCTGGTTGCCTGGTACCGGGACCAACCCAACTCGATCGTGTGCCAGTTCGACTGGCTCTAGTTCTTCCATCCTGGACTCGATCCTTGTGGTGATGCACGATGGTCAGGCCCAGGTCGCCGACCGCCTCGCCCGGATGTACATGGCCCGCGATGAGTACCGCTCCCCATCTACCTCCGCTGCCTCGCCGCCGAATCCCTCCGCGCCCACGGCCAGAAATTCGAGGCGAAGCCCGTCGAGATGCCCTGAAGCCCCGTCGATCCCACGCGCGGCGGGCCGGGACGGTTTTTCCTGGGTCCGGCCCTGCCGCCCGGTTATGCTCGCCTGATCGCATCTCCGATATGTGCCAATCGGCAGGATCAGGCGAAAGGCTCCCCCCATGCTACGACGGACCTGGCAAGGCCCCGACTCGCGCGCGTTTCACGGTATCTCCGGCCCAAATCCACGTCGCAATGGACATGGTCGCCCCGCCGGCAAGGCCGCACTGCTCGCCCTGGTGGCGGTCGTGGCCTTCGGGCTCGCGGGGTTCCTGTTTTATCGGGCGTACCAGGCCGACCCGACGATTTTCAGCACCAACCTCCAGAAGCAGTTCAACGAGAACGCCCCGTTCGACAACGGCGGCCCGCTGACCGACGAGCAGATCCGCGCGCAGGTGCAGGCGCAGGTGGCCGGCAAGGGGACGAACCTCAACCCGCCGGTGCTCGACCCCAGCGTCGCCTCGGGCGATGCTCTGGTGATCAAGACGCCCGTCGCCTTCCGCAAGGGGCCGGGGGGCAAGCCGATGGTCGTCCTCGGCGCCCCGGCCGGCCCGAACGCCCCGAGCTTCAACCGCACCACCCAGCTCGGCCTGCTCGCCCGCGAGATCGTCCGCCAGGCGTTCGCGATGGCCGCGATCGAGGGCCTCGGCCTCACCGTCCGCGACGACAGCCTGGGCGACCCCGAGGCGAAGGACGCATCGACCTCCGCCGCCGCGACCTTCTCCACCCTCTTCCCCACCGAGAAGCCCGGCAAACTGTCGCTGAAGACCAAGCAGGGGTCGTCCCTGTTCGCCCGCGACCTCGCCGCGCTCGGGTTCGAGGGGCAGGGCTATCAGGACCTGGTCGTCCAGGCCGAGTCCCTCGCCGACAAGGAGTTCCCCGAGCTGATCCATGCGCTCGGGCCCGAGGGCAAGCCCGTCGCCTGGTCGGCCGACGCGAAGGTCCCCGCCGAGGCCGAGGACGCCCTCACGAAGGTCGACGACGTCTCCCAGTTCGCGGCCATCCGCGCCATCCACGAGGCCATCCGCAAGGACGGCGAATCCCCAGCGCGACTTGGGGCCCTGTCGCGTGCGTATGCGATCCAGGGGATCCTCACCGAGCAACATTACAGCCCCGAGCACAAGGTCCTGAAGGCCCGGGCCCTCCTGTACGCCCAGCGGATGGCCCGCAAGGCGCCCGGGTCGTCGCTGGCCTTGCGGCACCGGGCGTTCGCCGAGGCCCTCGCCGGGATGCACCGCGAGGCGTCGGCCGACCTCGCCGCCGGGTCGAAGCTCGCCGGCGCGAACGAGCCCGCGCCGACCTGGCTGCCGATCCTCGAAGGCTACCTGACGCTCAACCCGAAGTTGATGCAGCCGGTCGCGCCGGGGGATCCCGACACCGCGCTGGCGGCCCTGCTGCGGTTGCACTCGGTCGAGTTCCCGTCGAACCACCCGAGGGTGTCGGACGCCGCGAAGCAACTGCTCGGCGTCGAGCCTGGCTGCTCGCTGGCCTATCACATGCTGAACAAGACCAACCTCATCCAGGCGCTCCACTTCAGCACGGCCGCCGGCATCGTGGGATCGGATCGGGTGGGGCTGAACCGGGTCCGGAAGATCCCCGGGTTCCCCGCGCCCCTGGCCGAGGCGATCAAGAATTCCCGGTCGATCGACAAGGCCGCCGAGGCCCTCCGCGACCCGGAACTGGCCGCCGGCGACACCGGCGAGCCCTCCGCCGCGGCCATCGCGCGGAGCATCGCCGATGCGAGGTTGGTCCAGGTCGCCGACCGCATCCGGTTCCTCGCGTTCCAGCTCTCGGCGCCCTATCAGGACGAGTTCGCCCGGCTCCAGCCGCTGATCGCCGGGCACCGATATGAACGCGCGTTCGCCCTGTTCACCGGCAAGCCGGGGGCGGCCGAGGAGGTCCGGGCGTTCACCGAGGGGTTCCCGCACGACAACTTCGACCTCTCGTATTTCTCGCTGCTTGGCATGGCCACGCGAGGCGACCCGATCCTGAAGACGCCGACGGTCCAGCTCGGCGAGGCCCACCTCGACCCGATCTACCACGACGTCGGCGTGCTGCTCGACGACCTCGGCTCGGTCGGCTGGGGCCTGAGCGCGATGACCCTCTATCGCATCAACCCGTCCTCGCCCTACGCCACGGCCAAGATGATCGAGCAGCAGGCCCCCGGGATGGAGGAGAAGGTCCCCTCGTTCCTCTCCGAGCCCGGGACCGACCCGATGGTCCTGAACGCGATCGCCAATCGCGCGAGGCAGGCGAAAGACTATCCCCGAGCCGTCGCCGCGCTGGAGCGCATCGGCAAGGAGAGCCCGTCGGTCCGCAACTGCCTGGAGCTGGGCGACACGTATGAAAAGATGAACCGGCCCGCCGAGGCCGAGAAGGCGTATGAGGCCGGCCTCGCCCTCCCCGACGAGGGGCTCGCCCACGCCCAGATGGCGGTCAAGATCGCCAACTCGATGATGGCCCGCGACCAGTTCAAGAAGGCCCGGCCCTTCGCCGAACGCGCGGCCCAGTCGTACGCGGCGTGGGCCATGATCTGCGCCATCGAGTGCTACGAGGGGCTGGGGCTCTGGGACGACGCGATCGAGTGGATCGAGCGCCATCGCGACCGCTACGGCAGCGACCCGTTCGCCTACCTCCGCTTCTGCCTCCGCACCGGCCACGGCGACCGCGACAAGGCCATCGCCGAGGCGAAAGCCCTGCTGCCGCAGATCCCCGACAACTTCGAGGCCCTGATCCTCCGCGCCGAGGTCGCCGCCCTCACCGGCGACGCGGCGAAGGCCGTCGCGCTCTACAAGTCCGGCCTGCGGAACCTGCCCGACACCGCGTTCGCCGACCTCGCCGACATCGCGCTCTCGGACCAGGTGGGCGAGAAGGCCGAGCGAGATCAGGCGATCCAGCGCGTGCGGGCGCCCGAGATGAAGAGCCGGGGCGCGAAGATCCTCGGGCTGGTGTCCGACGGCCTCAAGGGGGCCGACCCGATCGCGCTCGACCTCGCCGCGATCGACGGCACGCTCAAGGAGATGTGGCTCATGTTCCACCGGCGGTGGAGACCTATTTCGGCAGGCTGTTCGGTGTGGTGTGATCGGGGTGTGACCCGATCGACCCGAGGCGGAGGCCGGCGATGGACTTCCCGATCCAGCAATACATGGACGAGCAGGCCTGCTACGACAAGCTCGTCGAGATCCTCCACCCCGAAGGCCTCGCATGCCCGCGATGTGGCGGCCGCGAGTACGGCGTGCACCGCAGGCACCGGGCCCCGGCGCTGGACTATCGCTGCCGCGGCTGCCGCCGCGTCTTCAACGCTTACACCGGCACCGCACTCCAGAAGACCCAGCGGCCCGCATCGCACCTGCTGCTGATCCTCCGCGGCATCGCCCAGGGCGTCCCCACCGCGAAGCTGGCCCGCGAGCTGGGCTGCGACCGGGTCAAGCTCCTGGAGCTGCGGCATCGGATCCAGCAGAAGGCGCTGGATGGCCAGGAGACCGAGCCCCTCGACGACGCCGTGTGCGAGGCCGACGAGACCTTCGTCAACGCGGGGGAAAAAAGGCATCCCGCACGACTCGCCCGATGACCCGCCGCGGCGCCGCGCGAACAAGCGTCGCGGCCACGGCACCTTCGCCAACGACCGCCCGCCGGTCGCCGGCACCTTCGGCCGCTCCTCCGGCGCGATCCGGCTGCACGTCCTGCCGACCACCGACCAGCGGACCTTGAATGGCATGGTCCAGGCGACGACGAGCCCCGGTGCGAGGCTGAACACCGACGAGTGGTCGGGCTACGACCGCGTCCCCGACCTGGGCCGGTCGCGTGTGACGGTGAACCACGCGATCAAGGAGTGGGCCCGCGACGACGACGGGGACGGGATCCGCGAGGTGCACGTCAACTCGATGGAGGGGACCTGGGCGGCGCTGCGGACGTTCCTGCGGCCGTTCCGGGGCGTGAGCAAGTGGCACCTGGCCGGCTACGTGGCGATCTTCGAGTGGGCCCACAACCTCAAGTCGGTGACCGACGACTTCCTGGCCATCCTCCTCGGGAGTCAGCCGGCCACCGATGGTGGAACATGAGCCGGAGATGTCCCCCAGCGGCCGCGCGGCCATGTCGTTCGTCGTCGGCCGGATCCTGATCCAGCACGGCCGCCAGCCCGAGGCGAAATCCTACCTCGAAGCCGCCGCCTCCAGCCGCCAGCTCCCCCCTTATCTCCGCGCCCTCGCCGCCGAATCCCTCCGCGCCCACGGGTTGAAATTCGAGGCGAAGGCCGTCGAGATGCCGTGATCCCGTCGGGGGCGCCGCGACGCGAAGACTCGCCGCGGCGCCCCCTACGAGCGCATCTCTCCCGTCGCGATCAGGCGGTCGATGCCGGGCCGGATGCGGGCGAAGGCCCGGGCGCGGTGGCTGAGCTGGTGCTTCACGAGCGCGCTCAGCTCGCCGAAGGTGTGGTGATATTCGGGGATGAGGAATAATGGATCATAGCCGAACCCGCCCGGCCCGAGCAGATCGCGGATGATCCGGCCCCGGCACGCGCCGGCGGCTTCGAGGCGGATCGCCCCGGAGGGATCCGCCAGAGCCAGGGTGCACACGAACGCCGCGCCCCGCTTCTCCTCGGGCACATCCTTGAGGGCGTCGAGCAGCTTGCGGTTGTTCGCCGCGTCGTCGCAGGGCTCGCCGGCGTAGCGGGCCGAGAACACGCCGGGGGCGCCGCCCAGGGCATCCACGGACAGGCCGGAGTCGTCCGCCAGGACCCAGATGCCCAGCATCCTCGCGACCTCCGACGCCTTCTTCCTGGCGTTGCCCGCGAAGGTGTCGGCATCCTCGACCACGTCGGGCACCTCGGGGAAGTCGTCTAGCGTCCGGGCGGAGAGCCGCGACAGCCTCGGGTTGGTGTCCCACGGCGGCGCGAGGAGCTGGAGCATCTCCTTGCCCTTCTTGCGGTTCCTCGTGCCCAGGACGATCGAGATGGCGTCGGCTGGCATGTTCACCTCTGCGGGGATCCACCTGCGGGCCGTCCGGCCCTCGGGGACCAGTCTAAGCCGCGGGCCCCGGCCTGAACAGGGCCGCTCGCGCACCGACGTTCCCGCGTCGTGCATGCGACTTGCGCATCGGGCATCGAAATCCCTCAAAATCGCGGTGGAATGACGATTGGCACTGGCCGTGCTTCGTCCCTGACATCGTGGCGACCGCGAGGCGACCCACGCAAGGGCTCGTCGCCGAGGTCTCCGATGGTCATGTTTTCCCGCAACGACCCGAACGAAGGGAGACGCACGATGTCGCACTCCAGCACCAGCATCAAGAACGACCTGAAGGACGCCGGCGAGGAGGTCAAGGACGCCGCGCAGAAGACCGGCGAGAACATCAAGGACGGTGCCGTCCACGCCGGCGAGAAGGCCCGCGAGTTCGGCGAGGACGTCAAGGAAGGTGCGAAGGACCTCGCCCACAAGGCCGGCGAGAAACTCAAGGAAACCGGCGAGAAGATCAAGGATGCCACGCACTGAGCGAGGCGTCCGGTCCCGATGGTTGTAGCGATCGAAGCGGCCTGCCCTCGTCGGCGGGCCGTTTTTTATTGGGGATGCGACTGATGAGATGCCGAATGTGAGGAGGAAGACGTCGAAATCTTCCTTCTCCCCGGAGTCCGGCACCCGTGCGTCGCATCATCACCCATCTGAGCTTCCTGGCGATCGGCCTGCTGGCCGCGCCCTCCGTCTCATCCGCCCAGGCGATCGGCCCCGAGACCCTGCGGTCGCTGCCGCCGGAGTCGCTCCAGGCTTTGTATCAAGGCGCGAGCGTCCCCGCCGGGTTGCCCGCGGGCGGGTTCAAGGGGATCCCTCTGGTGGCGACGGGCACGACGTTCGGCCCGTCGATGTCGCGGGCCGCCCGCGCGGTGTGGCAGGGAAAGGTCGTCCGCCCCGACGGCGGCACGGCCGTCAACCGGTTCTTCGGCCTGCCGCTCATCGAAGGCCGCCTCTACCAGGGCACGAGCTGGCTCGACGGCCAGCCCGCGCTGATCCTCGACTACCAGGGGACTTCACGCGCCTGGGACCGCTACCGCGACGAGATCCGCCAGATCGGCCCCGACCTCTACCTCGGCACCATGTACGCCCGCGAGCGAGACGGCACCGTCTCCCCCGTGCGCTGGTTCGCCTTCCAGAAGTGAGAATAGCTGAGCTGGTTTTTCGTGGGTGCCTGGGGTATCGCGGACGATACCCCGGCGTGACAACGCGCCGGGCGCGAAGTAAGCGCTGGGCGCGGGTCTCCCGACCCCGCCCTTGCCCTGAGACGCCGTACCACAGGAGCGGGTCTCCCGACCCAAGAATCAAACGCCCCGACGCGCGGAGGCTTTCCGAACGCGTCTGGAGACCCGATTCCGTGGGGCCGCGCGGCAGATGTTGGGGCGGGGTCGGGAGACCCGCGCCCAGCGCCTTGGCGGCTCGGGAGACACCCTCACCGCGCGGAGGGGCGAACTCAGCGCCGGGTGCGTCCGCGAGTGGATCGGCTGGGGGCGACGGATCGGAAGCCGTTGCCCCTCCCGCCGTTGCCGTTGCCGATGCCGGCGTTGCCGCCGAGGAGCGAGGCGCGGTTCCAGCTGTCGGGCTCGCCGGTGAGCGACATGATCAGGAACCCGGTCTGGACCATGCCGACGGACGGCGGGGTGGTCAGCTGGCGCTGGCCGAGGCTGCCGCCGATCCCGCCGATGCCGCCGCCCCCTGCGCCTCCGCCGCCCATGCCCCCCATGCCTCCGCCCATCCCGCCGCCGCCGAAGCCTCCGACCCCGCCCCCTCCGACCCCGCCGTTGCCTCCGCCGAACTGGCCTCCGCCGAATCCGGCATTGCCGCCGCCGAACCCTCCGAACTGCTGCGCACCGGCCTGGGACGACAGGCCCAGGGCCACCGCGAACGAACCGACCAGGATCCGAATCCGAAGGCGCATGCGATCCTCCCCGCCGCCGATGCGATCGGAGGCGTCTACTCGTGTTGGCGTGATGATGTCAACGAACGACGTGCGGACCCCGTGCGCCGGGGATGGTCGAACCCACCCGCCCGCGCAGCCCTTCCAGACGTCGATCACGCGGCCGTCCCGGCCGAAGTCGCACCCGGGGCCCTCGGCCCGGCATCCCGCCGGCCGACTCGCTCGCCATGCCCCGGGCGACCGGATTCTAGACGACGGGGGGATCGCCCGTATTCGATCGCCCGGTCGAAATCAGTCCTTGCCGGCGGTCAGCACCACGACCACGCCGGCGAGCAGGAGCCCGGCCCCGAGAAGTTTCGCGAGGTTCAAGGGCCGTCGGGGGAAGCCGACCAGGCCGAAGTGGTCGAGCACGAGCGAGGTCACGATCTGCCCGGTGACGATCAGGCCGAGCCAGCCGGCCGCGCCGAGCCTTGAGGCGAACGCCGCCGCCGAGGCCACGTAGCATGCCCCGACCACGCCCCCCATCCAGACCCACCAGGGCGCCGAGGCCAGGGCCTCCCCGTCCTTCGGCCAGCCCGGCCTCGCGACGATCGCATAGCCCACGAGCGCGAGCAGCCCGACGAGGAACGAGATGAGGGCCGCCGAGACCGGGTGCCCCACCCGGGCCCGCAGCCCGTTGTTCATCCCCACCTGAACCGCCAGGGCCGCGCCCGACGCCAGGGCGATCAACGCATACAGCCAGACTTTCATGAGCGATCCCGAACAGGCCCTTTGGAGTGCGGGGACGGAGCCGCCGCGTTCCCCGGGGCGGGGCGCCCCGGACTCCAAAGGTTGTACCACAGGATGCGATTCCCGGCGCCCGGGGGCAGGCCGCCCGACCCGGGAACCAGATGCCCCGATGCGCTGAGCGCGGGTCTCCAGACCTGTACCGGGACGATACGAACGGGTCTGGAGACCCGGTTGGGTGGTATGGCGCGGCGGGTGTTGGGGCGGGGTCTGGAGACCCTCGCCCAGCGCCTCCGACCCGCGCCCGGCGCTTCCGACCCGCGCCCGGCGCTTCCGACCCGCGCCCGGCGATGGGAGGCCAGCGCCCGGCGCATTGGGCCCCGCGGTCGGGAAGGGTCAGTGCGCGCGGCCGAGGAGGTCGATGCCCTTGGGGGCGGGGAGGTCGGGGGTGACGATCTTCCAGGTGTCGCCCATCTCGCGGAAGGCCTTGTAGTCCATCGGAGAATACGACACGCCCAGATATTTGTTGCTGACGGGCACGCGGCCGGCCTTGCGGGAGTCCATCGCGGCGTCGAGGGCGACGGTGGTCAGCAGGGTCCGGGCCAGGGGGTAGGGCGACTCGCCGGTCCGGAAGAAGTGCTGGATGGCGTGCGACAGCGCCTTGAACAGGTTGCGGTTGTTCCACGGCCCGACGTAGAAGCTCGTGGCCAGCGGCTTCGGTTGGCCGGCGACCTTGCAGGCGAAGTGCCAGTGCCACCCCAGGCGCGAGGCGTTCAGCACCACGCCCTTGAGGCCGTCCTTGTACGTCACCAGGATTCCGTGCAGCGGGCGAGGCAGGCGGCCGGAGTTGGCCAGCTCGCGGAGCGTGCCGGGGCGCTCGGGGTCGGGGTCGGTCGCGATGGCGGCGTCGGCCAGCGAGGGGTCCCACAGGCCGTCGTCGGCCGCCTTCCACAGTTTCTCGCGGTCCAGGAAGAGCACCTCCTTGATGCCCGTCTCGGCCCCCTTGCGGGTCTCGACCATCGACTGCAGGACTTCCAGCCCGTGGAAGTCGTAGCCCTCGATGTTGCCGCCGTGGAGCGACACGGCCTCGGTGATCACCTGGCCGGGCTCGATCTCGAGCGCGGGCCTGCGGGTCGCCAGCGGCACCGAACTGCCCGCCATGAACGGGAATCCCATCGACTTCGCCGTGTCGACCATCTCGACCGCCCAGTCCGAGCGATACGACAGGTGTTTATCATTGAACACGGGGACGACTTTGCCCGACCGCTTGAACTCGGCGACGATCTCGTCGAAGAACCGCTTGCGGGGGTACTCGACCTGCCGCTTGTCGTTGGTCGGATACCGCCCGTGCTCGCCGATCGAGAGCACGCCGTCGACCGCGAGCGACTTGCCGCCGGCCCGCAGGGCCTCGCCGATCGTCCCGAAGATCGGGATGCCGTACTCCTTCGAGACGCCCTTCGCCATGTCGGCCTTCGCGAACTGGTCGACATACATGCCGACAACGGTCATGTTCGGATCGACGCGCTTGCCGTTGAACAGGTATGGCTCGATGAAATTCTCGAGGATGACGTGCGCGTGGCTCTTGGGCGTGAACTCGGTCAGGATCGCGGCGACCTTGAACGGCTTCTTCGGGTCCGCGGCGAGGAGCGATCCGGGCCGCAAGGTCGAGCCGGCGGCGAGGCCGAGGGCGGCGTTCTGGAGGAAGGCGCGGCGGGACAGGGGATGGCGCATCGGCGAATCTCCGGGCAGGCAGGTCCGCGCGGGGAGGACGCGGTGGATGGGGCGAGTCGAGTGGCCTGACCCGATCGAGGAGAGTTCGCGGAGAGCGTTTGCGACGGCATTGCGCCGTCGCCAGGGCCAGGTGACGCCCATTAGACCCGAGGAGCGGGGCAGATGCCAGCACTTTGGAGTGCGGAAGCGGGGCTTCCGCTCTCGACGGTCCACCGACGAGACGAAGACGCCGGGCGGGAGCTCGCGATCCCGCCCGGCGTCCTGGAGATCTCACGCCGGTCGAACGCGGAAGCCGGGCTTCCGCACGCCGGAGTTACGCCGATAAAATCCGGGCACCCAGCTCGTTGACCGAATCCAGGCACTTGCGCGGCAGGCGGCAGTGCAGGGTGACGCGGTCGTCGTCGTAGGTGCGGTCGGCGATCTGGGCGTGCTGCGCGAGGTAGGCCAGGAGCCGGCCGTTGCCGATGCTGGCCTCGATCTCCAGGTCGAGGGCCCGCTCGCTGAGCGCGGCGCGGACGGCCCGTTCGAGGGTGTCGAGCCCGTCGCCCTTGGCGGCGCTGATCGAGATGGCGTCGCCGTGCCTGGCCTGGAGGACGTCCAGGAACGAGCGGTCGGGGACCTTGTCCACCTTGTTCAGCACCAGGAGCGTCGGGTGCTCGGCCAGGCCGAGTTCGGCGAGGACGTCGCGCACGGCCTGGATCTGCTTCTCGGCCTCGGGGTGCGAGGCGTCGGCGACGTGCAGGAGCAGGTCGGCCTGGCTGGCCTCTTCGAGGGTCGCCTTGAAGGAGGCGACCAGCGTGTGCGGCAGGCTGCGGATGAACCCGACGGTGTCGGAGAGCAGCGAATGCCCGCCGCCGTCGAAGGCCCACTTGCGGGTGCGGGTGTCGAGCGTGGCGAAGAGCTTATCCTCGGCCAGCACGCTCGCCCCCGTGAGGGCGTTCATGAGGGTGGACTTGCCGGCGTTGGTGTAGCCGACGAGGGAGACCGTGGGAATCTCGCCTCGGCTGGCGACCTCGCGTTCCTTCCGCGCCTGGACCTTGGCGAGCTTGGCCTTGAGGTCCTGGATCCGCTTGCCGACGAGCCGCTTGTCCTCTTCGAGCTGCTTCTCGCCGGGGCCCCGGACGCCGATGCCGCCCTTGTAGCGCGACAGGTGGGTCCACATCCGCTTGAGCCGGGGCAGGGCGTATTCGAGCTGCGCCAGCTCGACCTGGAGGTGGGCCTCGTGGGTCCGCGCGCGGGTGGCGAAGATGTCGAGGATGACCTCGGTGCGGTCGATGACCTTGACGCCGAGGAGCCGTTCCAGGTTCCTGGTCTGCGCGGGCCCGAGGTCGTTGTCGAAGACGACGAGGTCGGCCTCGTGGGCGTGGCAGAGATCCTTGAGTTCCTCGACCTTGCCCGAGCCGATGTAGGTGGCGATGTCGGGATGCTGGCGCCTCTGGAGCATGGTCCCGACCATGATCAGGCCGGCCGTCTTGGCCAGCCCTCGGATCTCGTCGAGCGGGTCATCCGGGGAGTAATCGCCTTCGGGGAGCAGGACCCCGACCAGGATGGCCTTCTCGCGACGATCGGCCCGCTCGGTGCTCTTGGTTTCGATCAAGGTTCTGGACGCCCTCGCGTTTGGCGTGAAGGGGAGGCAGGGCCTGGCGACGACTCCGGCTTCGGTTGCGGATGAGTCGGACGAGACCGGGTGGTTGATCAAGTGGGATGGTCCTGGGGATTCTAGGGTCCGGCGGCGGGGCTCGTCAACGAACGTCAGCCCCTGGAGTCGCCTCCCTGTCGGGGACGGTAGACACGCGTCCCCTCCTTTTAGTTCGACCGCCGGCCGGGAAAGTTCGGAATTCGGGGCGGATTCCTTGCCCAAACATCCGCCGCGCCGCACCACCGGACCGGCGCCTTCGCTCCTCGCGCGGCGGTCGGGCGGCCCTCGCTGCCTGCGCCGCGTTGAAACGGGCCGGCCGTTGCAAGACACCCGGAGGTTTGCGAACCTCGCGGGGGAACTCCCCCGATCCGCACAGAGGAGACGCGCCATGCGCCGGATGATGCTCGCGACGCTATTGATCCTGACCGCCCCTCTGGCCGTCCGGGCCGAGGACGACCCCGCGAAGGTGCTGGGGACCTGGGCCCTCAAGTACGACGCCGGCGACGGCAAGGTCCGCGAGCCGGTGCTGGAGGTGGCGAAGGCGGCGAAGGGGCTCAAGGCGACCTTCAAGGAAGAGGGCCTGGACTGGACGGTCCCCGAGGTCGACTTCCGCTCCGGCGAGCTCGTCTTCGTCGTCAAGGGCAAGTACGACGGCCGCGACGTCGCCGTCACCTACATCGGCAAGCCCGACGGCGAGACCTTGCGCGGCGAGGGCGAGTGGAAGCTCGACGGCATGACCGGCACATTCAACTTCGAGGCGTCCCGCACAAAGAAGCCCGAGGCCCAGGAGGACGGGCCGATCGTTCTCAAGCTCTGGGAGAACGGCGCACCGGGCTCGGAGGGGAAGTCGGGGGAGGAGGTCGTGGTGGATTCGGGCAAGCCGGGGGCCCCGCACCGGCGGGTCTCGAACATCCACAGCCCGACCTTGACCGTGTTCCTGCCGCTGAAGGAGGTCGCCAACGGGTCGTCGGTCATCATCGCGCCCGGCGGGGCCCACAAGTACCTGACGCTGGACAATGAAGGCCTGAACGTCGCGAAGTGGCTGGCGAGCAAGGGCGTGGCGGCGGCCGTGCTCAGGTACCGCCTGGCCAACGACAAGGATTCGACCTACAAGGTCGCCGAGCACGCCCTGGCCGACGCCCGCCGGTCGATCCGCCTGGTCCGGAGCAGGGCCGCCGCCTGGGGGCTCGACCCGAAGAAGGTCGGCTTCATGGGCTTCTCCGCCGGCGGCGAGCTGGCGATCCTCACGGCCATCCAGCCGACCGAGCAGGACAATTCCCCCTCGACCCCCGACCCCCTCGACTCCGGCAACCCCCGGCCCGACTTCCTCGTCCTGATCTACCCCGGCTACCGCCAGTCAGCGATGGTCGTGCCGAAGACCGTCCCGCCGACCTTCCTCGCCGTGGCCGACGACGACAAGACCTGCGCGGAGGTCTCCGTCGCCTTCTACCAGGCCCTCAAGAAGGCCGGCGTCCCCGGCGAGCTGCACATCTACAGCAAGGGCGGCCACGGCTTCGGCATCGCCCCCCGGCCGCTTCCGATCTCCTCCTGGCCCGACCGCCTGAACGAGTGGCTCAACGCCCGGTAGGTTGCGCACCGCCCGTTCCACCGCTCCCGCACTCCAAGGGGGCGGTGGAGGACGACCCGAGACCCGCCCGACGAAGGCGAGAGCGGCGCAAGGTTTGCGGCCTCCGGGGCACACGCGACGGGTCAACGGATCCAGTTTCTTGCACATTCACGGATGCGCTGGATTCCTCTCCGGTTTCCCGACCCCGGCCCGTCGCCGCATCGCACCCCAGGAGGACGCACCCCATGACCCGATCCCTGACCCTGGCCGCCCTGGCCCTCGCCCTCGTGCCCGCCGCCCACGCGCAGGTGGCCACGCCCGCACAGAACCAGAACCAGGACCCGGAGCGGAACACGACGACCACCACGACCCAGGTCCAGAACGGCCGGCAGGTCTTCACGGCCAATGAGGGGGGCGTCAGCGACGCGCTCTTCGCCCAGGCGGCGGCCATCGGCGGGCTGGCCGAGGTCTCCCTGAGCCAGCTCGGCGCCCAGAAGGCGACCGACCCGCAGCTCAAGGAGTTCAGCCGGAAGATGATCGAGGAGCACACCCGCATGAACGCCCAGCTCACCGAGCTAGCGGCCCAGAAGCGGATGCCGCTCCCCCGCGCGATCGACCCCCGCGCCCAGTTCTGCGCCCAGAGCCTCGCCGGGCTCTCCGGCGAAGAGTTCGACAGGTGTTACGCCAAGGCGCAGCTCCTCGTCCACATGGACGCCGTCGCCACCTTCGAGGCCGAATCCAAGCGGGGCCAGGACCCCGAGATCAAGGCCCTCGCCTCCCAGGCGCTGCCGCGCATCAAGGAGCACCTGAAGATGGTCAAGCCCATCGCCAAGAAGTACATGGAGCAGGAGGAGTCCAAGTAGGGTGTGGTGCCTCGCGGGCCGAAGGGCCGCGACCACCGCACCGGGTACCGCCCCCGCCGATCGCGTGGGGGCATGCCCTACTGGTATTCATCCAGCGGATGCCAGTCGGTGTTGATGGACTCCGGCGGCGCGTCGGCCTTCGCGGGGCCGGCCTGTTGCAGGCCCAGGCGGCACTCGTTGGCGACCTCCCCGCCGAGGTAATCGGCCACGGCCTTCGACCCGATCCGCGACAGCCACGCGTCTCGGTCGAAGGCGATAGGCTCGTTGCTGCCGATCAGGATCACGCCGCCGTCGACCTCGATCGCGTGCGGGAAGGCTCGCAGGAACGTCGCCCGCGTGCGCGGGGTGGGCGACCACGTGCACATCAAACCGCCCGGCTTGAGCCGGCTCCGGCACAGGCTGAAGAACTCCAGCGAGTAGAGGTTGCCGCTGTACGCCCCGTTCGGCCGGATCGCGTCGGCCTCGATCAGGTCGTATCTCGCCGGCGAGGATCCGAGCGCGTTGCGGCCGTCGGCCCCGACGACCCGGACCCTCGGGTCGGCCAGGAACGCCTTCAATCGGGGGTCGTTCGCCTGTTCATTCACGCGTTTGAGCAGGTCCCACTGCGAGGGCGAGATCTCGAAGACCGTCACCGTAGAGGTCTCGGGCCGGCACGCCGCCGCCCAGGCGGTGTCGCCCGAGCCCAGGCCGATCAGGGCGATGTCCCTCGGCGCGGGGTGGAGCGTCGCCGGCAACGCCCCGAGCTTGCTGTGGACGCCCCCGAACGGGATGTAGCTCTGCCCCTTGCCGTTGACCGAGACTCGCCAGCGTCCCTCGTTGATCAGGGCCCCCACGCCGCCGAGGTCCTCCTGCGTCAGGATCCGAGCGGTCCCCGACTGGCCGTGGAGCCTCGCCCAGAACAGGTCATTCGACGGCATCAGCCAGGCCAGGCCGAATGCCAGGGCCCCGGCGATCCCGAAGAGGCGGGGGCGGCCCGAGAGACCCGCGCCGCAGGCCGCGAAGACCGCGCCCAGGGCCACCACGAAGCGGAACGTCTCGGCCGTGCCCAGTGCCTCGAACAGCCAGAGCCCGACGAGCAGGCTCCCCGCGAGGCAGCCCACGATGTTGCTGGCCTGGAGCAGCCCGACGCGGTAGCCGCTGGCCTCCGCGTCGGTCTGCACGGCCGCCTGCAACTGCGCGAACGACAGCCCCATCAGGAACGTCGGCGGACCGAACAGCGCCGCCGGGAAGAGCCCGTAGAGCCACAGGATCTCCAGCCGGTTCGACCCGTCCGGCGCGATCGGCTCATAGCCGCCCCAGTAGCGGAAGAACCAGTCGAACCCCCAGGTATCCCGGGGCAGGTACCCCAGCGCGAGCACCTCCAGGCCGACATAGGCCAGGATGCCGCACTGCGACGCCAAAAACCCCGTCAGCGGGTCCAGCCCCCGGAATGGCCTCGACCGCAGCACCGCCGGCGCGAGCAGGCTGCCCGCCCCCAGGCCCAGGAGGTACACGGCCAGGACCGTGCCGAACGTGTAGGCCGTGGACTTCGTCCCCACGTCCACCACCCGAAACCAGAGCATCTCCAGCGCGATCGCCGCGAACCCCGACGCCGCCGACATCCCCATCCAGAAGCCCAGCGGCAGGCGACGGTGCGAGGTCGTCGCGTCCGGGGTGGCTCCCGACGACTCCCGCGCCTCGGCCCCATCGGGGACCTTCCGCAGGATCCCCACCGCCGCCACGCCGAGGGCCACCGCCCAGTTGCAGCAGGCCCCGATCTCGATCGCCCCGTCCAACCCGAACCGCGGCACCAGCACCCAGGGCGTGAGCAGCGCCCCGAGCGCGGCCCCCAGTACATTCAGGCCATAAAGCCAGGCGATCCGGCTGGACGCCATGCGGGCGTCCCGCACCAGGGCCCGGCTCAGCAGCGGCAGCGTCATGCCCATGACGCACGTCGGCGGCAGGAGCAGGAGGAACTGGACCAGGGCCATGCGGGCCACCGAGCCGCCCGGCGAGAGGATCCCCCCCTGGCCGTAGAGGCCCAGGCTCTGGGTCGCGAACAGCCCGACGGAGAGTTCCAGCCCGGCGAAAAGGAAGAGGCAGGCCCGGGGCCCGAGCCGCCGGCTCAATCGCCCCCCCAGGTGGCTCCCGATCCCCAATCCGGCCATGTACGCGGCGACGATCGTCGCCACCGACACCGCACCCACCCCCGTCTGAAGCGCGAGGATCCGCTGCCAGGCCGTCTGGTACACCAGCGCCGGCACCCCCGAGAGCAGGAACAGGGCCCCCGTCGCCAGGAACGTCGCGCGTTCCAGACCGATGGTTCGGATCGAGAAATTCTCGGGTCGGGACATGACGGCGTCCTCGGGCTCAAAGAATGAGCATGGCGTCGCCGTAACTATAGAAGCGATAGCCCTCGCGAACAGCCACTTTGTACGCCTCGAGCGCGAAATCTTGCCCGGCGATCGACGCCACCAGCACGAGGAGGCTGCTGCGCGGCAGGTGGAAGTTCGTGACCAGGGCGTCGAGCCCCCGGAAGACGTGCCCCGGCCTGAGATAAAGCGCGGTGTCGCCCGAGAACGGCCGGATCGTCCCCGACAGGGCCGCCGTCTCCAGCGTCCTGGCCGACGTCGTGCCCACCGCCACGATCCGCCCTCCGGACGCCCTCACGCGGTTCAACGCCTCGGCCGTCTCCGATGTCAGCTCGGCCGACTCCGCGTGCAGGACGTGGTCCTCGATCCGCTCGGCCTCGATCGGCCGGAAGGTCCCGATGCCGACGTGCAGGGTCAGCTCCTGCGAGGCGACCCCCCTCGCGGCGAGCCGCTCGAACAGCTCGGGCGTGAAGTGCAGCCCCGCCGTCGGCGCGGCGGCCGAGCCGGCGTGGCGCGAGTAGACCGTCTGATACCGCTGGCGGTCGCCGGGGCCCTCGACCCCCTTGCGGATGTAAGGGGGCAGGGGGACCGTCCCGTGCCGCTCCAGAAGGGCCTCGGCCGACTCCTCGGGGCCATCCGGACGGACCCGCCATCGGCCCTCGCCCTGGCGTTCTTCGAGAATGAGCCTCAGCCCTTGGCCGACGATCACCGCCTCGCCCGCGTCCGGCCGCCCCCGGGTCTTGGCGAGGATTTCCCAGCCGCCCGAGGGCAAGGCCTTGAGGAACAGCCCTTCCCACTTGCCGCCGGTCGCCTCGCGGTGCCCGACCAGTCGCGCGGGGATGACCCGGGTGTTGTTGCGGACGAGGACGTCGCCGGGATTCAGCAAGTCGGGCAGTTCGGCGAAGATGCGGTGCTCGATCGCCCGGGTTTCGCGCCTGAGGACCATCAGCCGGGCCCGGTCGCGGGGCTCGACGGCGTGCTGGGCGATGAGTTCCGGGGGGAGGTCGAAGTCGAAGGCCGAGGTATCCAAACATCGCTCCTGCTGCGTGACCCCGACACCCCGCATGGGAGGCTGGGCGTCGTTCTGGTATCTTCGGGGATACCCTGTCGGGTTTCCATGCGGATCCGACGATCGTGACCTGGAGTTGTCTCGGGCCCCCGCGCCGAGGACCGGACCATGAGCCTCGCGACATCCGCCCCGCCGACCGACGGCCTCGACGCCGAGGAGGGCTACCGCGACGAGCTGATCCGGGGAGTCCTCGTCGTGTCGCCAGCACCGAGCCAGCGCGTGATGCGTACATGGGCCTGGACGTCCGCGAATACCGGGGACTCGATCGCGTCAAACGCACGATGACGGGCTTCGCGAAGCACGAAGCGGGCGTAAGTGAACGGATGCTTTCGGCGGCGGAGACGTACGCGACGGAACTGATGTCCAGCTTCGAACTCCCCCTGGGTCCCCTGTTTGGGGTGGTGGACGACCTCGTTTCGGAAGGGTGAGCGACGTTGCAGGGCCTCCGCGAGCGATTGGCGACAGCGAACCGGGGGCCGAGGCCCGAAACGCCGGTGCCGGTCTCGCTGGTGATCACCGAGCTGGACGTCGGCGGGGCCGAGAAAGCGCTGGTGTCCCTGGCGACCGGCCTGGACCGCTCGCGATGGGCCCCGACCGTGATCGCGCTCGGGCCCGAGGCACCCCTCGCGGCACCGTTGCGTGAGGCGGGGATCCCGGTCGAGTGCCTCGCCATCTCCGCGCGCAGCCCGATCCGGGCGATCCGCACGCTGGCGGACGCCCTGAGGCGGCGGCAACCGAAACTGATCCAGAGCTTCCTGTTCCACGCCAACGTCGCATCCAGGATCGCCGCGCACCTGGCCTTCCGACCGGTCGTCCCCTGGATCGTGGGCGGCCTCCGCGTCGCCGAGCGACGACCGTCCGGCCGCTGGCACCTGCGCCTCGACCGCTGGACCCATCGCCTCGCCTCCGGCTCGGTTTGCGTCTCCGAGGGGGTGAAGCGGTTCACCTCGGCGATCGGGGGCATCCCCGAGGATCGCCTCGTCGTCATCCCCAACGGCGTCGATCCGACCCCCTTCGACCTCGCCGAGCCCTTGCCTCGCCCCGAACTCGGCTCCAGCGACTTCGAGACCCTCCTCCTCTTCATCGGCAGGCTCGACCCGCAGAAGGGGATCACGCACCTGCTCGACGCCGCCGAGGGACTCGCCGCGCGTCGGAACGACTGGCGACTCGTCCTGATCGGCGACGGCCCCTTGCGGCCCGAGATCGAATCCCGCCTGGCCTCCAGCCCCGCATTGGCCCGGCACGTCGATCCCATCGGCCGCCGTGAGGACATCGCCGCCGCGCTCCGATGTGCCGATGCGTTCGTGCTCCCCTCGCTGTGGGAAGGGATGCCGAACGTCGTCCTCGAAGCGATGGCCGCCCGCCTGCCCGTGATCGCCACGCGCGTCGAGGGGAGCGAGAACCTCGTCGTCCCCGGTTCCACCGGCTGGCTCGTCCCCCCCGCCGACGCCCACGCGCTGGCCGATGCGATGTGCGAGGCCATCCAGCGCCCCGACCTCCGCCGCTCCTACGGCGAGTCCGCCCGCGCGCGGATCGAGGCCGAATTCACCCCACGCCGGGTCGTCGAGGCCTACGACGAACTCTGGTCGAACCTCCTCGGAATCTCGTGACCCGGAGGGCGGAAGCTCGCTTCCGCACTGTTCTCGGGGGGCTTGCTCCGCGTGTCGGATCGAAGCGATCGCCCAGGAATCGAGGCGGTCTCTCGGGAGCAAGTTCCCGCCCAGCGATAGCGGAAGCAAGCTTCGGCACTCCAGGTGACCTTACCGCGCGTCCGATGGCCGCGCGGCGACGCACGCCAGGCAGTCGCGCAGGGACACCGCGCCGGCGGGATTCCCCATCCCCCGGCGACACTCCGAACGCTCCGCGCAGCCGCATCCCTGATCGGCCTGTTGGGCCCACGGCAGCACCCGGCCCCGTTCGGCGCACGACGACACGAGCCCGAGGGCCTCGGCCAGGTCGAGGCGACGGCCCTCGCAAGGCGCATCCTGTTGCGCCAGCAATCGTTGATAATCAGGTCGGCCCGACGCCAGCTCGCAGAGCCGTCCGACCCACTGACCCAGGCAAGGCTTCTCACGCCTCGGGCAGGTCGCGCAACGATCTCGTGCCGTGTTCATTCGGTGATCACCACCTGGCAGCTCGGGTCGCTGCCGACGAAGGCCGAGCCCGAGGCCAGCAGCAGCGGCGAGCAACTGTTGCCCGTCGCGCCGATGGGCCAGCGATACAACTCGCTCTCGCGGAACGGCGAGCCGAAGACCGAATCGGCGTAGACCCGCGTCAGGCCGAACGCCGAGCCGTCGCAGTAGAAGTGATAGTAGAAGATGTCGCCCGTCGCCGGCTCGGCGAAGCCTTCGGTGCTCAGGAAGCACTGCGGCCCCAGGCCGAGCCCCGAGAGCCCCGCCGGCGTGTCGCCATACTGGAGCGTGGCGTCGAGGAACATGCCCGAGTTGCAGGTCGGGTCGAGCGACGTCATCGTCAGGGTTGCCGGGATCGGGGCGCACGAGCAATCGGGCACCGACACCATCGGCCCGCCGAGGCCCGATCGCGTCCCGCGCGTGGCGACCCAGCGATGCCCCACGAACCGGCAGATCAGGTCGTCCCCCTCGTAGGCCCGCCCCGGCCCGAGAAGCAACACTCGCTCGCGTGAACTGTCATTCACGGAACGGATCGCCTCCCCCCCTTCGACCTCAACGCCCAGCAAATCCACATGCCTGACCGAGTAAAAACGACCCGGCATGCTGGGCACCGTCGGGTCGGGGAAGACGCGGCCGAGGAAGGCCGGAAACGGCGAAAGGCCCGCGACGGCCGGTCGGGGCCGAAGCGGGCGGTTCATGGGCGAATCCGCTCGCGCGGACAATCTCTGGAGCGAAAGGATGATGTCATCCGTCATGTCGGAACACCCAGCGGTTCTGGAGGAAGGTGACCAGCAGATATGTCCCCGGCGGGGGCACCGCGACGCCCAGGTTGAACGCGAGCAGCGTCCCCGTCGCCGGTTCGAGGCTCGCCGCGCCGCCTTCCACCTCCGCCCCGAGGATCGACGCCGGCTCGCAGGCGAAGAACCGCGAGGCGGCCGTGGGATAGGCGGTGAGGGTCTTCGTGCGGACGAGCAGCGTGGGCCCGCCGGGCGAGGGCTCGTCGGCCCGGCGCGATTCCTCAACCTCTTGATCGTCGATATGCAGGCGCAAGCGGCAGGCGATGACATCCGGCTCGTAGCTCATCGGGATCGGCCTCGCTGGTCGGAGAGTTGCAGCCAGGTGCGCTGGGCGTCATCGAAGGTCCAGGTGCGGCCGACGATCGTGGGGAAGACGTCGCCTTCCTCCTCCGGCGCACCGGCGTTGGTGCGGAGCGACAGGCCTCGGCCGCGGATCGCCCGGACCTTGTCGCCCACCCGGTAGGCCATCGTGAACCGGGGGATCGTCGCCCGCCCGGCCACCGCGCCCGCCTCGCTCGCCAGGCGGATCGCGGCGGCCTCGGCGAATGCGTCGTCGGCGTCGTCTCGCGCGATTTTCGGCCGATTTCCTGGATTGAACTCGCTCCGGGGCGCGATGATGTGCCGGGCGTAGCGGTCACGCGCGTCGATCCGGCGGATCACCTCGAACGTCGTCGGGCTCGACGCCCGTCGGCCGGCGACGGCCTCGATGCCGCGATCCGACTCGACAACGCAGGTCAGCCGCAACGCGAACCGTCGACCTCCCGCGAGGGCCTGGTCCTCGACCCCCTTGACGATGCCCGAGGGGAAGGGGGCCCCGGCGACCGGCGACGCCTGGATGTTCCAGCCGTTCGGGTTCGGCACGGCGATCCAGATACCCAGCCGGTCGCGCAAGAGTTCAAACCCGCCTTCAACCGTCTGCCAGGTGCCCGTGCCGTCCCAAAGGCCCGGCTGCGACCCCTGGTAATCGACCGAGATGGCCAGCTTCGCGCGGAGCGGGATGCGGTTCGCGTCGAGCGTGAACAGTTCGCCGATCGGCGGCCGGCGGCGGAAGACGTAGTCGGGGTCGTTGGACGGTTCATCGTCGCGGAAGAGATCGCCGAGTCGCGTGGGAGTGTGAAGGAGCGAACTCGTGTTGAAATCCCAGTGCCCTTCGCCGGTCTCGTCGAGGACGTAGAGCCGGTAGAAGGCCGATTTCTCCCGCGCGAAGTCGTCGGAGTTGCGGTCGAACGCGCGGAGGGCGGCGGAATTGGCCGCGTCGGCCGCCGCGATGGGGAACCCGGGGGCGAGCACGAACGACGCCTCGTAGCGCGTCGGTCGGCCGTGGACGGCGATCACGTTCGCGACCCCGCTGACGTCGCGCGCGACGTGGGCCTCGGCCAGGTTCGACTGCGACGGGTCGAGCTGCGAGCCCCTCGGCTGGAGCAGCAGCTCCTTGTACGAGCCGGGCGAACCATCCTGACGCCGGAACAGTTGCAGTTGCGTTTCCGGGTGGCCATCGGGCCGTGTGGCGAGCTGGAAACTCAGGCCGAAGCCGTGCGGTTCGAGGATCTCGGCGAGTGCGACCGGCCAGGGCTTGCCGGTGGCGGGGTAGTCGGCGACGAGCAGGGGCTCGCTCTCATAGGTGTCGGGATCGTCGGGAGAAAAATCCGCGCCGGGGCGGGGGATGCGGCTATCGAGCAGGGCGTCGATCAGGTCTCCGTCGGGGTTGCGGACGAACGTCTCGTCGGGGTTGTAGCCGTAGCAGAGGTAACGCGAGGCCATCGCGACCGTCCAGTGGCGCCGGACGTCGGGCTCGCGGACGACCAGGGGGTCGAGGAACGTCGGGTAGGTCCTCTCCGAAGGATCGACGGCATCGGCCCCTTCTGGCGAGGCGTTGGGGCGGCCGGCGGGGTTGAAGTGCGTGGGCAGGCTCGTGAAAACATCCTCGCCGGTCGAAGGGTCGTCGGCGTCGCGCATCAGGGCGCCGGCGATCGGCGCGTCCCACGCGCGGATGGCCACGCCGAACGCGAGGAAGGTGACGACCTCGCGGTCCGGGGCCAGATTCAGCTCGGGCACCTGGGCGAAGCCGTCGAACAGGATTTCCTGAGAGCCATCGGCCAGGAAGGTGAGCGCGACGAGCCGCTCGTCGTTCTGCACCACGCCAGGCAGGTCGACGCCGACGCCGAGGGCGTCCTGGAATGAGGTGGGGCCGCTCTCGTCGTTGCGGTCGTCGAAGACGTAGCGGAACCGGGCGTGCCCGGGGAACGGCCCCTCGCGATGCTGGATCTCGACCACGCGGACATTCGGCAGGAGTTCGAACGGCCGCGAAGCGCCCGGCCGGTAGCGGTAAACGCCGACCGTCGCCGCGGCCCGAGACCGCCCCACGCCCACGGATTCGATCGACGCACTGGCAGGCATGGAGACGTCTCCGATTAAACGATTAAGTCGAGCCGGATGGGTCGCGATCAGGACGCCATCAGCCCGTGCCGCTTGAGGGCCGCCGTGAGGGCGTTCACCGTGGCCGCGAGGCTGGCGAAATTGTTGTTGAGCGTGGCCTGCGAGAAGGCCGAGCCGACGTCGGCGATCGTGCTCGACGCCGTGCCCGCGCCCGACGACAGGCTCGCCACCGCGGACGCCTGGGTGGCGGGCGTGGCGTTGAAGAAGCCGATCGTCCGGGCCGTCGCGTTCAAGGCCATCAGGGGAGTCGAGGTCGCCGGCGTGACGACGGTGAGCGAGCCCGACACCGTGCCGCCGGTCACGGGCAGGCAGGCGACGTCGTTGCCGGCGACCTGGCACTGGATCCGACCATCGACGATCGAGGCGACGGAGCTGGCGTCGGTCGTCACCGTCGCGAGCCGGACATGCCCGCCGGCGGGGAAGCTCGCGCCCGAGGCGAGGGCCCCGGAAGAATTGATCCAGAGCTGCACCGTGCTCGATGCGGCGACGGTGAGGGCCGACGTGCCCGCGTAGGTGGCGAGGCTGCCGTCGGCCTTGACATAGGTGCCGGCGGAGACCTTGACGCGGAGCGTGTTGCTCGGGCTCTCGGTCGCCGACACGCACAGGGCCCCGAGCGCCGTCGCTGCGTCGAGCTGGTCGGCGTTGGCGTTGAGCGGGGCGTCCCAGTTGCGGTCGGACGCGGCGGGCTTGCGGAGCCGGCAGTTGGCGGTATAGCTCGTCGACATGATCGCACCTGAACAAGAGGAAATGCGAAGATCGCCCGATCACGCCGATGGGCTCGCAGCCCACCGCAACGTGCCCGTCCGCGAGGCAGGGCCGTCGTACTCGAACCGGAGCCGGGAACCCCCGGCATCGGGCGAAGGCGGTCGCGGCGGAGAGGCCACGGTGACGGTCGCGGTGATCGGCGACGTGCCGGGGATCGCGCCCGAGCGGCCGTAGGGGACGACGGCGAAGGTCCAGGTGCCCGGCGGGAGCGGCGGGCTTTGCCACGCGTAGGAACTGGCCGCGCGGCCGAATCCGCCCGAGCCGAACCCGTCCTTGCCGAAGCCGTCGACGATAATCCCGAATGGATAGGCCGCGACCTGATCGACGGGATTGCCGTAATCGACCGCCGTGCCCGATGCGGGAGATCGGTAGATCCGGAAGCCCTGGATGTCGTCGCCCCCGGTCGGATCGAGATAGGTGCCGCCTTGCCAGCGGAGCAGGGCGGAGTCGTTGCGGGTCGAGGACGCGGCGAGGGTGGCGGAGAAGTCCTGGGTGGACTCCGAGGGGAGGACAACGCCGATGTCCACCCACGTGTTCACCCCGGCACGCCCCGACGGGACCACGCAGCGCCTGGCGTTGCCGTGCCAGGCCAGGCGGCGGTCGACGTAGACCTGATAGAGTTCGCCCGCCGGCCCGACGGAATCCCACGAGATCAGCAGGTCGGGGCCGTCGGGGATGACTCGGGCGTTGCGGATGGTCGACTGCGAGAAACCCATCAGCGTCCTCCGTGTTGTGGATCAACTGAGGTGGAGGAAACGCGCGACATAGGGCCGGAAGAAGACGCCCGAGGGGGACTGCCGGACCCGCCCGAGGGGCAGGAATGCGAGCATGCGGACGTCGGGCCAGGTGTTGCCGATGTTGTCCACGAGGATGCGGGCCTGGCCGTCGTGGAACGACCGGAACAGGTTCTCGGCCAGGTTCAGCTCCAGGGCCGAGTTGCCGATGAGCAGTCCGCGTGCGAAGGTGACGCGGCCCCGCGCGCCGCCGTCGAGGCACTCCAACCCGTTCACGCCGAAGAACGCGTTGATCTGGGCCTCGCGGGGCGGCTGCGCCGTCGTCATGCTGAGGCTGGTGCCGAAGATCGAGGCGCCGCCGTACGATGCCATGGGAAATCCTCGCTTGGTTCGGCTAGCGTGCCCAGCCCGGCCCCGAGGCCGGCAGGTAATTCACCGCTCGCTTCCGGGTCTCGGCCAGGATCTGTTCCAGCAACTCATTCGTGCGCGTCAGGTCCGTGGCGTTCGGCTCCGTCGGTGCCCCGCCCATCGGCGACGGGCCGCCTGGGCCGAACTCCGTCGATGGCGACGGGTTCGGCGCGGCCATCGGTATCGGCGAGGATTCCGCGATCCAGTCGAACGTCCTCGCCCGAGGCAGTGCGACCGTCGGGGCCGGTTCGGCGGACAATCGCGGGGGATTTGCCCGATCGTCCTGCGAAATCCGAGCATTGTCCTGACGGAGCACGGTCACGACCTGCGTGTTCACGGATGCGGGGGCATTGATGACAGGGGCCAGGCCGTCGGGCGTCGTCGTCCGGTTCGGCTGCACAATCGGCGCGACGGTGACATCCGGCGAGGTTCGCGACGGGTTCGCGATCATCGACACCTCTGACGCTACAGTGCCTCGGGTCTCGGACGTCGTGGTCGGGGGATCCGTCGCGATGGGAGGGGGGCCCGCCTGGGCGACGGGGGCCGCGTCGTCGTTGGCGACGTCGGTCCCGCCGTCGCCCGGCGGGGAAGGAAACTCCAGCGTCCGCCCGGATGGGGCCGTCGGGGCGGGATCGGCTTGTGTTTTCAAGTGATGCGGCCCGGACGGGCCGAGTCGTTGTCGCCAGCGTTCCAGCCGGGTCAGGATCGGTCCGGGTTGCGTCATCGGGCGGGCTCTCCCGTGGATGGCTCGCCGAGGGCGATGGCGAGGATCTCGTCGATCAGGTCGGGGCGTGCGTCCAGGCCGGCGATGACCAGTTCCCGGGCGGCCTGCGGATCGATGTCGTGGGCCGAAGTGAGCAGCAGGGTTGCGATGCGGCCGAGTGCGTCACTCGCCGCGCCCTCGTCGCGTCGCCCGAATGCGTCCGAGAGGTTCGTGATCTCGCGTTCCACGGCCGGGGAATGTCCCGCGCTGGAAATCACGCCCGCGATCGTGCCATCCGGCCGGAATCGGGGACGCATCCGGGTCGTCGGCGAGGCGAACGACCAGGCCTGGGCGTCGGCGAGGATCAGGTTGATGCCGGGGACGTCGCATCGTCGCGTTGAGACAGGATCGATCGAGTGCGCCATCATCCCACCAGATGTTCGAGGGCCGATCGTTCCTCCGCCGCGCGGCAGACGTCGACGAATTTCTCGGGCCGCACCGTCCGGCCGGTCGCGACCAGCACGGCGAGCACGTCCGCCAACTCGTCGGCCCGGAACCGATGGCCGCCGAGGCCGTTCGCGAGGAGCGACGTGCGGACCCAGTCGTTGTAGCCCCGGGCGCGGTCCTCCGGGCCGAACAGGGCGTCGAGGACGGCCCGCGCCAGCCCTTCGGCCTCCTCGCCCGGCGAGACTTCCAGCAACCCGGCCATCTCGTCGGACGAGAGCCGATAGTTGGGCGCGAGCAGGCGACGGGCGGCGTCCCAGATCGCGACCAGCGGCAAATCCTCGCCGAGCGTCATGTGCTCATGCAGGCGTTCGATCGCGTCGTCGACGTCCGGCTCCGTCAGCGGGCCTCGCGTGGCCCGCACGACCGGGCGGGCGAGGAGCCAGTCCTCGCCGTTTGCGAGCCGGATGCCGATGCCCGACGCGCCCGGGAGACGTCGGTCGGCTTCGCAGTAAGGGAGCATGATGCGATCACGCCTGGACGCTGGAGGTCAGCGGGTTGGTCTGGCCGTCGACGGAGAAGGCCGAGAAGGCGATCGTGCCGCGCCCGAACTTGCGATGCTCGCCCTGGTGGGTGTTCGCGGAGACGACCGCGTTGGCGAGCGTGTAGGTGATGGCCCCCACGCCGGTGCCGTTTCGGGCGTCGTTGTGGGTGGCCGAGAGGGTGCCGATGGTGCCGACCGGGATCGAACGCAGGGCCGTCAGGTCGGCCGTCTGGATGGTGATCTCGGGCTCGATGACGTCGGGCACGACGGTCGTCATGTAGCGGTCGCCGTCGCCCGAGAACTTGAGCAGGGCGCCGCCGTGCTTCTGGATGCCGAGCGAGGTCACGCCGGTGATGCTGATCGGGTCCTGGCCGGTGGGCGTGAAGGTGACGCCGGTCCAGTTGAGGAATCGCTTGGTCGCCGACATGGACGTTGCCTCGCGTGAAAGTTTGGTAGGATGAAGGTGTGATCAGGAACGGACGGCCACGACGGCGGTTGGTTCGAGGAAATACGCGAACTCGCCGTCGAGCTGGAGCGTCGAGCCAGGGAGCACCGAGCCCTTCGCGAGCCGGGCCGTCTTCAGCCGTGTCAGCCCGGGGATCGCCAGGCCGTCGAGGTCGGAGTTCTGGAGCTGCTGCCGTGCCGCGCGGGCGAGCGAGACGAGCGACTCGACCCGCGAGAACGCCCGGTCCTGCTCGTCGACGATCCGGATGGCGAACTCGGCCGTGCGGACCTGGTCGGTCGAATTCTCGTCCTCGTCGGTCCAGCCCTTGAGCGACACGACGGCCGCCGGGTAGCCCGCGACGCCCGGGGGATCGACGGACTGGTCGTCGACGAGCAGGACGTCGCCGAAGATGCCCAGGTCGCGCAGCCGCCTGACGATGGCCTCGATCGCCAGGATCTCCGGCGAAACCGGCAAGAGGGGCGTGACCGACGGGGGATACGACGGGTCGACGACCTCGATCGCGGCGAGGTCGGGGAAGTAGAAGGTGGAGAAGTAACTCGGTGCGTAATAGGGTTGCTGCGCCATGGCGGTCGGGGCCTCCTCATCCCGCAAGGTGCCGGCATGTTTCGATTCGTTGTGCGATCACGCGGGGAGCGTGAGCGTGACGGCGGATCGGTTGCCGGCGTTGTCGGTGCTGGCGGTGATGCGGGTGATGAGGGTGTTGGCGCCGCGAATGGTGATGGTTCCGGTGCCGGCCCCGGCGAGGGTTCCGGCGGCGGCGGCGAGGATCGGGCTGAGGGCCTGACGGGCGTTGATCCCGGGCTCGACGTTCACGGCGTCGAGTCCTGCGGCGGCGAGCGAGTAGCCGCTCTTGTCGTTGTTGGCCCCGACCACGACGGGCGAGACGACCGAGGCGACCGGGCCGCCCGAGTAGGTCGAGCGGGTCGAGACCCTGGCGTCGAGGTTCTGCCCCAGGATCGCCCCGGCGGTGCCCGCGCCATAGGGGCCGGGGAGCTGCACGGACCAGGGATCGACGCCGCCCCCGCCGACGAGCGAGGGCACGACGGTGGCGTCGTCGCCGTTGTTCATGACGGTGGCGAGCTGGCCGATGACGGCGTTGGCCGAGGATCGATTGTGAATGGTGATCACATAATCGCCGTTGGTGAACTGGGCGATCGGCGTGGAGGAGAGGGTGACCTTGTAGCGCCCCAGGAAGCTGCCGGTGTCCTCGTTGAGGACGGCGACGGTCGTCGTGGGGATGTCCTTGAAGGTCTGGTCGGCGAAGTCGAAGAAGCGTCCGTCGGAGAGGCGCTCGATCGAGTAGCCGAGCGAGGCCCCGGTCGTATACTGGAAGCGGACCCGCAGTGGCATCGATCGGCCTCGGTTCAGGTATGGGAGAGGAAGAAGGCCCCGGCGGCCACGGTGGGGGCCGGCGCTCCCGAGTTGATGGGCCGGGGCGACGTCAGGTCGGCCATCGCCAGGACGTTCCCGCCGGTGGGGGCGTCGGCGACGAACAGGCTGACGACGGTGCCCCAGTCGGCCGTCGGCGCGGGGAACGTGACGACGGACGCGTTCGACTTGGCGCCGACGTTCGCGGCGGGGAATCGGGCGGCGTCGTTGGTCACGGCGACTCGGGCGTAGCCGCCGCCGGAGGGCTCGGAGACCTGCCCCGCCTTGTTGGCCGCGCGGGTGGCGAGGCCGAAATACAGGGTCGCCGGTGCGGTGTAGGCGACGCGTCCGAAGACGCTGTCGAGCAATTTGTTGTTGATGGGGTCCGTCAAGAATCCGGGCATGCGATCGTCTCCGCGACGTTGGGGGTCAGCTCAGGGCGGCCGTGATGTAGGCGTGGTTCAGGACGTAGCCCGCGAGGCTCGACGGGGTCTTCTGCTGCGGGTTCAGCCCCGCCCAGGTCGGCGGGGTCGGCGTTCCATAGGCGCCCGAGGAGACGCAGCGGAACTGGGTGAACTGGCCGTCCACGCCGGTGCGGCAGTCGAGCACGTGGGCCCCGGCGTACCAGGAGAAGATGCGGGGCGGTGCCTTCAGCGTCATCGACCGCACGACCAGCGAGCTCCCCGCGCCCTTGGTCTCCAGGTGCTTGAATTGCGGCCCGTTCGGCGGGAAGACGCCGCTCACCTCGCCGGTGACGCTCGGCCCGTCGAGCTCGACGATCGAGGTGTAGTCGGAACCGATGGTCTGGATGTTGTTGACATCCAGGTAGATGTAATTGATGCCGTCATTGGCATAATCCTGGCGGGTCACGAGCTTGAAGAGGGGGCAGGCCCCGGTGGTCCCCATGTAGATGTTCTTGACCTCATAGGAGGTCGCCGGGGCGATGATGAAGCCGGTGTATTGCTCGAAGTAGAACGGGGCCACCCGATACGTGCTGCCTTCGAAGTCGATCTTCATGTTCACGTAGCGGTGGAATCCGCCGTAGAGCCCGGCGTGCGACTTGACGATGCTCTCGGTCTGCTCGTTGGCGAAGAGGACGATGGAATCGTCGAAGTCGGTGTTCGAGGCGAAGGTCCGGATCGTCGCCCGGGCCGCGTTCCGGAAGCTCACGTTGCGGCCGACCACCGCCGACCAGGAGCCGTAATAGCAGGAGTCGGTCGCGCTCAGCTCGCAGTCGATGATGTGGGTCGTGTAATTCGCCAGGAGGTTCAGGGTGCCGATCGCCTGGGTCCCCCCCTCGATCATGCAGCGCTCGATGGTCAGGTCGAGGATGGCGCCCACCGCCACGGTCGGATTGGTCGGGAACGAGCTGGTGAGGCGCAGGTCGGCGATGCCGTTGTTCTTGATCCCGCCGAGGAGGGAATACATCGGCACCTGGAAGAAGTAGCCGAGCTGGGAACCGCCGTAGTAGGCCGACATCGACGTGACGTTTCGGCCCGTGAGCGGATTGCTCGGGTCGTCGAGGAGCGTGAGGAAGGCCACGAGGCTGCGGTCGCTGAAGTCCGCTCGCTGGTAGCGATAATTGTCGTTGAGGGTGCCGTCGTCGACGCGTTGCTGGGCCAGGCCGACGCCGCGATCCTTGTAGCGGAGCTTGCGGGAGAACGCGAGCCCGTAGAGGCGCAGGTCGAGATTGAACTGGGTCGATGGCGTGGCCACCGGGGCCCGGAGGTCGGTCTCGTAGCTCACCAGCCCGATATGGAGCGAGCAGAATTCGTTGCGGGCGAGGGTCGTGGCGCCGGTCCGGGTGTAGAACGGGCCGCCGGTGGAGACCGCCGTCTGCACGCCGTTGACGTAAGCGGTCACCTTGCGTGTCACGAGATCGAGCTGGAAGGCAAGCCGCTGCGGTCCGGTGGCGCCGCCGGTCGAGATGGAGGCGGTGTTGACCTGGTCGGGCGCATCGTCGGCGCACCGGAAGAGGAGGTCGAACTGGTTCGTCCCGCCCCCCTTCTGGAGCTGGAAGACCATGTTGCTGCCGGTGCCGAGCACGAGGATGCCGCCGACGTAGCCGGGGGGGAAGATGCCGCCGTCGGGCGCCTCCACGCAGCATTCGATCGTCAGGGCCGAGGTCGTGCCCCAGTTGTCGAGCGCCCCGGTGGTGCCCTCGGGGCCGCCGTGCGAGAAGGGCACCGCCTGGAACATGACGCTCGAATTGGCGTTGGTGCGGATCCCCCAGCGCTGATTGGGGCCCGTCACCAGGCTGGTGTCGAGCTTGCCGAAGAGGTCCGGGCGGTAGCTGGCGTCGAGCTGGCAGATCGTGCCGTTGGGGACCTGCTCCTTGGTCCGCACGCCCAGGATGACGCAGGGGCCGAGCCCCCGCTGCTCGATCTTGCTCGCGGGGCCGTCGCCCACGATCCAGACGTACGGGTCCTCGATCTTGAGCGGGCGGGAGATCGCGTAGGGCCGCGAGCCGCCCGGGAAATAGATGTAGCCGCGCTGCTGGTAGAAATTCCCGTACTGGGTGTTATTCATCTTGGCGATGAGCGCGGCATAGGCGGCCTCGAACGCGGTGGCGTTGTCGGTGGCGTTGTCGGCGGCCCCGCCGTAGTCCGTGATGTTGACGCTCAGCGCCTTGGAGTACGCAGTCGAGCGAGGGGGGCTCGATCCCCCGACGGCGATCGGCATGGGCACCTCGATATGTGGGCAGGTGAATCCGACGGGAACGGGCGAATCAGCGCGACTTGTGCCGCGATCGCGGCGGGGGCGACCAGCGCGGCCGGCGGGTTGCCGTGGTCGGCGACGGGGGGGGCGGGGGAGGCGGCATCGTGGCGCCCGACAGGATCGACCGCGAGCCGGACAGCCCACGCGGGCGATACGGCGCGAACGCGTCCTGCGCATCCCTGGCGATCTCGGCCGGGGTCCACGCCCGCGAGTGGATCGAGACCATGTCGATCCGCCCGTTGAAGGCGTAAATGCCGGACCCAAGCGTGCCGATGTAAGTCAATCCGGATCCATTGATGATCGAGAAGTTCGCCGCGGCCGTCGAACCGGAGGCCACGCCGTTGACGTGGATCCGGACCGTCTGGCCGTCGTAGGTGCCCACCACCCGGGCCCACTGGCCCAGGGCGATCGAGGCCCCGACCGCCGCGTACTGGCTGCCGTTCGGCTGCGCGGTCGCGGCGCCCGTGGGGTTGGAGATCACCCGGAACTTCGGCTGATTGTTCTCGAGGAACATCAGGAATTGCGTGTTGGTCTGGCCGCCGATCGTCTTGTCGACGATCCCGCCGAACGCCCCCTGCGGGCAGATCCAGGCGGCGACCGTCAGCCCCTTGCCGCCGACCGCGAGGCTCGGCGACTGGGCGAACTCGGCCCGGTCATTGCTGGACGTCCCGGGGAAGCTCAGGCAAGGGCCGAACGGCCCGCGCGACCAGGCGGCGCTGCCGGAGAGCGTGCCGTGGTTGCGGGCCCCGGAGGCGTCGCGGACGGCAGGGCCCCGACCCTCGCTCATGGCCCAGGCGGCGAGGGTCCGCGACCCGAGCGGGTGCTCGGGCGCGAGGCGGGGCGTCTCGGGTTTGGCGAGGTAGGTGGCCACGGTTTCACGACACTCCTGTGATCGTGTGAGCATCCGCGAGGACGGTGATCGACACGGAGCCGCTGTCCTGGTTCTGCACCGAGGCCTGCGCGTAGGAGGCCCAGTCGGGCAGCGTCACGACGTAGTCGTCGCTCGCGTTCGCCGACGCCGGACCGGCCAGACGCTGGAACTGCGTCCAGGTCGTGCCGTTCTTGCTCACGTTGACAGTGATCAGGGGGCCCGCGTTCGGCGCGGTGGTCGTGGTGACGCGGACGGTCACGCCCGCCGCGAAGCAGGTGCGGAGGTCGAGCGCCGAGGAGGTGACGGTCGAGCCGGCCGGGACCGACTGGCTGGTGATCAGGGCACTCGACGACTTGGTGGGGGTGGCCATCGCTCAGAGCGCCTCCTGGACGGCGTCGGGGGTGAGGAAGTCGACCGTCTCCCCCGTCGGGAGCGGCCAGACGGACTGACCGAACAGCGTCTGCTTGACGCTCGGCCCGGCGGCGACCTGGGCCGACCAGCTCGGGTCGGCGATCGTCTCGGCGAGCTTCGCGAGGATCGCGTTGCACTCGGCCTGCGAGATCAGGCCCGCGCCCTTCAGGGCCGACGTCCAGAGGGCCACCGATGGGCGGTCCTGCGAGTTGATCTTCGAGACGATCTCCGGATTCGCCGGCACCGAGAGCACGTTCGAGAGCGAGCCCGCCGACAGCAAGTTGAGCAGGTCCGACACGGTGAATGGCTTCGGCACCACGGCCGACGACTGCGGGACCGGGTTCGCCAGGAGGCCCGGGGCGTTCAGCAGGGCCGCGAGCTGGACCACCGACAGGCCCGCATATTTCGACTTTTGCAGCTCCTGGCGAAGCGCATCGCGCTGCGAGGTGCTGAGGATGGGCATGGATGTGTCCTCATGTAGGGCCCGCCATTGCGGACCAATCTTGTGAAAGTCGCGTTGATAATGGATTGGTCCTGGATGGCGGACCCTACGTGGCTGCGGCCGACAGGTTCTCGACGTGGGCGAGGGGGCTCACGCTGTAGGCGATGGTGGTCGAGGTCGCGGGGCCGGCGATCGACCCGGCGATCGGACGGACCGAAATGGTGTAGGTTTGCGAATTCGTCAGTCCGTCGAGCGTGGCCTGATAGCCCAGGCGATCGGGCGAGGCGGCGACGGTCAGGGTGGGGCCGCCGGGGGAGGCCGAGACCTCGAACGAGGTCGCGGGCGGGACGTCCCGGGCCGGTTGGTGGGCCCACGCGACCCGGATCCGGCCGCCGGCCTGCGGGAACACGCAGAGTGCGTGCACCGGATTCGGCGGCGGCGCGAGCGGCTGGCCGCCCGCGTCGAGCCGGATCCGCACCAGGGCGTCGGTGTTCAGTTCCTCCGACCCGGTGGCGGGGTCGAACGCCCGCACCGCGAAGGTCGTGTCGCCGGAGGCCGGCAGGGGGCCCACGGCGAGCGACGTCGAGGCCGTCGTGGCGACGGGCGTGCCGTAATCGACCGGTCCGCCGTTGCCGTCGTTCTTGTAGATGTGATAGGACACCGGCATGAACAATCCCCGGGTGGTTCAGCGTCCGAGACGCGTCCGGAACCGCTGAGAGGGCCGGCCGCCCGGGTCGTCTCGGAACCGCACGGCCAGGCGGCCGAGGCGGTCGTCGAGCTCGGACTGGATGGCCCGGGCCTTGGCGCCGAAGGCGTCGGGCTGGCCCTCGGCCTCGCGGGAGCGGTCGAGGTACTGTCGGTGCAGGACCATCAGCACGGCGACTTCTCGCAGGGCGGCGGGGTCGCCGAGGTCCTCCGGCCGTCGCCCGGGCGACCCGAGGCCGAGCCGGCGATTGAGGTCGTCGCAGGCCCGGTTGATCTGCGGTTGGAGGGTCGCGACCAGGAACTCGACGCCCGGCATCCCGCCTTGCGGGCTCGGGGGCTGGCCCGCGCCGGCGGGCTGGCCCTTGCGCCTCAGGACCACGCCGGCGTTGCCCACGGACTGCACGACGAGGGCGTCGGGCGTCGCCCGCAGGCCGCCGCCGGTCCTCGTGATCTGCACCACCTGGCCGGGCGCGAGGCCGGCCGCGGCGAAGTTGACGGTTGCCGACGTGAGCGTCCACCGATCCCCCGCCGCGAACGCCCCGTCGCCGCCCGAGGCCAGGACCTGGTCCTTGGGGCAGAGCAGGGCGAAGTCGCTCGGGGCGCGGATGGCCACGTCCTCGTCGCTGGCATACACGATCATCCGTTGCCCTTTCGTTCGTTCATCGCCTCGTGGGGCGTTGCGGGGGGGCGGCGGCTTGCGGGGGTTTCGACGGTTGCGCCTCGGAACTGACCTTCGCGGCCAGCCGCTCGCGGATCGTCTCGACCCGGAATGTGTTTACGTCGTTGAGCATGGCGTCGGCGGCCGAGAGGGCCACTTCGAGCTGGTCGCGGAACTCGCGGGCCCTGGCGAGTACCTCGATCATGGCCGACGGGTGCAGGCCGATCGCCTGCCCGCACAGGTTCGACAGGCCCAGCAGCGGCCCGACCTTCGCGAACCCATCCATCCGGATCGGCCGCCCCGCCGCCCTCGCCGCCGCCTCGACGTAGGCCGGATAGCCGGGGAATTGAATGAAAGGCATATTTGCACCCTTGGCTGCATCGCCTTCTTCTCGACCGTCCGCGCCAGGCCTCGTCGTGGGCCGTCAACGCTGGGCGTGGGTCTCCAGACCCCGCCCCTGCCACCGCCGCGCTCGACTACCAAACCGGGTCTCCAGACCCGTTCTTGGAACCCCCCGCGGGTCGGGGCAACGGATTACCGGGCCTGGAGACCCGCCCCTGCGGTACGGCTGCTCTGGGCAAGGGCGGGGTCGGGAGACCCGCGCCCGGCGCCAGGGGGCCGCTCCGCTTCAATTATCAGCAATCAACTCGCCGAGAACGCGGTGATGCCATCGACCCACGCGTGGTGCGCCTCGCTCTCGACCTCGATGGCGCCCTCGGCGACCCAGTCGCCCTCGAAGGCGTCGCCGCGCGAGCCGCGGGGGTTCCAGAACTCGTTCCGCTTCATCCGCAGGCGGACCTCCGACGAGGTGAGGCAGATGGCGGTTGAGGGCTTCAGCAGCGGGGCCTCGATGATCGCCAGGCCGCCGAGGAACGGGGCCTCGAAGACGTCGATCGGCGTGCCGAAGACGTTCGAGCCGGCGTCGAGCCGCTGCACCGCCTGGCCCCAGGTCGCCAGGCCGGTCATGAAATTCGTCGAGACGAGCAGCACGTCGGGATTGCCGCCGCCGATCCGGCACTTCTCCAGCGTGTCGCGGATCAGGTCGGTCGGCTTGTAGGCCCCCGCGTTCACCGGGCTCGAGGTCGTGTTGGACTTGATGAGCGCCTTCAGGCCCTTCTGCTTCGGCCGGTTCGCGACGGCGGGATCCTCGCCGCGGCCGTAGTAGGACGAGTACTCCATGTCGTCCATCAGGTTCTGGAGCGCGTCCATGCGGGCCTGCTCGAACGGCGTTCGGTACCCGGCCGAGCCGAGGTAGCCGTGGCTGGCCTCCAGCGAGCCGCTCACCTGCACCGGGTGCTGCCAGGTCTGGCAGAACTGGTTCACGCCCGTCGGCTTGAACGCGACCGCGCTCTGGTTGACCTCGCCGCCGGTACGGCTGTTGGAGATCAGGCGGATCACGTCGTTCGCGGCGGCCGAGCCGGCGGTGGTCCCTTCCACGCCGCGACGCACGTTGATGCGATTATTCGTGGTGTCGGGGTCGGCGGTGATCTCGACCCGCTCGCCCGAGACCAGCTCCAGCACGTCGCCGACCATGAACGGGCTGGCGTCGACCAGGGTGATCTGCGCGTCGCCCGAGGCCACAGCCGCCGCGACCGTGGCCACGCGGGCTCGGAAGGCCCGGTTCAGGATGGTGAACGTGGTCGAGCCCACCGGCACGCGCGGCGACCTCGTCACCAGCGGGCAACGGTTCACGAACCAGTTGGTCGAGACCACGCTGATGTCGTTGCGGACCGTCGCCTGGTTGTCGAACGACGACTGGATCCCCTGCAGGTAGGCATTCGGCATGGAACGCAAACTCCGATGAAGAAACGAACGGTGGAAGCAACTCTCACGTCAACGCGCTACGACTTCTGTCTTCATTCACCCATCACTCATCATTCCTCACCCATGTCTCACCTCCTGCGACCCCAGCCGCCGGGGTTGTCCGGGCCCGAGGTCCGCCAGCGTTCGAGGATGGCGTCGCCGAGGGTCCGCGGCGGCTGGGCCTTGCCGATCGAGGAGCCGGGTGTGGACGACCGGCCCGCGCCGGGGAGGCCGGTGCCGCCCCGGGTCGAGGGGGCGCGGAAGTGGGCGTAGTCGGGTCGATCGAGGAAGGCGTCGATGGATTCGGCCACGCCCCGGCCGTCGGGGCTGACCACGATCAGGCGGTCCCCCTCGGGCACGACGTCGAACTCCTCGCGCCAGAGCTTGATCAACTGCCCGGCCGCCCCGGCCACGAGCGGCTTGCCGAGCAGGGCCTTGGCGATCTCGCGATCGCGGACGGCCTCCCTCAGCTCCCGCTCCAGCTCGGCGACCCGCCGGGCCTGGTTGCTGGATTCGAGTGCAGGCACCGGCTCGATCGCGGCCGGGGGCGATGCCGGCGTTTCAGGGGGTGGCGTCGGGTCTCCCTCGGCCTGGGGAATGTCCGGTTCTGGTTCCGTCGTCATGGTGATTCATCCGTCTGGTCCGATTCGGAGGTGTCTTCGCGTGGATCAACGGCGACGGATGAGCCCGAGCAGCATCGGCACCAGGATCTCCGTCAGGAATAGCAGGGCGAACAGCCCCACTCCCGTCGCCGCACACATCGGCACGATCCAATCCAAGGGAAGGTTCCTCGCGTCAGGTGTTGATCGCGTCCTTAACCCTATGCAGGTCTCGGGGGTCACTTTTCTGCGGGGTCGGACGGCGTAAGGCACTGTCGGAATGGGGTTAGGAAGAATTCGAGGAGGTCATTTTTCGCCTCACACCGGCGAGAATTGGAGCTGGCCGCAGGGCGTTTGCGCTGGGCGCGGGTCTCCAGACCCCGCCCCAACATCCGCCGCGAGGTACCACGAAACCGGGTCTCCAGACCCGTTCCATTCCACAAGAAGCAGCGGGTCTGGAGACCCGGTTCGCTGGTCCGCTTCGATCAAGGCAAGGGCGGGGTCTGGAGACCCTCGCCCAGCGCTTCCGACCCGCGCCCGGCGCTTTCGTCGGTCGCTCAGCGCCTCCGTCGTGCGCCCACGCGGGATCATCGAATCAAACGGATCGACACTGAAGAAACCCGTGGATCTCTTCGTCACAACGCGCGTACTGGACGTCGCCCAGGCCGGGGAGGCACAGGCGCACCAGGCGGCTGAGGAGCAGGGCCTCGGTGATGGGGAGGCGGCCCGAGGCGCCGGCGATGGCCTGGAAGCTCGACGCGGCGGCGGCCAGGTCGGCGGCGGTGAAGAGGTCGAATTCGGTCGGATAGTCGATCTCGATGGGCTCGTCATGGTGCGGATCCGGGCCGTGGCCCAGCACCAGCAACGCCAGCTCGGCGATGCGCTCCTCCGCCCGGGCGAGGATCTTGGCGATCTTCGCCAGGCGGTTGTTGCCGTCGGCGTGGTCGAGCATCTTCGAGACGCCCGACTGGCTCACGGTGGAGCCCGTCGGCTTCACGAGCGCGGCGTCGCGGTCGACGTCCTCGCGGAGATCGGCCTTGTTCTTGCGGATCGAGTCCGCCCCGTCCTTGGGGAACTGCACGACGTCGAACCCCTCGTAGCTCGTCGAGGTCCCGCTGACGTTCTTCTTCTTGGGCAACAGCCAGTTCGGGCCGATCGGGATGGACCCGTCGGCATCGATGAAATCCTCGGGGCCCTGGAGCAGCGGGTGGGCCTGCGTGGTGTCGGAGAGGATCAGCTCGGAGTCGCGGTTGTAATACTCGCGCTGACGCTCGGCGATCCCTTCATATCGCGATTGCCCGATGTTCCGGCACCGCGGCTTCCGCCGGTCGAAGACCCGCACGATCGGCACCCGGCCGTAGCCGTGCGGCATCGATTCGAGCACGGTGCCGTCGGCGTCGTACAGCGTCGAGCCCTCGGCCGTCCAGTGCCGGTAGCGCGGCTCGACCCCGACCTCGTTCTCGGTCGGTTCGAGGATGAGGCATTCGTCGTAGCGCTGGCCGGTCGGGTCGAGCCGCCACCAGAGCATGTTCTCGGGGAGGATCACCGACGCCACGCAGCGGTCCAGGCCGAGGCTCTGCACGTCGGCGAGCGTCGAGACGTCGGCCCCTTCGGGCGCGACCGGGTGGTCGAACACCAGGTCGAGCTGCCCGAGCGCGAGGAGCAGGGGGGCGACCGTCTCGGCCATCCACTGGTCGATCGACGTGCCGACGCCGTCGACGTCGGACCACCACGCTCGCAGGCGATCGGGCCCGACGCGCCTCACCTCGCGGGAGTAGATCCGCGACAGGTGCGTGTCGATCACCTCGGGGACGAACGTGGGGACCGGGGTGCGGGCGCGCCTCAGTTCGAAGTCGTCGTCGGTGGATTGCCCGGCGGCGTCGGTGCCGGGGAACCCGCCGCCGGCGGGGGGGACGAACTCGCGCGGGTCGGGATACTCGCGCTTGTGACGGATCAGGTTGCGCACGGGCATCCCGCGCGGGTCGTAGCCGTAGACCGCCTGGCGGTAGCGCTCGCCCCCTTCGAGCGAGTCGAGCAGCCAGCGCCAGCGGAGGTGGTGCTCGGCCCATTCGGGGTGCCGGCGGCGGATCAGATCCAGATTCGCTCGATTGGCCATCAGAGAACCTTTCTGCCTGGGACGCGAGCCTTGGGCGAGCCGGGGGCCAGGCGGCCCTGCGGATACATCGCCAGGATGCCCCCGCGCAAGGCATCGATCATGTCTTCAAACGGGTGCTGCGGGTCGAGCGGCCGGTCCTCGAACTGCCCCCCGCGCTTCAGCCGGCGATAGTTCTGGAACGCCTCGATCAGCCACTTGCAGCGTTCGTGGATCTTCAGCCTCGGCGGCCCCTGCGCGGGCCTGACGAACGATTCCAGCAGCGCCAGGCTGTCGGCCACCCGCGACCCCGGCCAGTACGACGCGGACTCGATCCCGCCCCGCTTGTATTCGTCCAGCACCGCGCTGCCGGTTGACGACCGCGCCCGGGTCGCCGGATCGAGGAAGATCTCCCGGATCCGCCGCTGCTTGAAGAGGTCTTCCTGCCGTTTCAGGATGTCCCGCGCGTTCTGCTCCGCCGTCGAGCCGGAGGAGAGGAAATCGTCGAGGACGATCACCTCGTCGTTGCCGGGATCGTTGGCGTCGTGCCGGTGCTGGAAGTACACCGCGCCCGTGGTCACGCCGGGGTCGATCGCCAGGTACGTCGGGAGCATCGGGTCGAGCTCGATCGCGCCCGAGACGTGCTCGGCCAGCGAGAAGGTGGGGAACCAGAGCGCATCGGCCCGGGGGCCCTTGCAGAGGTAGTCGGCCTCGAACACGCCCTTGCCGGCGAGCTTGATCTTCTGGATCAACGCATCAATTGAGTAATGTCCGTTCGATCGCTTCGCCTTGGGCGTGTCGCCGTCGCGGACGTCGTGGCAGTAGGGCTGGAGGACGCACTCGTGGCAGTTCTCGAGCCGTTCGCCCGAGCGGGAGTCGGGGCAGCGTTCGAGCACTTCGAAGACGCAGGTGGTGTAGATCGGGAAATGGCCCTGGTTGCCGCGGTCGATCAGCTTCGAGATCGGCCCGTGCGGCCGGTGCCAGGTGGAGGTCATCACGATCGACGCGTCCATCCCATGCCGGGCCATGCACATGCCGATGGCGGCGTCGCGGATCTCGACGTCGATCTCGTCGACCTCGTCGAGCTTGAGGCTGGCGACGTGCGGGCCGCGGACGCTCCGGCTCGACGCCGCGAGGATGGCCACGTCGGAGCCGTTCTCGTACAGGGCCTGCTCCTTGCGGAGTTCCTTGAGCCCGGCCGGTTGGTCCGGGTCGCCCGCCGAGGGCAGGCGGTCGGCGATGTCGCGGAGCGCGTGGTAGATCTGCGAGGACTGGGCCTTGCTGCCTCCCAGGATACGGGTGCTCAAGTTGGGATGTCTCAGGCTGGCGATGTGAGTGTCCAGCGCCGAGAGGTACGACTTGCCGCTGCCACGCGCCCCGATGATCAGGGCGGCCTGCGGGCGATCGAAGTGGATGGCCTGGAACCAGTCCCACGGGGCGCTATGGCCCTCGCAGACGGGGATGTCGGGGATGTTCAGGCCGGCATAGGTTCGGATCCAGTCCCGGAGGGCACCGGGCTCCTCGGGGGGTGGCGGGATGTCAAGGATTTCGGGCTGTTGCGGGGCGGCCGGATCGGGACCCGGCACGCTATCCGCCTTGCGGCGCTTTCTCGTCATGGCGCACGAAGGACTTTCGCGTTGGGACGGCGGTTACGCTGAACCGCCTGAACTCCAGGGACGCGGTGATGTTTGCGATGGATCCGGTGCCCGGACCCGGATCCCATGCGAGAGGTTGGCCGAGGGGTTCCGTCCTCGGAAACCCCGGATCGGACTCGGCTCGATGTGCGATGTCCGGCGTGGTTCGCAAGCGCGTTTCGCGGACGGAACCCACGGGGACCCTTCCGCTGCGCTGGGCGCGGGTCTCCAGACCCCTGAACGAAGGGGACCGCCGGACCCGGTCTCCAGACCGGTTGAGGATCGGGCTTGGGACGGGTCTGGAGACCCGGTTTTGTGGTACGACGCGGCGGAGGCTGGGGCGGGGTCTGGAGACCCGCGCCCAGCGCTTCCGAGCCGCGCCCGGCGATTCCGACCTGCGCCAGGTGCTTATGGCGTTGGGTTGTGAGAGCGCGACCAGGATCCGGTCACTTCGGCTCCGGGAACTTCTCGGCCCATTCCTTGAGGATCACGCTGACCCGGGAACGGGGGAGGTCGAACACGTCGGCGAGGATGCGCTGGGAGAGGCCCGCGCGGTGGGCGAGGAACATGGCGAGGTCGCGTCGGAACCGCCAGCGTTGCGCGATCGTCCGGGGCTCGTCCGAACTCGCACGGAAGGCGGCGGTGACGCGAGCATGGGGTCGATGCTGGGCGGACGGGATGGTGGACATGGCGGCCGTGAACTCCTCCTCAAGGTTGAGCGCGGCGTTTAACCCTATGGATGGGCCCGCGCTCACTTTTTTGCCCGATGACTTCGACATAATCCAAGCCGTGCAACACGTTACGAAATGTTCCGCCGGCCCCTTTGGGGTGCGGGAGCGGAGCTGCCGCTTCCCCCCGACGCGACCGAACTCGGGCTCATCCCGAAGAACTATGCGTCGATCTCGCGTGTCGCGACCTCCCGGATCCGCAATCTTTTTCCACCCGGCAAACTCAATGGCGATACGACCGCTACGACCGCTCTTCATCGAGAACTCACTGTCGCCGGCGCGGCGATTCGCTACCATCGTGCATTCGGTCCGTGTCCGTGTTGGTTCACGTGAGGGTGGTGAGCATGCTTTCGAATCGAGCGAGATGGGGATTGGGGCTGGGAGGCGCGGCGATCCTGGCCGCGGCGGGGATGGCCGCGCTGGTGCCGCGCTGGATGGGCAAGCAGCCGGACGGCAGCTTCGTCGTCAGCACCGGGCAGCGGGTCGAGGCCGGCTCGCTGGCGTTCGAGGGGCGGCCGATCGACCTCGCCCTCCACCCCACCGGCGAGTTCTTCGCGGTGCTCAACAAGCGGAATGTCTTCCTCGCCAACGGCTCGCGGATCTTCGGCCGCACACGGTCCGTCCTCGGCAACGGCACCAACGCCGGCTACCACGGGCTCGCCTGGTCGCCCGACGGCAAGACCCTCCACGCCACCACCGACAAGGGCCACATCCAGACCTTTGCGTACGAAGGTCTGAACGAACCCCTGCGCGCCAAGGGCACGATCGACCTCCGCCCCAAGGACGACCCGCAGAACCCCGTCCCCGGCGGCATCGCCATCACCCGCGACGGCAAGTCGCTCTTCGTCGTCTCCGCGAATCGCGGAGAGGTGATCGAAGTCGACACATCCACGAACAAACGCGTGCGACGGTGGCCCGTCCAGAACATCCCGTATGAGCCGAAGCTCACCGACGACGAATCGACGATCATCGTGAGCAACTGGGGCGGCCGCCCGCCGAAGCCCGGCGAGCCGAAGGCCAAGAGCGAGGACATCGACATCCTCACCGACGCCAAGGGGGCCAACGCCAGCGGCACCATCAGCATCATCGACCGCGCCACCGGCAAGACGACGCATGTCGAGGTGGGCATCCATCCATCGTCCTTGCTCGTGAGGGGCGACCGCGTGTTCGTCTCGAACGCGATGAGCGACTCGATCTCCGAGGTCGACTGGAAGGCCGGCAAGGTCGCCCGCACGATCCCGATCCTGTGGAGCAAGCTCCGCGTCCTCGGCTGCATGCCGAACGCGCTGGCGATCCAGGGCGACACGCTCTACGCGGCCGACGGCGGCGACAACGCCCTGGCCGAGATCGACCTGAAGACCGGCGAGGTCCTCGGCTTCCGGCCCGCCGGCTATTTCCCCGTGGCCGTGTCGCTCGCGCCCGACGGCAAGACGGCCTTCGTGCTCAACAGCAAGGGCAACGGCTCGGTCACCAAGACGTCGATCGGCCTGCCGGGCAACGCGCATGATTTCCAGGGGACCGTCACCGCCGTCGACCTGACGAAGCCCATCGCGCCCGAGACCGCGAAGGTGGCCGCCAACAACCGCTGGAACGCCAGCACCGCGCCCCCGCCGCTCAAGGTCTACAACGGTGCGATCAAGCATGTTCTTTATATCATCAAGGAAAATCGCACGTATGATGAGGTCTTCGGCGATATCGGCAAGGGCAACGGCGAGCCCAAGCTCTGCTCGCTCGGCGAGAAGGTGATGCCCAACCACCGCAAGCTCGCCAGGGAGTTCACCCTGTTCGACAACGGCTACGTCAGCGGGACCAACAGCGCCGACGGCCACCAGTGGTCGACCCAGGCGATCGCCAACGACTATCTCGAACACTTCTACGTGGGTTACTCCCGCACCTACCCCTGCGAGGGCGAGGACCCCATGGCCCTCTCGAACGCCGGGGCCATCTGGGACGCCGCGCTCGCGAAGAAGAAGACCCTACGCGTCTGGGGCGAGTTCTGCGACGAGACCCAGGCCGGGTTCTACCCCATGCCGAAGGACTGGTTCGAGCTGTGGGAGGACCGCCTGAAGGGCACCAAGAAGTTCAAGTTCAACGCCGAGACCACCGTCGCCAGCATCAAGCCCTACATCAACAAGGAGGTCCACTACTGGCCGCTGCTCCAGAGCGACCAGTTCCGCGCCGATGTGTTCATCCGGGAGTATGAAGAATTCAGCAAGCAGGACAGGGTCCCCAACCTGATGGTGATGAGCCTCCCCTGCGACCACGGCGAGGGCACCAACCCCAAATATCCCACCCCGCGCGCGATGATGGCCGACAACGACCTGGCCCTGGGCCGGGTGGTCGAGGCGGTCTCGAAGTCGCCGCAGTGGAAGGACACCTGCATCTTCGTGATCGAGGACGACGCCCAGGCCGGGCCCGACCACGTCGACGGGCACCGCACCGTGTTCATGGCGATCAGCCCCTACACGAAGCGAGGGTATCTCGATTCGAGCTTCTACACCACCACCAGCATGATCCGATCGATGGGCCTGATGCTCGGGCTCGACCCCCTGAACAAGTTCGATGCCCTGGCCGATCCCATGATCGCCTGCTTCTCCGACACGCCCGACCTCGCCCCGTACAAGGCGGTGCCGAACAACGTCCCGCTCGACGAGCGGAACCCCTCGGGCAGGGCGATGACCGAGCAGGACGAGTACTGGCTCGAGAAGACGATGGAACTCGACTGGACCCACCTCGACGGCCCCGACCCCTACTGGTTGAACCGCATCAATTGGTGGAGTATCTATAAAGGGTCGCGACCGTATCCCGCCCGCGAGGGCGAGCAGCCGGGCCAGCACGACCCGGACGACGACGACGATTGAACGGATGAAAACCCGCGACCGGCCAGTTCGGAGGCAGCTTTGGGACTCTTCGACCGATTCTTCGGACCGCCGTCGCAGGAGCAGTTCGCCAGGGCGATGATGAAGGCCATCCGCGCGGCGGGGGAGACGACCGAGATGTCGTTCGACCCCGCCGAGTTCCGGATCCTCCGCACCCGCGACGGCGAAGCCGCCGGGGAGATCAACCTCGGGAACATGTATCGCACCTACGCCGAACTCCCGAAGAAATCCCGCGCGGATTACCTCAAGGTCTGCGTCCGGGGGGCCCTCGCGACGCACCGGGAACTCCCCGAGGATTTCGAGTCGGCCCGGCACGACCTGCGGCCGAGGCTGTTCGCGCGGTGCTCGGTCGAGGGGATTCGCCTCCGGGCCGAGAAGGAGAAGGGCGAGCCCGACGCCCTCGGCCTCGTCACCGAGCCGGTCGGCGAGCACATCCTCGCGGTGCTGGCGTTCGACTGGCCCGAGGCCGTGCAGACGATCAACGCCGGCCAGCTCGACACCTGGGGCGTGTCGGCGTATGAGGCGATCGAGGCGGCGAAGATGAACCTGGCGGAGGTCCCATTTGGCGTCGCCGAGATGGGCGAGAACCTCCGCGTCTTCATGACCGGCGACAGCTACGACGCCACCCGGATCCTCCTGATCGACCAAATCCGCAACCTCGAACTCCAGGGCCGCCCCGTCGCCCTGGCCCCGAACCGCGACATGCTGCTCGTGACCGGATCCGACGACGAGGTCGGCCTGGCCATGATGGTCGCGCTCGGTTCCGAGGCCCTGGAGAAGCAGTACCCCCTCTCGGGCATCCCCCTGATCCTCGACGACGACGCCTGGGCCGACTGGATGCCGCCCGAAGACCATCCGTGTTTCGCCGCGTTCCAGACGCTCCGGTCGAGCTTCCTGGGCCCGCGTTACGCCGAGCAGAAGGATCTGCTCGACGAGTTATACGCCGACGAACCCGATCCTCCGTTCGTCGCGAGCTTCTCCGGTGTGAAGAAGACCGACGACGACGTGGTGACCTACTGCGTCTGGGGCAAGGACGTCGACACCCTCCTGCCCGAGACCGAGAAGGTCGTCTTCTACTCCCAGACCGATGAGGGCGACGGCCAGCAGGACGCCCTGGCCACATGGGACCGCGTCCGCGAGGTCGTCGGCCACCTCATGGAGCCCACCGACCACTACCCGCCCCGCCACCGCGTCCGCGACTACCCCGACGCCGACCAGCTCGCGGAACTTGGGAAAATTGACATGTGAAGGTGTGAGCGGAAGCCTGAGTGGCGCTGGGCGCGGGTCTCCAGACCCCGACCTCGCCCTGAGAATCCCTACCACCGGGGGCGGGTCTCCAGGCCCGGAAATCCAATGCCCCGACTCGCGGGGGACTTCCCAACGGGTCGGGATACCCGATTCGCAGTGACGGCGCGGCGGAGGTCGGGGCGGGGTCTTGAGACCCGTGCCCGCCGCCTCCGCCGCTGTGGCACTTCATCACAGGTTAAAGCCGTCGTCGCCGATCAGGCCGTGGTGCCGATCCGGAACTCGCGGTTGCTGAGCTTCAGGCGGACGCCCTGGGTGCCGGTCAGGGTGCCGATGAAGACGCTGCCGTTGCCGGTCTTGTGCTTGCGGTCCACGTCGCCTTCGAGCCGGGTGCGGCCGCGGCGGGTGTTCAGCAGGCGGACCTGCTTCGTGGTGCCGTCGAGGTTCAGCCGCAGCTCGGCGACGCCGCCGTTCTTGACCTTGAGCTCGACCTTGTCGCCGTCGGCGTCGAAGTACTGGATCTTCGAGCCGATGGCCAGGCCCGCGAAGAAGTTGCCGGGGTTATTGCCCGTCCCCGCGCCGTTGAGCCGGTTGCCGGCCGAGTCGGCCACGCCGGTGGTGCCGCCGTTGACCGACAGGCCGAACTTCTGCCCGAGCTTGATCTTCGACCCCGGCACGATCGTCGCCGTCCTGCTCATCGCGTCATAGGTGATCGACTGGATCGCCAGCGGCCGGTCGTCCGCGTTGCCCGGCCGGCCGTCGCGGCCCGCGTCGGTCAGGAGGAAGTTCGCGGTGGTGAGCGTGGAAACGTTGACGGCCTCGCTGAAGGTCACCAGGATCCGCGCCACGCGCTGGAGGCCGTTGGTCTTGAGCGACACATCGATGATCGTCGGGCTCGTGACGTCGACCGGCGGCGGGGTGGGGGTGGTGTTGTTGATGGTGACGGTGGTCGTCGCGCCGGCGGCCGGCACGCCGGTCCCGGGCGTCGCGTTCGACAGCATCAGCGTGAACGTCGAATTGCTGAGGCGGCCGGCGTTGTTCAGGATCGGCACCGCGATCGTCTTCGAGGTCTCGCCGTCGGCGAAGTTGAGGGTGCCGCTGGTCGCCGTGTAATCGGTCCCGGCGACGCCCGTGCCGTCGGCGGTGGCGTAATCCACGCTGGCCGCGCCGCCGGACCCGCCCGTGCGGGTCACCGTGATGATCACCTGGCCGGCGTTCTCATTCACGGTCGCCGAGGTGACCCCGAACCCGAACTGGCCGGTCGGCGTGGTGTTGTTGATGGTGACGGTCGCGGTCGCCCCGGCGGCCGGCACGCTCGTGCCCGGGGTCGCGTTCGAGAGCATCAGCGTGAACGTCGTGTCGCTCGCGCCGGCGACGTTGTTGAGGATCGGCACATTGATGGTCTTGGACGTCTCGCCGTCGGCGAACGTCAGGGTGCCGCTGGTGGCGGTGTAGTCGGTGCCGGCGATGCCGGTGCCGTCGGCGGTGGCGAAGTCGACGGTCGCGGCGCCGCTCGACCCTCCGCTGCGGGTGACGGTGATGACCGCGTTGCCCGAGGTCTCATCCACGGCCACCGAGGTGACGCTGAACCCGAACTGGCCGGTCGGCGTGGTGTTGTTGATGGTGACGGTGGTCGTCGCGCCGGCGGCCGGCACGCTGGCCCCGGCGGTCGCGTTCGAGAGCGTCAGGTTGAAGGCGGAGTCGCTCGCGCCGGCGACGTTGTTGAGGATCGGCACATTGATGGTCTTGGATGTCTCGCCGTCGGCGAAGACGAGCGTGCCGCCGGTGGCCGTGTAGTCGGTGCCGGCGATCCCCGTGCCGTCGGACGTGGCGAAGTCGACGCTGGCCTCTCCGCTCGACCCGCCCGTGCGGGTGACCGTGATGGCTGCGTTGCCCGTGCTCTCATCCACGGTCACCGAGGTGACGCTGAATTTGAACTGGCCGGTGGGGGCGACCGCCAGGCCGCGGATCACCAGGCCCGAGCCGATCGCGCCGACGGTCGTGGCCGCGCCCGTCGTCAGGTTGATCGCCGCCAGGCCCGAACCCGCGCCCGCCGTGGCGATGTAGGCGACGTTGCGGGCCGCCGCGATGTCGAACGCCGTCGGGGTGGCCGTCGAGGTCGCCACCGTGAAGAGCTGGCCCGTGTTCGGCGAGACGACGGTCGCGGCCCCTTGCAGCGAGCCCTGGGTCGTCAGGATCGTGCCATCGAAGGCGTAGAGCGTCGTCCCCGTCGCGCCGGCGACGCTGTTGGTGTAGGCGACGCTCGTGATGCCCGGCGTCTTGCCAAAGTTGGCGTCTCCTGTGGCGTAGGCCACGGCGGTGTCGGTCGCGGCCAGGGCGCCGGTGTCGGGGTTCAGCCGGAGGTTCTGGCCGTCGGCGGTCACGACGCGGATGCGGTCGGGGACCGGATTGAAGTCGATCGCCGCGCGGCCGGTCGGGGTGAACGCCGGGGCCGAACCCACCTGGGTGGCGGCGGCCGTGGTCGTGTCGATCGTGTAGACCCGGCCCGTGCTGCCCAGCCCGTAGAGCTGGCCCGTCGCCGGTCGGACGTCGATGTCGAGGATCGACTCGCCCGATTGGAGGCCCGTGATGGTCTGCGTCGTCAGGATTTGCGTCGGGTTGTTGCTGGCGAACGACAGCAGGGTCGTGCCGCCCACCAGGGTGTCGTTGGCGGCCGCGACCGCGAAGATCGTCTCGACCCTCGGCACCACCGCCACGTCGCTGATCGTCCGCCCGCTGACCCCGATCGCCCCGACCGACGTGGCCGCGCCCGTCGTCAGGTCGACCGTGTAGAGCGTCGGCGTGGTCGAGCCCGAGGCGGTGCCGGTGACGAACGCCTTGCCGAAGTCCTTGCCTTCATTGGCGGCGATGTCGAACCCGGTCGCGGCGATCGAGGCCCCCAGCGAGCCCACGGTGAAGAGCTGGCCGGTGTTGGGCGAGACGACCGGCGTCGCCCCGGCGACCGACCCCTGGGTCACGAGGACCCCGCGCGCCTGGTCGATCCCGTAGAGGGTGGTCGAGGCCGCGCCGAAGACGCTGTTGGTGTAGGCCACGGCCGTGACGCTCGGCGTCGTCCCCGCGCCGGGGTCGGTGGCCGCATAGGCGAGGTTCGTGTCGGTCGCGGCCAGGGCCCCCGTGAGCTGGTTCACGCGGATGTTGCTGGTCCCGCTGGTGACCACCCGCAGGCGGTCGGCGGCCGGGTTGAAGTCGACGGCCGTCTTCGAGCCCGTGAGCGTGGCCGAGAACGCCGCCCCGACCGCGCCGGCCGCGCCGCTGGAGGCATTGATCACATAAACCTGGTTCGCCGACGACAGCCCGTAGAGCTGCCCCGTGGCCGGCCGGTAGTCGATCCCCAGGATCGACTCGCCCGAGGCCAGCCCCGTGATGGGCGTGGTGGCCTGGATCGTCCCGGGCGTGGCGCTGTCGAAACGCACGAGTTCATTCTGATTGGTCAACCCGAGCAGGGTCGCCAGCAGCTGCCGGTCCTCCATGCGCTCGACATTGGTGCGGAAGGCCCGGGCACGGTGCTGCGCAGGCGCGAGCGACGGACGTCGCATCCGTGGGTGCGTGAACATGTCGTCGTTCTCCATCGAAGAGGTGGCGCGAGGGCCGGGACGTGACGGGACGTCGAGGCAGACCGCCCCCCTCACGGCACGCTCGCCGAGGAGGGCTCCCTGTCCGCCCGGCGGTAGCAACCCGCGTTCCACACCCCCGATCGGGCCACCGAATCCTCACAGACCTCCCTCTCGCCCCCCACCCGCGAAGCCCCCATGACCCATCCGTCCGCCTTCTGGACGATCGATATCCCGACAAATCTCCGAGATTCCAGAATTATTTGGCCGAAAACTTCATGGGGTGTGCCAAGTGAAGCCGGGTTCGGGCATCGGCCCAAGGCGCACAAATCCATTGCATTCTGCGTTTATCGATGCGTGGGTGGATCCTCCCTCGGGTGCCCCGAGGCGTCATCCGAACGAGACGCCGCGCCGCACACTCGCGAAGGCGCCTCTTCCGTGCGTCAGGGTTCATCATGGCGAACGACCCTTGCACCCCGCCGTCACGGAACCGGATGGAAGGGTGGGCCCAGGGGAGGGGAGGGCGCTCCGGTTCTGACGGGCGAAGGTCCCTCGACGGGCGGGCCTTCTGATCGAGAGGCAACCGGGTACGCGGCGATTTCTGGCCCGCGAGGAAGCCGGGACGCGGCGGATCTGAGCCATTCCCTGCGCGAGGCGTGGGGCCGCAAACCGGACGTAACCGCTATTCTTTTTGTGATTTGCGTTTGTTTTGCATTTTGCCGCATTTTGTTTGTTGCGGCCATTTTATCCGGTTATACTCCCAAGGAATCCATATGTAAGATCACTCAGGCGTGCCCCCCAACCTGCCGGACCGTGTGCGGTCCTCGGCGTTTTTTTTGGCGAGAGGAGTCGATGGTGATGATGATGAGACAGCCCACGAGGCGGTCCCGATCCTGGCGCGAGGTAGCCGCGGGCGGCCTAGCGTCCACTCTGCTGTTGTGCTACGGGATCGCGTCGGCGCAGACCAGCAAGGCGACCACCCCGGTGGTCTCGACCCCGGCGCCTGCGACCGCGGTGGCGGCCCAGGCCATCCCGCCCGCGAACGCGAATCCCGCCCCGGCAGCGAACCTGGCGCCGCAGGTCGGCGAGACGCTGGCCCAGGCCGCGCCCGACCTCCGGGCCAAGCTCCAGAGGCAGGTCGCGAGCCCCAATCTGGTCGAGGTCAGCAACGCGGCCGACCTCAAGATCGTCGAGGAGCGGGTCCAGGCGGCCAGGGCGCTCGCCGATCAGAATGTGTTCCAGTTCACATCGCGGGTCACGGCGGCTTCGAAGCGGACCCTCCAGCAACTGACGGGGGCGAGCCCCCCGGCCGACCTGGAGAATCGGGCCGCCCAGGCGAACCTCGCGGCCGCCGGCAGGTTCCAGGCGATGGCCGTCGCCAGGGCGAGCAGCGTCAGTCGGTTGGCGATGGCGGCGCCGGGCGCCGGCGCCAACGCGACGACGTTCGACTGGAGCAAGCTCAACGTCGTCAGCTCCGTGAAGGACCAGGAGCGTTGCGGCAGTTGCTGGGATTTCGCCGCCGTCGGCGTCTTCGAGGCGATGTTCGCGATCCGCAACGGCCAGCAGAACCTGCTCGACCTGTCGGAGGAGCAGCTCCTCCGCTGCAACACCCAGGGCTTCTCCTGCTGCGGCGGCTGGTGGCCGTTCGACGACATCCAGAGCCGCGGGCTCGTCGGGGAACGCCTGCTCCCCTACAGCTCGGGCTCGATCAGTTGCGGTGCCGGGTCGCCCGGCCCTTGCCCGCCGCCGTTCCCGGCCCCCAATCGCTCCTACCGCGTCGACACCTGGGGGGTGGTCAAGTTCCCGAGCGGCCAGCAGTACCCCATCAGCGACAACGACGACACGGCCCTCAAGCAGTCGATCATCGACCACGGGCCGGTCTGGGCCTGCGTCCGCGTCACCCCCTCGTTCCAGGATTACTCCAGCGGCCTGTTCAACAACAACGAGGACGGCCAGATCAACCACGCGATCATGATCGTCGGCTGGACCACGCAGGGCTGGATCATCCGCAACTCCTGGGGCCGCGACTGGGGCCAGGACGGCTACATGCTCATCAAGTACCGCACCAACCGCATCGGCTTCGGCGCGGCGTGGGTCGAGCCTGAGATCATCAACCCCTGATGGGGCGACCTGGACCCAATTCCTGAAGACCCCTTGATCGAAAGGGCCCCCGGCCGTAGGGATTCTTGTGGAGACCCATGGCCCATCCAGTCCCCCAGCGGGGAGGAACCGTCCATGTTCGCCGCAAGTGTGCTGAGCCGCGTCTTCGGGGCCGTCGCCGTCATGGCCTTCACCCTGTCGAACGCGCCGGGTGCCGCCAGGGAGCATCCGGCCGTGACCGACAAGGATGAGGGCAAGCTGATCGAGCGGGAGGTCGGGGAAGAGATCGTCTTCCGGTTCCCCGAGCAGATCAGCACAGGTTACGCCTGGAAGGTCGTGGAACGCCCGAAGCTGGTCGAGCAGGTCTCGACCAGGTCGATCGCGGGCGAGGCTCCGGGGCTGGCCGGCGGGCCCGAGATTCGCGAGATCCGTTACAAGGTCCTCAAGAGCGGCGAGGAAGAACTCAAGTTTGCCTCATGCCGGCGGACACCGAAGCCGGGCGACCCGACCATCAAGTTCAAGATCAAGGTGAAATAGATGGCGGGCCGCCGCGGGCGAAGGGCCGTCGCGGCGTGGGATATACTGGAGAGCCGAGTCGCCCCCTCCGGCCGGGCCCTCGCCCGGTCGGGCAGGCCGACCTCGACGTCGCCGCTCCGTCCTCAGTGATCAGCGGAAAGGCTCTCTCATGCGTCAGACGAATCCCCCTCGCCGAGCGTTGGCGGCCACCGGCCTGCTCGCTATGGCGTCCGTTGCCATCTTAAGTGGGCCCGAAACCGCGTTTGCGGGCGGCAAGCACGCCAGCCAGGCCGCGTCGGTCGCCTACGTCCCGGTCCAGACGCAGGCGGTGGTGGCCACGCCCGTGGTCGTCTCGCAGCCGCTCATCAGCTGGCCCCGTCGCGCCATGCTGGTGAACACGGTCGCCCCCGCCCAGACCGTCTCGTTCGTGAGCAACCCCACCCAGACCGTCTCGGTGGTGCAGGGGACCGCCTCCACGAACCTCGTCTCCGTCGCCCAGGCGGGCCAGCTCGTGCAGTCGGGCAGCGCCTGGCCGGGCCAATCGAACGGGTTGAACCTCCAGGTCGCCGCCGCCTCGCTCACCCAGAACCTCGTCGCCGAATCGGTCTCGGCGACCGAGACCCCGTACCTCGCCCAGCTCAATCTGGTCGACGCCGGGGGCAAGCTCAACCCCATCGGCGGCCTGCTCAAGGGCGCCCTCCGGAAGTTCCTCCAGTCGTTCGGCACCAACCTGAACCTGAAGGACATCGACAAATCGGCGCTCCTGAAGCAGATCGCCGTCATCCTGTTCGACGTCTTCGTCGGCAATAACAGCGTCGACCGCGGCAAGGCCAGCGGCGAGATCGACACGATCATCAAGAACCTGCTCGACGAACTCAGGGGCGGCGGCAAGCCTAGCAACGACCCTGTGAGCGTCGACGGCAAGTACACCTTCGACGTCGTGATCGACGGCAAAACCTACACCGGCACCGTCAATCTCAAGAAGGATGACGGGTCGGGCCCTGCGCCCCCTCCCGGCCCGAACAACAACGGCGCCTCCGACCCCAACGACCGCGACCAGCGCGGCCCGTCCCGCTCGCCGTTCTGAATCCTCGCCTCGGACGACGACAGGCCATGAAACGATGAGGCCCGGCGCGGACGAAATGTCCCGCGCCGGGCCTCCTTCGTTTGGTCGATCCGACGCCCGGGATCAGTTCCCGTGGTGGAAGATCCGCGACAGCGGGTGGACGTGCTCCGACTGCGGCGACGCCGCCTGGGGCGCGGCGTACTGCACGGCCTGGGGCTGGGGCTGCTGGACATACTGCACGTTCTGGGGCGCGGAGGCCTGGGGCGCGGCCACCATCTGGACCTGGTTCTGGACCGGCACGGCCATCGCGGTCGGCATCTGCACGGTCATCGGGGTGGCGGGGTTCATCACCAGCCTCGGGTTGCCACGGTTGGCCAGCGACCGGCCGATCGCGCCGAGGCAGCGGTCGAACAGGTTGGCCCGCTGCATCATCATCACGTTGGTCGAGCCAGGGCCCGCCGCCTGCACCAGGGGCTGCACCGCCTGCACCGCCTGGGCCTGGACCACCGGCTGCTGCACCACCTGCTGGACCATCTGGGTCTGGACCTGCGGCTGCGAGGCGGCCGCGAAGTTCTGGCCGCTCTGCGGCGAGGCCACCGAGGGGGGGCTGGAGACCATCGGCTGACCCGGGGACTGGACCAGCAGATTCGGCTGCGACGCGCTCACCTGGGGCTGGCCGAGGGTCGCCAGGTTCACCTGCGGCGGCGCCGAGGGCCCCTGCACGAAGGTGACCACCGGCGCGGGCGTCGGGCCGACGATGATGTGCGGGGCCGACTGCTGCACCACCACCGGCGTGCTAGGGGCCTGCACCACCACCGGCGTCTGCGACGGCATCTGCACCGGCGTCACGACCGTCGGGGACGACGTCACCAGGGGCTGCTGGACGATCTGCTGCTGCACCACGGGCGTCTGCGTCACCACCTGCGTCGTCGGCTGCGAGGCCATCGGCTGCGAGACCCCCTGCGGCGACGGCTGCACGCCGTGGTTGTGATGCAGCAGGCCCGTCCGGGTCAGCGAGTCATCGCGGACCGCCCGGGGCGGCACCAGGGTGTCCAGCCAGGCGATCGCCGAGTTCGCGTCGCGGAGGTCGCTCCGGGCCCCCGCCAGCTCCACCCCCTGGGCCCCCTTGCGATACACCAGGATCGCGGGGGTCGTCTTGACTCCCAGCTTCTGGACCAGGGCCGAGTTCTCCTCGACCGTGACCTCCGCGAACGACGCCGGATGGCCCGCCAGCCACGCCGGGCCGGCCGCCTGCAGCCCGCCGCGGAGCGAGGCCGAGGCCGCGTCCGCCCGCGAGGTCACCAGCAGGACGCTCGGGGCGCCGGTCTGCTTCGTCCCCTGCACCGCGTCCAGCCATGTCCCCCAGGTCACCGGGGCGGCGCCGATACCTTCGACATAACCCGCTACCGGGCTGGTGATTTGCGTCAGGGCCAGGGTCACACCCAGCGCCCCTCGCAGACAGAACCGCTTTATGAGATCGATCACGGGAGTCCTTTCCCTTGAACGTTCGGATCTTCGGAAACACGGAGACTACCGGGTCATTGCATCCGTGCCACGCCCGGCCACGGCCTCCCGGAACCCCGCCGCCATGGCGCGGAAGCAGGACGCCAGACGTTCCTTCTGGGCCGGCGACATCGCCACCGACAGGTTCTCCGCCCGGGACAGGTCGAGGCCGGCCCCCTTCATCTCCTCGGCCAGCCTCTGCGACAGCGGGGCCAGCATCGCCTCGTTCCACTCCGCATACCTCGCCGGGTCGGCCGGCACGATCGCCGCCAGCCGCGTGCTGCTTCCTTGTAAAACGTCGGAATAGTTCTGATAGAGGGCGACCCGCGTCGAGATGTCTTCGAAGGCGAGCATCAGCGCCTGGCCCGACTCCTCGCCCGCACCCAGCCGGGAGAGCCCCTTCCGCGCGATCTCGCCATAGGTCCTGGGCCCGGCATCGGGCCGCGCCGTGGGGGCACTCCCCCCGCCGGACATCAACGCCTTGAGCGCCGCCGGCGCCTCGGCCGTCACCAGGATGTTCACCCCGTCGGGCTCCGAGATCCGGCTCCCCTCCGCGACCAGGAGCGCGAAGCGGTAGACCCCCTGTTCCTTCGGGGTGACGCTCAGCCGGGCGCCGACCGCCTCGACCTCGGCCGTGGCCGGGCCCGAGAGCTGGACCCAGCGGAACCCGGGCGTCGGCCCGCCGCCGATGCAACGCCCTTCCAGCCGGACCCTCCGCCCGACCCACGTCAGCTCATCCTCGCCCGCGTCGGCCTTCAGCTCGGCCTGCGCCGCCGGGCTCGCCGAGGGGGCCCGCTCGATCCCCGGCAGGGGGGGCAGCGGCAGCGGGGCGTCCGACGCGCCTCGCGAGTTTGATGACAGGGAAGCCGAGAGAAAATAGGCCAGCCCTAACGCCCGCGTTAAGCCGGCCGGTCCTCGGCTTGCATGACCCGGCCCCGACCCTCGTCTGAGTGGGATATCCAATGCCCGCCTCCCGTTACGGCGTGGGTACACGACCCTCTGGCCCCCGGGGATAGCCCCGCCGGGGCGAGGATCGCTCGCGACACATCCCGAACAACGCCCCGCGTAGCTATTGTTCGGCCCGTGCGGGTTGTGCCTTGAACTCGAATTATCGGGATTCAATGCGATGCAAGGGCAATCCCGCCCGGCCCCCATCCCGAGGGCATATCGTCTTGCGCACAAAAACTCAGATTTGGATCGGTTCAGATGTGAGGCGGGAGCCTTCGTGCGGCTCCCCCAATCGGGGCCAGCGACACCCGGGCCGGTTCCTGATCGAAGCCGATGCTGACCCGGTCGCGTCACCCGTGGGGGTCGTTCGGGACCCGTGGCGTGGCCGGGCCCGGAAACGAAAGAAGGCCCGCCGAGGCGGGCCTTCTTTGCGATCGTTTCGTGTCGAGGGCAGGGGCTTGGGCGGGGGCCGATCAATAACGGCCGCCGCGACCACCACCGCCACCGCCGTAGCCGCCGCCGCCGCCGCTGCGGCCGCCGCCACCACCGCCGTAACCACCACCGCCGCCGCCGTAACCACCACCGCCGCCGGAGCGGGGTTCGCGGGGCTTGGCTTCATTGACGGTCAGGTTGCGACCGCCGAAATCCTGACCATTCAGCGCCTGGATGGCGGCCTGGGCCTCGGCCTCGGTCCCCATCTCGACGAATCCGAATCCCTTCGAGCGATTGGTGTCGCGATCCACGATCACCTGGGCGCTCTGGACCACGCCGTAGGGCGTGAACAGCTCCTCGAGGTCGGTCTCGTTGACGTTGTAGGTCAAATTGCCGACGTACAGCTTCTTGGACAAGCTCAGCTCCGCAGCGAAAAAAGCGCCGGCCCGCCGGGGACTTCCCGGGCCGAGGAGGAAGGTGGGCTCTGAGTGGCCCATCCGGTGGAAACAACGAGGGAAATGTATCCGTCCTACCCTTGCCAGGAGAGGGGGACATATCTCGGTCGTCGGACCATCTCTCTGAAGTATAAAGGAACTCCAAACGAATGGCAAGGGGGTTTCTTTCGGGATTTGCCGACAACCGACTCATACCTCCTCGTACCCCTTCCCCGACTTCTCCGCGATCAGCCCTTCCGCGTGCCGGATCGCCGCCGCCTCGTCGGGCAACACCTTCGATTTCGACTGCCCCGCCGCCCCGATCCGGCCGTAACGCACCGTCACCTCGCAGCCCTCGCGCGTCACCTCCCAGAACTTCGACGCACCCCCCTCGACCAGCTCGAACCGCCGCGTCCCCGACGACCCGACGGGCGCCGCAGCCGCCGCCGGGGCCGGCAGCGGGCCCGACGCCTTCGCCACATCCTCCCGCATCCCCAGATACGACGGGAACCGCGGCACGCCCGCGTCGGTCAGCTCCTGGAAGCGGAAGGCGATCAGCGAGCCGACGGCCGGCGGAGCCTCGCGCTCGGCGTCCGAGAACCCCGTGCCCACCGAGAACTTCGTGCCGTCCGCCAGCTCCACCAGGAGGGCCCCCAACCGCCCCTTGTGCCGGCCCGCCCCCGGCTGGTGGCCCAGCACCCGCGCCTCGGCGTCGAGGAAGCTCTTCACCTTCAAGAGCGTGACCGATCGCCCGACCTCATAAACCGACGCCGGCCGTCGCAGCATCAGGCCCTCGCCCCCCAGCGCCTCGACCCGCGCCAGCTCCGACCTCAGGTGGTTCACGCCCCCGCAGGCCAGGTGCTCGTGGGCCTTCAGATACGGCGGAGACGCCCGCCGGACGTGCTCGCGGACCGCCTCCAGACGCGCCTCGAACGGGCCGCCGGCCCCCGGGGCGTCGAACGCCAGGTAAGCGACCTCCTTCCAGTGGTCGCTCCTGTCCTGCCGCCGGACGATCCCCACCGTCCTCTGGAACTGCTTGCGCCCGATCCACAGCTCCCCGTCCAGCGGCGTCCCGGCCGGGAACCCCTGCAAGAACCAGTCGGGCGCGTGGAACGCATTCCCCAGCCGCGAGATCAGGCGTTCCCCGTCCCAGTACGCCCGGACCCCGTCGAGCTTCTCGCTCATCCACCAGCCGGCCAGATCCTGCCCATTGTCCCACGACTCCGCCAGCAAGAGCGGCGGCCCCGACTTCTCCGCCTCCCCCTCCTTCGCGACCCTCACCCCCCCCGCCGCCGAACCCACCCGCGCCAGCTCCGCCTCGTCCCCCCGCAGCCGCCTCAGGTGCTTGCACGTCCGCGACTCGATCGCCACCGACTGATTCCGCCACGCCGGGCACGAGCACGAATACACCCCGCCCGTATTCCTCAGCACATACGGCCTCGCCCCCGACCCCTTCATCTCCACCGCCTCGCCATCGAGCAGATCCGCCATCGAACCGCCCTCTTATCCTGGACATCCGTATCGTTCCCTCCGCGGCGACCGTTATACGCCCCCCTCGCCCCTCGATCAACCCCCGCCGATTTCCATTCACCCCCCACGACCCATACGATAAGCTGACACGCATGAAGAGAACGCCCTGATCGCATCAGGCATCCCGCGAGAGGAGGTCGAGATGACCGCACTCCAGGACATCGCGACATTCCCGAAGAAGCTCAGTCGGAAGCTCGAAACCGAATACGGCATCGAGACCGCCGAATCCTTCTGGGACCACGCCCACCGCGACGGCATCGCCGAGGCCCTGGGCGTCGACGACAGCAAGCTCGACAAGCTGATCCAGCTCGTCGAAGGCTACATCTCCCCCGAGTACCTCAATCGCCTGAAGGCCCCCGCGATCCACCGCCCCAGGGGCCTCCTGATCGACCCCGACTGATCAGTGATACGCCTCCAGGGCGTACTTGCGGACGTACTCGAACGACAGCGTCCCGTACCCCCCGCCGAACCGGCCGCTCGGCTTCGCCCACCGCGACTCCACGAGTTCCGGAAGAGGAACGACCCGCCGCCGGGGACGCCCGTGCGGACCTCGTAGCCCACCAGGCAGATCGCGTGTCCGCCGTCGGGGTTGGACCGGGGCAGCGGCATCGGGATCTCGCCCGTGTCGGCCACCGTGGGGAAGTCCCAGTTGGGGAAGGTCAGCAGCGGAACGCAGGAACGCAGCCAGGAACGCAGGAACGCAGGCGCGGAACGCAGAGGCGCGGAACGCAGGACACGGAACGCAGGCGGAACGCAGGCGGAACGCGGCGGAACGCGGAACGCAGGGACGCGGAACGCAGGGACACGCGGAACGCAGCAGGAACGCAGAGCAGGAACGCAGCAGGAACACAGGGACAAGGAACGCAGGACAAGGAACGCAGGGAGGAACGCAGGGAACGCAGAGGGAACGCAGAGAGGGAAGAGGGGAACGCAGGAGGGGAACGCAGGGGAACGCAGGGACATGCAACGCAGAGCGGAACGCAGAGGGAACGCAGGGACATGCAACGCAGAGCGGAACGCACGCAGGAACGCAGGGACATGCAACGCAGAGCGGAACGCAGGAGCGGAACGCAGGAACGCAGCGAGGAACGCAGGACGCGGAAAGGAACGCAGAAAGGAACGCAGAAGGAACGCAGAGAAGGAACGCAGGAGGAACGCAGGGACATGCAACGCAGGAACGCAGGAGCGGAACGCAAGCGGAACGCAGAGGGAAACGCGAAACGCAGAAACGCCGCAGAAACGCAGGGACATGCAACGCATCCGGGGAGGGAACGCAGGGAACGCAGGAACGCAGCGCAGGAACGCAGAGCGCGGAACTCAGGGACATGCAACGCAGAGCGGAACGCAGCGGAACGCAGGAACGCAAGGAACGCAGAAGGAACGCAGGGACATGCATCGCAGGAACGCAGGCGGGGAGGGAACGCAGGGAGGGAACGCAGGGGGAACGCAGGAGGGGGAACGCAGGGAAATGCAACGCAGAGCGGAACGCAGGAGCGGAACGCAGGGAGCGGAACGCAGCGGAACGCAGGAACGCAGCAGGAACGCAGGGACATGCATCGCAGGCGGAACGCAGGGACATGCATCGCAGGAACGCAGGCGCGGAACGCGGAACGCAGCGGAACGAACAAGAACGCAGGGACAACAAGAACGCAGGGACATGCAACGCATCCGGGGAGGAACGCGGGGGATTTGACGCCCGGCCGAAGTCGACCTAGGGTTCTTCCGAGAGGGGGGCCCGACGATGACGATGCCGCGATCGAAGCTTGTGGATCCCGAACTCACGCGAGCCTATCACTGCGTCTCGCGTTGCGTCCGCAAGGCCTTCCTCATCCGGGGTGAGGACGGCCAAGAGGTCAGCCACGCTGGGTGGCTGGAGGCCCGGCTCAGGGAACTCAGCGAAACCTTCGCGATCTCGGTGATCGGCTATGCGGTGATGAGTAATCATCTGCACGTCTTCGTCCGCCTCGACCCCGAACGCGCCCGGGCCTGGTCGGCCGAGGAGGTCGCCGGGCGCTGGGCCCGCTTCTTCCCGCCGAGGGACGCCCGGCGCAAGGCGGTCCCCGTCACGCCGGAATGGCTCGCCGGACGCGCCAACGATCCGGCATGGATCGATCTCATGCGGGGCCGCCTGCAGAGCCTGTCGTGGTTCATGAAGCTGCTGAAGGAGCCGCTGGCGCGGATGGCCAACGCCCTCGACGGGGTCAAGGGCCACTTCTTCGAGGGCCGATTCCGCTCGGTGGCGGTGCTGGACGAGGCCGCCATGCTGGGCGTCGCCGCCTACGTCGACCTCAACCCGCTGGCCGCCGGGCTGGCCGAGACGCCCGAGACGAGCGAACATGCGTCGATCAAGGAACGCGTCGACCACGTCGCCACCTCCGGCCTGGCCGCCGACCTGCCGGCCTCGCAGCGCGGGGACGCCGCCGCGATCGAACGCCTGGGCCGCGCCGAGCAGTCGCACTGGCTCTGCCCGATCGACGACCGTCGCGACCGCGGCGAGCCGCGCGAGGGCCTCTTCCCGGGCGTGCCGATGTCAAGCTACCTGCTGTTCGTCGACCACGCCGCGCGTCGGCTACGCCCCGGCAAGTCCAGCCTGCCCGCAACGCTCGCCGACATCTTCACCCGCCTCAACGTCGATCCCGACCGCCTCACCGGCCTGATCGAGACCCTCCGCACCGGCCGCCCGATCGGCCGCTTCCTCGCCACCACCCGCGAACGCCTCCGCGAAGCCGCCCGCCACCTCGCCCGCCGCCACCTGGTCAACCTCACCGCCCACCCCGCCTGATTCCCCTCGCCCGTCCCTCACCGCCCGGTGAGGCTCCCGGCCCGGCCCCTCCCGCGCCCATCCCCCGCCCGACCCTCCATCGCCGGACCACCGAGCGGCCATCGCGACCCCGCGCATCCGGCGATCACCCTCCGACGGCCCGATGCGGTCCATACCCGTTCTGGTCCCCCAACGTGTTGCATGTCCCCCCGCGTTGCCCCGCGTTGCCGCCCCGTTGTCCACACGGCCTAATGCGTTGCAGGCCGAATGCGTTGCATGTCCCCGCGTGGCCGCCCACAGCGGCGCAATGCCTGTCCTGGTTCTGGTTTGGTTCTGGTTACCAGCCTGTGTGGGATGCCTAGAGCGATTTCCTTTTGATTTTGGCGGTTGACTGGGATATCCCTGGGTGTCAGGAGGACACCGGGGATGAAGGCCTATTCGATGGACCTGAGGGAGCGCGTGGTCGCCGCCTGCGAGGCGGGCGAATTGACCAGGGAGGAGATCGCCGGGCGGTTCTCGGTGAGCGTCTCCTGGATCCGCGCGCTGATGAAGCGGTGGCGCGAGGTCGGCACGATCGAGCCCAGGCCCCGGGGCGGGGGCAGGGTGCGTGCCTTCGACGCCGAGGCCGACGCTCGGCTCCGCCAGGCCGTCCGAGACGACTCCGACGCCACCCTCGAGCAACTCGCCGCGGCCGCCGGCGTCGCCTGCGGCCCCACGGTCGTGTTCCGGGCCCTGAAACGCCTGGGCATCACGCGTAAAAAAAGTCGCGGCGGGCGGCCGAGCAGGACCGTCCCGAGCTGAAGGAGCAGCGGCGGGCCTGGCGCGAGGAGTTCGCCGGGGTCGACCCGTCGCGGCTGGTCTTCCTCGACGAGACCGGCTGCACCACCGCCATGGACCGGACCCACGGCCGGGCCCCCAGCGGCGTGCGGGTGGACGGCCCGGTGCCGCACGGACACTGGAAGGTCATCACCCTCACCGCCGCCGTGAGGCTGGGGGGCGTCCCCCAGCCCGCCTGCCTGGCCACAGACGGCGCCACCAACTCGGCCTGCTTCGAGACCTACATCGGCGACTGCCTGGCCCCGACCCTGCGGACGGGCGACATCGTGGTGATGGACAACCTCTCCTGCCACAAGTCGCCCGAGGTGCGTCGCCTGATCGAAGCGGCCGGCGCCCAGGTCCGCTACCTGCCCCCCTACAGCCCCGACCTCAACCCGATCGAGCCGCTGTTCTCGAAGTTCAAGGCGATCCTCCGCGAGCTGGCGGTCCGGACGGTCCCCGATCTCTTCGGCGCCATGGGCGACGCCCTCCGCCGGATCACCCCGCAGGACATCGCCGGCTGGTTCCGCCATAGCGGCTACACCGCCACAGAGTCAACCGCCAGACTCATAGGGAAATCGCTCTAAGTTCACAGCGGCGCGGTGCCTGTCCTGGTTGGCCCGTCCCTGCTGTGAGCCTGTGGGATCGGAACCCTTTCAGGCGCGCAATGCCTGTGCTGGTTGTGCCCCCAGCCGAGCAATGCCTGTTCTGGTTGGCCCCGTTCTGGTTGGCCCCCAGCGGCGCAGTGCCTGTCCTGGTTGGCCCCGGCCTCCTGGTTGGCCTGCTTGTGGTTGGCCCTGGTTGGCCTCCTCAAGAGCGGGCTGACACCCCAGCCTGCGTGAGCTACCTAAAATCGCAACGGCGCAGTGCCTGTCCTGGTTGGCCTCTGGTTGGCCTCTGCATTCGACCCAGCCAACCAGGACTGTGTATTATCAGAGGAAGAGGCCGTAAACACGGCAGCGATTGAGTCCCCAGCCTACGTGGATCACCTAAATTCGCAGCGGCGCAGTGCCTGTCCTGGTTGGCCTCGGATGCGTTGCATGTCCCCGCGTTGCCCGCGCAGCGTGTGTCCCCGCGTCGGCCCCCGCGTTGGCCTCGCGTTGGCCCATGCCGCAATGCAACGCGAGCCCGCGCGCAGCGTGTGTCCCCGCGTTGGCCCCCGCGTTGGCCCCCTTGGCCCGCGTTGGCCCTCCCCGCGTTGGCCCATGGCGGCGCCGACGGCGTGAACGCCAGTTCACGCCGCTTGACTTTCAATACAGTCGCTGTCCTGGTTGGCCGCTCCGGGGGCAGTGCGGGCTACACCCCTCGCTCTCTCACCAGTTGATAGAGGCGGAGATACTTCGGCCGGAGCTCTCGCTTCCTTCGTTCGATCGTCTCCTCCGAGCCCCCCCCCGCGAGGAGTGGCCTCGGGCAGGGCATGAAGTCCACCGGCTCCAGCGACGTGCGGAGGTAGTCCGTGTACGAAGCGATGACGTCGCGCGGAATCGAATCGACGCAGTCCGGCATGCCGTCGTCGGGCGCGCATACCATAGCGAGCGTGACATTGTAACGATACTCCTCGAAGGAAATCCGGCCCACAATCAACTGCTTCGCCAGCTTGCGACACCGAGTGATCGTGTCCGTTGTCGCTGAGTAGTCGTCCGTCGATGTTCGTGGCATTAGTCCGCTCCCCTTATGGCCGCACCCAGATAATCTGATTGTTCTGCCCGGCGCGGGTCATGAAGCTGGACAGAAGTTGTTCGTAGTTCCCGCGGGCTGGGTCGTAGATTCGCACCCACGTGCGACCGCCGTCCTGGACGGTCCCCAGAACACGTACCCAGTGGTCGCCATCAACGTGTGCGACGGCGTGGCCGCGACCGAGAGCCTCAAGGAGCCGGCTCTCCGTCACATTCCGCTCCAAGAGGACGGCCACATCTTCACCTACGTTCCGCTCCAGGAATTGTACCAACTCATAAGAGTCCAGGCCGACTCCGCGACCCGCGAGCCGGTTCGCCTGGATTTGTCCACGAACCATGGAAAAGTCGACCGATCCTCCGGCAGGACTGACATCATTGAGGACAGACGCTCCGGAATGAATGCCGCAGGAGTCGTTTCGGATTTGAAGCCTGGCCTCCGAGAGGTTGCGGACGTCCCGCAACCCCTCCAGCGGATTCTGACCTCTCCTGGTGCCGCCCAAAATCCTGACGGAACGCGGGGACATGCAACGCATCAAAGGACTGATCAAATCGACCCAGGCTGCGTAGTCTCCCCATTTGCCCGCAGTTGCAACGCATGTCCCCGCGTTCGCGGCAGTTGCAACGCATGTCCCCGCGTTCGCGGCAGTTGCAACGCATGTCCCCGCGTTCGCGGCAGTTGCAACGCATGTCCCCGCGTTCGCGCGTTCGCGCCCCCGCGTTCGCGCCCCGCGTTCGCGCCGCAACGCATGTCCCCGCGTTCGCCCCTCGCGTTCGCCCCGAGCGAATTGAAGCCGAGCGCGGCGAAGCCCCGCGCCCCAATGTGGCTTGGCTCGTCGGACGGCCACGCAATGCCAGGTATTGCAAGGGCCGCCGTTAGGATGGGCGGCCGGCCTTGCATGCGTCCTGAATGCAACAGAGGCGGAGTCTGGACTGCTGCCGCTTACTGATGCTCTCGCCTGATGGGAGCTTGCTCACCAGGAGGGGCGTCGAGTCGGAGGCGGGGGCTTCGATCGGGCGCGCGACGCGAGCTTCGCGAAAACAGGGTGGTGGCAAGCGACCGCACTCCAGGCTCACGGGTCGCTTCGGACGACAGCGGAGGCGAGGTGGGATTGTAGGGGTTGAGGTCTGGCGATTTGGGGGGATTCGGCGAAGAATCGGGGCGATGCGGCGTACAATCTATGGCGAATCTGGAGATCGGGTGGGCTGGTTGCTCTTTGATAATTTGGGCCGTTTGGGTGCGTATTGGGAGTGTTGGTCGTTAACGGATTGTCTGGCAATGAGATGCGTGGAATTGGCTTCGTTTCGACAGATGAGGTTTCGCAGGATTCGGGGGAGGGGGCCAATTGGCTTTGTTCCCGCGTTTTTGATCGGGGGGCGGCAGGTGGTGAAACGTGGCGGGGGGAATTGGCTTTGTTCCCGCGTTTTTGGTTTCGGGGGATTTGCGAGCGGGGCGGCGAGGGGGCGCGAGAGGATTGGGTTTGTTCCCGCGTTTTTGGTGTCGGAGGAGTGTCGTTGAGGAGTGAGGGCGATTGTAGGGCAGGGCTTGTTTGGAGCTAAGGGGTTTTCGTGAAAGGGCTTGCGGAGGATTGGGTTTGTTCCGGAGATTTTGGGTTGGGGTGTCGGGGGGTGGCCTTGGGGGGGGATTTGCAGTAGGATCGGTGGGGTTGGGATCGGGAGTTTGGGGTTGCGAGGCCGGTCAGGATCGCCATGACTCGACGCACGCGGGGACGGGAGATTGCGCTCCAGGTCCTCTATCAGATGGAGCAGAACCCCGGCATCAAGCCGGCCGAGGTGCAGCGGTTCGTGGTCCGGAGGCTGCGCGAGCCGGTGCTCCGCGAATTCGCCATGGACCTGGTCGACGGGGTCCGCGGGAACATCGAGCGGATCGACGGGCTCATCTCCGACGTGGCCGAGAACTGGCGGATCGACCGGATGGCCGCGATCGACCGTAACATCTTGCGGCTGGGGGCCTTCGAGATCGTCCTGAGGGACGACATCCCCCCCAAGGTGGCGATCACCGAGGCCCTGGAACTGGCGAAGCGTTACAGCACCGCACAGTCCAGCCGGTTCGTGAACGGGATCCTCGACCGCCTGCACGCGAAGGCGTCCGGCGCCGCTCCGAAGCCTCCCCAAGAGGACGAAACCAAGCTTTTGCCGTCGCCGACGCCCGCCCCTGGGGAGCCCAAGACCTCGGGCGAGGCCTGAGCCGGTGGGCCTGGGCCCGAGGCGGAAGTCGGACCGAAGTCCTTTGGTTCGAGAGCCTTCCGGCGACCTTCACGTCCACACCACGCACTCCGACGGGGCCTGCTCCCCGGGCGAGGTCGTCCGGGCGGCCGTCTCGGTGGGCCTCTCGACCCTGGCCATCACCGACCACGACTGCCTCTCTGGCTGGGCGGCGGCTCGGGGGGAGGCGGAGTATTTTGGGCTCGAACTCCTGACCGGGGTGGAGCTTACGGCCGAACTGGACGACCGCGAGATTCATCTCCTGGGGTATGGATTTGATGTGGGTGACGCGGAGCTGGTCGAGGCGTGCCGGCGGCTGAGGGAGTCGCGGACTGAGCGGATCGAGGAGATGGCGGAACGCCTGGCCGGGATTGGGCTTAGTGTCGATGTGGGCGTGCTGCGGGAGAGGCATCCCCGGGCTACATTGGGCCGGAAGCACCTGGCGGACTGGCTGGTGGCCTCGGGCCAGGTGCCCTCGGCGCGGGAGGCCTTCGGCCGGTACCTGGGGCCTGGCGGTCTGGGGGACGTCCCGAAGCTCCGGCTGGGCTGGCGGGAGGCGGTCGAGGTGCTCCGGTCGGCCGGGGGCCTGGCCGCCTGGGCCCACCCTCCGTACGACCTCCGCGAGGCGACCCTAAAGCGTTTGGCCGATGGAGGTTTGGGCGGGGTCGAGGTCGACACGCCGGGGGCCTCGTTCGCCATCCGCAAGAGACGCCGGGATTGGGCCGAGGCCCTGGGCCTGGTGGCCGTCTCGGGGTCGGACTTCCACACCCCGGACCGCCCGGGCCGTTGGGTCGGGTCGATCACGACCGGGTCGGCCGACCTGGCCCGGCTGAAGGCGGCCCTGGCGGGGGGCGTGGGGCGGCCGGATCGGGTATAGTGATTGCTGGCGGTTCCGAGCCTTCCTCCCGAGCCATCCTCCATCCTGATTGCCATGGCTTTCAAAGACCTGCTCGATAAGTTCAAGAAGGGGCTGTCGCGGACGGCCCAGCTCTTCAACGTGGCCTCCTGGCTGGGCCGGAAGGTCGACCAGGACTTCCTGGAGGAGCTGGAATCCAAGCTCATCCAGGCCGACGTCGGCCTCGTCTCGACCCGGAAGATCATCGAGAACGTCAAGTCGGCTTATGCCGACAAGACGGCGGGCGAGGACCTGATCGCGTTCGTGAAGGCCCAGATCAAGGACCTCCTGGCCGACCCCAAGAGGGCGACCCTGGTGACCTCGGCCCGGAAGCCGACGGTGTATCTGATCGCCGGGGTCAACGGCGCGGGCAAGACGACCTCGATCGCCAAGCTGGCGCAACGGCTTAAAGAGGAGGGCAATTCGATCCTCCTGGGCGCCTGCGACACCTTCCGCGCCGCCGCCGCCGACCAGCTCTCGATCTGGGCCGATCGGTCCGGCTCCGACATCGTCCGGGGCGCCCCCAACGCCGACCCGGCCAGCGTCGCCCACGACGCCTGCGACCGGGCCCTCGCCCGCGGGGTGGACATTTTAATCGTCGACACCGCCGGCCGCCTGCATACCCAGACGCACCTGATGCGCGAGCTGGAGAAGGTCCGCTCCGTCATCGCTCGCAAGATCCCCGGCGCCCCGCACGAGGTCCTGCTCGTCCTGGACGGCACCAACGGCCAGAACGCCATCCGCCAGGCCGAGGTCTTCACCAAGTCGATCGGCTGCACCGGCGTGATCCTGACCAAGCTCGACGGTACCGCCAAGGGGGGTGTCGTCGTGGCCGTCCGCCAGGCGATGAACCTGCCGGTCCGCTACATCGGCGTCGGCGAAGGTATCAACGATTTGCAACCCTTCGATGCGGAAGCCTTCGTCGAGTCGCTCTTCTCCTAACCTGCGAAGTCGCATGCCCGCGTACTTCACCCATCACCCATTACCCATCGCCTCATGCCATCCGAACCCTCCGGCCTGCCGAGTGCCCTGCGCGACCTCGCCGTCGTGGCGGGCGTCGTCGCGCTCGGCGGGCTCGTGTGGTTCGGTTGGGGAATGTTCACAGATTCGGGTCGGCATGCGTCGCGGACCGAGACCCCCCGCGAGGCGAGGTTCCGGACCCAGGTCTATGAGAAACTCGTCGGCGACCGGGCCTGCGAGGAATGTCACTCGGGCGAGGTGGTGCAGCACGGCAAGTCGGGGCACTCGAAGACCCTGAGGCGTATTGAGGACGTGGCGGTCGCGAAGGCCCTGGACGGGCGGACGGTCGCCGACCCGGAGCGGGCCGGCGAGTCCTGGCATTATGCCGTCCGGCCGGGGCGAGGGGTGGAGGTCTCGCACGTCAAGGGGGAGCCGTCCGTCGAGCAGAGTTTGCTGGAATATGCATTTGGGTCGGGAAAGCATGCCCTCACGTTCGTCGCGGTGGCCGACAAGACCCCGCGCAAGACCTCCGGGCTGGAGCATCGGCTCACCCACTTCCACGCCCAGAACAGGCTCGGCGTGACGCCCGGGCAGGTACCCGGCTCGGACGTGCCCGCGTCGTCGATCGTCGCCACGGGGCGGACGCTCGATGACGAGCATATGCGGAAATGCTTCAGTTGCCACTCGACCGTCATGTCCGACCGTGGGGACGACTGCCTCGATCCCGCGACCCTCAAGATGGCGATCGGCTGCGAGCGTTGCCACGGGCCGGGGAAGGATCACATCGAGTCCGCCCGATCGGACGCGATGTCGCTGGCCATGCGGTTCGGGCCGGGGCGGGCCACGGCCGTCGAGGAGATCCGGCTCTGCGGCGAGTGCCACCGCCTGCCCGAGATGGCCCCGCCCGGCTCGCTCCGGCCCGACAACCCCGAACTCGCCAGATTCCAGCCTGTCGGCTTGTTGATGTCCAGATGTTTTCAGGGGAGCAGGAACTCGCTCCGCTGCACGACCTGCCATAACCCGCACGGCCCGCCGTCGACCGACACGGTCCGCTACGAGGCGACCTGCCTGTCTTGCCATAGTGGGAAGGACTCGAAGTCCTGTTCGGTGAATCCCAAAGATGGCTGCATTTCCTGTCACATGCCCCGGGTGGACGCGGGGCAGGGCGTGATGTTCACCGACCACTGGATCCGCCCCCGCCGCGAAGCCGGCCGACCGCTGATCGGCTGGGCCTGTCGCGGGTCTCTGGACGGGGGACCCGGACGCGTGTATAGTAGTCGTGGGGCGTTGGGAGGATGCCTCCCCAGTTCACGTCACGGCCCGCGCCCCCTCTGAAATTCACACCAGGGATCGATGGCCGCCGATCATTGAGGATCAACCAGGGATGGCGACGACCGACATCCGGATCAGGGGGGCCCGCGAGCACAACCTCCGCGACGTCTCGCTCGACCTCCCGCGAGGGGCGCTCATCTGCTTCACGGGCGTCTCGGGCTCGGGCAAGAGTTCGCTCGCATTCGACACGCTTTATGCCGAGGGCCAGAGGCGCTACGTCGAGAGCCTCTCCAGCTACGCCCGGCAGTTCCTCGGGCAGATGCCCAAGCCCGAGGTCGATCGCATCGACGGCCTCAGCCCCTCGATCTCGATCCAGCAGAAGACCGGCGGCCGAAACCCGCGCAGCACGGTCGGCACGATCACTGAAATTAACGATTACTTGCGCGTCCTGTTCGCCCGTGTCGGCGAGGGGCACTGCCCGAATTGCGACCGCCCCGTCGCCGCGCAGACGCGCGAGCAGATCGTCGCCCGCGCGATGGAGTTGCCCGAGGGGCAGGCGTTCCTCGTGCTCGCCCCGGTCGTTCGCGGCCAAAAAGGCGAATATAAGGATCTGTTCGAGGACCTCTCTCGCCAGGGGTTCGTCCGCGCGCGGGTGAACGGGCAGGTGGCGTCGCTGTCGGACAAGCTCTCGCTCGACCGCCAGATCAAGCATAACATCGAGGTGGTGATCGACCGGCTCAAGGCCGCGCCGGCCGGGCGTTCCCGCCTGGCCGAGGCCATCGAGACGGCGCTCCGGGTCGGCGAGGGGACCGTGATCCTCGCCCCCGAGGGCAAGCCCGACGTCCTGCTGTCGTCGCACTACGCCTGCACCCACTGCGGCGTCAGCTTCGACCCGCCGAGCCCCCAACTCTTCAGCTTTAATAGCCCGCAGGGGATGTGCCCCGGGTGCGACGGCCTGGGCGTCCGGCACGACTTCGACCCCGACCTCCTGGTGCCCAACCCGAACCTCTCGGTCTGGTCGGGGGCGATCGAGCCCCTGGGCCCGGTGTCGAAGATCGGCAAGTGGCGCAAACATATCTTCGAAGGCGTGGCCGCCAATATCGAAGGGGATCCCGACGGGCCGGAGAAGGGGACGATGCTCAAGTCCCCCTGGAAGGACCTGGGCGAGAAGGCGAGGCAGGTCTGGCTCTACGGCACGGGCGACCGGCTCCTGGTCTTCCAGTGGAAGAACCGCGGCCGGCGGCTGGCGCACGCCGAGAAGTGGAACGGCGTCGCGAATGACCTTCTTGATAAGTTCAAGGGTGCCTCCGGCGGTCCGACCAAGGCCGCGCTCGAGCCCTACATGCGGAGCATGACCTGCCCGCAGTGCGGCGGGCACCGGCTCAACGCCCGGGCCCGGTCGGTCCGCGTCGGCGGGCGGACGCTGGTGGAACTCGGGTCGTGGCCCATCGGACGCGTGGCCCGGTACTTCGACGCGCTCGCCGGCCAGGCCCCGAATGACATGCCCGCGGCGGACCGGCCGAAGACGCTCGACGCCCTGTCGCGGACGATCGCCGAGGAGCTGTTCAAGGAGATCCGGGGGCGGCTCGGGTTCCTCGTGAATGTCGGGCTCGATTACCTCACGCTCGACCGATCGGCCCCCACCCTCTCCGGCGGCGAGGCCCAGCGGATCCGGCTGGCCAGCCAGGTCGGCGCGGGCCTCGTGGGGGTCCTCTACATCCTCGACGAGCCATCCATCGGGCTCCACCCGCGCGACAACGACCGCCTGATCGCGACCCTCCAGCGCCTCCGGGATGTGGGCAATACCGTGATCGTCGTCGAGCACGACGAGGACACGATGCGGGCCTCCGATATCCTGGTGGATTTCGGCCCCGGGCCCGGCGTGAAGGGGGGCGAACTCGTCGCGCAGGGGACGTTGGCGGACCTGGCGGCGGCCCCCAACAGTTTGACAGGCCAGTACCTGTCGGGTGCGAAGGTCATCCCCGTGCCGGCCGAGCGGAAGCCGCCGGGCGAGAAGAAACTCACGGTCGTCAACGCCCGGCAGCACAATCTCAAAGGGATCGATGTCTCGATCCCGCTCGGGCTGTTCGTGGTCGTGACGGGGGTGTCGGGATCGGGCAAGAGTTCGCTGATCGGCGACATCCTCAAGGACTCGCTCGCGAAGCAACTCAACAAGGCGGTCACCGAGCCGGGGGCCCACGATCGGATCGATGGGGTCGAACATCTCGACAAGATCATCGACATCGACCAGTCGCCCATCGGCCGCACGCCGAGGTCGAACCCGTCAACCTATATCAAATTGTTCGACCTGGTGCGGGACCTCTACACGCAACTGCCCGACTCGAAGGCCCGGGGCTACAAGGCGGGGCGGTTCAGCTTCAACGTGCCTGGCGGGCGCTGCGAGGCGTGCGAGGGGAACGGGTCGAACAAGCTGGAGATGGACTTTCTTGCCGATGTGTGGGTGACCTGCCCGGTCTGCGAGGGGAAGCGGTTCAACCGCGAGACGCAGCATGTCCGGTTCAAGGGGAAGAGCATCGCCGACGTCCTGGAGATGGACGTGCAGGAGGCGCTCGAGCATTTCGCGAACGTGCCCAAGATTGCAAATATGCTCCAGACGTTGCACGACGTGGGTCTGGATTACCTCAAGCTCGGGCAGCCCTCGCCCACGCTCTCGGGCGGCGAGGCCCAGCGCACCAAGCTGGCCCGGGAACTCGTGAAGAAGGGCACGGGCAAGACCCTCTACATCCTCGACGAGCCCACGACGGGCCTGCACTTCGACGACGTGCGCAAGCTGCTGGAGGTGCTCCAGGGGTTCTCGAAGCAGGGGAACACGGTCGTCGTCATCGAGCATAACCTGGATGTGATCAAGACGGCCGACTGGCTGATCGACCTGGGGCCCGAGGGGGGCGACGGGGGCGGCCGGGTGGTGGCCGAGGGGCCGCCGGAACTCGTCGCGAAGGTGGCCGAGAGCCACACCGGGAGGGCCCTGGCGAAGATCCTCCAGGGGCCGCCGAAGATCGAGAAGGCGGGCAAGAAGAAGTCCGCGAAGGCGAAGGGACGGTCGTCCGAGGCGGGGCTGCCGGACATCAGCGTCAGGGGGGCGCGCCAGCATAATCTCAAGGGAATTGATGTCGATCTGCCGCGCCACAAGATGACGGTATGCTCCGGCCCGAGCGGGTCGGGCAAGAGTTCGCTGGCGATCGACACGCTGTATGCCGAGGGGCAGCGGCGGTACGTGGAGAGCCTGTCGAGCTACGCGAGGCAGTTCCTCGCCCCCTTGCAGAAGCCGAAGGTCGAGCAGATCACCGGGCTGTCGCCGGCCGTGAGCATCGAGCAGAAGACGACGAGCAAGAGTCCGAGGTCGACGGTCGGGACCGTCACCGAGATTTATGACTACATGCGGATCCTGTTCGCCCGGCTGGGCCAGCCGTACTGCCCGGGTTGCGGCGTGGCGATCGGCACCCAGTCGGCCGACGAGATCGTGGAGAAGATCCTCCACCTTCCGGAAGGAACGCGCGTTTATGTGATGGCGCCCGTGGATCGCCGGGACGGCGAGGAATATGATCGGTTGTGGGATGATTTGCGCGGGTCGGGTTTCACGCGAGTCCGCGTGGATGGGACGTCGCACAACCTCGACAAGCCGCCCAAGCTGAGCCACCGGCGGAAGCACCGGATCGAGGTCGTGATCGACCGCGCGATCGTCCGGCGCAACACGCGGTCGCGGTTGGCCGACTCGGTCGAAGCGGCGCTCGACCTGGGCAAGGGCGTGGTGCACGTCGCGCGGGTGGGCGACGAGGCGGATGAGGCGAAGTGGCCGGTCGAGCGGTTCAGCCAGCATCGGTCGTGCGACAAGTGCGGGCGGAGCTTCGAGGAGCTGTCGCCGCACCACTTCTCGTTCAACAGCCCGCTCGGCTGGTGCCAGGTCTGCCAGGGGCTCGGCGTGCAGCAGGGGGCCAACCCGGCGATCCTGATCCCCGACGGCACCCGGACCCTGCGGCAGGGGGCGGTCGCCGTCTGGCCGAAATTCGACGAGAACCCGATGTTCGGGCGGATGATCGAGGCCCTGGCGAAGGCCGAGGGGATCGACCTGGACACGCCGTTCGACGACATCGAAGGCCGCCTGAGGCGCCTGATCCTGCACGGCGGCGACGAGGGGAGCTGGGTCCGCGTGCCGGCCGAGGGGAAGCAACCGGCGTTCTCGTATCAATATAAGGGGCTGTTCCCGGCGATCGAGGAGGCCGGGCGCGTCTCGTTCTGGTATCGGCACAAGCTGTCGGGGATGGTGGACGAGGTCCCGTGCGCTTCGTGCATGGGGGCCCGGCTGCGGGACGACTCGGCGGCCGTGCGGTTCCACGGGTTCACGATTGAACAGGTCGGCAAGTGGCCGCTCGGCCGGGCCCTGGAGTTCTTCAAGGGGCTGAAGCTCAACGCCGACGAGCAGCACATCGCGGGCGACCTGCTGCGCGAGATCCGCGAGCGGCTGCAATTCCTCAACGAGGTGGGGCTGGATTATCTGAGCCTGTCCCGATCGACGCCGACGCTCTCGGGCGGGGAATCGCAGCGGATCCGGCTGGCGAGCCAGATCGGCAGCGGGCTGACGGGCGTGCTCTACGTGCTCGACGAGCCGACCATCGGGCTCCATCCGCGCGATAATGCTAGGCTGCTGGGGGCGCTGAAGCGGCTCCGCGACCTGGGGAATACGCTGGTGCTGGTCGAGCACGACCGCGAGGTGATCGAGGCGGCCGACTACCTGGTCGACTTCGGGCCGGGCTCGGGCGACTTCGGCGGCGAGGTGACGGCGGCGGCCCCGCCGGGCAAGGTGAAGGGCATCGCGAAGTCGCTCACGGGCCGATACCTGAGCGGCAAGGCCGCGATCCCGGTGCCGACGAACCGCCGCGAGCCGGGGCCGGACGCGATCGAGGTCAAGGGGGCGAGGCATCATAACCTCAAGAATGTGGATGTGCGGTTCCCGATCGGTCTGGTGAACGTCGTCACGGGCGTGTCGGGATCGGGCAAGAGTTCGCTGGTGGAGGACATCCTCTGGCGTGCGGCGGCGAAGCTGCGGCACCGTGCGCAGGTGACCCCGGGGGCGCATGACACGATCGAAGGGTTTGAGCATATCGACAAGGTGATACGCGTCGATCAGGACCCGCTCGGCAGTTCGCCGACCTCGACGCCGATCACGTATTCGGGCGCGTTCGACCTGGTCCGCGAGCTGTTCTCGAAGATGGCCGAGGCGAAGGTGCGGGGGTACACGCCCCGGCGGTTCAGCTTCAACCAGGCCGGCGGGCGCTGCGAGGCGTGCGAGGGGGCGGGGCAGAAACGGATCGAGATGCACTTCCTGCCCGATGTCTGGGTGACGTGCGACGCCTGCCACGGCAAGCGGTACGAAGCCGAGACGCTCGCGGTGAAGTTCCGCGGCAAGTCGATCGCGGACGTGCTGGAGATGAAGGTGGACGCGGCGGTCGAGCTTTTCGCCAGCGTGCCCAAGGTCGCGAAGATCCTCCAGACGTTGCACGACGTGGGGCTCGGATACTTGCCGCTGGGCCAGTCGGCGGCGACCCTCTCGGGCGGCGAGGCCCAGCGCGTGAAGCTGGCGGCCGAGCTGGCCAGGCCCGACACGGGGCGGACGCTCTACGTGCTCGACGAGCCGACGACGGGCCTGCATCTGGATGACATTCGCAAGCTTTTGAACGTGATCCATCGCCTCGCGGACCTGGGCAATACGATCGTGGTGATCGAGCACAACCTGGAGGTCATCAAGACGGCCGACTGGCTGATCGACATCGGTCCCGAGGCGGGCGAGCGAGGCGGGTCGGTGGTGGCCGAGGGGCCGCCGGAGGCGATCGCGGCGGTGAAGGGAAGCCTCACGGGGGCGATCCTCAAGGGGGTGCTCAAGTCCGGCCCGTTCGAGGCTCGCGAGCGGTTCGACGCGAAGAAGGCGGCGAAAGAGGCCCTCGACAAGGCGAAGGAGGCGAAGGCCGCGCTCGGGTCGCCCGAGGCGAAGTCCCCCTGGGAGGTGGACGGGCGTCGTTGGCACACCGTCACCCGCACCAGCCGCAGCGGCCGGCCGCCGAAGTGGGACGGCAAGATGCTCGGGGGCCTCGTCGATCAGATCCACGACCAGGCACGTTTCGCCGAGACCAACTGGTCGGAGCGGACGGCGGTGACGATCCATTCCAACAAGAACGACGCCCCCGACTTCTTCCGGGCCCTCACGGGGCACGAGTGGATCTTGACCCTGAGTTTCACCGTGCCGAGGGGGACCTTCAAGCTCGCACCGCTGCAAAGGCAACTGGCGCTCACCCCGTTCCACGAGGCGAGCCCGCCCGTGCTGAGCGAGGCCGATCGCGTGAGCCTTTCGACCGACAAGGCCGGTTACCAGGTCGTCACGATCACGGCGCACTCGGCGCCGGACCTGGCCTCGGCCGGGTTCCAGACATTCTTGCGCACGGCGGTGAACGCCTATCGATCGATGCTCTCGGGCCTGGCCGTGGTCGAGGTCGAGCCGGAGGAGGCCGTCGCGGGCCCGGGTTGGAAGGTGGTCACCGCGCCGACCAAGAAGGCGAGGAAGTAACCTTCTGCCGGGAGGGGTTGCAGCCTCGCGACTGTCCGCGTAGGTTGGTGGGATTCCCTTCGATCCCACCCCTGAGCGGAGGATTCTCGGCCATGTCGGAATCGTCGTCTGTCGTCACCCGGCGGGAAATGGCGCGTCAGGCGCTCCAGTCGCTCACGGCGGTGGCCCTGATCGAGGGGCTCGCGGCGCATCGGCTGTTCGGCGCGGATGTCAGCCCGATCGTGGATAAGTGGTTCGGCACCTTGCATGAGATCAGCAAGGATGTCCACGATCACAAGGTCAAGGATGTGGAATTCCAGAAGCAACTGGAAGCCCTCTACGCCAGGGCGGACCTCCCCGCGCTCCTGAAGACGCTCAACTTCGAGAAGATGGCGGCCGGGGTGAACTACCCGGCAAAGGGTGCGAAGTCGCTCCCGGTGGACTTCTCGAACGTCTCCGGCCTGCCGACCAACCTCGTCTACGGCCGGCAGATCTTCGCGATGAAGAAGGGGCGGTCGATCGTCCCCCACGGCCACGACAACATGGCCACCGGCTTTTTGATCCTCAGCGGCGACCTCCGCGGCCGGCACTACGACCGCATCGAGGACCACAAGGATCACTACATCATCAGGCCCACGATCGATCGCACATTCAAGCCGGGCGAATTCTCGACGATCAGCGACCACAAGGATAATGTTCACTGGTTCACGGCCGAATCCGAGACGGCGTTCGTCTTCAACATCCACGTGAACGGGACCGATCCGGAGAACCCGAAGAATCCGGGACGGGTGTACATCGACCCGATGGGCGAGAAGGTCTCGGGCGGTCTGATCAAGGCGCCGAAGGTCACCTATGGGAAGGTGAACTCGCTCTATGGTTGAGTCGGGTCCGCGATTGCGGACCATCTGGTGTCAATAAATGCCGAAAAGTGGTCCGCAATAGCGGACCCTACGAGCCGACGGCGACGGCGACCCGGCGTCCGATGCGGGGGTTGGCGGCTTCGAGGGATTCGGCGGGGGGGCCGAAGCAGGGCCAGAGGAGGTAGGCGATGGCGTCGGCGGGGTTGGTGCGGATCTCGTCTTCGAGACGCGCGAGGAACTCGCCGACCGCGTCGGTCTGGTCGCCGTCTTCGAGCGTGCGAGGCGCGTCGAAGCTGAGGGTGAACTGTCCGCCGGGCCTGTGGCTGGCGAAGACGAAGACGACGGGGGCCCGCGAGATCACGGCGAGGTCGGCCCAGACGGCGAGGAAGGTGCGCTCGACGCCCATCAAACGTCCCTTGCGCACGTTGGGGCCCGGCCACAGGATGTCGCCGCCGAGATAGACGGCCATGCCGTCGCGGAGGGCGGCGCGGGCGCGGATCATCCGGTCGGCGGCCTCGGCGGCGGGCATGGAGCGCCGCAGGAAGAAATTCGACTGCGGGTGCGGGACGTCGGCGTCGAACCACGTTTGCAAACGTCCGGTCACATGCTGGGGTCTCTGGACCAGGAGGCGCAAGGGGATGTCGTTGCGATAGAGCCAATGCAGGGCCGCCAGGTGCGAGCCGTGGTGGCTGCCGACGAGGATCACGCCCCGGCCCCGGGCGCGGGCGGCTTCGAGATGCTCGGCCCCCTTCACTTCGAACCGGGCCAGCGCGGAGGCGTCGTCGTCCTCGCCGAAGGGGTAGTCGCGGGCGGCGTAGCGGACGAGGTTGGCTTCGAGCTCGCGACGGGTCGCGTGAACATCCCAGTCGGCGTCGAGGGTTTTCTTGACCCGGACGATGGCGTCTTCCAACTCCCTGCGGCGCCCGGGCCAGGCGGCGGCGATGGCGTGGCCGGTGGCGGAGAGCACGGCGTCGCATCGCGATGGGCCGAGGTTGCGGAGGGCGGGGAGGATCCCGCCGTAGAAGAGGGTTTTCCAGCTCAGGCGGTGCTTGGCCATCGGGGTTCCTCGCCGGGATGTTTGGGATTCACTCAGTTGGCCATCTGGTGCAGGCCCTGGTAGTCGACCTTGTCGGTGGAGGTCGTGGGCAGGTTCGGCAGGATGCTGATGAGGTCGGGGACCATGTAGGTCGGGAGTTCGCCGGCGCAATGGCGCTTGAGCGCGATGATGGATCCCCTGTGGCCCGGCTTGAGAGCGACGAAGGCGGTGATGGTGAGGCCGTCGGGGCCGTTGCGTGCGACGACGCCGGCGCGGTCGATGCCGGGGTGGCGGTAGAGGGCGGCCTCGATCTCGCCGAGTTCGATGCGGTAGCCCCGCTTCTTGACCATGCGGTCGCGGCGGCCGTGGAACAGGAAGACGCCGGTGCCGTCGTCGGCCACGAGGTCGCCGGTGCGGTACCAGGGGCGGTCGTGATCATCGTGCAGGAATGCGTTGACGGTGAGGTCGGGGCGGCCGAAGTAGCCTCGCATCACGCCGGGTCCGGCGATGAGCAGCTCGCCGATGGTGCCCGCCGGCACATCGCGGCCATGGGCGTCGACCACCCTCGCCTCCAGCGGCGGGCAGACGTTGCCGATGGGGTAGGGCGCGTCGCGGTCGAACGGGATCGTTTCCGGGATGCGCAAGGCCGTGCAGACGTTGGTCTCTGTTGGCCCGTAGAGGTTCCAGAGCACCGCGTGCGGCCAGAGGATTCGCAGCCGCTTGAGCGGGGCGATGGGGAAGACCTCGCCCGCGAACAGGACGACGCGGGGGGCCTGGCGGCCGGGCCGGTCGATGCCGCCGTACTCGGTGAGCAGAGCCAGGATCGACGGGGCGGAGTACCAGACCGAGATGGCCTTCGCATCGAGAAACGGGCCGAGCCGCGCCGGGTCCTTGGCGAGCGATTCGCCGATCAGGACCAGGGTCGCCGCATGCCGGCAACTGGCGTAGAGGTCGAAGATGGACAGATCGAAATGAAAGGGGGCATGGGAACTGAATCGGTCGTCCTCGCCCAGGCCGAACGACCCCTCGCACCAGTCGAGGAATGTGAAGGCATTGGCATGCGAGAGCATGACGCCCTTGGGCTGGCCGGTGGATCCCGAGGTGTAGAGGATGTAGGCGAGGTCGTTCACTTCGCGGGCAGGGGGCAGGGGGGCGGGGGCGTCGTCGGCGAGGATCTCGCCGAGGGCGGCCTCGCCGGGATGCTCGACGTTGTCGCGGCCGACGACGATGAAGCGCGGCATCACGCCGTGCTCGGGCCAGGCGTCGCGCAGGGGCGCGGCGAGTTCGGCCGAGACGACGACGGCCTTGACCCCGGCGTCGTCGAGGATGCCCGCGCCTCGCCGGGCGGGGGCCGTCGGGTCGACGGGCACATAGGCGGCACCGGCCCGCAGGATGCCGTGGATGGCGGCGACGGCCGCGATGCACTTGGGCAGGAAGAGGCCGATGCGATCGCCCCGATCGACGCCCCAGCGGGCGAGCCGGGTGGCGATTCGATCGGCGTGGTGGTTCAACTGTTCATACGAGCACGCCCGGCCGAGTTCATCCTCGACGGCCGGGTGATGGGGGCGTTCGGCGGCGGCCTGTTCGAGCAGGCCGCCGAGGTGTCGTGCATCCGTGCGCATCGGGGGTCTCAAGGTGAAGTGGGTTGCTCCGGTCGGGCGCTCGCCCCGGTGCTCGCGGTGGTCTCGGTGCCGAGCAGGAGGCGGGCGATCTCGGGCTCGCGTTTCAAGCCCTGGAGCAAACCCCGGAAGAGTTGCTGGTGTCCTCGTGTGTTCGGATGATCGTCCCAGGGGGCGATCTCGATGGCCTTCGGGTCGAGGCTGTCGAACGCGCCCGAGAGGTCGATCAGGGGCAGGGCGTGGTGCGCGGCGATCCCCGACAGGCGGGAGATCGCCAGCGAGCGGGCCTCGGGCACGTCGTCGATCCCCGCTCGGGGGACGATGATCGTGACCAGGGGGATGCCCAGCGAGCGGCAGTCGTCGGCCAGGGCGCCGATCATCGCGTCGGCGATCGGCCAGTAATTGTCCTTGATGCGGGACTTCACCCCGCGCTTGCGGTCGAACTCGGCCCAGGACTGACCGAGCGGGTTGGCCAGGTCGATGCCGGCCTCGGCGACCGCCCGTCGGAGGGCGGGGTAGCCCAGGGGGACGTGGTTCTTGAACAGGCCGCTGAGGTGGATCTCCAGCAGGCGGGGGTCGAGCATGGTGGATGAATAGATGACCATGTCGGGCTGGAAGGCCTTCGCCTTGCGGTGGAAGGTGTCGTAGCGCTGGGCGATACCGTAGGCCGCGACGGCGAAGTTGAGGATCTCGAACTTGCGGTCCAGGCCGCGAGATTTCGCCTCGGCGTTGAGCCAGTCTTCCAGTTGATTTTCATACGTGTCCTCCGTGCCGACGCCCCAGCCCATGTCGATCGACGAGCCGAGCAGGGCGATCCGGAAGACGCCGTCGGGCTTCTCGACGTCGTACTCGCGGTCGCGCATCCCGCGGGAATTCGTGGAGAAATGCGTGCCGAAGAGGGTCTCGCTGAGGCTGTGGCGGAGTTCGAACTGGAGGAAGTCCTTCGGCAACTGGCGGGAGACGGTGGAGAATTGCACGCGTGAGAATTCCTGGGGCTTGCCCAGGAGGCTCTTCGCCAGCGCCCCTCGCGTGCCCTGGCCGTTGGCGCCGACGCCGCCGATGAGCGACTCGTAGTAGCCGCCGGAGTTGGCCTCGCGGTCGGCCCGGTTGAGGTCGAGTGAGCGCAGGGTCTCTCGGACGTGGCTGGCCTTGCCGAGCGGCAGGGGGATGAGGCCCGCGAGGAGCACGCCGAGCGTGAGGAAGACGCGGGCGGCCGAGGGTCGGGCGTCGTGGTTTTCGGGCATGGGTCGGGCTCCCCTCAACTCGGGCATCTCACACCGGGGCCGCTATCAACCCAAGCGGAGCGATCGCGAAAACATCGCGCACCAGGCGGAAAGGCTCGGGCTCGACCAGAGCGACCAGAGCAGGGCGAGCGTCGTGAACGTGGCGGCGATCCGGCCGGCGCGGGCGAGCCTCGCGGACCAGGCCGGGCCGGGCGCGGACGGCGAACGCCCTCTCGCGTCGGAACGCCTCGCGTCGAACTGGACATTGATGAGCACGAGGATCCCGAGGATGCCCCAGAAGAGGGCATCGGGCGCGCTGAAGCCCCAGGTGCCCCGTAGCCAGAACGACTGGTAGGCGTGCAGGAACCAGGTGACGACAAAAACCGAGGCGGTGGCGACGGCCAGCGTCAGCCCGCGCGGCCTGCGCTTCATCGAGAATGCGACGGGGTTGAACACCAGTCGGATCATGAAATCCTTCCAGTAGATGTTCACCCGACGCCAGTAGTCGGTGAAGCTGTCGGCCAGCAGGTAGTTGTTGTGGGTGGTCGGCAGGTTGTAGCCGAACAGGTGGATCATGCCGCAGGCCAGGTGGAACTGGCCGGAGACGCGGAGGTAGAGCAGGTAGTTCGCGACCAGGAAAATCGCCAGGCCCGAAAGGCTCGCGACCTCGTCCATGGGGACCATCAGGCGGTGGTAGACGAAGCGGTAGCCCATCAGGTGGATCATGCCGCGGAACATCATCCGTAGGCCGGTCACCTGGATGAGCTGCTGGTCCTTCGCGAAGAATCCGCGCTGGTAGGTCCGGAAGTCGACCACCGGGAAGTGCAGGAAGCTGAAGTTCGGCAGCAGGAAGAAGTAGCCGAGGGTGTCGCCCCAGGAGATCGGCTCCTTCGCATGCTTCAACTCATAGAGATAGATGAGCATGCGGAACATCAGGAGCGACGCGGCGATCGGCCAGACGGTCTCGGCGAGGTCGTTCTCGGCCGAGACCGAGGCGAAACGCGCCCAGGCGAGGCCGGCGGTGATGGTCCCCAGGAGGACCACCCGGGCCCACCAGGAGATGGGCAATCGCGCGAGGCCGAGCATGGTCAGCACGATGGCCGAGACGCAGGCGCCGGTGGCGAGCCCATAAACGCAGAAGAGCCCGAGCACCGATGTGCCGAGGAAGATGGCCTTCTTGCGGTGGTAGTGGGCCCAGTAGTGGAAGGGGAAGGCGACCGCCGCGAGCGCGGTCAGGATCAGCAGCGCGCGGCCTTCGATCCGATAGACCTTCATCACACCGAGCAAGAGCCCCAGGTGGAGCCAGACGGCGAGGAAGACGCGGATGTCGCGTCGGCAGGTCTCGGGCTCGCCCGGATGCAGTGCCGGGAATCGTCCCGGCGACGGCTCGGAATCTCGCCCCGGCGCGTCGACGGGGATGGGTCGGAAGCGGCGGTGGAGCGGCTCGGCCCGCGCGGTTCTGGCGTGTGGCGTCTCGGGCCGCATCGGCCTGCCCCTTCCGTGGTCGGCGGACACTGCTGTCGCGGATGGCTCGCAGTGCGATGCGCGGGCCGCGTTCCCCTCGCTCGGAGGGAAACACGGAGGTGGGGGACCGGTTCCTCCGTGAACCGGCGTGCCCCCCACCAACCGCGACATCCTTGTTTCGTTCGGGCGAGGCGCGGCCGCGCCGGGGCCCGTTCCGGCCAGGTCTCGGCATGCGTCATCGATCTGGATGCGCAGCGGGACCGGCCGGGGTGTACGGGAACTCGTTGCGGATCTCGTGTGGTGGTGTGGTGCGTGGGAGTCGCGTCGAGGGACGAGACGAGAAGTCGCGGATCGCCGATTCCTTCGGCCTAGGGGCCTCGCCTCGGGTTTGACCGGGCGGGCTTCGACATCCGTTTCCTCGCAACAGGAGGGGGTATAACCGATCCCGGGACCCCCTGTCAACCTCTGATGATGGCGGGGGAATCCTCGGGATTTTCCGGGAGAGGGGTCGGACAGGCGTCGGTTGTCAGGGGGGTGACGTGAGGAGGTGAAGACGTCATCGAAGGTTGGGGGGATGGGCCGCAAGGACCCGAAGAGCGAGGAGGGATCATGTAGGGTGGTGCCGTTGGCGTCGCCATGCGACGGCGTCGGCTCCGCAACGACGACCCGCACGGCCGCGCGGGCGGTCCGGTGCATCGACCGCCCTCGTCGGTGCGGAGCCTCGCGTCCCGTTGGCCCGCGAGGCACCACACCCTACGGGGACGTCAGGTCGGGTTGTCGATCCGGGGCGTGTGGGATATGGTTCGGCCCATAATTCGAAGGCACGAGCCAGGGAGGGCGGCGATGTCGATGGGGATGGCGGGGCGTTTGCGGCGGTTCGGGCCGCTGGGGATGGTCGGGGCGCTGGCGGCGGCCATCTTCCTGGGGGGGCTGGGTGCGGTCGAGCTCTGGGGCAAGCGCGAGCAGCGCGCGGCGGCCGAGGCGATCGACACCGTCCGACATGATCACTGGCTGGTGGCCGAGATCCAGTCGCGGCCCAGGCTGGAGAAGCCGCCCCTGCCGCGCTGGATCACGGCGGGGCTGATGGTGGCGACGGGCCGGCAGGACGAATTCATCACGAGGCTGCCGAACGCGCTGGCGGCGATCGGGGTGGTGGGTCTGGTGTGGTTCCTCGGCGGGCGGATCGGCGGGCGGTCGCTGGCCCTGGCGTCGTCGCTGGCGCTCTGCTCGATGGCGTACTTCGTCGTCGAGATGCGTCAGGCGGGGAATGATGGCATGCTCACCTTCTTCTGCACGCTCGCGATCGTGGGCGCGCACGCGAGGGTCGGGCGGCTGACGATGCGGGGCGAGGCCGGGCCGCGCGGCTGGGGGATCCTGTTCTGGTTCGCGATGGGGTGCGGGTTCCTGACCAAGGGCCCGGTGATCCTGATGCTCGCGGGCCTGACCGTCGTGCCGGCGTTGTGGAGCACGCGGTCGCTCAGGCCGGGGCTGAAGGCGCTGGCGGACCCCTGGGGGATCGGGCTGTTCCTGGTTCTGGCGCTGCTCTGGCCGGTCCCGGTGGCGGTGCGCGACCCGAACGCGGTGCGGGTCTGGTGGCTGGAGATCATGCAGAAGATGGGCTCGGCGGGCGTCCGCAGCGAGCGCGACACCGGCGTCCTGGTCGCCGACTGGCCCTGGATCGCGTTGCCGTGGACGCCGCTCGTCCTGATGGTGCTGCTCGCCCCGATCCGCCAGGTCAAGCGGGCGAGCGTATTTCCGCGCCTGGCGTGGCCCTACTGGTGGACCGTCGGGAGCTTGATTGGCTTCAGCCTGTGGTCGCTGGCCAAGCCGAGCTATTATTTGCCGTGCCTGCCGGGTGTGGCGATTTTGGCGGGCGAAGGATGGCTGCGGGTCGCAGGGCTGGCGGCGGACGGGCTGTCGTGGGCGAAGGGGTGGCTCAAGGGGTTCTGGGTGGCGTTCCTGGCGGCGGGCCTGGTTGCGCCGGCGGTCGTGGGGCAGATGGTGCCGGGGTCGCTGGGCCTGGTTTCGCTGGCGTCGACGGCGCTGGCGGCGGGGGTGGGGGCGAGCGTCCTGGTTTGGCGTCGGGGTGGGGTGTCGATGTCGCTGGCGCCCATCGTCGCGGGGTTCGCGGCGTGCGTGCTGGTCGGCTACGCGGGCCTCGGGCCGGCCGAGAACAGGGCGCGGAGCCATCGCGAGCTGGCGGCGACCCTGGACAGGCTCGTGCCCGAGTCCGACCGCACGGTGCTGTTCTTCCAGGAACTCGACGAGGGCCTCTGGTTCTACCTCCGCGACCGCTCGCTGGTGCCCTTGCCGGGGAGCCAGACGAAGTACAACCGAGGGTTCGACCTCCAGCAAGAAGCCAAAAAACGCGGCGGGGATCTGGCCAGGTGGCGGGTCGAGGAGGCGACGCGGCAGCTCAACGAGTGGGCGACGCGGGCCAGGCGCGACCATTCCTCGCCCTACGTCCTGGTCCGGGGCAAGATCTTCGACCTGCTCGCGCCCGGCGTGGCCGAGAACGTCGAGCCCGTGCTCCGCGAGGAAGGCGTGAAGCGGAACGATCTGGTCTTGTTACGCGTCCGGCCGGAACCGATCGCTTCGGCTCCGGGGACGATCCGGCGCTGACGAATGGGACCGCCAGGACGCGAAATAAAGGGACCGGAAGCGCTGGGCGCGGGTCTCCAGACCCGAGATCAAATGCCCTGACAGGTGGGGCCGTTTCCGTCGCGGGTCTGGAGACCCGGTTGCGTGGTACGGCGCGGCGAGGGTTGGGGCGGGGTCTGGAGACCCACGCCCAGCGCTTCCGAGCCTCGCCCGGCGCGGGAGACCACGCTCCGACTTGAGACCTCCCTGCGTCTCCCTGGTTCAATCTCTCGGCGTCTGGTCTCGCTCCGCGTCACTGGCGTCCTGGCGGTTCAATTCTGTTTTTCCCAAGACCAGGTTGATCAGGTCGCGGATCTCCCGGTGCGCCTCGACGGGGTGGCGGAGGGGGAGGTCGGTGTGGACCTGGTAGCGGTTGCGACGCCCCTCCTTCTCGCGGGAGAGATAGCCGGCGTCGCTCAGGTCGGCCACGATCCGCTGCACCGCCCGCTCGGTGATGCCGACGCGGTCGGCCACGTCGCGCAGGCGAATCTCCGGCTCCGCCGCGATGCAGAGGAGCACGTGCGCGTGGTTGCTCAGGAATGTCCAGTCGTTGCCGACGCCCATGGCGATTGAGGTATTTCTCTCCCGATGCTCTTGACGCACCGATACTATACGTGAGAAGAAATACGAAAAGATTGTCGTGAATCGGATGTCGTTCGTGTGGCCCGGTCCGACCTGACCTCTTGATTATGGTCGGGCCGAGCTGTTGCGGACAGGCGGACGGTAGCGGCGGGCCCGCGACGTGAGCGGGCGTGGCGATCGGGGGCGTCTGCGGATGAGGCCGAGGCGGGCGAGGGCCCGGGGTTCGGCGGCGTTCGCGGTGCGCGCCGGGGTCGCAAGTCATACCAGAGGGGGGAGTTGTGGACAATCGAAATCCGATCCGGGGCGACCGTCTGGGTCTGGCCCTGGTTTGCGGCCTGGCGGGGCTGTCGGCGACCTTGCTGGCGGCCGAGATCTGGGAGCCCCGCTCGATCTACCGGGTCGGGCTGGTGGTCGACCGCCTGACCGCGACGCTGGGTCTCCTGGTCTCGACGGTCGGGGCCGTCGTGTACCGGTTCGCCATGCGATATCTCGACGGCGAGGCCGGCCGGGGTCGGTTCCTGGCGAGGCTGGCGGGGACGGTCTTATCGGCGTATGTCCTAGTCCTGGCCGATGATCTGTTCATCCTGTTCGCCGCCTGGATGCTCACCAGCCTGGGCCTGCACGGGCTCCTGACGCACTATCCGGACCGCCCGGAGGCGATCCGGCCGGCGCGGAAGAAGTTCCTGATCAGCCGTCTGGGGGACCTCTCGCTGGTGTCGGCGATCGTCGTGATCGGCATAACCTGGGGCACGCTCGAGATTTCCAGCTTCGTCGATGCCGTCCGGGGTACGGATTCGGGGGGGCGAGTCGCGTCCGGGGCGGTGGGGATCCTCATCGCCCTGGCGGCGCTGACGAAATCGGCGCAATTCCCGTTCCATAGCTGGCTTCCGGAGACGATGGAGGCCCCGACGCCGGTCTCGGCGCTGATGCACGCCGGGATCATCAACGCCGGAGGTGCGTTGCTCCTGAAATTCGCGCCGGTGATCGTGCGGTCGCCGGAAGCCCTTGTCCTGCTTTCGGTTGTGGGGACCCTGACGGCGACGATCGGGTTGCCGGCGATGTGGTCGCAGGTGAAGGTCAAGCGGACACTGGCGTGGTCGACGGTCGCGCAGATGGGTTTCATGATGACCCAGTGCGGCCTCGCGGCGTTCCCGGCGGCCTGGCTGCACATGATCGGCCACGGTCTGTACAAGGCGTGGAACTTCCTCCGGAGCGGCGAACTCCCCCCCGAAATGGGTTTGTTCCGCCGGAAACCGATCGAGCCCGGCCGCACGCTCGGCCTTGTCTCGCTCGGGACGGCGGCGTCGGTCCCCGCCCTGGCCCTGGCCTCGGTCCTGACCGGCTACCGCCCGACGGCGAGCCCGGGGGAACTGGCCCTGTCAGCGATGGTGGCCCTGTCGATAGGCCAGCTCTGGCTGGCGGTTCTGGGCAAGGGGGCGAGTTTCGGCAAGCTCGGCATCGCCCTGGGGGGGACGCTTGCGGCTTCGCTGTCGGCCTTTTTTCTCTATCAGGTTGCGGGGGCGTTCCTTGCGCCCGTGCTGGGTGACCTCCATCCGCCGCAAGGGGTAGCGGCGATGATCGCGGCGGCCGTGCCGGTGGCGGCGATGCTGGGCCTGACCGTGCTCCAGGCGGTGTTGCCCGTCCTGGCGAGCCGGCCGGGCGGCCGGGCGTTCTATGTCCATGCCCTCAACGGGTTTTACTTCGGCGCGGTCGCCGACCGCTGGGTCGATCGGATTTGGGTTCGTTTCGCGAATTTCGGTTTCCGCAAGGGGGTGCAAGGTGCGTGACGTCCGCGAAACGACCGCCGTGGGCCAGACCTGGGCCGAGGTTATGCAGGTCAGCCGGCGGATCCCGCCGCTGTGGGACCTCGCCAACTACGTCGCCGTGAACCCCTTCCTTGGGCTCGTTTCGTCGAACATCGAGGACGCCTCGCAGACGGTGGCCGACGGCCTCGGCGCCCGGGTGCTGCCGGGCCTCTCCTTCTATCAGGGGCGCTGGGCGTCGGGCGAGATCGAGCCGATCGACCTGCACCAGGCCGCCTCGCGACTGGGCCGGGACGCGGATCCGCTCGAAGACGCGCTCGACGGCGAAAGCCCGGTCGCGACCCGAAAGGCGCGTCTGTTCAGGACTTACGGCGAGCGTCACGACCTGGCGTATGGCACGACCTGGGAAGACGCGGTGCTTCGCCAGCTCACCCGCTGGTGCGCGGTCCATGCGTCGGGCGGGGGGACCTTCTGGTCGCTGCCGGCCCACCAGACGGGGCTCTACGCCTCGTGGCGTGAGGCGGCATCGGCGGACCGGACGCTGGAAATCCTGGGCCTGGAAGGGTTTCGGCGGTTCATGCGGACTCTCCCGGCGTCGCCGGCCGAGGCGGTCGCCCTGATGCTCTGGCGGCTGGGGATCTCGGCCGAGGAGCGGGAGGCGTATCTCTACCGGCTGCTCAAGGGCGTGTACGGCTGGGCGTCGTACTTCCGGCGCGAGTCGTGGACCTCGGGCGACGCCGATCCCCAGACGGTGGCAGAACTTCTGGCGATCCGGGTCTGTGCCGACGCCGCCGTGGCCGAGCTGGCCCCCCGGGGGGCGAAGGGGGCCGGTCGGGGCCTGGCCGCGGAGGTCGAGGACGAGTCGGCCTTGATGGTTCTCCAGGAGGCATTTGAGGATACGTTCGTCCGGCGGCTGGTTGGGCGGTTGAACCCGCCCGGGGCCGTCGCCGCCCAGCCGGCGGTGCAGGGGGTCTTCTGCATCGATGTCCGCTCGGAGCCGTTCCGTCGGAACCTGGAGGCGCTCGACGCGTCGATCGAGACCCGGGGGTTCGCGGGCTTCTTCGGCGTCGCGCTCGACTGGCACCGGGAGGAGTGCGGCAGCCCGCGATGCCCGGTGTTGCTCAGGCCGGCGGTGACGGTCGAGGCCGAGGCGCCCGCGCCTCGCATCACCAAGGCGGCCACGCACTTCCAGGCGGCGCCGGCTGGCGCGTTCAACTTCGTGGAGGTGCTCGGCCTGGCTTATGGGCTGGGCCTGGCGGCCGATGCCCTGGCGGTCCGCGAGCCCGGCCGGGCGAATGAGGAAATGGCTTCGTTTCGCCTGAACATCCCGCTGACGAACCGCGTCGATCTGGCGTCGGGGATCCTCAAGAACACCGGGCTCGGCGACCGAACGGCCCGGCTGGTCATGCTTTGCGGCCACGATGCCCGGACGGCGAACAATCCCCACGCCGCCGGCCTGGACTGCGGCGCCTGCGGCGGCCACGGCGGGGCCCCGAACGCCCGCGTCGCCGCCGCCTTGCTCAATGATCCCGAGGTCCGCGAGGGGTTGAAGGCACGCGGGTTCGTTCTGCCGTGCGACACCCTGTTCGTCGCTGCCGTGCATGACACGACCACGGACGAGATCCGTTTCTGCGGGAACGAAGCCATTCCCGCGACGCACGCGGCCGACTTCGATCGGCTCCGTGGCTGGCTCGCCGAGGCCGGCGAGCGGACCCGGGCCGAGCGGGCGGCGACCCTCGGGTTGCCGGCGCAGAAGCCGAAGTCATGGATCGGCAAGATGATCCGTCGTCGGTCGCGGGACTGGTCGGAGGTGCGTCCCGAGTGGGGCCTGGCTCGCAACGCCGCGTTCATCGCCGCGCGACGGTCCCGGACCCGGGGCGTGGACCTGAAGGGCCGGGCCTTCCTGCACGAGTACGACGCCTCGGCCGACCCCGACGGCTCGATCCTGACCTTGATCCTGACGGCGCCCGTGGTCGTGGCCTCGTGGATCAACCTGCAGTACTTCGCCTCGACGGTGGACAACGCGACCTTCGGCTGCGGGACCAAGACGATCCACAACCGAGTCGGCACGCTCGGCGTGGTGCTCGGCAACGGCGGCGACCTCCGCACGGGCCTGGCGCAGCAATCCGTGCACGGGCCCGACGGCACCTGGTATCACGAGCCGCTGCGGCTCCAGGTGATCGTCGAGGCCACGACCGTCCGGCTCGACGCCGTGCTCGACGCCCAGCCGTCGGTCCGCGACCTCGTGGAGAACGGCTGGATCCGCCTGATCGCGCTCGACCCCGCCGGGGCGGGGGCCTCCCTGCGGCTGCGCTCGGGCGGCTGGGAGCCGGTGGCGGAGGTGGAGGAGGTGCTGGCGTAAGGGGTGGGGGGCGGATGATCGCAAGGGTGCCCGCGGGTCTCGTCCGCGAGACCCCGGTGGGACCGCCGTGGCCGTGATGGCCGGCTGGGCCCGATCCGGGGTTTCCGAAGACGGAAACCCGCGGGCACCCTTGCCTGACATGCTGGGCGTAGGTCTCTCGACCCCACGCGCTGGGCGAGCATCTCCCGATGCCGCCCCTAGCCTCGCCGCGCGGCACCACGGAATCGGGTCTCCATACCCTTTGGGGAACCACCCGCTCATCGGAGCCTTTGATTTTCGGGTCTGGAGACCCGCCCCTGTGGTACGGCATCTCACGGTAGGGGCGGGGTCGGGAGACCCTCGCCCAGCGCAGGGGCCCTCGCCTCGGACCGTTTCCGGCCGGAATCTGCGGGATGGCTGCGGATCGGGGCGTCCCTGGCCGTCCCGGGGACCTTCCGGGCTGGTCATGTACCGACGGGTTGGGGAGAGTCTGTCGCGCCGACTGTTCCGGTTTTTTGCATTGGTCGGCCGTCAAAGTCTGCCCAGGCGGAGGTCTCGCCGGGATCGCGAGGATCGTCAAGGTCGATCGACGTAAGTCGTTGGTAGAAAACACGAAGCGGGTTCAAGGACTCGGGGGTGTTCGTCGATAACTAGTCATGGCTCGCCAAGGCAACGCCAAAAGCGAGGACTCGGGAGCACCGCCTGAGAGGTTGCGAAGGACGGACGATCGCGTGGCCGAGAGGCCTCAAGCGGTCACGGGCGCTCGGGAACGCTCGCGTGCCGGCCGGAGCGACTTAATCGGAACGACATAGGGGACGGAACGAGCCGCCGGCTGGAGTCGCCGCCCTCGATTTTATTGCCATGGAGTCAGTTCTCCCATGTTGAAGCCCTTCTCCCTCAGCCTCGGCCTGGCCCTTGCCCTCGGCGCCTACAGCGTCGGCACGGCCGGCATCTTCGATAAGTGCACCACCTGCGGCATCGCCTCGCCGCAGTCGGTCGTCAGCCCGCAGGGTCCGGTCGCCTCCGCCCAGGGCGAGAGCTGCGACACCTGCTCCACCTGCGAAGTCGCCAAGAAGAAGTTCTGCCTCAAGGACCTTCTTCCCAAGCCCAAGCCCAAGATGTACACCTACACCTGGGTGCTGAAGAAGAAGCGGGTTTGGGGCCACAAGGACGCCGGTTGCGACACCTGCGAGACCTCCGCCCCGGTCTACGCCTCGGGCCAGGCCTCGCCGCAGATCCACCCGGCCCCGCAGGCCGTCGTTCACCCCGCCGCGCAGGCCGCCCGCCTGTCGTTCCCCGGCGAGATGAAGCCCGCCGTCGCCATCGGCGACGCCGTCCCCCCCGCCCCCGAGCTGCCCGCCACCGCGTCCAGCAGCCTCTTCCTGACCCCCTCCGGTAACTGAGGTCAGGGTGTCCCTCGGGACACGGCACCGGAACCCGCAAGCGGCCCGCGCGACACCCGTCGCGCGGGCCGTCTTATTGCGTTTCGAATGGGGGGCCACCCCGCCCTGGGATCAAAGGTCCCCTCGGGGGAAGACAATTAATTTCTCGATGGGTCCTGATAGATTGCAACCGGCCCCTCTCCGATCTTCACCTCGACTGCAGGAAAACATGAGCATGTCAACGGAACTCCCCTTGCCCTGGGTCCCGTTCGAACAGTTGCCGGAGGACCTTCGCCGGGAGGTCACCGGCCGGGCGACGCGGCTGGTGGCGATCGTGGTCGGCTCGATCCTGGGGCTGGTGTCGCTGATCGGCATCCTGCTGGGCGGGGTGATCGGGATGTCGACCGTGGCCGGGGCGGTCGGGATCCTCTATCTCGGCTCGGTCCTGCTCTTCGCCCTGCCGATCGGCCTCGGGGTCTTCCTGCAACTGTTCGGCGGCCAGATCTGGCCGGCCCTGCTCCGGAACGACCGGCTCATCGCGGGCTATTCCCTGTCCGCGACGGATCTCTCCCCCGCGGCCTTGCGGGGCGGGATGAAGCAGAAGGCCTACTGGTGGCACGGCTTCGCGGGGTTCGCCGCCTTCCTCGGCCTGGTGAGCCTCACCCAGACGCTCTGGATCCTCGCCGCCGGCAAGTTCTTCGGCCCCCCCGTCGCCATCGTGTGGACGGGCCTGGTCGGATACGGCCTGGCGGTCCGCGCGTGGCATGTCCGGACTCTGGTCGGCCAGCGGGCCGCGTAGTTTCCCACCCTCGTCCCCATGACAGACCGGCACGGCTCCGATAGACTCGATCTTCATGGAGACCCTGCCGCTCGGATACTCCTCCTGGAACCGGACGCTCCTGGCCGTGGAACAGGTCAAAGACCGGCTGTTGCGCGCGACGGCCGCCCTCGAACGCGCGGGGATCGCTTACGCCGTGATCGGTGGCAACGCGGTGGCGGCCTGGGTCGGTCGGGTCGACGCCTCGGCCGTCCGGTTCACGCAGGACGTCGACCTGCTGATCCGCCGCGACGACCTGGACGCGGTCAAGACCTCGCTCGAACCGGCGGGCTTCCGCTACCGCCACACCGCAAGCATCGACATGTTCCTGGACGGGCCCGACGCCCGCCCCAGGGACGCGCTCCACATCATCTTCGCGAACGAGCGAGTCCGCCCCGACCACCCGCTCCCCTCGCCGGACATCTCCGAGGCCGAACCGTCCGAGACCTTCAAGGTGATCCGGCTCGATGCGCTCGTGCGGATGAAGCTGAACGCCTTCCGCGACAAGGACCGGATGCACCTCCGCGACATGATCGACGTCGGCCTGGTGGACGAGTCGTGGCCCTCGCGGCTGCCCGGGCCGCTGGCGGATCGGCTCCGGGCGCTGCTGGATGATCCGGAGGGTTGAACTGGCTCGTTTCGGTAGGAGGAATGCCGCGACCGCCACACTGGTAAGCTACTCAGATTAGGACCGTTGTTTGGCCGGCTCGGACCTTCATCTACGGTGAATTTATGGGTGGCCCTCTGGCTCTCTTCAGCTATCGAGAACTCCACTTTGGACTGCCTGCGCATGTTGGGATCACATATTCAATACATGATATGGTGTGCGAAACGCCCCACGAAGACGAGCCCGCTATCCTCGCCTATCTGGGAGCAGCATCGCTCGTGTGCGTTTCGCCTTACCCTGTGCGGGATGTATTTGATCCGTCCAGGTTGATTTTGGGAGCGATCACATACTTGACCGATGGAACATTTCTATGGCGAGAGGAAGTGGAATATTATGTCAAAAACTATCATCTACGCCTTCCGGAGGAGTTTATTGGCCACATGAGGGATTCCGGCTGGAGAGCACCGCAGGGGATTGATATCCAGGGCCTTCTGGAGGGGGCGGAACTCGTGGACCTGCCGGGTTGGGGGTGCCTCGCTCATGTGCTCGGCTGGATCACTGGGCCAACAAACCCGCGATGACTCGGCCATGGAGAGGGGAGGGTCTGGAGACCCGGTTTGGTGGTACGGCGCCTCATCCGTTGGGGCGGGGTCTGGAGACCCGCGCCCAGCCCCTCGGGGCTTCCTCCGCGTCCTTGGCGCCTTGGCGGTTCTATTCCTCTCCCCTTCCGATGGCCCGCCTCTTCGGCACTCGCGTTGACAAACTTTCGCGATTGTGGATAAAAGCCCCGCGCAGGATGCGTCAGGCCTTTCGATCCCAGGGACGGGAGAGAGCCCAAGGTCCGCGCGCCTGCCGGTTTGGCTGCCGTCACCTCATGCGATGTCGTGGGGCGAGGCGGCCCGGAGGATGTGGATGCGGACGGAGCCTCGATCCCCGCTGACCTCGGTCGTCGGCGGGCTGCGCGATCGGACATCGGGCGTCTTCCGGCGGATCGGCGGGCGCGGGCCGATGGTCCGCGTGCTGCTCGTGGTCGCGATCCTCGGGGCCGTCGGCGCGGCGGGGTACCTCGCCACGCTCGGCGATGCCTCGGTCGCCTACCACTGGCTCTACCCCAACCAGAAGCTCTCCGCCTCCGACCTCGACGCCATCGCCGAGGCCCTCGGCGCCGAAGGCATCGAGCATGTCCAGATGGACGGCCGGATCGGCGTGCGGGCGGCCAACCGCGCCCTCGCCACGGCCGCGCTCGACAAGCGCAAGTTCGCCCCCGCCACACTCGACGACCTCCGCAAGCAGGCCCTCAACACCAGCGTGTTCGACGGCCCCGATGAGAAGGAGCTGAAGGAGCGGACCTTCCTCGAACGCGAGCTGCAGCTCCTCATTGAGACGTACGCCGGCGTCCGCGCGGCCCACGTGAGGCTCAACCGCTCGAAGTCGCGGGTTGGCCCGAGGTCGGCCGCGAACGTCACCGCCTTCGTGCGGGTCGACCGCGAGTCCGAGCGGGAACTGCCGAACAAGACGCAGATGGCCATCAAGTCGCTCCTGGATGCGAACATCCCCGACCTCCACGGCGCGCTCACCCTGATGGACGAGACCGGCCACGTCTACCTGACCGCCGGCAACCCCTCGCACGAGGCGACGATCCAGACCCACGCCCGCGAGGACGAGTATCGCGAGGAACTCCTGGAGCAGCTCCGGCACATCCGGGGGCTGGACGTGACGGTCCGGATCGAGAAGGTCACGCTGCCGCTGCCCGAGGTGCCCCCGTCGCCGCCGACCGTTCACCTGCGGCCGATCCCCGCGACCGAGCCGCCCCCCGCGGTGCCGGCCGAGGAGGTGAAGGTCAACCAGCCGCTGGAGGACCCCGACCTCGTGGCCAGGCCCGACCCGCCGCCGCCGATCACGGTCGTCCCCGCGCCGACGCCCCCGCCGGGCCCGCCGCCGACGATCGACAAGGCCAAGGTCTGGGTCCGCGTCCCGAAGAGTTATTATCTGAACGTATTCCAGGTCCAGAATGCGAGCAAGGGTCCGACGCCGAGCGACCTCGTGCCGATCGTCACCCGCACCAAGGACCTGATCACCCGCGCGGTCAACCTCGTCGTGCCCGAGAAGATGCTGGGCGAGGTCGCGATCGACGTGATCCCCGACGACGTCGAGCCGGCCCGGGTCGTGCGGATCCCGGCGGCGGTGCCGTCGTGGCAGACGTGGTCGTGGGGGATCGCCTTCGGCGCCGTCGGTGCCCTGGCGGTGATGTCGCTGGCGGCCGGATTCCACCGGCTGGCGACCCGGAAGCCCGCGCCCCGGCCGTCGCGGACGGCCTGGCGGGACAACTACGCGGTGGACGAGCCCGAGACGGGCACGCCCGCGCCTTCCGAACGTGTGCGTGAGCTCGTCCGGCAGAACCCCGAGGCGGCGGCCGGCGTCCTGCATCGCTGGATCGGTCAGGGAGGACCCAACGGATGACGAATACCGCCCCCCGGCCACCGGCGACCGCCGCGATGACGGCCCCCAACCAGACCATCCCGGTCGGCCCCGGCCCGGCCTCGCCCGAGCTGAACGGCCTCAACCACGTCGTCTCCACCGCCGAGGAGATGAGCCCCCTGCGCAAGGCGGCCATCCTCGTCGTCAGCCTGGAGCAGCCGCTGGCGTCGCAGCTCCTGGCCCAGCTCGACCGCTCGGCGGTCGAGGCGGTGACGCTGGAGATCGCCCACCTCGAGCGGATCTCGCCCGCCGAGCAGCACGCCGTGCTGGAGGAGTTCTACAACCTCGGCCTGCGGCGGCTCCAGTTCGAGTTCGATGATGTGATCAAGCTTTCGGACGTCGCCATCCGCGACGCCTACCACGAGGAAGACATCGCCACCTGGGCACTGGCCCTCGCCGGCGGCACCCGCGCGGTCCGCGACAAGGTGCTCTACTCCCTGCCGCACTCCGCCGCCGAGAAGCTCAACCGCCACCTGACCCTGCTCGGCCCCTTCCGGCTCGACGACGCCGAGGCCGCCCAGGCTGAACTCGCCGAACGCCTCAGACGCCTCCAGGATCACGGGCAGCTCACCCTGCCCGACCCCAATGCCCAGGACACCGTGCTCGTTTAAACCAATAAGTCGCCTCCATGTCGGGTGCATGTGCAGGGGCAGGATCTCCTGGCGCGGGTCGGAAGCGCTGGGCGAGGGTCTCCCGACCCCGCCCTTGCCCCGGCCGCGCGGTACCGCGAAACCGGGTCTCCAGACCCGTTGTCCGGGCCGCGAGGGAACGGGTCGGGAGACCCGGTTCGGTGGTCCCCTTCGATGGCCGTGGGGGCGGGGTCTGGAGACCCTCGCCCAGCGCTTGCGTGAACGCGTTTGCACCCCACCCTACCTTCGCGAGCCACATCCAGGGAGCCTTCCATGTCCATCCGTCCGAGCCACTGGATCCTCGTCGCGGCCCTGCTGTGGCCGGGGTGGGCGAGGGGGGATGAGCCGCAAGCCGGGCGCAGGCCTCCGACGGCCGCGATCGGATCATCCGAGCGGATCCCCGTCTCCCGGCGCCAGGCGGACGAGGGCCGCGAGGACGCCACCACGACCGCCTCGGCCGGGTGGTGGTTCGGCACGGGGGGCGTGGTGCTGGCCCTGGCGGTCTTCGGCGCGGTGAGCGTGGCCTCGCGGAAGTACCTACCGGGGCAGGGGGGCGACGCGATGCAGGTCATCGGCCGCACCAGCCTGACGGCCCGACATAGTGCCATCCTTTTGCGCGTGGGGGACCAGGTGTTCGTCGTGGGCGTCGGCCCGCAGGGGGCCCCGACGCTCCTGGGCGAGGTGGCCGATCCCGAGGAACTCAAGGGCTTCCAAACGGGCCGGCGGGCACCGGCGAATGTCGCCGCCGCCGTGGCGAGGCGACCCGAACCGACGCCCACGGTCTCGATCCCGAAGGGCCGCCCCGGCGGGTTCGATCAACGGATCGGAGACGACGAATGAATGAACCGATCCGGAAGTGCTCATGGCTCGCGGCGATCGTCCTGCTCGCCTGCCCGCCCGCGGCCCATGCCGGCGATACGCCCGGACGTCCGCAGTCGCAGGCCAACCGGCCGCTCCGCGACATCCCGGCCGATCCGCCCGCGACGCCGAAGCCCGCCGCGACGGCGCCGACCCCGGCCGCCGCTCCGACGGTCAAGCTGCCGCTGTTGCCGTCGCAGGAGGCGGTGCGGAGCGCGCAGAGTGTCCTGATCTTCGCGGCCATGTCGTTCGCCCCGGCGGCCGTGCTGATGCTCACGGGGTTCATCCGGATCCAGATCGTGCTCACCTTGCTCCGCCAGGCCCTGGGGAGCCCGCAGGTGCCGGGGAATCAGGTGCTGAGCGCGCTGGCCCTGTTGCTCACCTTCCTGGTCATGGCCCCGGTGGGCGAGCGGATCTACGCGCGGGCGATCGAGCCCTACCAGGCGGGCACCATCTCGGCGCAGGACGCCTGGCGCGAGGGATCGGGGCCGCTCAAGCGGTTCATGATCGGGCAGATCCACCGATCGAACCATGATGACTACCTCGCCACGTTGTATGATCATGCGGTCCCCCGGACCCCCGGCCGGTTCGAGCCCGAGTTCTCCGACGAGTACCCGTTCCACGTCGTCGCCTCGGCCTTCGTGCTGAGCGAGCTGACGACGGCGCTCTTCATCGGGTTCGTGATCTACCTGCCGTTCCTGGTGGTGGACCTCGTCGTCAGCGCGGTCCTCTCGGCCATGGGCCTGTTCATGCTGCCGCCGACGCTTGTGGCGTTGCCCCTCAAGCTGATCCTCTTCGCCCTCGCCAACGGCTGGCTGCTCGTGGCCACCACGCTGCTGGAGACGTTCCAGGTGTAGGGTGTGGTGCCACGCGGGCCGCAGGGCCGCGTCCACCGCACCCCGGAGGCGCCCGGCCGTCGGGCCGGTCGACGTATCATCCGCCCTTGTCGGTGCGGTGGGCACGGACCGATGGTCCGTGCGGCACCACACCCTACAGGAGATCCCATGTCCGACATGACGCAGGTGATCGACTGGTCGCGCGAGGCGTTGCGGATGGCGCTGTTGCTCGGCGGGCCGCTGCTGGCGGTGGCGCTGGTGGTGGGGCTCGTGATCGGGGTCGGGCAGACCCTGACGCAGATGCACGAGCCGACCGTCGGGCAGGTGCCGCGGCTCATCGCGGTGGCCATCGCCGTGCTCGTGCTGCTGCCCTGGCTGTTCGGGCGCTGGGTGTCGTTCACGGTCGAACTCATCCGCTCGATCCCCGAACGCCTGTAACCCGCGGAGACTGACCTCGCCCATGCCCGACCTGCCCGCGATCCCCGGCGACGCCCTCGCCTGGCTCCTGATCGGATGCCGGATCCTGGCCGTGTCGTGGACCGCGCCGGCCCTGGGCACGCCGGGTCTGGATGCCCGCATCCGGATCGTCCTGGCGGCCTTGCTCACGGCGATCCTCGCCCCGGTGGTGATGCCTCATGTGAGCATCCCCCGGGGGAACGCGGCGTGGCTGGGGGCGATGGCGTCGGAGCTCCTGATCGGCGTCGGGATCGGCGGCGCGGCGAGCCTGATCATCGCCGGGGCGCGGCAGGCGGGGGAGGTCGTGGGGTTGCAGTCGGGCCTCTCGGCGGCGTCGCTGTTCGACCCCGAGGTCGGCGACGACCTGACGCCCCTGGGGCATCTGTATGGCCTGATTGCGCTCGCGGCCTTCCTGGCGATGGACGGCCCACTCGCGATGGTGGACGCGATCGCGGAGAGCTACCGCGTGGTGCCGGCGGCGAGCGTCGCCGCCACGCCCGAACTCGCGACCCAGGCGTTCGGCAAGGTCGGCGAATCCCTCGCTCTGGCCCTGCGACTCGCCGCGCCGGCGGGCCTGGCCCTGACCCTCGCCGGCGTCGCCCTCGGGCTGCTCGGGCGGGCCGCCCCGTCGATGCAACTCGTCGCCCTGTCGCTCCCCGTGCGATTCGCGCTGGGGATGGTGGTGGTGATGTTGAGCGTGGCGCTGGTCGGGTCCGTTATGGCAGACCAATTCCATACCTATTTCCAATTCTTCATCCATTGAGGAACGACGAAGGAAGTGAGACGCGTTGATGCGATTTGAGGCCGGTTCGGGTGCCACTGGCTGTGCCAGTGCGACGGACGGAACGGCTCGAACGCGATGCCCGGAAATCGGGTGACGGGCGTCCGGATGTCCCCGTCCGGTCGTCGCTGGTCCCGGGCACTGGCATAGCCAGTGGCACCCGAACCGGCTCCCAATGGGAGCGGATGTGAATGCCGTCGTGCCGCTTGAAACCAGGGGATGAATTGGTCCGCGATGGCGGACCCCACGGGGGATGAATGTCCGAGGTGGAGGCGGAGGACAGGACGCAGGCGCCGTCGAAGCTGAGGCGGCAGCAGGCCCGCGCGGCGGGGATCGTGGCGCAGAGCCGCGAACTCACGGGCGCGGCGGCCATGCTCGGCGTCGCCGCGGGGCTGCGCGTCTGGGGGCAGGGGCTCGCGAGCGGGCTCGTGGAACTCGTCCGCGCGCCCTGGACGTCGCCCTTGCCGACCTCGCTCGACCTCCCTCAGGTCGCGGACCGCCTCCGGTCCGTCGCCTGGGACCTCGCCTTCCCGCTCGGCGGCACCCTGGTTTCCGGGCTCGCGGCGGCGTTGGTGGTGCACCAGGCGCAGGTCGGCGGGCTGTTCGTGCCGGGCCTGATCGCGCCCGACGTCTCGCGGCTCTCGGGGTTCGGGTCCGGCGGCGGGCTGACGTCCCGGATCACGCGGGGGCTCTGGTCGCTGGCCAAGGTCGCGGCCGTGCTGGGCGTGTCGGCGTTCGTGGTGAAGTCGGAGTTCTTCGGCTCCGCCGGCCTGGCGCGGCAGGATTCCCCGGCGCTCGCGAAGGCCCTGGGCGCGTCGCTGTCGAACCTCGCGGCGATCCTGGCCCTGGCGATGATCGTCCTGGGACTCATCGACTTCGGTTTTCAGTACCTGCGCATGGAAACGATGCTGCGATCGACCCCCGACGAGGCACGCGAGGACGAGAAGGCCACCGACGGCGATCCCGCGATGCGGGCCCGCCGCCGACGCGCGGCGAAGAGCCTCCGGGGCGACTCGCCCGAGCTGCTCGTGGGCGCCACGCTCGCGCTCACCGGCCCTCGCGGCCTGACGCTGGTCCTCGGCGGCGGCCCGCCCCCGAGGCGCGTCACCGTGCGGTCGAGCGCCTCGGGCGCCGCCGGACGCAAGCTCCTGAAGTCGGCGGAGAAGGCGGGGATCCCGGTCGTGCCGGCCCCCGAGGTCGCCGTCCGGCTCGCCCGGCTCCGCACCGCCACCCCGCCCGCCGAGGCCGTCGCCGACCTCAAGGCCCTCTGGCCCGTCTGAGCGGGGGCTCAGGGCCTCCGGTAGCGCACGACCACCGCCTCGATCGGGGCGTCGATCGATGCCAGCTCGTCGATGAGGATTTTCCCGGCCTTGTCCTCGGGAAAACCTCCGGAACCCGCGCCGATGATCGGGAAGGCGATCGAGCGGTCGCCGTGGGCGACGGCCAGGGCGACGGCGTTGCGGGCCGAGTCGCGGATCGAGCGTTCAGAGGCCCGCCAGAACAGGTTGATGCCCGCGACGTGGATGATGGCCCGATGGGGCAATCGACCCGCGCCCGTGCGCAACGCGGTTCCCAGCGGCATGGGCCCGGCCTTCGCCAGCTCGCGGAACGGGGCCAGCCCCGCGCGCCTCTTGATCGCGCCCGAGACCCCCTGCGGCAAGAGCAGCCACCAGGGGATGACGTTGCGATTCCAGGCGTTCACGATCGCGTCGACCGCCTGGTCGAGCAGGTCCCCGTCCACCTCGCGGATGTGCACCTCGGGCCCTCCCGTGGAATCGTCGGTCGTGCGGCCCCATTCTTGCGAGGGGTCGCACGGTTCCGCAATGCGGGACCTTGGTTGAAGATCTATTGAAGATAGGACGGGCCAGCACGTGGGCGTGTCGAAGGTATTTCGCGTCTTTTTTGCTGCTAATCCTTGCAAACAGCGGGGTTCGGTGCGGTTTCGTGGCATTCAGGAGGGTTGACCTCGGCGCGGACGCGGGATAGCCTTGCAGGGGGCCGTGCGTCGCGAACGGGAGGGTGATCCCGCCACATCAACGCATCCAGACCACGGCGAGCGTGATCGGAAAACATCCGCAACGGAGGGACGACCTCCCCGGCCCGCGACAGGCGGGCGGATCGGGGGCGGTCGCGAGAAGAGGGCGGTCGCGGAATGACGCCAGGGGCCGACAGAGCCACAACATCGAACGGCCACGCGCCGGCGGGCGAGGGCCTGCGCGGGCTGGTCAAGGTCCCGACGGGCATCCGGGGCCTGGATGAGATCACCGGCGGGGGGATCCCGCTCGGCCGCACCACGCTCATCTGCGGCAGCGCCGGCTGCGGCAAGACGCTGTTCGGCATGGAGTTCCTCGTCAAGGGGGCCACCGAGTTCAACGAGCCCGGCGTCTTCATCGCCTTCGAGGAGACCGAGGACGAACTGACCCAGAACGTCAGCTCCCTCGGCTTCGACCTCGACAAGCTCGCGGCCGAGGGCAAGTTCGCCGTCGACTCCATCTACATCGACCGCGCCGAGATCGAGGAGAACGGCGAGTACGACCTGGAAGGGTTGTTCATCCGCCTCGGCCTCGCGATCGACTCCATCGGCGCCAAGCGGGTCGTGCTGGACACGCTGGAGACGCTCTTCGGCGGGCTGTCCAACGAGGGGATCCTCCGGGCCGAGCTGCGACGGCTGTTCCGCTGGCTCAAGGACAAGGGCGTCACCACGATCATCACCGCCGAGCGCGGCGACGGCACGCTGACCCGCCAGGGGCTGGAAGAATACGTCTCCGACTGCGTGATCCTGCTCGACCACCGGGTCACCGAGCAGCTCTCGACCCGCCGCCTGCGGGTGGTGAAGTATCGCGGCTCGCGGCACGGCACGAATGAGTACCCATTCCTGATCGACGAGGACGGGATTTCGGTCCTGCCGATCACGTCGCTGTCGCTGCAGCACGTGGCGTCGAAGGAGCGGCTGTCCAGCGGCGTGGAGCGGCTCGACACCATGCTCGGCGGCCGGGGTTATTACCGGGGGTCGAGCGTGCTCGTCTCGGGCACGGCGGGCACGGGCAAGACCAGCCTCGCCGGGACCTTCTCCGAGGCCGCCTGCCAGCGAGGGGAGCGCTGCCTGTACTTCGCGTTCGAGGAGTCGCAGAGCCAGGCGGTCCGCAACGCGTCCTCGATCGGGGTGGACCTCCAGCGCTGGATCGACGCCGGGCTGCTGAAGTTCCACGCCACGCGGCCGACGTTCCACGGCCTGGAGCTGCACCTGGCCACGATGCTGCGGCTGATCCGCGAGTTCAAGCCGCAGGTGGTGGTGGTGGACCCGATCAGCAACATGCTCAACGTCGGCAACCCGGCCGAGGCGCAGGCGATGCTCCTGCGGCTGGTGGACTCGCTCAAGGCCCAGCAGATCACCGCGTTCTTCACCAGCCTCAGCTCCGCCGGCGACTCCAGCCTGGAGCAGACCGACCTGGGGATCTCGTCGATCATCGACACCTGGATCCTCCTGCGCGACATCGAGCTGGGAGGGGAGCGGAATCGGGGCCTCCACATCCTCAAGTCGCGCGGCATGCCGCACTCGAACCAGATCCGCGAGTTCCTCCTGACCGACCGGGGCATCGAGCTGCTCGACGTCTACGTCGGGAGCGAGGGGGTGCTCACCGGCTCGATGCGGGTGGCGCAGGAGGCCCGCGAGCGGGCCGAGGCCGAGGCGAGGGAACGCGAGGCCGAGCGACGCAGGCGGACGCTGGAACGCCAGCGGCTCGCCATCGAGGCCCAGATCCAGTCCCTCCGGGCGGACATGGAGGCCATCCGCGAGGAGACGATCCTCGACGCCCGGGAGTCGGCCGACGCCGAGGATCAGGCGGCCCGGGCCCGGCTGGAGATGATGTCCAGCCGCCGCGCCGCATCGCAACCGCACACCGCCCAGGATTCCGAGGCGCCCGGGACATCCCCCGGGGCCTCGGTCGCCCCCTCTCACCCGTAACTGGAGGCGAAGCCGTTGAAGAACGCCTCTGATACCCTCGTGACCAGCGACGCCAACGTGGATGAAAACGACGCCCAGAGTCCGTCGGTGAACCTCATCACGCTCCGGCTCTACGTCGCCGGGCAGACGCCCAAGTCGGTGGCGGCCCTCGCGAACCTCAAGCGGGTCTGCGAGCAGCACCTCCCCGGCCGGTACGTCATCGAGGTCATCGACCTCCTGCAGCAGCCCGACCGCGCCAAGGCCGACCAGATCGTCGCCATCCCCACCCTCGTCCGCACCCTGCCCGAGCCCATGCGCAAGGTCATCGGCACCCTCGCCGACGCCGAACGCGTGCTCGTCGGGCTCCAGATCGACCCGCAATAGCCCCGAGGATGGGTGATGGGTGATGCGAGATGGGTGAGGGGTTCCCCTCGCTTATCCCCCAATCTCCATCCCCCAACCCCATCCCCCATCACGCATCCTCCCCGAAAAAACCATGTCCACCGACCGGCCGACAGATCGCTCAGGTACGGCCCAGGTGGAAGCCCTGGTCCGCGAGGTCGCCGAGCTGCGCAGGCGGCTCGAAGAGGCCGAGGAGACCATCCGCGCCATCCAGGATGACGAGGTCGACGCCTTCGTCGTCTCGCGCGGGGAGTCCGACCAGATCCTCACGCTGGAGAGCGCCGACCACCCCTACCGCCGCTACGTCGAGGCCATGCGCCAGGCGGCGGTCACCATCTCCAAGACCGGCGTCATCCTCTACGCCAATCGCGCGTTCGCCCATCTCGTCATGCGGCCGCTCGAGGCCGTCGTCGGCAGCGCCATCGAGCAGCACGTCGCACCGGCGTACCTGCCCCTGCTGGGCGAGGTCATCGCGCTCTGCCCCGAGGGGCGCGGCGACGTGCTCCTCCAGCGCGGGGACGGCGTGTTCGTGCCCGTGCACCTGAACTCGACGGGCTGGGTCGAGGGCTCGGACGTCATCTGCCTGGTCATCACCGACCTGACCGACCAGCGACGCCTCGCGGAGGTGACCGCCGCCGAGATCCTGTCGCGATCGATCCTGGAGCAGGCGGTCGACGCGATCGTGGTGGGGGACCGCTGGGGCAAGATCATCCGGGCGGGCTCGGCCGCGCGCCGGCTCTCGGGCCTCGACCCGCTGGGGCAGGCGTTCGACGCCGCGTTCCCGCTCCGCGCGCACGTCGGCCCCGGCCGCCCCGAGTCCCCCGTCGGGTCGTGGCTGGTGCGCGTGCTCGGCGGCGAGATCATCCGCGGGGCCGAGGCCCGCCTCGAACGCGCCGACGGGCTCTGCTTCGACCTCATCCTCGGCTGGGGCCCCCTGCGCGACGGCGCGGGCGAGATCGTCGGGTTCGTGGCGACATTGACCGACATCAGCGAGCTCCGGCGCGCCGAGCGGGCCCTCCGCGAGGCCGACCGACGCAAGGACGAGTTCCTCGCCGTGCTCGCCCACGAGCTGCGCAACCCGCTCTCGGCCATCGACAACGCCGCGCGGGTCGCCCGGACCGAGGGGGACGACGGCGACTCGGTCGCGTGGTCGGCCGGCGTGATCGAGCGGCAGGTCCAGCAGCTCGGGCACCTCGTGGACGACCTGCTGGACATCTCGCGGATCAGCCGGGGGAAGATCCAGCTCCGCAAGCAGCGGATCGACGCCCGCGCGGTGCTCCTGGGCGCGGCGCAGGTGGTCGGGCCGGTGATGGAGGAGAAGTCGCACACGCTCCGGGTCGCCTTCGCCGACGGCCCGCTGGCGCTCGAGGCCGACCCGACCCGGCTGGAGCAGGTGGTGGTGAACCTGCTCACCAACGCCGCCAAGTTCACCGACCCCGGCGGCACCGTCACCCTCTCGGCCCGGCCCGAGGGCGAAGACCTGGTGATCCGCGTCCGCGACACCGGCATCGGCCTGGCGGCCGAGAAATTGCCCCTGGTCTTCGAACTGTTCGAACAGGTCGAGGACACGATCGACCGCTCGCGCGGCGGCCTGGGCATCGGCTTGACGCTCGTCAAGCGCCTGGCCGAGCTGCACGGCGGCAGCGTCTCGGCCGAGAGCGAGGGGCTGGGGCGCGGCAGCACGTTCGTGGTCCACTTCCCGCTGGCCGAGCCCGGCGAGGTCGCGGCGCCCCGGCTGGCGAGGGGCCCGTCGACGGCCACGAGCCTCACCGGCCGCGTCCTGATCGTCGACGACAACATCGACAGCGTGCTCGGCCTGGCCCGGCTGCTCCGGCGCCAGGGCTACGAGGTCGAGACCGCGCACGACGGCCCGGCCGCGCTGGAGGCCGCCGCCGCGCACCACCCGGCGTTCGCGATCCTCGACATCGGCCTGCCGGGCATGGACGGCTACCAGGTCGCCGAGCGCCTCCGCCTGCTCCTGGGCGACCGCGTGACCCTCTGCGCCGTCTCGGGCTACGGCCGCGACGAGGACCGCCGCCGCGCCCGCCAGGCGGGCTTCGATCACCACATGATCAAGCCCGTGGATTACGACAAGCTGATGGACCTGCTCGCCGGGGCGTGACCTCGCCCCCATCGGGCGTGTCGGAATCGCCGGGCGCGGGGCGAGAATCGCTGGGCGGGAGCGCTGGGCGCGGGTCTCCCAACCCCGCCGCGCCGTATCAACGAGCCGGGTCTCCAGACCCGTTCATTTGGACCCGGTACGGGTCTGGAGACCCGGTGATGTGGCCCCCTCCGATCAGGGTCGGGGCGGGGTCTGGAGACCCGCGCCCAGCGCCTCCGATGAGGGTCGGGGCGGGGTCTGGAGACCCCTCGCCCGGCGCCTTCGTCTCCGGAACTCCCGCGCCTGCGACCCCGGCCTTCGAAAACGAAGGGAGCCCGTCCCGGCGGTCGCCTCGGGGAGAGGCGGGCGGCGGGGCGGGCCCGGGCGTCTGCGTTGACGGGGTCGGGACGATCAGGTGCCGAACTCAGGGCGGCGGGTCGAGAGCTGCGACTGCAGGCGCTGGATGATCGACGAGTGCATCTGCGACACCCGCGACTCGCTCAGGTCGAGCGTGGCGCCGATCTCCTTCATCGTCAGCTCTTCATAGTAATACAGGATGATGATCAGGCGCTCGTTGCGGTTGAGCCCCTTGGTGACCATCCGCATGAGGTCCTTGCGCTGGAGGCGCCGGGTCGGATCCTCGCCCTTCTTGTCCTCGAGGATGTCGATCTCGCGGACATCCTTGTAGCTGTCGGTCTCGTACCACTTCTTGTTGAGCGAGATGAGGCCGACGGCGTTGGCGTCGATGGCCATCTTCTCGTACTCCTCCGGCGGCAGGCCCAGCCGCTCGGCGAGTTCGACGTCCGTCGGCGGGCGACCGTGCAGGGCCTCGAGGGCCTTGCGCGCCTCCTCCATCTTCGAGTGCTTCGACCGGACCAGGCGCGGGACCCAGTCCATCGTGCGAAGCTCGTCGAGCATGGCGCCCCGGATCCGCGGGACGCAGTACGTCTCGAACTTGACGCCGCGCGTCAGGTCGAAGGCGTCGATGGCGTCCATGAGGCCGAAGACGCCGGCGGAGATGAGGTCATCGAGGTCGACCCCTTCCGGCAGCCTCTGCCAGATCCGCTCGGCGTTGTACTTCACGAGCGGCAGATACCGCTCGACCAATCGATTCCGCAAGGGCGTGGTGGGCTGTTCCTTGAACTCCCGCCAGAGTTCGGTCACATCCACGTCCAGCTTGGTTGACATCGAGACCTCCATGTCGGCTGCGCGGCAGGGGCACATCCTGTGCGTTGAGGGGAGAGCGGCCCGCGACCCTCGGGCCACGGACCACCCGAGCATCCGACGCCCCTGGCCGAGCAAGCTCTGGCCATCGAGCCCGCGGCCTCGTCCCCGACTCAACGTCCTGCGCGGTTCAAGGAACTGAATCACTGCTTGTATCGGCCGATCGTCACGACCGACTTGAGCGGTGCGACCAAAAGAATCGATACCGTCGTCAGAATCCTTCCCGAAGCGACGGCGGCCGCACCAGTCGGCTCAAGGGCCAGCATGTTGCGATGGAGGCGAGGACGCCTCGCCTGGGGATCAGGACGGGCCTGCCCCGGCTGCGGTGCTCGGCCCTCGGGGCGATCGCGTGGGCGTGCGCGACGTCCATCGGGGGGGCCGGCACGCCGAGGAACAGCGGGGCCGACCTGGGCCGACCCCCCGGCGGCGACGTCCCCGTCGCCGTCCCCACGCCCGCCTCCGCCCGAGCCCGGACCCACTGCCGGAGCCCGTCCGCCTGGTCAGACATGGCTGAGCCCTCCTGGCGAGAAACGACGGCCGAAGCCGAGAACCCCGGACCTGTTCGGGCCCAGTTCGTGTGCCACTGGCCGTGCCAGTGCCCGGACCGCCCCGAGATCGGGGATGGGCCACGAAGCAAGGGACATGCCAACCTGTTTGGATTGGCCGATCCGTCTGTCGCACTGGCATAGCCAGTGGCACACGAACCGGGCCCAAACGGGGCGACGGTTTGGAGAACCGGCATGACTGGGAGCAAATCTGTTCATGACAGCGCCTCCTTGCCCAGGATCAGGCGGGCGAGGCGGTGGCGGTCGGCGGGCTCGATGTCGTCGGGGACGGCCTGGCCGGTGGTGATGTAGCTCACCGGGCGGTTCCCCTGGCCGAGCACGGCCAGCACGCCGCCGAGGCCGTCGGCCTCGTCGAGCTTGGTGAAGATCAGACGATCGGCACGCGCCACCGAGAATCGCTCGACCGCCGCCCGGAGGCTCCGCTCGCCCGCGACGGCCGAGAGCACTAGGTGCACCTCGTCGGGCGCGGCGGCGTTGAGGAAGTCGGCCAGCTCGCGGATCTTCACCTCGTCGCGCGGGCTTCGGCCGGCGGTGTCGATCAGGACCAGGTCCACCGAACCCAGCTCCTCGATCGCGCGGGCCATCTCGCCCGGGTGGTTCACCACGGCCAGCGGCAGGTCGATGATCTCGGCGTAGGTCCGCAACTGCTCGACGGCGGCGATCCGGTAGGTATCCACCGTGACCAGGCCCGGCCGGAGCCCGTGGGCGAGCTTGAAGTTGGCCGCGAGCTTGGCGACCGTGGTCGTCTTGCCGACGCCCGTCGGGCCGACGAGCGCCACCACGCGCCTCGCGCCGGCGACGGCCGAGATCGGCGGGGCGACGGGGATGCAGCCCTCGACCGCCTCGATCAGGATCGCCTCGACGGCCGCCGGCTGATTCGCCTCGTCGGGCTCGATCCGCTCGGCGACGTATCGCACGAGCCGGCGGGCGAGGGTCTCGGGCACGTCGGCCTCGAGCAGGTCCGAATAGGTCGGCACCAGCGGCGTGGGCAGGTCGGGCAGCAGGTGGTCGATGCGCCCCTGGCGGCTCAGGTCCTCGACCATCGCGTGCAGCCTGCTGAGCTGCTCGCCGAACTGGGACTGGAGCGCCACCGACGCGGCGGGGATCGTCGGCACGATCGCCACGGGGGCGGGAGCCTGGGGCGCGGGGGCCGTGTTCGTCGCCTCGGCCGTGCCCTTGTCGCGGGAGGCGGTGACCTCGACCATCTCGCGACGCCCGAGCCCGAACAGCCGGCGCCGGCGGACCTCTCGCGTGGCGAGGATCACCGCATCGCCGCCGAGGTCGCGGCGCACCTGCGCCATCGCCTCCTTCAGCGTGCCGGCCCGGTATGTTCTGGTCGATCGCGACATGGTTTATCGACTATGACGACTGGGTGATGGGTAATGATTGAGAGAGCGCCGGGCGCTTGTCGAAGGCGCTGGGCGAGGGTCTCCAGACCCCGCCCCAACCTTCGCCGCGCCGTACTAGCGAACCGGGTCTCCAGACCCGTTGATATCACCGTGGTTCATCATCCGCGATCCTCGAATGGGTCTGGAGACCCGGTTGGGTGGTTCCCTTCGACATCCGCTGGGGCGGGGTCTGGAGACCCTCGCCCAGCGCCTTCGACCCTCGCCCAGCGCCTTCGATCCTTGCCCGGCGCCTTCGCGATGTCGGGGCGTATACGGTGCGGTTCATTTCTCAATGCGTCGGCACCCCCACCAGGGTAGAAGAGGACACCAACATGGGCCCATCTTCCTCCACGACGCTGCCGACCGACTCGATCGGGGTGTCGCGGGGGATCTCGCGCTCGCTCAGGACGACCAGCCGGGGCAGGTCGGCGCGGGTGAGGTCCTTGAGGGCGGACCGGGCCTCGGCCGAGCCCAGGACGATCGGCGGGTAGCCTTCTTCGAGCAGGGGGGCCACCGCCGCGGCGACCGCGCGGATGAGCCCCCTGGCGACGTCGGAGCCGAGCGCCGACGCCGGCCTGGTGTCGGCCTGGCTGCCGATCCGGGCGAGCCTCGCGTCGACCTCGGGCGAGAGCGTGGCCACCCGGAGGCGGCCGTCGTCGCCGAGGTACTGCTGCGTGATCTGCCTCGCCAGCGCCCGGCGGACGTGCTCCGTCAGGGCGTCGGCGTCCCTGGTCTTCGAGGCGTGGATCGCCAGGGTCTCGAGGATGGTTTCCAGGTCGCGGATGCTCACGCGTTCGCGCAAGAGGTTCTGCAACACCTGCTGCACCTCGCCCGCACGCAGCAGACCGGGGACGACCTCATCGACGAGCACCGGCGAGGTCGCCTTGACGCGGTCGAGCAGCCGGCCGACCTGCTCGCGGGTCATGAGCTCGTCGGCGTGGCCGAGGATGATCTCGCCGAAGTGGCTGGCGACCACGGCCGAGGCTTCGAGCACCTTGCAGCCCGCCAGCTCGGCCACCTCGCGGCCGTCCGCGTGGATCCAGACCGCGGGGGCCCCCGTGAGCGGGTCCACGCCGTCGCGGCCGTCGGGGCGGGTCATCATGCCGGAGGGGGGGATCGCCAGCAGCCGGCCGGCGTAGGCGACGCCCTGGGCGACGACCGTGCCCCGGATCTTGAGCCGGTACTCCTGCGCCGAGAGGGCGATCTCGTCCCGGATCCGGACCTGGGGCACGATGAGGCCCATCTCCTTCGCGACCCGATGGCGGATCGAGCGGACGCGGTCGAGCAAGTCGCCGCCCCGGGTCGGGTCGGCCAGGCCGATGAGCCGGTAGCCGATCTCCAGCTCCAGGGGATCGACGTGCAGGAGGTCTTCCATCCGCTCCGCCGGCGGCTCGGACGCCCTCGGGACGTCCTCCGGCTCCTCGACACGCTCCTCGGCGGCCGGCTTACGCCCGGTCTGGACGTAGGACAGGGTCGCGAGCACGGCGGCGATGGTGAGCAGGGGGATCTTGGGCAGGGCGGTGAACGACAGCAGGACCAGGAACCCGGCGGCGACGCCCAGGACGCCCGGCTTGTTGAAGAGCTGGGTGGTGACGTCGCGCCCGAGGTCGGTCTCCTCGGACGATCGGGTGACGATCAGGCCGGCGGCGAGGGCGATCAGGAACGCCGGCACCTGGCTGACGAGGCCGTCGCCGATGGTCAGCTTGGTGTAGATCTCCACCGCCTCGCCGACGCTCATGCCGTGGTTCACGACGCCCAGGAACAGCCCCGCGCCGATGTTCACGAGCGTGATCAACACGCCCGCGACGGCGTCGCCCCGCACGAACTTGCCCGCACCGTCCATGGCCCCGAAGAAGTCGGCCTGTCGGTAGACGTCCTCGCGGCGGCGATGGGCCTCGTGCTGGTCGATGAGCCCGGCGTGGAGGTCGGCGTCGATGGCCATCTGCCGGCCGGGGAGGCCGTCGAGCATGAACCGCGCGGCGACCTCGCTGATGCGGGTCGCCCCCTTGGTGATGACGACGAACTGGATCACGACCAGGATCGCGAAGAGGATCGCCCCGACGACGACCTGGTCGCCGGCGACGAACTCGCCGAACGCGCGGATGACCCCGCCGGCGGCCTCCAGCCCGTGCGTGCCGCCCCGGGTCAGCACGAGCCGGGTCGTGGCGACGTTGAGCACCAGCCTCGTGAGGGTCGTGGTCAGGAGGATCGTCGGGAAGGCGCTGAACTCCGCGGGCGTCCGGATCGCCAGGGTGGTCAGCAGCACGAGCACCGCGAGCGTGACGTTGGCCGAGAGCAGGAGGTCGAGGACGAGCGGCGGCAGCGGGACGATGAACACGAGCACCGCGCCGACGATCGTGATCGGCAGCACGAGGCTGTAGAACCGCGCCCAGACGGCGTTCCCGCCCGATTCCGAGGCCAGGCCGTTGCGGCCATTCGCGAGCGTGGGAGGCATCCGTCCCTCTCCGGCACCCTTGGCGGACATATCCCGGGACCTGGGGAGGGTTTGCCACAACTCACCGAGCGGCCACGATCCTCCCGGGCATCCTTGCCCGCGTCCGGATCGCGAACCCCTCGGCGCGGGCGGACCATCCCCGGCCGACGAATCTGCATCGAGCGATGATTGACGTGTGCGGATCCCAGGTGCGTTCGGTGGAGTTCGCGAAGGCGGGCGAGTCAGGGAGAACCATTCGGAGGATTCAAGTCTCGAAGTGTGGCGGGACGATACTCATCAATCGGCAGGGTGTCCAGAGCGAATCACGCCCCGGCGCCCCCGAATCGCCGGGCGCGACATCGCGAAGGCGCCGGGCGCGACATCGCGGGAGCGCTGGGCGCGGGTCTCCAGACCCCGCCCCAACATCCGACGCGCCGTACCACGAAACCGGGTCTCCAGACCCGTTCGTTTGGCCCCGGTACGGGTCTGGAGACCCGGTTTCGTGGTCCCCTTCGTTGAGGGCAGGGGCGGGGTCTGGAGACCCGCGCCCAGCGCCTTCGTTGAGGGTTGGGTCTGGAGACCCGCGCCCAGCGCCTTCGTTGAGGGTCGGGGCGGGGTCTGGAGACCAGCGTACGGCACTTGCGCGGGGCGCGGATTTAGGGGCGGGCTCTGGAGACCCGCACACCGCGCCTCGGCGTTGGGCGCGGATCAATCGGCCTTGTGCCGCTTGATCTTGCGGAGCTTGACCTTGGTGGTCGCGGAGGTGGGGAGGGTGGCGTTGGGTTCGAGGACGGGCTGGGAGCCGTTGTTGCCCGAGCCGAATTGCTGGGCGATGTCGCCGGCGGCGGGGGCGGTCGAGGGGCGGTAGATGAAGGCCGCGTTGCCGGGGTTGAAGACCGCCAGGTCGGTCTTGCCGTCGCCGTCGTAGTCGCCGGGGACGGGGATCGAGACGGACGGGGTGCCGAACGAGGTCTGGACGTCCGCGCCCCGGCGGCTCGGCCGGTAAGCGTAGACGGCGCGGCCGGGGATGTAGACGGAGAAGTCGGTCTTGCCGTCGCCGTCGTAGTCGCCCGGGGTCGGCCGCGACTGCCCGGCGGGCCCGAACTGGGTCAGGACGTCGGCGCCGCCCCGGCTGGGACGGTAGGCGAAGACGGAGTTCGACCGGAAATAGATCGCGATGTCGGACCGGCCGTCGCCGTCGTAGTCGCCCACGGCGGGGATGCACCGGTTCGGGGTGCCGAACGAGGCGAGGACGTCCGGGCCCCCCCGGCTGGGCCGGTAGGCGAAGATCGCCCGGTTGCCGATGTAGACGCCGATGTCGGTCCTACCGTCGCCGTCGAAGTCGCCCGTGGCCACCGCCGAGGCCCCCGGCGCGCCGAACTGGATGGTCCGGACCGCCCCGCCGCCGGAGGGCCGGATGGTGAACACGGCCGTGGCCGGGTTGAAGACCGCGATGTCGGCCCTGCCGTCGCCGTCGTAGTCGCCGGGCGCGGGGACCGACTGGCCGGTCGCGCCGATCTTCGTCACCACGTCGGCCCCGCCGCCCGAGGGGCGATAGGCCTCGGCTGCCAGGGCGGTCAGGTAGACGGAGACGTCCGACAGCCCGTCGCCGTCGAAGTCGCCGGGGGCCTGGACCTTCGTGCTGGTGCTCACGTAGCGGGCCAGGCCGATGCCCACGAGGTTGTTGTTGACGATCCTCACCTGGGCCGTCGCCAGGATCCGCCCGCCGTTCAGCGGCACGGCCTGGACGAAGCCGTCCGACGTGGACGTGGCGCTGAACCTCGTGACGATCGAGCCGGTCGAGGAGAACGACGGGTCGAGCGTGCCCGCGCCCGTGAATCGGGTCAGTTCGGCGAAGAAGCCGATGTTGTTCTGGAAGAACTGCCCCGAGGTCAGCACCTTGCCCGCCGGCTGGAGCGCGACCGAGACCGCCTGGCCGTTCGTGCCGTAGGCGGCGTTGCCGGCGGCGTAGGTCGGGTCGATGGCCCCGTTCGCCAGATACCGGGCGGAGAAGGTGCGGTTGCCGTTATTCGGCAGGTTGTTCGAGGTCGAGACGTAGCCCGCCACCACGTACTTGCCGTCGGAGGTCAGGGCCAGGTCGTTGGCGGCGTCGTCGAAGACCGAGAAGGGCGAGACCGCCAGGCCGCCGAACCCGAAGGTCGGGTCGAGCTGGCCGTTGGGGAAGTACCGGGCCAGCGCGACGTCCAGGCCCGTGGTGGCGACCGGGGTCAGCGACGACGACCCCGCGACCACGAACCGCCCGTCGGGCTGGAGCACGATGGCGTTGGCCGCGGTCGACCGCCCCTGGATCGACGTGAGCACCTGGCCGTTCAGCCCGAACGTGTTGATCAGGCGGCCGTCGATGCCATACTTGGCAATCGCGAAGCTGCGATCGTTGGTGGTCGGGCCGCTGGCGGCGAACCCGGCTGTTAAGAAGGTGAAATCCGGCAGGAGGACGAGGTCACTCAGGTAAGAAAACTGCGCCTGGAAGAAGGTCTGGGTGAAGCCGCTGGACCCGAACGTGGTGTCGTACGACCCGTCGACGTTCAGACGCATGACGAAGATGTTGGCGTCGGTCCCGCTGAGGCCGAGGGTGGTGCCGCCGATGAGGATGCGGTTGCCGGGATAGATCGCCAGCGCGGTGGGGACCTCGTTGCGGCCGAGATCCAGGGCCTCGACGCCCAGGCCGTTCGGCCCGAAGGTGGGGTCCAGCAAGCCGTTGGGGAGGAATCGCGCGATCATGACGTCGCCGGTGGCGCCGCCGACGGACTGGCCGATGACGACGATCCGGCCGTCGGGCATGACGGCGGAATCCGTGACCTGGAGGGGGACGATCGTGCCATTGGTGATGGAGGCGATGTCTGCGACCACCAGCCCGTTGACGCCGAAGGTGGGGTCGGGGACGACCTGCGAGGCCAGCAGAACCCGCGGATCGAGCGACTCGACCTTCGGCCTGCAACCCGTCCGGCTCCGGCGGTTCCGCCCGATCATGGCTCGCCCCTTCCGACTCCCGACCCGTCCACTCGACCGCGCGGCGCGGCTCCTCCTTGCTATTGTCGGCCACGGCCCGCCTCCCGGCCACAGAAGTCCGGGAAACGGTCGAAGAAAGCGTATCTGGGTCGATATGTTCGGGGGAACGGGCGCAATCCAGATTCGGTGATGGCTCGCGATCACCCCTGGCGGCGGCGGATGGTCCAGGAGAGTTCGAACCCGCCGAGGGCGGCCTTGCCGCGCTTGAGGAAGGATTTTGCCCCCTGGAAGACGTGGGGGCGGTCGGCTCGATGGTTCAGCGCGGCCGAGGGCTTGCGGGCGATCACGACCTGGCTGCGTGGGAGCAGGTGGTCGAGCCGGGCGAGGAGTTCGTCGCCGCCGGGGGCCCCTTCGAGGGCGCGCCAGACCCGGTTCCAGTCCATGGCGACCTCGGGCGGCCCCTTGGGGGCGTCGGGCGAGGCGTACCGGCCGACGGGGTTGCAGCGCTCGTCGTCGGCCGCCGCGCGCAGGAGGGTGTGGATCGACCAGTAGCCGTTGTTCGGGTACCAGGGCCTCGCGACGACCTCCAGCCCCGCGTCGCGGAGCAGGGCGTCGAGCGTCTCGTGCTCGAAGACGTTGATGTGACCGGGGAAGCGGAAATATTCCTCGGTCGCCACCAGCCCCATCAGGGCCTCCGACGCCGGGTCGGGGACGGAGATCAGGTAGCGGGCCCCGGGTCGGCCGATCCGGGCCAGCTCGGCCACGAACCCGGCGGGCCCGGGGATGTGCTCGATGACCTCGGTGCAGACGACCACGCTGGCCGCGCCGTCGGGCAGGGGGATCCTGCCGTTGGGCTCGGCGACGATCCCCCGAAAGGATTTTGCGGCAACGCCTTGCATCCGCTCGGAGGTGTGCCGGATGAGATCGGCGTCGACGTCCACGGCGATGACCTCGGCCCCCGCCTCCCCGGCCGCGACGCAGGCGCCGCCGAGCCCGCAGCCGATGTCGACGAAGGTGTCTGCGGGCGTGATCGGCCCGAGTTCCGGGAAATCGGCGCTATGTCGGAGCCACCTGGCCACGGACCACCCCTTTCCAACCCAACCGGACACGCCCGCCTCGTCGCGGGGAAACCCAAGGCCCTGTTTTGCCGATCCGGCGAAATCCGTCAACCGCAACCCTTTGGGAGTGCGGGAGCGCAGCCGCCGCGTCCCGGGGAAGACGGCCGGCCGGATCGGGGATGCTGAGTCGATCGCGAGGGGGAACCCTGCCGCGATCGACACCCATCGGGAAGCGGCCGCTCCGCTCCCGCACTCCAGAGTCAGAGGGCTTCCGGAACGCGCCGGGGTCGGTTAGAGTCTTGTTGGATTCCTGTCGATACGCTGTTGAAACGAGACGGGCGGAGGAACGCCCGGGTCGCCCCTCGCCGAATGCAGATCCGCCCGGCCGGTCCCTCTCGCCTTGCCCCGGCCTCCCACCTTCTCGACGGATCGCGCGGCGAACGACCCAACTCAGGCGGCACGAACCCGCCCCGTCGAAGATCCGTCGGTCCGTCCCACCCGAAGCCCCGCCCCGCGCGACCCGGCAAGCAACGAGGCGCCCCCATGGCAACGGCTCCCCCAGGCACGCGCAGGCGTACGTCCACCGCGACGTCCCTGGCGCTGGCGTCTCTCGCCCTCCTCGGGCTCGGTGCAAACGCCCGCGCCGCCGATACGTACGCCGACGCCGTCGAGCCGATCCTCTCCCAGTACTGCTACGGCTGCCACGGCCAGGGGGCGAAGAAGGGGAACGTCGACCTCGAGGCCCTGGGGGCGCAGGCCGAGCCCAACGGCAGCCGGACCGCCTGGGCCGCCGTGCTCAGGAACCTCCGCTCGGGCGTCATGCCCCCCGCCGGCAAGCCCCGGCCGGGCAAGGACGAACTCGCGAAGGTCGAGGCCTGGATCAAGTCGGCCGCGCTCAAGGTCGACCCCGCCGACCCCGACCCCGGTCGCGTCACCATCCGCAGGCTCAATCGCGCCGAGTATCGCAACACGATCCGCGACCTGATGGGGATCGAGTACAACACCGAGGAAGAATTCCCGGCCGACGACACCGGCTACGGGTTCGACACCATCGGCGACGTCCTCGCCGTCTCGCCGCTGCTGCTCGAAAAATACCTCCAGGCCGCCGAGTCGATCGTCGCCAAGTCGGTGCCGACCGTCACCCGGATCACCCCCGAGCGCGACCTCTTCGTCGAGCTGTTCCGCGGCCGATCCCGGCCCAGCCGGCTGCCGATGACCGAGACGTCGAAGGTCTTCAAGGCGATCGACGTCGAGAAGGCCGGCGACTACAGGGTCGTCCTCGACCTGGCCGCGCGTGGGGCCTACAGCCCCGCGAAGGTGAAGGTCGACATCACGCTCGACGACAAGCCCGCCTGGACCGGCACGTTCGCCTGGGGCCAGGAGGGGGCCCGCGTTATCGAGCTGCCCGTCACCTGGGCCGTGGGCGACCACGTTCTGGCGATCCACGTCGAGCCCATTGAGGCCAAGGACAAGGCGAAGCCGAAGGACGCGCCGAAGACGGACGCGCCGAAGGATGAGCGCGAGGCTGCCCGACGCAAGGAGGCCCAGGAGCGTCAGCAGAAGAACCCGTTCGAGCTGCGGATCCAGTCGGTGAAGGTCCGCGGGCCGCTCGGCGACAACTCGGGCGTCCACCCGCCGCGCTACGAGAAATTCTTCGGCAACCAGGACCCGCCGCCGGCCTCCGATCCGGTCGCGAGGAAGGCCCACGCCCGGAAGGTCATCGAGCGGTTCGCCGCCCGTGCCTTCCGCAGGCCGGTGGGCCCCGAGGTGCTCGACCGCCTCGTCGCCCTGGCCGAGTCGGTGATGACGATCCCGGGCAAGACGTTCGAGGAGGGGGTGTCTCAGGCGTTCGTCGGCGTGCTGGCGTCACCCCGGTTCCTCTTCCGGGTCGAGGAGCCCGACCCGAAGAGCCCGGCGGGGAAACACCCGTTCGTCGACGAGTACGCCCTGGCGTCGCGGCTGTCGTACTTCCTGTGGTCGACCATGCCCGACGACACGCTCTTCGACCTCGCCCGCAAAAGCCAGCTCCGGGCCAATCTGCCGGCCCAGGTCGAGCGCATGCTCAAGGACGCGCGGTCGGAGGCCCTGGTGAAGAATTTCACCGGCCAGTGGCTCCAGACGCGCGACGTCGAGGGGATCGCGATCAACGCCCGGGCGGTCCTGAGGCGCGACCGCCGGCCGGGGAGCAGCGGCCGGTTCGGCGGCAACGTGCCGTTCGAGCTCGACCGCGACCTCCGCGGGCTCCTCCAGCGCGAGACGGAGATGACGGTCTCCCACGTCCTGAAGGAAGACCGCCCGCTCACCGAACTGATCGACGCCGACTACACGTTCCTGAATGAACGCCTGGCCAAGCACTATGAGATCCCCGACATCAAGGGGCAGCAGATGCGGAAGGTGACCCTGCCGAAGGGGAGCCCCCGGGGCGGCATCCTGACGCAGGGGGCGTTCCTGATCGTCACCTCGAACCCGACGCGGACCTCGCCGGTGAAGCGCGGGCTGTTCCTGCTGGACAACATCCTGGGCACCCCGCCGCCGCCGCCGCCGAACAACGTGCCCGACCTCGACGTGGCCGACAAGGAGATCAACGGCCGCCAGCCGTCGATGCGGGAACTCATGGAGATCCACCGCAAGGACCCGCTCTGCAACAGCTGCCACTCGCGGATGGACCCCCTCGGCCTGGCGTTCGAGAACTTCAACGCGCTGGGCCTCTACCGCGAGACCGAACGAGGCCAGAAGGTCGACCCCGCCGGCACGCTGATCACCGGCGAGAAGTTCCAGGGCGTGAAGGAACTCAAGACGATCCTCACGGTTCAATACCGGCGCAACTATCACGATTGCCTCTCCGAGAAGCTCCTGACCTACGCCATCGGCCGGGGGATGGAGCCGTCGGACGTCGAAGGGCTGGACCGCGTCGTCGCCCGCCTCGAATCCGGCGGCGGCACCCTCAAGGCCCTGATCTCGGGCGTCGTCGAATCCCCCCAGTTCCTCAAACGCCGCCAGCCCCCGAAGCTCGCCGCCGGCGAATCGAAACCGAGCACAGGTACGGAATAACGACGTCCCTCGTAGGGTCCGCTGTTGCGGACCTTCCCCCGCACAGATGGTCCGCAATCGCGGACCCTACCAACAAACCCCCGGAACCGACATGATCCACGAAGAGTCGCCGATGACGCGGGATCCCGAGTTCAATCGCCGTCGCTTCCTCCGGGGGGCCGGCGCGCTGGTGGCCTTGCCGCTCATGGAGAGCCTCCCCGGGCTGCGCGGGGTCGCCCAGGCGGCGATCAAGTCGGGCTCGCCCAAGCGGGCGGCGTTCGTCTATGTGCCGAATGGAGTGATCCAGACGCCCTGGTGGCCGACGGGCGACGAGAAGGCGTTCTCGCTCAGTACGACCATGGAGCCTCTGGAGGCGCTCCGCGGCCAGATCCAGATCTTCCAGGGGCTCGACCACGCCAACGCGACCGCCGGGCCCGACGGCGCGGGCGACCATGCCCGCGCCAACGGCACGTTCCTCACCGGCGTCCGGGTCAAGAAGACCGCCGGCGGCGACATCCGCGCGGGCGTCTCGATCGACCAGGTGATCGCCCGCCACGTCGGGCAGGACACCCGGTTCCCCTCGCTCGAACTGTCGTGCGACGGCGTCCGGAAGTCGGGCAATTGCGACTCCGGCTACTCGTGCGCCTACCAGTTCAACCTCTCCTGGACCGGCCCGACCTCGCCGCTCGCCCCCGAGCCGAACCCCCGCCTCGCCTTCGAGCGCCTCTTCGGCGGCGGCCCCATCGGCGAGCGCCGGAAGAACTACAAGCTGCGGCAGGAGCAGCAGCGCTCGGTCCTCGACTTCGTCCGCGACGACGCCAAACGCCTCCAGGCCGAACTCTCCGGGCGCGATAGGCAGAAGCTCGACCAGTACCTCAACGGCGTCCGCGAGCTGGAGATGCGGATCGAGAAGGCCGAGCGGACGGGCGAGACGCCGGACCCGAACGTCCCGACCCCGCCGGGGATCCCCGCGAACTACCAGGAGCACATCCGCCTGATGTTCACGGTCCTCCAGCTCGCCTTCCAGACCGATTCGACCCGGGTGGCGACGTTCCTGATGGCCCACGACGGCAGCAACCGCTCGTTCGCCGACATCGGCGTGCCCGAGGGCCACCACGACCTCTCGCACCACGGCAACGACGCCGAGAAGATGGCCAAGATCGCCGAGATCGACCGGTTCTACACCACCCAGCTCGCCTGGTTCCTCGACCGGATGGCCCAGACCAAGGACGTCGACGGCCGCTCGCTGCTCGACAACTCCATGATCGTCTACGGGTCCGGCAACGCCGACGGCAACCGCCACTCGCACCACAACCTTCCCGTCCTCCTCGCCGGCGGCGGCGGCGGCACCCTGAACGGCGGCCGCTTCGTCAAGGCCGGCTCCGTGCCCCTCTCGAACCTCTTCCTCTCCGTCGCCGACCGCATGGGCGTCCCCAACCTCGACCGCTTCGGCGACTCCACGGGGCGGTTCACGAACGTGTGAATTGGGGGAGGATTGAACTGCAAGAGCGCCGAGGAAGACGGGGGAGGATTGAACAACAGAGACACGGAGGGCACGGAGGGGAAGACATGAGGAATGGGTGATGAGGGATGAGGGATGGGGGACGACGCGCTGGGCGCGGGTCTCCAGACCCCGCCCTTGCACCCGCCACGCCGCACCACAAAATCGGGTCTCCAGACCCGTTCATTCTTGCAAGAGTGAACGGGTCTGGAGACCCGATTGGCTGATCCCTCCGATGAGGGTCGGGGCGGGGTCTGGAGACCCTCGCCCAGCGCTCACCGCCCGCGCCCAATCGCCTCCGTCTCTTTCTCTTCCTTTGCGCTCTTTGCGTCTTTGCGGTTCAATCCTCCCCGATCCGATCCCAATCATCCACGACCTTCCCGCCCGGGGGCTTGTAGGTCCAGGCGTTGAAGAGCAGGGCGGCGACGCCGATGCCGAAGGCGGTGAAGGCGCCGCCGAGGATCATGGTGAGGGTGCCGGCGAAGGGGAAGGTGGCGAGCCGGCCGGTGCGGTTGCCGTCGCGGAGGACCAGGCCGAGGAACATCGCGGCCGGCCCGACGGCGAAGCAGGCCAGGGCGGCGAGGGTCCAGAGGATCGGGTGCCGGCGGACCATGCGGTGCGCCTCAGCCTGCTCCGCGGCCTCGCGCGCGATCTCGCCGTCGCCCCCGCTCGCTTCGAGCTTGCGTGCGGCCGATTCCGCGGGCACCCCGGCGTCCAGGAGCCCCTCGGACTGCTCCAGCGCCTGGGCCATCAAGACCGCCCGCACGACCTTCTCCGCCGTCGGCTCGTCCAGCCCCTCCGCCACGAGCTGACGCGCCACGATCTCCGACGGGGTCCCCTTCGCGAGCAACTCCCCCGCCCGCGCGGCCATCCTCCGCTCCACCGTGACCGTCGCCCAGACGAAGAACAGCGCGATCCCGCCCACGAACAGGCCGATGCCCAGGAACGGCCAGGGGGTCTGCCACATTGGAGGCCTCAAGGGAAAGGGGGAGGGATTGAACCGCAAAGACGCAAAGATCGCAAAGGAAGACGGGGGGGGGAATTGAACCACAGAGACACGGAGGGCACGGAGGAGAAGAAATGAGGAATGGATAATGGGTGATGGGTAATCGAATCAATTCAATGATTCATCCTTTATGACCATGACCCATGACCCATGACCCATGACCCATGACCCATCTCTTACTTCTCTCCGTGTCCTCCGTGTCTCTGTGGTTCAATCCTCTCCCGTCTTCCTTGGCGCTCTTTGCGTCTTTGCGGTTCAATCACTTGTCTTTCCGGATCCCCGGCGGATACTCCAGCAGCCCGCGGCAGCGGAGCCACTTGAGGCACAGGCCGGTCCAGGATTCGGGCAGGCGGCCGTTCTGGCGGACGCCGAAGTCGTGGTCGCCGGTGTCGTAGACGTGCAGCTCGGCGGGGACGCCCGCGCGCTTCAGGGCCAGGTACATCACCACGCTCGTCGAGGCGTCCGAGCCGCCGTAGGACTCGCGGTCGTCCGACGTGTGCGCCAGGAACACCGGCGGGCTGTCCTTGGGGATCGGCAGCATGTCCGGCCGGACGGCGTCCAGGTCCCGGTCGCGGACCTTGAAGTAGCCCGAGTAGCACCCGATGGCGAAATCCGGCCGGCAGGAGACCCTGTCGATCTCATCAATGGGTGCATATTTGCGTTTGTGGAAGCCCGTGGCGACGGCGAGGTGGCCGCCGGCCGAGAAGCCGACGATGCCGATGCGGTCGGGGCGGATATTCCACTCCTTCGCCCGGCTGCGGACCAGGCTGACCGCGCGCTGGGCGTCCATCTGGGGCCCGAGCGGCGGCTCGCCCTGGACGTCGCCGGGGCGCCTGGGGCATCGGTACTTGAGGAGGACGGCGGTGATCCCCTGGGCGTTGAGCCAGCGGGCGACCTCCTCGCCTTCCAGTTCCCAGTAGAGTTCCCAGTAGCCCCCGCCGGGGCAGACGATCATCGCCGTGCCCGTGTTGTACCCGGCCGGGGGCGAGAGGACCGTGATCGTCGGCCGCGAGACGTTCGTGACCAGCTTCGTCGGGCCGACCAGGGGCGAGTCGTAGATCCGGAACCCCTCGGGCCGGGCGATGCCGACGTCCCCCGGCGGCTTCGCCGGGTCGGGCCAGAGGTCCACGACGACCGGATCGGCCCCGAGGGCCAGGCACGCCATGGGGATCGCCAGGAGCATCATTCGATGGGGTCTCAGCTCAGGGCCGGGGCTTCGTCGAGGCGGATTCCCTGGGCGTCGACGCGGCGGGGGACGCGGTCGCCGGGGCCCCCTTCGTCGCCGCCTTGTTCGCGGCGTTGGGCGACCCCGCCGCCTTCTTCGCAGCCGCCGCGCCCGATCGGGTCGAGCGCCGGGCCCGCGAGTTCGAGGCCTTCGCCTGCGGCCGGGCCTGGGCCTGGGGCTGGAGGTCCTGCTCGAACGCGGGCATCGGGCCGGCGAGGTTGCCCGCGCCGCCGGCGGGGAGGACCGGGCCGTTGCCCAGGCCGAGCGGGCCGTTGGCGACGTTGCCGGGCGAGGAGCGGGGCAACGGCTGCGGCATGAGCGCCTGCACCGGCATCGCCGCGACCGGCTGGTACTGGTACATGAGCTGGGTCATGCCGAGCAAGGGGGACCCCACCGGCGGGCGATAGGACGATTCGAGCTGGTTGTTGAGCATCACGCCGTTGGTTGCCACGCTACCGCCGCCTCCACCACCACCTCCTCCGCCGCCACCACCGCCGAAGGTCGAGCTCTTGTATGTCCCGTAATTGCCGTTGCCGTAGACCTTGTACAGATAGGGGTCGCCCGCGAATCGATTGACGTTGCCGGAGACGCTCGGCCCGTTGACCGACGGGTAGAGGTTCCGGCTGAAGACCGACTGCGGCAGCTTCTGGGTGTTCCCGAGGACCGGGCCGTTGTACTCGTAGGTCAGGGCCCCGCCGAACCCGTTGCTGACCTGCGACCTTTGGATGCCGTAGGTTGGCTGGTTGTCGGCGCCCCAGTTGTCGAAGGGCGTACCAACCAACGCACCACCCACGTCCGTCATGCGGTGCAGACGATTGAAGTAACCGAGGAAATCTTGCTCAGCCGGGACGTAGTTCTGGGCCATCGAATGGCCCTCCTCGAAATGCCAGTATGTGCCCAAAACCAGGGGCAACGCGATGAGCCGCAGGGTTCGGAGCGACAAAAATGAATCGAGAATTGTCATGTATATGTCCCGATGGGAGGGGTTCGGGCGTCGGAACGACAGCGATCAGGGCTTCAATTGCGCTTTCGAAGCCGGAGCCGCCTTGATGGAGGAGCCGGCTGACTTGACCTGCGACTTGGTTCGCGCCTTCGCTTGCGATTGACCCTTCGACGATGTACGGCCTCGCGATTTCGATTGCGCCTGCGGCCGGGCCTGGGCCTGGGGCTGGAGGTCCTGCTCGAACGCGGGCATCGGGCCGGCGAGGTTGCCCGCGCCGCCGGCGGGGAGGACCGGGCCGTTGCCCAGGCCGAGCGGGCCGTTGGCGACGTTGCCGGGCGAGGAGCGGGGCAACGGCTGCGGCATGAGCGCCTGCACCGGCATCGCCGCGACCGGCTGGTACTGGTACATGAGCTGGGTCATGCCGAGCAAGGGGGACCCCACCGGCGGGCGATAGGACGATTCGAGCTGGTTGTTGAGCATCACGCCGTTGGTCGTGGCCCCGCCGCCTCCGCCCCCGCCGCCGGGCGTGCCGTTGTAGGTCGAGCTCTTCGACGACGCCATGTTGCCGTTGTTGTACGTCTTGTAGAAGAACGGGTCGCCGGGGAAGCGGTTGATGTTGCCCGGCAGGTTCGGGCCATTCCAGGCCGGGTAGAGGTTCCGGCTGAAGGCCGACTGCGGGACCGACTGGGTATTCCCCATCATCGGCCCGTTGTACTCGAAGGTCTGGTACCCGCCGTACCCGTTGGGGGTCTGCGTCCGCTGCATCCCGCGGGCGTCGTGCCCGGGGGTGTTGAACAGGAACTGGCGGTTCCACGACCAGTAATCCGTCTGGGCGGGGAGATACTGCTGCGCCCCCGCCTCCCCGAGCCCGATCAGCCCGAACGAAGCCAGCGCCATCCAGCGAGTCAGGTTCCGAACCATGGGGGGGCCTCACCTGGGAGTGCGGCGGTTCGGCCGCCGCGTTCCTTCCAACCCAACGGGCGAGCCGTCCGGTCAGGGCCGGGCCGCCCGATTAAGTCAACGTCCCCGGGACGCGGCGGTTTCGCTCCCGCATTCCAAAGGGCGTGTGAACGTGTTAAGAGGGTACGTCCTATAGACGGAGGGACCAACCGTTTTCTTCGAGGATTCTCGCGGACCCTCGAATTCCCCGCGGGCGACGCGGCCAATGGGCGAATCGAGCAGGTGTCGGGAGTGCGGGGTGACGGTGCAGGACGACGCCCCGAGGGGGCTCTGCCCGCGCTGCCTCATGGACGTGGCGAGCGACCCCAATGCCACCGCCACGTTCACCCCCGCGCCGAAGCCCGCCGGGCCCAGGCGGGCGGCGGCGATCGTCGACCGGGCCGAGTTCCTCAAGGGGGTCCGCGAACTCAAGCTGATGCCCCAGGAGGAGTTGGACCGGATCGACCGCGACGCGCCGGGGGGCGTCAACGCCCTGGCCGCCGCCCTGGTCCAGGCCGGGCGGCTCACGCCCTATCAGGCCAGCGCCCTGGCGCAGGGCAAGGGCAGGGGGCTCCTCATCGGGTCCTACCTGGTCCTCGACCGCCTCGGCCGGGGCGGGATGGGCCTGGTCTTCAAGGCGTTGCACCGCTCGTCGGGCCGGGAGGTGGCGCTCAAGATCCTGCCGCCGTCGTTCGGGCGCGACCCCGACTCGGTCCGGAGGTTCCGGCGCGAATTCCAGATCGCCAGCCGACTCAGCCACCCGAACCTGGTCGCCGCCATCGAGGCCAGCGAGGACCGGGGCGTCCACTACCTGACCATGGACTACATCCCCGGCTGCGACCTCGACCGCCTGGTCGCGCAGGGGGGGCCGATGGAACTGCGGCTGGCCCTGCACTGCGTCATCCAGGTGGCCCGGGGCCTGGAGGAGGCCCACGCGCAAGGGGTGATCCACCGCGACATCAAGCCCGGCAACGTGATGGTCGACCCCGCCGGGACGGTCCGCGTGCTGGACCTGGGCCTCGCCCGGATCACCAGGGCCACCGAGAACTTCGGGAGCACCACCGCCGGCAGCCTGACCCAGACCGGTGCCTACATGGGCACCGTCGACTTCCTCGCCCCCGAGCAGGCCGAGGACGCCAAGTCGGCCGACGCCCGCGCGGACATCTATAGCCTGGGCTGCACGCTCTATTTCCTCCTGACGGGGAAGGCCCCGTTCCCCGGCGAGACGATCCTCAAGCGGCTGATGGCGCACCAGTCGACTCCCCCGCCGTCGCTCCGCGAGGCCCGGCCGGACGTGCCGCCCCAGCTCGACGCGATCTACCTCCGGATGATGGCCAAGCGCCCCGAGGGGCGTCCGCAGGCGATCTCGGAGGTCATCCTCGACCTCGAAGCCTGCCGCGCCAATCCCCGGGAGGCCGGCGACGTGAGCGTCGACCTCAAGACCTTCGCCCGCACCGCGCTGAAGCTCGCCCCGGCCGTCGATACGCCGGGCGGCGACGCCTCCTTCCTCGCGTTCCCGGGCCCGGCCTCGCCCGCCGTCGGCCCGGAACCCCGGGCGCCGGGCCCCGGCCCCGGGGCGGGATGGCCCCCGGCCGGCCTGCCGCCGCTCCGGCACGAGCCGACGTCGATCGGGCTCGCGCCGGCGCCGGCGTCGCGATCCGGACGGTCCGGCCTGATCGCGCTGGCCCTGGCCGGATTCGCCATCGTCGGTTACTCGCTCTGGCCCGGCCGGGCCCGCGAGACGGCCCCCTCCCCGGCCCCCAAGAACGTCGCGCCCGCCATCGCCGTCGCCCGGCCCGAGCCGGAGCCGGAGCCGGTTGCGGCGGCGGATCCGTCGGAGAAGGCGACTTCGAAGGCGCCGCCCGCGGCGGCGGTCAGCGAGGTCACGCCGAACCCCGCCGCGAAGGCCGAACCCCCGGCCGGGACGCTGGCCTCCGCGCCGGCCGCACGGACGGTGCCCTCGCCCGTCCCCGCTCCCGTCCCCGCCCCCGTCCCTGCCCCCGTGACCTCGCTCGAAGGGGCGAAGGGGGACGTCTGGGCGAGCGACCTCTCCGACCAGTCGGACGGCTTCGAGGAATCCCCGGCCAAGGACCGCAAGCGGCGACGGCCGTTCGGGGGCGAACTCGGTTACGACCGGGGCGTCTGGTACTGCGTCTCGGGCAAGACGAACGACCATTACTCCTACGACGTCCCTCACTCCGACGACCTCGACGACTTCGAGATGACCATCTCGGCCCGGGTCACCGACCCGCCGGGCCGGACCAAGGGGTCCACCCTCATCCACGTGATCTCGCTGCAGCCCGAACCGGGCGTGGACAAACACCGGGCGTTTCAGCTCCGCTGCGTCAGCGACGGGAGATTCTTCCTGGAGGCGAGCGAACGGACCTGGAAGGAATTCCCCGACGGCCCCTGGCGCGGGCCGATCAACCACCCGGCGATCCAGCGCGGCGGGGGGGCGTTCAACGTCTGGACGGTCCGCGTCCGCAAGCGGACCCTTGAGGTCCTGATCAACGGCGCCCAGGTCTTGCCGCCGACGGAGTTCCCCTGGAACCTGACGCCCGCCAAGTTCCAGCTCGGCGTCCTTTCCGAGCTGGGGGTGGTCCGGGCCGAGTTCGATCGGATCGAGATCCGCAAATATGCCCCCGGCCCCGCGCCCGGCGTCGCACCCGAGCCGAGCCTGGGCCGGGTCCTGCACGCCGAGGACTTCGGCGCCCTGGAGGGCCCGCTGGAAGGCGGGGTCTTCCCGATGGGCGAAGGCCTGCTGCCGAACAAGGCCGGCAACGAGGCGGGGGTGTTCTTCCAGCTCCACCAGGGGAACTGGCAGGGGGCGAGCCACATCGGCGGGCTGCACGCGGACTTGCTGGACCGGCCGTTCCAGGTCGAGGTCACCGGGCGAGTCCTCGGCGCCACCCCCGACGCCGTCGGCTCCTGGGGATTGGTCGTCGACAACCCCGCCACCAAGCGAGGCCTCCACGTCTCCCTCGCCCGCGACGGCAAGGTGCGGATCGAACGCCCATGGTGGACGCCGCAGGAGACCCCGGACGACTACCGCGTCCCGCCCTATTCCGGCAAACTCCTCCGCGCACCCGACCGCTTCAATACCCTGGCCCTCCGGGTCGCCAACCGCGAGGCCCGCCTGCTCGTCAACCGCGAGCCCGTCGGCCGGCCGATCCCCCTGGGCTACGACCTCTTCCCCGCCAACTGCTGCGTGATCCTCACCAAGCCCGACTTCGGAACCAGCATCCGCACCGAGTACGACCGCGTCGAGGTCCGCGAGTGGAACCCCTGACGTGCGTCGGTCAATCCTTCGGCGCCTCGTTGGGCTCGAAGACGGCGTCGTCGATCGGGCCGGGGGTGATGGAGACGGCCTCCAGGATGTCGATCGCCTTGAGCGTCGAGGTCGGCCGACTCGTGGAGAACTCGACGCGCCTGGTGAGCGTGCGCGAGTCGATCCCGGGGACTTCCTGATAAACATAGGTGCCGGTCACGACGATGCCCGTGTTCGTCGCGCCGTCGAAATGGTCGATGGCCCAATCGCGGCCGGGGAGGAAGGTGACCCGCCCGCTGTTGTAGACGAATTGACGCTTGTTCGCGTCTTCGGGCTTCGGCTTGCGCTCGAACGCCACGGTGACGGGTCCATCGTCGTTGCCGGGGACGACGCTCAGGGTGTAGTCGTCGCCCAGGAGGATGTCGGCGACGTCCACCCGGTTGTAGAGCCTGGTCGATGCCCGGCAGAGCGCGGCGAGGGCCTTCTCGGTGTTGTCGTAGATCGCGGGGATCTGCCCCCGCTCCTGCACCGTCTGGAACTTCGCGTCGGCCAGCCGGATCGCCTGGAACCGACGGTCGCCGGCCGACACGACGGTCTGCTCATTCACCGTGCCGTCGACGCGCTGGATCACGTCGAACCGCCAACGCCCGGCGCCGCCCCGGACGTGCAATTCCGTCTCCTGCCGAGCGGGGAGTTTCTTGGCCGCATCGGGCGGGATGTCCAGTCGGCGCGTTGTCGTGCGGAAGACATACGTCGCCGGCGTCTTCCAGGACGCCTCCAGCCTCGGCCTCGCCTTGCGGTAGGCCTCGCGGACCTGCTCGGGCGTCAGGTCGGCCCCGGGGGCGAAGGCCAGGGCGGGGGAGGTGAGGAACAGGACGGCGAGGGTCGGGATTGTGTGGCGCGTGCTCATGCCGAATGGACGACGCGCCGCGTCAAATTATTCGACCCGTTGTCACCGCCGATCTGGAGTGCGTCCGCTCGCTGACGCTCCGGCCTGTGGGAGCTTGCTCCCGAGAGACCGCATCGGATCGGAGCCGAACGCTTCGATCTCGCACGCGAAGCGAGTTTCGCGAGAACAGGGCGTCAGCAAGCGGACGCACTCCAGATCAGGCGATTGAGCGTGTCCGCCCTGCGTCGCTCAGCCCTGGGCGACGGTGATCGTCGGGGGCGTTTGGCCGGGGGCCTCGACGGCGACGGTGGCCGCGGCGGGGGGCTCGATGAGCTTCGTGGCGACGTACCAGGCCGGGAACAGGGCGCTGAAGCCCACGATCACGACCTTGGTCAGCGTCTCCGTCAGTCGCACGTCACGCATCGTAGACCTCCCTCTTTCGGTTCGGTGGGGCGGCCCGTCATGGAGCCGCCAAAGAAGCCGGGACCGCTCGTCCCCTAGGAAGCACGCTCGGTCTCCCCGAAATCGGGGAGCCGCCCTCTCAAACAAGGTGCCCTGGGGCCAGGACGCTCGACGTGAGCGGGCCGGCCCTCCGGCAAAACAAAACGAAAGCCATCCCCAATCGCCTTCTGGATCGGAGTGGCTTTCACCTTGTCTTCATCAAATCTTCGCAGTCTTCACGAAAAGATCAAGGCCAATCGCGGAAATTCTCTCGAAATCGCGGGATAAGTCAAAATGGGCAGTCTGGGAGAGCTTTATTATGAAGAAACCATGAAGAAACGATGGATTTCAGGAACGCCCGCGGGGGGCTGGGCGGGATTCGAGGTTCCAGACGTTGCGGATGTGCTGGCGTGCCGGTTTCGGGATCCCCTTCGAGAACGCCAGCGCGACCCGCTTCCCCTCGACCACGCCCCGGACGGTCCCCCGGTCGATCCGGTCGCGGCGGCAGATCTCGGCGAGGTCGTCGAGGAAGGCCCCGTCGACCTTGCCCCCGGCGAGCGTGGGGATCCCCCCCTTGATCCGGATCCGGAACACCGCGCGCGAGCCGACCGCCCGGGCGATGGCCACCATCACCCCGACCCCGAGGGCCAGCACCGCGAGTTGTTGCCAGTTCATGGGGGCGTCATCCGGCGCGAAGCTCTCCCGTTCTCTCCGCGTTTTCTGAGTCTCTGTGGCTCCATTCCCTGTTCTTCAATTCCCGCACAGCCCCGTCCGGCAGGGCCCGCCGCCGCAGCCGCCGAAGCCGGCCGGGGCGGGGGCGTTGCACACCGGCAGGCTGCCGAGCGAGCCGCCGACGTTGCGCGCGGCCGAGGGGACGCTGAATTCCTTCTTCAGCTCCGTCTCCCCGCAGCGCGGGCAGCGGGGGACGTCGCCCGACGACCGGATCAGGGTCTCGAACGTGTGGTCGCAGGGCCCGCAGTGATATTCATGGATCGGCATCGAGAGTCCTCCGGCGCGACGGGCGAGGCGGGCTCGCATGGCCCGCCCCGCTCATCCTCCCAGGATATCGCGCCCGGCGACGGCCGCTCAAGGGAGGTCGAACGCCAGGACCTCCGCCGCCTCATCCCCGGCCTTGAGCGTCAGTTGCGACTCGTCCGAGATCGCCGCCGCGTCGCCGGGATTCAACGTCTGGCCGCCGAGCGTGGCCGTCCCCTTCACCACCTGGAACCAGGCGTTCCGGCCGGGGGACAGGGTCAGGTCGGCGGTCTGGCCGGGTTCGATCAGGGCGCGGAGGAGGTGGGCGTCCTGCTCGATCGCCAGCGACCCGTCGCGGCCGTCGGGCGAGGCGAGCACCTGGAACCGGTTCCTCGCCGGCTCGGGGTCGAACGCCTTCTGGTCGTAGCTCGGCTCCAGGCCCGTCTGCCTCGGGGTGATCCAGATCTGCAGCAGGTGGACCGGATCGGTCTGGGACGGGTTGAACTCGCTGTGGCGGATCCCCCGACCCGCCGTCATGCGCTGCAGCTCACCCGGCCGGATCGACTTCGCCTCCCCCGACCCGATCGAGTCGCGGTGCGCCAGCTCGCCGGAGACCACATACGTCAGGATCTCCATATCCTTGTGCCCGTGCATCCCGAATCCCATGCCCGGGGCCACGTAGTCCTCGTTGATCACGCGGAGCGTGCGGAATCCCATGTGCGCGGGGTCGTAGTAGTCGCCGAACGAGAAGCTGTGATAGGTGTCCAGCCAGCCGTGATTCAGGTGCCCGCGTTCTTCGGAGCGTCGGATGCAAATCATGTGCATGTCCTATTTTTCAAGAGTTACCCATCAAGGTCGATCGAAGCGAGGGCATCAGCGTTTCAGGGCCCCCGCGACCGAGAACCTGCCCGGCCCGACCAGCCCCACTCCGGCGGTGACGAGGGCGAGGGTCAGGGGGTATTCCATGCCGTTGGCCTGGGCGCTGAAGCCCGAGGGGTGCACGGTGGCGATGGCGACGATCATCGTGAAGACCATCGGGATCGACACCAGCCCCACGCCGACGCCCAGGATGAGCGCCAGGCCGCCGAAGAACTCGGCCGAGCCGGCGAGGATCACGCTCAACGTCGGCAGCGGCACCCCGATCTTCGCGAAGAACCCCGCCGTCCCCTCGATCCCGTAGCCGCCGAACCAGCCGAACAGCTTCTGCGACCCGTGGTAGGCGAACACCACGCCGACCATCGCCCGGATCAGCAACAGCCCCACATCCCCACGCCACGCCGGCCGATGCGTAGGGGCCAGCTCGTCCGTCGTCGTCGCCGGGGCAGGAAGCAGGGTCGCGGTCGTCATGGCTTGATACTCCTTGTCACGGAAGTTGTTGAAACAGATTTCCGGTCGAAGTTCAAGGCGGGACGTCCCGCCCTTTGTCCTGTGCCGACCCTGTCCATTACGGCCGTTTGCGGGCCAGGACGAGGAGACGGTTCAGCTCGGCGAGGTCGGCCTTCGGGAGGTGGCCGAGCTGGCGTTTGTGCAGTTCGAGCACGGGTTCGTCCAGCCCCTTGAGCTTCTCCAGGCCCTGCGGGGTGATCCGGATCAGCACGACGCGGCGGTCGTGCTCGACCCTCGCCCGCTCGACCAGGCCGGATTGCTCCAGGCGGTCGACCAGCCGGGTGACGTCCGGCAAGCGACTCACCATCCGCGCCCCGACCTCCTGGCAAGGGAGTCCCTCGTCCCCCGCCCCCCGCAGGATGCGCAGGACGTTGTACGACGCCGACGACAGCCCGTGCGACTTGAACAGCAGCCCGAACTCCCCCAGGAGCGCCTCGCTGGTGCGCACCAGGTTGAGATAGACCTCCTGCTCCGCCGCCTCGAACGGCCCGCGCTTCTTGATCGCGCCCGCCAGGTCGGTCGAGTCCGGGTCGGTCGTCTCGTCGCCGTCGTGTTCCATGTCCATAGTCTACGTTGCCACGATATTTGTGTCAACAGACTTTCGGGAATTGGAGTGTCTCCGGGGGAAGATGCCCCAGGCGGGATCTCTGGGCGATGTCGGAGCGTGAGGCGGGATCTGGAGTGCGGTCGCTTGCTACCGCTCGGTTCTCGCGAAGCTCGCTTCGCGCGCCCGAACGAAGGGAACCCGCTCCGGCGGCGGGGCCGTTCGAAACGTGTGGATTCGTTAGGTTTCGGAGTGTTGGTGGTTAACTCTCTGCCCGTCGCCGGTTTGCGGCGGATTGGGTTCGTTCCGCCAAAATGGGCTTCGCGAAAATCGGAGGAGTTCCCCGGCGCCTCCGGGCCGCTATACTCGGGCGCACACCCAGATTCCGCTGCTTGAAAAGGAGGTGACGGCGATGGCGGGGAGACTCCGGGCCCTTTCGCGCGGGGAAGTCCGCGCGCTCGATCGTCGGGCGGAGAAGGAGGCCGGCCTGTCGACGGCCATCCTGATGGAGAACGCCGGCCACGGCGCGGCGGCCTGGCTGATCCCGAGGCTCAGGCCGGGCGGGGGGGTGGTTGTGGCCTGCGGGCCGGGGAACAACGGGGGCGACGGCGCGGTGGTCGCCCGGCATCTCGACGGCGCGGGGTTCGACGTCCGCGTGGTCTGGTTCGCGGCCCCGTCGGAGATCCGCGGCGACGCCTCGGCCCAGCGGCTGATCCTGGCCCGGTCCGAGATCCAGCAGATGCACTTCGCCGACCCCGAGCCGGGCTCGCTCGATGCGCTCTGGCAGGGGACCGACTGGATCGTCGACGCTTTGCTCGGCACGGGGCTGACGCGCCCGCTCGAGGGGCCGATGGCCTGGGCGGTCGACGCGTTGAACCGATCGGGCCGGCCGATCCTGTCGCTCGACCTGCCCAGCGGGCTCGACGCCGACACCGGCCAGCCCCAGGGCGACGCGGTCCGGGCCACGGCCACGGCCACATTCGTCGCCCCCAAGAAGGGATTCGCGCAGCCGGCGGCCGCCCCGTACCTGGGCGAGGTCGTCGTCGTCCCCATCGGGGTGCCCCGGGCGCTCCTGATCCCGTTCCTGGTGGATTGAAAGCCGGGCCGGGCCGGGAATCCTGGGCTTGCGGGATTGTCCGGAATTCGTTCCTATGACGCTCGGCGCGGTTCGCGACGGGGCGGAGATGCCCCGCGCTGGCGCCGGACACGGATGCGACGACGCCGCGAAGGGATTCCGGCCCCATCGGATCGGGGCACCTCTCCCCCCAACGCGCGGGATCGATCCAGGAGGAGATCGTGATGCGCCGACTGATCATCGCCCTCGCCGTATGCGCGGCGACCTGTTTCGCACCCGCATCGAGCCACGCCGACGTCGTCTTCCTGGCCACCGGCGACTCGCTCGTCTTCGGCACCGACCCGTCCTACGCCCCGGCGATGACGCCGTCCTACGGCGACCAGGGCTGGGTGAAGCTCGTGGCCGACGGCCTGGCCAGCGTCAACGGCGGCGTCCGGCCGACCGTGGCCAACTACGCCATCCCCGGCGAACTCACCGAGACCTACATCACCGCCGTCTCGCCCCCCGGCTGGACCGCCCGCGGCTGGGGGTTCAACCAGCACTACGCCGACGGCAACTCGCCCCAGTACAACGCCGTCCTCGACCGCATCCAGGCCGAGCACCTGGCCGGCAACTCGATCGGATACATCAGCCTCCTGCTCGGGGCCAACGACGCCCTGTTCCTGGTGAACACGCCCGCGTTCCAGACGGCCACGCCCGACGTCCAGCAGTCGCTCCTGACCACCACGCTCGGCGCCGCGATGACCCGCTACGCGTCGATCTTCGGCGCGCTCAAGACGGCCGCGCCCGAGGCCAAGTTCATCCTGCCGGGTTACTACAACCCGATGCCGGCCGGCTCGCCCTACCAGCCGCTCTATCAGTCGATCGTCCAGTCGTACAACGCCTTCATCGCCGCGACGGCCGCGTCCGCCGGGGCGACCTACGTCGACCTCGCCACCCCGATCCTCGGGCGCGAGCTGGAGCTGACCAACATCGGCGCCGGCGACACCCACCCCAACCAGCTCGGCTACCAGGTCATCGGCTCCACGATCAACCGCACCTTCACCCTGACCGCCGTCCCCGAGCCCGGCTCGATGGCGCTCCTCGGCCTGGGCGGCGTCGCCGTCCTCGCCTACGCCCGCCGCCGCCGCGTCTGAGCCACGTAGGATGCACCGCGACGCGTCCCCTCGGGCCCGCGTCCACCGCACCTTGCCCTGCCCGCGCACCCGACGACCGCTGTCGGGGGCGCCGGGCACGGGTCTCCCGACCCCGCCCCCGGCCTGAGACGCCTCCACGCGCTGGGCGAGCATCTCCCGATGCCGCCCCACCGGTTGACGCGCCGTACCGGGAAACCGGATCTCCCGATCCGGCGACATTCGCCGATGTCGCCGGATCGGGAGATCCGGTTTGGTGGTCCCTCCGCCCGGCGGTGGGGCGGGATCAGGAGATCCTCGCCCAGCGCGGACGGTGCGGTGGACGCGAGTACGCGTCGCAGCGCACCCTACGCCCCCGGCATTCGCCTCGCCCGCAGTCGACGGATGCCCCGAACAACACCCCTACACATCATCGCGCCAACACAAATCCACCCCGCCGCCACCAGGCCGAGGGCGGCGAGCGACTCCAGGCCGGTCCACTCGTAGCGGCAGCCGGGGGGCGGCGGCATGCGCCGGATCAGCACGAACGCCGCCAGCCCGGCGCAACCGGCGGCGACGGCCAGCCACAGCGCCGCCCGCAGGAACCGCCTCCGATAGAGCGAGAGGCCCAGGGAGGTCCCCAGCGCCACGAGCGGGAGCCCCACCAGGAGCAGGCTGAAGACCGTCCACGCCGGCCCCCAGGTTTGCAGGTATCCCGCGAAGTACTCATCTTCATATTCGACCCAGTCGCCGACCTGCCCGACCTCCCAGAACGCCAGCCCCGCGACCGCCACCGCCCCCATCAGCGTGACGATCCCCGACCGCTTCGCCGACCGCCCCCGCCACCACAACAATCCGACCGCCAGCCCCAGCGGCACCAGCCCCACCGCGCAGATAGCCGCCGCCCGTGCGACCTCCATCAGCCGCACGGGGATCGCCAGCCTCAGCGTGACCCACGGCGGCAGGTACAGGGTCCGCGGGTCCTCCCCCGGCGGCCCGTCGGGGCTGCGGACGCCGGGCTTTGAATCCCGGTCGCCCTCGGGGGCCGAGAGCGACGCGACCCGGACGCCGGAGAAGTTCATCTCCGCCAGCGACACCACAGCCGGCCGTTGCGCCGGGTCGTCCGGGAGCAGGAACGCCCGGTGCTGGTTGATCTGCGCCCAGGGGATGTCGCGCGCGAGGGCCTTGCCGGTCCTCAGGTCGAACGACTTGCCCAGGTAGAAGAACGCGACCCGCGTGCCGTCCGGGCTCCGGACGATCTCGGGCGTGTCCTTCAAGAAGTCGAATTCCCCCGTGATGGTCAAGCGAATCGCCTCGCGGAACCCCTCCCGCCAGGCCACCCAGTTGTTCCCGATTTCGAACAGGAACTCGTCCTGCCCGTCGCCGTCGAGGTCGCCGACGAACTGCGTATCGACGGTATGGCTCGACTCCGTCCCCAGCGGCTTGCCCGACGGGTCGAGCCAGGTCCACTTCCAGCCATCGTCTTGCAAGCCGACGATCACACCCCGCCCGGGGGTTCCCTTGGCGCGGCCGATCGTCCGGACCTCGACCCTGGCCCTCGGCCCCGCCGGGGGTGTCTCCCAGATCCACCGATCCGCATTCGTCATGGCATCTCGCACGATGATGCGGAACGGCTTGCCCTGGTCCCGGTTCGCGGGCAGTTCGGCGAGGATCAGTTCGACCTTGCCGTCGCCGTCGAGGTCGTCGACCGCAGTGAGGGGGCCCGGAGGATCCCGCGGATTAGAGCGATTTCCCTATGAGTCTGGCGGTTGACTCTGTGGCGGTGTAGCCGCTATGGCGGAACCAGCCGGCGATGTCCTGCGGGGTGATCCGGCGGAGGGCGTCGCCCATGGCGCCGAAGAGATCGGGGACCGTCCGGACCGCCAGCTCGCGGAGGATCGCCTTGAACTTCGAGAACAGCGGCTCGATCGGGTTGAGGTCGGGGCTGTAGGGGGGCAGGTAGCGGACCTGGGCGCCGGCCGCTTCGATCAGGCGACGCACCTCGGGCGACTTGTGGCAGGAGAGGTTGTCCATCACCACGATGTCGCCCGTCCGCAGGGTCGGGGCCAGGCAGTCGCCGATGTAGGTCTCGAAGCAGGCCGAGTTGGTGGCGCCGTCTGTGGCCAGGCAGGCGGGCTGGGGGACGCCCCCCAGCCTCACGGCGGCGGTGAGGGTGATGACCTTCCAGTGTCCGTGCGGCACCGGGCCGTCCACCCGCACGCCGCTGGGGGCCCGGCCGTGGGTCCGGTCCATGGCGGTGGTGCAGCCGGTCTCGTCGAGGAAGACCAGCCGCGACGGGTCGACCCCGGCGAACTCCTCGCGCCAGGCCCGCCGCTGCTCCTTCAGCTCGGGACGGTCCTGCTCGGCCGCCCGCCGCGACTTTTTTTACGCGTGATGCCCAGGCGTTTCAGGGCCCGGAACACGACCGTGGGGCCGCAGGCGACGCCGGCGGCCGCGGCGAGTTGCTCGAGGGTGGCGTCGGAGTCGTCTCGGACGGCCTGGCGGAGCCGAGCGTCGGCCTCGGCGTCGAAGGCACGCACCCTGCCCCCGCCCCGGGGCCTGGGCTCGATCGTGCCGACCTCGCGCCACCGCTTCATCAGCGCGCGGATCCAGGAGACGCTCACCGAGAACCGCCCGGCGATCTCCTCCCTGGTCAATTCGCCCGCCTCGCAGGCGGCGACCACGCGCTCCCTCAGGTCCATCGAATAGGCCTTCATCCCCGGTGTCCTCCTGACACCCAGGGATATCCCAGTCAACCGCCAAAATCAAAAGGAAATCGCTCTAGGCGGGGCCGGGTGCCGGAACAGGATCGCCCCCGTCCGCCCCGAGACGCCGACGAGCTGGCGGCTGTCGTGTCGTTCGGCTGGGGCGACCTGCTCGCCGGACGACCAGCGCTGCTCGACGAGCAGGTCGGGGTGGCGGTCGCCGTCGAAATCGATCGGCCCGCGCAGGTCGACGAGGTTCGAAGTGACCGGCGCGGGGCTCCCTTGCGGCACGAGTTCGGTCCGGAAGATCGGATTCCCATCGCGGCCGTCGATGAGGATCAGGCTGATGCCGGGCGGGGGTGTCGGAGCAACTCGCGAGGGCAGGCCGGGGGCCGCCGGGGGGCGTTCCGTGGCGAGCACCGCCAGCTCGGCCCGGCCATCGCCCTCGCGATCGATGGTCGTGTGGGCCACCGCCTCCAGGTGGGTCGGCCGCCCGATGCGGATCGCCGGCGGCCCCCAGAGGACCCGCCCGTCTTTCCCGGAGATCGCGGCGATGGGCAGCCCCCGGCTGGGCCGACCGGAGTACGGATCCCGGATCACCGTATGGGCATGGATCAGCAGATCCGGCGCTCCATCGCCGTCGAGGTCGCTGGGCCGGCCGAGGAGCGGTTGCATCGTCTGGTCATCGGCCTCGTTCTCGAGGTTCACCCGGGGCGGATGGACCGTCCACAGGACATGCCCGTCCCGGCCGGAGATCGCCGTCTCGGACGGGGTCAGGTTGAGGATGTCCACGTTCCTGATCGAAAGCAAATCACGCACATGTTCCTGGGCATAGTCCGATCCGATGAGGTCGAGGATGCCGTCGCGGTCGTAGTCGGCCGCGACCTGCCAGTGGCCCGGGCGTTGCCAGGCGGGGAGCCTCGGGTCGCGGAAAGCGACGTAGCCGGTCGAGGTGACGCCCCAGAGTTCGGGCGAGCCGTCGCCGTCGAGGTCGTCGATCCGATGCAGCGAGGCGTCGAGCACCCGGGCGCATTCGCGGCCGTTGCGGGCTTCGAGCAGGATCGTCGCGGCCTTCCGGCTGTACCCGATCCGCCGCAGAGGGGCGACGATCATCGGTCGACCGTCCGGGCCGGTGCCCCAGGCCAGCGGGTCGCCGTCCGGCTCGTAGGGCAGGGGGGCGACCCACAGCGTCGAGCCGTCCTTACCCGAGACGGCCACCAGCAGGTGCTCCAGGCCGCGATGGGTGGCCAACGCCGAGAGCACGAGGTCACGCACCCCATCGCCGTTGATATCCAGATCCGTCAGGACAACGAGCCGGTCGGCCGGGCCGGTGTCGGTGAGGAACGGCACGCCCCAGCGCACCTGCCCGGTCCGCCCGTCGAGCAGCCTCAACTCGATCGACGACGGCGGGCCCGGCGAGGCGGGCCAGGTCGGGGCGAGGACCTCGGAGATCCCGTCGCCGTCGAGGTCCATCATCCGGACGGATCCATGGAAGTTCGGCGGGGCCGGCGTCTGCCACGACACGGCCTCGCCCGACGCCCCCTTCGCCCGGTAGTGGAGCGTCTGCGGGCCCTCGGTCTGGACCAGCACCTCGTCGCGCGGGCCCTCGACGAAGATCGGTCGCCGGTGGGTCGGCCCGGGAAACGTCAATGCGGGCTCGGTCGGCTGGCCGGTCTTCGGGTCGAGGAAGTGGATCTGGTCCTCGAAGGTCACCGCCACGACCTCGCGTCCCCCGCGCTTGATTTGATCGACGACCAGGATCCCCTCGCCCTTCGCCGCCGGCCCCCCCGTTGGGGTGAACGACCAGCGAAGCTCGCCGGTCTTGCCGTCGATGGCCTGGACGACCCCGCTGGCCTTGCCCTGGATCGCGTCGGCCGCCGCGTCGAACTGGAACGCGGCGACGACCACCGCCCCGCCCCCGGGGCCATCCTCGAAGGCCAGGACCCCGGTGGGCATCGCGGCGGGCTTGTCCTTCCCGGTCGGCGTCTTGGTCGAGTCGAACGTCCAGAGCGGCTTGGGCGCCTTGCCCGAATACGCCATGGCGGTCCGTTTGGCCAGGTCGGCCCAGGCGGCATCGGCCTCGGAATCGCCGTCGAGGTCGATCATCTTCGGGGCCGGGAGGGACGTCGGTTCCGGCGACGACCGGCCGTGCCAGAGCCACCCGGGCAGCGGGAACGGCAGGCCCGCTGCCTCGCCGTAGCTGACTTCGAAGGCGGGGAGGATCGGCTCATCGAGGATCTCCCCGTCCTCGCCGGGGGGCCGGGAATCCCAAAGCAACCGGCCGGTGTCGCCCCGGTAGCGTCGGTAGCGGTTGTTGCGGATGTCGAGCAGGTCCTTCCGGTCGGACTGGCCCGGCAGGAGGATCGCCAGGCTGTTGTCGCGCGCGATCTGGTCGTCCAGCCCGTAGGCGATCTCGAAGAGGGGCGACGAGGGGAGCTGCATCGAGAACACGCCCAGGCTGCCGGCCGGCACGCGGACGGGGAACGTCTGACCCAGCCGACGCTCGGGGCTGACGCGCACGCGGTAGTCGCCCGGGTCCAGGCGCAGGGGTTCGAGCGTCGGCGACGTGAACGCCGCGACCCGCCCGCCCGACCCCTCGCGCGTGACCTCGACCTCGGCCCGGACGCCGCCGCGATTCAGGTCATCCGAGACCCGGAAATCCACCGCCCCCTTCCGCCCCTCCGCATACCACCCCCACGCCCACACCCCGCCCAGCGTGGCCAGCACCACCAGCACACCGAACCGCACTCGACGCATCCCATGTCCCCCTTTTCGTCATTCTTGCAGACACGCCGGACCCGGCTCGGATGCGCCGGGCGCGTGGCGGCGGCGCTGGGCGCGGGTCTCCCGACCCCGCCCTTACCCTTGTCGCGCGGTACCACGAGGCTGGGGTCTCCAGACCCCTTGTTCGAAGCCCCCCCCCCGCAATCCGTGGCATCTGATTCCTGGGTCGGGAGACCCGCTCCTGTGGTACGGATTCTCTGGGGCGAGGCGGGGTCGGGAGACCCGCGCCCAGCGCCTGGCGGGGCCCTGCCGGAGGGACTCGGGGTCAGGAGACCCGCGCCCGGCGCCGGAGGTGTCGGATCATTTGATACAGGCGCATGGCTCCTTGCCAGAGAAGGAAAACCACCCCCGCCGCCGCCGCCCCGGCGTAGACGAGGTTCCACCACTCCATCCCAATCCGATACCGCCCGCCCGGGGGCGGCGGGAACCGTCGGATCAACACGAAGCCCGCGACGACCGCGCAGCACGCCGCAACGCCGCACCAGATGAGCACGCGTCGCCAGCGCCGCCGGACCAGGCCCGCGACCATCCCCGCGCCGAGCGCGACGAGTGGCGTGCCGACGCCGACCACGGCCAGCGACGTCCGGCCCGCCCCCCAGGCCTCGACGCGCGCCGAGAAGATCGGATCTTCATATTCCACCCAATCCTTCACCCGGTTGAATTCCCACATCAACAGCCCCGCCAGGGCCACCAGCAGCATCAGCGTGACGATCCCCGACCGCTGCCCCCGTGCCCGGATCCGCATCAAACCCCAGAGCAGCACCCCCGGCGGCAACGTCGCCAGCAGGCCGATCCAGGCCGCCTGCACCACCTGCGGTCCGGTCAGCGGCATCCAACCGACCCGGTCCGCCCAGGGCGGCGCGACCCAACTCCTCGGGTCGTCCTCCATCGGACGGAACAGGACCTCGGCCGCCGATCGCGAGGCGGTGTCGCCCGGCGGGCGCGGGGCGGAGAGCGCCGCGGGCGTCGCCCCCGCGACGCGGTACCCCGGGAGGAGGAGGAGCCGCTCGGTCGGGTCGTCCGGAACGAGCGGGACAGGCCCGAAGGGGCCATCGTGAGACTCGGACAGGACCCGGCCCGTCTTCAGGTCGAACAGCTCCCCCATGTCGTCCAGCACCGCGCGCGAGCCGTCGGGGCTGCGGTTGAGGAAGGCGAACGGCAGGCCCCGGCCCTGCCGGCGGGGCGAGGACCAGAGGGTCTCGCGGAACCCGTCCCGGCCCATCCGCCATTGCCCATCCCAGAAGCCCAGGAACTCCTCCAGGCCGTCGCCGTCGAAGTCGCTTGCGAATCCGTACATGGATCCATCTCCCGGGCGACGCCCGTGCGGCCGGCCCCGGTTGTCGAGCCAGAACCAGTTCGAACCCGCCTCGCCGCCGATCCCGACGACGACCTCGTGCCCCGCCGCCCCGGGCCGCCGGATCGCGACCAGGCTGGCCCGGTCCCAGGCGATCGAGCGGGGCGAGTCCCACATCCAGAGGTCGATATGCTTCCTCGGATCGTGGGCGAGGACGCGGTAGACGCCCAGCGCCCGGTCCTCCGCCGAGGCGCGGAACTCCACGGTGAGGATCTCGGGCGCCCCGTCGCCGTCGACATCCCGGACCTCGCATGGCAGGGACGTCGCCCGGGTCCCGTCGGGCAGGGCCTCGTAGCCGGCCGGGGCGTTGGACGAGCCGGGGACGATCCGCGCCAGGGGGGCCCCGGTCGCGCCCGAGGCCGCCACGATTTCGCCGACCGCCATCGAGGAATCGGCACTCGGCACGGATGGGAGGTATTCGATCCGGAGCAGCAGGTCGTCGATGCGGTCGCCGTCGAGGTCGAAAGGGCGGTCGATCCGCTCGATCCGGAGCTGATAGGTCCGGTGTCCCTCGCGGTCCGGGGGGACAAAGCCGGCGAACGCCACCCCGTCCCGGCCTCGCACGATGACCAGGCGTCGCGCGGCCGGGCCCGAGAGCATCCCCAGCGGCCCGGGGCGGGTGGGCCGCTCGTCCACGATGAGCGCCAGGTCGCCGACGCCGTCGCCGTCGAAGTCCCCTGAGTGCGCGGCCTCGACGTTCCGGATGAGCCCCGGGGCGTATCCCGCATCGACCCGGGGCTCGCGCCAGAGGAGCGACCCGTCGCGGCCCGAGATGGCCCCGATCGCCAGGGTGGCGAGATCCGACACCTGCCCGCTCCGCTCGCCCTCGTTGCAGCCGAACACCAGGTCGGGCACCCCGTCGCCGTCCAGGTCGGGCCTGGGGCCCTCGACGGGCGCGAGGGCCGGCATCGGGACGGCCATCCCCCCGACGAACCTGCGCCGGGGCCTCGGCAGGGCCGTCGTCCAGAGCACCCGGCCGTCCCGGCCCGAGACGGCCGAGCGGGGCAACGCGTCACGCTCCGGCGGGTAGGGATTGTACAGCCAGTGGACGTTCATCCGGGGATCCAGGTCGGCACCGATCAGGTCGGCCACGCCGTCGCGGTCGTAGTCGGCCCCCCGGGACCAGAACCCGGCCCTGCGCCACGCGGTCATCGGCCCGCCCCGGATGGCCATGAGGCCGCGGTTGGAGTGCCCCCAGAGGTCGGCCTGGCCGTCGCCGTCGAGGTCGTCCCGGTGCTGGAGATACGCACCCGGCACCCGGCCCAGTTCCCGGCCGCTGACCGGATGCAGCAGGACCGACATCGGCCGATGGTTGTGAGCGGCCCCCGCGACGATGGCCACGATCAGCGGCCGGTTGTCCGGCCCCTGGCCCCAGGCGAACGGGTCGTGGTCGAGCGTGTTGGGCAGGGGGCTCGCCCAGAGTGCCGCGCCGTCCTTGCCCGAGAGGGCGACGAGATACGTCGTGTCCTCCCCGATGTCCGCCGAGCGCCCCGGCAGGATGAGGTCGCGCACGCCGTCGCCGTCGACGTCCATGTCGGCCAGGAGGAAGAACCGCGACAGCCTGCCCGGCCGGGCGTTGCCGGTCCGGTCATGGTGCGGCACCCGCCAGCGGTCGCGGCCGGTGCGGCCGTCGACGACGCGGAGCCGGATCAGGCCCCGCAAGGTCGGATCCTTCTCGGGCAGGATCACCTCGGAGGCGCCGTCGCCGTCGAGGTCGACGACCCTCGGCCAGCCGCCTCGCGGGTCGATCGAGCCGAAGGGGATCCGCCAGCCCGGGAGTTCGTCGGCCCCCCGCCAGGCGCGGGCGACGATCGTGTCCGACTGCAGCCGGACCACCACCTCGCGCCGGCCGTCGACCGAGGGCCCCCGGAATTCCGGCATGCCGACGATGGGCGTGTCGAACCCGATTGGCGGACCCGTGGGCGTGCCCGTCTTGGGGTCGAGGAGGTGGATCAGCCGCCCGCTGGTCACGGCGACGACCTCGCGGCCGTCCCAGGTGACTGCATCGGTCCGGAGCAGGCCGGAGTCCGAGGCATCGGGCGGGGGCGCGAAGGTCCAGGCCGGCTCGCCCGACTTCCCCCGGAACGCCTGGACCCAGCCCGGCTCGGGCCTCGCCCCGACGGCGACACCGCCGGGGCCGACCTTCAAGGGCGGCTCGAATGCGACGACCACGACCGGCTCGCCGGAGGGGATCTGGAACGCCAGCGGCCTTCGGACCACGCCCGCGCGATCCGCAGGCGCGCCGGGGATGTCGACCGCCGTCCGGCTCCAGGTCCAGCGGTCCCCCTCGCCCGACAGCGCGGAGACCGTGTTGCCCGCGAGGTTCGACCACACGAGGTCGGCCCGCCCGTCGCCGTCGAGGTCGACCGGCCGGGGCGCGGTCATGATGCCCAGCGAGCCCATGTCCGGGGAAATCCACTGGTGTCCGGGGACCGTGACCCGGTCCGGCTGGACGATGGCCTGTTCGTAGAAGTGTCGATAGGTCTCCGGCGAGGGGAGCCGCGTCTCGGGGGTCGTCCGTGTGAAGTCGCGGGTGTGCCAGAGCGGCTTGCCGGATTTGCCCTCGATCCGCCGGATCCCCAGGTAATCGATGACGACCGGGTCCGCCCCGCGTGCCCCGCCCCGGAGGCCGACGAGGGCGAACGGCATGGCCGGCTCCTCGTCGAGTTCGAACAAGGGGACCGGCGCGGCGGGCGGTTGGATCGTGCCCCAATCCCCCGGCGCGACGCGGAAGGGGAACATCCCGCTCGGGCGGCGGTCGGGCATGACGCGGAGGTGGTAATCCCCGGGGTCGAGCAGGAGAGGCCGGCGGGCGGGGGCGGTGAATTCGGCGACGACCTCGCCGGAGTCGGCCCGCTCGACCGCGACGGCGGCCCCGGGCTCGGCGTCCTCGATGGCGGCCTCGGCCTGCCGCGATCGCTGGTATCGGCCCCAGGCATAGAACGACCCGGCGGTGGCGATCGCGGCCAGCGCGGCGATGGCGAGGGGGCCGCGGATAGAGGACCAGAGACGCGCGATCCTTGCACGTGTCGACATGATTTGCGCCGCGAATGGGAGGGATGGGACGTCCCTCGCGAGTTTCGCACAGCCCCCCGCGCGGCACAATATGGCCCCTCGCCCAGCGCCTCCGACCCGCGACCGGCGCAGGTGCGGTGGACGCGAGGACGCGTCGCGGCGCACCCTACTTGGGCGAGGGGAGGCTCTCGATCTCCTTGCGGTCGACGCGGCCGTCCTGGTTGGTGTCGACGATGGGGAGGACGGCGCGGAGGCGTTCGGGGATCTCATCGCCGGATAGGAATCCGTCCTTGTCGGCGTCGAGCAGGTTGAAGATGGCCAGGCGCTGCTGGGAGGTCATGTTGCGGAACTGGCCGCCTCCGCCGCCGAGCCCCGCGCCGCCGCGGTTGAGGCGGCCGACGTTGTCGCCGCCGCCGAAGATCAGCGGGTTGCGATTTTTCGCGACGTCGTCCTCGTTCACCGCCACGAAGGCGAATCCGACGGAGCCCATCTCGTCGGTCGAGCCCTCGCCCCACTTCACCAGGCGCGGGGGATTGCTGGGGTTGCGGGGGTTCTCGGCCGAGTTGTCGTAGACGAGGGTCGAGCGGACGACCGTGCCCTTGGGGAGCCGCACGGGCTTCTCGTAGTTGTAGCGCCCCTGCCAGCGGAAGTCCCAGTCGTCGATGGCGAAGAGCTTTTCTTCCTTGCCGTCGGGGAGCGTGGCGATGGCTTTCATGTTCTTGCACAAATAATGAGCATGCCCGCCGGCGGAGATCACGTCGATGTCGAACGGGACCTTGAACTCGCCCTTGATCGTGAAGTTCGAATCGCCCGGCTGGATGCCTTTGGTCCGCAGTTCCGTGCCCGCGCCGAACGCGAACGGGGCCTGGGTGCCGAGAAGACGCTTTCTGGGAGGCTCCTTGGCGAAATAAAGGGCGAGCGATGTTTTTTCATGTTCCACCTTGCCCGACGGGTGGAAGTGGACCTGCACCACGAGGTCCGAACCTTTGGGCAGGGAATACGCCAGGCCCATCGGCAAGTGCCTGGCCGTCGCGCCGACGGCCCAGCCGCCGAGCGTGCCGGTGCGGGGGAAGCCCATCCGGCCGAAGCCGGGGCCCGGGTCGGCCTCGTCGAGCTTGCGGGAATTGCCCGTGCTGTCGAGGAAGTAGAGCGCGTGGTGCACCACCGAGCGGGCCGTCGGGCGGATGTCGACGGCCGTCACCCACTGATCTTTCGGCAGGTTGAGCGGCAGGACGAACATCCGGTAGATATCCTTGCCGTCGGCGGGGACGGTGAAGGCCTCGGGGAGGGTCACCACCAGGTCGGGCTTGCCGAGCGGCCAGCCCCCCTCGGGGAACTTCGGCGGCGCGGGCAGCCTGTCGGACGGCCCTTCCGGCATGCCGGATTCGACCCAGCGGCCGAACGTGGCGACCTGGTCGTCGGTCAGCCGGCGCTCGTCCTCGAAGTGCCCCCAGCCCTTCGCGGGGGGCCAGGGGGGCATGGAACGGTCCTCGATGACCGACTGGATCAGGTTCGCACGTTTCTTCACATCCTTGTAGTTCAACAGGGTGAATGGCGCGCCCTCGCCCGGCCGGTGGCAGGTGGTGCAGCTCCTGAACACGATGGGGGCCACATGCTCGTTGAAGGTCGGCTTCTCGGGCACCGACGCGAGGGCGGGCGGGGCGAGCAGGGCCAGCGAGATTGCGGCGGTTGACCAGATGCGAGTCATTTCAGTTCTCGATTTCATGGGTCTGTTCACCATGGGATAGGAGCGATCCGAGGAACCGGACAAATTCGCGACGCCGGCGGATCTTGCGGTCGTCGCCCAGGACCGGGGCCGAGGGGTCGAGGCGGCTGGCGAGCGAATAGCCCTCGTCCGGCCGCGGCCCGGCGTCGTCGAGCCGGAAGGTCACGTCGGCCAGGACGCGGTCGTTGCGCATCTTCGTGAGCGTGACCGTTTGCACACGTTTGGAATCCTCGTCGATTTCGACCGTCATCGTGCGGAACCGCGGCCGATCGGCGCGGGGGAACCTGGCGGCCGGGCGGTCGCCGTCGCGGAGCGTCGCGCGGATGCGGGTCGTCGTCGAGCCCGAGGGGGAGCGCTCCTCCCCCTCCGATTCTAGCTCATAATGGTCGGCCAGTCTGGCGAGCAGGTCGCGGAGGTCGAGGTGGAACAGGTCGAGCGCCTCGGACAGCGGCTCGGGCAGCTCCTCGCCGCCGAACTCCAGCCCGAGCGACCGCGACGGCGCCAGCCACACGCCCCCCTGGCTCGTCTGCCCCAGCGACCACGACTGGTCCCCCCGATTCGCGTCGATCCGGAAGCGGTCCGACCGGGCCGAGAGGCGGCAGTCGAACCCCGCCAGGGCGGCCAGGAACGGCGAACGCTCGGCCATGCCGGGCGCGAGCCGGATCTCGATCCGATACGAACGATCCACATCCGAACGCACCAGCGACCGTCGGGCCTCGTCCACCAGCCGGATCGGGTCGGCCCGGAGTACGCTGGGCCGTGCCGGGAAGAATGCCCATGCGGCGATCGCCAGCAAGGCCGACGCGGCGACGGCGGCGACCCTGAGCCGGCCCCGCGACGGCCTCGCCTGTGACCGCTTGCCACCGGCTTGCCGCTCGCGGATGCCGGCGAGGATGCGGCCGGGGTCGACGGCCGATTCCCGCTCCGACAGGTAACGGCCGACGAGTTCGTCGATGCGTTCGCGGTCGGGGTTGGGCGTCATGAGGGTCGGCCCTCCAGGTACGGGGCGAGGAATTCTTCCATGGCGGCCCGGGCGCGATGGATCATCACGCCCGCGTGGCTCGACGTGATTTCGAGGATCTCGGCGACCTCGGCGAGCGAGTGCCCCAGGCTCCGCAGCTCCAGGGCCGCCCGCTGCTGGATCGGTAGCCTGCTTAATCCAGCCTGGATCGCGTCCGAGAGTTCCCGGCCGAGCATCGCGCGGCCGGGTTCGGGCGTGGCGGGGTCGGCGACCTCGGGGGGCTCGCCCTTCGGCCCGAAGATCGAGAGGAACGGCCGGCGGCGGGCCTTCCAGGTGAGGCAGGCGTTGCTCACCGACCGCATGAGGATCTTCAGGCCGTCGGATCGGAGGTCGTAGACATCTTGCTTCGCCAGGAGCCGGCAGTAGCAGTCCTGCACGAGGTCCTCCGCCGTCGCGCGGTCGCGGACGAGCGAGGTCGCGTAGGCGACGGCCCGGGGCGCGGTCGCGCGGACCCAGTCCGAGAGGTCGGCGTCGGGAGGGATCGTCCCCCCCGGCACCGGTGCCCCCGGCGTGGGCTCGTCCGGTCGGACGACGTTCAGCGCGATGCGGCTCGGGCTCGACACGGCGGCTCACCCCCTCTCGAAGCGAGTGTACGGCGCGACATGTCCGGATCGGACGTCGGCATCACTTCTTCTTGAGGTTGCCCAGGTCCACGAGGATCGCCTTGATGTCGGCCGCGACGGTCTTGACGTCGGCGGAGGTGACGCCCGAGGCGGTGACGATCGCGTGCAGGTCGGCGGCCGTCTTCTGCGACAGGCTCGTGGGGATGCCCGCGCTCGTCAGCACGGCGGCGGCGTCCTTCTTGAGCGTCGCGGCCTCGCTGACGGTGATCTTGCCGTCGGCCGCGGCGGCGGTCAGGTCGGTGCGGTACTTCGTCACCGTCGCGGGGTCGGGCTTCGTGGCCACGGCCGCGATCTGCTTCAGGTCGCCCGCCAGCGCCTGGATCTGCGCGGACGTCACCTGCGAGTGCGACCGGATGGCCGCGACGTCCTGCGCGAGCTTGGCCACGTCCTCGCGGAGCGTCGACAGCACGACGCGCCCTTCGAGCATCTCGCAGCCGATCGCCGCCCTGTGCCGATCCTTGCGGCCCCGACCCGACCCCGCGTGCAACCCGATCATGGTGGCTCTCCCCTCTCTGTGTTCCGTCGCGGCACCTCGCCGCTCAGGGGGAAGAACTCATCCGGGGCCGGTTCCTTACAGCGTTTTTCTCGGGAATCCTTCCCGCTGATGAGGATCCCTGCCACCCCCGGCGCTGGGCGCGGGTCTCCCGGCCCATCGACCAGATACCCCGATGTGCGGGGCATCTCCGAATGGGTCTGGAGACCCGATTTGGTGGCACGGCGCGGCGGATGCTGGGGCGGGGTCTGGAGACCCACGCCCAGCGCGGAAGGCAAGGGCGGGGTCGGGAGACCCTCGCCCAGCGCGGTTGCCCCGTTCCGGACGCTGCCGGGCTCGGCTCAGCCCCGGATCCGGCGGAAGGCCAGGGGTAGGCCGAGGCCCACGAGGGCGACGAGGTAGGTCGCGGGCTCGGGGACGCCGTTGGTGGGGGCGGCGCCCGAGGGGGGCGAGACGAGCGTGTAGCCGATCACGTCGAAGGCACGCAGGTCATTGGACGAGATCGTGAGGCGTTCGCCCAGCCCGGCGGTGGGGTCCATGATCCCGATGCCGAGGGAATCCTTCCAGTGGCTCGCCTGGCGGCCGTCGGCGCTCAGGCCGGTCGAGAAGGTCGCCCCGCCGAGGGCCGAGGCGCCGCCATCGATGGAGAAGTATTTCTGTCGCGTGTCCACGGTCCAGTCGATCGCGCCCTGGGTCGTGCTCAGGGTGGAGTAGCGGAACAGGTCGAGCGTGGTGACGAACGAGAACTGGGAGTCATTGAACGGGCCGCCGTTGGGCGGGCTGTTGAGGTCGAGGGTGTCCACCCCGCTGGTGAAGCCCAGGGCGTGCCCGATCTCGTGCGCAGCGATCCCCACAAAATCATACGAGCCGGAGTCGATGCCGTTGCTCGGGTCGAAGTCGAACGAGAAACTGCTGCTGAAGGCGATGGTGGCGTCGAGCGTGGGGGCCGAGGCGCCGAGCAGGCCGAGCGCCTTGGCGTTGGCGTTCGTGAGCCGGACGCTCGTGTTGTTGGTGTTGCCGTCGTTGTCGAGATAGGGCGTGGCCGAGCCCGAGCCGTTGGGGTTGTTCGCCGTGCCGTTGATCAGCATCGCGACGCCGCTGCCGGGCTGAAGATTGGCCACCGCGGTGGCGTCGTCGTTCGAGGTGGAGTGGCCGGAGAGCGCCGACCGGACGCTCGCATAGCTATAGACGCTCTGCGGCGACGACGCCTGGCCGAGGATGCCCGAGCCGAGCGGGGAGAACCCGATGCTGATATTCACCGCGACGTTGTCGGCGATGCGGCTCGCCCAGAGGGCGCCGGCGGCGTTGAAGCCGTCGATGGCCTGCTGCGACATCCCCTGCGCCGGCGTGAAGTTGAACAGGAGCCCCGCGCAGGCATCCCGGGCCGGCGAGAGGGCCACGAGCATCGCGGTCAGGGCCAGACGACCAAACCCGATCAATCGCATTACAAACACCCCCCGGGACGACTCACCGCTGGCCCCCGCGTCGGACCTGGACGCCATCCGGTCCGCCCCATCGCGGGCCGGCGACGGGGGCACGAGCCATGATGATAGGAGGAACCATGCATGCCCTCCCAGCCCGGTTCCGCGAGACCGCCGAAAATCGGCCGTCAACCCGCCCTGTAAAGTCGCCCCGGGTCAACATTGTTGCGCCCGCCGAGCGCATGCGCAAGCCAATTCTGCCGCTTTGGAGTGCGGGAGCGGAGGTGCCGCTTTCCTTTGGGCTTGGCGACCCGGGTTGGCTTGGATTCCCGATCAACATCGGAAATGGGAAAACCGGCGGCCGGACGGCCGCACTTCAAAGTCTGGGGCCGCTCGTCCGCCCGTTGCCTTGCCACGGATCAGATCTTCGAGAGCACAGCCGCCTGGAACCAGGGCGGGATCCGGTCGGTCTTCAGAACGAGTTCCTCGCCATCGGTGATCTCCGCCACCCAGGTCTGGTTCCGGTCCTCGCTGTCGCCGGAGTTGTCGAAGAGATAGGCCCGATTCGACGCCCGGATTGCGTCCATGAGAAATTCAAGAGAGCGGTGATATCTGGAAATAATTCGATCTTCAGGAACGGGGTGTCCTCCGAGGCGGACTCGATTCCGGACGCGCGAGATGTTGATCGCCGGGTCGTTCGTGGCAACATAGTAAAGATAGGTGCGGTATCCCGAAGAGCGGGCGCGGTGGAGGATCGCCACCTTATCGGGGTGCGACATCACCGTTTCGAAGGTGAAGGTGATCCTCGATTGGAGCAGCGACGCGCGGAGGAAATCGGACACGACCGACGCCAGATACGAATCGACCTCGACATCCGAGAGATCGAGCCGCCGGCCTGCGCCCATGATCCGAGACCAGTCACCCCGGCCGAGAGCCCCGAGCCAGGGCGATTCGGCGAGATGGGCGATCAATCGCTCGGGCTCGACGTCGAGGCCGTATGCCTCGAAATCCAGGGTGCCCGTCGCCCGCAATTCCGCCTCGATCTCATCGGGATTGACGTAAATCCCCAGCAGACGCTCGGGCAAGTGGCGTTTCAACGTGCTCTTGCCCGAGCCGTTGGGCCCCGCGAACATCCTCAGGCGCGGTGTCTCCACGCTCATCGGATCGTGTACTTCTGCCCGGGGATGGCCGGGGTGGCCGGCCCGATGGATTTGACGAAGACGCGGCGTCCATCGGGGAAGACCTCGTAGATCGCCTCGCCCTCGGACTCCAGGATGCTCTGGCCCGATTCGAGGGCCAGGCGGCGTGCGTCCGCGAACGCCTCGGGGGCCTGTTCGAGGAATGCCCGTTCCAGTCGGTCGAGTTCGTCGTCAGCGGGGTCGCGCATCGGCTCTGGCATCCGGTCACCTCCCGGATTCATTGTAGGGAAACGGACCGGCGAGGGGCAATCGGGAGGTAACCCGCTCGGATGCCCCCCGAATCGGATAGAAACCGGCAGCCGGACGCCCGCACGCCAAAGGGGGAGTTTCGGCGTGAGGCCAACCCGCCGCTCGGTTAGACTGCGCGGCGGGAGGGATTTATGCGTACGATGTCGATCCGGTCGTTGATGGGCGTGATTGTGCTGTGCGGCGTCGCGATGGTGGCGCTCCGGGATACCCAGGGGTTCTGGGATGGCGTGGTCTATACCGCGACGCTGGGGTTTTTGATATTCGCGATCCTGGCTTGTGTGCATGCGAATGGGGCGCGACGCGCGGGCTGGCTCGGGGTGATCCTGGCGGGCTGGTCGTACTGGGCGGTGGCCTTCCTGCCGTGGTTCGAGACGGTCCGGGCGCCGCTGGTGACCGATCGGATGGTGCGGATGATCTCGAAGCCGGACAATGAACCGACGATCGCGGCGGCCCGGCGGAACCTTTATGTGAGCCAGGTTGCTCTCCGGGAGTATTCAGAAGTCCTGACCAAGGCCCAGCGGGTCGCGCGCAGTCCCCAGGATCCTTCCGTCGTGGCGATGGCGTCCACGGTCCGGAATCTCCAGGCCGACCTCGCGAGCCAGACGCAGGCGATCGAGGATGCCCGGGTGACTCCCCTCGGCCGCCGCCTCTTCCCCGGCGCCTTGAAGCCGATTCAGTTCGCCCGCTCGGCCCACAGCCTGTTCAGCCTGATGGCCGCCGGGCTCGGGGCGCTGGCGTCGGGGTGGCTCCATCGGCGAGCCCGGATGGGCGAGGCACGCGCCGAGATCGAGTCACAAGAAACCTGCATGACGTGAAAACATCCGAAGAATCGTCGAGCGGATCTGGAGTGCGTCCGCTTGCTGACGCTCTGTACTCGCGAAGGTCGCTTCGCGCGCGAGATCGAAGGTCGCCGCTGTCGACTCGACGACGTCTGTCGGCAGCAAGCCGCCGCCGGGCGAGAGCGTCAGCAAGCGGACGCACTCCAGATCCGCCCGACGATTCGATCCCCGGCTTGAACCGGCGCGTCGAAACGTCGTAGACTCTCCCTGCGTACGGAGGAGCAACGAAGCCGGGGGATGCGACGGATGGCCGATTCGGGGCAGGGGGTTGGCGCGGGGGCGAAGGGGTGGCGGTGGTTCGCGCTGCTGCTCGGGGTCTATTCCGGGCTTTTCCTGGCATTCTACCCGCCGTTGCCGGGCATCGAGGACGAGGTCGGCTACATCAACCAGGCGCTGGTCTGGTCGAAGGGGGCCGTCAGCTCCGAGGGGGCGGGCTACCCGCCCTTGACCCAGTTCTGGGAGGTCGCCGGCAAGCACGTCCCCGTTCGGCAGCCGGGGCGATCGCTCGCGGCCCTGCCGTTCCTGATGGTCGGCGGCATGAAGGCCATCTTCCTCTCGGGGTTGCTGCTCCACCTCCTCGCGGCGACCGTCGGCGCGATGGTCCTGGCTCGCCTGGGGCACTCGCCGCTCTGGGGGACGCTCCTGCTGTTCCACCCGACGCTCGCCATCTACTCGCGTGCCATCATGGCCGACGAGTCCGCCGGCATGGGATTGCTGCTGGCACTCCTGCCGATGGCGACGGGCAAGGGGAAATTCCGCGGGATCTGGAGCGGACTGGCCGTCGGGTTCGGGGCCCTCATGCGATACCACGCCGGGCTCGCCCTGCCGTTCATCGCGCTCGGCTACGTCGGCGCGAGACGCGAGGAGGGCGAGAGCCGCTGGCGGCAGGCGATCCTCTGCCTCGCCGGCGGGGCGGCCTCCGGACTCGCGATCGTTGTTTATAACCTGATCCTTTACCATCACCCGACCGACCCCAACCCCGGCATGCGGGGCTCGTGGGGGACGTCGTACTTCGCCGAGCAGGTCCGGTTCTACATCCCCGCCCTGATGGTCGTCTGGCCCGGGATGCTGCTGGCCCCGATCCTCGACCGGTCGTCGGTGCGCTGGGCGGTCCGGGGCGCGTGCGGGTTCTACCTCGCGGCGTTCCACGTCTACTACTTCCACGACGTGGGATCGTCGTGGTTCGAGTCGGCCGTCGTCGGCCTGAGGCTGATCCAGCTCGCGTTGCCGATCTGGATCGTCAGCTACGCATGCGTTCTCGACGACTGGATCGTCCGGCCGCTCGCGTCGAGGCTGGGCACGAAGGCCCTCGGCGGGCTGGTCGCGGCCGGCCTGGCGGTGCTGGTTCTGGCCAACGCCGCCGTGTTCGCGAAGCATTCCGCGCACCTGAGGAACTTCGTCGACGCCCGCGCGGCGATCCTCGCGGCCCTCCCGCGCGACGCGACTCTGGTCGTGAACGGGGCGACCAACAAGCTGTTCGGCGTCCCGGCCGACGACAACCGGTTCACGCTCGTGGACATCCAGGACCTGTCCTTCCGGCCGGCCCCGGCGGGCGAGTGGTACCTCGCCCTCTACATCCGGACCCCCGCCGACCTCGACGTCGCCCGCGCCTGCGCCGACGCCCACAAGCTGACCCCCCTGCCGCCCCCGCACCCCAGGGTCGTCCTCTTCAAGGCCGGCTGACCCCTTTGGAGTGCGGGAGCGGAGCGGCCGCTTGCTCCGTAATCCCCGGATCTCCCGGGACCGGATCGAATGCGCCGGGGCGGCGGATCGGGAGGTCAGGTTTCGCCGCCCGTTGGATCCGGTGATTCCTCCCGCCGGTGCGGAGGCCGCGAGGACGCGGCCACCACACCCTACGGGGGCAAATCAGGCCATGGCCATGCGGCGGCGCCGGGTCGCGGCCAGGGCGCCGAGGCCCAGGGCGAGCAGGGCGTAGCTCGACGGCTCGGGCACGGGGGCGATCGAGATCCGTGCCGAGACGGTGAGGGCGTCGGCCACGCTGACGTTGCGCTGGGTCAGCACCAGCCCGGGGTTGGTGAACGTCGTGCCGTTGTCCGAGAGCAGGACCTGGAACTCGGCGACCGCGCCCGCGCTGATCAGGCCGGTGTTGAAGCCGACGGAGAGCGCAACGTCGCTCGGGCTGCCCGACGGCGCTCCGTTGGTGTTGTCCAGGCTGCCGAAGAGGACGTTGGTGAACAGGCTCGTCGTGCTGGGGTCGCCCGCCTGGTAGCTCGTCGGCGTGAGCGAGGGCAGGCCGGCGCCTGGGGTGCCGGTGACGCCGATGTAGTCCTCGGTGAAGTTCGCGATGTCGGCGTCGATGTAGGAGAGGAACTGGAAGCCGGGGAGCGCGGCCCCGGTGTTGTTGACGAAGTGATACGTCAGCAGCAGTTGATTGGCCGTCGGCTGGCTCGCGGAGAAGCTGTAGGCGACCCCCGCCGGGCTGCCGTACCCGAGCTGCGCCGACGTGCCGAAGCCCGAGGGGAGGTTGTTGAGGTCCTGGCCGGCGACGTTCAGGAAGCCGTCGAGCTGCGAGATCGTCCCCTGCCCGGTCGCCCCGAAGGTGATCGAGAGCGAGGCCGGGCTGTTGGGGAACCCGACGTCCCCGTTCGGACCGAAGCTGCCGGCGACGGTGAAGTCGGCCCGGGCCGCGGCCGGCCCGACGAGCAGGGCGAGGGCGACGGCGAGCGGGGAAACGATGGCCTTCACGCGCATGTTCATGGTTCGATACCGAAGAGCTTGGCCCGGATGTTGTTCTGGGGCGGCAGGAAGACGCAGGAGAACAGGTTGGCGTTGTTGATCGCGTAGACCGCGCCGTCGGGCCCGATGATGGTCGAGGTGTAGGCCTCGCCGGTCGGCGGGGCGAGCTGGAGGCCGGCGGAGAGCGTGTTGGTGACGAAGCTCCAGCGGTAGACGTGGCCGTCCTCGTTATTCACGACCGCGCACCTGTTCGCGACGTCGACCGCCGCCGTGTTGATGCACCACTCGCGGACCCCGCCGGGGTGCTCGGCGTCGGGCGACGGCCCGAGCACGGTGAGGACTTCCTTCATCACCGTCGCGCCGCCGATCGGGTCGACCATCGACGTGAACGGGTCCAGGATCGCCAGCTTGTTCTGGCCGTTGCCGCTGCCGATCCCCGAGTAATTGTTGTACTTGGTCAGGATCAGGTAGCTCGACCCGCCCGCGTACGACGGCACGGCCGAGGAGGGCACGACCGACGCGGTGTCGTCCCAGCCGAAGGCGCCGGGGATCTTCGAGGTCGTCAGGGTCGCGTCGAAGTGGAGCATCCAGCCGCGAGCATTGTTCGACGGGAAGCCGTTCTCGAGGATCCCGTAATACACGTCGCCGTCCGGGCCGACCGTGGGGGAGGCCGTGCCGTCGTCGGTGAGGATGCCCAGGGCCGCGTTCCTCGGGTCCCGGAGCGCGACGCTCGACAGACGGGCCAGGGTCGTGCTGCTGGCCCGGCAGAGATAGCCGTTGCCGAACCGGCCGGTGCTGGCGGTGTTGTTCACCGAGACGTAGACCGCCGACCCGTCCAGGCTGAGCGCCGGGGCGCAGTTGTAGGTGACCCGCGTCGTCGCGTTGTCGTTCGACAGGGCGGTCGCCGCGACGAACGTGCCGACGCCGGCCGAGGAGATCCGCGCCAGGCCGCTGGGGATCCCGCCCGGGTACCCCGGCAACGCCGCGCCCGAGGACAGGTAGCCGAAGTAGAGGTTCCCGAGCTTGTCGCAGGTGATCGGCGTGCAGATCTGGATCGCCGCGTTGAAGGCCGCCGGGTTGGTGTTGTAGTTCGACAGGCCGTAGAACGCCAGGCGGGTGGTCGTGCCGGAGGCGGCGTCGGGGAACGTCCGCGAGATCACCGTCCCGCCGTTGCCGGGCATCACCACCGACTTGTCCTTGGGCGTCAGCGACATCCCGAAGGTCGGCGTCCAGTTGAACGGCGGCAGCACGTAGTCGGAGGTGAGCGTCCAGAGGAGCTGGCCCGTGCCCCCCGCCCGGGCGTCGACCCGGAACACGCCGCCGGCGGTGGTCTTGACCGGCACCAGGACCGTGTTGGACTTCGTGATCAGGGGCGACCCGTAGTGGGTCAGCAAGGCCCCGCCCGCGTTGTACTGAGGGGCCAGGTCGACCGGCGTGCTCCAGCGGATCGTGTTCGGCAGCTGCGAGCTGATGTCGCCGATGGCCGAGTGCTGGGGATCCTTGCCGTACCCCTGCCAACCCTGGCCGGACGCGGGACGCGGCGTGCCCGCGGTCCAGAATAGGCCGGCGAGGCCGAGGGCCACGACCCTGGCGACGAGCGGCCGGGAAGAAGTCCGTTCCCGGATCCTCATGGTTGGATCTCCATCGCGCGATCGATGCGGGGGCTTTGGGTGCGACGCCGGCCCGGAGGCCGTGCGGGGGCGGAGAGGAGCCGGGGGATGGGGCTGGGGGTCTCCCGAAACGACCGGCCTCGGGGCGTTGAGGCCGGAACGGTTCGCCCAGGTGCTCCATTGTGACTCATACGATAAACCAACAAACGTCCCCCCCGCAACCGTCGAGACACCCCATGTTGACTTTTGGCACTCAGGGGCCGCCATTTCAGATCATGGTTTGATATGTGAAAATAAGGTAGTCTGCAATGGCGGACCCTACGGGCGTCCGTCGACGGCCTTCACCGCGACGAGGTCCGACGGGCCGGCATGCTCGATCTCCCAGTCGACCAGGCCGGGCTGGATCCGGGTGAGCCGGGCCTCGCGGCCGTCCGCGACGACCGAGCGGATGGCCCCGTCGTCGAAGGCCACCCCGTGCAGCGTCGTCCCGCGCCGGCCGAGGACGATCGCGACCGGCGGGCGGTCGTCCCGGGGCGTCAGCGGCCGGGGATAGGCCCGGGAGTCGGGGACCGTCCCCTGCTCGTCGGAGGCCGGCCAGACCGCCCGGACGAGCTTGACGTCCCGGTGCGACTGGCGGTCGTAACGGGGCCGCCAGAGGGCGAAATCGGTCTCGGCCAGGGTCACGTCGTCCAGCAGCAGCCCCGGCGTCGCCGCCGTCAGGGCCCAGTGGGCGTCCCAGACCTTGAGGCCCCGGACCAGCGACGGGTGCGCGTCGTCCGGGCCGACCCCGCCCACGCCCCCCTTCGCCCCGTCCCCCGGGCCGCCGCCCAGGTTCACCCCGTAGCGCCGCTGGGCGTGCGACTCGTTGCCCTCGAACCGCAGCAACGGCACCGTCCGGACGTCCCGCGTCAGCATGCCCCCCGCGCCATCGGGCATCGCGATCGCCGGATCGAAGCCGCCGTCGGCCTGAAAATCATAGCGGAAGCCGTACTGGTCGCACTCGGCCGCGACGTTCCGGGTGAAGGCGTTGCCTTGATTGGCCCACCAGAACCCGGCCCCCTCGTTTCGGTCGAAGGGCAGCACCTGATCCGGAAGCGGCTGCCCGTTCAGGCTTTGCACCGCGAGGTTGCGGTCCAGCAGGTTGCCCGTCTCGGTCGCGTCCTCCAGGAAGAACCCGTGACCCCGGGACTGATAGCCCACGCAGTCGCGGATGACCAGGAAGTCCGTGCCGTGGACCGTGATCCAGCGATTGCCGCTGTCCCAGATCGACGCCCCGACCACCGACGACCCCCGCATCGTGTCCCGGACCCGGTGGAAATGGAGGCTGTACTTGCCCAGCTTCCCGGGTTTGCCCAGGTGCCGGAATTCGGCGTAGGAGATCGAGCCGGCGGAGTGGCGATGATACATCGTATGGCCGCGCTTGGAGTCGATCGCCGGGGCGGCCGATTCGATCACGACGTTCCGGCTCAGGTTGGCGACCTCGCCCCGGAAGTCGCCCTCGCCGAGATGCTGGAACCGGAGCGGGCGGTCGACGGTCAGCGTCGTGCCATGGATTGCAACGACCGTCCGTTCCTCGGTTTGCGCCCGGGCCTTGAGGCTCGGGACGTCCCCCTTGTCGAGGACGACCTGCCGCAAGGTCGCGGTCACGATGACGCGGTCACCGGGCTTCCAGCCGGGGACGGGCTCGGCGAGGTCGATCGACGCAACTCCTTTGGCGGCCGTCTTTCCGAGCTTGACCCAGGTGCGCGACATGGGGGTGCCGTGGAGGTCCATCCGGCCGCCGCAGCAGACGATCGCGGGCGTCTCTTCGGGATCGAGCCCGGGGACCGCCCAGAGCCGGATGGTCGCCGTGTGGTCCGGCGAGATGGGATGTTCGGGCGTGCCGACTTCGAGGGCGGGGCGTTCGGCGTGCGGGGCGGGCCTCATGGCGTGGGCCTCGCAGCCGGCCCCCGACTCGGAGGCGTCGTCCCCGGCCTGGATCTTGATCAGGCCGACGTCGAGCCTGGTCGTTTTCGACGGGACGAAGCCAAGCCGGCCGGCGACGTGGATCGACCGAAATGGTTTGTCGGTCTGGAGATCGTACGAGATCGCGTGACCCGTGCGGATCTGGACGCGGTCGCCGGGCTTCGGGGCGATGCCGCCTTCCCAGACCTTCGGGTCCGACCATTGGCCGCTCGCGACCGTCCGCCGGAGGGGCGGGAGGCCGTCCCCGGCCTGCGCGAGGCCGGTGGCCAGGATGACGCCGAGGATCCGGAGGGCTGGCGAGGGCATGTCGGGGATTCCCGGGGCGATTCGTCTCGATGCGACCCATGCATTATTCCTCACCCTCGGACCCGGACAAGCCGTCGGGAGGGTGGCGTTGCGAAAAGGCCGCAAGGTTGACCGGATCGTTGCGGTCGGCATGGCCCGGGGATTCGTCGGGAGGTCGGATGCGATCGGCGGACTCGGATCGGCCGAAGTTGGGAGGGACGATGGAGCGTCGCAGACCCGGGGAGGCCGGCCGATGGGCAGCGAGAGCAGGATCGGGGCGGGTGCGGACGGGCGGGCACGGTTCGACGAGCCCGAGGTCCGCGAGGCGCTTTCGAGGGCCCGCGAGGTCGACTCGGCGAGGAACCTCCGCTGCCTGGCGGGCGAGTACCTCGGCATGATCGCCACGATCGCGGCGGCCGTGGTGTTCGCCGAGTACCGGGCCGGCTGGGGGCTGGCCTGGGCCTGGAACGTGCCGGTGTTCTCGACGGCGATCGTGCTGATCGGCGGGTTCCAGCACCGGCTGGCCGGGCTGGCGCACGAGGCATCGCATTACACGCTCGTCCGGAACAAGTTCTGGAATGATTTCCTGGCCGATGCGTTCTGCCTGATGCCGGTCTTCTCGACGGTCCACTTCTACCGGCTGTTCCACATGGCTCACCACCAGTACACCAACGACCACGAGCGCGACCCGGACCTGGTGAACATGGGGCGGAGCAAGAAGGTGGACGAGTTCCCGATGTCGCGGGCGAGGTTCGTCGCCCTCTTCTACTTCCGGGCGCTGGTCTCGCCGATGTCGTACCTCCGGTATCAGTGGGATTACATCTATGTGAACGTCTTCGGCAAGGGGAACAACGTCTACATGGGCCGAGTGGCCGAGGGCGACGGGGGGACGACCTGGCCGCGAGTGGGGACGATCCTCGGGCTGGCGTACATCCTCGGGTTCAACGCCCTGGTGCTCGGGCTGACAACGACCGGCCGGCTGGGCTGGGTGATCCCGGCGGGGGCGGTCGGGCTGGCGGTGATGACCCTGGGGACGCTGGCGATCCCCGACCGCTGGATCTTCCAGTCGCCGTTCCGGCAGCCTTATGGCAGCCGCGCGGCGAGCGTGGCGAGGCTGGGATTTTATACGATCCTGCTCGTCGGGCTGGCCCACCTGCGGGTGGCGACGGGGGGCAAGTCGGCCCTGTATGTGTCGCTGCTCTGGCTGACGCCGATGATGTCATCGTTCATGGTGTTCATGCTCCTGCGCGACATCTATCAGCACGCGAACGCCGACGACGGCCGGTTGACGAACTCGCGGGTGTTCTATGTGGACCCATTCACGCGCTGGGCGGTGTTCATCTATGGTCAGGACATGCACGTGACGCACCACCTGTTCCCGGCGATCCCGCACTACAACCTGCCGGGCCTGCACGACTTCCTGCGTGCCAACCACGACGACTACGCCCATTACGTCGTCGAGTGCCGGGGCACCTTCGCCAACGACGGCGACTCGCCCACGATCCTCGACGTGATGACCGACCCCCGGCCGTTCCCGGAACGATTCGAACATGCGAAGGCGCAGGAACCGCTGGCGCCGCTCTACCGGGGCCCGCACGCCAGGGCCCGCGTCGGCCGGGATGCTTGAGTCTCGACCCTGAGCGAATCCGGAGTGCGTCCGCTTGCGGACGCTCTCGCCCGGCGGGAGCCTGCTCCCGAGGGGAGACATCGAGCCGTCAGCCTCTGCTCCGATCCGGCGCGCGAAGCGAGCTTCGCGGGGACAGAGCGGCGGCAAGCGGCCGTGCTCCGGATTCACGTGTTGATTTGTTTGTGAGTCGCGGGTCACCTCGGCCGGCCGGGGACGCTTGGGAAGGTGGAGGGGACGGACTGGTTCAGGAGGCCCGGGCTGGGGCCGCCGGGGGCGGTGGGGGCCGCGGGGCGGGAGCCGGGGGTGATGACGTTCGCCGGCGCGGGGGGCAGCGGGTCGGCGATCGACGCCATCGGGTCGTTCCAGACGAGGTTCCGGGCCCGGATCAGGTTGCCGTGCCGCTGCGAGGTCGGGTCGCGCTGGGCGTAGAAGAGCGTGGCACGCGCCGCGTCCCCCTTCGCCTCGGCCAGCCGGCCGAGGTTGCTCGCGGCCCCGTAGCGGAGCATGTACATATAAGGGCGACGCTCGTTCGGCTCGGGGACGAGCCGGAGGGTCTCGTTGAAGAAGAATTCTGCCTGCTTGGCGTTGCCCTGGTCGAGGTGGCACTGGGCCAGGAAGTAGGTGGCGTAGATGTCCATCAGCCGCTGGACTTCGGGCGGGATGGGGGTCTTCTTGGGGTCCCGGAACGTGGCGTTCTCGGCGAACCGGAAGCCGACGTAGTCCATGATGGCGTCGGGGATCTCGCCGCGGAGCTGGGCCATCCGGGCGTAGAGCAGGGGGAGTTCCGAGCGGAACGGGGCCAGGGCGTACTGGGTGGCGGTGACGAAGTCGGGGCTGGTGAAGAGGGCGTCCTCGACGTTGATCGGCAGGCCCCAGAGCTGGACGCGGCCGAGCTTCGGGCCGAGGGCCCTGGCGAAGTGCGCGGCCTCCTCGGCGGCGTCGCGGAACAGGATCGTGCGGTACTTCCCGGCGAGCTGGCGCTGGAGGAGCCGCATGCGTGGGGAGTGGTAGCCCCGGCTGGAGTCGATGTAGATGGTGATCTTCGTCGGGCTGTTCACCAGGTCGCCCTGGGTGACGGGGTACGACGATTCGCCGGGGAGTTCCAGGCCGGCGAGGATCTCGGGGTCGGCCATCGCGTCGTCGAGCGTGGCCACGCCCTTGCCGCCGGGGCCCGGGATGGGGATGCCGAGCTTGGTGTCGAAGAGGTACGGCTTGTCGTTGATGAGGGCGGTCGAGATCCAGACGACGCCCTGGGGCTCCGGCCGGCGCTGGCCGGGGGCGCCGAAGCCGAGCGAGCTGACCGGGCGGGAGAACCCGACCAGGCCGACGTCGACGCCGAGCTGGCGGCAGAGGACCATGAACAGCCAGCCGCGCTCGGACCAGAACCCCTCGCTCTCGGTCGCCATGCCGCGGAGCAGCACGTCATACGGCCGGGCCTGGGCCTGACGGAGGTTCGTGCCCATCGGGGCCAGCGACTCGGCCGGGACGAGCTGGACCTGCCGGCACATCCAGTCGAAGACGCGGGTCACGCGCGTCAGGTCGTCGCCGTCGCCGGCCACCCGGGACGCGATGCCGTGGTAGAGCATGCAGTCTTCGAGGTGCCGGGCGTCGCGGAACTCGAACCGGGTGGATTCGAACTTCTCGACCTCGGTCGGGGGCAGGTCCTTGGCGAGGAAGTCGCGCGTGTTCTGCGAGAGCAGGTACTCGGCCGGGGAGACCCCCGCCTCGAAGAACTGGTTGAGGTTCTCGGTCGCGATCTTGAAGTTGTCGCCGCCGGGCTTGATGCTGGCGGTCTGGATCAGCTTGATGATGTTCTCGAGGATCGCTTCCTGCTTCTGACGCTCGGTCGCCGTGAGCGGGCGGGCCTCGGCGGGGGCGGCCTTGGCGGCCGTCGTCGAGGTGGCGGTCTTGGCCTTCTCGTTCGCCTGCTTGATGAGGTCGAGCGCCGAGCCGGAGCCGGCGGCGGCCGAGTTGTCCTTCGCCTTGGGGAGGACCGTGGCTTCCGCGATCGTCGGGTTGGCCTTGGCGGTCTTCAACGGGGGGAGCGGCCCGACGTAGTCGCGCATCGACTCGATCCGGGGCGGGGGGGCGGAGTAGTCGCAACCGGCCGCCAGGGCGAGCCCTGCGCCGATCGCGGGAAGCAGCGCCCCGATCCGAATCCGATATCGTGACGGCCCGAAAACCGATCGTGGCGACCGTTTCAAGGGGAACACTCCTGCGCAGCGGTCTGGCGAACCTGGGATGGATGAGTGCGGGCGGTCGGCGGGAGATGGAGAACCGGCGGGGCGAAAATGACGGAACAAAGCCAAACTCCCCGCGCGTGGTATCCCCCGCGACCCCTCTGCTACGACCCCACCCACCGTTTGGTTCGGTCCCAGTTCGCCGACCGTCGCATGGGCACCTCGCGCGGAAAACGGGGGAACAAAGCCAATCGCCGCGATCCGATCCGAAACGAGCGGTCCGGTTCGCCTGGGAGAGGGCTTCGGCCCATCGTCCCCGAGACAAGCATAGGCGTGGAGGATCCCTCGGGGTGCAAATGTTCACAGGAATCATCGAAGGCCGTGGCGGGGAATCCACATGAGCGGAACGACGGGCGACAGGGGGGATCGGCTGGCGGGGGTGCTGCTGGGGACGGCGCTGGGGGATGCGCTGGGGTTGCCGATGGAGGGGCTCTCGGCCCGGACGATCGCCCGGCGGTTCGGGCGGGTGGATCGGTTCTATCTGATTGGCAAGACGGGATTTGTGTCGGACGACACGGAGCAGGCAGCGCTGGTGGCGCAGAGCCTTGCGAGGTCGCCGGGGGATGTCACGGGTTGCGTCCGGGCGTTTCGCAAGTCGCTGCTGGGCTGGTTCTTGCGACCACACCCTGCGGGATGGAGTCTTTCGATGCGGGATTGCAATAGGATCAGGACGAGGGGGTGGCCGGTTTTGGGCGGTTGGGTTTTGCGTAAGTTTCTGTTGGTGCTGAGTTTGGCGGCGATCGGGTGTGGCGATCCGGAAAAGCTCGGAACGCCCGAGGAGGTCTTCCGGGTGACGTTCGGACGCGCGCCGGGGCCGACGATCGTTGGTTTGAAGGGGAGCGGGAGTTTGGGACGGGATTGGGCGACGTGCTTCCTGACGTTCCAGGTCAGTCCGGCGGAATGGAATGGGCTCATCGGGCCGACCTTTGCGACCATCACGCGGGAGGAATTTGTGAGGGCATTGGGGGGCGAGCAGCCGATCCCCCGGGCGATGTGGTGGGCTCCCGGGGGGACGCCGCCGACCGTCTGTCAGACGTCGTCGGCGTTCCATCCCGGCTTCGCGCAAGGGGTTGCGCTGATGTCGTACGACCCGACGACCCAGGTGGCGCATGTTTACTGGCGTGCGGTCGATTGAGGCCGGCATCGCAGGCGACCGGTGCGGAGGCCGCGAGGACGCGGCCACCACACCCTACGTGGGGGACGGGTTTACTGGCAGTCGGCGCTGTGCTGGGACATGGCGGCGGCCATGCGGTCCATCATCTGTTCGGGGGTGAGGTCTTCGAGGTGCTCGGCGATCGACCAGTGGTGGCCGAAGGGGTCGACGAACTTGCCGTAGCGGTCGCCCCAGAACATGTCCATGAGGGGCATGGTCACGGTGGCCCCGGCGGCGACGGCCTGGTTGAAGGCGGCGTCGGCGTCCTCGACGTACAGGTGGATCACAACCGGGGAGGATGGTCCCTGCGGGCCGACCGAGCCGTAGTCGGGGAACTCCTCGGCGAGGAACAGGCGGGAGTCGCCGATCTTCAGCTCGGCGTGGCCGATCTTCATCTGGCCGTCGGAGCCAGGCATCGGCATCCGCGAGAGTTCCTCGGCGCCGAAGGCCTTGACGTAGAAGTCGATGGCCTCGGTCGCCCCCTTGATGACCAGGTGGGGGGTGATCGCGTGGTGGCCGGCGGGGATGGGGTGACCCATGCGTCGTGTCCTCTCCTTGGGGCGGAAGCCCGGGCGACCTGTTCCCTTGAACAGTCAAGCCCGGGTTCAGGGATTGGACATTTGTATCGGCTGGATGTCAACGGGTGTACAGTGAAATTCCTGGGAACTTCTCACCTAGGGCGTTCCGGGCAACTCCCGCTGGGGAATTCGGACCCGATCGTGACGAGCACCGGCCCGGGGAAGGTCGCCAATCCGGTGACCGTAACCGGGCTGATCGTTGAGGATTGCGGAGTGACTCCGGTTTAAGGGAGGCGTGCGAGGCCGGGGCGTTGCATTCCGGCATTGGCCGGCAGGGGACCACCATGGAATGAGCGGATTGGTCCGCAGCAGCGGACCCGACTTCACTCCGGCTGCGCCGCGGAGGCGTAAGTGGTGACGGACTGGCGGAGGTAGGTGAGGAGGTTGCCGTAGCGGACCACGAGGACGAGGGCGCTGATGGCACCAGCGACCAGGCAGAGTGAGCCGGCGATGATGATGGGCCGGGTGCCACCGAAGGCGGAGAGCATGAAGCCGACGACGTAGAGGGCGACAACGGCGATCAAGCCGAGGAAGATCCCCTCGGCACGCTTGACCTGCGGGTCGTCGCCGATGAACTCGGCCAATCGCTTGAGGAAGGTCAGGAAGGCGATATAGCCGATCGCCGAGCTGAGGCTGCCGCCTAGCGCGAGCAGCGGGTTTGCGACGAACTGCTGAGCGAGGGTGATCACCAGGCCCAGGGCGACGAAGAAGACGGCCGTGGCGATCGTGGGCCGAGCCTGGACCTCCGCCGGGACCGCCAGGCAGAAGACCTTGCCGACGATCCCCAGGAGCATGGCGAGCCAGATCGCGCCCACCATCGCGAGCGAGATCGGGACCGGGTTGCCATCCTGGGCCACGAGCACTCCCATGGCCAAGGCCCCGATGATGGTCGCCCCAAAAATCAGGGTCAACCCCGCGTAGGCCAGGCCCAGACCCCGGGCAACCTTCTGGAAGTCGTGACCTGCGACATGAGCCATCGCATCAACTCCGGCATTCGAATCCGTGGGGGGGGTACCGGGCGACGTGAGTCCGTCGTCCGGGGCGACGGCCCGCAATGGGCCTGTCACAGAAAGAAGTTTGCCAGAGAAGTCGACGCATTTCCTCGGGTCCGTGATCGAAATATCCCAAAATGGCCGGCGCGAGACCTGGCGGAGCCTCAACGACCTCTCCGCATCGCCCTGGGGTGGATCTTGCCCGAGTGGAGGGACATGGTGACCCGGGGGATCGAGGTCGGCGGGTCGGTGCGGAAGGAGTCGGGCGGGACGCTGGGGTCGTGGGCGAACTGCGACGGCGGGACGATGATCGCCTCGCGGATGTCGTGGCCGGCGTAGGACAGGGCGATGGAGGAGGGGCCCTTCTGGTCGAAGTAGTCGATCCGGATGGCGTGGTAGCCCGGGCTGAGGTTGAGGTCGGCGTTGCGAGGACGTGGGCGGTGGACGCCGTCGTCGTTGACCACGAGCCGGCCGTCGACCCACATCTTCACGCCGTCGTCGGCCTGCATGGTGAAGCGGTAGTGGCCGGGGTTGTCGATGCGCAGGAGGCCGGTGATCCGGACGGCGAACTTGTTGACGAACCGGTCATCCAGGTTGAGGCCGGTCCATGGTGCGACGGTGGGGGCCTGGATGACGGCGGGGATGATCCGGACCTCGTCGGGCGTGCGGCCGTTGAGGCTGGGGATCCTGCGGGGGTTGCCGGCGAGGGCGAAGAACTCGGCGGTGAGGCCGGGCTCCAGGGCGGGTCCGATCACGGCAGGCACCTCGCGGGGTTCGAGGTCCTCGCAGGCGAGCCTGAGGCGTCGATTCGGGGGCGTCCGGTGCATCGGTCGGGTCCCGCGGGGTGGCGGCGGAGGTCGGGGGCGTCCCAGTCCCGAGAGATTATCGAATATCCATGTGCGCGGTCTTTGGGGATTGGGCGGGAATTCCTCACCGTCGACCGAGGCCCGGGGTCGGGCGGCTCAGGCGGGCCGGGGGCGGTCCCGCCCTCGGGTCGGGCGGACGATCCCCGCGGGCGTCCTTGCAAACATGTTGCCGGGGCGAGGGGGCTTGGCGGAAATTCCTCTTGACATTCGAACTCCGGCCCGTCTTACTATTACGAATCTCAATACAGCCCCCGGTGCAGTATAAAGGATTCGGGAAGTCGTCGCATCCATGCAGCTCGAGACGTTGAAAATCTTCTGTGACGTGGTCCGCTGGGCGAGCTTCTCGCGCGGCGCGAAGGAGAACGGCATCTCGCAGTCGTCTGCGAGCCAGGCCGTCCACCAGCTCGAGGTGCGCCTGGGGGCCAAGCTGATCGACCGCTCGAAGCGGCCGCTCGTCCTAACCCCTCACGGGAAGGTCTATTACGAGGGCTGCAAGGAGCTGGTCGGGCGGTATCAGGAGATCGAGAATCGGGTCAAGGCGCTGGAGGGGGAGCACAACGTCGTGGGGACGGTGCACGTGGCGTCGATCTACTCGGTCGGCCTGCACCACATGAGCCGGTTCGTCGAGCGGTTCCAGAAGAGCCACCCGGGGGCCGAGGTGAAGGTCGAGTACCTGCACCCGACCCGCGTGCTGGAGACGGTCATGAAGGGGGACTGCGAGATCGGCCTGATCTCGTACCCCAAGAAGTGGCCCGAGCTGCACGTGATCCCCTGGCGCGAGGAGGAGATGGTGCTGGCGGTCCACCCGTCGCACCGGTTCGCCGGCCGGGAGGTGATCGAGCCGTCGGAGCTGGACGGCGAGCCGTTCGTGGGGTTCGACGCCGAGCTGTCGATCCGCCGGGCGATCGACCGGTTCCTCAGACGCAACGAGTTGCACGTGAAGGTCGCGCTCGAGTTCGACAACATCGAGAACATCAAGCGCGCGGTGGAGATCCCGTCGGGGGGTGGCGATCCTGCCGGCCCCGTCGCTCCAGGCGGAGCTGGCGTCGGGCAGCCTGGCGGCCGTCCGGTTCCAGGGCCAGCCGCTGACGAGGCCGCTGGCGATCCTCCACAGGCGCGGGGGGCAGCTCGGGCTGACCGCCTCGTGTTTTTTAAAGCTCCTGACCGCCGCCGACGCCCCCGTGGCCCCGGGCGCGGTCGGGGCGATGGTCCCGACCCCGGCGGCGGCCCCGGCCTCCGCCAATGGCACCGCCCCCGCGGCCCCGGGCGCCGCGAGCCCGTCCCCCGCGAAATCCGGTTCCGCCGAGAAAGAATCGGCGGCGGCCGAGGCGGCGGCGGGAATCTGACCAATACGAACCCCCGGGGCGGACCAGGCGTCTCCCTCGGGGGAGAGGCCCCAGGGCCCTCGGGCTGCCGATCGGCGGCTCCCGGGCGGAGAGAGGAATGGCTGATGGTGGATGGGTGAGGAATGCGGCAGCTGATGGGAACAGAGGAATGTCCGCGACGGCGTCGTCCCACGGATCATCCATTCTCCATCGCCCGTCACCCATAGATCGTTTGATCCACGAGTGTCACTGACGGCAGGACGTTCCGCGAACGCGGCCCGCATAAGGCCGCGGCTGAAGGGCAGAGACTCATGAGTTCAGGACTCCCGATCGCGCAGGGGCTCTACGACCCCCGGCACGAACACGATAGCTGCGGCGTGGGTTTCGTGGTCGACCTCCACGGCAGGAAATCCCACAGGATCGTCCGCAACGGCCTCACCGCGCTCGAGAACCTGAACCACCGCGGGGCCTGCGGCTGCGAGAACAACACCGGCGACGGCGCGGGGATCCTGATCCAGATCCCGCATGAGTATCTGAAAGAGTGTTGCTCCGGCATGGGGTTCCAGATCCCCGGGCCCGAGCAGTACGGCGTCGGCGCGTTCTTCGCCTCGCAGAACGAGGCGTCGCGCGACTACGGCAAGAAGCTGTTCGAGCGGATCGTCGCGGAGGAAGGCCAGGCGTTCCTGGGCTGGCGGCCGCTGGTCACCGACAACTCGACGCTGGGCGACGGCGCCAAGTCGGTCGAGCCGGCCGTGCTGCACGCGTTCGTCGGGCGAGGGCCGGGCTGGGAAGGGTACGACGCCGACCGCTTCGAGCGGAAGCTGTTCGTGATCCGCAAGCGGTTCGAGACCGAGATCGAGAACTCGGGGCTGGAGGACCACAAGTTCTTCTACTTCTCCAGCCTGTCGTGCCGCACCCTGGTCTACAAGGGGATGCTCACGCCCGAGCAGCTCGGCCTGTACTACGCGAATGACCTCGGCGACGAGCGGGTCGTCAGCGCGATCGCGCTGTTCCACTCGCGGTTCAGCACCAACACCTTCCCGAGCTGGGAGCTGGCGCACCCCTACCGGATGATCTCGCACAACGGCGAGATCAACACCCTGCGGGGCAACATCAACTGGATGCGGGCCCGCGAGGCGCTCTTCGCCTCGAACCTGTACGAGCCCGGCGACGTCGACAAGCTGCTGCCGATCATCCGCGAGGGCTGTCGGACACCGCCTGCCTCGACAACGCGGTGGAGCTGCTCGTCCGCTCGGGGTATACGCTGCCCCACGCGATGATGATGCTGATCCCCGAGGCGTGGCAGAACCACGAGACGATGTCGCAGGCGAAGAAGGACTTCTACGCCTACCACTCCTGCCTCATGGAGCCGTGGGACGGCCCGGCGTCGATCGGGTTCACCGACGGCATCAACATCGGCGCGACGCTCGACCGCAACGGCCTGCGTCCCAGCCGCTACTGGGTCACCAAGGACGGGCTGGTCATCATGGCGTCCGAGGTCGGTGCGCTCGACATCGCGCCCGAGGACATCGAGCTCAAGGGCCGCCTCGAACCGGGCAAGATGTTCCTGGTCAACCTCCAGGAAGGCCGGATCGTCGACGACGAGGAGCTGAAGCACGGGATCGCCTCGGCGAAGCCGTATGGCCAGTACGTCCGCGAGTTCATGATCCCGCTGGGCGACGTGCCCGAGGCGCCCCACGCCCCCGAGCCCGACCCCGACACGCTCCTGCACCGCCAGATGGCCTTCGGCTACACGCTCGAGGACATCAAGTACATCCTCAACCCGATGGGCGGCACCGGCGAGGAGGCCATCGGCTCGATGGGGACCGACACCCCGCTGGCCGTGCTCTCGGACCAGGCGCAGCCGCTGTTCAACTACTTCCAGCAGCTCTTCGCGCAGGTCACCAACCCCCCGCTCGACGCGATCCGCGAGGAACTCGTGACGTCGGTGTTCACGGGCGCCGGCGGCGAGGAGAACCTCCTCGACCCCAAGCCCGAGAGCTGTCGACAGATCGCGCTGGAGACGCCGGTCCTCGACAACGACGACGTGGCCAAGCTCAAGCAGCTTGAGGCCGCGCCGTTCAAGGGCTTCAAGTCGGCGATCGTCTCCATGACCTTCCCGGCCGCCGAGGGCGCCGCGGGGATGGAGAAGGCCCTCGAGGAGATGTTCCAGAAGGCGACCGCCGCCATCAAGGACGGCGCCAACCTGGTCATCCTCTCCGACCGGGCCGTCGACCGCGACAACGCCCCGATCCCGTCGCTGCTCGCCTGCGCCGGGCTCCACCACCACCTCGTCCGCGAGGGGCTCCGCACCCGAGCCGGCCTCATCATCGAGTGCGGCGACGCCCGCGAGGTCCACCACTTCGCCCTCCTGCTCGGCTACGGCGCCGGCTCGATCAACCCCTACGTGGCGTTCGAGACGCTGGACGAGATGATCCGGCAGAACATCATCGACGGGTCCAAGATCGACCACGCCCAGGCGGTGGCGAAGTACCGCAAGGCGATCAAGAAGGGGGTCGTGAAGGTGATGTCCAAGATGGGCATCAGCACGATCCAGAGCTACCGCGGGGCCCAGATCTTCGAGGCGATCGGCCTGAACGCCGACTTCGTCGCCAAGTACTTCGACAAGACCGCCTCCCGGATCGCCGGCGTCGGGCTCGACGCCATCGCGAAGGAGACGCTCTACCACCACCACCGGGCGTACGCCCAGCGCGAGGTGGGTCCGATCCTGCTCGAAGAGGGCGGCCAGTACCAGTGGCGCCGGGACGGGGAGTTCCACCTCTTCAACCCCGAGACCGTCTTCCGCCTCCAGCACGCCACCAACGCCGGCCGTTACGACATCTTCAAGTCGTACACGAAGCGGGTGGACGAGCAGAACGAGCGGCACTGCACGCTCCGCGGCCTCTTCAAGTTCAAGTTCGGCGAGCGGACCCCGGTGCCGATCGACGAGGTCGAGCCGGTCGACGCGATCGTCAAGCGGTTCGCCACGGGCGCGATGAGCCTGGGCTCGATCAGCGAGGAGGCGCACGAGACCCTCGCGATCGCCATGAACCGCCTCGGCGGCCGGAGCAACACGGGCGAAGGCGGCGAGGACCCCCGCCGCTACAAGCCCGACGCCAACGGCGACTCGCGCCGCAGCTCGATCAAGCAGGTGGCCTCGGGCCGGTTCGGCGTCACGAGCGAGTACCTCGTGAATG
>CBDIHP010000035.1:0-213636 GCA_965279195.1 Isosphaeraceae bacterium
ATCCAGCAGGGGGAACAGGTGCAGGTGATCCTGGGCCACCTCGGGATGCGCAAGAATCACCCCGACCATGACGCCCTGGCCGTGCTCGACCACATCTTCGGCAGCGCCCCGGGGTTCACCGACCGCCTCAGCCGCGTCCTCCGCGACGAACTCGGGCTGGTTTACTCGGTCTCCGGCGGCATCACCGACTCGGCCGACCTGGAGCCGGGGACGTTCCAGGTGGCGCTCTCGACCGGCCCGAATGAGGTCGACCGCGCCATCGCGGCGGTGCTGGAGGAAGTCAAGAAGATCCAGGCCGGGGAGTTCACCGACCGCGAGGTCGACCGGGCCCGGCGCTACCTGGCCGGTTCGTGGGTGTTCGACTTCCAGACCGTCGAACAACGCGCCGAGCGTTTGCTCATTCAAGAACGCTACGGCCAGCCCCTGGACGAACCCTTGCTCTGGCCCGGCCGGATCGCCAAGGTCACCCCCAAGCAGGTCCGACGCGCCGCCCAGGAGCACATCGCCCCCGGGTCGCTGGTGCGGGTCGAGTACGGCCCATTGCGAGGCAGAGGGGCCGAGTGCGCCTGACCGCGTCGGGGTGCGGGAGCGAAGCGGCTGCGTTTCCTGGAGGGCGATCGCAACTCCAAGGGGATGGGTTCGGGTGCGAAAATGAGAATGGATGGGAAGTTGGGAGATTCGGGTGCCTTGACAGCGCGTCCGGGGATCTTCTAGGATACGGTCGCGCCGGGGAGGACTTCCGTCCCGGCGTTTTGCATTGGTCGAATCCAAAGCCAGAATTCTAGCCAGGCGCCTGGGGCAGTCTTGCGGGCGCGCTGTCGGTCGGTCGCGGTTCGGCTGCGACGGCCGCGCGGAGCCGCCTCCCCGGCCCCTCGGAGTTTCATCGATGCGGATTGCCCTGGACGCGATGGGCGGCGATCACGCGCCCGGCCCGATCGTGGCCGGCGCGGTCGAGGCCGTGCGGGATCATATCGAGCTGACCGTCGTCCTCGTCGGCGACGAGGAACGGATCAAGGAAGAGCTCGCCAAGTATCCCGACGCCCACCTGGACCGCCTGCCGATCGTGCACGCCAGCCAGGTCATCACCATGGAGGAGAAGCCGGTCGAGGCGTTGCGCAAGAAGCGCGACAACTCGATCTCGAAGTCCTGGGGCCTGCTAGCCTCCGGGGACGTCCAGGCGGTGGTCTCGGCCGGTCACACCGGCGCGATGGTCGCCTCGGCCCTCTTCAACGCCAAGATGTTCCTGCCAGGCGTCCGCCGGCCGGGCATCGCCGCGATCTTCCCGTCCCACCGCGGCCCGATCGTCATCATCGACGTCGGCGCCAACATGAACGCAAAGCCAGAAGACCTCTACCAGTACGCCATCATGGGCTCGGTCTACGCCGAGTCCATCCTGGGCGTGCACGAGCCCAAGGTCGGCCTGCTCAACGTCGGGACCGAGGAAGAGAAGGGGACCGACCTCACCCGGGCGACCCGGCAGCTGCTCCAGTCGGGCCAGCTCGCCGGCCGTTTCATCGGAAACGTCGAGGGCCGCGACATTTACGAAGGGCACGCCCGGGTCGTGGTCTGCGAAGGGTTCGTGGGCAACGTGTTGCTCAAGGCCGGCGAGGGCGCGGTCGAGTTCCTGTTCGGGACGCTCAAGGCCGAGATGGCCCGCCTCCTGCCGACCCTGCCGCCCGACGCCGCCTACCCGATCCTGACCGGTCTCAAGGAGCTCAAGACCCGGTTCGAGTACCAGGAGTTCGGTGGCGGGCCGCTCCTGGGGATCCGGGGCGCCTGCATCATCTGCCACGGCTCGTCGGGCACCCGGGCCATCAAGAACGCCCTCCGCGTCGCCGGCACCATGGCCGACGAGAAGGTCAACGAGCAACTCGTGGCCTCCCTCACCGCCGCCATCGGCGAGATCCCGCCGACGACCGGGAGCTGAGTTGAGACGTGGGTGATGCCCGATGGGTGATGGGTGAGAGCGGGGGATGGCGAGTCACCCCCGCTTGCCACCTGTCACCCATGACTCATCATCCATCACCCATTCCCTTGACCGAGACGTCCCATGCCGAAGATTGCTTTCCTGTTCCCCGGCCAGGGGGCCCAGACCGTCGGGATGGGCAAGGAACTCTATAACGAACTGCCCGAGGCGAAGGCCCTGTTCGACCGCGCGGGGGAGGTTCTCGGGTTCGACCTCAAGGCCCTCTGCTTCGACGGCCCCGCCGACGCCCTGGAGGCGACGGACGTCAGCCAGCCGGCCATCTTCGTCGCCAGCCTGGCGGCGCTGGAGAGCCTCAAGAAGTCCAACCCCGAGGTCGTCGCCGAGGCCGCCGGCGCGGCCGGTTTGAGCCTGGGCGAGTACACCGCGCTGGTGTTCGCCGGGGCGCTCGACTTCGAGTCCGGCCTGAAGATCGTCCGTCGCCGCGGTCAGGAGATGCAGGCGGCGGCCGTCGCGACCCCAAGCGGCATGACCAGCGTCCTCGGCCTGGACGAGGCCAAGGTGGACGAGCTCTGCCTGAAGGTCGCCCCGCTCAAGCTCTGGAAGGCGAACATGCTCGGCCCCGGGAACATCGTCGTCTCCGGCGAGACGGCGGCCCTCGCCCGGGTCGAGGCCGTCGCGACCGAGCTGGGGGCCTCGCGGGTCATCCCCCTCGCCGTCGCAGGTGCGTTCCACACCCCGTTCATGCAGCCCGCGGTGTCGGGCCTGATGGAAGTCCTGACCGCCGCGGACATCCAGGCCCCCCGGATCCCCGTCTACTCGAACGTCGACACTCAGGTCCACACCGAGGCGGACGACCTCCGCAAGACCCTCGCCGCGCAGGTGGTGCAGGGGGTCCGGTGGGACGAGTCGATGCGGAAGATGATGGCCGACGGCTACGACACCTTCTACGAGATCGGCCCCGGCCGCGTCCTGACCGGCCTGCTGAAGCGGATCGACCGCAAGACGCCGTGCACCAGCGTCCCGGCGCGGTGACATGGGATCGGTCATGGTTGATGAGTAATGGGTCAGATGCGGGTTCTTCCCGTCACCCACGACCCATGACCCATCTCACCGCCGATTCCGATTGCCCCGACGTGAAGGTCGGGGTTATAACGAGCCGATATCCCCTGGAAGTACTCGGCCAGATTACGGCTTGGGGGCAGACCCCGGGCCGCTATCGTCCACAGAGAGTTCGTGAAGGGATCGCCCGACCATGGCTGACGCGGAGAAGACGGTCAAAGGCGTGCAGGTCGACCTGTCGGGCCAGGTGGCCCTGGTGACGGGTGCCTCGCGCGGGATCGGGCGGGCGATCGCGCTTCAGCTCGCGAAGAACGGCGCGGCCGTCGCGGGCGTGGCCCGGAGCCTCTCGGGCCTCGAAGCGACCCTGAACGCGATCCGCGAGGCCGGCGGCACGGCCGAAGGGTTTGCCGCCAACGTCGGCGACCCGGCCGACGTGAAGCGGGTGGTCGAGGAGGTTGAGGCGAAATTCTCCAAGGTGCATGTCCTGGTGAACAATGCGGGCGTCACCCGCGACGGGCTCATGCTCCGCATGGAGGACGACGCCTGGGACGAGGTCATCGACATCAACCTCAAGGGGACCTTCCTGTTCGTCCGGGCCGTCGGCGCACTGATGATCCGCCAGCGCTACGGCCGGATCATCAACATCAGCAGCGTCTCGGGCATCCGAGGCAACCCCGGCCAGGCCAACTACTCGGCGAGCAAGGCGGGGGTCATCGGGTTCTCCCAGACCGTCGCCCGAGAGCTGGCCGCGCGGAACATCACGGTCAACGTCGTGGCCCCCGGGTTCATCACGACCGACATGACCGACGTCCTGCCGGACAAGCTCAAGGCCGAGGTCAAGGACCGAGTGCCCCTCAAGCGGCTGGGCCAGCCGGAGGACATCGCCGACCTGGTGACGTATCTGTCCAGCCCAAGCGCCAGCTACATCACCGGCCAGGTGATCGCGGTCGACGGCGGGATGACGGTCTGATCCGGTCGATCCGGACGGCTGGAAAATCCCTTGCCGTAGACAAGTCCTTGCGAGGCTGCTAACTTGAGACGCTTCGCGGCCCCTGGGGTTCTGGGGAGACCGAGCGCCCCGCGAGGGTCGGCCGCGATGCCCTGCCTTCGAGAATCCCCGAGTTCATGAATTCCGCGACGGCGGCGTGGGCCGCCGGGTGCGATTCATCTGATTGCGGGCGTGGGCGACGCCGTCGTTCTGCCCCGCCGGTCGTGCTCGATTCGGTGCCGGTCCGGCCCGTCGGGCCGCCCGGCGACGCCCTTCTGGAGTTGAGGAGGTTCGCCCGTGTCCGTGGAAGAACGCGTGATCGAGATCGTCAGCGAGCAGATGGGTGTCGCCAAGGATCAGGTGACCCGCGAGACCTCCTTCATCAACGACCTCGGTGCCGACTCGCTCGACACGGTCGAACTCGTCATGGAGTTCGAAGAAGAGTTCGACATCACGATCCCCGACGAAGAGGCCGAGAAGATCCAGACCGTCGGGCAGGCGATCTCTTATATCGAGGAACATAGCAAGTAATGTCGCGCTGCGTCGTGATCACCGGCCTGGGCGTGGTGACCGCGCTCGGCCAGACGCTGGAAACGTACTGGTCGGGCCTGACCGAGGGGAAGAGCGGGGTCGCTCCGCTCGACCTGTTCGACACCACCGAGTTCAAGGTCCACTTCGGCGGCCAGGTCCACGGCTGGGATGGCGAGGCCCGATTCGGTGTCATGCAGGCCCGCCGGCTCGACCGCTTCGCGCAGTTCGCGCTGGCGGCCTCCGAGTCGGCCGTGGCCGATTCCGGGATCGACTTCGCGACCCTGCCGCCGCCCAAATGCGGGGTCTTCATCGGATCCGGCATCGGCGGCCTGAGCGAGTTCGAGGCCCAGCACTCCGTCTGCCGCGATCGCGGGCCGTCCCGGATCAGCCCGTTCACCATCCCCAAGCTGATGGTCAACGCCGGTAGCGGGCAGGTCTCGATCCGCTGGGGCCTCCAGGGGCCGACCTCCGCCGTCGCCACCGCCTGCGCCTCCGCCGCCAATGCCATCGGCGACGCCCTCCGCCTGATCCAGTGCGGCCTGGCGGACGTCATGATCACCGGCGGGTCTGAGGCCGCCATCACCACGATGGGGCTCGGCGGGTTCGCCGCCATGCGGGCCCTCTCGACCCGCAACGATGACCCGCCCCGCGCCTCGCGGCCGTTCGACCGCGACCGCGACGGGTTCGTCCTGTCCGAAGGGGCGGGCGTCCTGGTGATCGAGGCCGAGGAAGTCGCACTGGCCCGCGGGGCCCGGATCTACGCCGAACTCCTCGGTTACGGGATGGCGGCCGACGGCACGCACATCACCGCGCCCGACGAGGAAGGCCGAGGTGCCGCCCGCGCCATGCGACTGGCCCTGGCCGACTCCAAGGTCAACACCGACCAGATCGACTACATCAACGCCCACGGCACCAGCACCGGCCTCGGCGACCTGGCCGAGACCAAGGCGATGAAGGCCGTTTTCGGCGACTACGCAAAGAAGCTCCAGGTGTCGAGCACCAAGAGCCAGCTCGGACACCTCCTGGGTGCCTCCGGCGGCGTCGAACTCGTCGCCTGCTGCCTCGCGATGGAGAAGGGCGTCCTGCCCCCGACCATCAACCTCGACAACCCCGACGCCGAGTGCGACCTGGATTACATCCCCCACGTCGCCCGCGAGTCCAAGCCCGACTACGTCATGTCCAACAGCTTCGGCTTCGGCGGCCACAACGCCAGCCTGGTCATCGGGCGTTACAAGAAGTCGAGCTGATCTGTTCGGGCGTGGATCCAACCAGAAGGCCACGGCGTCCCGCTCGGGACGCCGTGGCCTTTGCGTCTGGCCCTCTTCCACACCCTGGGCGCTGGTCGACAGCTTTGGACCGTGGGTCGGCGGCGCTGGGCGCGGGTCTCCTGACGCCGCCCAACATTTGCCAGGACCTCCCGCCCAGTCGGGTCTCCAGACCCGTACGGAAATCGCCCTTGCGGCTTGGGCCATTTGAGCTTCGAGTCGGGAGACCCGATCATGTGGTACCGCGTCTCAGGGCGAGGGCGGGGTCGGGAGTCCCTCGCTCAGCGCGAAGCATGGCGGGGAGCGAACCTTCAAGGCAATCGCCGAGTTGATCTTGAGTCTTTTCCCGGGCTCTGCTAAGACTCCCCCCGTTCCCGCATCCGTTGAGGAACACGACACCCCGCCGGTCGGCAAGGAGGCCCCTGGCAATGACGCGCCGCATGCTGCTGGTCTGGCTCTCCGCCCTCGGCGGCTGGTTGGTCCCCTCGTCCGTCTTCGGTCAGGACGAACCCTCAACGACCCGCAAGAAGGCCCGCGCCGTCCGGGACGATGACGAGCAGGAGCCGTCCACGCGACGCTCCAAGGGCCGGCTGACCTCGACGAACGCCGAGGACGCCGCCGATCCGGACGCGGACGCCCAGCCCCAGGGCGTGCCCGCCCAGTTCCCGGGGGAGTCGGGCTTCCAGTGGAAGTCCATCGACATCTCCCGATACACCGGCCTCGCCCACGTCGAGAACCGGCCCCAGGCGGCCATCGTCGACTGGATCCTTCGCGCCACCACCGCCGCCCCCTGGCACGGCGACAAGGTCGCGGTCCTCTGCGCCAATCGCACCCAGCTCCGGGCCTACAACTCGCCCAAGGTGCTGGCCCAGGTCGCGGAAGTCGTTGAACGATTCACGGAAGCCGAGGCCAACAGTCTGTCTTTACGCGTCCGATTCGTCACGGCGGCGGATACTCGATGGCGTTACGCGGTGTATAACCGCTTGAACAGCGTCTACTCCGGGCCGCAGGGCCAGCAGATCTGGAGCCTCAAGGCCGCCGACTCCGCCATGGTCATGACCCAGATGCAGGTCTGGCAGGGCTTCAAGCTCATCGCCGACCAGAAGTTTAGCATCGTCAACGGCCAGACCCTCAGCTTCAAGTCGCTGAAGCCCCAGGCGTATTCCGGCAGCCTCCAGCGCGAGGGGGCGGTCGGATCGGGCTTCCAGCCCAAGAGCGAGAGCCTCGACGAGGGCATCGTCCTTCGGATCAGCCCTCTGCTAACTTACGAGGGCGATCAGGTCGACGCCGCCATCGAACTGACGGCCAACACAGTCCGGACCCTCATCAAGACCAAGATCCTTGCCCCCAGCGAACTCAACGCCCGCGAGAGCACCATCGACGTCCCCGAGGTGTCAGAGACCCGCCTGAACCAGACCGTGAAGGGCTGGCCGCTGGGCCAGACCCTGCTCATCTCGGGCGGCGTGCACCCGGGAATCTTGCAGGAAAAGGGCGGGCTGTTCGGCCTCAAGGTCCCCGGCACGACGCCGACCACGACCGAACTCCTCGTCTTCCTCGACGCCGAACTCGCCACCAAGCCGGGGCGATCGAAAGACAGGGACAAGGACCGCGAGTAGCCGCCCGATTCCACTCCCTCGCCGACGCGCGATGGGACGGGGTATAACGAGAGGTCGCCGGGGGACAGCCGTCCGCCGGCGACCTCGTCCCGTTCTCGTCCCTCCCGAGGCCTCGGATATGTCGAACCACGGACTCTCCCTGTCCGCCCGCGCGCCGGGCGATCCCGAGGGTGCCAGCCCCTGGTTCGCCGTGGGCGTGCTGTTCAGCATGAACCTGCTGAACTATATCGATCGGTACGTCTTCTACGCGGCCGGCCCGAGGATCTCCGAGGAACTCAAGTTCAGCGACACCCAGTTCGGGGTCCTGAGCGTGGCGTTCATGGTGGTTTACACGCTGGTATGCCCGTTCGTCGGCTGGCTGGGCGATCGCTACCACCGCCGGCGCCTGCTGGCCTTCGGCGTGACCCTCTGGAGCGTCGCGACCGTCGGCACCGCGTTCGCGCGCGGCTTCGAGGAGATGTTCGTCTGGCGGGCCGTCCTCGGGATCGGCGAGGCGACCTACGGGATCATCGCCCCGGCGTTCCTCTCCGACCTGTTCGAGACCAGGCGCCGGGGCCGCGTCCTGAGCCTCTATTTCCTGGCGTTACCACTGGGCGGGGCCATCGGCTACGCGGTCGGCGGCTGGTTCGCGAAGAACGGCCACCAGGTCGGCCACTTCCTCGGCGGGCTCGGGATGTTCTCGGCCGACACCAACCACTGGCTCGCCGAACTCCCCGGCTGGCGCTACGCCTTCTGGGTCGTCGGGATCCCCGGCCTCTTCGCTGCGGTCGCCGGCCTGATGATGCACGACCCCGGCCGGGGGGCGTCGGAGGGCGTCCAGGACGATCCGGGCTCGGAAGCGAAGTCGAGCTGGCGCGATTCCGTCAGCTTCCTGGCCATCCCGAGCTTCCTGTTCAACACGGCGGGGCAGGCGGCGGTGACGTTCGCGATCGGCGGCTACGCGGTCTGGGGCGCGACGTTCTACCACCGCGTCCGGGGGATGCCGGAGGACACCGCCGGACTCTACATCGGGGCGTTGACCGCCGGCGCGGCGCTGATCGGCATCGTCCTCGGGATGTTCGGCTCCGACCTGCTCCAGAAGTTCACGAAGCGGGCCTACCTGATCTGGTCGAGCCTGGCCATCGCGCTGGCGATCCCATTCGCGACCATGGCGATCCTCCAGCCGACGTCACGCCTGAACCTCTCGATGACCTTGCTCTTCATCGCCTCGGTGCTGATGGCCTCGGTGCTCGGGCCGAGCAACACGGTGACGGCCAACGTGGTGGCGGCGCAGCGGCGAGCCCGAGGCTACGCGCTCTGCATCTTCCTGGTCCACCTGTTCGGCGACATCAGCTCGCCCCTGTTGATCGGGTTCATCTCCGACTTCGCCGGCAAGGCGGCCATCGCGACTTCCGGCCTCGGCCGCTGGCTGGCCTCGAACGGGATCGAGGCGGTCGGGTCGAGCAACCTGACGTTCGGGATGCTCGCCGTGGTGCCGATGCTGGCCCTCAGCAGCCTGTTCTACCTCATCGGCTCGAAGTCCTTGCCCGCCGACATGGAAAAAGCCCGCGCCGCCAGCCTCGGGGCCGACGACACGGGCGCTCACATGTACCATTCGTAGGGTGTGTTACCTCGCGGACCAGCGGCACGCGAGGATCCGCACCGACGTTGACGAATGCTGTAGCGATCTCGCCAAAGCAAAGTGGTGCGGAGGCCGCGAGGACGCGGCCACCACCCCGACAGAATCAATTCGCCTTGGGATTCAAGCTCGGCGATCCGGGGAGAGGGGGCAGGGCGGCGGTGGTCGCCTGGGCGCTCAGGATCTGGCTGGCGAGCGTACGGACGTCGGCCGAGGTGTCCTTGGCGGCCAGCTCGCGGAGCCGACGCTCGACGTCGGGCGAGGTCCGGCCCTTGAGGGCCTCGACGGCCTTCACCCGCACGAACTCGGTGTTGTCGTGGGTGAGCTGGAGCAGCCACACCTCGGGGTCGATGTCCTCGCGGTCCTTGACCAGCGGGATGACCGACACGCGGAGGTCGGCCTTGGAGTGGGTGATCAGCTTCGCCAGGCCGACCTGCTCCTGGCTCAGGCCGCGGGTCTTGAGGATGACCGAGGCCAGGCCCGCGATGCTCGGCTCGTCGTCGTGCAGGCGGCGGATGATGTCATCATTCGAGAGCGCGGCGGGCTTCTGGGCGAAGGCCATGAGGGTCGCGTAGCGGATCGCGGCCTCCTTGTGGTCGACGTTCACGGCCGCCTGGTTGGCCAGGGCCTGAAGCGGCGACGCGGCGACGCAGGAGATCGCGGCGGCCCGCGACTTGACCTCGCGGTCGCCCAAATGCCGGGTCACGTGGTCGACGAACCCGTCCTTCCAGTCTGCGAGCTGACGCTCCTCCAGAGGCGTCATGGTCAGGCCCGGGAGCCACGACCACATCTTGCCGACCTCCAGCAGGGCGGCGGCGCGGACCTCGCTATCGTTGTCGGCCATCGCGGCGACGAGCACGTCACGCGCGGGGATCAGCGCATCCTTCCAGGTCGGAGGGGAGGGCTCGACCCGGAACCGATCGACGATCCGTCCGGCGGCCATGGCCGCGAGCCCGCGATCGGCCGGCGTCATCTTGAGGAAGCCGGTGCGGATCTGGGTCAACGTCTCGAGGAATTCCTTCCCCTGGGCATCGGTCAGGGCGGCGGGCCGCTCCTCGCCCTTCTTGGGGACGAGCCCCTCGCAGACCTTCTTGAGGGCATTGGTGTCGCCATAGGCGAGGGCACCGCCCGTCGCCCGGGCCGTGCCGGTGGTGGTCGTCGCGGCGGGCTTGTCGGCCTTGCCGCCGAACCCGTTCACCAGGAAGAAACTTCCCCGACGATCGCCAGGGCCCCCGCACCCGCCAGACCGAGAACTGCTCCACGACGCTCCATCCTGGCTGCCTCCTTGCAAATAACCAGACCTTGGAACCCGATGGCGCGTCATCATAGGGACGTCCAAAATCCCGGCAAGATCAGTTCAAGTCGCGCGACCGGTTCGCCGACACGAATCCGAAATTCGCCATCTCCCCCAAATTCACGACTACCCCGAAATTTGCCAGGATCGTTGGTTCGGGATCATGCGGCCGGGGGGCGCGGACGATAAACAGGGTGCGGAGGTTGGCCCGTCGGCCCTCGACCCGTTGGCTCCGAGAGCCTCGGATCCGCGTTCTTCCCACGGACAAGGGAGTGCCCATGACCCCCCGTTCCGAAGCCCGACGCCGGGTACGAAGGCTGATCACGAGGTCCGAATTCCTCTCGATGGGGGTCGCCCTCGCCCTGATCCCGGGAGCGGGGGAGGCGGCCAGGGCCGCGTCCCGCGACATCGACCCCGCGACCGTCGTGCCGATGGACAAGATCCCGCCGGCCTATCGAGGTCAGATCGGCGAGATCATCCGCGAGCATACGTTGCACAAGAAGGGCGCACCGGACACCTTCCCCTGCAACCCCAAGGTGTACATGGGGCTCTTGAATGAGCCGACCATCCCCCTGGCGCTCTGGCAGGATCTGGCCACGTCCCCCGCCCGCCTCAAGAAGATCGCCCCCGGGCGGTACTCGGGCACCGACGGCGCCGGCACGATCGCCACCTGGGAATATGTGCACCGCTCGCCCAAGCTCCATGTGCTGCTGTGCGACCTGAACTACACGAGCCCCCGGGGCGCCGCCCGGCTCGACGGCCGGATCGTCCTGCTCGTGCACTCGGGCTTCTACAAGGAAGTCAACGGCGAGCCCTGGATCCAGCACGACATCGAAGCGTTCGTGAAGGTCGATTCCAAGGGCTGGAAGATGCTCGCCAAGACCATCCGGCCGATGCTGGAGCGGGTCCTCGAAGACCAGGTGCACGAGGCCGGGCTGTTCGTCTCCCTGATGGGACGGCTGGTCGAGATGTACCCCAGCTGGGCTTCCCAGGTCGTCGTCGCCAGGGAAGACGTCCCTCCCGACGCCAAGGTGGCGTTTCGCGACCTCGTCGAGGCGACCAAGCGGCCCGGCGCATTCGCCGGCCGGCCCGTGATGGTCGACAACGCGAAGGGTTCCCAGGCGTCAACCGCCGCCGCGCCGACCGGCTCGACGCGACGCTGAACCGCCGGCTCAGCGGAGCAGGTTGATCGGCAGCTTGAACACGCCCGCGAAGAACCCGGTCGCCGCCTCGGTGATGACCACCGCCGGGTCGACCGAGACGGTCGGGTTCTTGAGCGTACCCGTGACCCGCAGTTTGAGCAGTCGGTTCGAGAAGTAATTGGTCAGCCTCAACATGGCCTCGGCGTCGCGCCCGAGCGCCTGACGCAAGCCGGGGATCACACCGACGAGGGCCTGGCCCGACTGGCTGATGATCTCGCTCGTATTGACGAGCACCTCCAGGTTGAGGGCACCGTCGAAGCTGATCGTGCCGGTCGCGTGGATCTGCGCCAGGCGGCCTTCGAGCGCGAGCCGCTCGACCTGGAGGATCTTGTTCTGAATGCTGGATTTGAACACGCCGCGTTCGAACAGGCCGTTGCTCGACGCGCCGAGGAACCGACCGATCTCGCGGAAGATCGGCATCTCGAACAGCGAGGCGTCCCAGAGTTCCGCGTCGAGCCGCCCCCGGTATTTCTCGGGCAGGGCCGGGTCGGTGCCGTTCAGGACCAGCTTCCCGGCGAGCCGACCGCTCGCGGGGCGACGGGCCTCGGTCGTGGTCCCGCTGAGGGCTTCGAGGTCGACATCGCTGAACGGCAGCTCGAGTTGGAACGACCGGCTGGTGCCGATGCGTCCCCGGATCACCCCGCGGACCCGGCCGCCGGCGAATCGCGCGGTGGCCTGCTGGGTCTGATACGACCCGAACCCGCTGGTCGGGTACATCGTGAGTTCGCCGGGGATCTTGAGGTCGCTCACCGGCAGGCCGAAGACCTTCGCGTGGTTCACGTCGAGTTCCGCCGTGGCCGTGAGCGTGTCGCTCATCCGGCCCCGCAGTCGGAGCGTGCCGAACCCCTGGATGTGCTTCGCGAGGGTGGGGTCGAACGCCAAGGCACGGGCGAGCGACGCGCGGTCGACCCGGAAGTCGAACCGGGCCCTCTCGGGATTGCTCAGCGCGGTGCGGAGCGGCGTGGGAGTCGGGTCGGCCCCGGGATCGTTCAGGAACGGGATGCCGTCGACGGCGTCCGCGACCGGCTCCGTGCCCACCTCGTCCGACCAGAGGCTGCCGGCGACGGCCCCGCCGAACATCTCCCCCTTGAGGTCGTCGACTCGCCAGAATTTCGGTGTGCGCGAGAAGGTCGCATTGAGGGTGCCGATGGGGAAGCCGCGCGCCCAGTTGATCTCGCGGACCTGAAGATATCCGCGCGTGAAGACGTCGGGGGCCGCCAGCGGGATCCGCACGTTCGCTAGAAGGGCGGTCTGGCCGTGGAGCTGTTGCATGCCCGTCGGCATCCCCAAGGCCTGGGCGAACCGGCTCAGGCCGATCTCGGTGATGCGCACCTGCGCGTTGGCGGCCGGCTCGACGGTCCCCGCGATCTTGACCGGGCTCGTCCCCTCGATCCGGATCCGGCCGCCGAGCGACTCCGCCGCGACGATGTATCGGGCGTTGCCCTCTCGGGTCTCGGCGTCGATCGTCGCGTTCCTCGCCGCGATCCCCCGGATCGCCAGGGCGTTCGAGCGGACCGAGAGCTTCGCGTCGATCGGTGCGCTCAAGTTCGCCATACTCGCGCGCAGGGTCCCCTCGACCCGGCCATCGAGTTCCAGAGGGCGGCCGGGGACGAGCCTGCAGAACGGGGCGATGTCGAGATTCTTGAGGGTCGCCTGGAGCGCGATCGGGCCGGCGTCGGCCCGAGTGGGCAGGGTGGCGTTCGCCTCGAACGAGCCGCCCGCCGGACTGGCGTGCAGGCGGTCGACCTTGAGCGTCTGGCCCTCGGTCTTCCAGCTCGCGGTGACGTCACCGAGCGCGACGCCCAGCGTGCTCGCCGTTGCGATCCGTGCCCGTCCCGAGGAGATGAGCTCCAGCGGTTCGAGCTTGCCCGACGCCTCGGCGTTGGCCTCGACCCGGCCGATGAGCTTGAATCGATCCTGGTCGAACTTGAGCAGCGACGCGGCCTGCGCGATGTCCCAGCCCTTGACGTCGAGCCGCCCCCGGAATTCCCGGGGTGGCGCCAGGTCGATCTCGCCCGAGCCGTCGAGCGGCTGGCCGGCGAGCTTCGCGGACAGCCGCTCGATCGACAGGTGGCCGCCCTTGAGGGCGAAGCGACCCATCAACTCATCGAGTTTCGCCTTGTCGTAGAGGATCTGACGCGACTCGACCGAGCCGATGGCGTCCCACTTCGACGGGTCGGAGGCCGTCTCCACCGTCCCGCTGGCTTCGAGGTTCGCCGACAGCACGCCGCGCAGCCTGCGGTCGTCCCGCCCCGCGAGGTGGGCGAGCTCGACGAGCGGCAAGCGATTCGCCTCGAAGTGGGCCTTGATCGTGCCCCGGGGGATGATTTCAGCCCGAAGGACACCACGGAAGCCGCCCTCGGGCAGGGCCCCGTCCCTCGGGACGGGGGCCATCGGCAGGACCTCGGTCGGCATCGCGCCCGGGTCGGGGTGGTCGGCGATGATCCCGCGGAGGTCCGTGAGGTTGAGGATCCCGTTCGCGAACTCGACCCCGAAATCGAGCCGGCCGATGTCGAAGTCGTTGACGGTCGTCTGGTGCAGGATCGCCTTGCCCCGGAAGGTGTACGAGCGTAGATCCTTGAGTTCGCCGATGGGGATCGTCGCCTCGACCTGCACCGAGATCAGGCCGGTGATCTTCCAGGGTAGCTTCCATCGCATCATCAGCTCGGCGCGGCCCAGCAAGGCGCCGATGTCCACATCTTCGAGTTCCAGGCTTGTGGAGAGCGACCGGGGCAGCCGAAAATTCGGCGGGCGGGCGGGGCTCGGGGCCGGGTTGGGGGCAGGGCCCGTGGGCGGGGTCGCCCCGGGGATCGCCTGCGCCAGTTGCATGAGCGTGGTCCGTTCGAGCCGCGACTTGCTCGCGGTCAGCGGCATCATCCGGCCGGTCTGCGGGTCCTTCGTCTGGTACTGGAGCGAACTCCCCTGGCCCTGGACGTTCAGCGCCAGCGACTTGATAGGGATGCCCTGGAGGCTGCCGTTCTCGATTGATACATCGCCCGTCGTGCCCGCGAGGTCGATCGCCTGGCCTCGCACCCGAACCCGGAGCGCGATGTCGCCCTTGAGCCGCCCGGTAGCCCCGAGGTCGGCCAGTCCCCAGGTCGCCGGCGCCTGGGAAACATCCACATTTTTGAGGCCGAGCTGGATCTGGAAGAGTGGATTGGGCGTGCGGAAATCGAGCGTGCCTGCCTTCGCCGTCACCTCGCCGCCGATGGATTTGCCGGCGATGTCGGCGAGGGTGACGACACCCCTGGCGAACGAGAGCGTGCCGGTTGTGTCGTGCGTGGTGATGCCGAGCGTGGCGAAGCTTGCGGTGGTGCGGTCGAGCTTGACGGTGGCCTTCACGTTCACGGGCTCCGGCGCGTCCTTCTGGATGGCGACGTCGAGCCTCACGTCCATCGGGCCATTCGGGCCGACGTGCTGCCAGACCTCGTCGGGGATGAACGGCAGGCGGGCCGTCTTCTCGGGGTCCGCTGTGAAGCCGGGGCCGGTCCGCAGTTCGATCCGACCGGATTCGAAGTTCGGCTCGAACCGCCCGCTGGCGCTGAGGCGTCCCCAGAACGGGTCGTCGCTGCGGACCGAGAGCGTCGCGTGATCCGCCCGATTCTTGAGGTCGGCCCGGATCTGCCCCAGCTCGAACGTAGGGCGGTCGGCCTGGTTGATGAGGAGCTTGCCCCCCTCCACCATCACTTCGGGGAGGGTCTGCTCAGACTTCTTCGACTCCGCCAGGGGGATCTTCGTGAGCGGCTTGCCCTGGCCGTCGACCCGGAAACGCACAACCGGGTCGCGGACCTGCACGATCGTCGGGCTGAACCGGCCCCGGAGGATCGAGCCGAGGGAGACGTCGGTCGAGACCCGATCGGCCTCGAACCAGACGGGCGAGTCCGGATCCGTCCCCTCCGCGAGCGTGAGCCCGCGGATCCCCGCGCTCGCCTTGCCGACCCACACCCCCTGGATCGTCACCCTCCCGCGATACTTCGCCTCGATCGCCCGGACGATCACGCGGGGGATCACGAAGAACCAGGCGGCCGCGCCGACGGAGACCAGCAAACCCAAGGCAATCGCAATGCGTCTCGCCGCCTTCGCCGTGAGTCGCATCGGGATCACCTCGAATCAAAACCAAAAATCACAAAGACGCGACAGTGGGAGCGATCGCTCGATTTGGAGCCAGTTCGTGTGCTACTGGCGGTGCCGGTGCGACGGGCGCATCGGCTGTTCGGATGCCTCCCGTGGTCCGGGGCCATCCCGGCACAGGCGTAGCCGGTCGCACACGAACTGGCTCCAAATCATTGCAACCGTTGATGGACCGAGCGAATCCTGGGCCATCCGTCCGATCAATGTGCCCTGGCGGGAAGCCCGTCGGGCGTCACGACCCGCACATCCTTCACCCCGGGGATCTTGCGGAGCTTCGCCTCGACCGACTTGCGGTCGCCGACGACGAGGACGGTCAGCGCGGCCGGGTCGGTGGCCTCGGCGATCACCTTGCGGATCTCGTCGGGCTTCGGTGAGTCGAGCCGCTTGAGATAGGTCGCCAGGTAGTCGTCGGGGAGCCGGAACTGGGCAAGTTCCATGAGCGCACCGGCGATGGCGGAGGGGTCCTCGAACTCCTCGGGGAAGGCCCGGCCGATGGCGTCGCGGGCGGTGGCGATCTCCTCGTCGGAGAGCGGCTGGCCCTTCTGCAGGGCGCCCAGCTCCTTGAGGACCTCGGTCAGCGCCTCGGCCGTGGCGTCGCCCCGGACGGCCGAGGAGACCTGCCAGGTGCCGTAGTTGCGGCGGAAGGTGAAGCGGGAGCCGATCCCGTAGCTATAACCATTCTTCTCGCGCAAGTTGGCGTTGAGGCGACTGAGGAAGTCCTCTCCGACGGAGTGGTTCGCGATGGTCTCGGCGAAGTAGCGGGGGTCGTCGTGCCCGGTCCAGATGCGTCCCAGCGAGAGGATACTCTGGACGGCCCCCGGCTTGTCCACCAGGTAGACGACGCCCGGCTCGGGCTTGAGCGTGGGGCTGGGCCGCTTCGCCGGGACCGGGGTGGGGTTTTTCCAGGCTCCGAAACGCTTCTCCAGGGATTCAAACACGGCGTCGGGCTCGACATCGCCCGACACGACGATCGTCGCGTGAGAAGGCCCAAAATGGGCCTTGTGGAAGGTGATGGCGTCCTGAAGCGTGAGACCGTCGATGGTCGCGAGGTCGCCGTCGTCGGGCTGGCCGTAGGGGTTGTCGCGCCCGAAGAGCAGGGCCCGGAACGCGCGCTGGGCGATCGCCATCGGGCGGTCGGCGTTCTGGATCAGCCCGGCCTTCTGAAGACTCCGCTCGCGTTCGAAGTCGGACGGGTCGAACCGGGGGCCGAGGACCATCGGCGTGAACAGGTCGAGGGCCGGCTGGAAGTTCCTCGCCAGCGTGCTCAGCGAGTAGAGTGTCGAGTCGGGCCCCACGAAGATCGATGGGCCAGTCCCGAGCGCCTCGAAGGCCTCGGTCAGCTCGGTCGAATTCTTATCCTTCGTACCCTTGTCGAGGATCGACCCCAGCAGCGAGACGAGCCCGGCCTTGTCCTTCGGCGAGTCGGCCGTGCCGACGGGGAGGCTGAGCTGCATCGAGACGAGCGGCAGGGTCTTCCAGGGGGCGACCCAGACGTTGATGCCGTTCGAAAGGGTCTTCCGCACGAAGTTCGGCGCGACCAGGTCGCCCGACGGCGACGGCCCCGGCAGGGTCTTCCAGTCCGGCCCGGCGTCGACGTTGCGTTCGGACTCGGCCGGCTCGGCGTCGTTGCTCGGATTCGGGCCGAGGAACGTCACCTCCGACTTGGCCTCGCCCTCCTTGGTGGGGACGACCTCCAGGGCGACCTTCTCGGGTGTGATGTACCTGGATGCGACCCGGGCGAGGTCGGCGGTGGTGACGTCGAAGTAGCGGGCGATGTCCTTGCGGTAGTGCTCGGGGTCGCCCTTCTGGACGTAGCCGATGGCGAGCTGGAAGGCCCGGCCGGTGTTGCCGGTCAGCTCGTGGTAGGTGCTGGTCTCGAGCTTCGCCAGCGCCCTTTTGAGTTCGGCTTCGGTCGGAGGGTGCGTCTTGAGGTCGTCGAGCACGTGCCGGATCTCGGCCTCGACATGTGCGAGGGTCTTGCCCGCGGCGGCCGTGGCGCGGATCTCGAACAGGCCGGCGATCTCCTTCGAGTCCTGGCCCGCGCTGACGTCCTTGGCCACCTTGGTGTCGCGCACCAGACGCCGGTAGAGCCGGGAGGCCTCGCCGCCGCTGAGGATGCTGCCGAGGAGGTCGAGCGCGGGGGCGTCGGCGTTGTCGTCGTCCACCGTCGGCCAGGCCCAGTAGACCCGGGGCAGGGAGACCTTGTCCTTGAGGACCGTCCGCGAGGGCTTGAGGCCCGGGGCAGGGGCCTGGACGGGCTTCGGCCTCGGGCCGGACGCGATGGGGCCGAAGTAGTCCTTGATCCATTCCTTGGCCTGCGCGACGTCGAAGTCGCCGGAGAGGCTGAGGCAGGCGTTGGCGGGGTTGTAGAACTCGGCGAAGAACAGCCGGAGGTCCTTGAGCGACGCCGCGTTCAGGTCCTTCATCGAGCCGATGACCGACCACGAATAGGGGTGGCCCTTGGGGAAGATGGCCCCGAGGATGGCCTCCTCCGACAGCCCATACGGCTGGTTGTCGACCGACTGCCGCCGCTCGTTCTTGACGATCTCGCGCTCGGTGTCGAACTTCGCCTGATCGAGCGCCGAGGGCAGGAACGCCAGGCGTTCGGCTTCGAGGTACAACGCGCGTTTGAGGAAGCTGCTGGCGACCGTCTCGTGGTAGACCGTCATATCCTCGGTCGTGAACGCGTTCGACTGCGCGCCGGTCTCCTGGAGCGGGATGTCGTAGTTGGGGACGTTCTTTGTGCCACGGAACATCATGTGTTCAAAGAAGTGGGCGAACCCCGTCTTGCCCGCACGCTCGTTCTTGGACCCGACGTGGTACGCCACGCAGACCGTCACCTGCGGGATGCCCGGGTCGCGGTGCAGGACGACCTTGAGGCCGTTGGGCAGCTCGTAGTGCTCGATCGCCAGCCGGGGTAGGGGGGGCTTGTCGGCGGCGTATGTGCTGGCGGAGAGGGCCAGGAAGATGGCAAGCGTTCGCATATGGTCGTTCCTCCGTGTCAATCGCATGTGCGGCGATCAGAAAGCGATGACCTGTTTGGAGCCAGTTCGTGTGCCACTGGCTGTGCCAGTGCGACGGTGGCCGTGGCCCTGAATCGCTGGGCGAGGGCCCGGCACGCTGGGCGCGGCTCTCCTGACCCCGCCCCCACCTCGGCCATTCGAACCGGCGGATCGGGTCTCCGGACCCGTTCGGCTAGGCCTGAACTTGCGGGTCTGGAGACCCGGTTTTGTGGTTTGCTTCGATCGCGGTAGGGGCGGGGTCTGGAGACCCACGCCCAGCGCTTTCGATCCTCGCCAGGCGCCTCCGAGCCGCGCCCAGTGTTTCCAACCTACGCTGGAAGAGGCCTGGATCAATGCTCGTCCTTGGGCGTCTCCGGCTGGTCGACCTCGGGCGTGGTCGTTTTTTGAAGCTGCTTCGCGACCTGTCCGGCCTTCCTCAATGCCCGCAGGACGTTGCCGCCGTTGATCTTCTTGATGGCCTCGTCGGAGTAGCCCCGGCGGAGGAGTTCCTCGGTGAGTTTGGGGTAGCAGGAGACGTCTTCGAGGCCGACGGGCCAGCTCGTGATGCCGTCGAAGTCGGAGCCGATGCCGACGTGGTCGATGCCGGCGACCTTCACGAGGTGGTCGATGTGATCGGCCACGTCGGCGATGGTGCCCCGGGGCATCTTCTGATTCTTGAAGAAGGCGCTCATGGCCTTGCGCTGGGCGGCAGTACTGTCGGGATACTTCGCCTTGAACTCGGCGCGGGCCGTGGCGACGGCCTTCGCCGACGAGGGGACGACGAAGCCCGAGTAGAAGTTGACCATGATCACGCCGCCGTTGGTCGGGATCTGCTGGAGGATCTCGTCCGGCACGTTGCGGGGGCTGGGGGCGATCGCGAACGCGCTCGAATGGCTGGCGATGATCGGGGCCTTCGAGACGCGAAGGGCGTCGGCCATGGTGCTGGGGGCGACGTGGGAGATGTCGACGAGCATCCCGAGCCGGTTCATTTCCTTGACGACCCGCTCGCCGAACGGGGTGAGGCCGTCGTGCTTCGGCTCGTCGGTGGCGGCGTCGGCCCACTTGAGGGTCGAGTTGTGGGTCAGGGTAATGTAGCGGGCGCCGAGGCGGTGGAAGACCCGGAGCATGGACAGGTCGTCCTCGATCGCCACGCCCCCTTCGATCCCGATCAGGGACGCGATCTTGCCGGCCTTGAGCGCCGTCTCGACGTCGTCGGCGTCGTAGGCGATCTGGAGGTGGTCGGGGTACTTCTCGACCATCCGGTGGACCAGGTCGATCTGCTCGGCCACGGTCCGCATCGGGTTCTTCTGCTCGCTCGGGATGTACACCGACCAGAACTGGGCCTTCAGGCCCCCCTTCTTCGCGCGCGGGAAGTCGGTCTGGCCCTTGGGGAACCCCTTGACCAGATCCACCTTCTCGAAGGCTATGTCCCCGACCTCGCGGAGCAGCCAGGGGAGGTCGTTGTGGCCGTCGAAGACGAAGCCTTCCTCGTGGATCTTCCTCGCCCGCTCGGCGACGTCGGCCTTCGGATCCTGGGCCCGGAGCGTCAGGCTCAGAGTGAAGAGGAACCCGGACAGGACGAGGGCGGAGCGGCGCATTACGGGTCGAGGCATGGAGCGGGTTCCGTGTTGCGGGACGTGACTCGATCGGAGCGGAGAGGCTCCGCGTATTCTGGACGGAATCCGCCGGCTTGGCAACACGCGCGGCGCGTCCGTGGCGGGAAACGTGACCAGATGGGGATCGGGTTCTCGATCCCGGTTCGCGCACGCGCCGTGCGAGCGTCTCCCGATGCCGCCCAAACCCACGCCGCGCGCTCGGAGCGGGTCGGACGCGCTTGGCGCGGGTCTCCCGACCCCGCAGCGACCTCCGCCTCGCCGTACCACCGGATCCCGGGCCCTAGACCCTTTCGGAACCCCCCGCGCGACGAGGCTCTTGATCTTCGGGTCGGGAGACCCGCTCCTCTGGTACGGCTTCTCAGGGCATGGGCGGGGTCTGGAGACCCTCGCCCAGCGCATTGGCAGCTCCGCACCCGCAGTTCGAAGGGGAATTCCCCCCGGTGCGGTGGCCCGCTACAATGCGTTTTCACATCGCGGACGCGGCGCGGCCAGGGCCGGAGCCCGATATCACTGGATCCGATCCGATCCCTTTCCAGCATGTCCTCGCGAGACCCATCCATGACGATCCGACCGGGCCGATTCGCCTTCCCGGCCACCTGCGCGGGAGTTTTGCTCGCCATGAGTCTGGGATTCCCCAACGACGCCCGCTCCGACAAGGCCAGCGGCGGCGCGTTCTCCTATCCCGAGACTCGCAAGTCCGACCACGTCGACGAGTACCACGGCACCAAGGTCCCCGACCCCTACCGCTGGCTCGAGGACCCCGATTCGGCCGAGACCCGCGCCTGGGTCGAGGCCCAGAACAAGGTCACGATGCCCTACCTGGAGTCGCTCCCCTACCGGGCGAAGCTCAAGGAGCGGCTCACCAAGCTCTGGAACTACCCGAAGTTCGGCGCCCCTTCGAAGGAAGGCGACCGCTACTTCTACTCCCACAACACCGGCCTCCAGAACCAGAGCGTCCTGTACACGCTCAAGACCCTGGACGCCGAGCCCAAGCAGTTGCTCGACCCCAACACCCTGTCGTCCGACGGCACCGTCGCCCTCAGCGGGCTGTCGGTCAGCCAGGACGGCAAAGCTCCTGGCCTATGGCCTGGCGGCGGCCGGGTCGGACTGGAATGAGTGGAAGATCCGCGACGTCGAGACCGGCAAGGACCTCGACGACCACCTCAAGTGGATCAAGTTCTCGGGCGCGTCGTGGACCAGGGACGGCTCCGGCTTCTTCTACGGCCGGTTCCCCGAGCCCAAGGCCGGCGAGAACCTCAAAGGCGCGAACTTCTACAACAAGATCTACTTCCACAAGGTCGGCACGCCCAGTCCGAGGACCAGCTCGTGTTCGAGCGGCCCGAGGACAAGGAGTGGCTCCTGGGCGCGGAGGTCTCCGACGATGGCCACTACGTCCTGATCTCGGCCCGCAAAGGCACCAGTCAGAAGGAACGGGTCTTCTACAAGGACCTGACCGACAAGGACGCCAGGCCCGTCGAGCTGATCGACAAGTTCGAGTACGAATTCAGCTTCATCGACAACGACGGCCCGGTCTTCTACGTGAAGACCAACCGCGACGCCCCGAAGGGCCGCGTGGTCGCCATCGACACCCGCAAGCCGAGCCCGAGCGACTGGGTCACGCTGATCCCCGAGGCCGCCGAGACCCTGAATGACGTCGACCTCGTCGGCGGCCACTTCATCGCGGGCTACCTCAAGGACGCCCGCACCCAGGTCAAGCTTTTCGACACCAAGGGCAAGTTCGTCCGCGAGGTCGAGCTGCCGGGCATCGGCACCGCCGCCGGGTTCCGGGGCAAGAAGGACGACACCGAGACCTTCTACACCTTCAACAGTTTCAGCCGTCCGGCGACCGTCTATCGCTACGACATCCCCAGCGGCAAGAGCGAGGTCTTCCGCAAGATCCCGCTCGAATTCAACCCCGACGACTACGAGACCACCCAGGTCTTCTACAAGTCGAAGGACGGGACGAAGGTCCCGATGTTCATCACCGCGAAGAAGGGCCTGCAGAAGCACGGCGAGAATCCGACGCTGCTGTACGCCTACGGCGGGTTCAACATCTCCCTGACCCCCAGCTTCAGCCCGGCGAACCTGGCCTGGATGGAGATGGGCGGGGTGCTGGCGATCCCCAACCTCCGGGGCGGCGGCGAGTACGGCGAGGACTGGCACCAGGCCGGCACGAAGCTCAAGAAGCAGAACGTCTTCGACGACTTCATCGCCGCCGCCGAGTACCTCATCGCCGAGAAGTACACGAAGTCGGAGCGCCTGGCCATCAGCGGCGGCTCCAACGGCGGCCTGCTCGTCGGTGCCTGCATGGCCCAGCGGCCCGAACTCTACGGCGCGGCGCTGCCGGCCGTGGGCGTCATGGACATGCTCCGTTTCCACAAGTTCACGATCGGCTGGGCCTGGGTCGACGACTACGGCTCGTCGGACGACGCCGAGCAATTCAAGGCCCTGGTCGCCTACTCGCCCCTGCACAACCTCAAGACGGGGACGAAGTACCCTTCCACGATGGTGACCACCGCCGACCACGACGACCGCGTGGTCCCGGCGCACAGTTTCAAGTTCGCCGCGACCCTCCAGGCCGCCCATCGGGGGGACAACCCGGTCCTGATCCGGATCGAGACCAAGGCCGGCCACGGCGCGGGCAAGCCGACCTCGAAGCTGATCGAGGAGGCCGCCGACAAGTGGGCATTCCTGATCAAGGCGCTCGGCTTCGAACCCAGATTGTGACCTAGACTCCCCTTGGGGAGCGATCGGCCCGGGGTGATGTCGCCCCGGGCCGATCCGACCGTCGCGCGTCCCGGCTCCCCTCGGGTCGCGGCCGTTTCCCGGGCGGGGCGCGTCCGGCCGACCCATCGAGGGGTTGGCAATCCCGCTGGGATTTCCCATACTGTCCACCCCGACCGTGCCCGAGACGCCGGGCCCTGGGTGTTTGCATCAAATGAGCATGGGGGAGACCATGGCGGGTCAGGCCAAAGTCATCGACAAGTTGCGCGAGCTGGCGAGGAACCTCTGGTGGGTCTGGCAGCCAGACGTCGTCAGCTTGTTCCGGGAACTCGACCCGGCCCTCTGGAGGCAGACCGACCACAACCCGGTCGAGTTCCTCAAGAAGCTCTCGCCCGAGACCCTCGAACGTCTCACCCAGGAGTCGGCCCTCCACTCCCGGATCGACTACGCCTTCCGGCGCCTGTCGGAGTACATGCGGAACACCGATAGCTGGGGCTCGACCTACGCCTCCAGCCTCCGCGTGCGCCCTGTGGCGTACTTCTCGGCCGAGTTCGGCTTGCACGAGAGCCTGCCGATCTACTCCGGCGGCCTCGGTGTCCTCGCCGGCGACCACCTCAAGAGCGCCAGCGACCTCGGCATCCCGCTCATCGGGATCGGCCTCCTCTACGCGCAGGGCTATTTCCGCCAGACCATCGACGAGCACGGCTGGCAGCGCGAGGAGTACCTCAGCAACAACCCCGAACTCCTGCCGATCCAGCCCACCAAGGGCCCCGACGGCAAGGAGCTGATGATCTCGATCGACACCCACGCCGGCGTCCTGCACGCCAAGGTCTGGGAGGTCGAGGTCGGCCGCACCCGGCTGCTCCTGCTCGACTCGAACGTCCCCGAGAATAACGAGTACGACCGCGCGCTGACCTCCCGCCTCTACGGCGGCGATGCCCGCATCCGGATCCGCCAGGAGCTGCTCCTCGGCGTCGGCGGCGTCCGGGCGCTCGACGCGCTGGGGATCCACCCGTCGGTTCTCCACCTCAACGAAGGCCACAGCGCCTTCGCCGTGCTGGAGAAGACCCGGTCGGAGATGGCGTCCGAAGGGCTGCCGTTCGGCGAGGCGTCCCGCAACGTCGCGCAGATGACGGTCTTCACGACCCACACGCCGGTCGCCGCCGGCCACGACCGCTTCCCCGCGCAGCTCGTCGAAGAGCACCTGGGCAAGATCCGCGACGGCCTGCACCTGTCGTACGACGACTTCATGGGCCTCGGCCGGGTCTATCCGTCCGACACCAACGAGCCGTTCTGCATGACGGTCCTGGCGCTCAAGCTCTCCCGACACGCCAACGGCGTCAGCGCGCTCCACGGCCAGGTGTCGCGCCGGATGTGGCACCCGTTGTATCCGAACCGCCCCGAGGAAGGCGTGCCGATCGGGCACATCACCAACGGCGTCCACGTCTCCTCCTGGATGTCGCCCCAGACCGCCCGGATGCTCGACCGCCACCTCGACGTCGACTGGCGTCAGCGGGTCCGCCACCCCGAGGCCTGGGCCAAGGTCGACGAGATCGACGACTCGGAACTCTGGGAGACCCAGCAGATCCTCAAGGCCGGGCTCATCGAGTTCGTCCGTCGCCGGCTGGTCCTCCAGGCCGAGCGCCGGGGCGAGGGGCCCGAGGCGATCGCGGCGGCCAAGAACGCCCTGAACCTGGAATACCTCACGATCGGCTTCGCCCGGCGGTTCGCCACCTACAAGCGGGCCGGCCTGGTGCTCCGCGACGTCGAGCGGCTGGCCGAGATGGTCAACGCCTCCGATCGCCCGGTCCAGTTCATCTTCGCGGGCAAGGCACACCCCGAAGACAACATGGGCAAGGAGCTGATCCAGAACATCGTGAAGCTGACCCGCGACCCCCGGATCGCCGGAAGGCTCGTGTTCGTCGAGAATTACGACATGAACGTCGCCCGGAACCTGGTCCAGGGTGTCGACGTCTGGCTCAACAACCCCCGCCGCCCTCAGGAGGCGTCGGGCACCTCCGGCGAGAAGGTTCTGCTCAACGGCGGGCTCAACTTCTCGATCCTCGACGGCTGGTGGGCCGAGGCGTATGATGGCCGCAACGGCTTCGCAATCGGCCACGGTGGCGCGCATTCGTCCCCGGCGATCCAGGACGAGCGCGACCACGACGACCTGATCCGGACCCTGACCCAGGAAGTCATCCCGCTCTTCTACGACCGCGACACCAACGGCCTCCCCAGGCGCTGGATCGCCCGGCAGAAGGCGGGCCTCAAGACCCTCGGCTGGCGGTTCAACGCCGACCGCATGGTCATGGATTACGTCCTCAACTGCTACCTGCCCGCCGCGTTGGGCCAGTCGTGCACCATGCCCGGTCACTGAGATCGACCCAACGGCGTCACGGTTCCCACTTTGCGCCGCATATTGGGTGCCGTGACGCCGCGCGATCCGTTGGGCCCTACCTGGACTGCGGCAACCCCCACCGCGAAACCCCCGGAACCTCCCGAGGGAGGGACTCGTCGCCATGTCGTCGCCGCAGGTCGGCCAGAAGTTGGGCTCGTTTCGCCTCGTGTCCGAACTCGGCGCGGGGGCGATGGGCATCGTCTACAAGGCGGTCAATGAGACCAAGGAGAACCGCCCGGCGGCCGTGAAGGTGATCCTCGGCGATCAGGGCTTGAAGGGTAAAGGCTTCGAGCGGTTCATCCGCGAGGCCAAGATCCTCGAGAAGTTCCGCCACAAGAACATCGTCAAGTACTACGCCCGCGGCAAGTCGGCCGGCACGTATTACTATGCGATGGAATACATCGAGGGGCAGACCCTCGACCAGGTCATCAAGGCCGAGGGCGCCTTGCCCTGGCGCAGGGTCGTCGAGCTGGGCATCCAGATCTGCGATGCCCTCGAATACGCCCACGACCACCAGGTCATCCACCGCGACCTCAAGCCGTCGAACCTGATGCTGGCGCCCAACGACGTCGTCAAGCTGACCGACTTCGGCATCGCCAAGCCGCTCGACGCCACCGAGGACCTCACCGCCACCGGCCGCACCCTGGGCACCGCCGCCTACATGGCGCCCGAGCAGATCAAGGGCACGCCGGAGATCAGCCACAAGACCGACCTCTACGCGCTCGGGGCGGTCCTCTATCAGCTCCTCACCGGCAACATCCCGTATCAGGCGGACTCGGCCGTCGCGCTCATGACGGCCCACCTGACCCGGACCCCCCCACGCCCGAGCGAAAAAGTCCACGAGATCCCCCGCGCCCTCGACGACCTCGTCGTCAAGCTCCTGGCCAAGACCCCCGGCGAGCGGCCGATGGACGCCCTGGCGGTGTCGGAGATCCTCCGCGCCCTCAAGATCCGCGATGAGCAGAAGCAGACCATCCCCATGGTCTGGCCGGGCACCGGCACCGACGGCATCCCCATGGGGAGCACCCTCGGCATCGACCAGGGCGACGGGCTCCGCACCCAGGCGGGCTCCCGCAAGAAGAAAAAGAAGCCCGCGCAGGGCACAGAACGCGAGCCGTTCGAGATCCCCGAGTGGGCCGGCGTGGCCGGGCTCGTCGCCGCCCTGGCGGTCATCGCCGGGATCGTCGCTTATGCGTTCTGGCCCCCGAGCGCCGAGTACCTCTTCCGCAAGGCCGAGCCCCTGATGGCCTCGGAGAAGCCCGAGGACTGGCGGGTCGCACGCGACCAGTACCTCGAAGAACTCGACGCTAAACACCCCGACCACCCGTACCGGGACAAGACCGAGCCCTTCCACGACAAGCTGCTGCTTCACAACACCGAGCGCCGGGCCGACGTGATCGAACGCAACCCCCTCTTCGGCAAGCCGAAGGAGGGGCCCGAGTCGCTGTTCGCCGTGACCAACGGCGAGGCCGCCGGGGCTACCCAGCGCGAGGATTTGCCGGGCATCGTCGAGGCCTGGGGGCGGATGGTGGCCAAGCTCGAAGGGTCGAAGGAGAAGGAAGACCGGGGCTGGCTCCTCCTGGCGAAGTCTCGGCAGGGGGCGGCGAAATCCTTGCTGGAGAGCAAGCGCCAGCTCGTCCTCGACAAGCTGGAGCAGGTTGCCTCCGCCGAGAAGGCGAGCGACTTCGCACGATCGAAGGAACTCCGGACGCAGATCTTCGAGCAATACAGCAAGACGAAAGGGCTCGAAGATTTGATCAAGCGTGCGCAGGAGAGCCCGCCCGCCCCGGAAAAACCCAAGGACGACGGCAAAAAGGCGGAAGATCCGCCCGCCAACCCCTGACCGCCCCGGGCTTCACGTCCTTCTCATAATCGCTCAGGTCCGAATAAATGGATTGACCTCGGTGGGGGTCCCGTATAGCATACGGGTACATATCGCCTCGGGGTGACCCTTTCTGCACCCCACAAATCCCCACGCGTCATTCGGCCGCTAGCGGCCCAGAGGATGGAGATGCCTCAGTCTCGCGTTCGCTTCATTGGCAGCCGTGAGCTTCACCGCGATTTGCCGAAAGTCCTTGACTCGCTTGAAGATCCGTCGGCCCGTTACGTGCTGACGATCCACAGCAAGCCCAAGGCCGTCCTGATCGGCGCGGAGGCGTTCCTGGCGCTGCTGCGGGGCCATGCTCCGGCGGATCGCTTGCTCGCGCTCCAGCTCGGCGCCCTGGTCCAGGGGCTCGAAGCCACCTCCGCGGCCGAGGATGCCGCCGGGGAGGCGCAGGAGCAGGAAGTCGACCTGGTCGCCATCGGGGTCTGACCCCGACTCGTCCCGGTCCCCACGTCTCGACGGATTGTCCCGAACACACCCGGCCCGCCCCCTCGTCGAGATGGGGCGGGCCGTCGGCGTTTCGGTGTTCTGCTGCCTGAAGGGGCCGTAGGGCAGTCAGATTTCCACACGGGGTGCGGACGCCTGAACTCCCGACATCCGTGCTGGACGTATCGCCAGGATGGATCCTCCCGGCGGGATGCTCTAGAGAATGGCGTAGGATCAGAGGGGATCTCCGACGATCGCCCGGGGATCAGGCCGCGCCGGGCGAATGTTCCCGGCACTGGGCTGCCGATCCTGACAGGAAGAGCGAAACCCCATCCCTCACGACCTGGCTTGTTCAAAAGTACAGTTCCCGGTTAAAATGGGATCTGTGCTTGTGTTCAGGTCGTTGCGGAATCGTGTCGCTCCTGCTCCCGCGAAGACTCCCCAGGCGCAGACCGAGGTGCCCCGATGTCGAGCCGGCCGTTCGTCCACCTGCATTGCCACAGCCACTACAGCCTCCTGGACGGCGCGAGCAAGGTCTCGTCGCTGGCCAAGCGGGCCAAGGCGCTCGGCATGGAGGCCCTGGCGATCACCGACCACGGCAACCTGTATGGCGCGGTCGAGTTCCTCCGCGAGGCGAAATCCGCCGGCATCCAGCCGATCGTCGGCCTAGAAGCCTACGTCGCCCCCGGGCGTCGCACCGAGCGCACCACCGGCGGCGGTTCGGGGCATGAGCACTCGTTCCACCTGACCCTGCTCGCCCGGAATGCGGCCGGCTTCCGGAACCTCCTGCGGCTCTCGTCGTCGGCGTTCCTGGAGGGCTTCTACTACAAGCCGCGCATCGACAAGGAGATCCTGGAGCGGCACTCCGAAGGGCTGATCTGCCTCAGCGGCTGCGCCTCGGCGGAGTTCTCGGACCACATCCTCCACGGCAAGATCAAGGAGGCCGAGAAGCTCTGCGCCTGGTACCAGAAGGTCTTCGGCGAGGACGGCTTCTTCGTCGAGATCCAGGACAACGGCATTCCGATCCAGCACGAGTGCGCCAAGGGGGCCATCGACATCGCCAACCGGATGGGCCTGCCCCTGGTGGCGACCTCCGACGCCCACTACCTCACCAAGGAAGACGCGCCGGCGCACGACGTCCTGCTCTGCATCAACACCGGCAAGACACTCGACGACCCGACCCGCATGCGGTTCGAGTCCGACGAGTTCCACCTCCGCAGCCCGGAGGAGATGTACGTCGCGATGAAGGGCCAGGACGAGGCCCTGGCGCGGTCGTATGACATCGCCAAGACGGTCGACTACGAAGGGCTCGGCCTCGGCAAGCGCTGCTTCCCCTCATTCCAGCCCCCGGGCGGCCAGACCCCCGAGGCCTACCTCCGCGAACTCTGCGAGCAGGGGCTCAAGGAGCGCTACGGGGACAGCCCCGCGCCCGAGGTCCTCGCCCGCATGGAGCACGAGCTGGGTGTCATCAACCGGATGGGGTTCGCTTCGTACTTCCTCATTGTCTGGGACTTTGTCCGCTTCGCCCGCGAGGTCGGGATCCCCAACTCCGCCAGAGGTTCGGCCTGCGGCGCCCTGGTCTCGTACCTCCTCCACCTCAGCCACGTCTGCCCGATCCATTACGACCTGCTGTTCGAACGGTTCCTCGACCCCAACCGCTCCGAGGCGCCAGATATCGACATCGACCTCTGCCAGGAGCGTCGGTACGAGGTCATCGAGTACGTCCGGAAGAAGTACGGCGCGGCCAACGTCGCCCAGATCGGCACCTTCGGCACCATGGCCGCCCGCGCGGCGGTCAAGGACGTCGGACGCGCCCTCAACGTGCCCCTGGCCCGGGTCATCCAGGTCACCAGCCTGATCCCCCAGACGCTCCACATCACGCTCGAAGACGCCATCGCGCAGGAGCCCCAGCTCAAGAAGCTGTCGGTCGAGGACCCCGAGATCGGCAAGCTCCTCGACTACGCCCAGCGCCTGGAGGGGCTCGCCCGCAACACCGGCACCCACGCGGCCGGCGTGGTCATCGCCGACCGGCCGCTCCACGAACTGGTCCCGCTCCAGAAGCTGCCGAACAAGGACAAGGAGAAGGAGGTCGTCACCACCCAGTGGAACATGGGTGATGTCGAGAAGGCCGGCCTCCTCAAGATGGACTTCCTCGGCCTCCGCAACCTCACGATCCTCGACCTCGCCGTCCGGATCATCAACCAGCGGTACCCCGACAGGCCCCTCGACATCGGCAACCTCCCCCTCGACGACCCCGCGACCTACACGCTCCTCCAGCGCGGGGAGACGAAGGGGGTGTTCCAGCTCGAATCGCCGGGCATCCGCGACCTGCTCATCAAGATGAAGCCGGACCGGTTCGCGGACATCATCGCGACCAACGCCCTCTACCGCCCCGGCCCGCTCAACGGCGGCATGGTCGACGAATACGTCGACGTGAAAAACCAGCGCAAGCTGGCGACCTATCAGCACCCGGTGCTGAAGGACATCCTGGAAGAGACCTACGGGGTCATGGTCTACCAGGAACAGGTCATGCGGATCCTCAACCGCCTGGGCGGCATCGAGCTGTCCAAGGCGTACGCCTGCATCAAGGCGATCTCCAAGAAGAAGATGGAGACCATCGAGGAGGGCCGCGCCCAGTTCATCGCAGGGGCCACCGAGCGCGGGCTCGACAAGGGCAAGGCGGCGGAAATCTTCGAGCTGATCGTGTTCTTCGGCGGCTACGGCTTCAACAAGTCGCACTCGACCGCCTACGCCCTCGTCGCCTACCAGACGGCCTACCTCAAGGCGCACTACCCGACCGAGTTCATGGCGGCGTTGCTCTCATCCGAGATTGAAGGTGCCGAGCGAGAGAAGCTCTCGGAGCACGTCGAGGATTGCCGTCGCATGGGCATCGACGTCCTCCAGCCCGACATCAACCAGGGCGAGGCCTATTTCCGGGTCTCGGAGGACAAGAAGATCCACTTCGCGCTGGCCGCGATCAAGGGGACCGGCTTCAAGGCCGTCGACGCCCTCGTCGCCGCCAGGAAGTCCGGCGGGCCGTTCAAGAGCCTCTCCGAGTTCTTCGAACGCGTCCCCACGAGCATCTGCTCCCAGGCCTGCGTCGAGACCCTGATCAAGGCCGGGGCATTCGACAAGCTCGGCGGCAAGCGGAGCCAGTTTCTGGCCATCCTGCCGAGGGCCGCGCAGGCCGGGCAGTCGGCGCAGGAGGACAAGAAGCGCGGGCAGATGAACCTGTTCGACTCCTTCGCCGCCGCCGCCCCCGAGGCCAGCGCGGCGACCGTCGAACTACCCGACATCCCCGAATTGCCCGACGCCGAGAAGCTGGCCGAGGAGAAGAAGGTCCTCGGCTTCTACATGTCGAGCCACCCGCTCACGCGCCAGGAAGGGCTCATCAAGGCCCTGGCCACCCACCGCGTGGCCGACGCCGGCAGCATGCCCGAGAAGTCGGAGATCACGCTGGGCGGCATGATCACGGGCTTGACGATCAAAAATGTGCAGAAATCTCGATCCGGCTTGACGCGGATGGCGAAGCTGACCTTCGAGGACCTGTCGGGGTCGGTGCCGGCGATGCTCTGGCCGGAGGAGTTCGCCAAGAACGAATCGATGCTCAAGGACGATCTGATTTGTTTCGTCAAGGGCACGATGAACCGCAGCCGCGAGCCGGCCGAGCTGGTCATCACCCGGGTCATCCCGATCGAGCGTGCCGCCGGCGAGCTGTCCAAGGGCCTGGTCGTCCGGCTCACCAAGGGGGTGACCCAGCCGAACGACCTCGACCGGCTCTTGCGGCTGGTCCGGGCCTATCCCGGCAACCTCGACCTCTACCTCGAAATCCACGGCCTCGACCGGGTCCGGCGCGCCATCTACAAGGCGGGCAACCAGCTCAAGATCCGCCACGACGACCGGTTCCTGACCGACCTCGAACTGACTTTGGGCACCGGCACCGTCCGCCTGGTCGGCCAGAGGGGCGCCACCGCCCGGATCGACGTCGCCCCACCCGCCGCCTCCCGCCTCTCGATGGGCCGCGACGACACCACCGTCCCGCCGGATTACGACGACTCGGACGATTGAGACGGGCGTGGACCGTGCCCCTCCGGCAACGTGTCAGGGCCCTCGGCGGGGCACTCCGGGGCGGGCGGCGTCCGATGGGGTGGGGGACGACCCGCGAGCGAACCCGCGGCCCGCCGGGGGGCTCACCCCCCGAGGAGCGCGCCGCCCGAATCGACGGGCCGGGGGATCATTCGGGGAAACCGATCGCCACGCTTTAAATTTACGATCGTGCATTCGAATCACTTGAAGATTCATGGATTTTGCTCGGATCTTTCGCGCCGCATTCATCTCCTCCGCCTACCCTCAGATTCCCGGCCCGCGTCCGTGCACGCGGGAGCCCATCGAATCGTCGGAGGCCAAGCGTCCATGTTGCCCCTCTCGTCGGCCCGCAGTCGTCGCGGCTTCACCCTGATCGAACTCCTGGTGGTGATCGCCATCATCGCCGTGCTGATCGCACTGCTGCTGCCGGCCGTGCAGTCGGCCCGCGAGGCCGCGCGTCGCGCCCAGTGCGTCAACAATCTCAAGCAGATCGGCCTGGCGCTTCACAACTACGAAAGCGCGATCGGGGCCTTCCCCCCGGCCGGCCAGGGCACGAACTACACCGCCACCCCGCCGTCCACGACCTTCATCGACGGCACGGGCCTGTTCGTCCGCATCCTGACCTACCTCGAGGGGACGAATATTTCGAATTCTTACAACTACAGCCTTGACTATAATCACATCTCGGCTTCGAACAAGACGGCGTGCGGGACCGTCCTCAACGTCTACCTCTGCCCGTCGAGCGTCCGCGAGAGCGCCGGCGGCCTGGATAACCTCGACCCGGCCGAGTCGTCGCTGACCGGCAACCTCCGGATCGGCTACGGGTTCACCGACTACGGCGCCCCCTGCTACACCGACATCAGCGCCCGGGGCACCACCGGTGGCCTCGGCTCGACCCCGGTCACCCCGTACCGCAACAACAACGATCGCGCCGACGGCGTCCTCAAGTCGAGCATGACGCGGATCAGCGAGGTCACCGACGGCCTCAGCAACACGATGATGGTCGCCGAGGACGCCGGCCGCGACTCGCGGTACATCGCCAACGGCGAGGACGTCTACAACCCGCCGACCCAGCCGACCCTGCAGCGGCCGATCTTCGGGCCCACCAACCCCCGCCGCTTCTGGCGCTGGGCCGAGTCGGACGGCGCCTTCGGCGTCTCAGGCGTGATCAACAACAAGTGGCCCATCGGGCAGTCCCGCGAGGCCATCCACTACCCGCCGCTCGCCTCGCCCAGCCGCAATAACAACGGCGCGAACAACGACGAGATCTTCAGCTTCCACCCGGGTGGGGCCAATATCCTGTTCGGCGACGGCTCCGTGAAGTTCGTCAAGGAGTCGACCAACGTCGTCGTCATCCGTTCCCTCGTCACCCTCCGCGGCGGCGAGGTCATCTCGGCGGATTCGTTCTGATCGGACCCGTCCAGGCCGCTCAATTCAGGGCCGTGACCCGGGACCTCATCCCGGGCCCCGGCCCCATTTCGTTCCTCAGGTTGTAGACTGTTGAGAGCAGCCTCGCCGCCACAACCGACCAAGTCACAGAGAGATAGCGCCGCGAAGCGATTCTGACCAAACGAACCCACCTGCCAGAATGGCAGTCCCCTGTCGAGGGTGGTGCGTCTCGTACCCTCGGTGTAGGGGACTCCGCTCCGACGGCAGCCTCGACCCCAATCAACTCGTCGTTCCGGCGTGCGTCCGTTTGATGACGCCCTCGCCCGGCGGGAGCTTGCTGCCGAGAAACAAGATAAAGGTCGAAATATGTGACTTCGTTCAGGGATGCGAAGCGAGCTTCGCCAGAACAGGGCGTCGGGAAGCGGACGCACTCCAGAAGTCGCTGCCGGGTCCCTGAACACTACAGCGTCTTCAAGTATTCGATCACATCCGCCCGCTCGGCCGGCGAGAGCCTATCGCCGAACGTGTGACCGGTGTTTTTGAGGCCGAACCGCGAGGTGTCATAGAGCCGGCGGCGTTCGGGCATGGGCAAGCCCGAAGGACGCGGGCCGGTGATGACCTCGACCTTCCAGCCGGCATTTGTCTGATCGTACTCATCGAAATTCGTGGATCTTGGTCGCAGGAAGACCTTCGGGCGAGTCTTCGAGTCGAGGAGCATCGACAAGGTCGGTACCGAGCCGTTGTGCAGGTACGGGGCGGTGGCCCAGACGCCGTCGAGGGGCGGGGCCTGGTAGCCGATGGCGTCGTCGGTGACGGGGTGGTCGTCCTCGTGCAGCCAGGTGGACTTGTAGTGGGCGACCAGGCCGTCGGACATCCCCTTGGAGCGTTCCGGGTCGGTGCCGATGATGTCCAGGGCGATGATTTTATTCGGATAGGTTGGAGTGTCGCCGTAGGTCCCGTGGCACTTGGCGCAGTTGGCCTCGAAGACGACCTTGCCGCGCGTCGCCCTGGCCTCATCGATCGGGAAGGGGTACTTCGGCGGGGTCAGGCTCTTGATGAACGCCTGGATGTCGCGGAAGGTCGGCTCCAGATCCTTGAGCTGCTGGAGCGATTTCTCGCCCAGGAGGAACTGCATGTTGGTCCGGACGGCCCGGGCGTCGGTGCGGCCGTCGAAGTACATGGTCTGCTTCTTCTTCAGTAGCCACCAGGCCGGCACGTCAAGCTCGGGCAGGCTGGCGCCGAGGGGCAGGGGGAAGGTCCGGAACGAGAGGTCCGGGTTCCGGAAGCTCAGCAGCACGGCCGACATCATCCCGGCGTTGACGGTCCCACGCGCGGTGTTGACCACGAACAGCGGGGGGTTGGGCAGCTTGCCGTCCCCGATGTTCATCTCGTCGAAGAGATTCTTCAGATCCATCGTGGAGTTGCCGAGCCCGACGTAGCTCGTGCCGCCGATCGACCCGCCGTGGCAGAGCAGGCAGTCGACGTTGACCCCCTGGCGGGTGCCGTTCGGGCCGTTCGCCCGCTTGAGGCCCATCGGCAGGCCGCCGTTCGGGAACGGGGCCGCGTGCAGGCCGTACCGGGCCAGGAACGCCCGATCATAGCCCGATGGGTCCTTCCCCTGGTCGACCACGTAACCCGGTTCCCACGACCTCTTCGCATTCGCATACGCTGTATCGGACCACGCCGGCTTGAGGAAGCTGCGGGCGGTCATGGCCTCGCGGCCGCGATCGGGGTCGCCCTTGGGGGCGGTGTCCGCGGCGGGGGAGGTTTGGACGCTGAGGGCCAACAGCCAGAGGCCGGCGAGGGTGGTGCGGGTCAAAAGCGAGGTCATTCGTCCGCCTCGAACGTGGCAGGGGTCGGGAACCGGTCGCTGTCCCTTCTGTTATAGCCACGCCGGGGGGCATCGGGTATCAAGGCGGGTCATACCCGCCGGGATTCCACGGGTGGCACTTGGAGATCCTTCGCAGGCCCTTCAGCCCCCCGCGCCACAGGCCGTACTTCTCGACCGCCCCGACCATGTACCGGCTGCAACTCGGTTGGAACCGGCAGACGTTGCCGAGCAGGGGGCTCAGGGTCTTCTGGTAGACCTTGATCGCCCCCAACAGGACCCGGGTCAGCAGCCATTCCGGGAACCTGAGCACCCGACCCACAACGCTCATGGGCGTCCCTGGGGCGGGATCCCCGCCCGACGCGCGGCCGACCTGGCGAGCTGGGGGAACGACACGAGGGCATCCCTGAGCTGGAGCTTGTCGTGCCGGGGCACCACGATCAGGTCGACTCCGGCGGGCAATTGCGACTTGGAGAGCCGGAACGCCTCGCGGACGATCCGCTTGAACCGGTTGCGGTCGTGGGCCTTGCGGAGCCGCCGCTTGGAGGCCGAGATCCCCAGCCGGGGATACGTCAGGCCGTTGGGCACGCCGAAGACGATCAGGCCGGGGTCGGAGACCGACTTGCGGGCCTCGAACGCCTTCTTGAAGACCTCGGGGTCGTTGATCCGCTCGTGGGGCCGGAAACGCTGGGACTGCGGATCGGTCGGGGAGGTCATCGGGCGGTTGTCGGGGCCTGGGTTTGAGGATCGTCCGGCGGTTCGGGTTCGGTTCCGGCTCCGGAGGCGAGGAGGGCCCGGACGTCCGGCAGTTTCACGTCCCTGGGCGGCGACAGCCCCTCGCGGATCAAACGCCCGCGCCGCAGCAGGTGCCAGATCGCCAGGAAGGAGATAGCGCCGACCCCCAGGAGGATCGCGCCCAGGAATTCCCCGACCGGCTTCCTGAGCCGTTCCCGGATCTGTTCCCGACGGGGCGCGTCGTCCATGGGAGAGGTGTTCCTGGATGGTCTGAGTTCGTCGGTCGGCGGATGGGCCGGCGTTGGCTCGAAATTGGGGCCGGTTCGGGTGCCACTGGCTCAGCCAGCGCTGCGACCGGGATGGCCCCGGGGTAGCCTGCGCGTCGGGCGCATCATCCCATGCCCTGCCTGGGGTTCTGGGGGTTCTTCTCGGCGAACTGCTCGATGAGCGCTCGGCTGGCGTCGTCCACGGTCCTGGGGACGACGACCTTGGGGACGACGTGGAGGTCGCCCGCGGGAATCTCCTTGTGGGCGGGGATGCCCTGGCCCCGGAGGCGGAGCTTCTGGCCGGAACTAGTCCCCGGGGGGATGGGCACCGACTTCGGACCGTTCAGGGTCGGCACGTCGACCTTGGCCCCGAGGATGGCCTCGCCGACCGTGATCGGGACCTCGACGAGCAGGTTGCGGCCGTCCCGGGAGAAGTAGGGGTGGGCGTCGACGGTGACGGTGATCGTCAGGTCCCCGCGGGGGCCGCCGTGCTCATCGGCCTCCCCCTGGCCCTTGAGCCGGATCTTCTTGCCGTTCTCCAGGCCGGGGGGGATGGTGACGACGAGGGATTCCTTGCGGCCGTTTTCGCGGGTGATGTCGATCGAGGTCTCGCCGCCGCGGATGGCGGTCAGGAACGGGATCGTGAGCGCGGCCTCGCTGTGCGCCGGCTGGCGGGGGGGCGACGGCCGGCGACGCTGGCCCGCGCCCGGGTTGTGGTGCGACCCCCGCATCCGGCCGAGGAGTTCCTCGAAGATCCCGCCGCCGGACTCCTCGCCGGTCCCCCAGTCGACCCTCGCCCCGCCGCCGCCGGCGTTGGCGAAGAAGGCGCCGAGGTCGACGTTCTCGAAGTTGGCCCCGGGCCCGCCGGCGCCCCGGGCGGCCCATGCGTTCGGGTCCATGCGAGGCCCGCCCGAGCCATACTGCTCATAGGCCGCGTGCCCGATGCGGTCGTAGATCGTCTTCTTCTCGGGGTCGCTCAGGAGGTCGTAGGCCTTCTGGACCTCCTTGAACTTGGCCTCGGCCGTCTTGTCGCCGGGGTTGGCGTCCGGGTGATACTTCCTGGCCAGGGCCCGGTACGCCTTCTTGATCTGGTCGGGCGTCGCGTCCCTGGCGACGTCGAGCACGGCGTAATGGTCGCGGTCGGGCATGGTTGGCGTATCGACTCCAGGGGTCGCCTTGTCGGGCCGCGGGGCTGGGGGGACGGTCTGGGACCTCTCGACGCGCGCGGCCGTTCAGATTGACCGTTGTGGAATTGTAGCGGGTTTCCGAGGCGAGATTCAAGGAAGCGTCCTCGGCACTCGCCGAAGTCGAGGACCTGGGATAAAATCGAGGACATGCGGGCGCAAGGCCCGAGGAGTCTGCGTCTTCAGGCGGCCACGCGCCGCGAGGCGGTTCGGCCCCATGACGTCCGGCCTGGTCATCACGCACGAACGCCGTGCCAATCGCGCGGGGGCCCTGAGGCCCCGGCTCAAGGGGCGCGGCGTCCGGCTCGTGGAGACCCGATCGGTCGCCGACCTGACCTCGGCCGTCGTCGGCCACCCGGTCCCGATCGTCGTCATGGACGTCGGCGAGGTGCTGGAGCCGGCTCTGGAGGCCCTCGAAGCCGTCGGGGCGGTCGCGCCGGACGCCCTCACGGTCGTCCTCGACCCCGGCCGCCACCCCGGCTTGCCCGTGGCGGCGCGGGAGCTGGGCGCGACGCTGGTCCTGCAGGGGGTGGTGACGCCCCCGAGGCTGGCCGACCTCGTGCTCCGCTGGGTCGAGCTGGCGGCGGGGCGTGCGGGGCGTGCGGGATGGTTCCCGGGGCCCCCGGCCGAGTCGGGCGGGCCGACCCCCTGGGAGCGCCTGCTCGCCGGCGAAGACCCCGCGCCGTTCCTGGACGCCCTGCTTCAAGCCGACATGCCCTGATCTCCCCTTCCTTCTTTCGATCGAAACGGCCGATGGTTCGGCCTTTTTTCAACGAGTTCGCCACCCCCGACCCGGGTCGCCTGACCTCCCTCCGGACCCCGGGCCGTTTCCCGTTCGACGAGGAATCGCATCGATGTTTGGCAAGAAGAGCGACGGTCTCACCGAGCAGGATGTCCTGGCGGCCCTCAAGGGGGTCAAGGACCCGGACATCCAGCGCGATCTCGTCGACCTCGGCATGATCAAGGACATCCAGATCGCCGACCGCTCCGTCACCCTGACGGTGAACCTGACCACCCCCGCGTGCCCCCTCAAGGCCAAGATCGAGGCCGACGTCCGCGAGGCCCTCAACGCCCGCATCGGCCCCGACTACACCTTCAACATCAAGATGAGCGCCGACGTCCGCGGCAAGGGCGTCCAGGACAAGGGCGACATCGCGGGCGTCAAGAACGTCATCGCGGTCGGGTCGGGCAAGGGGGGCGTCGGCAAGTCGACGATGGCCGCCGCGATCGCCTACGGGCTCAAGTCCTACGGCGCGTCGGTCGGCCTGATGGACGCCGACGTCTACGGCCCGTCGATCCCCCACCTCGTCGGCGCGGAAGGCCGCCCGATGGCCAAGGGCGACCGGATCCAGCCGATCGAGATCGACGGCCTGAAGATCATGTCGATGGGCTTCCTGCTCGAGCCCGACCGAGCCGTCATCATGCGGGGGCCGATGCTGCACGGGATCATGCAGCAGTTCCTCCACCAGGTCGACTGGGGCCAGCTCGACTACCTCGTGATCGACCTCCCGCCCGGCACCGGCGACGTGCCGCTGACCCTGGCCCAGACCCTCCCCCTCACCGGGGCCGTGGTGGTCTGTACCCCGCAGGAAGTCGCCCTGCTCGACGCCGTCCGCGCGGTGGCGATGTTCCGCCAGCTCAAGGTGCCCCTCCTGGGGATGATCGAGAACATGTCGTTCTTCGACGTGAAGGCCTACCTCAAGCAGCGCGGGGGCCAGCGGGCCCAGAGCCTGCTGGGCGAGCAGAACTTCTTCGACGTCGAGGGCGACGAGCGGGCCTACCTCTTCGGCCGGGGCGGTGCCCGCCGCAAGGCCGAGCAGATGGGCGTCCCCTTCCTGGGCGAGGTCCCCCTCAACATCAACCTCCGCGAGGCCGGCGACGAGGGCAAGCTGAAGGAAGCCTACGCCCCCGACACCGCCAGCCGCCCGTACCTCCTGAACGTCGTCGAGCAGCTCGCGGCCCAGATCTCCATCCAGAACATGAAGGCCCCGAAGTTCCCGAAGCTCGAGATCCTCGGCTAAACCCTCGCCGGAGGTATGGAGTGCGGAAGCTCGCTTCCGCTTTCACCCGGCGGGAGCTTGCTCCCGAGGAGCCACGTCGGCTGGATCGAATCGCTTCGATCCAGCGCGCGGGGCGAGCTTCCGCTTTCACCCGGCGGGAGCTTGCTCCCGAGGAGCCACCTCGGCTGGATCGAATCGCTCCGCCCGGGCACGCGGAGCAAGCTCCGCGAGAACCGAGCGGAAGCGAGCTTCCGCACTCCATACCTTCGGTCGATTAGCCCCGTCGCAGGGCCCGCCCCGGCGTCTTGCCCGTCGGCTCGCCGTTTTCGAGGGCGAGGATGCCGTTCACCAGGACGTGCGTCATGCCCTCGGCCTCGGTGCGGCCGGCGGCGTAGGTGGATTTATCGGTGATTGTCAATGGGTCGAAGATCGCCAGGTCGGCGACGTAGCCGGTGCGGATGAGGCCGCGGTCGAGCAGGCGGTAGCGGCGGGCGGCGTGGGTCGCCAGGTGGGTGATGGCCTGGGCCCAGTCGTAGTCCTTGAGCTGCCTCGTGTGGTAGCCCAGATAGCGGGCGAAGGCCCCCCAGCCGCGCGGGTGGGGGAACCCGCCCTTGAAGATCCCGTCCGAGCCCGCCATGTGGGCGGGGTGTTTCATCAACGCGCGGACATCGTCCTCGGTGCGGTCGCCGGGGCGGAATCCGACGATCCCGACCTCCATCTGGCAGGCGTGGAGGATCTCGCAGACGAAGTCGCCGGGGGCGAGCTTCGCCTTCTCGGCCGCCTGGACCACCGTCATCCCTTCCGCCCAGCGCCACTCGTCATTGGCCACCATCGCCAGCGAGACCTGGTCGAGCGGGTAGGGGGTCGGCTTGGTGAACCACTCCGTGTTGAGCTGCTTGCGGATGGCCGGGTCCGCCATGCGGGCGGTGGTCTCGTCCATGGTGCCGGCCTGGACCCACGGGGGCAACGAGACCATGCCGAGGATCGTGCTGCCGGCGAGGTACGGGTAGGTGTCGAACGTCAGGTCCAGGCCCATCGCCAGGCCCTTATCGATCAGCGGGATCAGCAGGTCGGCCGGGCCGTTGTAGTGCGAGATGTGCCCCGCGACGCCGGACATCTTGCAGATCTCGTAGACCTCCTCCATCCCGACGGCCGCGTTCGGCCCGTAGGCCCGCATGTGGGTCACGTAGACCCCGTCGTCGGGCACGATGACCTCGCAGAGCGCGGCGATCTCTCGGGCGTCGGCGTAGCGGCTGGGGATGTAGTCCAGGCCGGTGGAAAGGCCGACCGCGCCGGCGTCCATCCCCTGGCGGACGAGCTTCTGCATGGCCTTGAGTTCGGTCTCCGTCGCGGGCCGGTTATCCAGGCCCATGACCTCGATCCGGACGTTGCCGTTGGGGATCAGGTAGGCGACATTGAGCGCGGTCGTACGGTCGAATTTCGCCAGGTACTCCTCGACGGTGTTCCAGTCCCAGTCGATGTTCGACGGGTTGCCGTTGAACCCCGCCGTGTAGCGCCTCATGTACTCCAGCGTCTTCGGCGAGGCCGGGGCGAAGGACGAACCGTCCTGCCCGATGATGTAAGTCGTGATCCCCTGCTTGAGCCCCGCCGGGTGGAGCGGATCGGCCAGGAGCATCGCGTCGCCGTGGACGTGGGCGTCGATGAAGCCGGGGACGACGTAGTTCCCCGTCACGTCCAGGACCTTGATCGCCCGTTTCTCCGGATCCGCCAGCGTGCCGACGTGGGCGATCATCTCGCCCAGGATCGCGACATCCGCGCGATACGCGGGGCCGCCGGAGCCGTCGATCACCCAGCCATTCTTCAGGATCAGGTCGTATTCCACGGGACGGGACTCTCACCGGCGAGGAGGGAACTGGCGTGCGGGGGAGCCCGTGGGAGCGGGCGGTCGACAGGATACCCCAACGGATACCCGTTCGACAGCCGGTAGGGTGTGGTGCCACGCGGACGAACGTCCGCGTCCACCGCACCGACGAGGGCGGGTGATGGGTTGAACCGCCCGCGCGGCGGGGCTCGATGTGGGTGCGGTGGATGCGACCCTGCGGGCCGCATGGCACCACACCCTACGTTTGCTTCTTTGTTTTCTTGTCGAGGACGTCGATCTTCTCCCAGAGGTACCACATGGCGACCGTGCGGTGGGGACGCCACAGGGCGGTCAGCTCGTGGCATTCCCTGGGGGTGGGGAGCCGTTCGAGGCCGTGGAGGTCGCGCAGGCCGGCGCGGATGCCGAGGTCGCCGACGGAGAGGATGTCGGGGCGTCCCAGGGCGAAGATCAGGAACATCTCGGCGGTCCAGGCGCCGATGCCCTTGATGGCGGTCAGGCGGTCGATGATCGCCTGGTCCTCCCACTCGTGAATCTCGTCGAGGGGGACCTGGCCCGAGTGGACGGCCTCGGACAGGTTGAGGATGTAGCGGGCCTTGACCCCGGAGAGGCCGGCCTTGCGGAGGGTCTCCTCGCCGGCTTCGAGCAACGGGGCGGGGCGGTGGGGCTCGCCGCAGAGGTCGCGCAGACGGCGGTCGATGGAGGCCGCGGCGGCCGCCGAGATCTGCTGGCCGACGATCGCCCGGACGAGCGTCCCGAACCGATCCGGCCGGGGTTCGAGCCGGCACGGCCCGACCTTCTCGATCAGGTCCGGCCAGTGGCCGCCGAGCCCCTTGAGGTGGGCGATCGCCTCGGCCCAGGGATCGGCCGGGATGACCGGGGCCTCCGCCCGGGTACGCTTCCGTCGCGAAACGGTCACGCTCAGACTCCTCGTCGGGCCCACGGATGCGGGCCGGTGCTTAGGTCAAACGATGTAGGGATCGTCGAGGCGGAAGTGGGGATTTGCGTCGAGGTAGCTCCTGACCCGGTCGATGCGGGCCAGGGCGTCCGGGAGGAATCTTACGGCCTGGTCAATCCGCTCGTCGGGCTCGGCGCAACTGAATCGGAGGAAGCCCTTGCCGAACTCGCCGAAGGACTCGCCGCCGAGGCAGGCCACGCCGAAGTGGTCGTCGGCGGCGTCGAGGAGGTATAGCGCCAGGCCGTGCGACGTGATGCCGAGGCGGTTGCAGACCTCCCGGACGTCGGGGAAGACGTAGAACGTGCCGACCGGCTTCGCCACCGAGATCCCATCGATCTGGTTCAATCCGTCGGCCAGCCGTTCGACCTTGCGCCGGAACCGGGCCATGTACTCGTCGCGGGTCGGGGTGTCCTGCTCGAGCGCGGCGGTCGCGGCCTTCTGGACGAACGGGGGGCTGCACGACGCGGTCGAGTTGATCAGCTTGCCGAACGCCTCGACGACGTTCGGGTGGGCGACCGCGAAGCCGATCCGCCAGCCGCTCATGCTGTAGGACTTGCTGAATGTATACGCCCCCACCGCGTGGTCCATCATCCCCGGCTGGGCCAGCAGCGAGGCATGTTTTCCGCCCCAGACCATGTGGCAGTAGGGCTCGTCGGAGAAGACCATCAGGTCGGTGCCGCGGACGACGTCGGCGATGGCCGCGAGGTCGGACTCGGTGGCGACCCCGCCGGTGGGGTTGTGGGGCGAGTTGATCCAGACGGCCCGGGGCTTCGGATCGGTCCGGAGGAATTCCTCGATGGCACTCGCCTGCGGCCGGAAGTCGTGCTCGACCCTGAGCGGGGTCAGGACGGCCCGGGCCCCCCGTCGATCGAGGTTCGGGACGTAGGTCGGGAAGTGCGGGCTGAAGACCAGGACGCCGTCGCCGGGCTCCAGCAGGGCCTCGGCGAAGTACTGCTCGAACGGCTTGGCGCCCGAGGCGACCACTACGTTCTCGGGCCCGGCGGGGATGCCGAACTCGTCGCGGACGGACTTCGCGGCGGCCGCGCGGAACTCGGGCAGCCCGAGGCTGGGGCCGTAGCCGGTCTGGTTGGCGGCGATGGCCTCGATGCCCGCGAGCTTGGCCGCCGGGGTGCTGGGGAACGGGCTGTCGCCTATCTCCAGCTCGACGACGTCCTTCCCCTTCGCCTTCCAGGCCCTCGCCAGGGCCAGGACCGTGAACGCGGACTCGGCCTTGAAGTTCCGGACGAGTTGGCTGAGTCGCGGGCCTGGCATGGCGTTGGATTCCGGTGCGACGGGGCTGTTCAGCTGGATACCGGACAGCTTACCGCGACGAGATCGCCCGGGCTAGCGGGCGGACGATCCGGGGGACGATCTGCTCGCGGACGAGCTCCTCGCCGACCTGGCACTGGCGCCGGAAGGCGTCGACGAAGGTGCCGCTGGACCCGACGCCCCAGTATTGCCGGACGGTGAAGTAGAGGCTGATCTGATCGTCGCCGAACTCGCCGGTGCGGACCTGGTAGGCGTCGGTCCGGGTCTCGACGCTCATCCGGGCCTGGAGCCGGCAGTTCTTGTCGAGGGCGAAGGTCACGGTCGGCTCGTAGTGCAGGACCCGGGCCCCCGGGGTCTCGATCAGGCCTTCGAGCGCGGGGCTGAGGCCGAGGGCCTCGGCCACGACCTCGTCGTGATTGCCCTCGTAGTCGAAGTCCCAGCCGAACATGACGTCGAGCGCCTCGCAGTCGAGGACGCTGATGGTCAAGAGGTGCGGGGCCAGCTCCAGGACCATCTCGTGGAGCTTGAAGGCGTCTTCGAGCTGGGGCGGGTTGACGTGCCCGGAGCAGAGGCGGCGGGTCTCGAGCGCGACCCAGCGGTATTCCTCCTGCTCCTTGTCGCCTTCGAGCACGAGGTCGCCGCTGTCGCGGGTGTAGAAGTTGGAGAGGTCGGGGAAGGCCTTCTTCATCTGCTCGAAGTAGTGCAGGACGGTGTCCCGGCTATTCGGCAGCTCCATCTCGGTGTTGAGGTTCAGGTTGAGGTAGAAGTCGTCGGCCTCGTCGCGGTATTCGTTCATCCCGGCGTTCCTGAATCAGAAGGGATCGGACGGGGCGAAAATAGATCGGGGTGGGGCCCGCGGCATTCGCGGACCCCACCCGAGGTGTGGGTCAATCGTCGATCCGGTCGAGACGGATCAGCTCTTGATGATGTCGCGGACGGTGCCGCCGGCGGGGATCATCGGCAGGACGTGCTCCTGGTAGGGGACGAGCACATCGAGGACGTAGGCGCCGGGGTAGGAGATCATCTCCTTGAGGGCGTCGATGACGTCCTCCTTCTTGCGGATCTGCCGGGCCTTGATGCCGAAGCCCTTGGCCATGGTCACGAAGTCGGGGTAGGTCACCTCGGGCAGGTCGCCGTCGCCCTGGCCGATGGCCTCGGGGTGGTCGATCGGGCCGAGGTACGTGTGGGCGCGGTTGCCGCCGTGAAAGCGGTCCTCCCACTGCACGACCATCCCTAGGTGCTGGTTGTTCAGCACGATCATCTTCACCGGCAGGTTCTCGCAGTGCAGCGTGGCGAGTTCCTGGATGTTCATGACGAACGAGCCGTCGCCGTCGATGTCGACCACGAGGGCGTCGGGGAAGGCCGCCTGCGCGCCCATCGCGGCGGGGAGGCCGAAGCCCATCGAGCCCAGGCCGCCGGAGGTGATCCAGGTGCGGGGCTTGGTGAACTTGGTCCACTGGGCGGCGAACATCTGGTGCTGGCCGACGCCCGTGCTCATCAGGAACTCACCGTTGGTGAGCTTCGAGAACTGGTCGATGACGTACTGCGGCAGGATGGCGTCGTCCCGGTCGGCGTAGGACATCGGGTCGGCCGTGCGCCAGTCGTCGACCTGGCGGATCCACTCGCGGTAGTCGCCGGGCTGGACGACCGGGTTGAGGGCCTTGAGGGTGTCCTTCACATCGGCGTTGACCGGGATGAAGGCGGTCTTGTTCTTGTTGATCTCGGAGGCGTCGATGTCGACGTGGACGATCTTGCCGTGCTTGGCGAACTCCGAGAGCTTGCCGGTCACGCGGTCGTCGAACCGGACGCCGAACGCCAGCAGCAGGTCGGCGTCGTTGATGGCCTCGTTCGAGTAGACCGTGCCGTGCATGCCGAGCATGCCCAGGCTGAGGTAGTGCTCGTTGGGGATCGAGCTGAGCCCCTGCAAGGTCATGGCGACGGGGATGCCGGTCTTGTGGACGAACTCGCGCAGTTCCTCGGCCGCGTTGGAGGCGATCACGCCGCCCCCGCAGTAGATGATGGGCTTGCGGGACGCCTTGATGGCGGCGGCCACGGCCTCAATCGTGCTGGCCGAGGGCGGCTCGGGCAGGCGATAGCCCGGGATGTCCATCGCGACGTCGTAATCGGGGTTCTGGACCAGGGTGTTCTGGACGTCCTTGGGCACGTCGATCAGCACGGGGCCGGGGCGGCCGGTGCTGGCGATGTGGAACGCTTCCTTGACGACCCGGGCGATGTCCTTGGCGTTCTGGACGAGATAGGTGTGCTTGGTGATGGCGCGGCAGACCTCGACGGTCGGTGTCTCCTGGAACGCGTCGGTGCCGATGACCTTGGTGGGCACCTGGCCGGTGATCGCGATCAGGGGGAGGGAGTCCATCTTGGCGTCGGCGAGGCCGGTGACGAGGTTGAGCGCCCCCGGGCCGGAGGTGGCCATGACGACGCCGGGCCGGCCGGTGACCCGGGCGTAGCCCTCGGCCGCGAAGATGCCCCCCTGCTCGTGGCGGGGGAGGATCGTCCGGATCCGGTCGCGGTAGTAGGTCAGCGCCTGATGCATGGGCATGCTGGCGCCGCCCGGATAGGCGAAGACGACCTCGACCCCATGCCGAGCGAGCGACTCGACGAGCACGGCGGCGCCCGTCGTGGGGATCGTGGGGGTCTGGGTCTTCGGGCTCGCGTCGATCGTGGCCACGGCAGGGCTCTCTTTATCCTGGCGGATTCGAAAGGGCGATCGCGGACGCAAACGGCCGAGGCGTCTCGCGATCCCTCCTAGTCTAAGGCATATCGACACGATCCCACAACAGAGAGTTCGCGGTTGGTGCGGAACTCCCTGGTGGGATCGGAGTTAGGACAACCCGGAGTGCGGAAGCTTGCTTCCGCTCGGTTCTCGCGGAGCTTGCTCCGCGTCCCAGTCTCGTCAGGGATGGGCCTTACGCCTCACACACCCGGTCGAAGTCGACTCCGCTTCGGAAGCAAGCTCCCTGCCTCAGAGCGGAGGCGAGCTTCCGCAGTCCAGGCGTTACCTCAACCGCTTGGCCGTCATCAGCTCGCCCAAACCGGTCCGGTAGACCATGGTCTGGTCGCCGATCGACTGGATATTGCCGTAGAAGATCTGGCCGGCGATCCGGGCGTCCTGGGTCACGAGGACCTGGGCGTCGAGGATCCCCGCGCCGTAGCTCCAGCGCCCGGAGGAGTTCGTATCCGGGCCCTCGAACATCCGCTTGACGACCTTCTTCCAGTAGCGGGTGGCCACGAACGTGCCATCGCGGCGGAAGACGATCGTGAGGGTCCCGCGGCGGTCGGTGATCGTCCACGACCCGACGATCAGCTCGCGGACCCGCTCGTCGGTCGAGATCGTCCGGACCGGCGGGGGCTCGGGCCTGGGCTCGGGACGCGGCTCCGGCCGGGGTTCGGGGCGGGGGCGGGGCTGTTCGAGCTTCGGGGCGGGGATGGGGTCGTCGTCGATGTACTCGTTGAAGTCCACCTTGGGCAACGTCTGGCTGACCGGCCGGGTGGTGGACGTCGGGGCGGACTTCGCGACCCGCAGGGTCATCAGGAGCAGGTCGGAGCCGGACGGGGCGTCGAACTCGGTCGGACGCGGGTCGGACTCGCTCCGGGCGAGGCAGATGATGAGCTTGTCGCCGGCGAACCGGTAGATGCCGCGATGGACCTCATCGAAGCTGCTGGTGACGTCGATCCAGCTCGGCGTCTTGGTGGGGTCGAGGTCCACGGTGGAGATCCAGCGCTCGCCGGTGGTGGGAGAGGTCCGGGTCCAGGAGTGGGAACCGATCTTGAGCTTGCCGTCCTCGGCGAACCGGCGGCGGATGAGGTCCGGGCCGAGCTGCTGGCCGTCGTCGGTGACGGAGATGATCTCCCACGTGCCGGCGATCAGCTCATGGGCGCGGCGGGCCTCGGCGCTCATGCGGTTCAGGTTGACCCGGCTCCGCTCGCCCTCGCGGGACGTCCCGATGTGGTCGGCCTCGATGATGTCCGAACGCAGCCGGGGCTGCGAGACGACCGTGGCGGCCGGGCCCTTGTCGAGCGAGAGGGTCACGAAGAACCGCTTCGAGCCTGGGGTCGAGGTGAAGTCCTCGGGACGCCTGGGGTCATTGCTGCGGTCGAAGATGACCTTGAGGCTGTCGCCCTGGAACTCGTAGATCCCGGGCATCATCTTGTCGTCGCGCGAGATGACGTCGATCTTGCGGACTCCGTTGGCCGGGTCGATCCGGTAGGCGAGTTTGCGGACCTCGTTGGTCTCGGGGTGCTCGAAGGTGATCGTCCGGTCGGAGATGGTGACCTTGCGGTCCTTGGCGACGGCGCGCGCGACCAGCTCGGGCCCGAGCTGCTCGCCGTCGTCGACGATGGCGACGATCCGCCAGTTGCCGACCAGGAGGTCCTTGGTCAGCTTGAGGTTACCGAGCTGGTCCTGTCCCTGGGCTAAGCCGGCGGCGAAGACCCAGGCGATGGCGATCGCGGGGAAAATCCGGTTTCTCATTGTCGACGCCCATCCGTGGCCTATCTTTGGATGTGAAGACCCGGGACATCTTGTAACCAATGGCGTGAGATCCGCAAAGCCGACTTTGCTTGCCCGGACCCCGCACTCGACACGAGCGTCCGCAAACCCTGCCGATCGCCGGGCCCGGCGCTTCTGGCGACTTGATCGGGCGGGGGCCAGTGGGGATACTCTGACCACCCCCCGGTAGGCCCCGGGACGACTCGTCGTGCGAAACCCGCGCGGGACGGCAGGCCACCGGCCCGACCCGATCGACCCCTCGATCCCGGCCCCAAGGGTCTGGAGTGCAACCCGATGAGCGCGACCCCGCTTCGTGACACCGCAGCCTGGAAGGCGCTCCAATCCCACGCCGAGGAGATGGCGAAGGTCCACCTCCGCGCCCTCTTCGCCGAGGACCCCGGCCGCGGCGAACGCCTCACCGGCGAGGCCGCCGGGCTGTTCGTCGACTACTCCAAGAACCGGGTCACCGATCGGACCCTGTCGCTCCTGTTCCAGCTCGCCGAGGAGCGCGGCCTCAAGGCCCGCGCCGAGGCGATGTTCACCGGCGAGAAGATCAACACCACCGAGAAGCGGGCCGTCCTCCACGTCGCCCTGCGGGCCCCGAAGTCCGAGTCGATCGTGGTCGACGGCAAGGACGTGGTGCCCGAGGTCCACGAGGTCCTCGACCGGATGTCGGCGTTCGCCGAGAAGATCCGCTCGGGCGAGTGGAAGGGCTTCACCGGCAAGAAGATCAGGAACATCGTCAACATCGGGATCGGCGGGTCCGACCTCGGCCCGGTGATGGCCTACGAGGCCCTCCGGACCTACACCGACCGGGGCCTGACCTTCCGCTTCGTCTCGAACATCGACGGCACCGACTTCGCCGAGTGCACCCGCGACCTCGACCCGGCCGAGACCCTGTTCATCGTCTCCTCCAAGACGTTCACGACCCTGGAGACGATGACCAACGCCCAGACCGCCCGCGCCTGGAGCCTGGCGACGCTCAAGGACCCGGCGGCGGTCGCGAAGCACTTCGTCGCCGTCTCGACCAACGCCCAGGCGGTCACCGCCTTCGGCATCGACACCGCCAACATGTTCGGCTTCTGGGACTGGGTCGGCGGCCGGTACTCGATGGAGTCGGCCATCGGCCTCTCGACCATGCTCGCCGTCGGGCCGGAGAACTTCCGGAGGCTCCTGGTCGGCTCGCACGCCATGGACGTCCACTTCCGGACGGCCCCGATCGAGGAGAATCTGCCCGCCCTGCTGGGCCTCCTGACCGTCTGGTACACCGACTTCTTCGGCGGCGAGACGGTCGCGATCCTGCCCTATGACCAGTACCTCAAGCGGTTCCCCGCCTACCTCCAGCAGCTCACGATGGAGAGCAATGGCAAGGGGGTGACGCTCGACGGCACGAATGTCACCGCCCCGACGGGCCCGATCTACTGGGGCGAGCCCGGCACCAACGGCCAGCACTCGTTCTATCAGCTCATCCACCAGGGGACCCGCCTGATCCCCTGCGACCTCATCGGGTTCTTCAAGTCCCTGAACCCGGTCGGCCAGCACCACGACTTCCTGATGTCCAACGTCTTCGCCCAGGCCGAGGCCCTCGCCTTCGGCAAGACGGCGGAGGAGCTGGCGGCCGAAAATGTCCCCGCCGAACTGATCCCCCACAAGACCTTCGACGGCAACCGGCCGACGAACGTGATCCTGGCCGACAAGCTCACGCCGGAGGTCCTCGGGGCCCTCATCACCCTGTACGAGCACAGCGTGTTCACCCAGGGGACGATCTGGGGCATCAACTCGTTCGACCAGTGGGGCGTCGAGCTGGGCAAGGTCCTGGCGCAACGGATCATCCCCGAGCTGGACAAGGCGTCGGGCGGGGAACTCAAGCACGACAGCTCGACGAATGCGTTGATCAAGCGGTATCGTGCGAACAAGGCGTGATGATCGACCGGGCGGGGCACGTCGGTGCGTCGGCCCGGTTGTTTCTTGCATTCGTTGATGAAAGCGGAAGCTCCGCTCCCGCACTCCAAGGTTGAGAGCACCATGGCCAGACCCAAAGTCTTCTTCGACGTGACGATCGACGGCAAGCCGGGCGGGCGGATCACGTTCGAGCTGTATGACGATGTCGTCCCCAAGACGGCCGAGAACTTCAGGGCCCTCTGCACCGGCGAGCCGGGCTTCGGCTACAAGGGCTGCTCGTTCCACCGCGTCATCCCCCAGTTCATGCTCCAGGGGGGCGACTTCACGAACCACAACGGCACCGGCGGCAAGTCGATCTACGGCGCGAAGTTTGCCGACGAGAACTTCAAGCTCAAGCACGACAAGCCGTTCCTGCTGTCGATGGCCAACGCCGGCCCGAACACCAACGGCTCGCAGTTCTTCATCACCACAGTGCTCACCCCCTGGCTGGACGGCAAGCACGTCGTCTTCGGCGAGGTGACCGAGGGCTCCGACGTCGTCAAGACCATCGAAGGCCTGGGCTCCAGCTCCGGCAAGACCCGCTCGCAGGTCGTCATCAGCGACTGCGGCCAGCTCTGAGACGATCGGGAAATGGTTGATGGGTGATGGGTGACAGGGGAGCGGCCCCGCCCGGGTCAATCGCTCCCCTCCTTCCTCGCCCACGACCCATCATCCATGACCCATCATCCATCGACTTCCCGCCCCGTGGCCCTCGTGACGGGGGCCTCGGCGGGGATCGGCCGCGAGTTCGCCCGGCAACTCGTGCTGGAGCGGGGCTACCGCGTCCTCGGCACGGCCCGAAGGCGGGAGAGGCTGGAGACCTTGAAGGCCGAGCTGCCCGAGGGGACCTTCGACTTCCTCGAAGGCGACCTCGCCTCGGCCGAGTTCCGCGCCCGGCTCTGGGACTGGGCCGAGTCGGCCTCCGGCGGCGTGACCTTGCTGGTCAACAACGCCGGCCTGGGCCACTATGACGACCTCCTGGACCAGGATTTCGAGCGGATCCGGGACATCTTCGAGATCAACGTCCTGGCCATGATCGACCTCACCCAGCGCGCCGGTAAAGCCATGCGGGCCAGGGGAGGGGGGGAGATCGTCCAGGTCTCGTCGGTCCTGGGGTTCGTCGGACTGCCGTACTCGACGGCATATGTCTCATCCAAGTATGCCGTGATCGGCCTGGTGACGAGCCTGCGCTACGAGCTGCGCGGCACGGGCGTCCGCGTCTGGGCCGCCTGCCCCGGCCGGACTGAGAGCGAGTTCCGCGACATCGCCCTCGAAGGCCGCCCGCTGAGTCAGCCACCGCCGAAGGGAGCCCCGACCGACCTGGTCGTCCGGGCGTTCCTGAATAAGCTCGGCACCCGCAGGGCCTTCATCTTCCCCAACCTCAAGGCCCGGATCGTCGTCGACCTAGCCCACTGGCTCCCCGGCCCGTTCGACTGGTTCATGTCCCGCTTCGCCCCGACCTACTTCGCCGGCGAATCCGGCAAGAAGCCGCCGGGACGCCCGTAGGGGGCGCTGGTGCGGGGGCGCGAGGACGTGTCGCAGTGCACTTTACGGTGATCAGCCCATCGGCTCCTTGATGGACCGCACGAAGTGCTCGCCCTTGCCCTTGGACTTGAGGAGCTTGGCGTGGGCCTCGGCGCCGGCTTTCTGGGGGTAGTCGAATGTGGCGACGGTGCGGCCGCCGATGTCGCAGACGGCCCAGACGACGCGCATCCGGGCGGTGGGGCTGGGCGGCGGGCGGCGCTCGGTGGGCTCGCGCCGAGGTGTCTTGACCTTCTCCTCGGCGTCGACGATGCCTCGGGCCTCGGCGGCGTCGACGGCGGCTCGGAGTTCGAAGCGGTTCAGGGGGCGTCGGGCCATGATTCGCCTCGGGTTGGCAGGGTGGCGTATTCGCGCATCGGGGCCGGCGGGGATCGGGGGGCCCCCGAGAATCCTAGAACATGGTAGGGAGAACGCCCCGGAGTTCAAGCCGGCTTACGCCGCCGGGGCCGATTCAGATGTTGGTCGCTTCCTCGATCTGCTCGAACCCGCCCGGCAGGCGGTAGAGCGTCGAGGTCTCGACCCGCTGGAAGCCCAGCGACTCGTAGAGGTTCAGCGCGGCCAGGTTCGTCGACCGGGTCTGGACGGCCACGGAGTCGGTCCAGTTGGCCTTCGACTGCCTCAGGATCTCGCTGACGATGAACCGGCCGTAGCCCTTCCGGCGCAGGTCGGCGGGGACCTCGACGTTGACCAGGCCGAGCATCACCCGGCTGGTGTTGCGGCCGAACCCGCTCATGTCCCAGGTCGTGGCGCGGGCGAACTCGGTGGCGTCGGCCTTGGAGAGCAGGCGGTAGAGCGTGGGCCGGAATTCGCCGATGGCGGCGGCCTCCCACCAGTTCTGGAGCCCGGCGTCCTCGGACAGCCTGATCTCGGTCTGGCGCCGGTGGATCGCCGCCTTGGGGTCGCGGATCTCGACCCGGGTCAGGTCGAATTCGAGCAGGACGGTCGTGGATACCGACTCGAAGCTCGCTCGCTGGACGGCCGCGTGGAACCCGACGTGGGCCCCGAGGATCCCGGCCCACTCGCTGCCGCCGTAGATCCCCCAGTAGAACGGGTTGAGCGGGAGCTGGCCGCCGGCGTAGATGACCTTCGCCCCCCGGTGCCGCAGGTACTTCTCGGCGGCGTGGATCAGGCCGTCGGAGATCGCCCGCTCGTCGGGCCCGGGCTCGGCGACGAGCATTCCGATGGTCCCGAGCTGAAAGTCGAGCCGGTGGTGGTGCCCCGAGGCCTCGAGATCCGGGCCGAAGCCGGCGTGAGCGAACCCGACGACCTCCGACGCCCGCTCGGCCACGATCAGGCCGGCGGCCTCGAAGAAGGGCTTGCTCATGACGAACGCGTCGAACTCGTGCGCGTTCAGGGGCCGGGTCACGCCGACCTCCGGGAGCGACTTGCTCCAGAGCCTGGCGATGCCGGGCACGTCATCGTTCTTGAACGGGCGGTAGCGGATCACCAGGGCGTCTCGATGCCGGGGGGTACGTTCCTGGACGAGCGCATTTCGGTGGTCGGGGTCGGGGCCGGTCCTCGGGTCAGACGACGTTCACCAGGACGTCCTGCCCCTCGACCTTGACCTCGTAGACCGGCTGCTTGAGCTTGCCGTTGAGGGTGGTCTTGCCGGTGCAGACGTCGAACTGCCAGCCGTGCCAGGGGCAGGTGACGATGGTGCCGTCGACCGGTCCGTCGGCCAGCGGGCCCCCCTGGTGCGGGCAGATCCCGTCGATCGCGTAGAGGTGGCCGTCGATGTGGAAGACGGCGTAGATCCGCCCCTCGTGCTCGAACTCCTTGGCGGAACCCGAGGGGATCTGGTCCAGGGTGGCCACTTTCACGAAACCCGGCATGACCGACGAATCCTCTCATCTGACGGAATTCGGCCCGGCGGTCGGTTCGAATGGGCGGGGATCTCGACCGCGGGCCCGTTGCGACCGGGATCGATCGCGAGGGTCTATCTTACAGTATGGTTGCGTGCAGCGGAACCGAACAGGCCGAAACCCGCGGGCCGATCTCCGGGCCCGCGCCTATATTGCCAGGGGACGATCGTTGGGGCGACATCGGGGGCGCGGCGTTGGATACGTTCGATCTGGTCGTGGTGGGCGGGGGGATGGGCGGGCTGGCCACGGCGACGCTCGCCCAGAGGATCGGGATGCGGGTCGCCCTGCTGGAGTCGCACACCAAGCTCGGCGGCTGCGCGGGTCATTTCGGCCGGGGCGTCTATCACTTCGACGCCGGGGCCACCGCGCTGATGGGCCTCAACGCCGGCGAACCGATCGGCGACCTCCTCGACCTCGTCGACCTCGACTTCGAGGGCGAACTCACCCCGGGCTACCGTGTTTGCCTGCCCGACCGCGAGGTCACGATCACGCCCGACGTCGACCGGTTCCTGGCCGACGTCGCCCGGGTCTTCCCCGGAAACGAGGCCGCCCGGCGCGGGTTCTTGAACCTCCAGGGCGTCGTCGGCGACACCCTGTTCGAGGTCGCCTCGCGGGTCCCCCGCCTGCCGTTCCGGTCGTTCGAGGACGCCCGGCACAACCTGAGGATCCTGGGCCTTCGTGGGATCGCGGCGGCGGCGACCTGGCTATTCACGGTCGACGACGTCCTCCGGCTCTTCGGCCTGGCCCAAGACCGGGCCTTCCGGGCCTGGGTGGCGATGCTGCTCCAGGACACCGCCCAGGCCGGTCCCGAGACCGTCCCTTTCGCCAATGCCGCCGCCTGCATCCAGGCCTATCGCAAGGGCATGAGCCGCCCGCGCGGCGGGATGCGGGCCCTGGCCGAAGGGCTCGGGCAGCGGCTCGCTGAGCTGGGCGGAGACCTCCGGACCGGGACGCTCGCGGAGTCGGTCGAGCGCCGGGCGGACGGGCTCTTCGAAGTCCGGACTCGCCGCCGCCAGACATTCCTCGCCATGCACGTCGCGTTCAACCTGCCGCTGGACCTCGCCGCCCGACTGCTCGGCCGGTCGCTCGACGGCCGGCTTGGCCGGCAGGAGACCAAGTCCCGGGCGCAGTGGAGCGCCTTCACGGCCTATCTGGCCTTCGACCGCGATGCTCTCCCCGACGACACCCCGTTGTTCCACCAGGTGTTGCAGGACTACGGCCGGCCGATCCACGACGGCAACAACGCGTTGATCTCGCTCTCGCCGGTCGGCGACGAGGGCTACGGGCCCGAGGATGTCCGGGTCGCGACGATGTCCACGCATACCCGCCCGGCCGACTGGGAGGGGCTCGACTCCGAGGCCTATCGCATCAAGAAGTCGGATTACGAGTCGCGGATGCTCGCGGCCCTGCGACGGGCCCTGCCCGGGGCCGCCGGGGCGATCCGCCACGCCGAATTCGCCTCGCCCCGGAGCTTCCGGCGCTATACCCGGAGGCAGGCCGGTGCCGTCGGCGGGCCGCCGGTCTCGCGCGGCAACAGCACGTTCCTGGCCGTCGGCCCCGACGCCCTGGGGCCGGGCCTCTGGCTCGTGGGGGACTCGGTCTTCCCGGGGCAGGGGACGATGGCCACGGTGCTCTCGGGGATCCGGGTGGTCGAGCGGATCGCCGGGATCGACTGGCCCCGGATGAGTGCATCGGGCAGCCCGGAAAAGCTCAACGGGCGGCGAAGGACCTGGGCCGAGGTCCCTGCCACCCGCTGAGAGGGGGTCTGGAGAGTTGCAGACCGGGATCAAGGCTCGAGCGTCAGACCAGCGGCTTCGGTGAGGCGGTTGAAATACGCGGCCTCGGTCGCCTGGAAGACGATCTCGGCGACCTCATGGTCGGTGAACGACTTCCGCAGCGAGACGATGTCCTGGTCGTCGATCAGGGCCGGGTTGACCGTGATCTTCCGGGCCAGGGCGACGGCCTCGCGGTCGCGGGCGCTGAGGAAATTGTCCTTCGCGTCGATCGCGAAGATGCTGTCGTCGGAGAGGCCGAGGGCCTTGAGCCGCGTCCGGGCGTGGGCCAGGGCATACCAGGCGCGGTCCTCGCGGGCGGCGGCCCAGGCGATGGCGGCGTTCAGGGTCGGGGAGAGCTTGCCCTCCTTCTCGGTCGCGTCGTGCATCGCGACCCGAGGGGGTCCGGCCTTGGGGAAGTCGGCCAGCAGCCGGGCCCAGTTCTGCGACGCCAGCGCGGTGTGCTTGTCGCCGAGGAGGGCCTTCGCTTGATCCTCGGCGGCCAGCACCAGGCGGGACTTGCGGCTGCGGGCCTGCTGGAGCGCGGTCTCGACGGCCGCGCGGTCTTCGAGCGGGCCGCGGCTGGCCGGCCGGGCGCAGGCCATGCCCTCGGCGTTCGGGTCGAGCGGGGCGACCTTGCTCTTGAGCGTCCTGAACCGCTCGGGGGTCTCGGTCAGGTAGGTCCGGTGGTCCTCCTGGGGGATCGCCAGCGGTCCGGTCCAGCGGTTCATGGCGTTGAAGCCGGCGACCGAGGTCAGGATCTCCAGGATCTGGAGGTCGTTGTAGTGTTCCTTGAGCCTGGCGATGTCTGAGTCGCCGATCGCCTGCGGCTCGTTGGTGATCTTGAGGGTGAAGGCAAACGCGGCCTGCTCGGCCGGGCTGAAGCCCGACCAGTCGCCGTCGAGCGCGGCGATGGTGGCCTCGTCGACCCCTTCGGCCGCGAGCTTGACCTCCTGGTGCCCCTGGCAATAGACGCAGTTATTCGCCCGGGAGACGATCCAGAAGAGTTCGACCTTGAATGCGTTGTTCAGGGTCTGGGCCGGGTCCTTCTCGCGCTGGAAGCCGCCGGAGACGAAGGAGGCGGGGAGGTAGAGCTTCCGCATCCGGCCGTTGTTGATGATCCCGCCCAGCCCGGCGACGGCCCCCTTGGTCTTGGCCCGAGCCTCGGCCTCGTCGATCTCGGCCTGGGTCGGCGGCGGCAGGGGGAGACGCGGGTTGGAGTGCTTGGAGTCTTCGAGCTGCCTCTTGAGTTCGCCGCGGTTCGTCGCGACCGGCTTCGCCCCGCGCTTGAGGGGTGAATCGTCGGAGAACGCGTTCGTCGTCAGCCCCAGGGCGACCAGCCCGGCGGCGGTGTAGGCTCGGGAAATCATGGGAATTCCTGTAGGGTGTGGTGCCACGCGGACGCACGTCCGCGTCCACCGCACCGACGAGGGCGTGCGCGGGTGGGTTCACGTGTTGACAACGGCATCCGTCGCTGAGGTCGGCCGAAGACGGCCGACCTCACCCGACTAGCCTTCCTGGCGACAGACCAGCGACTTTGGGTCGGTCGTGACCATGTAGACGGCGGTCTTCTTGATCATCTTGCCCCGGGGCCCGCGGAGTTCGAGCACGACGGGGTAGGTGAGGTCGAAGCCCGAGACCCTGGCCTCGCCGGGCGCGGTGAAGCCGATGAGCTTGTAGCCGTTGCTCCACTCGTGGTCGGCGATGTGGATCGGGTTCGAGCGATCGGCGAGGGCGGCGGGGGCCTCGCCCTTCTTCCAGGCGTCAAGGGCCTCGGTCAGGATCGTGGCCGCCCGGTTGGGGTCGGAGGCGATCGGGGCCTCCGAGCAGCCGGTCAGGCCGAAGAGCAACGCGGCGAGCGAGGCGAAGGTCAGGGTACGCATGGCGTTCGGGCTCCGGTTCGTCGTGGGCAATTTGATCTGGATACCGATGGGATCCGATCAATAGCTGTCCGCGCTGATGACCTCGCCGCCGTTGCGGGTGCCGACGGCACGCCAGGAGGCGATGTTCACGGTGGACTTGACGAACCGGACCGAGCCGTCGGCCATGCCGACGTTGACGCCGCCGGGGTGGAGGCTGTTGGCGACCGTCATGATCCGCGACGGGGGGTACATGCAGGAGCGGCTGTTCGGCGGGCCCGAGTGCCAGTAGCTGGTGGTCGAGTGGTAGCCGTAGACCCAGGGGGCCCCGACATTCGAGTAGCCCTGGAGGGTGACGTTGCTCCAGTCGAAGTTGCGGCAGAGCTGCACGGCCTCGTCGGCGTTGGCCGGGTAGGTGCCGGGCCGGAAGGTGTCGCGGTTCTCGGTCGCGACCGACTGGCTGAAGTCGCCGACCAGGTGCTCGGAGAAGGCGGCGGTGTTCGAGGTGCCGTCGGTGATGCTGGCCAGGCGGACCAGCGTGCTGGAGAAGAAGAGGCCGTTGGGGGCCTGGACGCCGGCGTTGACGTTCGTGGTGTCGTCGGCGCCGTACCACATGGCGACGCTGGTCCCCTCGTTGGCCCGGTAGCTCACCGGGGCCCAGCCGAAGCCGGGGAGCGTCTGGCCGGCCGGGATCTGCGGCACGATGTCGCTGGGGCAGAGGAAGCTGCTGATGACCGTGGCCGCGCCCGTGACGTTGGCCACGTCGTTGCTGCCCAGGCTGAAGTTCAGCGAGTCGTAGACCGCCCGCTGCTCCATGAAGGTCAGGATCCGGGCTTGCTGCGAGAACGGCTGGTAGGTGCCGACCTGGAGCGTCCGGCCCAGGGGCAGGGCGCTGTTTGTGCTCTCGTAGTTGTGCAGGGCCAGGCCGATCTGCTTGAGGTTGTTGACGCACTGGCTCCGGCGGGCGGCCTCGCGGGCCGACTGGACGGCCGGAAGGAGGAGCGCGATCAGCACCGCGATGATGGCGATGACGACGAGAAGCTCGATGAGCGTGAAACCGCGGCGAGAACGAGACATGGGAACCCCCGGAAGACCGATTCGGATGATCGCGAAGAAAGAGATGGACGCATGATTCCCCCTTGAATCGGACGGAGGACGAGCGAGGGCCGGGGGATGAATAATCCCGGCGACGCGGAAGAGATCCGGTCCGATCCAGACTCGGGGAGCGGCCCGCCGGCAGGCGCGGGCGGTTCATGGCGATGCGGCGCACGCCGATTGCGGCACGATCGGAGGTCGATCAACGCGGGGCGGGAGAGGCCTCGCGGCGCAATCCGGACGGGGCCGAGTGCGGAGAGGGCGCGATCAGGCGGGGAATCGGGGCGGGCGTTCGAGGTCGGTTCCAAGTTCGATCAAAACCAGCACATCCGACGAGAGGATCCGGTGTCGGAACGGCAGGGGATCCAGCGGCGGGCGGAGGCTGGTCGAGCAGAAGAGGTCGCCGCGCGGGGCCGAGGGGGTCGGCATCGACGACGGGACCTCGCGGTTCTCCGAGCAGGTCGGCCCGGAGCAAGGCCGGCGCGGGGCCGGCGTGTCGGGCGAGCCCAGCAGGGACTCGGCCGCGGACAGGTCGAGGACGTCCAGGCTCCCCAGCGGCGAGAGCGAGGCCAGGCCGCGCTCCTTGAGCCCCGGATGCACGCAACCGGCGTCGGCCCTCGACGGCGCGAACAGCCCCGCCGCCAGGAGCAGGATTGCTCCGGGGAGGAACCGCGCCAGTCGTCGGGTGGACGCTCGGGTCATGATGCTCGGGTTGGTTCGCCAGGGAAAGAGAGAAAGTGTGAAATGAATCTAGCTTCCCCGGGAGGGATTTGCAATCGTCAATTTCGAGGCAGGGCGAGAAATCCCCCGACGGCCTCGCGACGTCGTTTCGCGTGAACATCCCCTCGTGCTCTTCAGGCGTGAACCCATGATCCGGATCGTCCTCGCGCAGACCGACGCCGGCCCCTGGAAGACCTACCGGCAGCCCCAGTGGATCGGCCAGGTCCGCGACCGCCCCGAGGCCGCCGGCTGGATCAAGATCCACCTCGACATCGAGGAGGGACGCCTACAAGGCGCTGCTTGCGAGGTGGCCCGCCGAGGACCTCGGCCGCGAGCGATCCGTCGCCGAGGCCGCCCTCCTCGAAGCCGGGGCGACCCCCGTCGCGGGGCCTCGTGGCGGATGATCCACGCGCATCGCCGGCCGGCCCGGAATCGTCGGCCGCGGGTCTCCTCCAGACCCCGCCCCCACGGGAAAACGATGGGCGCGGGCCGGAAGCGCTGGCGCGCGGGTCTCCAGACCCTGAACCTAAATGCCTGGCTCCGTCGGGACTTCAGCCGATGGGTCTGGAGACCCGGTTGGGTGGTGTGGCGCGGCGGTTGTGGGGACGGGGTCTGGAGACCCCGCGCCCAGCGCTTGGGTGCGTGGTCAGGGACGGGAATCTCGCTGGCCGCCTGTTTGGTCCGATGTTTGCTATAGCGATCTCCCGTGGACCGAACGCCCCCGCGTCGTGGCCGAGTGCTTCGACGGCCGCCGGGAGCCGAGCCTCGGAGATTATGACGATGGCGAACCCCAATCTTCTGACCTCGATGAACGGCACCAATCAGGTCGCCACGACCGACCTCCATCCCGATGGCCACCTCGACTATCCCGACGTCGGCCTCGTCACCCCCCATCCCCGCGCAGCTGGGTTCGACCTCGCCCGAGGCCGCGTCGAATATCCAGGACGAGCACAAGCCCCTGGGCGTCGAGGGCGAGGAGGTGATCTGGGAGGGCCACTATTCGATGCGGAACTTCCTCGGCCGGGGAGTCGCCCGCGTCGTCGGCCTGATCCTCTGGGGGACGCTGGCCGTCTACACGTTCGGCTACGGCCACGAGAACTTGAATATGATCACCTGGATCCTGGGCGGGGCGATCCTGCTCTGGACCGCGATGCTGGCCTTCCGGATGTTCCAGGCCCGCTACAGCCACTTCTACCGGCTCACCAATCGCCGCCTGTTCGTATCCAGCGGCATCATGAGGCGCCGGCGGGACCAGATGGAATTACTCCGGATCAAGGACGTCTTCACCCGCCAGTTGAGCCTCTTCGACCGCTGGCTCGGGCTGGGGACCGTCGTCGTCGTGTCCAGCGAGCAGGAACTCCCGACGATCTACCTCTCGGGGGTGGATGACCCGAAGGAGATCATGGATCTCGTCTGGCACCACGCCCGGGCCGAACGAGACCAGAACAGCGTGAAGGTCAACCACGTCTGAGCGGGCCGAAACCGGCCGCGTCTTGTCGAACTCGCCCGCGGGGCGTACCCTTCTCCGACGGTTTCCCCGTCCGAAGGGTACGCCCCGCAGGGCTTTGGAGCGTGTACGACGATGCCGAAGGTGACGATTCAAGGTGGGCCGAGCGTCGAGGTCGAGGCCGGCAAGAAGCTCGTCCTGGTGATCGAGGACGCCGGCGTCGACATCCTCCACCGCTGCGGAGGGGTGTCCAAGTGTACGACCTGCCGCGTCCAGGTCATCTCCGGCGACGCCGGCCCGATGAGCGACGTCGAGCGCGAGCGGCTCGCCCGCGAGGCCTCGCTCGGGCCCGACATCCGGCTCTCGTGCCAGGTCCGGGTCGAGTCCGACCTGACCGTCAACGTGCTCTCGCGCTCGTCCACGACGGGACTTCCGGCCGGCAACCGCCCCGCCGACGACTGACACCACCTTCGAAAAAGTGAACGGCGGCTCCCCCTGGGGTTAAGGGGGGCCGCCGTCCTGTGTTTCCATCGGGCCGGGCCGCTGGGACCCGTCTCAGCGCTGGGCTTCGCTGCACTTCTTGCAGCGGAACGAACGCTTGCGGACGTTGCCGCCGCAGCGCTTGCAGCGGTGATTCTTCGCCTTGTGGGACGACTTCTTGCGGGGACGAAACGACACGGGACACCTCGCAAAGACGATATGGCCGGAGACTCGGTCGGCCCTCGGCGGGGCATCTCGCCCGGGCTCTCGGGACAACGACCAGACGACACCGACCCACGCGGACGGCCGGCGCGAAGGGTGGGATTGTAGCAAGATCACCCGGACTCGACCAGCCCCGACCGACACGAGAGAATTCCGAACATGCTCGACGCCCTGGTCGTCTCTCCCCACCCCGACGACGCCGAACTCGGGGTCGGCGGCACGATCCTCCGGCTCCAGGCCCAGGGGTGGAAGGTCGGCATCCTCGACCTCACCACCGGCGAGCCCACACCGCTGGGCAGCCCGGAGCGCAGGGTCGCCGAGACCGCTGCCGCCAATGCGCATCTGGGAAATCCCTGGCGCATGAACCTCGGCCTGCCCAATCGCGACCTCGAACCAACGTTGTTCCACCGCCGGGCCCTGGCGGCGGTTTTCCGCAAGGTCAGGCCCCGCCTCATCTTCGCGCCTTACTGGGAGGACGCCCACCCCGACCACCTCGCGGCCACCAGGCTGGTCGAGGACGCCCGGTTCTGGTCGAAGCTGTCCAAGTCGGACATCCCGGGGACGCCATTCCACCCGGCCCGGGTGCTCTACTACTTCAGCGTGCACCTGCGGATCGTCGAGCGGCCCAGCTTCGTGCTGGACATCAGTGATCAGGCCGAGGCGAAGCGAGCCAGCCTGGAATGCTACTCGTCCCAACTTGTCGAGAACCAGCCGCCGGGCCGCCCCGGGGTGATCGACTCGGTCTTCGACCGGACCCGATTCTGGGGGCATCTCGTCGGGGTCCGACACGCCGAGCCGTTCGCCAGCCGGGAGCCGATCGGGCTGGGCAGCCTGGACCCGCTGTTACTGTGAGTCGGGCCGGGTCGGCGAGTCGGGTTGCGCGGTGCCTTTCCGCAAGTCCCTGAGCCTGGTTGATTTGCGGCTGGCTTCCGGGGTTTGGGTTCGTTTGATCGCGTCGGTTTCGGGCTTCGCGGCGGGTTCGTTTGGCGTTTCCTGCCCCGGCCGCCGGGGGCCGAAGCCGCCCTCCTTGACCATCTTGTCGACGTCGAAGGGATCGCCGAGGAGTTTGTCGAAGACCCCGCGCTGGCGCTTGGTGAGCTGCCGGTAGATCTTGTTGACGGCCAGTTCCTGGAGCTGGTCGGTCCCCTCCCGCATGGTCTCGAACCGCTGCCGGAACCGCTTGGTCATCTCGGCCCGGCGGGCCTGTTCGTCCTCGGGGGGCTTGCTGGGGGTCGCCTGGGTCGCCGGCGTCTGGGCCTTTTGAGAATCCGCCTTCTCGCGGGCAGGAGGCTTCCGGTCGGTTTGCGGCGGCGTCTCGGCTTGGGCCCGGTTTCGCGTCCAGTTGGATCGTTCGGCCTGCATCGAGATGGCCTGCTGCATCCAGAGGCCCATCTGCCGGGTGCGGAGGTCGGCGAGGATCTGCTGGATGTTGAGGATCTGGTCGTCGCTGAGGTTGAGGAGCGTGGCGACCTCGGGCTTGATGACCCCCGGGAGCCCTTCCATCTGGAGGGTGAGCTGGGCCAGCCGCTTGCGCTGATCCTTGGTGAGGATCCTCTGGAACCCAGATTCGTTCTCACGGAGGAACTCGGAGACCCGGTTCATCATGGTGAACATCTCGGCGATCCCCGGCCGGGCGGGTTGTTCGCCCTCGGGATTGGCCTGGCCGTCGCCCCCTTGATCCTGGCCTCGCTCGGGCCGGCGGAACATGGTCTGGCCCTTCTCTCGCATGTCCTCGGACCACTCCTTGAGGGCCTTCTTCTGGTCCTCGGAGAGCCTGAGTTCCTTCTGGACGGCGGGATTCATGATGAGCATAGACTGCCCGAAGCCCATCTGCCCCATCGCCCCGCCGATCCCGCCCCAGCCGCCCATCCGGGTGAACTTCTTGGGGTCGCCGAGGGGGTTGAAGGGGGTCTTGCCGTCCGCCTTCGCCTGCGCATTCGGTTCAGTACCTGCCTTGGGCGCCTGGGCCAGGGCAACGCCCGCGAGGGTGAACACGGTCGAGGCGAGCAGGAGATGGGCACGGGCGAGATTCACGAGTGTCGAACTCCCAGGGCTGGCAATGCGAGGAGGGCCTTCGCAGCGAGTACCCGGCGACTCGAGTCCGGGATTCAGGAATGCTCGGATGACGTGGATTGTAGCCCCCCGGCGAGTGGACGGAACTCCATACCTTTCGGAGTGCGGGAGCTGCGCTGCCGCTTTATCGGAGGAGTCGCGTCGAAAGGTGGCGGTTTGACTCCGAACGCTCGGTCCTCCCGGCACCGGCCCGAGGGAACGCGGCAGCTCCGCTGCCGCACTCCGGGGTGGTTACGGCAGAGATCTCTGGAGTATACTGTACGTATGTGAGTATTTCGCCGATACATCCGGAGTCGTCCGACCGACCGATCTCCCACAAAGGAGGCCCCGATGGACGCCAAGGGAATCACGCCGATCCTGAATGTCTCGGACATGGCGGCGAGCTTCGCGTGGTTCGAGCAACTCGGCTGGAAACGACTCTGGGACTGGGGCTCGCCGCCGAGCTTCGGCGCGGTGGGTTCGGGCCAGTGCGAGATCTTCCTCTGCGTCGGGGCCCAGGGGAGCCGGGGCAGGGGGGATGTGCCCTCCACGTTCGGCGAGGGGGGGAGTTCCGAGGCCGACAAGGGGGTCTGGATGTCGGTCTGGGTCGACGACGTGGATTCGATCCATCGGCGCTGCCAGGATCACGGCCTGGAGGTCGCCTTCCCTCCGACCGATATGCCCTGGGGCGTCCGCGAGCTGCACGTGCGGCACCCCGACGGCCACGTCTTCCGGATCAGCCGGGGGATCGCGTCGCATTGACAAATCGAGCCGTATCCGCTTCAGGTCGACACGTTGGGGTGGAACGGCATGCTGAAGTACAAGGAACGAAGGAGATTCGATCGATGGACGAGAGTTCCCGGACGGCCCCGGACGGCGGCCGTCTGCTGCTGATCGGCCTTGGCTCGGCGTTTCTCGGGATCGCGATGTGCGTGGCCCAGTTCACGCTCGGACAACTCTTCGTCCCCTGGTACATGCCAATCCTGGCATGCGTCGGCGCGATCTCGATCGCGGTTTCGCTCAAGCGGAAGAGGTCGGCGGTCCGGATCGCGGCGATGGTTGCTGTGGTCCTGCTGGGGAGCCTGCAGATGCTGGCGCTCAACGCCATGCGGCTGCCGCGCTACGAGGGGCCGATCGAGGTCGGCAAGCCGTTCCCGGCCTTCGTCGCGAAGCGGGCCGACGGCTCGACCTTGACCCAGGCCGACCTCGCCGGGGCGAGCGCGACGGCGATCGTGTTCTTCCGGGGCCGCTGGTGACCGGTCTGCATGACCGAGCTGGTCCAGCTCGACCGCCGCATCTCCGACTTCCGCGAGAAGAACGCCCGGATCCTCGTCGCCTCAGTCGAGGGCCTCGACCTGGTCGGGAAGACCCAGGCCCAGTTCCCCAACCTGATTGCCGTGTCGGACGAGGGGCTGAACCTCTCCCGCGCCGCCGGCCTGATCCACCCCGGCGCCGCCCCGGACGGCAGCGACGCCGACGCCCCGACCACGATCCTGGTCGACCGCCAGGGCGTCGTCCGCTGGCTCTACCGCTCGCCGAGCGTGATCGAGCGGCTGTCGCCGGATGCCCTCTTGCGGGCGATTGACGCGCGGATGGCCCCAAGCGGTGAGGATTGATTGACGGTCGCCCCCGGGCGTCGTAGGATCGGCGTAGAACCAGACTCTCCTCGCGGCCGCGGCCGTGACCGCGGCCCATGGCGTCCTGCCAGCGGGCGGAAAAGCGTGGCCGGTTTCGTGGGGCTGCAATGGCCCCGGAGGCATTCGCATGTCGGACGTGAATCGTCGGACCTTCCTCGCCAGCGCGGGGGCCGGGGCGGCCGCCCTGGCGCTCCACAAGCCGGCCACCGCCTCGATCTTCAAGCAGAACGACAAACTCCGCGTGGCCGTGATCGGCATCCACGGACGGGGCGGCAGCCACTACAACTCCTTCTCGAAGCACAAGGACACGACGGTCGTCACCCTCTGCGACGTCGACAGCCGACAGTTCGCCGGGCCGGCCAAGAAGGTCGAGGAGATGACGGGCAAGACCCCGAGCCTCGTCGCCGACCTCCGGCGCGTGCTCGACGACAAGTCCATCGACGTCATCTCGATCGCCACCCCGAACCACTGGCACGCGCTGGCGACCGTCTGGGGCTGCCAGGCGGGCAAGGACGTGTACGTCGAGAAGCCGGTCAGCCACAACTTCGTGGAAGGCCGGAAGATGGTCGAGGCCGCCGCCAAGTACAAGCGGATCGTCCAGACCGGCACCCAGAACCGCAGCTCCCAGGGCGTCACCGACGCCATGGAATTCCTGCACTCGGGCAAGCTCGGCCAGATCTACATGGCCAAGGGCCTCTGCTACAAGCCCCGGGGCTCGATCGGCACCAAGGCCGACGCCCCGATCCCCGAAGGGGTCGACTACAACCTCTGGCTGGGGCCCGCGCCCGAGCGGCCGTTCAACCCCAACCGCTTCCACTACGAGTGGCACTGGAACTGGGACTACGGCAACGGCGACCTCGGCAACCAGGGCATCCACCAGATGGACGTCGCGCGCTGGGGCATCAACAAGCACGACTGGCCGAAGCAGATCCAGTCCTCCGGCGGCCGGTTCGGCTACAAGGACGACGGCGAGACCCCGAACACCCAGATCAGCACCTTCCGCTGGGACGACTGCGAGCTGATCTTCGAGGTCCGCGGCCTGCTGACCCACGACGAGAAGGGCGTGAAGATCGGCAACCTCTTCTACGGCACCGAAGGCTACATGGTCGTCAACGGCGACAACTGGCAGACCTTCCTCGGCAAGAACGCCGAGCCCGGCCCGAAGGGTTCCGGCGGCGGCGACCACTTCGACAACTTCGTCCAGGCGGTCCTCGCTCGCGACCCCAAGAAGCTGCACGCCGCGATCGTCGAGGGGCACCGCTCCAGCGCCCTCTGCCATCTGGGCAACATCGCCTACCGCACGGGCAAGACCCTGAACTTCGACGGCCAGGCCGAGACCTTCGGCAAGGACGAGGCCGCCAACTCCATGCTCACCCGCGAGTACCGGTCCCCCTTCGCGATGCCCGAGAAGGTCTGACCGGAGCGACCGGGCCGGATCGACGCGACGGAAAATGTTGATCCGACAAGACCCATCGACGCCGCGCCCGGTTGCCCCGTCGGGCGCGGCGTCGTTTCGAATGTCCCGGGAGGAGCCAGACCTTGGGCGTCCGAGAGCGAAGCGTCCTCACCGAGTACCCCCCGAAGCCGGTCGAATGGCTCTGGAAGGGGTACGTCCCGTTCGGCTACCTGACCATGCTGCTCGGCCCGCCGGGCGTGGGCAAGACGGCCCTCGCCCTGGCGATGGCGGCCCGGGTCAGCCACGACTCGAACGTCGTGATCCTCTCGACCGACGACGGCATCGCCGACGTCCTCGTGCCGCGCTTGAATGACTCCGACCCGCCGGCGGACCTCTCGAAGATCTGGGCGATCGACAACGCCCGCGACTTCCTCGACGCCCTGTCGATGGAGCCCAAGCTCGTCATCATCGACCCCCTGCCGACCTTCCTCTTCAACAAGGCGGTCCGGCAGGAGATGTCGAACATCGCCAAGATCGCCGCCGACACCCAGTCGGCCTACCTGCTGATCCAGAGCATCGAGATCGAGGACATCCCCGAGGAGCAGAAGCTCGTCCGCTCGATCATCGAGGTCCGCGAGGGGGAGGACGACACCCGGATCCTCACCTCGCTCAAGAACGTCCTCGGCCCCCGGCCGCAGCCGTTCATCCACGTCCACGAGCCCCACGGGAACGGCTTCCGCGTGGTCCCCGCCTCGCGCCGTGGGATGTCGACGCCCCCGCCGCAGGCCCAGCCCACGCCCCACCCGGCCCTCACCGCCGATCCGCTCCCGCCGCCGCCCCCCGACCCGGCCCAGATCGCCTCCGGCCGCGCGTCGACCACCGGCCTCCCGCCGGCGACCGTGGAACTGCTCAACAAGCTCCGCGCCCAGGGGCAGGGCGGCCCGCCGAAGTGACACCTGACCGGAGTTTTGGAGTGCGGAAGCTCGCTTCCGCTCGGTTGCTGCGGAGCTCGCTCCGCATGCCCGGTCGAAGCCTGGACTGGCGCCTGAATGTGGTCCCTCGGGAGCAAGCTCCCGCCGTCCGACAGCGGAAGCAAGCTTCCGCACTCCGGGCGGTCGGGACTTCGAGGGGCTACTTCCCGGCGTTGGTCAGGTACTGGCTCTTGGGGTATTCCTGCTTGAGCCGCTCCATGGTCTCGACCGAACGCTCGGCGTTGTTGAGGTCCTTCCAGACCTGGGAGAGCCGGGCGAGGGCCTTCTGATGCTGCTCCTTGTCCTTGCTGTAGAGCAGGTCGGTGTGGAGGTAGGCGTAGAGGGCGTCCTTGGGCTTGTTGGCGGCGCGGAGGCAGTCGCCGAGGGTGTTGTAGGCGACGGCCTGGGTGGCGGCGTCCTCGGCGCCGGCGGCCTTGATGACGCCGCGCAGGGTCGTCTCGGCCTCCGTGTACTTCTTCACGGCGACCAGCGACTCGGCCTTCGCCAGCAGGGCGTCACGCTTCTTGACCGAGCCCTCGGGGGCCGAGGTGATCAGCGGTTCGAGGGCCGCCAGCGCCTTCTCGTGCTCCCCCTGGCGGGTGAAGATCTTCACCCTGAGCACCGCCGCACGGTCCGCCCCGCGCGGGGTGGCGGCGATCTGGGACAGCGTCTGCTCCAGTTCGGCCACGGAGCCGGCCTGCAACTGGAGCTTGGCCTGGACCTCCAGCGCCGCGACGGTGTGACGGCTGTTGGGATACTTGCGAGTGAATGCCGTGAGCAGGCTCACGGCCTCGGCCCGGCGGGATGCGTCGGAGAAGGCCAGCTCGGCGACGACCCGGGCCTGCCCGAACTGGGCGGCCTGGGCCAGGAACGGCCGGTTGGCGGCGTCGGCCGCGGCCTTCTTGTACTGCTCGGCCGCCTCGGCGAGCTGGCCGGCGTTCTCTCGGGTCTCCGCCAGGCCGAACGACGCCGGCTGGCCGTCATAGGTCACCGAGGCGACGTCGGCCGTCGGCACGTTCACAAGCGTCGTCCCGACCCGGACCTGGATGGCGTCGGTCGTCTCGCCCTGGATCGAGCCGCGGACCGCGCCGCCGATCACGTTCTTGACCTTGGTGTCGGGCACGACGTAGATCGTGTCGGCCAGGGCCACGGTCGGGACCGCGAGGAGGATGAGGGACAGGCCCGCGCGAAGAGGCAGCCGCATGGATAAGGCCCCGTGATCGATCGTGGGAGAAGGATGTTCGAGTGTACGCGTGACGATCAAATCCAAGGCTCACTTCGCCGGGCCGAGCCGGGCGAGGAGCTGGTCGTACTTGGTCTTCATCTCGGGCGAGCCGACGGCGGGGGTGAGCCGCTTGATGGCGTTCAAGGTCTGGCGGGCGAGGTCGGGCTTCTTCTGCGCGTCGAGCGTCAACGCCGCCTGATACCAGCACTCGTAATACTCTTGACGCTTGGGGCCCGCGCCGCCGCCCAGCCGGATGGCCAGGTTCCGCCAGTAGTTGTAGGCCTGGGTCCACGTCACCTGGGCCTTGCCGGCAGCCTGGGCGCTCAGGAGGTAGCCCTTCTCCATCTGGGTCTCGATGTAGCGGCCGTCGGTCTTGAATAGCTCGTCGAGCATCTTCGCGGCGTCGGCGAACTGCCCCTGGTCCCGAAGCGCGGCCACCTTCTTGAGCCGGACCCGCAGCAGCCTCCCCTTCGACTCCGGCTGTTCCAGGAACTTGGGGTCGGACCCATAGATCTCCAGGAACCGGTCGAAGACCTGGTTGGCCTCCTTCGGCTGGCCGATCTTCAGCAGGTTCTCGCCGGCGGCCATCAGCATCACCGGGGACTGGCCCGACTTGCTGGCCGAGAGCGCGGTCAGGAACCGTCCGAAGGCGACCCGGGTGCGTTCCAGGCCCTTGGTGTCGCCACGGGCCTTGAGGCCCTCCAGCTCGCGTTCGAGGAGCTTGCTGAGGTCGTTGTAAAGCTTCGCCTGCCCGGCCCCGCCGCCCCCGGACTTCTCCAGGAGCTGCATGTCGGCGATCGCCTGGTTCACCTGCCCGAGCGCGACGTGGCTGCGGAGCACGCCCGAGACCACGTTCGTGTACGCGGACTTCTGGGCCGGGGACTGCGATTCCTTGCCCAGGTCGCGGGCGATCGGGGCGAGCATGTCGAGCGCCTGCTGGGCCTTGCCCGTCTCGACGTAGACGGTCGCGAGGTCCACCGCGTTGCCGACGTAGCCGAGGTCCGTGATCGGCGTGTTGCTCTCCTTGCGCATCCTGAGTGCCGAGGTGAGCAGGTCTTCGGCCTTCCTGACCTCCTCGTCGAACGCCTTGGAGTCCCCCTCGGACTTCTCGCGTGAGAGATTGGCTAGCTTCCAGCGGGCGCCCCCGGCGAGGGTCTGGGCGTCGACCCAGCGGCTGGAGTTCTTGCGGACGCTCTCGAACGACGCGACGGCCTGGGCGTACTTGCCCTGGCCCATGTCGATCTGGCCGAGGATCATCCGGGCCGAGTCCCCCTGGTCGGTGTCGGGCCAGGTGGCGGCGGCGTGCCTGGCCAGGTCGATCAGCCGGAGCAGGTCGCGGGGATCCGCCTGGCGGTTCTCGCCCGGCTTGTTGTAGGCGTCGATGAGCGCGGCGATGCCGATGTCCGACGCCTTGCCCGACCACTCGCCGCTGGGATAGCGCCGGGCCAGGTGCTCGGCGATCACCGCCGCCTCGGCGGGCCGCTTGGTCATGTAGTAGCAGAAGGCGAGCGTGTAGCGCGGCTTGTTCGCCTTCGCCGGGTCGCGGGTCGCGTCCACCTTCCTGATCGCCGCCTTGAGGTAGGCGATCGCCTTGTCATATTCCTGGAGGTCGATGGCGCTGTTGGCCTCGGCCAGGCACTCGTCATAGTTCAGCGAGCCGATCGACGCGGCCGAGACGGCCGACTTCGGCCGGTACTGCTGGAGCAGCTTGAGGGCGTCGGCCTTGAGCGGGGAGTAGACCCGCACCACCTCGGCCAGGGCGTCGGTCGCCTTCTTGATCGCCAGGTTCTTCTGGGCCGGCTCGGCGTCTCCGAGCTGGGCGAGGATGTTCTTGGCCAGTTCGAACTGCACCCCGACCGCGTCGAGCGTCCGGCGCTCCCGGAAGCGGCCCAGCCAGGCGTTGGCGAGGTCGGCGGCGAGGGCGTGCTCGCCGCGCTTGGCGTGGACGATGATCTGGAAGTAGGCGACCTTCTTCTGGAGCCCGGCGAGTCGCGGGTCGGTGTGGTCGAGGAGTTCGTTGTAGATCCCGAGCGCCGGGCCGAGCTCGCCCTTCTCCTCGTGGCACTTGCCCTGCCACATCCGCGCGGAGAACCCGGCGAGCTGGGTGCGGTGACGGCGGTAGATGTCCTCGAACGCCACTCGGGCCTTGTCGAGGAGTTCCCCCCGCGGCTTGGAGTCGGCCGGGTAGGTCTGCGCCTCCTCGTAGTCGCAGACGGTCTTCTGCAACTCGGCCTGGAGCGTGGAGCCGTGGATCCGGTCGCGTTGGGCCTTGCGGGGGTCGCCGTCCTCGATGAACTTGGGGAACTTGCCGTAGGCGGCGTTGAGGGTCTCGAACGCCCTGGTGTACGACTCCCTCGCCTGCTTGAACGACGCGCGGGCCTCGGAGAGCCTCTGGTCCTTCTCGGCGGGGGTCTTGGCCTCGGTGCTGGCGAGGATCGAGGCGATGCGGCCGCGTTCGAAGAAGAGGTGGGCCAGCTCGACCTGCGCCTCGGTCGCCTCGGGCCGGTTGGGGTCGGCCTTGATGAAGGCCTCGATCTTGTTGCGGGCCTCTTCGAGCAATTCCTTGGTCCGCTCGGGGTCCGACGACCGGCCGGCGGAGTCGATCAGGGCGCGGGCGTGCTCGAAGTCGAGGGTCGCCTTGAGGCTGGACGTGGCGGAGAGGTCGGTCTTGAGCCGCGCGATGTAGTCGATGGCCACGTCGGGCAGCCCGCGCTCGCGGAGCTCCCGGAGGAATGTCAGGGCGACGCGTTCGTCTTCCTGCTGCGCCAGGGCGGGCGAGGCGTTCGCGAGCTGGGTGAGCCCGACGGCGAGCATCGGCAGGGCAAGGCGCGATCGGACGAGGCGTCGCAACATCGAGGGCTCCCGACGGCCGAGGAGATCGCTGCGGCGGGACTCCGGCGACTCGCGACGGATCGCGTGCGAGTGCGGGGCCCACCGGAGATTTCGAGAACGTGTGGTTTCATTCTCGGGCCCTCCCCGGGAAGCGTCAAGCGTGGCCCGCCCCTCGCGCCGAGGTCCTGGCGGGCCGGTCTCCGAACCTGTACACCCCGGGCCGCGACCCGGTGGGTTGTGCGGCCGGGACGGGGGAGCGCGGGAGGTCGGCGCGGGGCGATGCTGTTCAGGGCCGGATCGGGATGGCATGCTCTGAGTGGTAGGTTCTCCCGCTGGCCCTCCGCTCAAGGACCGTCGCGTGTCCCGCTACTTCAAGTACAAGACCCTCGCCGACCTCGATCGCGACGCCCGCGACAAGGGGCTCGACATCCGCCTGACCGACGACATGGCCCCGCTCCTGGAGCCCTTCCACTGGGGCGGCCGGGCCGTTGGCAACCGCATGGCCGTCCAGCCGATGGAAGGCTGCGACGGCACCCTCGACGGTGCGCCCGACGAGCTGACCTTCCGGCGATACGAGCGGTTCGGGGCCGGCGGCGCCAAGCTGATCTGGGGTGAGGCGGCGGCCGTCGTGCCCGAGGGTCGGGCCAACACCCGGCAGTTGCTGGTCAACGATGTCAACCTGCCCGGCCTGGCCCGCATGGTCGACCTCGCCCGCTCGGCCCACAAATCGGCCTGGGGCGACGACGGCGACCTCGTGATCGGGCTGCAGCTCACCCATTCCGGCCGCTACAGCGTTCCAAGGCCGATCATCGCCCAGCACGACCCCTTGCTCGACCACCGCACGATTCTGAACCGGGCCACCGGGGAAGTCGTCGGGCCGGACACCCCGCTGATCTCCGACGACGAGCTCGATCGCCTGCAGGACTCCTACGTCGCCGCCGCGAAGCTCGCCCAGAAGGCGGGGTATGACTTCGTCGACATCAAGCAGTGCCACAAGTATCTGCTGAATGAGCTGCTCGCCTCGCGGACCCGGCCTGGGAAGTACGGCGGGTCGTTCGAGAACCGCACGCGGTTCATCCTGACCCTGATCGACCGGCTCAAGGCCGAGGTGCCGGGCCTGCTCCTGGCCACCCGGATGAACGTCTACGACGGCCTGCCGTATCGCAAGGGGGGCGAGGACGTCGAGTCGATCGGCCTGCCGGCGGATTACCAGGCCCCGGTCACCTCCTGCTGGGGGACGAACCCGGACAACCCGGTCGAGCTGGACCTGACCGAGCCGATCGCCCTGATCGCGGCCCTGAGAGACCGAGGGATTCAGCTCATCAACGTGACGATGGGGAACCCGTACGCCAACCCGCACTTCCTGCGTCCGTTCGAGTACGCTCCCGTGGACGCGTATCAGACCCCCGAACACCCCTTGATCGGGGTCGACCGGCACTTCCGGGCAGCGTCTACGATTCAGCAGACGTTCCCGGACGTTTTCGTGCTGGGGTCGGGCTACTCGTGGCTCCAGGCGTTCACTTTCCACGCCGGGGCCGCCAACATCCGCGACGGGCGGGTCAGCCTGGTCGGCATCGGCCGGAACGCGCTGTCGCACCCGGATTTCGGCGGCTACGTCATGCAGGGGAAGCCGCTCGATCCCAAGCGTCTCTGCCGGACCTTCAGCGAATGCACCGCCCTGATGCGGGCCAAGCACAACGCCTTGGGCCAGTTCGCCACCGGCTGCCCCCCCTTCGACAAGGCCGTCTACGGCCCGATCTTCGACGAGGCCGAGACGACGAAGCCGAAGTGAATTTCGACCGTCCGCCCCTGTGGAGTGCGGGAGCGAAGCGGTCGCTTTCCTTATCGCTCGTTGGCGGCAAAAGGGCGGGCTGATCATCCGGGGCAGACCAGCGGGCGAATCCTGGTCGCGAGAAAGTGGCAGACTTGCTCCCTCACTCCAAAGGGTGTGGGATGGCCCGGTTGGGCCGAAGATGACCCTACCCGGCGACTGATGTGCGCGCTATAACGGCAGATCCTCGCCTCAGATCCAGCCTACAGCCGGGAGACCTCCGACCATGACGCGCCGACTGATCGTGCTCGCCCTCGCTGCCCTTGTGTTTCCCATCGCCTCGGCCCGGGCCGACGACAAGCCGAAGGAAGGGCGGGTCTTCGAGATCCGGACGTACTACGCCAACGAGGGCAAGCTCGACGCGCTCCACAAGCGGTTCCGCGATCACACGTGCAAGCTGTTCCAGAAGCACGGCATGGAGCTGGTCGGGTTCTGGACCCCGCAGGAAGAGAAGCAGGGCAAGAAGGACACCCTGATCTACATCCTCGCCTACCCCAGCCGCGAGGCCGCCAAGAAGTCCTGGGCCGCCTTCGGCGCCGACCCCGAGTGGAAGAAGGTCCGCGACGAGAGCCACAAGGACGGCGTGCTCGTGAAGAAGGTCGAGTCTGTGTTCGTCGACGCCACCGACTACAGCCCGATCAAGTAGAGCGGTCGGGTACGCTGCGACGCGGCCGATCGGGCCGCGTCGCAGCGCCCCCTAAACCCAGGCGAGCTATCCCATGACCCCGGTCGAAGTCCACCTCGCAGACATCCAGGCGGCGGTCGAGCGGCTGGCGCCCTGGATCCACAAGACGCCCGTGCTGACCTCCCGGACGCTCGACGAACGCTCGGGCGGCTCGATCTTCGTGAAGTGCGAGAACTTCCAGAAGATCGGGGCGTTCAAGTTCCGGGGTGCGATGAACGCCGTGCTCCAGCTCAACGACGCCGAGAAGACCGTAGGGGTCATCACCCACTCCTCCGGCAACCACGGCCAGGCGCTCGCCAGGGCGGGGCAGTTGCTCGGTGTGCCCGTCTGCGTCGTCATGCCCCGGACGGCGCCGTCTATCAAGAAGGCCGCCACCGAAGGCTACGGGGCGACCGTCGTCACCTGCGAGCCGACCCTCGCCGCCCGCGAGTCCACCGTCGCCGACCTGATCCAGAAACAGGGATACACCCTGATCCACCCGTTCGACGACTGGCGCGTCATCGCCGGCCAGGGCACCTGCGCCTGGGAGTTGCTCGAACAGTCCGGGCCTCTGGAGATCGTGATGCCCCCCGTCGGCGGAGGCGGGCTGCTCTCGGGCACGGCCATCGCGGTCAAGGGGAAGTCGCCGACCACTCAGGTCATCGGCGCCGAGCCGAAGAACGCCGACGACGCCCAACGTTCCCTGGCCTCGGGCCACATCGAATCCTCCGGCGACCCCAAGACCGTCTGCGACGGCCTCCGGACGTCCCTGGGCGAGCGGCCGTTCTCGGTCATCCGCGACCAGGTCGACGCCATCGTCACGTCCACCGAGGCGGAAATCCTCGACGCCATGCAGTTCGTCTGGGAGCGGTTGAAGATCATAATCGAGCCGAGCTGCGCCGTGACGATCGCCCCTCTGCTGACGGGGAAGCTCGACGTGAAGGGCAAGCGGGTCGGGGTGATCATCACCGGGGGGAATGTCGATCTCGGGCCGTTCTTCGATATGCTAAGGTCGAAGTGGCTGTCCTGAATCCGGACTTCGTTGCATCGTGGGCCCAGGCCCACCGGGAAGATCATGGCCGACAATCATTCGTTCGACATCGTCAGCGAAGTCAATCACGCCGAGCTGCACAACGCGGTCGTCCAGGCCCAGCACGAGCTGGCGGTCCGTTACGACTTCAAGGGGACCAAGGCGTCGCTGGAGTTCAACAAGAAGGACAACGCCCTGACGATCGAGGCGGACAACAAGGGGCAGCTCGAGACCGTCCTGCAAATCCTCAAGGAGCGGATGGCCAAGCGCGGGGTGGCGGTCAACGCCATCCAGCGAGGGAAGCTCGAGGAGGCCACGCACGACAGCGTTCGCGAGACGGTCACCCTGCACACGGGGATCGAAGGGGACGATGCGCGGAAGATCGTGAAGCAGATCAAGGGGATGGGCATCAAGGTCCAGGCCCAGATGATGGACAGCAAGGTCCGCGTGACCGGCAAGAAGCTGGACGAGCTGCAGACGGTCATCAAGTTCCTCAAGGAGAACGGGCCGGAATACCCTCTGCAGTTTAACAACTTCACCTGACCGTCCGGGCTTCTCCGACGCGAAGTACCCGATCGACCCCGATTCCCGAGCCCGGAAAGCGTCGAGCATCCCGGGCGGGCGGGACGATTCCAACGGCAGGATCGAAGCGATTCGCGGCCGGCACCGCGGCGGACCTGGAACCGTCGCGGCCACGCGGGTCAATCTTGTCGAGCGCCAGGAGGGCGGTTGGATGGGTTTCCTCAACGGTCGCGTCACTTACATGCGGTACCGGATCTCGGGCAATTCTCCGTTGCCGTTCGGCGAGGAGCTGCTGGAGATGGTGAACCAGCACGTGATCGGCCGCCACGGCGTCGCGGAGGCGTCCGACGGCGTGTCCTTCGGCTGGGCCGGCGGCGACCACCTGCTCGACACCGTGATCGACCCGGTCAAGAACGTCATCAATGACGCGCTCCACCTCTCGATCCGGATCGACACCGACAAGATCCCGGGGACCCTCCTGCGGGCCTACACCAAGATGGAGACCGACCTCCGCGCCCGCTCGAACCCGAGCGGCCGGCCGACGAAGGCCCAGCGCCAGGAGGCCAAGGAGGCCGCGCTGATCCGCGCCGAGGCCGAGGCCGCCGACGGCCGGTTCCGACGCCTCGCGCACTATCCCGTCCTCTGGGATGGCCAGTCCAACATGCTCTTCGCCGGCGCCACCAGCGCCTCGGTGCTCGACCGCCTGCAGAACCTCTTCCGCGACACGTTCGACCGCCAGCTCGAACCGGTGACCGCCGGCGGCCTGGCGCAGGACCTCGCGATCGCCCGGGGGTTCGAGACCCCGGTCGAATCCTTCACCCCGGTCGGCTTCGTCGGCGACCCGAACGCCAGCGTCGCCTGGAGCGACTCCGACCCGAACCGGCCGGATTACTGGGGTAACGAATTCCTCGTCTGGCTCTGGCACACCCTCCAGGCCGACGGCGACACCATCCGCCTGCCGGATGACTCCGAGGTCACGGTCATGCTCGCCAAGACCCTGACGCTCGACTGCCCCCGGGGCGAGACCGGCCGCGACCAGCTCACCACCGAAGGGCCGACCAAGCAGCCCGAGGCGCTTCGTGCCCTCCAGGCCGGCAAGATGCCGCGCAAGACGGGCATGATCCTCGTCCGCCACGGCTCGCAGTACGAGCTGACGATGCAGGCCGAGACGCTCGCCGTGTCTGGTGCGGCGTTGCCGAAGATCGAGGGGGCGTCGAAGGACGAACTCCAGTACGCCCGGGTCGACGCGTTGCGTCATCTGGTCGAGACGCTCGACCTCCTGTACGATGCCTACGGTCGGCGGCGGACCGGTCCGGAGTGGACCGGCGAACTCGGAAGGATCCGGCGCTGGCTCCAGCCGGCGGCCTGACCCGACAGACTTCGAGCCCTCCGTCGCCAGAGAAACGGGCGGCCGCGTCCCCACCCTCGGGGATCCGGCCGCCTTGGGCGATCCGATGGGCAACTACCGCCAGCACCTCACGTTCGCCTGGATCCTCGGCATCGCCTACGCCGTGGCCTCGTTCCTGCTCGCCGGGATCCACTGGCTCTACGGCACCGTCGCCGTCCTGCTCTCGACGATGAGCGGGTTATTGCCGGACCTCGACTCCGACTCCAGTGTCCAGATGCGCGGATTCACCGGGCTGCTGGGCGTTCTGGTCGCCGTGACGGTCTGGAACGAACTCGGCCAGCTCCAGCCGCCGCCGATGTTCGAGGTGCACCTGTGGTGCGTCGTCCTGTCGTACGTGCTGGTGCGGCACTTCGTGCGGCGGATCATGGCGAAGCTCACGGTCCACCGAGGGATCTGCCACAGCGTCCCGACCTGCGGCGTCTGGGGGATGCTGGCGTATCTCTACTACCCCTCGCCCTACCATCTGGTGAAGCTCTCGATGGGCCTTGCGGTGGCGACGGGGTTCCTGTCGCACCTGATCCTGGACGAGATGTGCTCGGTGGATCTCCAGGGGGCGCGGGTGAACAAGGCCTTCGGCACGGCCTTGAAGTTCTGGTCGGACTCGCTGCTTGGCACCCTGTTCATCTACGGGATCCTCAGCCTGCTCACCTACAAGGCCATCCAGGACTGGCCGGACGGCTCGCTCGCGGAGATCTTCCAGGAGAAGGTCCCCTCGCCCCGGATTGAGGTGAACTCCAACTCCGCCGTGGCACAAATGCTACGAGGCTGGCTGGAGGCCGCGTTCCCGACGCAGAAGGCCCCGGCGAAGTGAGGGGCAATGGGTGATGGTGCCGGTTCTTTGCCACAACGGGTCGCCCTTGCGCTGGTCGACGATCTCCTGATCCTGCCCCACCGGCGATCGGAGGTGACCACCGAACCGGATCTCCCCATCCAACGACGAGGGCGAATGTCGACGGGTCGGGAGACCCGTTTTCGTGGCACGGCGTGTCATCCGGTGGGGCGGCATCGGGAGAGGCTCGCCCCGCGCTTTTCGGTGTGTGCTGGGTTGGAATTGGGATCAATGACCCAGGTTCCAGCGGATCCGGCCATCGGACCGGCACAGATCGTGGCACACGAACGGACTCCGAACGGAGCGGATGCAGAACCGAAAGTCGCGGCTGGCGTGTCGGCTCCGGCCGTCAGAATCCGTATAATTCAAAAACTCGGGTCGCGTTGCGCCCACGGATCGGGCGTCGGGCTCGACCGGATTTCCTCATCGGGGCGACCCTCGCGCCTCGCTACTTCGACAGGGAGACGTCTCTGATGCGACCCAACGTCCGAGCGGCCCTCGGCCTGGCCTTGACCCTTTTGGCCTCGGGATCCGCGCTCGGCCAGGCCCCGGCCCGGGCGCCCGCCGGCGGGGCCCCCCAGCAGAAGGCCCAGCGCCCGGCGGTCTTCGACAAGGTGGTGGCCACCGTCAACGGCGACAACATCACCGCCGGCGAGGTCGTCCAGTACCTCAGCAACTTCCCGATCCAGCCCGGCGAGGAGGCCGAGAGCTATCGGGACGCCGTCGACGGCCTGGTCAACTTCAAGCTCGTCAAGCTGTTCCTGATCAAGGAGAAGGTCGCCGTCACCGAGAAGGAACTCGACGAGGAGCAGGCCCGGTTCGAGAAGGCCCTCAAGGACGGCGGCGGCGATCTCGCCTCGGCCCTGGCCCAGAGCGGAACCTCGCTCGACACCCTCCGCAAGGAGATGGCCAACACCCTGCGCTGGAAGAACTACGTCCTGAAGAAGGGCACCGACGCCGAACTCAAGGCGTTCGTGGAGGCCAACAAGGACCTGTTCTACGGCACCCAGGTGCGGGCCAGCCACATCATGGTGAAGTCGCCGGAGACCGCCAGCGCGGCCGACAAGGCCAAGGCGAAGGCGAAGATCGACGCCATCAAGGCCGAGATCGACGGCGGCACGATCAAGTTCGCCGACGCCGCCAACAAGTACTCCGAGGACGACCGCAACGTCGCCGCCAAGTCGGGCGGGGACCTCGGCTACTTCACCCGCAAGGGCCTGACGGAGAAGTTCGCCGCCGCGGCGTTCGCGATGAAGAAGGGGTCGATCTCCGAGATCGTCGCCACCGACTACGGCCTGCACCTGATCCAGGTCACCGATCGCAAGGAAGGCCAGCCGCTGGACTTCGAGAAGCAGAAGGTCGCCATCCTCAACGCCTACGCCGCCGACCTCCAGGAGAAGATCGTCGAGTCCGAGCGCAAGGCCGCCAAGATCGACATCAAGCCGATGCCCGCCGACCTCATGCCGGCCCGTCCCGCCGGCGCCGCCCCGGCCCCCGGCGGCACCGCCCCGAAGGCCGCCGCCCCGAAGTGACCGACAATCCCCCGTCCGGCCGTACGATCTCGGCCGGGCGATCGGTTTCCTGTGAAGGGCTTTCGCGCCGGGACCGGCTCCGAAGCGCTGGGCGCGGGTCTCCCGCCCCCGCCCCAACCTGGATCCCAGGAAAACAAATCACCGGGTCTCCAGACCCATTCCCTGGTTGAGAGGGGAATGGGTCTGGAGACCCGGTTTCGTTGTACGGCGCGGCATAGGTAAGGGCGGGGTCGAGAGACCTGCGCCCAGCGCTTCGGACCTGCGCCCGGCGCTTCGGACCCGCGCCTAGCTTCCGCTGTGGGGGGGTAGTTCGGGCCGTTGGATTAGAGATCCGAGAGATCGAGCCGCCCTTGTTCCTTGAGGGCGACGAACCGGCGGTAGGTCTCGGCGATGCCTTCGGCCAGCGGGGTCCTCGGCAGGGGGCCGAGCTTGGCGGCGAGGCGAGAATCGTCCAGGTCGGGGGCGATCGGGAGCTGGCGGTCGCCGTGGGTGACGAGTTCGGCCGCCTCGGGGGCCGCCTCGCGGAGCAGGGCGACGAAGCGCTCGATCGGTTCCACCGCGCCCCGGACGTTGAAGGCGTCGGCACCTTCGAACGGCCGCGTCAACGCCATCAGGAACGTCCGGGCGACGTCGCTGACGTACTGCAGGTCTTGGAGCCCGCCGTAGCTGATCTTGTACGGCAGGCCGGCGGCGACCGACTTGATCGCCTTGGTCGGCTCGCTCGTCATGCCGAAGTCCCGGCCGACGCCGTAGACCGTCCAGGGGCGCAGGCCGACGCTGGTGATCCCCTGGTCGAGCCAGTAGACCTTCGCATTCAGCTCATTGCAGACCTTGTACGCCCCGTAGTGGGTCAGCGGGGCCAGTCGCACCTCGTCCGCGACCGGCGACGGATCGCCCGGCGCCAGCGGCCCGTGGACGGCGGCCGAGCTGGCATAGACGACCCGCTGGACCTGCCCCTTGTGGGCCACGGCCGCCTCGAACGCGGCGAGCGTCCCGATGACGTTGACCTTCGCGCCCAGGATCGGATTGGCGCGACAGGTCGGGGTCTGGAGCCCGGCGAGGTGGAGGATGTGGGTCGTCCCCAGGTCGCCGACGGCCTTCGAGACGGCCTCGGGGTCCGAGACGTCCCCCTGGACGAAGTGGACCTTCCGGCGGCCCTCGCCGTCGATCAGGAGGTCGAGGCGGTGGGTGTCCTCCTTGAGGTCAAAGATCCAGACCTCCGCCCCCTCGTCCACGAGATGCTTGGCCGCCCACGACCCGATGCAGCCGTATCCGCCGGTCATCAATACCCGCACGAGAATCCTCGCTCAACCGTGTCCAACCTTTGGTGAACTGTTGCGCGAGCATAGGGGGAAACGCCCGAACTATCAAGCGAGGAGAGAGCGACCGCCCGGAGTGCGGCAGCGAGCGTCCGCTCCTGCCCGGCGGGAGCTTGCTCCCGAGAATTCCGATCGGGTCGCCATCAATCCCTTCGATCTCGCACGCGGAGCAAGCTCCGCGAGAACCCAGCGGAAGCGAGCTTCCGCACTCCCCGCCTTCGCCAGGCGTGTTACGCCCGGCGGTGCTCCCGGATCCGCGCCAGGGCGCGTTCGAGGTCTTCCCAGGTGACGGGCTTGGCGAGGTAGCCGTCGACGCCCGCCTCGCCGATCCGGCGCTGGTTGACGATCGAGACGTCGCCGGTCAGGGCGAGCACCGGCAGATCCTTGAGCCGAGGGTTGGAGCGGATCGCCCGGGTGGCGGCGATGCCATCCATCTCGGGCATGTTCACATCCATCAGCACGAGGATCGGCTCGGTGGCCTCGAGCGAATCCATGAGCTGCCGGCCGTTCTCGACCTCGACGGCGTTGTATCCCACCCGGCGCAGGAGTCGGGCGAGCATGCGGCGGCTGTCGGCGTGGTCCTCGGCGACGATGATCGTGCCGACGCCGGCGGTCGGGTTGGGAGTCACAGTGGGGGGTGGGGTGTCGGCCTGGCGGGTGACTCGCGAGGCGGACAGGCGGAGGGTGAACCGCGAGCCCTTGCCGGGCGTGCTCCGCAGCTCGATCGCCCCGCCGAGCACGGCCGCGAGCCGCTGGCAGATCGCCAGGCCCAGGCCGGTGCCCTCGGTCCGGGGACGGTGGGGGTTATTCAGGACGGTGAACTCGTCGAAGATCCGCCCCTGATCCTCCTCGGCGATCCCTGGGCCCGTGTCCTCCACGTCCACACGGATCGCGTCGACATCCAGCCGTGCCGTGAGCGTGATCGTCCCTCGCTCGGTGTAGCGCAACGCGTTCGTGAGCAGGTTCGCGAGGATCTGCTTGAATTTGGATCGGTCGGTCTGGAGCCAGGCGTCGCCGAGTTCGTCGGGGTCGAAGACGATCCGCAGGCCCTTGTCGCGCGCCTGGAGTTCGACGCTGGAGAGGCACTCGGCGAGCGTCGGGACCAGGGGGAACCGCGACTCCTCCGACTCCGCCACGCCCGAATCGAGCCGGCTGAGGTCGAGCAGGTCGCCGAACAGGTCGAGCACGTTCCGCACCGAGTCGCGGATCATCCGCAGGCTTTCGGAGATTTCCCGATCCGAATGCGCCTGGGGGAATTGATCCTCCAGGAGCCTCGTGGCCAGGACGACCGCGTTGAGCGGCGTCCGGGCGTCGTGCGACAGGGCCGACATGACCCGCGACTTGTGCCGGGACGTCCGTTCGAGTTCCTCCTCCAGCTCGATGCGGGAGGTGATGTCGACGCTCGAACCGAGGTAGCCCATCAGCCCGCCCTGGGCGTCGAAGTAGGGGCCGCCGTGGTCGGTGATCCAGCGATAGACCCCGTCGCGGCGACGGAGGCGGTAGATCCGCTCGAACGACCGGCGGTGCGACAGTGCGTCGAGGAAGGTCGCCTCGCAGGCGTCCCGGTCCTCGGGGTGGACGTCGTCGAGCCAGCCCCGGGCGATCAGGTCCTCATTCGACCGGCCCACGAACTCGACCCAGGTCGGGTTGAAGTAGTCGCACGAGCCGGTCCTGTCGGCCCGCCAGACCATCACCGGAGAGCTCTCGACGAGGTTGCGGAACTGGGTCTCCGAGGCCGCCAGCTCGCGTTCGAGCCGCTTCCGCTCGGTGATGTTCTGGACGACGATCACCGCGCCGACCACCTGGCCCTCGGCGAGGGCCAGGGGCGCGGCGTTCACGGTCACCACGCGCGTCCCGGCCGGGGTGTTCCAGAGGATCTCCTCCTGCTCGACGACCTCGCCCTTGAGGGCCCGGAACGACGGGCGCTGCTCGGGGGTATAGGCGACCCCCGACGGGGTGCGGAAGTCGCGCATGTCGGCCGGCTGACGGACGTTGTGGATCCCGACGGTCTCCTTCGCGTTCTCCCCCTGGAGCCGCTGGGCTTCGCGGTTCATCGCGATGACCGTCCCCTCGGCGTTCACGACCCAGACGCCCACGGGGAGGTTGTCGAGCACCGTCCGGAGCTTGATCTGCTCGCTCCGCGCGTCGGCCTCGCGGACCTCCAGCATGGCCCGGGTGCTGGTGCTCTCGCGCCGGGTTTCCTCCTCGAACTGCCTCACCGACTCGGCCGTGGCCTCGTCGAGGACGTCGTCGACGACCTGGAGGGCCCACTCGATGGCGTCGGGCTGGAAGTCGTTCTTGAGGGAGAACTTCCAGGTGACCCGGCTCAGGGTGGCGCGGAGGTGCGACAGCTCGCGGACGACGGCGGCGATGTCGTAGCCTCGGACCCAGCGGTGCCGGCCGTGCTTGCGGCCCTCGTCCTCGACGGGCACCTCCCGGCCCCGGAGTCGATCGGCCAGGCGGTCGAGGACCTCGGGGATGTGGTCGGCGAAGTCGTAGTCGCTGAGTTCCTCGGCGACCGGGACGTTCCCCTGACGCTCGACGGAATCCCGCCAGAGCGAGATCAGGCCGTCCGTGTGGCGATCAAGGTGGTCCGCCAGGATGGCGGTCTGGCTCATAGTGCCTCGGCTCGCGATGTCACAGCGTCGTAGCTGACCTGGGGGCCGACCGTCGGCATCCGGCCAACGAGATGATCTTAGGCCCCGATCGGGGCACGGACAGGGCGTATACAGGACAGATTTTCAGATGAACTCAGTATCACGCCCCGACGCTTTGGGCGTCAAGGGCCGATTCAACGCCCGGCGCGATGGAACACGCAGTGGTCCAGCCGGACGACCTCGAACAGCCGATCATGCAAGACCTGTTCCAGATAATCGAGGTCGCCGAGGACGTTGGTCGCCGCCATCATCTCGCTCGACGGCTCGGCGGGATCGGGGAACGCGTAAATCGCCGCCAGCCGCTCCGATAACGGCGGATGCGAGGCGTCATGATCGGCGGATTCCTGCGTCATCGCGGCCACCCGCAGGGCGAGCAGCAGCGAGTCCGGCAGGCGGTTCCAGAAGGCGCGGAAGAACTCGTAGAAGTTGGGCGCGTCCTCGGGCATGTCGTCGGGGTCGTGATTGTCGAGCACCTCGCGGAACAGGGGCTGCACCACGGCGACCTTGACGAGCGCCGACACCGCCACCGAGCCGCCCGAGATCGAACCGGCCGAGCGGTCCGCGCGGGCCTCCTGGCCCCGGGCGATCGGCACGACGAGCCCCGAGGCGATCCGGTGGCAGAACTCGGCCCACGCCCCCAGCGGGCCCCAGAGCCCGCCCGGCCCGGCGTCCTCGATCGCGAATCCGAGCGACTCGACGAATCGGATCGACTTCGCCGCCCAGGTCGCGTCACCCTTTGCCAGATGCGCCAGCTCGTGTGCCAGCACAGCGCGCAGCTCGGACAGCGTCAACACGGGCAGGAGCGGCATCCCCACCAGCAACGCCCGGCCTCGCTCCCAGGCCAGCAAGCCGCAGCAAGGGAGGAACGCCAGGCGGATCTCCTCCGGCGGCTTGATCCCCAGGCGTCGGGAGACGTCCGACACCATCTCGAACAGCGCGGGCGCGTCGAGTCGGCCAAGCACCAGGCCGAGGTCGGCGTCGGGGTTTCGCGACCGGGGCGCGACCCAGATGCCCCCGAGCCGGGCGACGACCCCGCGCCAGGAGGTGATGCGGTCGTGCAGCCAGCCGTTGCCGACGGGCACGAAGCCTCCCACGAGCAGGAGCACGACTGCGCCCAGGATCACGCCTGCGCGGTAGATCGGCGGGATGATCCGCAGCCAGAACCCGCGGACCCAGAGCCCCAGCCCGGAGAGGGTCGGCTCCGGGGGCGACTCGCGGGGCAGGGGGGCCTTGCCGTTCGTGCCGTTGGCCCCGACCCGGGGACGGGCGAGGAAGGTCTCCCGGCAGTGGGGGCAGATCAGCCGGTGCGCATCCTCGGCCCGCTCCTCGAGCGCCTCCAGGGGCGTCGAGCAGGTGGGACAACGCAACCCGCCGGGCGGGCTCGCCTGGGCCATCCCCACGACTCCCCGGGACGATGAATTCCGGAATTTTGACAAATGTCAGATGACGGGCTTGACTCGCAGACGACAGTTGTCTTAGACTCTTAAGATAACGGCACGGATCGTCCCCGTCAACGCATGAGACCGGGTCGAACTGTGCCGCTTCCCCCGCCTTCGCCGTGCGCAACGCTGTACGGGCCGCCCGATCCCTACACGGTTTGAGACGATCGTCATGGCCAAACGACCCCCGTCGATCCCCGACTCGGAACTCGACGTCCTCAATGTCCTCTGGGACAAGGGCGAGGCGACCGTCCGCGAGGTGCTCGAGACCCTCAAGGCGGCCGGCCGGCAGTGGTCCTACGCCACCGTCGCCACCCTCCTCGACCGCCTCGAGAACAAGGGGGTCGTCACCAGCGACCGCAGGGAACTGGCGTTCGTCTACAAGCCCGCCATCCAGCCGCAGGACGTCCGGCAGAAGCGGGTCCAGAACCTCGTCGACAAGCTCTACCAGGGCGAGCCCGGCCTCCTCGTGCTCCACCTGCTCAAGTCGCACACGCTGGACGATCAGCAGGCGAAGGAAGTCCGCGCCGTCCTCGACGCGATGAAGAAGGACGGCAAGCCCTAAGCTTGACCGTCACCCATCTGTTCGCCGGCCCTCGCGACTTCTTCACGACTTTCGCGAGAATTCGGTACGACCGATCGCAGGCCCCCGGGACGCTCGCCCCGGGGGATCCCATCTCCGTCCGCTCGCCCGTCCCACAACCCGAACGGATCGCCACCGCTCGCCACGGGAGGATTCCAGCATGGCCGAGACGTCGAAACTCAGGCCCGCGCACCTCGTTGCGCTCCTGATCCTCGCCCCCCCCGCCTGGAAGGCTTACGAGTCTTACGCCAACCGGCCGGGCGACCGCCCGCTCGACGCGCAGAACGTCGCGGCCGGCAAGGAACTGTTCGAGCACAAGTTCGTCGCCAACGACCCGCTCACCAGCGGCGACGGCCTCGGCCCCGTCTTCAATGCCGCCTCGTGCGTCGACTGCCACTTCCAGGGCGGATCCGGCGGCGGCGGCCCGGTCGACAAGAACGTCACGGTCTACGGCGTCCCCGCCACCCCCGAGCGGACCAAGGACAAGTTCCCGCTCATCGGCGTGATCCACCAGAAGGCGGTCAAGCCGGAGTACCAGGAACTCCTCTCGATGGCCGCCCCCGGGCTCCCCGGGACCGCGTCGATCCCGCTGGCGAAGCTGGTCGACCGCTCGGTGACGATCCCGGCCGGCGTCTCGGTCACTCAGCGCAACACGCCGGCCCTGTTCGGCGATGGGTTGCTCGACAACATCACCGACGAGGCGCTGCACGCCGAGCAGCGTCGCAACAGCACGCTCGCCCGGGCCGTCGGTCTGAGCCGCGCCAAGGACACCAAGATCCGCGGCCGCGTCGCCCGGCTGCCGGACGGCCGCCTCGGCCGGTTCGGCTGGAAGGCCGAGTTCGCCTCGCTGTCCGACTTCGTCCGGGCCGCCTGCGCCAACGAGCTGGGGCTCTCGAACCCCACCCGCCCCCAGGCGACCCCGCTCGGCCGCCGGACCTACGTCGCCAAGGGGCCGGACCTCACCGAGGCCCAGTGCGACCTGATGACGGACTTCCTCCGCGACCTGCCCGCCCCGCGCCAGGTCTTGCCGGCCGAGCCTACCGCCCGGGCCCACGCCGAGCGCGGCGAGACGCTGTTCAAGGAAATCGGCTGCGCCGACTGCCACGTCCCCGACCTCGGCCCGATCAAAGGGTTCTACTCGAACCTCCTGCTGCATGACCTGGGCGCCGACCTCAGCTCGGCGACCGGCTACTACGGCGCCCCGCCGCCCCCGCCCGCCGGCGGCTCGAAGGGCACGCCCGAGGCCGTCGCCAGCGAGTGGAAGACCCCTCCGCTCTGGGGCGTCGCCGACTCCGGCCCCTACCTCCACGACGGCCGCGCCGAGACCCTCGACGTCGCCATCCAGCTCCACGGCGGCGAGGCCTCCGACGTCACCAAGCGTTACGAGCAGCTCCCCGAGAAGGATCAGGACGCCCTCGTGGCCTTCCTCAAGACCCTCCGCGCCCCCGGCCCCGCTGAGAAGGCCGAGGCCGGCGGACGCATCGCCGACAACCGCTGAATCCCCCCCTGCGGATGGGTGGAGATCCCGCCCCTCCACAGGATTTGCCCCGACGCGACGACTCGCCGGGCGCGGGTCGGAAGCCCTGGGCGCTCGTCGGAGGCGCCGGGTACTGGTCGAAGGCGCTGGGCGCGGGTCTCCTGACCTTGCCCTCGCCACGCCTCACCACCCAATCGGGTCTCCAGACCCTTCGGCACAGGCCCCGCCCGCGATTCCCTCTCCCGCTAACGACCAGCCACGGCAACCGTCGCACTGGTAACGCCCGTGGCACACGAACCGGCTCCAAACACGTCGAGGTGTTTGGATTCGTTCCTGGCACTCATCAGGGTTCCGGATGTCCTCAACCGCGCCGGTGATCGTCTGCGAGTGCGGATTCCGGCTCCGGGCCGCCGGGGCGACGCCCGGCCGGGTCGGCCGCTGTCCGCGCTGCCTGGCCACCATCACCATCCCAAAGGCGGACGAGCCGGAACCCGAGCCCGAAATCGTCGAGGAACCAGCCCCTCCTCCCCCGCGCGGCCGCCCGAGGGTCTTCAACGAGGGATACGACCGCCCCGCGAAGTCCCGAAACCGGCCCGCTCCCGAGGTGGCCGGGGCCGCCACCTCGTTCTCGGCCAACGTCGAACACCCGACCGTCCGCTCCAAGCCCGAACTCGCGCCGTTCAAGGACGGACTGATCGCCACGCCGAAGTCGCTCGAAGCCAACTTCTTCGAGAGCCTGAAATACCCCCTCTGGGGCGCGGCCGGCGTGCAGATGCTCACGCTGATGCCGACCCTCCTCTGGATCACCAGCCTCCCGAGCGTCGTCCTGACACAGGCGATCGTCAACAGCGCGAGCTACCGCCTGCCGGCGTACGTCCTGATGCTGCCATTCTCGCTGGGCTCGCTGTACCTGCTCGGCCACGTCCTCTACTTCCTGGGCGAGGTCCTGACGACCAGCAGTTGCGGGGAGATCCACGTCCCCCGCCGCCCTCCCTGGGATGTCGACACCATCCGGCGCTGCACGATCCGGTGGACGGTCTCGATGCTGATCGGCTGCGGTATCGGCTGGTTCCCCGCCGCGGCCTACTGGGTCGAGTTCGGGGGCGAGTCGTGGGCCGACCGCATGATCATCGCCAACCTGATGTCCGTCGGCGGGGCCTACTCGATCATGGCGCTGCTCGCGAGCCTGCTCTTCGACGACCCGCTCGCCGCGAACCCGTTCACAGTCGTCCCGGCCCTGAGACGCGCGGGGTGGGCGTTCGCCGGGCCTTGCATCCTGGTCGCGGGCGCGGGGTCGGTGCTCTACTGGCTGCTGAGCACGGTCACGACCTCGGACAACCCGGCGGTCGCGGGCTTCGGACTGTGGTTCTTCTGGGTGATCGCGATCTACACGGCGACCATCCTGTTCCGACGCCTGGGGCTGTTCTGCCACGAGCGGCGGGTCCGCGACCTCTGGTTCCCGGACCGGCCCCGGATCGGCAGATAACCCGCGTCGGTGTTGTCCCCCCGGTCCCGGCCGGGGTACAACGGATCCTTTGGGCGATCGGCCGACCGGACGGATCAGGGCGACTCGATGGGCAGCTCAGGCGCGGGCGTCGGCAGGAAGATCTCGTCGATCCCCGTCGGGTTCGATTCCGAAGGCCGCCCGATCCGACGCCGGAGGCGCAGGAAGCCCCCGACCCTCGGCGAGTGCCTCCTGTACCCCATCCTCGACGGCCCGGCCGTGGGCCTGATGGTCGCCTTCCCGCCGTTCCTGACCGTCCTCGGCATCCCCGTCCTCGACTTCGCCGTCCACTTCACCGAGAAGGACGCCCTCAACCCCATCAACCTGCTCCTGATCCCCTTCACGCTGCCGCTGGTCTTCTTCTTCTCGTTTCTGCTCGGCTGGTTCTTCCTGTTCCTGGGCCGCGTCCTGGCCGCCAGCGCCCTCGGCGAGGAGGACCACCCTCGCTGGCCCAACTGGGACAACCACGAGATCTCCGAAGGGCTCGGCCGCTGGATATGGGCCGGCATCTGGGGCCTCGGCCTCGGCGGTTTCCCCGCCGCCATTTACTGGATCAACTGCGGCGACGTCGACTTCGTCGACTGGCTCATCTTCATCGACCTCGCCATCCTCGGCGCCTGCTACGCCCAGCTCGCCCTCGTCGCGGCACTGCTGCACGAATCTATCCTGGCGGCAAACCCCTTCTCGGTGGTCGCCGGCATCGGCCGCATCGGCTGGGATTACGTCGCCCCCTCGGTCACCACCCTGACCATTCTCGCTCTGAACCTCGGCGCCTGGTACTCCGTCCTAAAGCTCTCCCCCAGCATGGGCATCGGCCTCCTCGGCTCGTGGGCCTGCTGGACCTTCAGCATGTACAGCCTGACTGCCATCTTCCGCGTCCTCGGCGTGATGTACGACGCCCACGCCAGCGACCTCGGCTGGTTCCGGCACATCACGTCGTGGAAATACTGAGACGGACGCGCTGGGGGCGGGTCGGAAGCGCCGGGCGCGGGTCTCCAGACCCCGCCCCAACATCCGCCGCGCCGTACCACCCAATCGGGTCTCCAGACCCACCGCCCACCAACCCCTCGCACCTCCGCATCCCCGAGATCATCACCCGATCTCACCGGTCCAGCCCGTGGCGAACGAATCGGCCTCGATCAAAGACTATATTGCGCGTTCGTTCGTCACAGGCCGGCGTCCTCGGAAAGCTCCACGAAGCGCCCCCCCCTGAGCACGAATCTCCCTTCGACGGCGTCCTTCCCGATCGTCAGCCTCCAGGTGGCCTCCGCCCGTTCCCGGCCAGGGTCGAAATACCAGCCGTTCTGAAAGGCCGTTCCCACGATCGACCGGGGATCCCTGGAGTCCAGCCGGATGCTCACCGCGTCCGGCAACTCGCCCGGACGATAGCGATCCGCAAGGTGGTTCGCGAAGTAATGCATGTCGCGCCGCTGTCTCCTCAAGGATGCCCCGACTCCACAAGGAGCGCCCGGCGATGATCCGGTCGCACACTCCGAGCGCAAGCCCTCGACCCCGGATGAGGCAACCGGCTGCATCAGCCGCCCTGCCGATTGCCCCGACGGGCATCGATTTGCCACGATAGAAACCAATCCAGTTGCCACGGCCGGTCCGGATCTCACCCCTTCGATCCGTCGATCGCCGGCAGAGCCCCGGGGCCCATGTCGCAATTCCAGCGGCTTGCCGCCCCGGGGCGTCCTGTTATAATCCAGAACTCAAGGCGCTCGTAGCTCAACGGATAGAGTCGCGGACTTCGAATCCGAAGGTTGTAGGTTCGAATCCTACCGGGCGCACTTTTTTCTTCGCAGTCGCCCCGATCCTCACGCACTTGTTGCATCGCCTCGGCGGGAGCGACCTCATGGTCACCCCGAGCGAAATCCTCGCCCATCTGGCTCGTACCCCCTTCCGGCCCATTCTTCTCCATTGGTGGAATGGGCGAGTGATCGCCATCCAAGATTCCGAGGATCTTGACGTCAGCCGAGCATCGATCTCATTCCGGGATCTCTCCCACTCAGCGATCTCAGGTCAGTGCGGGACCCGGCTCCCTGAGGATGCATCAAGACAACCTCTCTCCCGCGTGGATCTTCGCCGGCTTCAAGTCACCCTGCAAATGTGACCTACAATTCTCGTGGAGACCGGGATCGCCCCGTCCGGTTAGGCCCCCGATGATCACGTGTCGCAAGATAGGCGACTTTATCGCCGCCGAACCGTTCCGGAGCCAGACAACCGGTGGCAGAACGTTCGCGGTCAATTACCCGGAATCGATCCTTGTCAGCCGGTCGACCGTCCGCATTCTTGCGACAATGACGCCCGGGCTCGACAAGGTTGGCATAAGGTCTCGCTGGACGAGATCGAGACCCTCTTCCGAGATTGACCGGCAGCTCGACGAGCCATTTCGCCGACGGGCCTCCTGGAGAAACCCATGCTCACCCCGCAGACCGTCCTCAATTTCGTGAAGGCGGAACCATTCCGTCCGTTCCGCCTCCATGTCGCCAGCGGACGGACCTTTGAGGTCCGTCACCCGGAGATGATCAAGGTCCTCAAATCCAACGTCCTGGTCTTCAAGGCCCCCGCCGACGACTCAGACATCCCGGACGATTACGACAACGTCTCTTTGATGCTGACGGAATCCATCTCCTTCACCGAGCCTTCGCCGATTTCCTGATGGTTCCCGCCCCGAACTTGGCCGCGCCTCCAAGATCTGTGGCAATTCCTAGTGCATCCTTCGTAGACTAGAAGACTAACAGCACGATACCTCGACTCCGGCCGAACCACTCCATGAGCGACCGTCCCGAACTGAAGGGCAAGTTCTCCTTCGTCAGCCTCGGCTGCCCCAAGAACCTCGTGGATTCCGAGCGGATGCTCGGGCTCCTCGCGCAGGACGGCTACGCCCTCGTGCCGGACTCGAACGCCGCCGACCTCGTCATCATCAATACCTGCGGCTTCATCGACGCGGCCCGGCAGGAATCGCTCGGCGTCATCCGCGAGATGCTCGAACGCAAGAAGGCCGGGCAGCTCAAGGGCGTCATCGTCGCCGGCTGCCTCGCCGAACGTCAGCGCGAGATGCTCCTCGAAGAAGTGCCCGACGTCGACCAGGTCGTCGGCGTCTTCGGGCGCGAGGAGATCGCCAAGGTCGCCGACCGCATCATGGGCGACCTCCACGAACAGCGCACCGTCTTCCGGCCCGCCCCCGTCCAGGCCCAGGACGACCGCGCCCGCCTCCGCATCACCCCCAGGCACCTCGCTTACCTCAAGGTCTCCGAGGGCTGCGACCGCCTCTGCACCTTCTGCGCGATCCCCTACATGCGCGGCAAGCACGTCACCAAGCCCATCGAGAAGGTCATCGAGGAAGCGAAGGAACTCGTCGCCGACGGCGTCCGCGAGCTGAATCTCGTCGCCCAGGACATGACCTACTACGGCGTCGACCTCTACGGCCGGCCCCGGCTCGGCGAACTCCTCCGCGAGCTGAACCAGGTCGACGGCCTCGACTGGATCCGCGTCCTCTACAACTACCCGAACTACTTCACCGACGACCTCTACGACGCCCTGGCGACCTCGTCCAAGGTCATCCCGTACCTCGACATGCCGCTTCAGCACATCAACGACCGCATGCTGAAGATGATGAACCGGCGCCACACTCGCGAAGAGACCGAGACCATCATCAGCCGGCTCCGCAAGGAGATGCCCGGTCTCGTGATGCGGACTACGTTCATCGTCGGATTCCCCGGCGAGACCGACGCCGAGTTCGAGGAACTCCTCCGGTACGTCAGCGAGACCCGGTTCGAACGCCTCGGCGTCTTCCCTTACTCGTACGAGCCCGACACCCCTGCCGCCAAGCTCCCCGGCCACATCGCCGACGAGGTCAAGGCCGAGCGCCGCGAACGGGTCATGGCCGCGCAGCAGCCGAACTCCCTGGCGTTCAACGAGTCGCTCGTCGGCAAGACGCTCGACGTCCTGATCGACGGCCCGTCCGACAAGGGCGAGGACCTCTGGCAAGGGCGAACCTACGCCGACGCCCCGGACGTCGACGGCATCACCTACGTCCAGGCTGCCGACCTCGAACCGGGCGACATCGTCTCGTGCGAGATCGTCGGCTGCGACGCCTACGACACGGCCGCCCGCCCGGTCCGGAACGAGCCCCCCCGCCGCAAGTTGCGCCGGCCGAAGCCCAAGCGCAAGCAGCCGCCGTCCTCACCGTTCACGATCCTCCCGTCATGAACGAACCCGACACGCGGGAGAAGTTCTGGAACGTCCCCAATGCGCTGAGCATGGGCCGCCTGGTCCTCTCGGTGATTGTGTTCGCTCAGATCGCCCACGGCTATTACCTCGGCGCGGCGATCGTCTTCTTCCTCGCCGCGCTCTCCGATGCCGCCGACGGCTACTTCGCACGCCTCCTCAACCAGGAGACCGCGCTCGGCCGCCAGCTCGACCCCCTCGTCGACAAGGTGATCGTCGCCGGGGCCTATATTTATCTGCTCACCATCCCCGGGACCGGCGTCGCCGCCTGGATGGTCACCACCATCCTGATCCGCGAACTCCTGATCCAGGGGCTCCGCAGCCTGCTCGAAGGCCAGGGCCAGGCCTTCGGCGCCAAGATGGCCGGCAAGCTCAAGACCGTCTTCCAGTGCGCCTCGATCATCGCCGTTCTGATCGTCCTGGCGTACGACCTCCAGGGCGTCTGGGTCTGGATCCGCGACATTTTGACCTGGGGCGCGGTCGGCCTGACCATCTACAGCGGACTCGGCTACGTGATCGCCGGCCTCCCCCGCCTCCGAGGCGAACCCCCGACGCGACTGCCCTGATTCTTCTCGACGACGAGGCGACATGAGCTGGCTCGAAGCACTCTTCCTGGGGATCATCCAGGGACTGACCGAATTCCTCCCGGTTTCCAGCGACGGACACCTCTCCGTCTTCCTCGCCGAGGTCGCAAGGTGGGGGGGAAGGGTCACCGACCCCGAGCAGAACCTCTTCCTGGTCATCATGGTCCACCTAGGGACCCTGTGCGCGATCCTCCTCTACTATCGGGGCCGGATCGCCGAGGGCCTCAAGGGTTTCCTCGGCTCGACCGAGGTCCCGGTCGAATACCAGCGAGAATCGGTCATCCGCGCCGGTCTGCTCGCCATCGTCGCGACCCTGCCGGCGATCCCCGTCGGCCTGTTCTTCAAGAAGCTGCTGGAGAAGGCCTTCGAAACACCCACCGCCGCCGCGCTCGGCTTCATCGTCACGGGCACCGTTTTGCTCCTCGTCGGCAAGGCCCGTCAGGGGAGCAAGACGCTCGAACAGATGACCTTCCTCGACGCCTTCCTGATCGGCGTCGCGCAAGCGTTCGCCCCCTTGCCCGGGGTGAGCCGGAGCGCCCTCACCGTGTCCTCGGCCCTGGCACTGGGACTCGAAAAATCGTGGGCGGTGAGCTTCAGCCTGATGATGGCGGTGCCCGCGATCCTCGGCGGCGCGGTGCTGGAACTCCGAAAGTTCCTCAAGGCCGGGGCGGATTTTTCGACCCTCGGGCCGGTCCTCGCCGCCACGGCAGTGGCCGGCGTCGTAGGATATCTGGCGATCGTCTGGCTCGTCCGCGTGGTCCGATCGGGCAAGCTCTGGTACTTCTCCGCCTACCTCTTCGTGATCGCCGCGCTCGTTCTTGTGCGGGAATGGACATATCAAGGGCCTCAGGATGGAACGAAGTCGACAGCTCTGGCTCGGCCCGCCGGGCGCCCCTCTGACGGCGACCGCGACGGCCGAACTGCCGCCGGAGGGGCTCTGGATCGTCCCGACCCCGCTCGCGAAACGGCAGGCGACCGTCGCCCTCGCGCGGCGCTCGGGCGGGCCTTCCCCCGCGCGGGTCTGGACCTGGGATGACGTCTGGGCCGAGGCCGCCCGCACCGCCCCCACTCCCATCCCCCGGCTCACCCGCGCCGGCCAGCGGGCCCTGCTCGCCGAGTCCATCGCCTCCGCCCGGCGACAGCACGGCCTGAGCGCGCTCCGTCCTCTGCTCGACTGGCCGGGCTTCCGGCGCCGCCTGCTCGACCAGTTCGCCGCCTGGACCCTCACCGAGTTCCCCGACGGCCAGGGCCCCGAACTCCTCAGCGAGGCCGAGCGGCAGGAATGGGTCGTCTTCGAGCAATACCGCGACGCGCTCAAGCGTGCTCACGCGTATGACGACGCCTCCTACATCGTCCGCGCCTCGCGATCGGTCGCCAAGGGCACCGGCTCGAGGCTGCTCTCGGCCACCAACGTCATCATCCTCGACCTCGCCGACCCGGCCGATCCGCACTGGCGGCTCCTGAAAGCGATCCACGAGACGGCCGAATCGATCGTCGTCACCCTGCCCATCGACGACGACCCCGGCCTCTCCGCCGTCCACCAGTCGGCGGCCGCCGTTCGCGAACGGTTCGCCAATCGCGAATATCAGGAGCGCTGGATCGAGGACGAGTCGAGGCCGGTCCCGCTCGTCCAGGTCGCGACCGAACTCTTCCGCGAGCCGCCGCGACCGGTCGAGAAGGCCCCGCCGGGCAACGCCCTGACCGTCCTCGGCGCCCCTCGCGGCGACGGCGTCGGCAAGCTCGTCGCGCGCGAGGTCCGTCGCTGGCTTCGCGCTGGTTACGGCCCGGAGGAGATCGCCGTGGCCGTCCCCCGCTGGGACGACGACGCCGAGGACCTGCTCCTCGCCCTCCAGGCCGCGAAGCTACCCGTGCGCGCCGAACGCCCGCGGCCGCTCGCCTCCGAGCCGGCCCTCGCCGCCCTGCGGCTGGCGCTCAAGCTGCCGGCCGAGGGCTGGGAGCGCGGCACTCTCATGGCGCTCTTGCGCAATCGCCTGATCACCTGGGACGGCGACGGCCTCGACAACGACCTGGGCGCCGCCGAGGCCGCCGCCGTGCTCCGCGAGGCCCGGGTCTATCGCGGCCTCGACGCCCTCCTCGACGCGCTCGAGGAACTCCCCGGCGGCGACGCCACCCGACTCGCCGTCCGCTCTCGCGCCAAGGCCAGGGCCTATGTCGATCACTTGAAGTCGCTCCACCGCCGCACCCACACCGAGGGGCCCTGGTTCGACCACGTCGCGCGGATGAATCAGCTCGCGAGGAACCTCGGGCTCAGCGAACGCCCCGAGGCCCGCGTCGCCATCGAGACCTTCCAGGCCGCCCTCGACGACTACGGCGAAGGGCTCGACGCCATCGGCCGGGGGACCGAGGAGTGGTCCTTCGAGGAGTTCGACCGCGAGATCGAACGACTGCTCAACGACCTTTCGATCGACGACCGACCCGACCCCTCGGCCGCACGAGTGGGGACCATCGCCGTCGCGACCGCCCATCAGTTGCGGGGATGTTCACATCGGATCCTCCTGATCGCCAACCTCGGCGAGGGCGTCTACCCCACGGCCGACGCCCTCCAGGCCGACTCCGAGCACGCCGCCCGGCTCGCCGACAACGACGCCGGGCCCGCCCCGGTCATCGGCCCGCGCCTCGGCCGCGAAATGTCCGAGTTCCTCCGGCTGGTCGGATCGGCGAGCGACCATGTCTCATTCGTCTATCCCTGCACCGACGCCGACGGCCAGGAACTCCTCCGCTCGGGCTTCCTCGACGAACTCGTGCGCTTCCACGAGTCCGACCACCCCGACGGCTTCCCCGCGCCGATCAAACGGCTCGACCCCGTCCTGAGATCGACCCCCGACCTCGTGGGCAACGCCTGCGACCTCCGCGTCCGGGCCGTCGCGCTGGCCTACGACGGTTCGACCGCCGACCTCGAAAAGCTCGCCGCCCACCCCCGCCACCGCGAGGTCCTGCTCGGCGCCGCCGATGCCCTCGAACTCGCGGCCTTCCGCGCCCGGGGCAACCAGTTCGGCCCCTACGATGGTCGCATCCACGATGTCACGGTCATCAATGCGATCGCCAGATCCTTCGGCCCCGAGCACCCCTTCAGCGCCAGCCAGCTCGAAACCTACGCCGCCTGCCCGTTCCAGTTCTTCCTCCGCTACCCGCTCGGAATCGTGCCCGTCTACGACCTCGACGAATTCGACGAGGACCGCATCCGGAGAGGCAGCGGCCTGCACGACCTCCTGGAGAATCTGCACCTGTCGATCGACCCCAGCCAGCACGCCCCCGAGGCCGTCCGGGAGCGGGTGGAACACTTGATCGAACACGAGCGCACCGCGCTCATGACCGCGGCGCACCCGGTCTCCCGCGCGATCCAGCAGATCGACCTCGGCCGGCTCGAACGCACGCTCCGCGACTACGCCGGCCAGTACGAGAAATACACCAGGGCCAAATATCATGCGGATGCGACACCGCATCGCTTCGAGCTGGAGTTCGGCACCAAGGACGCCGCGCACCTGAAGCTCGACCTCGTCGCCGCCGAGGGCGAATCCGGCGAGGGGCTCGTGCCCGTGATGCTCCAGGGGAAGATCGACCGCGTCGACCTGGTCCACGACCACGGCCGCGTCAAGTTCCGCGTGATCGACTACAAGACCGGGCATTGCCCGTCGTCGCGCGAGGTGCATGAAGGCGTGAGGTCGCAACTCCCGCTTTATGCGATGGCCGTGCAGTACCTCGACCTCCTCCCCGAGACGAACCTGCCGCACGACGTCGGCTACTGGGGCCTGGCCCAGGAGGGCTTCAAGCTCGTGAAGCTCGACGACTGGGACTCGTATCGGAAGGCGTTACGGTCGTACATCCTCGAACTCGTGCAACAGATCCGCTCGGGGGGCTTCCCAGTCCTGCCGCATCGCGAGGAGAACTGCCGCTACTGCGACTACCGCACGACCTGCCGGCAGGCCCAGACGAAGAAGACCTTCCCCGGCCAACCCAAGCTGGAGCGCGACGCATGAGCGGAGCCCGACTCACCGAGGAGCAGTCGGCCCCGCTGGACGTGCGAGGGGCGAGCGTCGCCCTGAGCGCGGGCGCCGGCTGCGGCAAGACGACCGTGCTCACCGAGCGGTTCGTCCGGGCGGTCGAGAACCGCTCGCCGCACACGTTGCGGTCGATCGTCGCCCTGACCTTCACGAACAAGGCCGCCCGCGAGCTGCGCGACCGCGTCCGCCGACGGTGCCGAGAGCGGGCCATCCGCGAGGCCGACGGCCCCGAGGCCACCCGCTGGCGTGCGATCGTCCGCGCGCTCGACGCCGCGCCCATCCAGACGATCCACTCGTTCTGCGGCTCGGTCCTCCGCGCCCACGCCCGCGAGGTCGGCCTCGACCCGGGCTTCCGGGTCCTCGAAGAGCCCGTGAGCATCGCCTTGCGCGAGCAGGCATTGCGGCAGACCGTCCGCCGCCTCCTCTCCGACGCCGACGCCGACCTGATCGAGCTCGCCGTCGACCTCGGCCTGCCCGGGATCCTCCGCGCCCTCGGCGAACTCGTCAACTCCCCCCACGCTGTCGTCCTCGACCGCTGGGCCGACCGCACGCCCGAGGCCCTCGTCGAGCACTGGGAGACGCTCTGGGACCAGGAATTCCGGCCCCGCTACGCGTCCGACATCCTCGCGCTCGTCGCCCGCTGCCGACGGATGCTCGGCCCGGTCGCGTTCGGTCATGAAAAAATGAACGAGCGTCGCGATCGGATCTACGAGGCCTGCCTCGAACTCGAACGCGGGTTCGTCTCCCCCGAGTTCCTGGAGGCGATCCGGGGCTCTTGCACCATCCAGCACACGCTCTATCACCCCAAGAAATGGCCTTCGCAGGAGTATTTCGAGGACCTGCGGGCCGAGTTCGACCTCGTCAAGGCCGCCATCGTCAAGCGCCGCCCTCTGATCGAAGCGGTCGAGGAGGACAGCCTCCCCACCGCCCGGCGCGCCCTGCAACTCGCCCGCATGGCCAAGCAGGCCCGCGACGCCTACGACCGCCTCAAACGCACGCGAGGGGGCGTCGACAACGACGACCTGCTCAAACTGACCCAGGAACTTCTCCGCTCCTCGCCGCCCGAGACCATCCAGCGCCTCGCATCGTCGGTCGAACTCATCCTGGTGGATGAATTCCAGGACACCGACCCCGTGCAGGCCGAGATCCTCGAACGGCTCGCGGCCGACGGCATGCACGACGGCGGCGTGTTCGTGGTGGGCGATTACAAGCAGTCGATCTACCGCTTCCGGGGAGCCCAGCCGAAGATCTTCGACCAGTACCGCACGCGCGTCCCCCAGGCCGGTCGGCTCGGCCTGAGCCGGAATTTCCGCAGCGTCCCCGGCGTGCTCGACTTCGTGAACGCCCTGTTCGCTTCGACATTCACAGAGGACGGCTCGCAACTCCAGCCCGGCCTCCCGCTCCCGGCCGACAGCGAGCCGGCCGTCGAATTCCTCTGGGCCGAAGATCCTCCCGAAGAGGGCGAGAAGGCCGTCACGGCTCCCGACGCCAAGGAACGCCGCAAGCAGGAGGCGAAGCGGATCGCCCGCTACCTCAAGCAACGCATCGATGACGGCTGGCCCGTGCGCGGCCGAGACGAGCAGGGGAAGATGGGCGTCCGCGACGCCCGGCCCGGCGACGTGGCCATCCTGCTCGGGGCCCTGTCGGATTCGGCCTTCTACGAGCAGGAACTGGCGAACGTCGGACTCGACTATCACGTCGTGGGCGGCGCAGGGTACTTCTCCCAGCAGGAGGTGTACGACCTCATTCATGTGCTCACGGTGATCGAAGATCCGTTCGACGCCGTCGCCATGGCCGGAGCGCTCCGCAGCCCGTTCTTCACGCTGAGCGACGAGGCGTTATACAGCCTCTCGCGCAAGGACATCGGCATGCTCCTGCCGGGCTTGCTCGCGGCCGAGGAACTCTCCGGCCTCGGCGAGGCCGATCGCCGCAAGGCCATCCGGGCCCGCGAACTTCTCGCGGCCTGGCGTGCGATCAAGGATTCGGTTCCCGTCTCGACCCTCATCGACCGCGTGCTCGACGAGTCGGGCTACGAGGCCGCCATCGCCGCCGAATTCCTGGGAGATCGCAAGCGGGCCAACGCGCGCAAGCTCGTGAACATGGCCAGGGTCTTCGATCGGCAGGGCGGCTTCACGCTGGCCGACTTCGTCGAACGCCTGCGGTCGAACGTCCGCGACGCCACCCGCGAGGGCCAGGCCGCCACGACCGACGAGGACAACCTCGACATCGTCCGGATCATGACGATCCACAAGTCCAAAGGCCTGGAATTCCCGGTTGTGGTCGTCCCCGACCTGAACCGCAAGCGCGACGCATCGCGGTCGCGGTTCGCCCTCCACCCCGAACTCGGACCGATCGTCAGCCCCTCCACCCTCCGGCGCGCCGATTCCGGCGACGATGACGACGAGTCCGAGCCCGGCAGCCTCGGCTGGGCCCTCTATCGCTGGATCGAGCAGCGAGAGGAGGACGCCGAGTCGCTCCGACTCCTATACGTCGCCACCACCCGCGCCCGCGACGTGCTCGTCCTCTCGGCCGGCATCGGCCCCTCCGAGTCGAAGACGCTCTCCCCCGCGATGAAACTCATCGACGAACGCTTCGACCGCCGATTCGGCTCGTGCCGCGACGCCGACGAGACGCGCACACTTGTTCGCGTAGTCAATGCCCCGCCCGATCCCGATCAACGCGGCCCGCGCGAGCCCCGGACGTCCCTCCTGGAACTGGCCGAGATGATCCGCCGGGCCGCCTTGAAGACACCGAAACCCGGCATGCTCGGCGAGGCGGCGCCCCGCTTCGTCGACCTCCACCCCGCCGCGATGCTCCCCCCGACCGCGCGCCGGATCGATTCGCTCCTTCGCACCGTCCTGGCCGATTCGGAGGCGTTCCAGCCCGGGTCATGGGACACGGTCCTCCGTCGCGCCGAGCGGTCGCAGGAGGTCGCCCCCAACCGCCGGATCCGGACCGAGGTCCGCGACCGCTTCGATGCGATCCTCGCCTCGCCATTCGCCGCCGAGCTATCGCGCGCCCGCGAGATCATCCGTGCAACCGAGTGGACGTTGACCTATTCCCTATCCGAGGGATCCGAGCCCATCGTCTTCGGCGGCCGGGTCGACCTGCTCGTCGTCATGCCCGACGCCTCGGCCTGGATCTGGAACTTCGCCGAGGCCGAGGCCGACCCGCGTTTCGAGCGGTTGAGGCTCGCCCTCTCGGCCCGGGCCGTCGGGGAGCACACGCCCGTCCGGGGCGTCTCGGTGCGATTCACGACGACATTCGACGTCGACGTGGTGGATCCCCTTTGGCGTGCGGACGCAGAGCTTCCGCTTTCTCTGTTCGAGGGCGTCGTCTACAACGTCACCTGAGCACGGCTTTAGACCCTTCGGAAAAGCGGAAGCTCCTCTCCCTCACTCCAAAGGGGTTACTTCTTGGCGATGCGGCTGGTGAGGTTGGATTTGGCGTAGGCGTACCAGCGCTTTTCGAGATCCTCGAAGCCACTGATCTTGTAGACCTGGCGCAGGCCGGCTTCGATGCCGGATTGCTGGGCGGCGTGGAGGAACTGGATGAGCTGCGCGGGGGTGCCTTGCTCGACGAGGAACCGCGTGAGCGACACGCTCTGGGCGTAATACAGGTTCCAGTAGCGGTTGTCGGGGTAGTCCATCGCCATCAACGTGCGGAGGGCGAATAGGCGGTTCTGGTTCAGGGGTTCGCTCAGGTCGGAGGCGCGGCGGTCCCGTTCGTCGTCCGGCTCGGACATCACGGCCATTCCCTCGTCGGCCCAGCGGGGGATCTGCTGGTTCGGGAAGAGGTCTGCCAGGATGACGTGCGTGACCTCGTGCGGGAGCACGGCTTCCAGCGTCCCGGCGTGATCGGCTCGGATGTGAACAAGTCGGGCGGTGATCTTGCCTTGATCCATGCCGATGGTCGAGAAGCCTGGCGAATCCTCGGGCTGCTGGGTGGCGGCGGCGAAGGTCTTTCCGTCGGGGTAGACGATGATCTCGCACTTCGGCCACCAGGCCATCGCCGGGGCCGATCCGGTCCAGCGGCGGGTCTGCTCGCTGCGGACATTCTCGGCGATCTTCGCAATCGACTCGGCCAGCGCGGCGTCGGTGTGGTGGATCCGGAAGCTGCCGGTCTCCTTGAACTGCCAGGCGATCGCGCGGGGATCCACCGGCGCGGCGAGGGCCTCGGGTGCCAGTGCAGGGGCGGGCTCGGGCTGCCGCGCGACCGGCTGGGGGCGTGCGACCGGCTGGGGCCTCGGGACGGGCTTCATCGGTTCGGGCTCGGCCGGTTCGGGCTCCTCGGGGCCGGCGCTGCGGACGACCATCGGGTCGCGGAGCGACTTGCCGCGGGCCGGGGCCTTGTTGCTGGCCAGCCCGCGACCGCGTTCGGCCGCGCGGTTGCGGAGGTACTCGGCGTACCACATCTTCGGATTCAGGCGTCGGATGGCTTCGATTTCTTGATCGATGGCCGCCCACTCGGCGTCCGACCTCGGCTTCGCCTGGATCTTCTTCGCGACCGAAACCGACCGGCAATACGCCCAGTGGTCGCGTCGCTCGGCCGGCAACTGATTGGCCGACGCCAGCTTCGAGTAGATCGCCCGGGCCTCGTCGTATCGCTTCGCCAGGTAGAGCGAATCCGCCTGGGCCAGCTCGTCCGGCTGGGCCTCGGCTGCCGGCGGAGGCGTCGGATTCTGGGCAGGCGGGGCCTGAGGGACCGGGGCCGGATCGGCGACCGCCTGCGGGGCGGGCCGGGGCGCGGCGACCGGGGCGTTGGGCTCGGGCGTCGGCGGCAGGTCGAGCGAGCCGGGTGGCTGGGCGGGCGCGGCGACGGGCGCCGGCGCCTCGTGGGGCGCGACCGGTCGCGAGGGCGAAGGGTTGGGGAGCGGCTCCGGCGTGAACGGCTTCGGCGGCTCCTCGCCCAGCGGCTCGGGCGGGGGTAGGGGGGCGGCGGGTGCGGGCACCAGGGCAGGGGCCGGCGGTTGCGGCGATGCGGCCGGGGGCGGCGACGGGGCCGTCACGGGAGGAGTCGAGGTCAGGCCGGCGCGGTTGCGGTTCTTGCGCGAGAGGATCTTGAGGTTTTCCTGATAGAACCCGGCGTCGGCCGTCTTCCCGGCGGCGTTCGCTTGCGCGATCGCAAGTTCATATCCTTGCATCAGCAGGGGGATCACGCGGGCTCGGTCGGACCCCGGGCGCGTCAGCTCGGGCTCCAGCAGCCGGATGGCCGCCTGGGCGTCGCGTTTCTGGATCGCGGCTTGCGCCTGCTCGATGGCGTCGGCGGCGAAGGCGGTCGCTCCGCTGACAACCAGGACGCAGGCGAGGAGGCCCCCGAGCGGGCCGGGAGTCGAGGGACGTGGCATGACGTTCCGTGTCCGGCGTATCGGCCGCGCGGTCGGCCCCGCGAAGGGTGCGTCCGGCGTTGCGGCCCTGTCCCCGTGGGATCGGCTCGTGTCGGGCGGCGGACATCCTGTCCGGGCCCGATGACGACGTGCGCAGCGGCCCTCGGCGGCCCGAAGCGCGTCGGGAGTATGTCCCGACCCGACGGGGCCGTCAACCCGAACCGACTGCGCCTGGCCCGGTGTCGGGACAAGGGGAGGGGAATCTGGTATCGTCGAAAGCTGCGGACGCGCCGCAAGGCTCGACACGACGGGACCTTCTCACCAGCAACAGGCTTAGCGATGCGGATCATCTCCGGCGAGCGCCGCGGGCACCGATTCGACGGCCCCAGGGATCGCCAGACCCGGCCGACCAGCGACCTCGTCCGCGAGTCGATCTTCAACATCGTCGGCGAGGCCGTCGAGGGCCGGCTCGTGCTCGACCTCTTCGCGGGCACCGGGGCACTGGGGCTCGAAGCCCTCAGCCGCGGTGCGCGACGGGTCATCGCGGTCGAGCGGAACAAGGATAATGTCGGGCTGATCCTCCGCAACCTCGCGTCGCTGCGCTACGACGACCGTGCGCGTGTTCACCTGTCCGACGCCTATCGGTGGGCCAAGTCGTTCGACCCCGGCCCGGATTCGGGCCCGCTCTGCGTGTTCGTCGACCCGCCCTACAAGGACTACGAGAACCAGCCCGAGAAGGTGAACCGGATGATCGCCGAGCTTGTCCGGAAGCTCCCCGACGGGACATTCCTCGTGGTCGAGAGCAGCAAGCATCTCGACGAGACCAGCCTGCCGGACCTGGACCAGTGGGACCTCAGGCGCTATGGCGGGACGCAGGTGGCCATCCGCGTGCTGGGCGAATCCCCGGGCGCGTTGCCCGACGATGCGTCAGAGGTCGACGAGGACGACTCCGATTCCGACGATGATGCCGAGGATGGCCCCGATGGCGACGACGACCGCGACGAATCCTGATCGTCAGCGCGGGTTCGCGACCGAGGTGGTGAGCACGCTCCGGGCGGCCGGATTCGAGGCCCTCTGGGCCGGCGGCTGCGTCCGCGACCTGCTGCTGGGCTCGGCCCCGTCGGACTACGACGTGGCGACCTCGGCCACGCCCGATCAGGTCATGAAGATCTTTCGGAGGACGATCGCCGTCGGCGCGAGCTTCGGCGTGGTGCGCGTGCTGGGCCCGCAGGGCGGCGACGTCGAGGTGGCCACGTTCCGCAGCGACGGGGTCTATCGGGACGGCAGGCATCCGGAGTCGGTGGAGTTCGGCGACGCGCGGATGGACGCGGAGCGCCGGGACTTCACGATCAACGGGATGTTCTTTGACCCCATCGGTGAACACGTCATCGATTATGTCGGCGGCGAGGCGGACCTGAAGGCCGGGGTCTTGCGGGCAATCGGGGATCCGTTCGCGCGGTTCTCGGAGGACAAGCTGAGACTGTTGCGCGCCGTGCGGTTTGCGACGCGGTTCGGGTTCGCGGTGGAGGCTCAGACTCTCTCGGCCGTGGAGGAGATGGCCGAGGAGGTGACGGTCGTCTCGGTGGAGCGGATCGCGCAGGAGCTTCGACGCATGCTGGCGCACAGGAATCGAGCGGCGGCGATGCGACTGGCGATGGAGGTCGGACTGCTGCCGGCGATCCTGCCCGCGACGGCCCGGATGATCGGGCTGTTCCAGGGCAAGCCGATGCAGCCGCACGGCGATTTATGGGATCACACGCTGCTGGTGATGGAGAACTTGCCGCCCGACGCGAGCTACGAGCTTGCCCTTGCGGCGCTCCTGCACGACATCGGCAAGCCGGACACCGAGCTGATCCAGGACGGCCGGCGGACCTATCACCATCACGAGCTGGTCGGCAAGGGGATCGCCGATCGGATCTGCCGCGAGTTGAAGCTGTCGAACACCGAGCGCGAGCGGGTCACGTGGCTGGTGGCGTTCCACCAGTATCTCGGCGATGCCTGGAATTTGCGGGAGTCCAAGCTCAAGACGATCCTGGCGATGCCCGGGATTGAAGAGTTGCTTACGCTTCATCGCGCCGATGCGATGGCGACCAGCGGCGATGCCTCGCACGTGGATTATTGCGAGACGTACCTGAAGGAGCAGCCCGCCGGCCCAATCAATCCGCCGCCGTTGCTGACGGGGCACGACCTCGTGCGACACGGCCTGCGCCCGGGTCCGAAGTTCGCGGAGTTGCTTGAGGCCGTGCGCGAGGCGCAGCTCGATCGGGTGCTGCACTCGAAGAAAGACGCGCTGGAGTGGCTCGATCGGAAGATCGCCGAGTGATCTGGAGTGCGGCAGCCCGACTGTCGCTTCACTTCCTGTTGGCGTGGGCCGAAAGCGCCGGGCGGAGGCGCCGAGCGCGGGCAGAGCGCTGGGCGCGGGTCTCCTGACCCCGCCCCAGGCTTGATCGGAGCGGAGGGCCGATCGGGTCTCCAGACCCGTTCCTCATTTTCAGAGGAACGGGTCTGGAGACCCGGTCTGGTGGTGCGGCGAGGCGGAGGTCGGGGCGGGGTCGGGAGACCCGCGCCCAGCGCCTGGGGTCGGGAGACCCGCGCCCAGCGTCTTCGGACCTCGCCCGTAGTGAGGGCGCGGGGCGGGCGTTGCGGGGCGAGGGTGGAGGTGGGCGGTGCCCACCCGACATTACTTCGGCTCCGGCGGGGGCGGGATGATGCTCGGCAGTTCGAGGCGGCTGCCGCCGTGCTTGAGCATCTGGTGCTTGGCCTGGGTGGTCTGGGCGAGGCCGTGGATCTTGATGAAGCCCTGCGCGGCGGAGGAGTCGTACTGGTCGCCTTCCTCGTAGGTGGCCAGTTCGTGCCGGTAGAGGCTGTTCTCGGACTTGCGGCCGACGATCATCGCGTGGCCCTTGTAGAGCTTCACGCGGGCGACGCCGGAGACATACTGCTGGTTCGAGACGACGAAGGCCATGAGATCCTGGTGCAGGGCGCTGAACCAGAGGCCATTGTAGATCAGGTCGGAGTAGGCCTGGCTGACGTAGGTCTTGAACCGGAGCGCGTCCTTGGAGAGCGTGAGGAACTCGACCTCGCGGTGGGCCTCGTGGAGGACGAGGGCGGCCGGGGCCTCGTAGATCTCGCGCGACTTGATCCCGACGAGGCGGTTCTCGATGTGGTCGATGCGACCGACGCCGTGGCGGCCGGCGATCTTGTTGAGGTCCTCGATGATCCGGACGGCGTCCTTCTCCTCGCCGTTGAGGGCGACGGGCCGGCCGCGTTCGAAGGTGATCTCGACCTCCTCGGGCTCATCGGGGGCGGAGACGGGGTCGGAGGTCCACTGGTAGGTGCCGTGCGGCGGCTCGACCCAGGGATCTTCAAGGATACCGGCCTCGACCGAGCGGCCCCAGAGGTTCTGGTCGGTCGAGAAGATGCTCTGCTTGGTCGCCTCGACCGGGATGCCGTGCTTGGCGGCGTATTCCAGCTCCTGCGTACGCGTCCACTTCCACTCGCGCACCGGCGCGATGATCTTCAGATCCGGAGCGAGGGTCTGGAAGGTCACGTCGAAGCGGACCTGGTCGTTGCCCTTGCCGGTGCAACCGTGGGCCACGGCCACCGCGCCGTATTCGCGGGCGACCTTGACCATGAGCTGCGCGATGAGCGGGCGGCCCAGCGCGGTCGCGAGGGGGTACTTGCCCTCATACAACGCGCCGGCCATCAGGGAGGGGATGGCGAAGAAGTCGGCGAAGAGGTTGCGGACGTCCTCGGCGATGGCCTCGACCGCGCCGGTCTTGAGGGCCTTCTCGCGGATGGCGTGGATGTCCTGGCCCTGGCCGAGGTCGCAGGTGTAGGCGATGACGTCGAGGTCGTAGGTCTCGTTGATCCACTTGACGGCGACCGACGTATCGAGCCCGCCGCTGTAGGCCAGAACCACCTTGTCGCGTGCCACGTTCAGTCTGCCTTTCGTGAGTGGCCCGGAATGCGGAAGCTTGCTTCCGCTCCGGGGTAGGGGAGCTTGCTCCCCGTGACGTTGGATGATGTATGGGTCGAAGAACCATGATTGAGCGTGATGCTGGCGAGCGTCGCACACGGAGCAAGCTCCGCGGGAACAGGGCGGAAGCAAGCTTCCGCACTCCAGGTTACGAGACCGTCGGGAAGGCCTTGCGGAGGCACGCGAGGGCGTCGGCGGCGTGCTGGTAGTCGGTGGCGACGTTGATGCGGACCTCGCTGGTGTTGATCAGGGTGATGTTGATGTTGGCATCTGCGAGGGCGCCGAACATCCGCGTGGCGACGCCGGTGTGGGTCCGCATGCCGACGCCCAGCACCGAGAGCTTCGCGATCGCCGGCTCGACCGAGACCCGGCCGAGCCCGACCTTCCTGGCGGCGTCGGCGGCGCGTTCGATCTCGTGCCGGGGGACGGTGAACGACAGGAGCGTCTTGCCGTCGGCGCTGACGTTCTGCACGATCATATCCACGAACACTGAGGCGGCGGCGATGCCCTCGAAGACCTTCGAGGCGTAGCCGGGCTGGTCGGGGACGTCGAAGATGGTGACGCGGCCCTGGCCGTCGTCGAGCTCGACGCCGGAGATGACGACGTCCTCCATGCCGTGCGAGTCGCCGGAGGGGGCGTTGAGGCTGTGCGAGATCTCCGAGGCCGGCACCTCGCGGCTGGGGAGGCTGGGCTTCCAGTTCGCTGCTGTCGTCGGCAGGTCGGACGGCGGCTCGTGGAGCAGGAACACCTTGTGAACCACGCGGAGCGCCTCGGCGGCGGCGGTGCGGTCGACCAGGACGGAAATCTTGATCTCCGAGGTCGTGATCATCTGAATATTGATGCCCGCCAGCGCCAGCGCGGCGAACATCTCCTGCGCGACGCCGGTGTGCGTCCGCATGCCCTGTCCGACGACGGAGACCTTGGAGACGCCGGAGTCGTGCGTGACGTCCTTCGCGCCGACGGCCTTCGCGGCTTCGCGTGCGACGGTGAGGGTGTCGTCGAGGTCGCCGGCGGCGACGGTGAAGCTGACCTCGGTGAAACCGTCGGTCGCGACGTTCTGGACGATCATGTCGACGACGACGTTGGCCTCGGCGATCTTGCCGAAGATCGTCCGGACGACGCCGGGCCGGTCGGGGACGCCGGTCAGGGTGATCCGGGCCTCATCCTTAGCCAGGGCCGCGCCGGTGACCCGGGCGCCGAGGCGTCGGGCGTCTCGCTCGTCGACGATCCAGGACCCTTGCGTCTCATTGAAGGAGCAGCGGACGTGGATGGGCACGCCATACTTCTTGGCGAACTCGATCGAGCGCGAGTGCATCACGCCGGCGCCGAGGCTGGCGAGTTCGAGCATCTCGTCGAAGCTGATGCGTTCGATCTTTCGGGCGTCGGGGGCGATGCGGGGGTCGGTGGTGAAGATGCCCTCGACGTCGGTGTAGATCTCGCAGGCGTCGGCCCGGAGGACGGCGGCGAGCGCGACGGCGGTGGTGTCGGACCCGCCCCGGCCGAGGGTGGTGATGTTGTAATGTTCATCCACGCCCTGGAAGCCGGCGACGATGACGATCTTGCCGTCGTCGAGGGCCTGGCGGATCCGCTCGGTGGAGATGTCGCGGATGCGGGCCTTGGTGTGGAAGCTGTCGGTGATGATGCCGACCTGGCCGCCGGTGAAGCTGATGGCCGGGCAGCCGAGGGCCTGGACGGCCATGGCCATGAGCGCGACGCTCACCTGCTCGCCGGTCGAGAGGAGCATGTCCATCTCGCGCGCCGGTGGGCGTTCGTTGATCTCGCGCGCGAGGTCGATCAGCTCGTCGGTGGTGTGTCCCCGGGCCGAGACGACGACCAGGACCTTGGCCCCGGCCTTGTGGGCGGCGATCGCACGGGCGGCCGCCGCCAGGATCTTCTTGGAATCCGCGACGCTCGTGCCGCCGAACTTCTGGACCAGGAGGGACACCTTGGCAAACTCCCGCGAACTCTGGCGTAAGGGGTGACCGATCGTTCATTCCATCCGACGCGTCTTCGCGTGAAATCCTCGACACGCCTAGCCTAGCATCCAACTCAGGCCGTGAACGGATTCGCGGCCAGGAACTCCTTCATCAGTTCGAACCCGCGCGGGAAGGCCGGGCCGGCGGCCTGGATCGCCGCGGCCTCGTGGTAGGGCAGGCCCGAGGCTCTCTGCTCCAGACCCGTCCCGCAGATCGCCCAGGGGACCCAGGCGCGATCGTGGGCTCTGGTCCGGATGAGGGTGGCGTGGTCGGGCGAGATCAGGATCCGGCCGCCGCCGAGTTCGTCGAGTGCCCGGCGGATCGGGCCGACGATCTCGGCGTCCATCCGCTCCAGGGCCTCGACCTTGGCGTCGGCACGCCCCTCGTGGCTGGCCTCGTCGGGGGCCTCGACGTGCACGCAGACGAGGTCGTAACTCTTGAGCGCCTCGACCCCGTAGCGGCCCTTGGCGGCGTAGTCGGTGTCGAGGTAGCCGGTGGCGCCGGGGACGTCGATTCGATCCCAGCCGGCGAGCACGCCGACGCCCCGCACGAGGTCGACCGCCGAGATGATCGCCCCTCGGATCCCGTGCAGTTCCCGGAATGGCGTGAGGCTGGGGGCGTTGCCCTGGCCCCAGAGCCAGACGGCGTTGGCCGGTCGCTTGCCGGCGGCCACGCGGGCCCGGTTGACGGGGTGGTCCCAGACGACTTTCGTCCCGGCCTCGATCAACTGCTTGAGCATCTCCGAACCCGTCCCGCGCGGCAGGTGGTCGACGACGGGCTGGTCGGGCTTGTCGTGGGGCGGGGTGGTGACGGTGTCGCTCGCAAATGGGGCGTCGCCGGGCGTGCCGCGATAGATCATCAGGTTGCGGTAGCTGACGCCCGGGTGGAACTCGACCTGGCTCGTGCCCAGTTCCTTCGCGAGGGCGTCCATGAGGATCGCCCCTTCCTCGCTGGTGATGTGACCGGCGGTGAAGTCGGTTAGACGGCCGTCGGTGATGTTCATCAGGTTGCAGCGGATGGCCCAGTCGTCGGGCCCGAGCGTGTGGCCCATCGCGGCGGCTTCGAGAGGCGCGCGGCCGGTGAAGTAGCGCTCGGGGTCGTAGCCGAACAGGCTGAGGGTCGCCACGTCAGACGCCGGCAGGAAGCGATCGGGGACGTTCCGCGACCGCCCGAGGACGCCGCGTTTGGCGATGAAATCCATCTCCGGGATCCGCGCCGCCTGGAGCGGGGACCGGCCCCCGAGCGCATCGCAGGGTTCGTCGGCGGCACCGTCGGGGATCACGATGGCGTATTTCATGGTCATTCGCGGGCGGAGGTCGTGGGAACGGGATTGCCGAGTTTACCAGAAACCGAGACCGAGGGCACCCGCCTGTCCACGCGGGATGGGCGCGACGAGCTTGGACGAGGGTCCAACGCGCTGGGCATGGGTTGGAAGCGCTGGGAGAGCGTCTCCAGACCCCGCCCCAACCTTCGCCGAGCTGTACCACCGGACCGGGTCTCCAGACCCATACCGAAAGGCCCCGCGCGTCGGGACATGGGAATCTCGGGTCAGGAGACCCGCCCCTGTGGTACGAAGTCTCAGGCTTGGGGCGGGGTCTGGAGACCCTCGCCCGGCGCTTGCGGGTCGCCCCCGGCGCATCGGTCCCGCGCCCTGCGCTTCGTGGCGGTGGGCGGTGCCCACCCTACTCCTCCACGCCCATGCAGACGCTCGGGGGGGAGACGACGTTGAGGCCGTCGATCTCGCGGAGGGCGGCTTCGAGGTGGGCCTCGATGGCGGAGTGGGTCATGATGACCAGGGGGACGAACTCGGCGGGGGTGTGCATGTCGCCGGGCTCGTGCTGGATGACACTGGCGATGCTGATGCCGTGCTCGCCCAGGACGCTCGCGAGCTGGGACAGGACGCCGGGTCGGTCCTGGATGAAGAACCGCAAGTAGTAGCGCCGGTGGACCTTGTTGGGATCGGCCAACGTCAGGGGCTCGGGCGAGTCCGGCCAGAGGTTCAGGGCCCGGAAGGTCAGGCCCGCGCGGCCGACGATCACATCGACGAGGTCGCCCACCACGGCCGAGGCCGTCGGCATCATCCCGGCACCTCGGCCGTAGAAGAGGGTGTCCCCCACGGCGTCGCCGACGACCCGGACGGCGTTGTAGGGGCCGCGGACCTCGGCCAGCGGGGTCCCGTTGCGCACCAGTGTCGGGGCCACGCGGAGTTGCAGGCCGGCGTCGCTGTGCTCGGCGAGGGCGAGCAGCTTGACCGTGTACCCGAGTTCCCGGGCGTAGCCGATGTCGGCCGACTGGAGCGTGTCGATCCCCTTTCGCGGGATGTCGGAGGTGGCCACCGTCACGCCGAAGGCCAGTTGCGCCAGGATCGCGAGCTTGTGGGCGGTGTCGGTGCCGTCGACGTCGAGGGTCGGATCGGCCTCGGCGAAGCCCAACGCCTGCGCCTGGGAAAGGGCGATGTCGTAGCTCAGGCCGTCGCGGGTCATCGACGTGAGGATGAAGTTGCAGGTGCCGTTGAGGATCGCGGCCAGGCTCTTGATCTGGTTCGCCGCCAGGCCGACGCCGATGGCGTTGACGATCGGGATCCCGCCGCCGACGCTGGCCTCGAACGAGACCGAACGCCCGCAGGACCGGGCTCTTGCGAAGATCTCGGTGCCGTGCTCGGCGAGCAGGGCCTTGTTCGCCGTGACGACATCCTTGCCGGCGTCGAGCGCCGCCAGCAGGTACGAACGGGCGGGCTCGATGCCGCCCATGGTCTCGATGATGACCTGGACCTGGGGGTCGTGGATGACCCGCATGGCATCGAGGGTGATCCGCGAGGCGGGCAGGGGGGTGTCGCGGGGCCTGGTGAGGTCGCGGACGGCGGCCCACTTCAGCTCGACGGGCCCCCCGCAGCGCCTGGCGATGCGATCCGGCTCCTCCAGGAGCAGCCTCGCGACGCCGCCGCCGACGGTCCCCAGCCCGAGCAACCCCACCGCGATCGGTTCACGACGCATCCCGTGGCCCTTTTCGTCCCGGTCTCTGCCCCCGTCTCCATCGACGCCAACACCATACCCGATCGAGGGCCCCACCGACGACGCCAGTTTGTTCGCCACCTGGAGTGCGGAAGCTGGCCGTGCGCTGGGCGTGGGTCTCCCGACCCCGCCCCAACATCCGACTCGCTGTACAACCAAACCGGATCTCCAGACCCATCCGGAAAGGCCCCGCGCATCAAAGCCCCGGAGTTCCGGGTCTGGAGGCCCGACCCTGTGGTATCGCATCTCAGGGCAAGGGCGGGGTCGGGAGACCCGCGCCCAGCGCGAGGTGAGGTGGACGCGAAGGCGCGTACAGCGCCCCCTACAGGATGGCCAGCGGTCCGCGCGTCACACCGTATTTGCCGGAGGCCTTCAGGTCCTTCCAGAGGGTCCTGGCGTCGCGGCGGTTGGCGAGGGCGTCGCGGTAGAGGGTCAGGGTGCGCTGGACGTTCGCGGGAGTGTCGTCGAGGAACTCGATCCGCAGGGCGGCGACGCCGTGTTCGAGCAGGCGGGGGAGGTACTCGGCGGCGGTCTGGGGGACGGCGTTGTAGAGGGTGTTGCGGCAGCCGACGTCGGCCTTGAGGGGGTGCTCGGCGCCGACGCGGTCGCGTAACAATACCTGGTGAGAGTCGCACGGGCGGCCGCAGTTGGACTTGTCGGTGCCGGGCGAGAGGAAGGCGCAGAAGACGCAATGCTCCATGTGGAACATGGGAATCTGCTGATGGATGACGACTTCCAGCCACGACGCCGGGGCCGCGCGGAGTAGGTCGTCGAGCTGGTCGACGTTGAGGTCGTAGGAGGCCGTGACCCGCTCCGCGCCCCTCGCCTTGAAGAATTCGACGGTCAGCTCGTTCGAGGCGTTGAGGGAGAAATCGGCCACGAACGGGATGTTCTGGGCGAGGCAGAACGCCAGGCCGCCGGCGTTCCGGACGAGGATCCCATCGGCCTCTTGCTTCGCCAGGTACTTGAAGATCGGCCCCTCGCCGGGCTTCTCGATCCGGGGCGTCGCCAGGTAGAGTCTCACCCCGGCCTCGCGGGCGGCGGCGACGGCGTGCTTGTATTCCTTGATGTCCTGATAGTCGGCGTAGATGGTCCGGATGCCCGCGCCCGCGGCGGCCCGGATCTGCTCGGTCGTCCGGCACAGAACGATCAGCTCGGGCTCGGCCTTCGGCGTCGCGGCGCGGATCGCCTCGAACGACTCGCGGAACCGGGGCAGGACGGGCTCCGAGGCGATCGCCCGCAACGGGGGCCGGACCGTTTCGGCATCGAGCCTCTCGACGAGATCCCGGCGCAACTGGTTCAGCACGCTCGACGGCACCATCGGGCCGCCCTCGATCGTCGCATCGAAATCCGAGAGTTCGTAGACCGTCCCGCCCAGGCGGTCGAACTGCTCGCGGAGCGTTTCGGTCGTCGCCAGACGCGACTGCGCGACGGCGAGGGGTTCCGGAGACTGCACAGCGACTCGCAAATCGCCAACTCGCCCCTCGATCTCCATGACCCGCCCGGAGGCGGCGGTCAGGTGGACGGACAGGGCCACCTTGCGTTTGGGGCCGCCCTCGAAGGACTTCTTGAGGCGCTTCGTCAGCTCGGGGTCGTCGGTCTTCCAGGCCCGCTGGCCGACCACGAGCTTTCTGGCGTCGAGGTCGTTCCGGCCGAAACCGAGGGCCACGGGCCCCGCAGAGATGGGGCCGGACTCGTTGCGACGCGGGCCTCCGGTGCGACGGACCTCGTAGAGCCGGCCACCCTGCTCGGGTATGTCGTCGTCGCCGTCGAAGACGAGGCCGTCGCCGGGCTTGACGGGCGCGGCGAGGTTGAGGTAGACCTTCTGGCCGACGACCTTCGTCACCGTCCCGACGAACACCCCGCGCTTCTTGCAATAATCGCCGCGCACCAGGACCTTGTGGTTGTTCCCGTCGAGGAACCCGTGGCTAAACCCTCGCGAGAACGAGAGTTCCATGTCGCGGACCTCGTCGGGCGAGAACGCCGCCGGCTTGCCGCTCAGGGCCTCGTCGATGGCCTTGCGGTAGTGCGAGGTGATGTTGGCGACGTATTCGGGGCTCTTGAGCCGGCCTTCGATCTTGAGGCTCGACACCCCCAGTTCGATGAGGCGGGGGACGAGGTCGAACGCGGCGAGGTCCTGGGGGCTCAGAAGGTACTGGACCTTGCCCATGTCGACGGGCTCGCCGTCGCAGATGATCTCATAGGGCAACCGGCACGCCTGGGCGCACTCGCCGCGATTGGCCGATCGGCCGCCTAGGGCCTCGCTGGTGAGGCACTGGCCGGAGTACGCCACGCAGAGTGCGCCGTGGACGAAGACCTCGACGGGCAAATCGACCTCGGCCCGGATCGACTCGATCTCGGCCAAGGAAAGCTCGCGCGCCAGGATCACGCGGCTGCACCCGAGTTCCTTCGCGAGCCGGACGCCTTCCGTGCTCGTGATCGACATCTGGGTCGACCCGTGGATCTCCAGGTCGGGCGTGATGGCCCGGATCAGCCGCGCCAGGCCGATATCCTGCACGATGACGGCGTCGACGCCCGCCTCGGCGATGCGCCTGACGTACCGTTCGAGGTCATCCAGCTCATTCGAGAAGGCTAGAGTGTTGAGGGTCGCATACCCTTTCACGCCCCGGCGGTGGAGGAGTCCGATCAGGTCCGGCAGTTCCTCGACCGTGAAGTTCGCCGCGCGGGCGCGGGCGTTGTGGCCCTGAATCCCGAAGTAGATCGCATCCGCCCCGTTCTCCACCGCCGCCACCGCGCACGTGCGATCCCCCGCCGGGGCCAGGAGTTCCGGCTTCAACGGAGTCGCGGTCGGTTTCGTCGTCTGGTCCAGGTCAGCGGGAGCGGTCGCCACGGGTGCGGGGCCCTGTTTTGCGGGGGGGTCGTTGCGTTTGGGGTCAGCCTCATATTGTACCCATCGAGCAAGGCCCGGTCTGCACATCGACCCGGGTCTGACCCGACCCAAGCCTGGCCCAACGCTGAGCGGACGCCCTCCGCGCTCAGCGCTTCCGGCCCGCACCCAGCGCCTCCGACGTGTTCTCGGTTCTCTCCTCCGATCGACCGTCTCCTCGTCCTTGGCGTCTTGGCGATCGGATCTCTGCGTTTCCCGCCCATCGAAAAACCCCGGTTGACACCGACCGGGATCCTCCGTTACAAACTGCGTCGCTCCAGCGATCGGTCTTTCCGATGGCCTCCCCAGGACCCGGATAGACCGCGATCGCTGACTCCTCTACGCAACCAGACCCTCACGGAGCGGGGGTCGCGTGGCCCTAGGAACGCGGAACGGATTCCGGCTGGCCTTCGAGGCGATTCCCTCCCGGGAAACCCCCTCGCCCATTCGCGGATCCCGGCTCCGTGCTCACCATCGCAGACGCACGACACTGACTTCCAAGTGCCCTTGATGTGCAACGAGCTGGCCCTCGCCGGGTCCGTCCCTGCTGCATGACGCAGATCGACGGCGAAACCAAGAGCGAGGGGCCGGGGACTCGGAGAGACCCCGGCTGTCAGGGAGACTCCAGCCCGACGATTCAGGAGGAATAGACGTCGCGCCGTGATTCGCACCCATTGATTTGATTTGACGTCCCAATCCGACGCAACTCGACTCGATCGCGGTGCGGATCGCCCCAACGGCCGGCTCCAAGGGAGATCCCCATGCATCGGATGCGCCACCTCTTTGCCGCCGCCACCGTCCTCGTCGCGCTCGCCCTCAATGTCGAGGGCACGTCCGCCCGCGGCGCGCTCCTGGAGCCGAACCACACCCGGAACTTCCCGGACGTCACCGCCTACACCAACGGCTACCAGAACTACTTCGTCGACACCCCGTCGCAGGGGACCTTCCAGCTCAAGGATGTCCCCTTCCTCATCACGATGGGGAAGACCGGCACCGACTTCGTCGAGTACGACGTCAGCCGCGCCAGCAACGGCCAGCTCTCGCAGAACGTCACCGCCGTCCTGAACACCCAGACCGGCGAGCTGATCTCGGGCGATTCCCGCAACGCCTTCTCGTTCTACGGCAAGGTCACCATCGGCGGCGAGACGTTCGACGGCCTGCTGCTCCAGGGCACCCCGACCGGCTTCGGCTATCAGGCGCTCACCAGCTCGGGCGTCACGGGCAAGGCGCTCTTCGACATGAAGATCAAGATCACCGGCGGCGCCCTCGCCGACCTCTACGGCGCCGAGGCGTATCTCAGCATCACCGCCGACACCAACAGCACCTTCGCCGGCGTGTTCACCTCGGACTTCTCCAGCCAGAAGATCCTCACGAACCTCCAGAAATACTCCAAGTTCCCCAACCCCGTCCCCGAGCCGACCACCCTGGTCGTCCTCCTCACCGCCGGGGCCGGCCTGCTCTACCGCAACCGCCGCAAGATCACCGCGAAGGATCTGGAACTGCCCGCCTGACGGGCATCGGCAAACCTCGGACAGTCCGCTCGGCTTGGATCCGTTCGAACGCGCTGGGCGCGGGTCTCCGGACCCCGCCCCCAGCCGTGACGCTCTTGATCGCAAATGCGGGTCTCCGGACCCGTTCCCCGGCGGAATGGGGGACGGGTCTGGAGACCCGGTTCGCGTTCACCCTTCGATCCAGGCAAGGGCGGGGTCAGGAGTCCCGCGCCCGGCGCCGTGAGCCAGTCGCGACCAACAGTCGGACGCTTCCGTCGTACCGGCACAGCCAGAAGCACACAGACTGGCCCCGAACAAGTCGAGGCGCGGAGGCTCCGATCAACACAAACGGCCACCGGTCCGCGAGAGGCGGACCGGTGGCCGTTGGCATTCTCGTTCAATCCGAGGATCAGTCGGCCTGGAAGGTCGCCGAGAGCTTCCCGAGGGCCTCGTTCTCGATCTGCCGCACGCGTTCGCGGGTCAGGCCGAGCGATTCGCCGATCTCCTTGAGGGTCTTCGGCGGGGCGTCGTTCAGGCCGAACCGCATGCGGAGGACGGTCGCCTCGCGCTTGTCCATCTCGTCGAGCCGGTGCATGACCAGCTTGAGGTTGTCGGCCTCGACCATCTCGACGTCCGGGGCGCGGGTCCGCTCGTCCATGAGCATCTCGCCCAGGCTCCAGCCGTTCTCGGGCTGGTCGGTCTGGGGGACGAGGTTGTAGACCTTGATCGCCTTCTTCACGATCGCCAGTTTCTTCTTGGGAAGCTCCAGCCCCTTGGCGATCTCCTCGACCGTCGCCGGCCGGCCGAGCGAATCCTGCAGGTCGGCGGCCATCCGGCGCCACTTGCACAGGAGCTCGACCATGTAGGCCGGGATCCGGATCGGCTTGGCCGTGTTCACCAGGGCCCGCTTGATCGACTGCTTGATCCAGTACGAGGCATACGTGCTGAACCGCGTCCCGACGGAGGGGTCGAAGCCCTCGACGGCGCGGAGCAGGCCGAGATTGCCTTCCTCGATCAGGTCCTGGAGGGCCAGGCCCTTGCCCACGTAGTTGCGGGCGATGTTGACGACCAGACGGAGGTTGGCGCGGACCATCCGGTCGCGGGCGGCGTTGTCGCCCTCCGCGATCCGGCGAGCGAGCATCTTCTCCTCGTCGGCGCTGAGCAGGGCCATCTCGTTGATCTCCCGGAGATAGGTCTCCAGGGGGCTCTGCACCGTGTCTCGGCGATGTCGGCGAATTCGGGCCATGAAGATCCTCGCGGCTCGGTTCGGTCGGTGTGTCAGTCTGGGTCCGCACGATGGTCGGCGAGGTCGTCGCGGCGTCCCGGATCGGGGCAGGAGCGAGGCGAACGGGAGAATGATCCCGAGACGTCTTCACGCCTGAACTCGTCGAGACGAACGAGCGATCGGGCCAACGCCCACCAAAAACGGGTCCTGGCGACAACCGTTGCCGGATCGGCCTCCACCGACGTCTCCGGTCCGCCCACCCCACAAACACGGCCGGAGGCGCGAAACGCTCCGGCCGCCGCGAGTCAAAGTTCCGCCGTCGAGCCGGGCTTCACGGGCCCCTCCGCGACCTCCATCCCCGGGTTCAACAGCGGGCCGAAACCCACCACCGAGCCATCCCGGGACCGCCGCGAGGCACCCACAAATCCTCCTCACCCGACATCGACGACTCACCGCTCACGATCTATGCCCTGGTATCGGAGCGAAACCAGGTGAACTTGACGTGACCTGGCAATCTGGGAGCTATTGGAAATATACGGAGTATGACAAGGATTCGGGTCGTGAAGGTTGTAAGCCCAGATCCACCGACCGGCCGGAGTGCGGAAGCTGGCTTCCGCTGGGTTCTCGCGGAGCTTGCTCCGCGTGCCGGCCTCGCCAGCGACCGGCTTGAACCAGGTTCCTTCCCGAAGGCACGATCCGACCTCACGGGGAGCAAGCTCTCCTACCCGGAGCGGGAAGTACGCTTCCGCACGCCGGGGATCTCGAAGCTCGCCTTCCCAGAACTTCTAGTTACTGCTAAGAAAACGGCCTCAAGTCCCGTCGGCGGGAGGCCGACGGGTCCGAATCTGGTCCGGAACACTGACCACAACACGAAGGGAGTCGTGCGATGGTCGCCCACAAGCATACCCGCCGGAAATCGAGGCGGTGGTCGATCCCGATGGGTCTGGCGATCCTCGCCCTCGGCGGGTGTTCGACCGTGACCCCGTTCGGCCGGCCCTCGGCCGTCGTCGACAGCGCGACAACCTATCAGAACGGCCGCGCCAGCCGGGTCTTCCCCGGCGAGTCGACCGCGCAGATGGTCGAGCCCGCCAAGAAGGCGATGATGGACATCGGGGTGCAGGGGATCACCCAGATGCCCGACGGCAACCGGGTCATCCTCGAAGGCAAGACCGCCGATAACCGCCGCGCCACCGTCTGGGTCGCGCCCCAGGGGACCGGCGTCCAGGTCTCCAACCGCGTCGGCCTGTTCGGCGACGAGCCCCTCTCGCGCGCCTTCATCGACCGGCTCGCCGTCCAAGTCGGCCCGCCGACCGGCGAGACGCCCGAGATCGTAGGATCGGCGAAGTCGAAGGCCAAGCCCAAGGGCAAGCCCGCCGGCCCGACCGTCGACGACGACGTCCAGACCGCGAGCGGCGAGAAGTCCGGCCGATTCTCCCGCGACGCCGTCTCCGACTCCACCATGCTCCGCGACCAGGCCCCGATCGGTTACAAGGACTCCCCGATCCCGTAACCGGCCAACCACGCCAGGATTCCCTGGACGACCAGCGCATGGCCGATCCGTCCGTCGCGGACGGCCCCGGCGACCTCCTCGACATCCATCAGCTCGACCTGGACCTCCTCGTTCGGGTCGAGCTTCTGTTCGTCCACCCGCCTGGCATTCTCGATCACGATCGTGCTGATCCGCGTCCGCAGGATCGAGGGCACCGCCCAGACCGTCGAAATGAGGCGCGGCGGGTCGCCCGCGTAGCCGGTCTCCTCGCGCAACTCCCTCGCCCCGGCCACGCACGGATCCTCGCCCGGCTCGACCAGCCCGCCGGGGGTCTCCAGGCTGTCCTCGCCCGACCCCGCCCGGAACTGACGCACGAGCACGACCTGTTTCTCGGGGGTCACCGCGATGACGTGGACCGCGTCGGGCAGTTCCATGACGTAAAAGTCATGCGTCTTCCCCGAACGGGTCGACCGGAACCGCTGCCTCCCCAGCCGGAACAGCCAGTTCGACTCGATCTCCGACCGGCACCCATCCCCCTCGACCGCTTCCCACGACGCCATACATCCTCCGTAGGGTGGGCATCGCCCACCACAACATCCGCCGATCGTTCCGCTCTCATCCCAGCCATTCACTCCAGCCGGAAATCCCCGTCATCGAGCTCATACGCCTGGGTCGCCCGGACGTTGTCCTCGATCGAGATGCCCCTTCCGATTAACTCACCCATCGCGCCCGCGGCCAGCACCTTGTCGCGGTGCATCAGGATCCCGAGCCCGTGGTCGCGATCCCAGCCGTTCTGGAACTCGAACGAGCAGAACCCGCACTCATCGAGCCCCACGCCCGCCAGCCCGATGCCGACCAACTTGAAGAATGAGTCGATCGCCGACGGCTCGCGGACGTCCACCGCCGTCTCGATGGCCGCCCAGTACTTGCGGAGATGGGTCGCGTCGGGGAGTTCCTCCTCGACGAGCTGCGTGAGCGCCTTCCTGTGGATCGCGAACAGCTTGCGGCGCAGCGCCGCCTCGATCGCCTCGCCGTTCGCCTGAAGGAACTCCCACGCCCGGGCCTGGGCCTCGCCCGTCGGGTCGCCCTCGGGATACAGCACGACCTGCAGGGTGTCGCCCGGCTCCTTCGCCGACGGACAGCTCGGATCTTCGGACGGCCCCCGACGCTTGCTGACCTTGAGCTTGGGATACTCGGGGGAGAACGGCGCGTAGGCGACGACCCCGTGGAGGAACAACGGCTTCTGGGTTCGCCAGACCCGGCGTTCGTCCCCGAAGTCGGGATCCTCCCCGAAACGCGACAGGAAATCGTTCATCCCAGCAGCCTCTTCCTCAAGAACCGCGCCAGCGCCAGGTCTTCCGCATCCTCGCCGAGCACCACATCGGCCACCGCCTTCACCGATTCCGGCGCGTGCCCCATCGCCACGCCCAGGCCGGCCCCGGCGAGCATCGGGGCGTCGTTCTGGTCGTCGCCGACGGCGAGGATCTCGGATGGGGAGACGCCCCAGTCGCCCGCCAGATGGAGCAGGGCGGACCACTTGGAAGCGTCGGAACGCAGCACCTCGCACATGGTGCCGAGGTAGCGCGGGCTGCGCTGGACGAACGTCTGGACGGCGTCGCCGACCAGCTCGTGCAGCTCCGCCTGGAGCTGGAGCATCCTCGGCCGGTCGCCGATGGCGCAGAGGTGGTAGTGACCTTCGAGGGCCGTCCGGGTCCAGTCGGGTTCGATCGACGCATGCTCGCGGTTGTTCGACAGGTAGTCGTCGAACAACGCACGCCCGATCGGGTCGCGCTCGACCCGGAAGTCCGGCCGGTCGGGATGCCAGTCGGTGAACGAGACCAGGGGCTCGTCGCGCTCGGCGAAGAACGCCAGGATCCGGCCGAGCAACTCGCCGCCCAGCTCCGCCCGCCATAGCGTCTGGTACGAAGCCGACTCCTTCACGAGCGCCCCGGAGTTGCAGACCAGCGGGGAATCGATCCCCAGCTCGACCGCCACCGGCCTCGCCCGCCGGTACCGCCTGCCCGTGCAGAGCACCGGCCTCACGCCCGCCTCGGCCACCTCGCGGATCGTCCGTAATGTCTCGGGCAGCAGGTGCCCGGAGGGGTCGAGCAATGTCCCGTCGACGTCGAGCGCGAGGATCTTGAAATGATGTTCAGGCATGGAGCGATTGTATCGCCCCTTCGAGGGGGAAACCAAGTCGCAGGCCGTGGTGCCTCGCGGGCCGCAAGTCCCCGACCACCGCCCCGACGAGGGCGGGTGATGTGCCCCACCCTCCGCGCGGCCGGGCGATCCGTCGGTGCGGTGGACGCGGGCACGCGTCGCAGCGCCCCCTACAACCGATCGGGCCCACGCGCCCCCCGGACCCTCCGGCCATACCACAGACAACCCACCCCTCCGAGGAGCAACGACACGACGCTCCCTGGCTCGGGGACGGCGGAGTAGAGCAGGAACGCCGGGCCGCTGAGGGTGGCGTTGGTGCTGAAGACCGACGAGGCCCCGGTCGCGGTGTCGACCTTGAGGATCCGGCTGTTGAAGATGTCGGCCACGTAGAGGGTCGAGCCGTCGGCGTTCTGGGTCAGGCCGTAGAGGTCGCTGATCGGCGCGGGGACGGTCCAGTTCCCGAGGTAGCTGCCGTCGGCCGTGCTGTAGCGGAGGATCTGGTTGTTGGTCGTGGGCCCGTCGCCGAACGTCGAGACGTACAGGGTCGCACCGTCGCGCGAGAGCAGCACATCCGAGGGCGAGTAGAACGAGGCCGGCGCGCTGAAGGTGCGAATCGTCGACCCGGTGGCGAGGTCCCGCTGGACCACGTTGTTCAGTCCGCTGTTGGCGATGTACATCGACGCCCCGTCCTGCGACAGTTCGATCCCCTGCGGGCTGCTGAGCCCGCCGCTGAATCGCAGCGCACCGGTGCCCGTCGCCGTGTCGATCCGGAAGACGTTGTTCGTCCCCACGCCGGAGATGTCCAGGGTCGAGCCGTCCGCCGAGATCGTCATGCCGCGCGCCCCGACGAGCGAGGTGTTGTAGGACGCGACCCGCGCCCCCGATGCAACGTCGAAGGCGAACGCGTCGAAGTTGCTCGCGTTGGTCGCCGTCACATAGAGCCGGGAACCGTCGGGCGACAACGCCAGACCGGCGGGGCTGATCAGGAACCCCGCCGAGGTGTAGGTCTGGAGCAGGGCCCCGGTGTCGGCGTCGAGCTTCAGGACGGAGTTCGCACTGAAGTTCGATACGTACAGGAACGCCGCGTCCGCAGGCATCGACCACGCCAGGCCGCTCAGGGCAATCATCGCAACAAATCGCAGAAAGATATGGGATCTCATATGGAGCAGGCACCCAGGTATGAACGCTTCGAGGCGGAAGTGGACGGAAGTATCCCAGGGGGGCCCGACGCGATCAATGAGACTCTCCGGAATTCCACTCCGGATCCGCGAAGGTGAGCTGTTTCAGGGTGGGTTGGAGCCCGGACAGACTGTCGTGTTATCCTGTTTCTCCTCGCCCCCGTCCGCGATGCGCCGGGCTTCTCGCCCCGGCGGCCCTTCCTGAGGTGGATTCCCATGACGATCACGATCGACCGGGTGATCGACCGAATCGATGCCTGGTCGGGCTCGACCGCGACCGCCACCCCGCTCGCCGGGGGCCTGACGAACCTCATCTACCGCGTCGACGTCGACGGCCGTTCTTACGTCGTCCGGATCCCGGGGCAGGGGACCGAGTGGCTCGCCGTCGACCGTGGCAACGAGCTTCATAATTCCCTCGCCGCTTCGGAAGCCGGCGTTGCCCCGAACGTCGTCCACCACCTCAAGGACTGGAACGTCCTCGTCCTGGACTATATCCCCTCCGAGACGATGACGATCGAGTCCCTGAAACGGCCGGGAATGCCCGCGAAGGTCGCGGCGATCCTCCGCCAGCTCCACGCCGGCCCGAGGTTCCTGCACGACTTCGACATGTTCGAGCTGACCAGGCGCTACCTCCGCATCTGCCGGGACCAGGGCTTCCCGATCCCCGACGGCTACCTCGACGGACTGCCGCAGGTGGCACGGATCGAGGAAACGTTCCGCGCCCGTCCGATCGCGAAGGTCCCCTGCCACAACGACCTCCTGGCGGGCAACATCCTCGACGACGGCCGCCGGCTCTGGCTGATCGACTTCGAGTACAGCGGCAACAACGACCCGACGTTCGAACTCGGCAACACCTGCCAGGAGCAGGAATACGACGACGGCCAGGTCGCCGAGGTCTGCGCCTCCTATTTCGGGTCCGCCCGCGAGGATATGCTCGCGCGCATGAAGCTGAACATGATCATGTCCGACGTCGGGTGGTCCCTCTGGGCCGCCATCTCCGCGCGGATCTCCGAGATCGACTACGACTTCTGGGGCTGGGCCCTCGACCGATGGTCGCGGGCCCGGACGAAGCTGGACTCCAACGAATTCCCGCAGCTCCTCGCCTCCCTGTAGGGTGGGCACCGCCCATCACGGGCCCCGCGAGGCACTGGGCGAGCATCTCCCGATGCCGCCCCTACGGATGACACGCCGGACCGCGAAAGCGGATCAGATGCGCTGGGCGAGCATCTCCCGATGCCGCCCTTGCGGAAGACGCGCCGGACCGCGATCCCGGATCTCCCGATCCGCCGACCGAGACGAAGACCGACGGATCGGGAGATCCGGTTCGATGGTCCCCTTCGATCTCCGGTCGGGCGGGATCGGGAGATCCGCGCCCAGCGCCTCGAGGCACCTGCGGTGAGCGGTGCCCACCGGCGCGCGATTGCGGTTGTTCGTTCCAAGAATTGTTTTACAATGGTGAAGGAATCGTCGATTGACCCTGACATGGGTGATGTCGATAATGATTCCAGTCGGTCCTGGCCACGGGACCCACCGGCTTGTCCTACCCGTGGCCGTAAGGTCTGACGCCTCGCCTGTTTGGAACGCGGTCGGGTGGTTGACCTTCCTTTCCGGCTGACCGGAACCCGCCCGGCCCGTGCCCACCAAAGACGGTCGTCCCGACGTTCGGGGTTATGCGGATCGTGCCTTCAGACGCGTTTTGAACGACTGCGCAGGCCAGGATGGCCTGAGAATTCCGGCCGTGTCGGGCCGGGTCGATCGGATTCGACGCTTGTTTGACAGGGACCACCCGCCTCCCACACCCCGCCCGCCTCGATGATCCCCCGCAGTGTGCTTGAGGAGTCGATAACATGAACGCTCTCCAGAACCGGAAACCGCGCGGCGGTTGGGTCAAGCTGACCCTCCTCGTTGCGACCGTGCTGGCGACGTATGCCGGCCTCCGGAACTACCAGGGGGCCCGGCGGGTCAACCTCGCCGCTCTCGAGCATGTGCCGCTGATCCCCGTCAAGCGCGCCGACCTCGGCTCCTTCGTGAACGCCCCCGGGCGGGTCGAGAGTTCCAATTCGACCAAGATCGACTGCAAGATCGAACGCGTCGAGTTCCGCAGCGAGGGCCGGTCCCTCAGCACCGGCGGCTCCGCCGTCATCCTGACCGTCGTCCCCGAGGGGACGTTCGTGAAGAAGGACGACGTCCTCTGCACGATCGACTCCGCGGAGTACGTCGAGACGGTGCGGCAGCAGGAGATCAAGGTCGAACGCTCGTTCTCCGACCGGCTCCAGGCCCAGCTCGACCTCGAATCCGCCGAGCTCGCCGTCAAGGAGTTCGACGAGGGCCTCAAGCTCCAGCGGGTGCAGGACTACGACGGCAGCATCGCCCTCGCCGAGGCCGACAACGAACGCGCCAACGAGCGGCTCGAATGGTCCAGGCGGATGCTCGACAAGGGTTACGTCCCCCGCAGCCAGCTCCTGAACGACAGCATGAGCCTCAAGCGGTCGTCGCTGTCGATGAAGACCTCGAAGCACACCCGAGAGAACTTCATCAAGTTTGGCGCGGTCAAGCAACTCCTCCAGCTCAAGAGCCGCGTCGAGTCGAGCAAGGTCCGGCTCTCCGCCGAGGAACAGAAGCTGAACCGGTTCAAGGAGCGGCTCGACTACTACAAGCAGATGGTCGAGAACTGCACGATCCGCGCCCCGCACGACGGCTTCCTGATCTACGCGAACTCCGAGGAACGCCGCGTCCGAATCGAGCCGGGCGTCGAGGTCCGCCAGGGGCAGGACCTGTTCTTCCTCCCCGACCTGACCAAGATGGAGGTCGTCACCTACCTCCACGAGTCGGTCGCCTCGCGGGTGACCGAGGGGATGCCGGCGAAGGCCAAGATCGAGGCCCTCAACAACCGGATGCTCGAAGGCCACGTCCAGAGCGTCGCGCCCCTGCCCATCTACAACACCGGCCGTGGCGCCAGCGGCGAGCTCAAGTACTTCATCGCGGTGGTCAAGCTCCACAATGTGCCCACCGGCCTCAAGCCGGGCATGACTGCCTCGGTGGACGTCTTGCTGGACCGCGCCGACGACGTCCTGACCGTCCCCCCCGAGGCCGTGGCCTATGAGCACGGACACGGGGTCTGCTACGTGGCAGTCGGGAACGGCCTGGAGCGCCGCGAGGTCCAACTCGGCCGCTCGACCCCCGACAAGCTCGAGATCCTCAACGGCCTCCACGACGGCGACAACATCGTGCTCGCGCCGGACCAGGTCGAGGAACTCGGCGAGCTTGTGATCAACGCCCCGTCGGACGACGCCGAGCCCGCCGCGCCGGCCGAGGCCACCGTCGCGCCCCACCAGCCTTCGACGACCCCCTCGGTCCCGGTCCCCGTCGCCGCCATCCGCTGAACGGACCGCCCCGCGCGGTCGGACAATCGAAACCCTCGCCCCGACCGTCCCCGAGACGGCCGGGGCGTTTCGTTTCGGGTCCAGGCCCGGCCGTCGGGTGCCGAAAGGGGAGGTAGGATGTTCCGGCCGCTCGCGGCCGGGCGGGGCAGGGAGGTCAATCCGCCGCCAACCGTCGACGCCACGGGGCCGACCTCCCATGTCCGGCAAGCGATCTCAATCGAAGGGGAACACCCCGTCCACAACCCCCGGCGCGGGGGGCGCGGGCTCGCCCCTGGTCAGCGCGCTGATCATGACCTCCGCCCTCGGGTTCGGCGTCTGGAACCTGGTCGAGCGCGGGCGGATGTCCTGGCCGCCGGTCCAACTCCTCTCCAGCCTGTTCACGGTCGCCGGGGGCCTGGCCCTGGTCGCCCCGCTGGTCCTCCTCCGCAAGGGGCAGGGGGGAACCTCGCCGGCCGACGGCCTGGGCGAGCAAATCTGGCTGGCCGGCGGCCTGCTGATCTGGGTCTTCGACCTCGCCGCGCTCGCGAGGGGCGAGGCCCGGGGGCTGTCGTGGGCGACGCCCCTGGGATATCAGGCGATGGGCCTGACCATCCTCGCCGTTCTGCTCGCCGGCTGGCGGGGGCGCGGGGTGAACTGGAGCTGGCGCTGGACCAACCTCACCGGCTGGATCCTCGGCCTGTTCTGGATCGGCATGGGCCTGGCCACCCTCGTCCCGACGCGAGGCTGGGGGGTGGCGCTCCAGGATGCGTCGCAGGCGGCCACAAGGCTCCGCTGAACGCTTGACGATCCCGGCCGTCGGGGATAGCTTCGAACGGATCCGTGAAACCCAGGTCGACGGCCGCCCCGGAACCGGGCGTCCCGCGCGCTACGCACTCGTATCGATTGATCCGACCGCTCATCCCTCGGATGCCCCGTGATCGCGACGCCGGGCGACTCCCGCCCCGAGTGACCCGGCGAAGGTCGTGCCGTCGACCGCCACGCCCCGCAACGACCTCACACGACACGACCCGCGAGGAGTCCGCGCCTTGGCCACGCAGCAAGACGTCCCGACCGCCGAGGAGACGCCCGCCCGGCTCTCCACCCCGGCCATCGACAACGAGTTCGCGCACTACCGGGCCATCAGCCCGATGGCGATCGTGAGCATGCTCCTGGGCGGGGCCTCGGTCCTCGCCTTCGTGAACCTCTGGTTCCTCCTGATCGCCGCCGCCGCCATCCTCACCGGCGTGCTCTCGATCCGCAAGATCCGACGGCTCAACGACATCTTCACCGGCGAAGGCTACGCCCGCGCCGGCATCGCCCTGGCGGTGATCTTCGGCATCGCCGCCTTCACCGTCACCTTCACGCTCGACATGGTCCTCAAGCGCGAGGTCCGCAAGTTCGCCGACCAGTACGCCGAGGTCCTCAAGAACCGCACCGTCGAGGACCTCGTCTACCTCCAGACCAGCGAGGGCGCCCGCCAGGGCAAGACCCCGAGCGCGGTCTTCAAGGACATGCAGAAGGGCGCGCCCGCCGCCGAGGCCTTCGAGCAGCAGATCGTCGGCCTCCGGCGCGTCAAGGCCCGCATCGGCGCCGGCGGCCAGGAGGTCCACGTCGAGGAGATCGAGAACGCCTACAGCGCGGGGCAGGAGATCGGCGCGGCCGTCAAGTTCGGGATCCACGGCAAGCCGACCAAGGACTCGCCCAAGGAAGAAGAACTCGGCCTGCTCGTCCTCAAGGGCACCAACGAGGGCGGTACCTACAAGTGGGTCGTCCAGGAGTTCGTCTTCCCCTACCAGCCGGGCACATACGTCGAGGCCGCCAAGCCCGTCGACGACGGCCACGGCCACTGAGCCCCTTCGGGGTGCGGCCGTCCGGCTGCCGCATCCCACGACCCGATCTCGCATATGAGACGAGCCCAGGCGCGGCCCGTAGCCCCGGGCGCGGTCCGTAGCCCCAGGCGCGGTCCGTAGCCCCGGGCGCGGCCCGTTGCGCTGGGCGCGGGTCTCCCGACCCCGCCCTCACGCTGGCCGCGCCGTACAGTCCAATCGGGTCTCCAGACCCTTTCGGAAATGCCCCGCGAATCGGGGCGTCTGATTTTCGGGTCGGGAGAGCCGCCCCGGCGCTATCGCATCTCAGGGCAAGGGCAGGGTCGGGAGCCCCGCGGCCGGCGCCTCCGGGCTAGCGTCCGCAGTCCCGGGAGGCCCGGGTCGGTGTTCACTCAAAAAATATCCCCTTGCCCTGGAAACATCCGGGGTTACAATAGGAAATTGCGTCAACCCACCCCCAGCGTGGAGGGGTGGGTTCGTTTCCCCTGCCCCATTGACCAGGAAGCAGCCGCCGACTCGGACGCCACGCCGAGGGTCGGATAGGTTTGCGATCCGGAACACGCCCGGCCGTCGTGGCCGGCGGATGGGCTAGCGATGTCACGCTAGCGTCCCGTCCGTCGGTGTTTTTGTTGGAAGACAGGAAGTCACGACGAGGCGATGTCTCTCCGGATTCTCCACGCCCCCCGGCGCGGAGTCGTTTGACCGCAGGACCCCATGGTAGATCGCAACCTCCTCCGCGAGTTCGACGTCACCGAAGAGGAACTGACCCTGGCCGTCACCGGCGCCGATGGCGTCGATGAATTCGACCGCTTCCTCGGCGGCGAAGGCCAGAACTTCGACATCGGCGGGATCGTCTCGGGCAAAGTCATCGAGATCGTCGGCGATCAGGTGATCGTCGACGTCGGGTACAAGTCCGAAGGCCTCGTCCCGCTCAACGAGTGGGAAGATGAGGCCCCGCCCCAGCCGGGCGACGCCGTCGAGGTCCTCCTCGAGGGCATGGAAGACGAGACCGGCGAGATCGTCCTCTCCCGCAAGAAGGCCCACCGCATGCGGGCCTGGGAGATGGTCATCTCCAAGTACCACGAGGGCGACGTGGTCTCCGGCAAGGTCACCCGAAAGATCAAGGGCGGCCTGCTCGTCGACATCGGCGTCAACGTCTTCCTGCCCGCCAGCCAGGTCGACATCCGACGCCCCGCCGACATCGCCGACTACATCGATCAAGAGATTCAGTGCATGATTCTCAAGATCGACGAGTCCCGCCGGAACATCGTCGTCTCGCGCAGGAAGCTCATCGAGATCACCCGCGAGACCCAGAAGAAGTCCCTGCTCGCCGAGATCGAGCCGGGCCAGGTCCGCAAGGGCACCGTCAAGAACATCGCCGACTTCGGCGCGTTCGTCGACCTCGGCGGCATCGACGGCCTGCTCCACATCACCGACATGTCCTGGGGCCGGATCAACCACCCCTCCGACATGGTCAAGATCGACGACCAGATCGAGGTCATGGTCCTCCACGTCGACAAGGACCGCGAGAAGATCGCCCTCGGCCTCAAGCAGAAGAGCGCCTCCCCCTGGGAGAACGTCGCCGACAAGTACCCGGTCACCACCCGGGTCATCGGCGAGGTCGTCAACGTCATGTCCTACGGCGCCTTCGTCAAGCTCGAAGAGGGCATCGAGGGCCTGGTCCACATCTCCGAGATGTCCTGGACCAAGCGCATCAACCACCCGAGCGAGCTGGTGTCGATCGGCGACAAGATCGAGGTCGTCGTCCTCGGCATCAACCGCGAGAAGCAGGAAATCTCGCTCGGCATGAAGCAGACCCAGACGAACCCCTGGGATCAGGTCGCCGGCAAGTACCCGCCGGGCACCATGATCGAAGGGACCGTCCGGAACCTCACCAACTACGGGGCGTTCATCGAGATCGAGGAGGGCATCGACGGCCTCCTGCACATCTCCGACATGAGCTGGACCCGCAAGATCGGCCACCCCAACGAGCTGCTCGAGAAGGGCCAGCGGATCCGCTGCCAGGTCCTCAACGTGGACCAGGAGCGGAAGCGCATCGCCCTCGGGCTCAAGCAGCTCAAGGACGATCCCTGGGAGACCGACATCCCCAACCGCTACGGCCCCGGCGATGTCGTCAAGGGTAAGGTCACGAAGCTCACCAACTTCGGCGTCTTCGTCGAGCTGGAGCCGGGCCTCGAGGGCCTCCTGCACATCTCCGAACTGGCCGACCACAAGGTCGACAGCCCCGAGGAAGTCGTCAACGTCGGCGACGAGATCGAGGTCAAGGTCCTCCGGGTCGACCGCGCCGAGCGGAAGATCGGCCTGTCCCGCAAGAAGGCCCACTGGAACGCCAAGGACGAAGAGGGCGAAGAGGGCGGCGAAGAAGGCGCGACCGCGACCGCGACCGCCACGCCCACCGTCGCCTCGCCCAGCGGCATCCAGCCCAAGCCCGAGCCGAAGCCGGAGTCCAAGGGACTCAAGGGCGGCCTCGGCGGCGGCGGCCTGCTGTTCTCCATCGGTGGCGCCGCGGAACCCGCCGCGGAAGCGACCGAAGAGCCCGCCGAGGAAGCTGTCGAGGAATCCGCCGAGGAAGCTGCCGAAGAGCCCGCTGCGGAAGCTGCCGAAGAGCCCGCCGCGGAAGCTGTCGAGGAATCCGTCGAGGAACCGAAGCCGGACGCCGAGTAACCCTCCGCGCCTGGAACTGTGAAACCCACGAAACGCCCCGCCCTCACCGGCGGGGCGTTTTCGTTGAATCTCGTGGATTTCCGGCGATTTCTCGCCTATCCCACCCCCATCCGCCGCGTCTGGCGCCTGAGGCCGTCCATCGCCGCTTCAAAGGGCGCCCCACTCCCAAACGCATGCTAAACTTGGCGTAATGCGTCGAGATTGACGGCCAATGTCGTCCGTCTCCCGACGCGGGGCATCCAGGCGATCCGGAGGCGACCATGGCGGTCGGCACGATAAGCGAGGCCCGACGGCGGGCGAATGAGGCGAATGCGCGGAAGTCCACCGGGCCGACGACGGCCGAGGGGAAGGCGGCGTCGAGCCGCAACGCCGTCAGGCACGGGCTCGCGGGGCAGGGGGCGGCGCTGGCGGAGCCCGATCGGGAGACGGTCGAGGGGCGGTTCGAAGCCTGGCGGTCGGGATTCGCCGGCCTGGGACCGATCGCCGAGTGGCTGCTCCGCGACATGGTCACGGCGTCGGTCCAGGTCGACGCCGCCGGGCGGATGGCACGGGCGAAGGAACTCCGCGACCGCCGCGAGGCCGCCGAGTCCTGGGATTCGCTCAGGAGGCTCGACGCCGAGGCCCTCGGCCGCCGACTCGCCGACGACCCGCCCCGGGTCGCCCGGCTCCTCGAACGCACGCCCCAGGGATGCGAATGGCTCATCGGCCGATGGCAGCTCGCCCTCGACGCATTCGACCCGATCGGAAAAAGCTACGAGACCCAGCTCCGGGCCATCTTCGACCTCCTGGGCCTACCTCCCGAATTCCAGATGCCCCGGACGCTGGAACCTCGGGCACTCCTTGCGCAAAGGACGGGCACGGAATCCGATGTGTGGACCTGGGAACAGGTCGGCCGGGAAGAAATCCGAAGGTTAACAGTCCTCCGGAATCAACTCGCGGACGGCCAGGATTCCGAACGCCGGGCCGACGCCGAGCGGGGCGAGATCCTCAGCGATGACGCAAACTCTCGTTTGATCAGGCGTTATGAGTCGAGGGCGGTGAGCCGGTTCGATCGGCGGTTCGCGCAGTTCCTGATGACCTTGCGGGGAGAGTGGGGCCCGGGCGCACCGGACGCCGAGATTCCGGGCAGTTCTGGCGCGGCTGTTGCTCTATGTTCAAACCAATTGCAGTGCCCACCCCACATCCCACCTCAGCGGTCGGGAATGTGGTCTGAGGGAGCCCGCTCCGAGGAGCAGGCACCCCCGGATCCCATGAACGCATCGCTCCCATCCCACAAGCCCACCCCCTTGTCCGCGGCCGGCCGGAACCCGGCGGCCGCGGACAGGGAGACCCTTCTCTCTTCCCACTCCGGTCTCCCCGCTCAACCACCATTCGAGCCAAACGAACCCACCTGCCATTCCGGCAGTCGACCGGATCCGTCGTCGCACGCGCCAGCGTCGATCGGCCTGGACTTGACCCGTCCGCCTGCCGATCGTATGCCTACGACGAATCTCAGGGACGACCCGCAGCACCGGCCGGGAGGGCCGCCATGTTTTGCCAGGAATGCGGCACGAAGGGGATCGGCAAGTTCTGCGTCAACTGCGGCACCCGGCTAGCCGCGCCGGACGCCCCGCCCGCGCAACCCGTCCCGGACCCCGCGCCGCAGCCCGGCCCGGCCCCGCTGTTCCCGCCGGTTCAGCAAATCGTGCCCCCGCCAATCTCGCCCCCGCCGGCCGCCCCCGCGGCGCCTCCGGCGGTGGAGGAGTATCACGGCGACTGGCATCGCGAGGTGCGCTATGACCTGTTGATCCGACACCCGGAGGTCCGCGAGCACCTCAAGCGGGCGGCGAACCACAAGGTCTTCCGGCTCTCGGCGGAGCAGTCGATCAAGGTCTATGACAAGTTCGTGGCCAAGGCGATCGGCGGCGTGCCGGTGGGGGACATGGCCGACATCCTGCTGCCGCTCTGCAAGAAGTGGGGCCTGAAGACGGGCAAGAACCGCAACGAGCTGATCCCCGCCCCGGTGGGCGCGACCACCGTCTCGGCCCTCTACGCGCTGGCCTACCTGGAGGCCCCGCTCAAGGAGGTCCTCCAGGCCCGCGACGGCTGCGTGGTCGAGGCGAAGCTGCCTTCGGATATGTTCACCTGGGAGGGCCAGGTCCTCCTGACCGTCCACGCCGGCCCTTACGGCACCCAGGTCGAGGCCGTCGCCAGGGTCGAGGGCCAGATGTTCGACTGGGGCAAGTGCAACCGCTGGCTCGACTCCATCTTCCAGACCATGCGCGGCTTCGTCGCCGGGATCCCCCAGCCGAACCACCTCCGCGGTCCCCACCAGCCGATCACGCTGACGAGCCTGGACGTGTGGTAATCCCAATATCATTGAACCACAGAGACACAGAGAGCACGGACAGAGATTAGAAGTCTCTCAAATCTCCGTGCTCTCTGTGTCTCTGTGGTTCAATCCTTGATTCTCTTCATTCACGCCCGGAAGGCGGCGTGGCAGTTGGGGGTCTCCCACAGGAGCACCTCGACGACCGGCAGGCCGGCCTCGCGGGCGTGGTCGAAGATGAGGCGGGCGATGTTCTCGGCGGTGGGGTTGTCGTCCAGCACGAACACGCGCTCGCCGCGCTCCTGGAGCACGGGAAGAATCGGGTCGTCCTTGCAGAGCAGGAGGTTGTGATCGAGGTTGTCGTCGATCCAGCGCTGGACCTCGCGCTTGATGACGCCGAAGTCGACGAGCATCCCCTTCTCGTCCAGGGTCGGGGCCTCCAGCGAGATCACCGCCTTGCCGTTGTGGCCGTGCAGGTGGCGGCACTTGCCGTCGTAGTTGATCAGCCGGTGCCCGTAGCAGAAGTCGATCTCGCGCGTGACTCGATACATGAATACGCTTTCCTGAACAGACGAAAGAATGTGATCAGACCTTGATCAATCAGGACGCCGGACCGCGGGCGTAGGGGGTGCGGTCGGGGAGGCCGAGGCCCTCGAAGGCGCGTCGCCGTTCCGCGCACTTGTTGCAGGCCCCGCAGTGCAGGCCGTCGCGGGGGTCGAGGCAGGAGAAGGTCAGGTCGAGCGGCAGGCCGAGGCCGCGACGCAACACGTCCTGCTTATGCAAGCGGTCGAACGGCCGGAGGATCTCGACCGTCCCCCCGAGGGCCGACCCGGCGACCCCCTGGAAGTGCTCGAAGAAGTCGGGGGTGCTGTCGGGGAAGGGGTTGGCCCCCAGGCACCCCAGGGCCAGCGACCCGACCCCCCTCAGCCGGCACCAGATCGCTGCCTTGGTGAGCAGCAGGAGGTTCCGGCCGGGCAGGAAGACCGCCTCGTCCTCGGTGGCGGCGTCGGGCACGCGGGCCCCGCCGGCCGAACTCCAGTGGCCCCGGCCGTAGACCTCGCCGATGGGCTCGTCGAGCACGACCAGCCGCCCCAGCCCGCGCCTGGGGGCGGCGTCGAGGAACCGCCGGAGGCTGGCCAGCTCGGCCTCCTCCCACCTCAGCCCGAACCGGACGTAGATCGGCCAGACCCGGGCGTAGTCCCCGAGGAGGTCGTGGGCCAGGATCGCGCTGTCGACCCCGCCGCTCACCAGGACGGCGGCGGCCGAGCGGTCCAGCGCGGGCCCGGTGTCGATGGCCGGTCGGTCGATCAGGGTCGTGGGCATTGGGCTCCGGGCCTGCGTCTCGTGGGGCGGGGTCTGCGGATATTCTAGATGGCGGTCGAGGGGTCGGAGGCTCCAGACGAGGCTCGGGAGCACTGGGAAAGCGGCGGAGGCGCTGGGCGAGGGTCTCCTGACCCCGCCCCTCCACCCGCCGCGCGGTCCCACCCAATCGGGTCTCCAGACCCATCCCGGAACGGGGCCGTTGATCCTCGGGTCGGGAGACCCGCTCCGGTGGTACCACGTCTCAGGGTCGGGGCAAGGTCGGGAGACCCGCGCCCAGCGCTTCGTCCAGCCTGGCCGGATCCGACCTCAAGCCGCCGTCGGGGGTCCTCTTGCAAAACCCTTGCCCGCGGCTAAGATATTGGTTTCGGACTGAACCGATCATCGCCGAGCGCGCCCCTCGCGGGCTGTCGCCAGGCCCGGCCCGGGACGAATCGGGCCGGTACGCATTGCAACGCCAGTCCAGGTCCGTCGAGGAGAGAGTAACGGATGGCCGAGTTGATGACGACCGATGTCCGCGCGCTGTTGGACCGAAATCCGTTCGACGCCTCGGCCGTGGCGGACCTCCGCGAGGTCCTGGGTCGTGACCCGTCCCGCTACAGCACGCTCCGCGAGGCCGTCGGCGCGCTGCGCGACCGGACCAAGGGGGCGATGGACGCCGACGCCCACATCCGGCTCGGCGTGGGCGACGTCCTCCTGGGCCGCTATGCCTCCGCCATCGAGAACCTGAGCAAGCTCGGCGACTCCGGCCTGGCCCAGTTCGAGAAGGGCCTGGCCCTGGAGAACCTTCAGCGCTGGACCGACGCCGCCGCCGCCTTCACCGCCGCCGCCGCCGCCGGCCACGACGCCAAGGTCGCCGAGCTGCACAAGGCCGGCGCGCTCCGCCGCGCCGGGCAGGTCGAGGAGGCCAAGGCCATCCTCGCCAAGCTCGAGGCCGCCGGCGTCAAGAACGCCGAGTTCTACTACCAGCGGGGCTCGCTCCTGGCCGCCGACGGCGAACTCGTCGCCGCCTCGGCCGAGTTCGAGAAGGCCCTGGAACTCGACCGCCACCACACCGGCGCGCTGTTCGAGCTGGCCTACATCAACGACCTCCACGGCAATGACGACGTCGCCATGGACTTCTACAAGGACTGCATCAAGCGGCCCCCGGTCCCCCTCGCCGCCCTGGTGAATCTCGGCATCCTCTACGAGGACCGGATGAACTTCCGCGAGGCCGAGAACTGCTACCGGCAGGTCCTCGACCATGACCGCAACCACCCCCGCGCCGCCCTGTTCTTCAAGGACTGTCGCGCCTCCCGCGACATGTACTACGACGAGACCGTCGAGAAGGACATCGCGCTCAAGCGGCAGCTGATGGAGATCCCGGTCACCGACTTCGAGCTGTCCGTCCGCAGCCGCAACTGCCTGCGGAAGATGAACATCCGGACGCTCGGCGACCTCGCCCGCACCACCGAGGCCGCGCTCCTCGCCTCCAAGAACTTCGGCGAGACGTCCCTCGCCGAGATCAAGGAGATGATGACCTCCAAGAACCTCTGGCTGGGCATGGCGCTGGAAGGCTCCGGCTCCTCGCCGCTGGCCGCCCGCGACGAGCCCGAGACCCTCTCGCCCGAGGACCGCGCCCTGCTCGCCAAGCCCATCGGCGACCTGAACCTCTCCGTCCGGGCCCGGAAGTGCATGAACAAGCTCGGCATCCAGACCGTCGGCGAGCTGGTCAGTCGCTCCCCGGACGAGCTGCTCGAATGCAAGAACTTCGGCGTCACCTCGCTCAACGAGGTCCGCGAACGCCTCGGCGAGCTGAGCCTCAAGCTCAAGAACGAGTGACCGGAACCGGATGGCGATGACACGTCCGGTCCGCCTCGAACTCACCCATCAGGACCCTGCGTCGGCCGCCCGGCGCGGGGTCTTGCACACGCCCCACGGCTCCGTGGAGACGCCCGTCTTCATGCCCGTCGGGACCCAGGCCACCATCAAGGGGCTGACCCCGGACCTCGTCCGCTCTACCGGCAGCCGGATGATCCTGGGCAACACCTATCACCTGGCCCTCCGGCCGGGCGAGTCGGTCGTCAAGCAGCTCGGCGGGCTCCACCGGTTCATGGACTGGGACGGCCCGATGCTGACCGACTCCGGCGGCTTCCAGGTCTTCAGCCTCGCGGCCAAGGCCAAGATGACCGAGCAGTCGGTCGTGTTCCGGTCGCACCTCGACGGGTCGAAATTCGACCTCTCCCCCGAGCGGGCGGTCCAGATCCAGGAGGACCTCGGGGCCGACGTGGCCATGTGCCTCGACGAGTGCCCCGCGCTCCCGGCCGAGAAGGCGAAGATCGCCGCCGCCACCGAGCGGACCATCCGCTGGGCCCGACGCTGTCGCGCCGCCCACCAACGCTCGGATCAGTCCCTCTTCGGGATCGTCCAGGGGGGCTCCTACGCCGACCTCCGCCAGAGGTGCGCCGAGGAGTTGGTCGCGATGGACTTCGACGGCTACGCCGTCGGCGGGGTCAGCGTGGGCGAGAGCCGTGACCAGGTCCGCCTGGCGCTGGAGGTCTCGACCCTCCACCTGCCTCGGGACCGGCCCCGCTACCTGATGGGGGTCGGCCGACCTCAGGACATCCTCGACGCCGTGGCGGCGGGGATCGACATGTTCGACTGCGTGTTGCCCACCCGCAACGGCCGGAACGCCACCTGCCACACCGACTCGGGCCCGGTCAAGATGCGGAACGCCGCCCACAAGACCGACCCCCGGCCGGTCGAGGAGGGGTGCGACTGCCTCTGCTGCCGCCGGTTCAGTCGCGCCTATCTTCGCCATCTTTTCCTCGCGAATGAGATGCTGGGCCCGATCCTGGCGACGGTCCACAACCTGGCGTACCTCCAGCGCCTGATGGCCCGGATCCGCGAAGCGATATCGGCGGGTCGATTCGTCCAGTATCGGGCGGAGGTTCTGGACGCCCTGGGACCGTAACGGTTAGAGTGTGGGGATCGGCGACGGTCCGCCCCGAGGTCGGGTAGGGCAGCCCATGTCCGCCCGTCCGGTTCGTTCCCCGGCGGTTTCCGTCCGCGAACACCTTCCGCTTCGCCGCGTCCGCGAGATCTTCGAAGCGCCCACTTTCCTGAGAGAGACGGATCGCAGTGATGCCGGGATCGTTCCTTGACCTCACGACGGGGCTCGTCGGCCTGTTCGCCTTCGCCGACCCCGCACCCGCCGCGGCGGCCGAGCCCGCAAGCTCGCCCCTGGCGCAACTCCTGCCACTGATCTTCATCCCGTTCCTGTTCTACTTCTTGATCTTGCGTCCGCAGCAGGCCCAGGAAAAGAAGCGCCGCGCGACCATAGAGAAGGTCAAGAAGAACGACAAGGTCCTGACCTCCGGCGGGATCTACGGGACGGTCACCTCGGTCGACCCCGACGCGGATCGGATCACTGTCCGGGTCGACGACGACAAGGGGGTCAAGATGGCCTTCAGCAAGTCGGCCATCGTGAAGGTCCTGGAGGACGGCGCGGCCAAGGCCGACGCCTGAGCCCCAACGGGCCCCGATCCGTCCACAATTCATGCCGTTTTTTCCGCGCCGCGAGTCCTTCGCGGCGTTCCGTCCTACTCGCCGCTGTCCGCTTTGACGGGTTGGCCTTCCCTTCCGGTTCGCCCCGAGAGGCCCATGAGGGGTCGACTCATCCGGGACGCTTGACCGCCAGGCCGCGGGGTTTCGTCTATGAAGAGTTTCACCGGGAAGTTCACGCTCATCGCCATCCTCACCGCGCTGGGGATCCTGGCCTGCTACCCGCCGGACAAGAAGCTCAAGACGGGCATCGACCTGTCGGGCGGGACGATCCTGGTCTATGAGGTGAAGGCCGACCCGAACAACGCGGGCAAGGTCAACCTCGACGACCTGATCGCCGCCCTGAAGCGCCGGCTCAACCCGGAGGGCGTCCTCGACATCCCGATCCGCAAGCTCGGCAACAACCGGATCGAGATCATCTACCCGAAGGCCACGGCCGAGGACGTCGAGGAGGTCAAGCGGAAGATCACCAACGTCGGCTCGCTCGAGTTCCGGATCCTCGCCAACGAACGCGACGACAAGGGCGTCCGCGACAAGGCCGAGACCGACAAGAACGGCCTCAAGCGGCCGCCGTCGGGCTACCTCTGGGCCAAGCTCGGCGAGCGGATCACCGGCGACGCCCCCGAGAGCCCCGCCGACTCCACCACCCTCATCGACCGCGACAAGCGCTGGGTCAAGAACGCCTACGCCGGCCAGACCGTCGCCATCACCGGCAAGACCTCGGCCGCCGACGCCAACGAGGCCACCGTCCCGGTCCAGATCACCGGCAACACCTTCAACACGCTGACCCTGGCCAAGCCGCACGGGCTGACCAGCGTCACCAAGTACCTGATCGACTACAACCCCAGCAGCATCCAGCCGATCGACCCGTTCACGCCGGTCAATAACCCGATCATCCGCGAGGAGACGATCGCCCCCGGGCAGGTCGAGCGCTACATCCTGGTCAAGAAGGACCGCTACAACGCCACCGGCCGCAACCTCGCCAGCGTCAGCCAGAAGGAAGACAGCGAGTTCAAGCCGGCCGTCGGGTTCAACTTCGACCGCGCCGGCGCCCGCAAGTTCGGCGGCCTGACCGGCGAGTTCTCCCCCAAGGAGGACGGCCAGTTCAAGTACCGCCTGGCGATCCTGCTCGACAACGTCGTGCAATCGGCCCCGTCGATCAATTCCCAGATCAAGGACTCGGGCATCATCGAGGGGGGCCGCGACGGCTTCTCGGCCAAGGAACTCGACTTCCTCATCAGCGTGCTCCGATCCGGCAGCCTGCCGGCCACCCTCAACAGCGAGCCGCTCCAGGAAGAGAACATCGGGCCGACCCTCGGCGACGACACCATCGCCAAGGGCCTGTTCGCCATCTACGTCTCGATGCTGGTCGTGCCCATCTTCATGATGGTCTACTACCGATTCGCGGGCGTGGTCGCCGTCGTCTGCCTCCTGCTCAACATGCTGCTACTCGTCGGCACCATGGCCATCTTCGAGTCGAGCTTCACCCTCCCCGGCCTCGCCGGGTTGGCCCTGACGATCGGCATGGCGGTCGACGCCAACGTGCTCATCTTCGAGCGCATGCGAGAAGAGGCCGAGAAGGGCGCGGCCATGGGCCAGCAGATCCGCAACGGCTTCAACCGCGCCTGGACGACCATTCTCGACGCCAACGTCACCACGATGCTCTCGGGCTTCGTGCTCTACGCCGTCGGCACCGACGAGGTCAAGGGCTTCGCCCTCACGCTCATCATCGGCCTCGTCTGGAACCTGTTCACGGCCGTCTATGTGTCCCGCGTCATCTTCGACTTCTGGTACTCGCGCGGCGGGCGGAAGCTGACGATGATGAAGATCAAGTTCCCGCCGAACATCGACTTCATCTCGGTCCGCAAGAAGTGCATGATCGGCTCGGTGATCATCATCTCGCTCGGCCTCGTGGCGTTCTTCGCCCGCGGCGTCGGGATGTACAACATCGACTTCACTGGCGGCACCCTCGTGACCATCCGGCTCAACCCGGATGCGGATGACATCAAGAGCCTCACCCCCTCGCAGCGAGCCTCCTTCGTCCGCGATAAGGCGAGGGCCCTGCCGGACGTCACGGTCGAGAGCCTCTCGGTCGGCGGCGACCGCAACGGCACCCGCTACAACATCCGGACCACCGAGATGAACCGGGACCTGGTCCGCGACACCGTCGTCGGCCAGTTCGGGGACGCCCTCCAGAAGGTCCAGATGACCGTCGGCAAGGTCACCCCGATCGCCGCCGCCCCGGCCGACGCCAAGGCCAAGGACACCTCGACCCCCGACGCCCGGTTCGCCGGCGGCCGTTCTTATGACCTGAAGTTCAACTCCCCGCAGTCGGCCGGCGCCATCGGCGGCATCCTCCGCCGCGTCCTGACCGAGGGCCAGATCGCCAACCCCGAGGCGCGGTTCGAGCTGGTCAATCCCAAGCTCCTGCCCAACGCCACCTCGGCCCCCGACTCGGACACCCTGACCCTGAAGACCGACCTCGATCCCGACGTCGCCGACGCCCGGCTCAAGGCCCTCACCGCCGCCCTGCCCAAGGAGACGAGCCTCCTTTTCGAGCGGTCGGAGACGGTCGGCAGCACGGTCGCCGGCGAGACCCAGACCCTGGCCGTCCTCGCCACCATCGCGAGCTGGGTGATCATCGCCTCGTACCTCTGGTTCCGCTTCAAGTCGATCACCTACGGCCTCGCGGCCATCATCGCGGTCGTCCACGACGTGCTCTTCACCCTGGGCGCGGTCGCGGTGACCTACTGGCTGTCGATGGTCCCGGTCGTCTCGGACGTCCTCCAGCTCGAACCGTTCAAGATCGACCTGCCGATGATCGCGGCCTTCCTGACGCTGATCGGCTTCTCGGTCAACGACACGATCGTCATCTTCGACCGCATCCGCGAGCTGAAGGGTAAGACCCCGTACCTCACGGCCCAGATGATCAACGACGCGGTCAACCAGACGATGAGCCGGACGATCCTGACCTCGCTCACCGCGTGGCTGGTCGTGGTCATCCTCTACTTCGTCGGCGGCGAAGGGCTCCATGGCTTCGCCTTCTCGCTCGTGGTCGGGTTCCTCTCGGGCACCTACTCCACGATCTACATCGCCAGCCCCGTCCTCATCGACTGGGCCGGCGCAAAGCCCGCCAAGACCAAGGCCGAACTGGCCAAGGTCTGACGAACTTCGGAGTGCGGCAGCCCGGCTGCCTCGTTCCTCAAGAATCGCAAGTACGCAGCCCGCGGCATCTCCCCGCGGGCTGCGTCGTTTGGTCGGTGCAAGAACGCGGCAGCTTCGCTCCCGCAGTCCCAATCAATCCCTGAGCACCTGGCCGGCGTGGATCGTCTGTACGTCCCCGGCGGTCGCGACCCGCAGGCCGCCTGAGGATTCGATCCCCCGACCGATGCCCTCGACCAGGCTGCCCCCCAGGTCGATCCGCACGCGCTGATTCAAGAGCGTGTCGAACCGTGCCCAGCGGGCATAGAGCGTGATCTCCTCCCGGCTCAGCTCGCGCAAGGTCGAATCCAGCCGCCCCAGGATGGCCCCCAGCATGGCGTCGAGCCCGATGGGCGTCCATTCCGCCAGGCTCGCCGCCATCCGCGCGATGGCCGGCGGCGCCTGATCCAGCCGGGTCGCGACGTTCAGCCCGATCCCGAGCACCAGCCGGGGTCCCAGGGCCGTCTCGACCCGCTCGGTCAGCAGGCCGCCGAGCTTCCTCCCGTCCACTTCCACGTCATTCGGCCAGCGGATCCCGGGCGAGCAGCCGGGGACGTGCTCGCGGATCGCTTCGACCACGGCCACCGCCGCCGCCAGGGCCACCTTGGGTTCCTGCTCACGGCCGAGGTCGCGGGCGAGCGGGTCGAAAAGCAGTGAAAACGTCAGACTCCCTTCATCCGACCACCATACGTTCGTCCCCCGCCCCCGCCCCTTCGTCTGCCGGTCCGTCCGCACCAGCAGGGGCAGCTCGCGATGCCCCTCCGACGCGTACGCCTTGGCCACGTCGTTGGTCGACGTTGCCGCGGGCAGGTGGACGATCGAATTGACGAAAGGCAGGAAACCCATGAGAGATGACAGATATCTTGTAGGCTCGCCCGTGATCCATGACCGTCACCCCACCGGGGGAGACGGCTTCGTCACTTGTCAGAGAGCCGGATCAAGAGGTCGCCCGTCTTGACCTGGCGGCCGACGCCGGTGAGGACCTCGGCGACGCGGCCGGGCTTCTCGGCATAAAGGGTCGTTTCCATCTTCATTGCTTCGATTGACAGCAGCTTCTGCCCCTTGCGGATCGCGTCGCCGACGTTCACCGCCAGCCCGACCACCAGCCCCGGCAACGGGGCGGCCACCTGGTTGGGGTCGCTCGGGTCGGCCCTCGGGGCCTCGACGACCGACGAGGCCAGCGAGCGGTCGACCACCTCGACCTCGCGCGGCTGGCCGTTCAGTTCGAAGAAGACCGTCCGCTTGCCGTCGGGATGGGCCTCGCCGACGGTGAGCAGCTTGACGATGAGCGTCTTGCCCGGCTCGATCTCGACGAGGTTCTCGGCCCCCGGCTCGGGCCCGAAGAAGAACAGGGGGGTCGGCAGGACGGATGTATCCGCGAACTGCTGTTGATGTTTGCCCAGGTCGGGGAAGACCCGGGGGTACATCAGGTAGCTCATGGCGTCGAGCGAGGTCGCCGGCGAACCCTTGGCCTCCTCGGCCTTGAGCCGCGCGGCCTCCAGGTCGGCCGGCGGCAGGTTCAGGCCGGGCCTCTCGGTTTTCGCCTTCCGTCCCTTGAGGATCCGCTCCTGCAAGGCCGGCGGGAAGCCCCCCGGCGGCTGGCCGAGGCGCCCCTCGAACAGCTCCACGACGCTCTCGGGGAACGCCAACTCGCGGTTCTTGTCCAGCGTGTCCTCGGGCGTCAGGTTGTTCGCCACGAGGAACAGGGCCATGTCGCCGACGACCTTGGACGAGGGAGTCACCTTGACGATGTCGCCGAAGAGCAGGTTCACATCGGCATACGCCTTGCAAACCTCGGCCCAGCGCGATTCGAGGCCGAGGGCCTTGGCCTGCTGGAACAGGTTGGTGTACTGCCCGCCGGGCATCTCGTAGGCGTAGACCTCGGCCGAGGGGGATTTGAGGCCCGTCTCGAACGGCGAGTACATCGCCCGGACCTCGTCCCAGTAGCGGCTCAGGGAGAGCAGGGCGGCCGGGTCGAGGCCGGTCTCGCGGTCCTGGAACCGCATCGACTCGACGATGGCGTTCAGGCTCGGCTGGCTCATCATGCCCGACATCGAGGCGATGGCCCCGTCGGCGATGTCCAGCCCAACTTCGGCCCCGTTCAGGACGCTCGCCGCCTGGGCGCCGCCGATGTCGTGGGTGTGGAAGTGGATCGGGATCCCGACCTCATCCCGGAGGGCCTTGATGAGTTGCTTGGCCGCGAACGGCTTGCAGAGCCCGGCCATGTCCTTGATGGCGATCAGGTGGGCCCCGATCTTCTCCAGCTCCCTGGCCATCTTCACGTAGTACTTGAGGTCGTACTTCGGCCGGCCGGGGTTGAGGATGTCGCCGGTGTAGCAGATGGCCGCCTCGCAGAGCCGGCCGCTGTCGCGCGCCGCCTCCAGCGCCACCTGCATGTTCGGGACCCAGTTCAACGCATCGAACACCCGGAACACGTCGATGCCGGCGTCGGCGGCCTCCTTGACGAACGCCTTGACGACGTTGTCCGGATAGCTCGTGTAGCCGACCGCGTTCGAGCCCCGGAGGAGCATCTGGAAGAGGATGTTGGGGATCCGCTCCCGCATCTGGGCCAGGCGGTCCCAGGGGTCTTCCTTGAGGAAACGCATCGACGTATCGAACGTCGCCCCGCCCCACATCTCGAGCGAGAACAGCTGCGGGACCATCCGCGCGTAGGCATCCGCCACGCGGAGCATGTCGCGGGTCCGCATGCGGGTCGCCAGCAGCGACTGGTGGGCGTCGCGGAAGGTGGTGTCGGTCAGCAGCAGCGGCTTCTGGTCGCGGACCCACTTGCTGAACGCCACCGGCCCCATGCTCAGGAGCCTCTGGCGGGTGCCGTCGACGATCGGCGCGGTGTGGTCGAACTCGGGGGGGGGCGGCTCGGACTGGAAGACATATCCCGATGGCTTCGTCACGCCCGGGAAGCCGTTGACCGTGACGTCGCCGAGGAACCGCAGGAGCTTGGTCGCGCGGTCCTGCACGACGGTGAAGTGGAACAACTCGGGGGTCTCGTCCAGGAACCGGGTCGTGGCCCGGCCCTCGACGAAATCCTCGTGTTCGAGGACGTTGAGCAGGAACGGGATGTTGGTCTTCACCCCGCGGATCCGGAACTCCCGGAGGGCCCGCTCCATGCGCCGGACGGCGTCGACGAAGCGTCGGCCGCTGGCACAGACCTTCACCAGCAGCGAATCATAGAACGGGGTGACGATGGCACCCGTGATCGCCGTGCCGCCGTCGAGCCGCAGGCCGAGGCCGCCGGCCGAGCGGTAGTGGGTGATCCGCCCATAATCGGGCGTGAACTTGTTGGCGGGATCCTCGGTGGTGATCCGGCACTGGAAGGCGAAGCCCTGGGTCTGGACCGACGCCTGGTCGGGCAGGTTGATCTCGGGGTCCGACAGGTCGGCCCCCTGCGCGATCAGGATCTGACTCTTGATCAGATCCACACCCGTCACCATCTCGGTGACCGTGTGCTCGACCTGGATCCGGGGGTTGACCTCGATGAAGTAGAACTGGCCCGTGTCGGCGTCCAGCAGGAACTCGGCCGTGCCGGCGTTGTCGTAGCCGACGTGCTCGCCGATCTGGATGGCCGCGTTGCAGAGGTCCTCGCGGATCTTCGGGTCGAGGTTCGGCGCGGGGGCGATCTCGATCACCTTCTGATGCCGCCGCTGGATCGAGCAGTCGCGCTCGTAGAGGTGGACGAGGTGCCCGTGCTTATCTCCCAGGAGCTGGACCTCGATGTGGCGGGCCCGGCGGATGAACTTCTCGAGGAAGACGTCGGGCACGCCGAACGCCGTGCCGGCCTCGCGGCGGGCCTGATCCAGCGCGTCGTCCAGTCCGGCGGCCTCCTCGACGACCCGCATGCCCCGGCCGCCGCCGCCCATCGCGGCCTTGACGATCACGGGGTAGCCCAGCTCCTCGGCCAGCTTGCGGGCGTCCGGGCCGGGGAGGACGGGCTCCTTCGAGCCGGACAGCACCGGCACCCCGGCGGCGATGGCCAGGGCGCGGGCGGCGACCTTGTCGCCGAGCTGGTCCAGGAGTTCCGGCCGCGGGCCGACGAACGTGATGCCTGCGGCGGCGCAGGCGCGGGCGAACTCGGCGTTCTCGGACAGGAAACCGTAGCCGGGATGGATGGCGTCGACGCCCTTCTCGCGGGCCAGCTCGATGATCGCCGGGATGTTCAGATAAGAACGGATCGGCTCGCCCGCCTGGCCGATCTGGTACGCCTCGTCGGCCTTGAGCCGGTGCATCGCGAACCGGTCCTCGTGCGAGTAGATCGCCACGGTCCGGATCCCCAGCTCGTGGGCGGACCGGAAGACTCGGATGGCGATCTCGCCGCGATTGGCGACCAGGAGCTTGCGGATCTCGGGCATGGGGTCTCTCGGTTGGGCGGTCTTCGAAGCGGGATCGTCCGGGCCGGGAGGCTCGTTCGGGGGGCGAATTCCGTGACGGGCCGGGGCCGCTCAGTCCTCGGCGATCATCGTGTTTTCGAGGCTGCCGATGCCGCCGATCGCGGCCACGACGACGTCGCCGGGCTTGAGGTACGTCCCGGTCGCCGAGCCGACGCCGGACGGCGTGCCGGTCGAGATGATGTCGCCCGGCTCCAGCGTGACGAACTGCGAGATGAACGAGATGATCGCCGCGACGGGGAAGACCATCTGGCCGGTGGTGGCGTCCTGCTTGACCTGGCCGTTGACCGTCAGCTTGATCGGCAACGTCTGGGGGTCGCGCAGGGAGTCGGCGGTCAGGATGCAGGGGCCGATCGGGCAGAATCCGTCGTGCCACTTGCCGTGGAGCCAGTCGAAGAACTTGTCGCGCTCGCGGGCCTTGCGGCCGGGGTTGGGCTGGTACTTGCGGTCGGAGAGGTCGTTGACGACGGTGTAGCCGGCGACGTACTCCAGCGCCTCGGCCTCGGTCACGGCCTTGCAGGTCCGGCCGATCACGACCCCCAGCTCGCACTCCCAGTCGATGTGGTCGGGCGAGACCTTGGGGAGATAAATCTGGTCGAATGGGTCGGCCAGGGTGGTGGTCGGGGGCTTCATGAAGACGTAGGGGAACGTCTCCTCCCTCTCGGCCGTCGTGCCCCCCCGCTCGATGACGTGCGCGGCGTAGTTGCCCGCCAGCAGGAGGATCTTGGACGGGTAGGGGATGGGGGTCAGCAGGGTGACCTCGTCCAGAGGCACGCTCAGCTCGGCCAGCGCATCGGATTCGAGCCCTTCGAGCCAGGCGGCGAGCATCTGGGCGGCGTTGAAGGTCTCGCCGTCGGGGGGCAGGAAGTCGAGGAGGTTCTCGCTGGGCGGCAGGAGGAGTTCGAGGTTCTGGGCCTCGCAGAACGCCTCGGTGGCCTGGTCGATCGGGATGACCTTGTCGTCCGCGAAGAACCCGGGCAAGGTCATTTCTTCGAGGATGAACCGGCAGAGACGCATACTCAAACCTCCCCAACGAACCGATCCCGAATCGCCCCGCCAGGTTACCCGGATCGGCTCCGAAACTCAACCGTCCCATGCCGTTCGGAGGGCTTCGAGCAGGGCCCCGTCCTCGTCGGGGTCCACCGCCCGGAGGTCGAGCCAGAGGGCGTCGGCCTTGACCCGACCGACCGCCGCAGGCCGCCCCATCCGGAGCCGACGCGCCAGCTCGGCCGGCCCCGGATCGCCCCCGTCTAGCCGCACCCCCCACGACGGGATCGCGTCCGCTGGAACGCTCCCGCCGCCGACATGGGCCGAGGTCGTGACCGCCCTGGCCGGACGTTGCAGCTCGGTCTCGATCCGCCGGGCCAACGACTCGGCCCGCCTCTGTAGTCCGTCCAGATCGGCCATTAGCATGCGCCAGAAGGGGATCGAGCCGGGGGCTTCCCGGACGAGCCGGAGGGTGGCTTCGAGGGCGGCGATGGTCAGTTTGTCGACCCGCATCGCCCGGGCGAGGGGGTCGGCCTGGATGGCCCGGATCGGGTCCGTCCGGCCGACCAGGACCCCGCACTGGGGCCCGCCCAGGAGCTTGTCGCCGGAGAAGAGCACCAGGTCGGCCCCGGCGGCGATGGACCGGGCGGCGTTCGGTTCATCAGACAGTCCGGGGGGGGCGTCGTCGGCCAGGGCCCCCGAGCCGATGTCGTCGATCAGGGGAAGGCCCCGCTCGTGGGCCAGCCGGGCGAGGTCGGCGACGGGGACGGACTCGGTGAAGCCGACGACCCGGTAGTTGCCTGTGTGGACCCGGAGCAGGGCCCCGGTTTCGGGCCCGATGGCCCGGGCGTAGTCGGACAGCCGGGTGATGTTGGTCGTGCCGACCTCCCGCAGCCGGGCCCCCGAGACCTCGAAGATCTCCGGGAGGCGGAAGCTGCCGCCGATCTCGACCAGTTGCCCGCGCGAGACGACCACATCCCGGCCGCCGGCGACCGCCTTGAGGGCCAGGATCGTCGCGGCGGCGTTGTTGTTCACAACGGCCGCTGCCTCGGCCCCGGTGATCGCCCGGAGCTGGGCCTCGACCCCGTCCGTCCGCCGGCCACGGTCGCCCGAGTCCAGGTCGAACTCCAGATTCGCATACCCCCCGGCCGTCTCGGCGATGGCCTCGATCGCCTCCCTGGCCAGCGGCGCCCGGCCCAGACCGGTGTGGAGCAGAATGCCCGTCGCGTTGATGACCCTGCGCAGCCCCCCCGGCCGGTCCAGGTGCCGCCGCACCCGACCGGCGATGGCCTCGATCCCCAGGTCCATCACCTTGCCGGCCTTCAGCTCGTCGCGGATCCCGGCCAGGACGACCCGGACCGCTTCCTTATGGAGCGGGCCCGACCGGCCGAGGGCATGAAGGACCTCGTGGACGGCGGGGAGGTCGCGGAGGGGGTTCGGCTGGCTCATTTGTCGCCTCCGGGGCCGAGGCGTCTCAGGTCGCCGTCGCGGACCGTCATGCCGATCCGGTCTAGGTATTCGCTGATGGGGACGGCGTGCTTCCGGGTGATCCCGAGCAGGTCGCGGATCTCGGCCACGGTCAGGGCCGAGCCGTCGGCCAGCCTCGCCCGGATCGCCTGCCGCAAACCGGCGTCGGCGTCGGCGTCGAGGTACAGGTCGCGGCCGATCTCGACCAGCCGGCCCTCCTCGCGGAGCAGGGTGAGCAGCTCGGGGACCACGGCGGCCCGGGGGTTGGTCTTCGCGGTCCAGGTGGAGAGGTCGGGAGGGGCCATGCCTGCCAGGCGGTGGGCCTGCCAGATCTCGTCCTTGAGCTTGCGCTCCCCCTGGCTCAGCTTCGGGGTGTGAGACTTGAGGGCCACCGTGCGGGGGTCGCCGACCAGCCGGCCCCGCGAGGTCATCCGCTCGATCACGGCCGTGGCCAGAGGGTCGTCGTCGAGGTCGGCCAGGGCGGCGATGACCCTCGGCCGGGCAATGGCCGACTGCCTCGGGCTGACCTCGTGCAGCCGCCCCAGGATCTTCTCGACCCGGCCCTCCAGCTCGGCCAGGGTCTCCGACGGGATTGTCCGCGACCTCCGCGTCCCCAGCGGCAGGTCGGTCAGGGTGCCGTCGGTCCGGAGGCCGTCGAGGAGTCCCGGCAGGTCGCGCAGGGGAATCCCCGCCAGGCGGACGAGCTTCGGGTCGGTCCAGTTCGACCGCCCCAGGGACGCCAGCGCCGCCCGGAGACGCTCTGCCGGATCGGGGCTGTTGAGCCGGACCAGCCGGTCGAGGGCGTCCCGATCCTTCCGCCTCAGCCGACGCCCCCCCGGCAGCAGGACCCGGGCCCCGCCGACGGTCGCCGGGGGGCTCTCTTCCCGCAAGACCAGCGGCTGGCCGTGGACCGCGACGACCGGCGCGGCCAGGAGGAGCTGGGCCAGGGCCGGGCGGTCGGTTGGGGGTTCCCGGTCGAGGAGCGAGAGGGTCGCCGAGACCTCGGCCGTCCCCAGGTGGACCTTGTAGCGGCCTCGGTGCCGCAGGGAGCGCGGGGCGTCCCTGGAAGGTGTGAGGGCGACGCTCAGGACCCGGGTCGCTTCCAGGTAGGCGGGCTCGGCCAGCTCGTGGCCCCGGGCGACCTCGTCGTGCCTGACCCCCGCCAGGTTGATCGCCGCCCGCCCCCCCCGGCCGATCGACTCGACCGCCTCGCCGTGGGCCTGGAGCCCCCGGACCCTGACCGGCCGGCCTTCGGGGTGGAGGATCAACTCCTGCCCGACGGCCACCGAGCCCGATGCGACCGTCCCGGTGACCACCGTGCCGTGGCCGGTCGCCGAGAACGCCCGGTCGATGGCCATCCGGAACAGCCCGGCGTCGATCCGGTCGGGGGCGGTTTCGGCCAGGTCGGCGAGGGTCCGTTTGAGGTCGTCGATGCCCTGTCCGGTGGCGGCGGAGGTCCGGACGATCGGGGCGTCGGCCAGGACGGTCCCGGCGACCAGGGCCCGGACGTCGTCCTCGACCATCTGGAGCCAGGTCTCGTCGGCGAGGTCGGACTTGGTCAGGGCGATGGCCCCGCCCCCCAGGCCGAGGAGGGTCAGGATCTCCAGGTGCTCGCGGGTCTGGGGCATCACGCCGTCGTCGGCCGCCACGACCATCAGGGCCAGGTCGAGGCCCGAGGCGCCGGCGAGCAAGTTGCGGATGAACCGCTCGTGGCCGGGGACATCGATCAGGGCGAGCCGGCGACTGCCCAGTTCGAGGGCAGCGAAGCCCAGGTCGATGGTGATGCCGCGCTGCCGCTCGGCGGGGAGCCGGTCGGTGTCGACGCCGGTGAGGGCCTTGACCAGGGCCGTCTTGCCGTGGTCGATGTGCCCGGCGGTCCCGAGGACGAGTTCGAGGCGTTCGGCCATGGCGCGGGTGTTGCTGGGGGAGGGGAGGCTCCGATCCCGGCGGTCCCGTCCCGGGCGACCCGCCGCCCCGCCGATCTTACCCGCTCCCCCCTCCCTTTGCGAACCGGCCAGTGCCGCAAACCGGCCCCATCTGCCCCAGATTGGCAAAATGGGAAAATTGGAGAAGATCCAATGAAGTCGGGCGTATGGCTCCTTGACCGAGGCCGCATGCGGGTTGATACTGAGTGTCGCCGAAGGGTCGCGGGTTTCGAACCTCCACGGGGAGGACGGCGTCCGCGTTCCGGCCCTCCTCGAATCCTCCGGGGGCCCCGGAAAACTCCAGCCGGTCGCCCGAAGTGGTTCTAGTCTTACCTCCGAGGGACGCACCCGACGTCCGCCAACCTCTCCCGGCGGGGCCGATCCGGCCTGCCGAGTCACACGATCCCATGCACTGCGTATCCGATCAGTTGACAGTCCGCGCGCCGCAGGACGGCATGTTGCCCCGAACCGGGATCGCGAACCGGTCGGGGATCCCGGTCGTTGAGGGCAGCCTGATCCCATGATGATCTCGAACGCCTTCCTGCTGATCTTCGCGGTCGCGTTCATGGGGTGCGTCCTGGCCACGCCGTTCGTCACCCGGATCGCCGCGTGGTTCGGCGCGATCGACCGGCCCGACCAGTTCCGGCGGATCCACAAGGGGGCGACCCCCCGGATGGGCGGACTGGGCCTGGCCTTTGGCCTGGCGCTGGGGATCGCGGTCGTCGTGATCGGCGGGTATCTCTCGGACGACCCGGGTTATGAGCAGTGGCTCCGGAAGCTGACGTCGGTGACGATCGCCTCGTTCCTGGTCCTGGGGCTGGGGTCGGTGGACGACGTCCGGGGCGTGGGGCCGCGGGTCAAGCTGCTCTGCCAGGCGCTGGCCGTCCTGGTCCTGTTCGCCGACGGCATCCGGATCGCCCAGATCGACATCCTCAAGACCTCCTTCAGCCTCGACGTGCTGGTCTTCCGGATCCCGATCCCGGTCGGGGACGGCGACTATCACTTATCGGTCCTGAGCCTGTTCGTGACGATGTTCTGGTTCCTGGCCTGCATGAACATCTGGAACCTGATCGACGGCATGGACGGCCTGGCCTCGGGCGTCGGCCTGCTGGTCAGCGGCACCCTGATGCTGGTGGCGATCAGCCGGGGGAACGCCGGCGTGGCGGCCCTCGCGGCTGCCCTCGCGGGGAGCCTGGCGGGCTTCCTGCTATACAACTGGCACCCGGCCTGCATCTTCCTCGGGGACAGCGGCTCGCTCCTGATCGGCCTGATGATCGGCGTGATCGGGGTCCAGGGCTCCCTCAAGGGGCCCTCGGCGATCTCGATCCTGTTCCCGATCCTGGCGATGGGGCTGCCGATCTCCGACACGGCGATGGCCATCTTCCGGCGCTGGGTGCGGAACCTGCCCTTGAGTTCCGCCGACCGCCGGCACGTCCATCACCTGCTGATCGGCCTGGGCCTGAACCCGCGCCAGGCGGCCCTCTTGCTCTACTGCTTCTCGGGCTTCCTCTGCGGCGTGGTGCTGCTGGGCGTGGCGCTGCGGTCGGAGTTCCTGGCGCTCCTGCTGGGGATCTCGGGCTGCCTGGCGTTCCTCCTGATCCTGACCAGCCGGCGGAACGAACTGGCGACCCTCCGGGCCGACTTCCTGGCGAGGCTCGCTCGGGGCAAGCAGGAGCGGCAGGCGGCCAAGGTCACCTGGGAGGCGATCCAGCGGATCGAGCTCTGCGACACGGTCGAGAAGATCTGGTTCATCGTCGAGGAGGCGACGGCCCGGCTGGGCTGCGACCACCTGCACCTGAACTGCCGGCGCGACGGGCGATCGGTCTTCGAGCGCCAGAGCGGCGAGTACTCGGGCCTGGACCACGAGGGGCCGATGTCGGGGCCGACGGCGACCTTCCGACTGTCCTCGGGTCGGGACCTGCAACTGATCGTCTCGCTGCACCAGGTGGCGGAGTCGGAGCTGGCGGCGGACATCGCCTTCCGGTTCCTGCAACGCCTGTCGCTGGCCACGGCCGAGCGGCTGGAACGCCTGTTGGGCGAAGGGTTCGCGGGCCAGGCCAACCCCTGGTCCACCCCCATGACGCCGGTCACCCCCCGGCCCGTCGAGGAGCGGCTCGCCGCCCGCCCGGATGTCGGGTCGGTCGAGGCCGAATCCGGCAGCACCGACGAGGCCCCGACCCCCGACCCGGCCTCACCCCGGCTGAGCTGGCTCCGCGAGGCCCTCGGCTGGTCCCCCGCGCCGGTCGCCCGGCGGACCCTCGGCGAAGAGTGATCGCCCGACCGATCCGATAAGGAGAACCGCGATCCATGGACGGACTCGTGCCCTATGCCTCCGGCCCGCCCCTGCGGCCGTCGACGGCCCCGCTGACCGCCCATGCCCACGCGCATGCCGTCCACTACGCGGTCGGCCACTCCTCGGGCGAGGAGCATAACCCCCTGGCCAAGACCCCCGCCGACTACCTCCGCGCCGTCCGGCAGCGGTTCTGGGTCGTCCTCGCCGTGGCCGCCCCGATCATCGTCGGTGCGACCCTGCTGGTCCTGCGGATGCCCGCGGTCTACCAGGTCACGGCCGAGGTCATCATCGAGCCGCCCCGACCGAATTCGTCGGTCATCAGCATCGTCAACCCGAACCTCGCCCCAAAGAGCGAGGACGGGGACGACAAGTTCATGGCCAATAAGATCACCCTCCTGCGCAGCAAGAGCCTGATCCAGAGCGTCCTGAGCGACCCGGCCCTGGGCTTCGTCGCCCTGCCGGGCAGCGACGACCCGGCCGGCGAGGTCAGCCTCAAACTAACGACCCGGAACATCCCCAAGACCAATTTCGTGCAGGTCTCGCTCGAAGGGGATGACCCGCTCCGGACGACCCGGCTCCTGAACTACCTCCTGGACAAGTTCAAGGAGAAGGTCCAGCTCGAGAGCAATGACTCGATCGAGACCTCCAAGCAGATCGTCAACACCAGCCTGGGGACCTTGAACGCCGAGCTGAAGGCCCTGGACACCAAGCTCTACGAGCTGATCCGCAGCTCGAACTCCATCGGGATCGGCGGCAAGTCGATCAAGATGCAGGAATTCGAGAACCTCGGCGACCTCGTCCGGGCCAAGAAGGCCGAGTACGAGAGCCTGTCCCGCAATTTCCAGCTCAAGGACATGGACCATCCCCAGGGGGCGAATCCTTACCAGGGGCAGATCGAGAACCTCAAGCAGCGGATCCAGCTCAGGCAGAAGCAACTGAACAACGTCCGTCGCGCCGCCCGCAACGCCGCCAGCGACCCCGCCTTCCTGAACGCCTACCAGGAACTCGCGACGCTGACCCAGCAACTCCACGAGCTGGAGACGCCCCAGGCCGATGTCTCGCACGACCAGGCCGACTCGATCCTCGCCGGGGCCCGGGACGAAATCGCTCAGATCGACGACCAGCGCAAGGCGGCACTCCGGGAGATGAAAGATGCCTTGCCGGAGTACCAGGACTACCTGAAATACACCGACGCTCGCGAGCAGAAGGCCCGGCAGATCGCCGAGCTGAACGAGCAGCTGTCGGAGTTCGAGATCCTGTCGAAGACCCGGAACAGCCCGGTTACCGTCACGGTCCAGGCCTCAGAGCCGACCAGTCCGATCAAGCCCAAGCGGTCGCTCTACATCGCGGCGGCCGTCTTCTTCGCCTTCGGGCTGGGGATCGGCCTGGTCTGCCTGGTCGAGCACCTGGACCACTCGGTCAAGGTCCCCGAGCACCTCACCGCCGGGCTCGGCCTGCCGCTGTTCGGCGTGGTGCCCTGGATCCACCGCAGCGCCTTGAACCACAAGGGGGGGCACCTCTGGGTCCAGGGGGCCCTCGACTCCCACGAGGCCGACGCCTACCGGAACCTCCGGGCAAGCCTCCTCGGCGTGGCCTGCGCCAAGACCCGGCTCCGGACGATCCTGATCACCAGTGCCAAGTCGCACGAGGGCAAGTCCACCACCGCCCTGAACCTGGCCACCACCTGCGCCCGGGCCGGCGAACGGACCCTGCTCATGGACGTGGACCTCCGCCGCTCCAGCCTGGGGGACGTCTTCCCGGTGGACGAGCACGAGCTGGGCCTGGTGGACGTCCTCAAGGGGGAACTCCCCTGGCAGCGGACGGTCATCTCGACCGACATCCCCAACCTCGACTTCCTGCCCACCGGCAGCACCGCCGGGGTGCCGATCGAGGTCCTGGGCAGCCGGGAACTCCGGCAGTTGCTCATCTCCCTGTCCGAGCACCACTACGATCGGATCATCATCGACGGCCCGGCGATCCTCGGCCTGGCCGACTGCCGGATGCTCGGCCGGATGGTCGACGCCTCGGTCCTGGTCGTCCGCTCCGGGGCCCTGGAACTACGGCCCCTCCAGCGGGCCAAGGCGATGCTGGAGCAGTCGAAGGTCTGGATCGCGGGGGTCGTGTTCAACGGCGTGCGTGACGACCTCCAGAACTGGTCGAGCCTGGCCCCGGGGATGCCCCGACGGCTGTCTGGCCTCGAAGACGACGGGCTCGACGCCCCGGCGCCGCTGACCGCCCTGGCCGGCGAGTCGCACTGACGGGCCCGATTTCGACCAACCCCATTGAGAGAACATCCCCGATGCGCGCCGGCCCCCGGGCCGACGCGGCCCTGGAGTCCCGCCGTTGTATCCTCTCCGCGTCCGCCTGATGGTCCCCACCGAGCGTCTGCTCCAGGCGTCCTGGATCGCCCTCCTGGTGGGGGCGACCCTGGCGTTCGGCGGCGCGGTCTGGTGGGGCCGGCTGTTCATGGGGGGCCTGACCGCCGTCATCGTCCTGACCTGGCTGGCCCGGGTTGCGATCGAGGGCCGGCTCCGGGTCATCAAGTCGCCGGTGCCGATCCTGGGGGCGATGGTCCTCCTGCTGGGGATGTTCCAGCTCGTCTCGCTGCCGGGCTCGATCTCGTCCCGACTCTCCCCCGTGGCCAATGACGCCTACCGCCTGGGTGTGATCCCCCGCCTGGTGTCGGCCGACGACCCCGACGCCAAGCTGCCCGAGGCCGCGCCCGTGCGGACGCCCCTGTCGCTCGACCGGGCGGCCACGCTGCGTTGGGTGGTGGGTGCCTCGGCCTGCCTGGCGATCTTCCTGGTCGCCTCGCACTACACCGACCGGCTCCAGCGGACCTACGTCATCTGGGGGGCGGTCGTCGCGGCCTTCTTCGTGGTCAACCTGTTCGCCCTGATCCAGATCGGCGGCCAGACCCGGGGGTTCTACGGGGCCTACGCGCCGGGGCTCGGGCCGAAGTGGGCCCCGGGGCTGTCGGACCTCACCCGTCAGCCGGTCGGGACCGTGATCGTGCCGAGCCAGGACGCCGGGGCGGCGATCCCGTCGTGGCCGGTCACGAAGCTGGCCTCGCCCGAGCCGATCGCGGGGTTCCTCGACGGGCCCGGCGGCTACATGGCGACCGCCTCGCTCGGCCTGCCGCTGGCCTTCGCGATCCTGCTCCAGATACTCGCCCCGCGCGGCAGCCGGCTGTCGCTGGCCGAGCGGCTCCGGGCCGGCAACAAGGGGGGGCTGGTCGTGGTCCTGGGGGGGTTGACGCTCACCTCGGGGATCCTGGTCGGCCTGTTCGGCGGGCTCTACCTGGCCTGGCCGTTCCTGGTGGCGGTGGTCCTGATCGGGCTGCCGTCGGCCTGGCCCTCGGGCCTGCGATGGGCGGGGATGGGGATGACGGCCCTGGTGCTCCTGGCCATCGGCCTGGGGATCCTGCTGGGGGACGTCTGGCCGATGATCACCCCGGGCTGGCGTTCCCCCCGGATCGACCCGGCGATGCTGACGGCGGCCTGGAAGGACGCGCTCCGGATCTCGCGGGACTTCCCCCTGGTGGGGGTCGGCCTGGGGGGGTTCGCGACCATCCAGCCGTATTACAAGTCGCAGGCCATCAGCTCGAACACGGCGTTCAGCAGCCTCCTGCAGCTGTTCGCCGAGACGGGCGTGGTGGGGCTGGGGATCCTGGCCCTGGGCCTGCTCTGGTGCCTGTTCAAGCTGTTTCGGGCCTGCCGACGGGTGGGCTCTGCCGACTTCCCGGCGGCCTTCGGGTTGATCGGCACCGCGGCGTGCTTTAGCCTGGTTTCGGCCCTGCACGGGACGGTCGAGATGGCCTCGGTCGCCCTGGCCGCGAGCGCGGTGGCCGGCACGGCCCACCGCTGGCTGGCGGGCGGGACGGATCTGTTCCTGGAGCGCGATTGAGCCGCCCCTGATCGCGGCCCGGAATGAATCCGGGCCGGCCGGACGGACTCAAGGAGGAGTGGCCCCGACGATGCCCGACACCGCGTTCCTGCACATCCAGGCGGACGGCGATCCGACGGCTCGCATCATCGAGCTGACGGTCGGCCCGATCCGGATCGGCCGGGGCGCCCACTGCGAGGTCCGGCTCGGGGAGCCCAGCCTGGCCGATGTCCAGTGCCTCCTGAAGCGCCGGGGGGCGTCGTGGCAGTTGCAGCCCGTCGGCCCGCCCGGCCCGGTCTGGGTCGAGGGCAAGCCGCTCGACCGCCAGCAGACCCTCGAACCGGGCGTGCCCGTGCGGGTGGGCGACCACTGGATCACGCTCCACGCCACCCCCAGCGACGGCTCGTGGGGCAGCTACGACATGCCGATCCCGGTCGAGACCCCCGGGGCCTCGGTCCACCGGATCGACCCCACCCTCTCGACCTTCGACGCCGACGCCGTCTCGGCCCGATCGGCCCGCAACCCCGAGCCCGCCCGGCCCGACCAGGGCGACCCCGAGTCGCTCGCCGCCGAGGCCGAACGCCTGAAAGCCTGGCAGGACCGCCTGGAGCAGCGGGAGCGTTGGCTCCACGACCGCCGCGAGGAGCGGAAGTGGGAGGCCAGGCTCAAGGCCACCGGCGAGCAGCTCCGCGCCCGATCGGCCGCCACCAAGCCCCGGCCCGGACCCGCCGGCCGGCCCGAGCCGACCCCCGGCCCGGCCGCCTACAACCCGCCGCGACCCGGCTACGGCCCCAAGCCCGCCGCGACGCCGCCGCCACGCCCGGCCCCGACCGCCCGGGCCCCGCAACGCCCGGCCGGGAACGCCCCGGCCCGGCCGCAGTCGCCGCCCGACTTCTCGGCCATCCTGTCGCTGCTCAAGGCGATGCCCCTCGACCTGCCTCCGCCGGTCGCGCCGCCCCTCGCGCCGTCCCGATCGGCCGAGGCCGACGAGCGTTACGAGGGCACCGAGGCCCCCCTGATCTCGGCCACCTTCGACGAGGTCGACGCCCTCTGCGCCGAGGCCGCCAAGGCCACCTTCCTCGACCCCGAGGTCGAGCCCGTCGCCGCCCCTCCGCAGCCGGAATTGCGGGTCGCCGACACCCCGGTCGAGGAGCCCGAGCCCACGGTTGAGGCCGAGCCGGAACCCGAGATCCAGGCCGAGGTCGCGGTCGAAGCTGTGCTGGCCACGGCCGAGGAGCACGTCTTCGAGATCGAGGCTGAGGACGAGCCGGCCCCGTTCGTGGCGGTCCTCGCCCCGGCGGTCGTCGTGCCCGAACCGGAGCCGGTCGCCCCCGAACCGATCGCCGAGCCCGAGCCGCTGCCGGCCTCGAAGCCCGAGCCGGAACTCCTGGTCCAGCACGACTTCGACACCGGGACCTTCACGACCAGCTCGCAGGACTTCTACGCGGTCCCCCGGCCCGCCCCTGCGGTCACGCCGGCGGCCCCGGTGTTCGAGCCGGAGATGCCCGCCGGGCCCGGCCTGGCCGAGGCCCCCGAGGCCGACTGGCCGAGCGCCCGGACGATCCTGGACTCGCAGGGGGTCAGGGAGTCGCGTGTGGTGCGTCGGGGCCGGGTGGTCCAGCGCGGGCCCCAGCCGACCACGCCGGTGGCGCCCGACGCCTGGGCGGTGCCGACCCGGATCGGCGTGCCCCTGGCCGTCGCCGGGAGCCTCCTGATGATGGCCTTCGGGTTGGGCCTGAGCCTGCTCTGGGTCCAGGACGACTCGAAGGTCAAGCTGGCCGAACGCGCGGCCGCGACCGGCTTCGCGATGCCGGGCGAGGCCGCTTTGACCGCGCCGGGGGATCCCGAGCGGGCCTGGTACCGCACCACGGCCGCGAACCTCGGCACCTGGGCCCGGTCGATCAGCCGGGCGGAGGAGTCGGACGCCCGGGAGTCGGACGTCCGGCGCGTGCTCGACTCGGCCCGGAGCATCGCCCCGCTGGATCCGGCCTCGCGGTTCGCCCAGTCTCAGCTCAACCGGGAGTCGGGCGACGGCAAGGAGCCGGAGCGCCTGGCCCCGGGCCAGAGCCGCGACCCCCTGCTGATGGCCTGGTCAGCCGGCCGCCTCAAGGCCGAGAACAAGCCCGAATCCAGCCAGGCCCTGTACCGCAAGGCCCTGGAGATCCTGGTCGCCTCGCCGATCCGCGAGGCCGAGGCGACCGAGCGGGTCTTCGACGAGGACGCGCAGGTCCAGCGCTATGTGTTGCCGCGAGAGGCCCTGATCCGGGCGATCCTGCTCGACCTGACGGGCAAGGCCGAGGCCCCGGTGGCCGAGTGGGAGAAGGCCCTGCCGCCGTCGTCGGTGGTGGCGGTCACGGCCGCCAAGCTGCTCCGGGAGAAGGGCCGGACCGACGCCGACCGGATGCTCGTGCTGGCCGCCGAGGCCCCGTCGCCCGGCGACCGCGACCCGTCCGTCCTGGCCGAGCACCACGCCGCGCAGGGCGAGGCCCTGGCGTTGCAGGCGAAGTGGGCCGAGGCCGAGGAGTCCTACCGAATGGCCATCGCGGCCATGACCGACCTGACCTCGAAGCGTCGGTTCCAGTTCAACCTGGCGAGGATCCTGGAGCGGGAAGGCAAGGACGCGGAGCGCAAGGATCTGCTCGAGGAGATCCGGGTCCGCGAGCCGGGGGACGAATTGACCCGCCGGATCGAGGCCGGGGACGTCATCGTGTCGCCAACCGTCCGCCGACCCCGACAATGATGCTGGTGGGTCGTTCGGAGCAGGGGGCCCCGGCCCGGACGATCCCGACCCTCTCCTGACGCCCGGCTCCCCGGCCCGGCGTCGCCCCCGGCGTCACCCGCGCAGAGGATTTCGAGATGGCCAGCGTCAGCGTGTCGCCGAGAGCCTCGGCGAGTGTCCCGATCCCCGCACCCGGTCTGGTCGACCTGGCCCGGAGGGCCTGGTCCGACGTCGACGGCCGGGCCCGGATACTGGGCGTGGCGGCGGCCCTGGGGTTCATGGCCGTCCTGTTCTGGCAGAACCTCGCCCACTTCTACCTGATCTGGTCCACCGACGATAACTACAGCCACGGGTTCCTGGTCCCGCTCATCAGCCTCTACTTCGCCAACGAGGCCGCCCGTCGCGGGCCGATCGCGATCCGAGGGGGGCTGTGGGTCGGGGCGTCGCTCCTGCTCGTGGCCATCCTGATGCGAATCGCCACGCTCCTGATCGTGGTCGGGATCCTCGGCGACTACGGGTTCATCGTCGGGCTGGCGGGGATCGTGGCGGTGGTCTGGGGGATCGAGGCCCTCCGGCGGTTCGCCTTCGCGCTGGGGTTCCTGTTCTTCATGGTCCCCCTGCCGGTCAACCTCTACGCCGTGATCGCCTCGCCGTTGCAGCTCATGGTGAGCCAGGTGGCGAGCAGCCTCCTGAATCTCCAGGGGATCCCCGCGCTCTGCGTCGGGAACCTGATCACGCTGCCGGGCGACAACCAGATGTTCGTGGCCGAGGCGTGCAGCGGGATGCGTCAATTGACGGGATTCCTGGCCCTGACGACCGCCTGGGCGTACCTCTCGGAGCGGCCGTGGTGGCATCGGGTGATCCTGATCGGCTCGTCGATCCCGATCGCCATGCTGGCCAACGTGATCCGGGTCACCCTGACCGGGATGATCAGCCATTACGTCAACCCCCAGTTCACCATGGGGGCGTTCCACACGGCCGAGGGGCTCCTGATGATGGGCTTCGGGCTTTACCTGCTTTACGTCCAGAGCTGGGTCCTGGAGCAGGTCTCGGCCCTGGCGGGCGGCCGCGATCGGGCTTGATCTGCCCGGCGGCCATCCCTTCCCCTGGAATTCACTTCTCCGACTCAAATAAGGCCAGTTCGATGCAGACCAAGCTCCGACTCGGGCTCTGCCTGGGGATCCTCCTGCTGGGCACCACCAGCCTGTTCGGCCTGGAACGGCTGCACCCGACCGAGCGGACGGCGCTCCGGAAACCGTTGAACAGCCTGCCGCATCGGATCGGCGCCTGGGAGGGTCGGGACGTCGAGATGGACCCGGAGATCGTCCGGCAGTCGCAGGCCAGCGAGTACGTGAACCGGACCTACGAGAGCCCGAGGTTCCCCGGCCAGAAGCTGGCCCTGTGGGTCAACTACTCGCTCGAAGGGCTGAACATGCGGCACTCGCCGGAGATCTGCCTGCCGTCGGGGGGCTGGAAGAAAATCGAGTCGGCGACCTCGGTGCTGGCGCTGGGGGCCGGCGATGGTAAGATGATCCGCGTGAGTCGACTGGGCTACGGCCAAGGTGAACTGGTCCAGGGCATCGGGTTCTGGTACTACATCTTCGGCGAGAGTCGCCTGGAGCACTGGGTCCGGACCCTGCCGATCACCAGCCGCAGCAGTCACGGTCGGACGACCCGGGGCTCCGGATTGACCGTCGAGGTCTTCTGGCCCGGCGACCTGGAGAAGGATTCCCCGGCGTTCCGCGACTTCGCCGCGGCCCTGCTCCGGGAGCTGGAGCCCATCCTCCCCGCCGATCGGGACACCTACCACGTCCCCTGATTCGATCGACACTTCGAAGACGTGGCGCAACCCATCCCCGGGACGGACCTTCGGGGACGAGACCGGCCGAGAGCCTCAAGGAACCTTACATGAAGCGAGCGTTGATCACCGGTATCACCGGACAGGACGGGTCCTACCTGGTGGAGTTCCTCCTTGGCAAGCCCGACTATGAGGTCCACGGCCTCGTCCGGCGCTCAAGCACCCTGAACCGCCAGCGCATCGACCACATCTTCGCCCGGGAGGACGCGCGCCAGCGGTTCCACCTCCACTATGCCGACCTGGCCGACGCCTCCAGTTTGAGCCAGGCGGTCGAGACCATCCGGCCGGATGAGGTCTACAACCTCGGTGCCCAGAGCCACGTCCGGGTGTCGTTCGACCAGCCGCTCTACACCGCGGACGTCGTCGGCCTCGGCACCCTGCGGCTGCTCGAGGCCGTCCGCCACCTGGGCAGGAGCCACCCGGTCCGGTTCTACCAGGCGTCCAGCTCCGAGATGTTCGGCTCGGCCGCACCCCCGCAAGGGCTGGACACCCCGTTCCACCCCCGCAGCCCGTATGCCTGCGCCAAGCTCTACGGCCACTGGCAGACCATCAACTACCGCGAAGCCTACGGCATGTACGCCTGCTCGGGGATCCTCTTCAACCACGAGAGCCCCCGCCGCGGCGAGTCGTTCGTCACCCGCAAGGTCACCCTCGGTGCGGCTCGCATCAAGGAAGGCCTGCAGAAGAAGCTGGTGATGGGCAACCTCGACGCCAAGCGCGACTGGGGCTTCGCCGGCGACTACGTCCGCGCGATGTGGCTGATGCTCCAGCAGGACACCCCCGACGACTTCGTCGTGGCGACCGGCGAGACCCACTCGGTCCACGAGTTCCTCGAGCTGACCTTCTCGCACCTCGGGCTGGACTACAAGGACTTCGTCGAGTTCGACCCGAAGTACACCCGGCCGTCCGAGGTCGACGTCCTCCTGGGCGACCCGACCAAGGCCGAGCAGAAGCTCGGCTGGAAGCCCGAGGTCAGCTTCAAGGGACTGGTCGAGATGATGATCGAGCACGACCTCGAACTCGCCCGCCGCGAGAAGTTCAACCTCGGCTACGCCAGCAAGTAGGGTGGGCACCGCCCACCATCGCGTCGGCGGGACCGAAATCGAACAAGGGCGATGACCGGAATCTCCTCCGGTCACCGCCCCGATCCCGCAAGCAACCCCCGACCTGTTTGGAGCCAGTTCGTGTGCCACTGGCTGTGCCAGTGCGACGGACGGATTCACTGAATCAAGACGACGTTCGGCACGTACGCGCTGGGCGCGGGTCTCCAGACCCCGCCCCAAGCCCCGCCGAGCCGTCCGATCAGACAGGGTCTCCAGACCCATTCCGACCACCGTCCGGGCCACAACGAGCCGATCCATCCCTCGCACTGGCACAGCCAGTGGCACACGAACTGGCCCCAAATCGTGCGGATGGCCTCCCCGTGGGCGATTCACGGATCAAGACATCTGCCTTTGCAATGGTGGGCCGTGCCCACCCTACCACGGCCGGGCGCAGGGACTTTGCCCGGTCGGTCAGGAGCCTCTCCCAGAGATGCAACCCGAACCGGCTTCGAAAGTGGTGATCCTCGGGCTCGACTGCGCGGAGCCCAGCCTGGTCTTCGACCGGTTCGCCGATCGGCTGCCGAACCTGACCCAGCTCCGCGACCGCGGGGTCTGGGGGAAGCTCCGGAGCTGCGACCCGCCGATCACGGTCCCGGCCTGGATGTCGATGATGTCCAGCAAGGATCCCGGCACCCTCGGCTACTACGGGTTCCGCAACCGGGCCGACCGCTCCTACGACAAGATGACCACCGCCACCAGCCTCGCCGTCCGCGAGCCCTTGCTCTGGGACTACCTCGGCCAGGCCGGCAAGCGTGTGATCCTCATCGGCGTCCCCCAGACCTACCCGCCCCGGCCGGTCAACGGCTGCATGGTCACCGACTTCCTCACGCCCTCGATCGCATCCAACTACACCTACCCGCCCGACCTCAAGAACGAGATCGCCGCGCTCCCGGACGTCCACCCTTACGAGTTCGACGTCAGCGACTTCCGGACCCCAGACAAGGGCAAGATCCGCGACTCGCTCGTCCGCATGACCGACAAGCGATTCGCCCTGGCCCGGCACCTCATGGAGAACAAGCCCTGGGACTTCTTCATGATGGTCGAGATGGGCACCGACCGCGTCCACCACGCCTTCTGGCAGTACATGGACCCGACGCACCACCGCTACGAGCCCGGCAACCCTTATGAATCGGTGATCGTCGATTACTACGAGCACGTCGACCGCAAGATCGGCGAACTCCTCGAGATCATCCCCGACGACGCCCACATCGTCGTCGTCTCCGACCACGGCGCCCAGTGCATGGAGGGGGGCATCGCGATCAATGAGTGGCTGCTCCAGAAGGGCTACCTCGTCCTCCAGGAGCCCCCGACGCAGCCCTCCCGGCTCGAAATGGTGAAGGTCGACTGGTCAAGGACCGTCGCATGGGGATCCGGCGGCTACTACGGCCGTCTGTTCCTCAACGTCAAGGGGCGCGAGGCCACCGGCGTCGTCGCCCCCGAGGACTACGAGGCGACCCGCGACACGCTCATCCGCGAGCTGGAGGCCCTCGGCGACCACAACGGCCAGCCGATCGGCACCCGGGTCCTCAAGCCCGAGAACCTCTACAGGACCGTCCGGGGCCAGGCGCCTCCGGACCTCTTCGTCTACTTCGGCGACCTCCGCTGGCGGTCGGTCGGCACCCTCGGCACCGGCGAGCTCCACACCTTCGAGAACGACACCGGCCCCGACGACGCCAACCACGCCCAGGACGGCATGATCCTCCTGAACGGCCCCGGCATCGACCCCCGCGGCCCCGTCGACGGCCTCCAGCTCATGGACCTCTCCCCGACCGTGCTGAAACTCTTTGGCCTCGAAGTGCCGCCGGACATGCAAGGAAAGCCGATCGAAGCGGTCGTCTCCGCCACGGTCTAGCCCGGAGTGTGGGAGCTTGCTTCCGCCCGGTTCTCGCGGAGCTTGCTCCGCGTGCGGGGCTCGCAGCAGGGGCCTTGACGGAGCCCCAATGGACGCTGAAACGGCGAGGGTCACGGGGAGCAAGCTCCCCTACCACGGAGCGGAAGCCAGCTTCCGCACTCCGGGTGGCATCAAGGATGAGCCATGACTGCACAACTCACGGATCACGCATCACCCCTCGTCGAAACGAGCCGACAGCTCAGGCGCGTCCTGGTCGCCTGCCCGGATGCGCGGCCGCCGGCGTATGAGGCGACGGCGGGACTCGGCCGGGCGGGGCTGCTCGACACCTTCGCCACCGGCTACTACTTCAAGGGCCACAGCGCCGCCCACGAGCTGGCCCGGCAATATTTCCCCTGCCAGTACGGCAAGGTCCGGAGGCGTCTCAAGCGGCGCACCCATAGGGGCATCCCGGCCGATCGGGTTGTCACCGCCCCATCGTTTGATGTGGCCCTGGCGGCGGAGAACAGGCTCGCCTTGAGGTTCCCCACGGGGAAGGATTCCCTCGCCCGCTGGCGGACCCGCCGCTTCGACGCCTTCACCGCCCGGACCCTCGACCGCACCCGGCCGGATCTGTTCCTGGCCTTCAGCGACGTCGCATCGAAGCGGGGGCTGCCCCTGGCCCGGCGGCTGGGGATCCCCACGATCCTGAGCATGGTCCACGGCGAGGTCAACGAGGAGCGCGAGATCCTCGCCCGAGAGGCCGAGGAGTCGCCGGATTTCTTCCCGATCTACCTCGGCGATGGCAAGCTCGACCTCGACGCCCTCGAATTCCTCCACGAGCGCCGGGGGCACGACCTGGCGAACTCGGACCTGGTCCTGGTGCCGTCGGAGCACATCGCCGACCGGCTGGTCGGGCAGGGGAGGCCGCGCGAGTCGATCCGGGTCATCCCCTACGCGGCCGACGTCCGGCACTTCCGGCCCGACCCGGACAGGACGCACGGATCGAATTGCACCTTCCTGTTCGCGGGGGGGATCACCCAGCGCAAGGGGATCAAGTACCTCCTCGAAGCCTGGAAGCGGATCAAACGCCCCGGCTGGAGACTGCAACTCCTCGGCGGCCTGCCGGCGTTCACCGACCCGCTGGAGCCCTATCGGGACGACTTCGAGCACCTCGGCCGGGTCGGGCATGCCGAGATGCCGTCGCGAATGGCGGCGGCCGACGTCTTCGTGTTCCCGTCGCTGTTCGAGGGCTCGGCGGTGGTGACCTACGAGGCCCTGGCCTGCGGCCTTCCGAGCCTGGTGACGCCCAACGCCGGGTCGGTCGTCCGCGACGGCCTGGACGGCTACCAGGTCGAGGCCCGGGACGTCGAGAGCCTGGCCGAGCGGATGGAGCAACTCGGCTGCGACCCCGACCTCCGGGCCGAGATGGCCGCGAACGCCCGCCGCCGCGCCGAGGAATTCGACTGGGCCCGCTACCAGGGCTCCGTCATCCACGCCCTGCGCGACGCCCATTCCGCCGGATTTCGAATGTAGGGTGGGCACCGCCCGCCGCCGCGTCGGATTGTACCGCACACCGCCTTCCGGGTCCGGGAGCCAAGGATGGACGAACTCGTCTACGTCTACCTGACCGGCCTGGTCATCGGCGGGACGTTCCTCTACCAGTGGGTCTCGAAGAAGTTCGACCCGTTCGCGCCGGTCTGGATGTTCCTGCTGGGGTACTTCCAGGTCTACGTCGTCCAGGCGATCTCGTATCACGAGTACGCCATCCGGGTCCGGGGGGTCGAGGTCACGACCGAGGCCAATTCGCGGGCCCTCTGGGCGATCTGCTGGTTCCTGCTGGTGTACTTCGCCGGACCGGGTAAGTGGCTGGCCTCGAAGCTGCCGTCGGCCCCCCAGCGGTGGTCGCGTCCCCTGGCGATCGGCCTGAGCCCGTTCCTGCTGGTCTGGGGCCTCCTGAGCGCCTGGCTGGTCTTCCGGATGGTCTCGGCCGACACCTCGCTGAACGAGATGAGCCAGGAGGGCTTCCTGTTCCTCCAGTTCCCGGTGCTGATGCTGGTCGCCGGGGTGATCCTGATCGTCACCGGCCGCAAGTCGGGGGCAAAGAGCACGCCGCTGGTGCTGCTGGGCAGCCTCATCGGGGTCGGATATGTGTTCCTCTGGATGCTCAACACCAAGCGGTCGCACTCGGTCTTCGGGGTCCTGGCGACGACCGCCGCGCTCTACATCTCGCGCGGCAAGCGGCCGAGGATGCCCGTGCTGATCCTCACGGCCCTCGCCGGGATCCTGGCGCTGTCGATCTCGATCGGCTGGCGGAACAACCGGGCCAAATACACCATCGACGTGCCCGGGTTTGTCGAGTTCCTGGGCGACTTCCAGCTCGAATCGATCTTCAGCAACATGAACATCGAGATCGACGCCGACGGGGCGCCCCAGACCAGCAGCCTCGTGAGCCGGGAGACCGAGGAGTACGGCGGCTACCTCCTGATGCTCGACACCGTGCCCCACAAGTCCCCCTACGACTACGGCGCGTGCTACCTGCGGATCGTGTCGACCTACATCCCCCGCCTGGTCTGGCCCGACAAGCCGCTCTACGGCCGCGAGGAGTGGATCAGCGCCTGGATCGCCGGGTCGGAGTACAAGCGCGAGGCCGACTTCACCGGCCCGGCCATCGGGATCCTGGGCGCCACCCAGCTCAACGGCGGGGCGATCGCCACCGCGATCGTTTTGGCCGCGCTCGCGACCCTGATCAAGACCGCCTACGAGTACTTCCGGCTCTACGAGTCGACCCCCTGGGCCCAGCTCTGGTGGTCGATGACCTACTACAACGCCTGGCTGATGACCGTCAACGACGACCCGTTCATCTGGTTCTACTACGTCTACGGCCACACCACCTTCCCGCCCCTGGGTCTGCTCTGGCTGGCGAACAAGTTCGGCGGCAAGGGGAAGGGGTGAGCCTGACCCGGATGACGCCGACCGGCGGCCTTCCTCGAAGAGAAGTGTAGGCCGTTCGTCCGTCCGCCGGAGACCCTCGGGCCATGACCTTCGCCGTCTGCTTCACCAACTTCGGGCCCTACCACCTGGCCAGGCTCCGGGCCCTCGCCTCCGCCCTGGCCAAACGGGGCGACCACCTGATCGCCTACGAGGTCGCCGGGGCCGAAGAGCGCTACCCCTGGGCGCGGTCCTCCGGCGGCGAGGCGTTCACCTGGACCACCTTCTTCCCCAACCGGCCCGTCGAAGGGCTCTCCGGGGCCGATTGCGCCCGCGCCATGGAGCGGGCCCTCGACCGCGACCGGCCCGACGCCCTGGGGATCGTCGGCTACGCCCGGCCCGAGTGCATGTCCGCCCTCCGATGGGCCCGCCGCCACGAGCGGCCGACCGTCCTGATGTCCGAGAGCCAGGAGATCGACCACCCCCGCACCTGGTGGAAGGAAGCCATCAAGAGGCGCAGGGTGCGGGCCTTCTCCGCCGGGCTCGTCGGCGGCCCGAGGCACCGCGACTACCTCGTGAAACTCGGCCTCCCCGCCGACCGCATCGCCCTCGGCTACAACGCCGTCGACAACGCCCACTACGCCCGGATCGCCGCCGAGGCGAGGTCGGACCCCGGTTCGCGAAGGGGACTCCCCGACCGGCCTTACTTCCTCGCCGTGAACCGGTTCGTCCCCGAGAAGAACCTGTCGGCGCTCGTCGATGCGTATGCGACCTATCGCGCTTCATCCGAGACCCGCTGGGACCTCGTGCTCTGCGGCGACGGCCAGGAAGCCGGGGCGCTGAAAGCCCAGGTCGGGCGGCTGGGGCTGTCGGATTCGGTCCAGTTCCCGGGATTCCTCCAGGCGGGGGACGTCGCCCGCTGGCTGGCGCATGCGTCGGCGTTCGTGCATCCGAGCCGGATGGAGCCCTGGGGCCTGGTTGTGAACGAGGCCGCCGCCTGCGGCCTGCCGCTGCTGGTCTCCGACCGCGCGGGTTGCGTCGAGACCCTGGTCCCCGATCCCCCCGGCACCACCGGCCGCCGTCTCGACCCGGACTCGGTCGGGCAGATGGCCGAGGCGCTGGCCTGGATGGCCGGCTTGCCGGAATCCGAGCGGCTGGCGATGGCCGGACGATCGGCCGGGGTCGTCTCCGAGTGGGGGCCCGAGCGGTTCGCCTCGGGGACCATCGAGGCGCTCGAACTCGCCGCCCGGGCCCGGATCGACCGCCGGGTGCACTTGAGACACGCCGCCGCCCACGCCCACGAGCCGGCCCGTCCCCGCAAGGTCAGGAGCACCGCGTGACCACCGCCCAGAGACCCGTAAGCCTCGACGCCCGGCTCGTCTTCGACCCCCGCCGGCCGGTCGAGTACCGACGCCTCCATCTCTGCAACGGCCTGGACCCGCGCCGGGACGGCGGGATGGTGCCGAGCATCCTCGGCATGACCGGCGCCCTGGCCGAGCGGCACGGGCCGGTCACCATCGCCACCCCGACCGCGTCGCTCCGGGAGACCTTCCGGGTCCCGCCCGGGGTGAGCCTGGTCGGCCCGGTGGACGACCTGGAGCGTTACGTCCGGCGCGCCGAGGTGGTGCAGATGCACGGGCTCTGGCAAGGGCACACCCGCCGGGGCTCGGCCGAGGCCAGGCGCCACGGCATCCCCTACATCATCGCCGCCCACGGCATGGCCGACCCCTGGGCCCTGGCCCACAAGGCGTTCAAGAAAAAGGTCTACACCGCCCTGGTCGAGGGCAAGAACCTCCGCCGCGCCGCCGCGTTGCACGCCCTCTCGAAGCCCGAGATCGGCCACCTCCGCGCCCTGGCCCCGAAGACCCCGATCGCTTGGATCCCCAACGGCGTCGACCTCCGGCCGTTCGAGGACCTGCCGGGCCGTCATGTGCTCGAATCGGAATATCCCGAGCTGGCCGGCAAGTTCCTGCTGCTCTTTTACGGACGGCTGCACGTCAAGAAGGGCCTCGACCTGCTGGCGCGGGCGTTCGCCGCCGTGTCGGGAGACTATCCCGACCTCCACCTCCTGATCGCCGGCAACGACGACGGGGCTAGGGCGGATTTCGAGCAGAGGCTATCGGGTTCCAACCTCTCCGACCGCACGACTTTCCTGGGACACGTCGCGGGCGAGCGGGCCCGGACGGTCTGGGGCGCGGCCGACGCGTTCACGCTGCCGAGCTACTCCGAGGGCTTCAGCATGGCCATCCTCGAAGCCCTGGCCGCCCGGAAGCCGGTGGTCGTCTCGACCGCCTGCCACTTCCCCGAACTCGCCACGCTCGACGCTGGGATCGTGGTCGAGCCGAACGCCGAGTCGCTCGAAATCGGCCTGCGGCAACTGCTCGAACGCTCCCCCCTCGAACGCGAGGCCCTGGCCTTCAACGGCCGCAGCCTGGTCGAGCGCGAATACACCTGGGGCCGCCAGGCCGACCGCCTGGCCGAGTTGTACAGGTGGGTCGTCCAGGGTGGAAATGAACCGGACTCGCTCGCCCACTAGCCCGGAGTGCGGAAGCTTGCTTCCGCTCTCGGAAGGCGGGAGCTTGCTCCCGAGGAACCACCCCGGCCGACCGATTACGCTTCGATGCGGCACGCGGAGCAAGCTCCGCGAGATCAGACCGGAAGCGAGCTTCCGCACTCCACACCTTCCATCTGGCGGAATGATCCACTCATGAGCCTCCCTTCTCGCCACCGCGTGCCCGTCAGCGTGATCGTGCCGGTCAAGAATGAGGCGAAGAACCTCGAACGCTGCCTGCCGGCCCTGGCCTGGGCGGACGAGGTCTTCGTCGTGGACAGCGGCTCGACCGACGCCACCGGGCCCGTGGCCGAGGCGCACGGGGCGACGGTCGTCCAGTTCCGGTTCAACGGCCGATATCCCAAGAAGAAGAACTGGTCGCTCGACAATCTGCCCTTCCGCAACGACTGGGTCCTGATCGTCGACGCCGACGAGGTCGTCCCGCCCGAGCTGGCCGGCGAGATCTCCGAGCGGATCCAGAGCGGCGAGGCGGAGGGCTATTACCTCAACTCCCGATACTACTTCCTCGGCCGACGGATCAAGCATTGCGGCTATGCCGAGGCGTGGAACCTCCGGCTGTTCAAGCATGCCCTCGGCCGATATGAAAAAATGCCCGTCGAGCCCGGCATGGCCACGGGCGACAACGAGGCCCACGAGCACGTCGAGCTGCAAGGCCGCGCCCTGCGGCTGACCCACCAGCTCGACCACCACGCCTACCCCAGCATCGCCATCTGGGTCGAGAAGCACAACCGCTACGCCGTCTGGGAGGCCGCCATGTACGAGCGGTTCCTGAGCGAGCCCATCCCGACCACCATCGGTATCGGCAAGCGGTTCAAGCGGATGCTCAAGAAGGTCTACCTGCGGCTCCCCGCGCGGCCGGTCGTCCGGTTTTTGTATTCGTATGTGTTCCGCCTCGGATTCCTCGACGGCCGCCCGGGCCTGGTGTTCTGCTCGTTGCTGTCGTTCTACGATTTCCTGGCATGGGCGAATGTTTATGAGCAGAGGTTGAATCGCCAGGCCGCGGAGCCCGAGCCGCAGTACGCCGGGCCGACATCCCAGGCGCGTCCGCTGACGGCCCGGTAGCGTGTGGTGACCGGCGAACCGACGGGACGCCCGGCTCCGCACCGACGATCGCGAACGTACGCCGAGTTTCCGACGCCCCGAACGGTGCGGAGTCCGCATTCTCGCGGCCGCCACACCCTAGGCCACGACGGCCTCGGCGATGATGGATCGGTAGAGCAATTCCAGCCGGTCGGCCTCCTGCTCGGGGTCGTGCTGGACGAGGGCGGATTTGCGGCCCTGGTCGCCGAGCTGGGCGGCCATCTCGGGGTTGCCGAGGAGTTCCAGGATCGCCTGCGCCAGCGAGTTCGAGTCGTTGGGCGGGACGCGCAGGCCGGTCACGCCGGGCTCGACAAGGGCGCGGAGGCCTTCGATGTCGGTGGCGATGCAGGGGACCCCGTGCGCCTGGGCCATGGCCAGGGATCGGCCCACGGTGGGGTTCAGGGACGTCATGCAGAAGACGTCCAGCACGTCCCAGAACCGCTCGCCCACGGCCGGTTCGCCGGCGAACGTCACCCGGTGGGTGATCCGCAGCCGGTCGGCCCGCCGCCTCAGCTCGATCTCCTCGTCGCCCGTGCCGGCGATCACGACCTCGACGTCCACCCCGGCGTCGATGACCCGACGCGCGGCGGTCAGGAACGAGGCGAAGCCCGATCGGAAGGTGAGCGGCCCGCTGGCCCCGATCACCGGCACCCGGCTCGGCGACCTCGTCGGGCTGTGCACCGACGTGACCGTCAAGCCCCGGGGGATGACGTGGATCAGGTCCGACGGGACGCCCAGGTCGCGCTGGAGTTCCTCGGCCAGCTCGGGGCAGACCGTCACCAGCCCCCGGCAGAGCGAGCGGCTCAGGCGGAGTCGGTCTCCGGGGGCGAGGAACTCCTCGACGGTCAGGACGTAGGGGATCCCCCAGCTCTCGGCCAGGTCGAGGCCGACGTCGGCCAGCTCGGATTCGATCACGTGGAGCAGCCGGGGACGCGGCCGGTCGGCGCCGAGGGTCAGGCCCCGCACGGCCAGGGGCCGCAGCCATCGCCGGGCCAGGCCGGGGCATTCGATGAGGTCGACGAGGCCGCTCTGGCCCTCGTTCTCGACGCAGAGGACCCGGGCCGAGATCCCCCGATAGGCCAGGCGGTCCACGAACGGGCGCAGGGGGAGCCCCTCCGTCCGGCTGGGGACGCAGCCCACGAGGATCACGATATCCAGGGCGGATTCGGGCATCTTCCGGTCGATCTCCGGCGTCGGGACGCGCGACGACTGTACCAGAGACCACGCCGGCCGGGCCACGCGGATTCCGGGCCCACCCCGGCGGCGAATCCCCGATTCTGGAGACCCGGGCGGGCTGGGCGTGTTGGAAAGCCGTTCCCGCTGGCTTATACTCGGTCTGGATTGGGGCCGTTACTCGCCGTGCCACTGCGAAGGAACTTGCATGAATTCGACGCAGACCTTGGAGCCGAACGCGACGCCGACCGTCCTCCTGAACCGGCTCCTCGAGAACGTGGCCACGGTGGTCCTGGGCAAGCCCGATGTCATACGCCTGGCGGTTGTCGCCCTCCTCGCCGAGGGGCACGTCCTGATCGAGGACGTCCCCGGCGTGGGCAAGACCCTGCTCGCCCGGGCCCTGGCCGCCAGCATCGACTGCACCTTCAAGCGGATCCAGTTCACCCCCGACCTCCTGCCATCGGACATCCTCGGCTCGAGCGTCTACAACGCCGCGTCGGGTGAGTTCGTCTACAAGCCGGGCCCCGTCTTCGCCAACGTCATCCTGGCGGACGAGATCAACCGGACCACCCCGCGCACCCAGTCGGCCCTGCTCGAAGCCATGAGCGACGGCCAGGTGTCGGTCGAGGGCAAGACCTACCCGCTCGCACCGCCGTTCATCGTGCTGGCGACCCAGAACCCCTACGAGTTCGAGGGGACCTACGTCCTCCCCGAGAGCCAGCTCGACCGGTTCATGATCCGGATCCGTATGGGCTATCCGATCCGGGCCGAGGAGCGCCGGGTCCTCTCCAGCCACCGGGCGGGCGAGCCCGTGGAGAGCCTCAAGCCGGTCCTGTCGTCGGAGGACATCCTCACACTCCAGAGGGCCGTCCGCGAGGTCCGCGTCGACGACTCGATCGCCGATTACCTTCTGGACATCGTCCACGCCACCCGCGAGGGGGAGGACCTGCACGTCGGGGTCAGCACCCGCGGTGCGTTGACGCTCTATCGCGCTGCCCAGAGCCACGCCCTCGTCGCGGGCCGCGACTTCGTGATCCCCGACGACATCAAGCAGCTCGCCGTGCCCGTGCTGTCGCACCGCGTGGTCGGCAAGTCGTTCCTCCAGGCCGGCGAGTTCGGCGCGGCCGAGGCGATCATCCGGGACATCGTGGATCGGCTCAAGGTCCCGTCCTGATCCGATCCGCCCCGCCCGAGCATCGCGCGTCCGCCCCGTCTCCCGGCCGTCCGGCCGATCGCACCCGAGGGAACCCGGCATGGCCAGCCCGCGCAGGCCCCAGGACAGGTTCAGCCGATGGCTGGTCTCCAGCCTCTGGCCGAACCAGAGGCTGAAGTGGACCCGCGAGGGCCTGGGTTATATCCTCGTCTGGGCGGGGCTGCTCTGGACGGGGTTGTATCAACAGATCAACCTCATCATGCTCGTCGCGGGCATGGCGGCCGGGCCCGTGGTCGCCTCGATCCTCGCCAGCGCGGCCATGCTCCGCCGGCTGACGGTCTCGCGCCGCGTCCCGGCCTACACCTTCGCCGGCGAGCCCCTGAACCTCGACTACAGCCTCGAAAACGGCCGGACCTTCACCGCCGCCCTGGCGCTCCACCTCCAGGACGAGCTGATCCCGGTCGACCGGGCCGTCTCGGGCACGACCACGGTCACCCCGACGGTCTTCTTCCCCCGGGTCGGCGGCGGGTCCCGACTGCGGATCCGCTGGCAGGGGATCGCCCCCAAGCGGGGCAAGTACCTGTTCCGGACCCTCAACCTGGCCACCCGCTCCCCGTTCGGCCTGCTCGAACGCGAGGTCGCGATCCAGGAGGAGGACCAGCTCACCGTCTACCCGACCATCGGCCAGCTCACCCGCCGCTGGCAGATCATGCACCGCGAGGCCAGCGAGACCAAGCGCGGGCAGCGGCACGACCGGGCGATGGACCAGCAGGAATACCACGGCCTCCGCGACTACCGCCCCGGCGACTCCCCGCGCTGGATCCACTGGAGGACGTCCGCCCGGCTCGGCATCCCGATGGTCAAGGAATTCGAGCAGCAGCACGAGCAGGATCTCGCCATCCTGATCGACCCCTGGCTCCCCCGGAACAAGGTGACGCCCGAGCAGCGGGAGCGTCTCGAGGACGCCGTCCGGTTCGCCGCGACGGTCTGCTACGAGACCTGCCGGCACAGCGGGCGGCGGCTCGTCCTCGGCTGGACCGGCGCGGTGCCGGGGATCCGGCAGGGGCCGGCGTCGGTCAAGCTGCTGCACGAGATGCTCGAACAGCTCGCCGTGCTCAAGTCCAACCCCGAGGGGACGCTCTCGGGCCTGCTCGACGTGCTGCCGCCGGCCACCCTGCGGGAGGCCATGCTCGTGATCGTCTCGACCCGGGCGATCAACCTGCTGGAGGAGGCGGAGCGGTCGTCGAGGCTCTCCGGCGGGGGCGGCCGGGGGATCCTCGGCCGGGTCACCCTGCTCGACGCCTCCAAGGGCGAACTCGACGCCTTGATCCAGTACGAGGGGGCCCAGCCGCTCGCCTCGGGCAAGAAGCTCGCCAGGCTCGACGCCTCGCCGGCCAACGGCAAGCCAGCCGAATCCAGCCAGAGCGCCGCCGTCGCGGAGGTCCGGTCATGAACTTCCAGTGGCTCTACCGCGCCAGTTTCTATGTGATGCTCTTCCTGGCGACGCTGGTCCTGAGCATCGACGCCACCGACGACAACAAGTTCGCCATGCTCTACCCGCTGGCCGTGGGCGCGGCCGGGGTGCTGGCGTTCCTGACCGTCGACCGCGACCCGAGGCTGGCCCTCTCTCGCGGACTGGCCAGCCTGCTCGCATTCGGGTCCGCCGGCCTGAGCATCCTCGAATACGAACTCGACCCGAACCTCTTCCTTCTGGCCGCCGCGCACTGGCTGGTGTACCTCCAGCTCGTGAAGATGTTCCTGCCCAAGACGGTCGAGGATGACTGGTTCCTGTTCCTCCTGGGCCTGGTTCAAGTGGTCGTCGGCGGCGTCATGAGCCAGAGCGACCAGGTCGGCATGGCGCTGTTCGGCTGGGTCATCGTGTCCCTGTGGGTGCTCGCCCTGTTCACGCTGCACCGCGAGGCCGGGCGGGTGAAGACGCCCGAAGGGGTCACCGTCACGCCGCCCCTGGACCGCAAGGAGCCGTACCCGGGCCTGGTGAGCTGGTCGTTCCTGTTCGCGACCGGCCGCGTGGCGCTCACGACGCTCGCCCTCGGCGGGATCATCTTCCTGGCGATGCCCCGGCGTTCGATCATGGGCAGCTCCCAGCGCGGGGACGCGATGGGCCGTCACCTGACCGGGTTCGACGACGAGGTGAAGCTCGGCCAGCTCGGCGAGATCCTCGAGAACGACAGCGTCGTGATGACGGTCGAGATGTACGACGAGGAGACCAAGCGGAAGCTGCCGCCGTCCCGCGACGAGCAGCACTTCCGCGGCGTGACGCTGGCCCGGTACGTCCGGGGCCGCTGGCGGCGGCAGTCGACGGTGAACGGGTCGTTCGCGCTCGACCAGCCCAACCGCCCCCGCGAGCCGCGCCGGACCCGCCAGACGATCAAGCTGGAGCCGACGGACAGCTCGGTCCTGTTCTCGATGCGGCCGGTCCTGAGTGCCAGCGCCTCGAACCGCCGCTATACGCCCGAGTTCAACCCGCTGGACGGGACGATCTTCCGGGCCGACACCCGGACGGTGGCGCTCGAATACGAGGTGATCTCCTCGGCCGACACGCTCCAGCCGCAGCCGGGGGAGATCGCCCCGTCGGGCGACCGGCTCCGCGAGCTGGTGGACATGCCGATCGCCCTCAAGCAGAAGCTCCGGTCCATCGCCCTGCCGCTGGTCGAGAAGATCCCCCCCTCGGCCGTCGCCGACCGGGCCAGGAAGCTCGAATCGTACCTGCTCGACACCAAGGTCTTCACCTACACCCTCCAGCAGGACGTCGGCGACCCGAACCTCGACCCGGTCGAGGACTTCCTCATCAACCGCAAGCAGGGGCACTGCGAGTATTTCGCCTCGGCCCTGGCGCTCTTGCTCCGTTCGATCGACATCCCCGCGCGGATGGTGAACGGCTTCAAGGGGGGGGACTACAACGACATCACCGGCGTCCTGACCGTCCGGCAGAAGCACGCGCATAGCTGGGTCGAAGCCTACCTCGGCCGCACGCCGGGCCGCGAGAATCGGCAGTTGCCGATCTGGATCACCCTCGACCCCACCCCGCCCAACGAGCGCGACGAGTCGGTCGCAAAGGTCGGCGGCATCCCCGCCTCGTTCCGGACCTTCACCGACCTGGTCCGTTACGTCTGGATCTTCTACATCGTCGGCTTCAACGAGGAACGCCAGCGACGGTTCCTCTATCAGCCCGTCAGCGACCTGATCCGCGAGGCCCGCCGGGGGTTCAACATCATGGGGACCGCGATCATGAACGCGGTCCGATGGGTGTTCGACTTCCAGAAGACCTCGTTCTTCAGCATGCGAGGGCTCCTGGCGATCCTGCTGCTGGTCCTGACCATCTCGGTCATCGTCTTCACCGGGCGCTGGATCCTCCTGAAGCTCTGGCGCTGGTGGCGTGGGCACCGGCACGACGTCGATGGCCTGCAACAAGGCGTGGCCTTCCAGCGACGTCTGGTCCAACTCCTCTCCGAGTACGGCCTGGAACGCCCGGCGGCCGAGACGCCCCGGGAATTCGCGCGACGCGCCGCCACCTTCCTCGCCGGGAAGGGATCCGGCACCGAGATCGTCGCCGATGTCCCGCCGCTGGTCGTCGACGCCTTCTACCGGATCCGGTTCGGCAACGCCGAACTCTCGACCGATGAGCTGGCCCACGTCGAGTCGCGGCTCGACGCCCTGGAGCACAGCCTGCGCCCGGCGTGACCCCCCGGAAAGCGGAAGCTTGCTTCCGCTCTGGCCCGGCGGGAGCTTGCTCCCGAGAGACCACGTACGGTCGTCAGCAAATGCTTCGTTGAGGCACGCGGAGCCAGCTCCGCGAGAACCGAGCGGAAGCGAGCTTCCGCACTCCATGCCTCCGATCACGCTGTGTGACCAAACGAAAAAGACCGCGAGGCCTGTGCCTCGCGGTCTTGGATTCAGCCCGTGGCGAACGATCGAGGATCGCTCAGTTGTTCACGCCGTCGGCGCGGACGGGTGTGGAGGCGACGACCTTGGAGCCGAGGGTCATGTAGTCGCCGACGATCCGGAGGATCTCGTCGTTGTAGAAGTTGGCGTCCCACGCCGGGCGGTCGTAGCGGCTCTTGCGCTTCTCCTTGGCGGACTTGGCCTTGTCCTCGTCGTCGTTGGCGTCGGCGACGGTCTCGGCCTTGTACTTGTCCTCGTTCAGGGAGATCTGGTGCCGCTCCTTGCGCTCGTTGAACCGCTTGATGTCGGCGTCGCGCTTCTGGAACTTCGGGTCCGCCTTACGACGGTCGGCCGAGAGCTTCGAGAGCTGGGCGACGAGTTCCGGGGTCACCTTGTGGAAGTCGTCGTGCTTCTGCGCGGGGACCTTGTCGAACTTAAGGGCGTTGTCGCGGGAGACCTCGCCGAAGTCCTTGTGGTCGAAGATCGAGGGGATGTGGATGTCGGGCACCACGCCCTGGACCTGGGTGCTCTCGCCATTGGCGCGGTAGAACTGCTGGATCGTGAGCTTGAGGGCCCCGAGGTTCGGCAGGTTCCGCTGGCGGATCAGGTCATTCAGGGGGACGATGCTCTGCACGGTGCCCTTGCCGAAGGTGCTGGAGTCGCCGACGATCAGGCCGCGGGCGTAGTCCTTGATCACGCCGGCGAAGATCTCGGAGGCGCTGGCGCTCTGGCGGTCGATCAGGACGACCAGGGGGCCGGTCCAGGTGATGCCCTGGTCCTCGTCCTCGTGCGGCTTGACGCCGTTGGCGTCGCGGACCTGGACGACCGGGCCGGTCTCGATGAACAGGCCGGAGAGCGAGATCGCCTCATTCAGGAGCCCGCCGCCGTTGCCGCGGAGGTCCATCATGACGAGGTCGATGCCCTTCTCCTTGAACTCGTTGATCAGCTTGCGGCAGTCCTCGGTGGCGCTCACCGCGTCGGCCTCGCCCCGGAGGATGGCGCCGGTGTCGCCGTAGAAGGCGGGCAGGTTGATCACGCCGACCTTCAGGGTCTTGCCGCCGGCCTTGGCCTCGATGATCTGCCCCTTGGCATGCTGGTCCTTGAGCTCGACCTTCGCCCGGGTGATCTCGATCTCCTTCTTCTCCTTCGACTCGGCCGACTGCACGATCAGGCGGACCTTGGTGCCGGCCTCGCCCCGGATCTGGCGGACGATGTCCGACAGCTTCTTCTGGACGAAGTCGACCTCGGTGCCGTCGTCCTTCTTGATGCCGAGGATCTTGTCCTCGGGCTGGAGGCGGCCGTCCTTGTCGGCGGGTCCGTTGGGGACGAGTTCCTTGACGATCGCGAAGCCGTCCTCGGTCTGGAGTGAGGCCCCGATGCCCGAGAGCGACAGGTGGAGGGCCTGCTGGATCGTGTCCTCGACCGTCTTCGAGTTCATGTAGGTCGAGTGCGGGTCGAACGTCCGGGTCAGGCTTCCGAGGTAGACTTCCAGCAGGTCGGCCATGTCGAACTGGTGGAAGAAGCGGTTGCGGTCGCGATAGCGGATCAGGACCTTCTTCGTGGCCTCCTCGGGCTTCTCCTTGTCCATCTTGGCCTGGAGGAGTTCGAGCTTGATCTGCTTGCGGACGCGGTCGCGGGCCTCCTCGGCCGTCGCGGGATAGTCGAAGAGATCCGAGTCGTCGACGATGTTCTCGTCGGCGGAGAAGTCGTGCTTCTCCTTGAGGATCTCCTGGATGGCGGCGAACCGCTCGTCGGTGCGCTTGAGGTAGGTCTTGAAGACCTCGACGGCGAAGTCGAGGTTGCCCTCGTGGATCTTGTCGTCGAGCTCGGTGGCCTGCTTGTTGAAGCCCTCGACGTCGGCCTTGAGGAAGGTCTGCTTGCGGGGGTCGAGTTCCTTGAGGAACTCCTTGCACCACTTCTTGGCGATCTCGTCGTCGATCTTGGGCTTGGCGATGTGTTGCCGCTCGAGCAGGAACACGACCGTCCGGGCGATCCGCTCTTCGTTGGCGGACGGCTCCAGCTTGGCGTCGTCGGCGCCCATGCAGAGCGCGGCCACGCCCATGATCCCGAACGCCGCCAGGGGACGTAACGCAAATCGGGCCATAATCTCGACTTCCGTGGTGGAAAGGGTCGTGGAATCCTCGGCGACGGCCGCCCGGCATTCGGGCGCATCCTACCGCCAAGTGGGAAAAGCGGACAAGGTTGATCTCGGACGAGGCGGGAAGGGCTCCCCGTGGTCTGTCAAGGGATCGGCACCCTCTTCCCTTAATCTACGCGTTCGGAAGGCGAGAGTTCACCCTGCAATTCTCCGTTGTGGCCGAATTTCTTCGGCCAGGGCCGTTCGTGGATGCCGTCACCTGACCCACTCCACTTCGAGCGGGGCCAGCATCGCCTGGGGGCTCGTCACCGCCCCGACCTGGACGGGCATCGGGACGAAGTGGAGCCAGAACCGGATACCTCGGGGGGTGATCCTCACGTCGCTCGATACCTGGAGCCGGCCGTCAGCGTCGATCACGATCCGATCCCGCACCCCCTCCCCGAATCCCTCCACCGAGAGCGCAGTGCATCGGGAACTGTCCATGAGATGGGCCCACCCCTCGGGCTTACGGGCGTCCCCCTTCGGCGGCGCGGCGAACATCTGCATCGAGTCGGACCGGCCCCTGCGGATCGTCCAGGGCCGCTCCCCCTTGGCCTCGGCCTCGAACTCGCAGCGCTCCCCCTTGAGGACCTGGGTGTAGACCGTAGAGCCCGCCCCGAAATCGGCCAGGGTCGTCCCCTTGCCGACCAGGACGTTCAGGTCCAGCCCCATCATCGAGGCCCCCTCGCCCCGGATCATCCAGAAAACCTCGACCCAGCTCTTGGAGTTCGGAAACGTCAGGTCGAGGGTCGATCCGACGACTTTCCCGTCTGGCAGGGTGGTGGTCGTCGTATAATGCAAGCCGATCGCCAGGGGCCCCTCGCGCGTGACCGTCGCCGTCGTCCCCTCGCCGCCGACCTTCGCGACCCTGCCCGACTGGTCATGCAGGAATAGCCCGGTCGACTTCGATGCGACGTACTCATCCTTGCCATTGGTGACCCGGGTCAGGAAGCCGTCGAGGTTCTCGGGCAACTGGTAGCTCAGGGAACGGCCGTTGGCGACGGTGATCACGCCGTCGGCCTTCTTGACAGTCATCCCGCCGCTGCCCTCGTGGGGCTCGCCCTCGCGGATCTCGTAGGGCGACTCGCCGAAGGCCCCGGTGCTGCTGTTGAATTCGAGCGAGATGGAGTCTGGACGGTCCGGGACCGGCCGGAACTGGGCGGGGACGGGCTTGCCCAGCCAGCGGAGTTGCAGCCGTTTCGGATCCCGACCGTTCGCGGGGAACTCGACGCGGACCGGGTATCCAAACCGGCGGAGCCCGGCTGTCTCTCGGAGGAGGAACCGCAGGGGCTCGGCGGCGGGGGCCGGGGCGGCGGTCGCGAGCGAGGGCAGGGCGGTGGCGGCGGCCAGGGCGTGCAGGGCCTGGCGGCGAGTGGGCCTGGGCGTCATCGGGCGGGCTCCTCGGTCCGGGCGGGGGAGGTCGAATCCCCCGATGGTCGAACGTCGGGGCCCGCGGATCAAGGCCCGGCCACCGGGAACTGGCAAGGAGTTTGCATCCGACGATCGGCGACCGACGCGGGACCTCCGCGCCTGGGCGAGCACCTTGGATCCACGGGGAGGCCAGTTCATGAATCGTCGATCGGCCGGGATGATGGGCGTCGCGCTGGCGACCGCCCTGGGTTGTGCGGACCTGGCCCACGCCCAGGCGACCGTCGGGGCCTCCGCCGGGCAGGGGCGCTCGGTCAACGCCAGGACCCCTACCGTCCCAGGCACCAATCAGGTCGCACCCGCGCCGGGTGGCAACGAAAGTTTTCGGACAGGCGGCGCGCTCGTCGCGCCGGTCGGCCCGACTGAGCGTGAGATCGCGATCTCTCAATCGGTCCTCGGGGCCATCGAGGCCAGCCACCTCGCGGCCATCGCCGCGACCGCCTCGCCCAACGTCGGCGACCGTCCCGCCGTGAACTCCCTGGGCGAAGATCTGCGCGGGACGTCGGATCGCGCGTTCCTCGACACCCGTCGCCGGGTGGCCGCCTTCGCGGGCGACCCCGGCCAGGACGGCGACGCCGGCATCGCCCGGACGCGGACCTCGGCCCGGTTCGGGTACCTCGCCGGCCGCTACATCCACACCCTGGCCGCCCTCCACGGCAAGGCCCCGGACGTCGCCGAGCCCGCCGTTGACGCCGCCAAACGGCCGACCCCGGCCGCCCTGGTGGCCAACGGAGACGACGCGATCCGGATCGCCCTGGTGAATGACTCGGTGCGGAAGGTCCTGACCGCCCGGGCCCTCCGGCGCGACCTGGCGACGGTCAACGCCCCCTCCGGCACTGGCCAGGAGCTGACCGCCCAGGCCCGGGTCATGGAGAACGAAGGCCGGCAGATGCTGATGCGTCTGGCGACCAACGCCCCCGCCGTCGAGCCGGCCGCCCCGGTGCCCGGCTCCACGACCACCGCGCCCCCGGACACCCCTTTGACCCGCCCCGACGGCCGGGTCACGGCGAAGGAGTCGCTCTCCAGCCGCGCGGCCGATCGGAAGCAGGCCAGCAAGGAATCGCCCTCCGGGCGCGGCGAGAACGCCCCCGGCAACACCCCGACGACCCGCCCGGGCGCCATGGCCAGCCTGGGCCGCCCGACCGGCGATGACCCCGCGCTCGGCAACGCCAACCGCCCGACCGCGATCCAGCTCGCCCGGATCGGCCTGGAACTGGTGGACTCGCTCCCCTCATCTGCCGGCGTCGACGCCGAGATCCGGGGCCAGCGGCTCCCCGACCGCCCCGCCTCTGAGGACCGCGACGTCCCCCCCGCCATCGCCCCCGGCGGCACCGTCCCCCGGTTCTGAGCGTCCTCGCAGGGTGGGTTTGACGCGGCCTTTCCGGCCCGTGTCAAACCCACCGACGGAGGCGAATGACGGATCCGCCCACCTCAGTGTCAGGGAGCCGACATCGGCGGGGCTGGCCGGAGACGGCCCGCACCGCGCCCTACCCAGATTGGCTCAAGTTCCGGCGGCCTCGTGCCGAAAGTGTGTTCGACGGCACCATTTTGTTGAACAACTTTGAATCGACCCCACGCCGGAGCCCTACCATGCGCGAGCATGCCGGGTCCAGCTTCGTGCTCAGCCTCCTGATCGTGTCGGGCTTCGCGATCCTCCTCTTCCCCGACGAGAAGGGTCTGAAGACCGCAGCGGCCGCCAGGCCCAGACCGACCGGGACCGCCGCCGAGGCCACCCCTGCCGCCCCGCCTCCCTCGCCCCACGCCCCCAGACCGAGCCTCACCCGGTCCCTCCCGAAACCTCCCGAGACGCACCCGACCGTCGCCCGCGCGACTGCCCCGGATGCGGCCGTGCCCTCCGTCCCGCCGCGCACCGTCGTGGCCACCGAGCCGGCCCCGCCGAGGGCGACCTTCACGGCCGCAGCCCGGCCCATCGCGAGCGTCCTCGACGACGACGCCCCCCGGCTCGAACCCATCGAACTCGCCGAGGCGCCCGAGCCCGCCGTCCCGCCGATCCGTCGACGCGTCGGCGGATCCTGGCAACCCGGCCCCGCCCAGCGGGGCCGATAAATCCCCGTCGATTCCAGAATGCCTCGACCTGTTCGGAGCCAGCCCGTGTGCCAATGGCTGTGCCAGTGCGACAGGGCCTTGTGCCCGAACAGGTCGACCTCGAACGACAGTCGCGAGCCAGTCCCGCGGTTGAGGCCTCGCCCGCACTGGCACCGCCAGTGGCACACGAACTGACCTCAAACGGCGCAGAGGCTTGATGTACCGAGGCAGGAGCTCACGGCTTGGGGGAGTTGGGGACGGCGTCGAGGGTGTTGTCTTTTTCGAGGGCCTCGCGCTGCTTTGTCAGCTCCTCGTACTTCTTCGAGAGGGCGGCCTTGGCCCTGGAGGCGGCGTCGGAGGTCGCGGCGCCGAGCTTGGCCATGTCTTCCTTGGTCTTGCGTAGGTCCTCTTCGAGGTAGGCCCCGAGCTTCTGGCGGTTGACCTCCCACTCGGCCTTGAGCTTCTCCATCTTGGGCGCGAGCTTGGCCTTGGCCTCGGTGGTGGCCTCGGACGCCTGGCCCTTCAGGTGCTGATATTCCTCGCCGACCGCCTTCATGTTGCTCGACCACGAGGCCGACAGCTTGGCGCGGGCGGCGGTCCAGTCCTCGCCGAGCTGGGCCATCTCGGCGTTGAGCTTCTCGCGGGCGGGCCCGGTGGCCTTGGCGGCCTTGTCCTTGAGGACCCGCATCTCGTCGGCGAGGTTGGCCGACTGCTTCTCGAAGGTCTCGCTGAGCTTGACGCGGGCGGCGGCCCACTTCTGGCTCATGACCTCCATCTGGGCGGCCAGCTTCTCGCGGGCCGGTCCGGTGGCCCTGGCGGCCTCCGCGCTCAGCTTGGTGTACTCCTCGCCGGCCGATTTCGCGGCCGACTCCATCTTGGAGACCAGCTTGGCCCAGTAGTCCTTCGCCCGTTCCGTGAGCGTCTTCTCGGCGGGCTCCTGCGCCCGGGCCATCGGTCCCGCGGCGACCATCAGGCCGGCCGACAGCAGCGAATTCCAGACGAGGCGACGGGTGCGTGTCATGGGGACGTCCTCCGGGCCAACTCGGGTCGGTCCGTGGCCCCTCAGCGGGAGCAGACTCGTGGTGTTCTCGGCCCGACCCTCCCCCCATGATAGCCGGGAGGGTCAAGCCGAGATATCAAATTCCCGTCACACGTCAGCGACGTGCCGGTGCGCTCGGCGACGGCTGGAGGTTCCGCAGGTACGCGATCAGGTCGGCCATCGACTCGGCCGGGATCTCCTTTTCGAGCCCCTCCGGCATCAACGACATCCCCGTCGACTTGACCTCGTCGATCTGCGACCGCGAGACCACGTCCGTCGCCCCCTCGGCCCGCTTGAGGGTCAACGCATTGGCCGACTCCAGCGCGATCAGCCCGGTCACCACCCGGCCGTCGACCGTGGCGACCTGGTAGTTGATCATGTTCGGGGCGACCTCGCGGTTGGGGTCGAGGATGTGCATCAGCAGATCATCCGGGGTTCGGTTGGCGACCGTGGCGAGGTTCGGCCCGACCTCGACCCCCTGGCCCTCGGCCTGGTGGCAGGTGGCGCAGATCTTCTTGTAGACCGCCTTGCCCGACTCGGGCCTGCCGGCCTTCGCCAGCGCCCCCGAGTAGGACTTGATGATCCCCGCGCGGTTCGACGTCGGGTTGGCCGCGAACAGCTTCGAGGCCCGCTGCTTGATCGCCGGCCGGGCGTCGGCCAGGAGCTGCCTCTGGCGGATCACGTCGACGTCGGCCGTGGCGACCGTCTTCTTCTCGACCGCGCCGAGCAGGGCTTCGAGCCGATCAGGACGGGCGAAGAGGATCTCCAGGGCCTCGCGCCGGACGGTCGGGCTGAGGGACGACCAGCGCTCCAGGATCGCCCCGGCCACGGTCGGGTCCGACTGCTCGCCGAGCGTCCGCAGGACTTCGAGCTGGAGCGCCACCGGCTCGCGGGCGCCGAGCAGATCGGGGAGGACTTCCATCACGGTCGCGGGCGAGCCGAGGCTGAGCATCTTCACCGCCTCGATCCGCGAGGCGACCGACGCGCCGGCCTTCGTCGCATTGGCCTTCGCCTTCGCCAGGGCGGGGGCCATGATCTTCGCCGCCTCGCCTTCGAGCTTGAGCGACCGGCCCGAGCGCTGGTAGCCGCGACGCAGGCCCTGGATCACGGTCTGGGCCAGGGCGGGGTCGGCGTCCTTGCCGGCGTAGGCGGTGAGGATCTCCCGGGCGGCCGAGTCGTCCTCGGGCCCGAGCAGCGAGGCCAGCTCGCCGAGGTACGCCTTGCCGGCAGGGGACTTCAGAAACGCCGGCTGCCCGGCCAGCGCGGTCATCAGGGCCGGCACCCGGCCGCTCGCCGAGCTGAGGACGGCGGCGCGGGTCCACTTGTCCGACTGGTCCTTGATGGCGATCTTCGTGAGGGCCCCGGTCGCCCTGGCGTCCTTCGACTCGCCCAGCGAGAACGCCGCCTGGAACCGGACCATCGGGTCGGCGTCATCGGCCAGCCTGACGAGGGCCGAGAGCAACTCGGGCGAATCCTTGAGCAGCGTCTCGGAGAGCTTCGCCGCCTGCTCGCGGACGCGGGGTTCCTCATCGCTCATCGCCGGCAGCAGCGTGGCGGCGTCGAGGGCCCCGAGTGCGCCGAGGGTCCAGAGGGCGTGCGTGCGGCCCAGGGCGGTCGGCCGGCGAACGGCGAGGTCCTTGAGCAGCGGGATCGCGGCCGAATCCTTCCTCTGGAGCAGCAGCCTCTGGGCGGTCTCACGCCACCAGCCGTCGGGGTGGGCCAGGTGGCCGACGAGTTCGGCGGCGGTCGCCTTGCTGAGCTTCGGCGGGGCGGGCCGCTTGTAGCCGACGGGGACGATGTCGTAGATCCGGCCCTTGTCCTTGCCGCTGGTCAGATCCAGGTGCTTCTTGATCGGTTCGGGGATCGAGAACGGGTGCTCGATGGTCTCGCGGTACATATCGAGCATCGCCAGCGTGCCGCCGGGCGTGTTGCGGAAGAGGACCGGGCGGAACCAGTTGTCGGTGGAGGCGAGGAACTCCACCTTCTGGTCGGCGCGGGTGGCCTTGTACCGGGCCCCGTTCAGCTCGACGATCTTGCGGTGCACGAGGTTGCCGCCGACGTCCCCGATGAAGGCGTTGCCGCGATACTCGGGCGGGTAGGCGGTCCCGCGATAGATGGTCACGCCGGTCGCCGAGGTGAAGAAGCCGGTCGCGACCAGTTCGGTCGGCGGCAGCTTCTTGCGGTACTCGGGGTCGGCCGCGCGCTGGCGGGTCCGGACGATCCGCCAGGGCTCGGGCTGGCTGATCCGGTACACCGGCGCGGCGGGGCCTTCGACGGGGATGTCTTCGAGGACGGCCGAGGTCGTGAGCGCGGGGTTCCGTTCGAGGTAGCTCGACGGCAGGATGATCTGCCGCATGTGGTTGCTGTTGTTGCAGACGAACCGGTGCCCCCAGTCGTCGAAGCTGTGGCCGAACTGGCCGCCGCCCGAGGTCGCCTCGAAGACCGAGCCGTCGGGCCGGAACCGGTAATCCCGGCCCCGGACGGAGACGAGCTTCGCATCGGCCTTCGTGTGATTCTTGATGTCGCCGCCGTTGCTGCCGGAGGACCCGTAGATCCAGCCGTCGGTCCCCCACTGGAGGCCGTTCAGGAGCCCTTGCACGTTCTGGACGCCGAAGCCGCTGAACATGACCTTCTTGATGTCGGCCACGCCGTCGCCGTCGGTGTCCTTCGCATAAAAGATATCAGGCGCGACGGTGACGAAGACGCCGCCGTCGTAGGCGACAATCCCGGTCGGCCAGGAGAGGTCGGGGACGAAGATGGTGGACTTGTCGTAGACCCCGTCGCCGTCGACGTCCACGAGCCGGCGGACGTTGCCGGTCGGGGTATTCTCGGGGTAGGGATACCCGCGCATCTCGACGACGTAGAGCCTGGCGTCCTCGTCGAATACGGCGTCGACGGGGTCGGTGAGGATCGGCTCGACGGCGATCGGCCTGAGTTCGAAACCTTCGTGGATCTTGAACGATTTCAATGCCTCGGCCGGCGACTTGGCCGGGATCCGGGGCAGTTCCTTGGCGAGGTCGTCCTGCGGGGGCGCGGAAACGGCCATCCAGACGGCGCCGAGGACGAAAGCCAATGACATCAGGGACGTCGGCAAGACGCGGCGGGGCATGGCGGGTCGATCCAGGGGACGGGAGGCCGATCGGGGGAGCGACCGGGGTGTGGCGGAGGGTTTTCACTCAATACCTTGCGGCAAGCCGGTGGCGCAGTCAACCCGGTCGAACCAGCAACGGCCCCGAACCTGCCGATCGGTCCGTGCCGGCTCAGAGGAACTGGCGGTAGACCTTCAGGCCGAACAGGAGGATCCAGCCCGTCCCCACCCACCAGGCCAGCCGCTCGCACCAGCCGGGCCGTCGGCGGACCCCCGCCATCCCCAGCAGCGACCGCGCCACGACCACGCCGACCGCCGCATACAGGCAGGGGTGGTACCAGAGCGTCCAGAGCGGGAATTCCCGCAGCGGGGTCGCCGCGAAGATCGCCAGCCTCGCCACGAACCAGACGGCCAGCCCGACCAGGGCCACTTTCAGGTCGACGAGCGCGGGGTTCGTCGCCAGCCGGGCCCGACTCGGGGAGGGGGCCCTGTGATGGAGCAGGATCCCGAGGAACGTCAGCGACGCACCAAGGACGGTCAAGCCGTCGATGCCGTACTCGACGATGAGCCGCCGGAAGCCTGTCGAGCCGGGGTCATTGAGGAGGAACCCGCCGATCCGCCACCAGCACTCGGCCCCGAGGGTCAGGCCGATCGCGATCGCGAGCGTCCCCGCCGTCCAGTCGAACCAGTCCGGTCGCCTCACGACGTGCCCCCTCGTCCGGGTCAGTTGAAGCGGAGCCAGCCCAGGGCGAACAGGGCGATCCAGCCATAGCCCAGGTAACGCCCCGCTCGATCGACCCAGCCCGGGCATGGATGCCAGCGTCCCTGGATCGCCAGCGACGTCCAGCCGAGGACGACCGACGCCCCCACGACATACGGCAGCATCGACGAGGGGTCGCGGAACCGCCGAGGCGGCCCGGCGAGGAGCACCAGGCCCGACGTCACCAGGTAGATGCCCAGCCCTACCCAGGCCGCGACCGACGCCACGAATCCCGGCTCGCGCATCAGGCGTCGCCGCGACTTCCACGCCGGACCGCGCCATCGCAGGACGACCATCCCCAGCGACCACGACAGCATGATCGGGCTGAAGATCGACACGAACGCGACAACCCCGCCCCAGGACGTCCCCGGGACCGGCGACCGGCCCATCCGGAACAGGTCATAATTCCAGCGAGCCAGGCCGAACCCCAGCCCCGTGGCCGCGATGACCACGTGGAGGTCGATCAAACCGAACGGCCATTGCGAAGTCTCCCGAGGCATCGTCGCCCTCCGGGCAACCCCTTTGGTGCGCGGGAGCGAAGCTGCCGCTTTCTTGACGGGAAGATCGTGAGGTGTCAGGGGCTTGAGGAAGTTTAGAGGCCCAATCAGAACCGGATCGTCCCGCTCCAAAGCGGTAGCCCCGCTTCCTCGCTCCAATGGGTGTTGTCCGACTTACCCCTGGATCGCGCTGGTGCGTCCCAGGGCGATGTCGAAGTTGCTCACGGCCGGCACGAGCATCGCCAGGACGAAGAACCCATAGACGGCCGCGCTCACGAGGAAGGCGGCGAGGGTGTCGCCGTTGGCGACGCTGATGATGCAGTAGAAGCTCCAGAACGGCGTCAGGAGCGACACCAGGGCGATCGCACGCGACGGGTTCTTGGCCCCGAGCGAGGCGAAGAGCGCCACGCTGCCCGCGCCGATGAAGATCAGGAAGCTCAGCAGCTGCCGGCCGAACTCGCGGTCGGAGAGGACGATCAGGAACGCGCAGATGCCGATGCCGATCATCAGGAGGAAGGTCGTCCCCAGCGAATTCGCGATGGCCGCCCGGCTGCTCGTGTAGGTGATCGCCGCGTGGATCCCGAGCATGGCCGCGAAGTGGACGAAGAGCGCGTAGTCGACCAGCGAGTAGAACGTCACCTCGCCCGGGATCGCCCCGATCCACCAGAACCAGAGGCACAGGAGGAACGGCCCGAGGACCATCTCCTTGGTGTTGTACAACACCCCGTAGAGCTTGCCGTAGATGAACTGGGCCGGGGAGAGTTCGGTCACTAGCAAGAGGTCGAGCGCGCCGGTATCGCGCTCGCTCGTCAGCGCGGTCACGCCCTGGGCGTTGATCAGGATCAGGCTGAGGATCGACAGGAAGATGAGCACCCAGCCCGGCCGCCAGGGGTCGAGCACGGGATCGGGGTTGAAATAGTAGTAGGCGACGCCGAGGGCGAACACCAGGGCATACGCGCCCTTGATGATCAGGGGCTTGCGGCCGTAGGCCCGCGTCATCAGCTCGCGCCAGATGATCGGGTTGTCCCAGGCCGACCGATAGGGCCGGACGCCGCCCCGGACGATCCGCCGGTGGGTCCGCCTCGGCACGTGCAGGCCGGTCGTCGCCTGCACATCCTCGGCCGCGACGGCGGCCTTCGCCGGCGCCTCCGCCAGCGCGGTCGCCGAGGCACCGACCAGCGCCGATTCGCGGGCACCGACCGGGGCCGCCTCCACGATCTCGTCGACCTCGACCAGCTGCTCGGACGACTCCTCGGTCCGGGTCTCGCGCTCCTCGCGGGGCTCGTTGCGGCTGGGGTTCCAGACCCGGAGCATGAAGACCGAGACCGTGTTGAGGAGCACGGTCGCGACCAGCGAGAAGACGAGGAACGTCACGCCCGGCCAGCCCTTGGACTGCTCGCTCGGATCGAGCACGGCGGCCAGGGTGCGGTACGGGTTGAAGGCGGAGGCGATGTCGGTGCCGCCGATCCGGACGCCCGGCAGCAGCGCAGCGAAGACCTCGACGACGACCATCGAGAGGACCAGGATCAGGACCGTCAACGCCAGCGACTGGAACGTCCGGTCCTTCGCCAGCGCGACGACCAGCCCGAGCGAGCCGCCCGCGAGCCCGGCCGAGGCCATGACGGCGAGGACCTCGACGAGCTGGACGACCGAGTTGCCGCCGAGCAGCAGGCAGAGGAAGAAGACCGGGGCCGAGGTCGCGAGCATGGTCGCGACCTTCACCAGGCTGATGACCAGCTTGCCGACGACGATTTCGACGTCGCGGAGGTCGGTCATGAGGAGCAGCAGGAACGTCCGGCGGTCCTTCTCGTAGGCCACGGCCGAGGCGGCGGTGATCGGCGCGAAGAACAGCATCAAGGACAGTTCGATGTAGGCGAAGAACTTGTAGAGGATCTGCCCGTAGCGGGCGATGAGCCCGACCTCGGTGACCTCCTGCCACCCGATGAGGACCTGCCAGGCGGTCCACATGATGATGAACAGCATCCCGGCGTAGAGCGTACGGAGGATGAAGAACCGGGACGAGCGGGGGGTCGTGACGACCTCCCGGGCGATGATGGGTCCGGCGAACAACGAACGTCCTCCCAGCGCGGCGAACGAGGCGGGCGGCCGAGGGCTCCGTCACGACGAGGGATGACGGCGGGCGAAGCAGTCGCGAGCCCGAGGCCGAGGAAATCTCATTCTAATCGAAGGCGTCAATCGAACCCAGGGGTGGCGAATGCCGTAGGGTAGGGGGCTCGGCGGAACTTGACAGACCCCGAGCGTGGGCATTCTAATCGAATGACTCTCCCCACTACGTCGCCCGACCGATTTGGTTCGATCGAGAGTCCTCGCCTCGTGCGAACTCCGTCCGCGTCGCCCATCCGCCGGCCACGATACGCCCTCATCCTGATGGGCCTGTTCGGGCTCGCGCTGGCGCCGGGGGAATCCCGTGCCGACGGCTGCCACGTCCCCGAGAGGCCCGTCCTGGGACTGACGATCGACGTCTTCGGCGGAACCGCCGCCCGGGCCGAGCCGCCCACCTCGCACGCCACCCCGGCCGGACGCGCCGTCCGACGCACGCCTTGCTCGCCGCTCACCCCCGGCCCGACCGCCGCGCCGGATCTGCCCGGAACCGCCGGATTGAGCCCGGAACCGCCCCCGGATACCGAATCCGGATCGTCGCGGTTCCGCCGGATCGAAGAAGAGGCGGCCTTGCCCGCCTCCAACCCCTCGCCGCCCGAGCGCCCGCCCCGGGGTTGATCGGCGGTTCCCTCCCGTACCCATCGCGATTTCGGCCACGCCCCCGGCGTCGAGTGTCTCGGCCCGGCGCGTGTCGTCCATCGGGCCGGCCCGGCCCGTCGGGGTCCGTTCGAACATGTCCCAGGTATCCCTGCGCGGGGGGCTGATCCCCGCGTTCCGGCTCGGCATCGTCGCCGCCGCCGCCCTCGCGGCGGCCGGCTGCGCGGACCCGTCTACGATGGAGACGACCGGGGTCTCGATCACCCTCCGGCCGTCCTGGAAACCCGTCGCGGAGGGCACGTACCTCGTCGCCGGCAAGCCCATCGGATCCTGGAGCGGGCCGGAAGGTTCCTCCCTCTCGATCTTCCAGGTCCTGCCGACCCCCGAGATCGCGCGGGGGCTGGCGAGGCCCGAGGCGGTCGCGAAGACGATCTCCGTCGAGCTGGCCAACCGGGCGACCAACCTCCCCGGCGCGAAGGTCCTGAAGTCGGAGGTCGCGACGGTCGCGGGCCGGGCGGCGGCGGCCGTCGAGTGGTCGGCCCCCGGCACCGGCGACGCCATCGCGCCCAGCGGGGTCGGGACCCCGGTCGCCCCCAAGGGCAAGACCCTGATCCCGACGGTCCGGATCACCCGGGCCATCCCCCGGGCAACCGACACCATCTTCGTGATGTTCCACGCGCCCGAGTCGGTCGAGGCCAGGCTCCGGCCCGAGATCGACGCCGCGCTCGACGCGCTCCGCGTCGACGAGCCGGGCGCCGAATCGGCCTACTGATCCGACGACTCCGTCTTCATCATTCCTTTCCATCCATCCCATCAGAGGCTTCCCATGGCGACGAATGCTCGCCCATTGCAGGACCGCCGCGGCCGGGTCTACACCCCGGCCGTCGGGACCGGCCTGCGGCCCTGGCTTTGGCTCTGCCTCGGCGGCTTCGCGCTCCTGGGCGCGACCGGGGTCTACCTCGCCAGCGTCTCGCTCGTGACCTGGCTCACCAGCGTCACCCAGCAGACCTATTTCTACATGATGATGGTCGCCCTGCACATCCTGCTGGGCATCCTCATCGTCGTGCCGTTCATCGTCTTCGGCGTCGGCCACCTGGTCACGTCGTGGAAGCGGCCCAACCGCGCGGCGGTGAATTACGGCCTCGTGCTCCTGGCCATCTCGGTCGTCATCCTGATCTCCGGCGTCCTCCTGGTGCGGGCCGTGGGCATCGAGATCCGCGACCCGAACCTGAGACGGATCAACTACTGGCTGCACGTCGCCCTGCCGGCCATCGCCATCGGGCTCTACGTCAAGCACAGGCTCGCCGGCCCCTTGATCCGCTGGCACTGGGCCCGCCGCATCGGCGCAGCCATGGCCGTGTTCGTCGTGGTGATGGGGGCCTTGCACTCGGCGCAGCCGAAGAACTTCGGCCAGAAGGGCTCGGTCGAAGGCGAGAAGTATTTCCAGCCCTCCGAGGCGATGACCTCCGACGGCAAGTTCATCCCGGCCAGCGTGCTCATGGCCGACAGCTACTGCCTCAAGTGCCACGAGGACAGCTACAAGGGGTGGTTCCACTCCTCGCACCACTTCAGCTCGTTCAACAACAAGGCGTACCTGTTCAGCGTCCGCGAGACCCGCAAGGTCGGCATGGAGCGCGACGGCAGCACCCGCGCCGCCCGCTGGTGCGCCGGCTGCCATGACCCCGTGCCGTTCTTCTCGGGCAAGTTCGACGACCCGAACTACGACGACGTCAGCGACCCCACCAGCCAGGCGGGCATCACCTGCACGGTCTGCCACTCGATCACCAACGTCAACAGCACCCGGGGCAACGGCGACTACACCATCGAGGAGCCCCAGCATTACCCCTTCGCCTTCAGCGACAACCCCGCCCTGCAGTGGGTCAAACCAGACCCTCATCAAGGCGAAGCCCGAGATGCACAAGCGACGTCCTGAAGCCCATCATCAAGGACGCCAAGTTCTGCTCGACCTGCCACAAGGTCGGGCTGCCGTACGCCCTGAACCACTATCAGGACTTCGTCCGGGGCCAGAACCATTACGACAGCTACCACTTGTCGGGCGTGTCGGGCAAGGGAGCCCGCAGCTTCTATTACCCGCCCGAGGCCAAGACCAACTGCAACGAGTGCCACATGAACCTCATCGCCTCGAACGAGTTCGGGGCGAGGGACTTCGACGGCAAGGGCGGGCTGGAGGTCCACAACCACATGTTCCCGGCCGCCAATACCGGGCTCGCCGCCATCCGCGGCAGCCAGGAGACGGCCGACGTCCACGCCAAGTACCTCACCGACGCCAAGACTCGCATCGACGTCTTCGGCATCCGCGAAGGCTCCGGCGTCGACGGCAAGCTGATCGCGCCCCTGCGTCCCGAGTCGCCCACCCTCAAGCCCGGCAATCCCTACCTCGTCGAGGTCGTCGTCCGGACCCTCGGCGTCGGCCACCCGCTCACGCAGGGGACGGTCGACTCCAACGAGATCTGGGTCGAGCTGATCGCGAAGTCCGGCGACAAGGTCGTCGGCCGCTCCGGCGGCATCGGCGACGACGGCACGGTCGACCCTTACGCCCACTTCATCAACGTCTACATGCTCGACCGCGAGGGGCGTCGCATCGACCGCCGCAACCCGCAGGACATCTTCGTCCCGCTCTACAACAAGCAGATCCCCCCGGCGCGGGGCAGGTCGTGCACTTCGGGCTCGACGTGCCGAAGGACCTCAAGGCTCCGATCACGCTCGAAGCCCGGCTCAACTACCGCAAGTTCGACCGCAAGTATCTCGACTACATCTTCGGCAAGGGGCAGGGGCCCAGTTTGCCGGTGGTCGTGATGGCCAAGGATGCCGTGAACGTCGCCGTCGAGGGGGGCCCGGCGGTCAAGAACGACCCGTCGCCGATTAAGCCCGAGCTGGCCTGGCAGCGCTGGAATGACTACGGCATCGGCCTGTTCCTCGAAGGCGGTGACAAGGGAGGCCAGAAGGGCGAGCTGAAGCAGGCCGAGGAGGCCTTCAAGAAGGTCGCCGAGATCGGGCAGGCCGACGGCTGGGTCAACCTCGGCCGCGTCTACCAGCGCGAGGGTCGGATCCCCGAGGCCCTCGACGCCCTCGAAAAGGCCGCCAAGCATCCCAAGCCCACCGCCCCCTGGGTCATCTCATGGCTCTCGGCCCAGATCGACGAGCGGAACGGCTTCCTCGACGAGGCCATCGCCAAGTACGAGGCCGTCCTTAACACGAAAATCCCCGAGCGCAAGTTCGACTTCAGCGAGGACTACGAGGTCATCAACTTCCTCGGCCGGGCCCTGTACTCACGCGCCCGGCAGGAGCCCCTGAAGAGCCCGAAGCGCGTCGAGTTCCTCAAGAAGACCGTCGCCGCCTACCGGCGGACCCTGGCGGTCGACTCCGAGAACGTCTTCGCCCACAACGGCCTGGGCATCGCCTACGCCGACCTCGCCGCCGCCGGCGGCCTGGGTCGAGCCGACGACGAGAAGCCCGACGGCACGACGAAGCTCAACGTCGCCGGGCTCCGCGATCGCATCAAGGAACTCAACGCCAAGGGGGCCGATCCGAAGAAACGGGCCGATACCGCGATGTCGCTCGCCCGGCAACTCGCCGGGTTCCTCGCCCAGCCTCGCGATCCGCTGGTGAACCGTCTCGACCCGCTGCACGAGTCGGCCGAGGCCCTCGGCGCGATCTACGTCGCCGAGACCGACCCCGAGGCGTCGGCCATCCAGGCGAAGGCCCTGGCCGCGATCCACAAGGATCTGCAACGCCTCCTCAAGGAAGACGAGACCGCCCAGGGCCGCGCGGTGGCCATCGCCCGCAAGAACGACCCGGCGGCCGACCAGAACGCCCAGTCGATCGTCATCCGCTCCCTCCATCGACCGGGAGCCCCCGGCCTGACCGAGAAGAAGCAGACCGCGTCGAAGCCGACGAAGCCCGAGACCGACACGACCGCCAGCCGGGAGCCCGCCGAATGAGCACGCGAACCCTCGCCGCAACGATCCCGCTCCTGCTGGCCCTGGCCGCCGGATGCGACCGCACGCCGCCGCCCACAATCTCGGCGGCCCCGTTCGCGCCGGTCGCCGCCAAGCCGGCCACGGAGCTGAAGTTCCCCGACGTCAAGTTCGTCGAGATCACCAGGGACGCCGGCATCAAGTTTGTCCACCAGAACGGCGCGGCGGGCGAGAAGCTCCTGCCCGAGACGATGGGCTCCGGCGTCGCCTTCCTCGACTACGACTCCGACGGCGACCAGGATTTGCTGTTCGTCAACTCGAACGTCTGGCCCGGCTCGAAGTCGGCTTCGAATCCGACCCAGGCCCTCTACCAGAACGACGGCAAGGGCAAGTTCACCGATGTCACCGCCGAGGTCAGGCTCGGACGGACGTTCTTCGGCCAGGGGGCGGCGATCGGCGACTTCGACAACGACGGCGACCCCGACCTGTACATCACGGCCCTCGGCGGCGGGTTCCTCTTCCGCAACGACAAGGGCAAGTTCGTCGACGTCACCACCGCCAGGAATGCCGGCGGCGGCGACGGCTGGCTCACGAGCGCGGCGTTCTTCGACGTGGACAATGACGGGGACCTCGACCTGTTCATCTGCCGATACGTCGCCTGGTCCGCCGAGTACGACCGCGCCCAGAACTTCCAGCTCGCCGGCACCGGCCAGGGCCGTGCCTACGGCCCGCCGAACGCGTTCAAGGGATCGTTCTGCACCCTGCTCAGGAACGACCAGGGCCGTTTCGTCGACATCAGCGAGTCCAGCGGCATCCAGGTCCGCTCGCCCGGCCTCAAGGACCCCGTGGCCAAGTCGCTGGGCGTCGCCCCGTACGACATCGATGGCGACGGCAAGGTCGACCTCGCCGTCGCCAACGACACCGTCCCCAACTTCCTGTTCCACAACCTCGGCGACGGCAAGTTCGAGGAGATCGGCGTGACCTCCGGCGTGGCCTTCGACCAGTCGGGCTCGGCCCGGGGGGCGATGGGCATCGACTGGGCCGACTTCAAGAACGACGGATCCCTCGGCCTGGCGATCGGCAACTTCGCCAACGAGATGACCGCGCTGTACGTCACCGAGGACCCCAACAGCCTCCTCTTCTCCGACCTGGCCAACATCTACGGCCTGGGCGCGCCGACCCAGCCGCCCCTGAAGTTCGGCCTGTTCTTCTTCGACTACGACCTCGACGGCCGGCTGGACCTCCTCTCGGCCAACGGCCACCTGGAGAGCGATATCGCCAAGGTCCAGCAGAGCCAGGCCTACGCCCAGTCGGCCCAGCTCTTCTGGAACACCGGCCAGCCCGGCCGCAACCTCTTTGCACTCGTCGGCGAGAAGGTGATCGGCAAGGAACTCCTGACCCCGATCGTAGGCCGCGGCAGCGCCTACGCCGACATCGACGGCGACGGCGACCTCGACGTCGTCCTGACCGCCAATGGCGGCCCGGCCCGGCTTTTCCGCAACGACGGGGGCTCGAAGTCGAATTGGCTCCGCGTCAAGCTCGTCGGGCACGCCTCGAACCGCGAAGGGATCGGGGCCAGACTCGCCCTCAAGTCGGGCGACGTCGAGCAACGCCGGCAGGTCTTCCCCGCGCGGGGGTATCTGTCCTCCGTCGAAATCCCGGTCACCTTCGGGCTCGGTTCCGGGAAAAATCCGGGGAGCCTGACCGTGACCTGGCCGTCGGGCAAGACGACCGAATTGAAAGATTTGCAGGCCAACCAGACGGTCACGGTCGACGAGGATCGGGGCGTCGTCAAACCCTGATCCGACGATGGATACGTCCGGGCCCGGTCGCGTCCCGGCGCGGCCGGGCTCTCGTCGTTTTGTCAATTTGACAACGCCGGCGGGCCCGCGCGCGGCCTCAAGAGTGCGCCCGACGTTCGGCTTCGACAGCTTGAGTCATTTTCCAGGGGCTTGCCCGCGTGTGTTATAGTTGGAACGAGTCGGGCACGGCCTGTCCGTGTGACCGCCTCGCGAGCCGGCGCAGCGAGAGGCCGACGAGTTCGCCCTCCCGCCGTCGTACCCGCTTGATTGATCGACCCCATCGAATGTGCAGCCAGGGAGCGGTGCGCGGACGGAGAGGCGTCGTCCCGGGGGATCCCCCCGGCCCGGTTGCGTGTCGTCGCACCCGGAGCCGGTGACATTCCCCGGCCCCGATGCGTTTCCTTTTTCCTCGCTCTGCTCCTCCAAGTGGGAGGATCGTGGGCGATGGTCATCGAGGCATCCTTCCTCCGGTCCCGCCTGATCGCGGCGGTACTGGTCTTGGTCGCGACGGCCGGGCTCGCCCGGGCGCAGTCGGGCGACGGCCCGACTCTGGAACCGCCGTCGACCCGTCCGAAGCCCACCCAGGCGAAGCCGCCCGAGTCGAAGCCGACCCCGGCGCAGCCACTGCCGAATACGCCGGCCGCGTCCAGCCAGCCCGTCCGACTGTTCGCCATCCCCGGCGACCCCGACGCGACCTTCCGCAAGGCCATCGAGTTCGAACGCGCCCGCAACTGGCCATCCGCCATCAAGGTCTACGCCGAGGCCGTCGAGATCTGGCCCAGCCGGACCGACTTCAGCCACCGCAAGCGGCTCTGCGAGACCCATCAGCGGATCGTCAGGCGCTATCAGGACCGCAGCTTCCGCGACGTCCTCCTCCGCCTGCCGCAGGGCAAGGCCCTGGAACTCTACGACGAGCTGATGGAGCGGATCGACACCCATTACGTCGACCTCGTCCCGCTCGAACCGCTCGTCCGACGCGGGCTGGACAATATGGAGGTCGCCCTCCGCGACCCCAACGTCTTCAAGGCCAACGGCCTCGGCTCGCCCGAGCCCGACCGCGTGGTCTGGCTCCGTAAGCAGCTCCGGGCCCGCCGCGACGCCCTGGCGATCCCCGACCTGCCGTCCGCCCGCAACGAGCTGATCTACGCCTGCCAGCTCTCCGAGCAGGCGCTGGGCCTCAACTCCGCCGCCGTCGCCCTCGAATTCGTCTTCGGCGCCTGCGACGCCCTCGACGAGTACACGACCTACCTCACGCCCGATAAGCTCGAAGACATGTTCTCCGTCATCGACGGCAACTTCGTCGGCCTGGGCGTCGAGCTGAAGTCCGACGACGACGGCCTGCAACTCGTCGGCGTCATCAAGGGGGGCCCGGCCTTCGACGCCGGCCTCAAGTCGGGCGACCGCATCACCCGCGTCGGCGGCCTGCCGGTCAAGGGGCTCGGCCTGGATGAGGCGGCCAACCGCCTCCAGGGGACCGAGGGCACCCCGATCGAGATCACGGTCATGCACAACAATGGCCGCGCGGAGGACCTCCGGCTCATCCGGCGGCACGTCGAGGTCGAGTCCGTCTCGCAGGCCCGGATGATCGAGACGAGCCTGGGAATCGGTTACATCCAGCTCACGGGGTTCCAGAAATCGTCCGCCGAGGAGATGGACCGGGCCGTCGCCGAACTCAAGCGGCAAGGCATGCGGTACATGATCCTCGACCTGCGGGGCAACCCGGGCGGCCTCCTGAACATCGCCGTCGAGATCGCCGACCGGTTCGTGGGCGAAGGGGTGATCGTCTCGACCCGGGGCCGGGCCCCCGGCCAGACCCAGATCTACCGCGCCCGGCCGGATATCCCCTTCGACATGAAGGTCGCCGTCCTGGTCGACCGCGACAGCGCCAGCGCCAGCGAGATCCTCGCGGGTGCCCTGAAGGAGTTGAATCGGGCCGTCGTCATCGGCGACCGCAGCTACGGCAAGGGCTCGGTGCAGAGCATCTTCGAGCTGCGTTCCGTCCCCGCCGGCCTCAAGCTGACCACGGCCAAGTTTTACTCGCCCAAGAACCATCCTTACAGCGAGCAGGGCGTCTCCCCCGACATCCTCGTCCGGGCCGTCGCCAAGCCCGCCAACGGCCAGAAGGTCGTGCAGGACTGGGAGCCCGGCGACCCCGCCCGCGACCCCGCCCTCCGCACCGCCATCCAGAACGCCCGGCAATCGCTGAACGTCAGCCGCTGAGTTTGGAAGCGGAACACCACCTTCGTGCACGCCGGCCGATCCACCAGGGTCGGCCGGCGTGCGGTCATTTCGGACGCAGCGCCGGGCGCGAGTCTCCCGACCCCGCCCCCACCCTGAGATGTGGTACAACAGGAGCGGGTCTCCCGACCCAGGAACCAAAGGCTCCGACGCGCGGGGTTCTCGGGAATGGGTCTTGAGACCCGGCCAGCTCATACGGAGCGGCGACGGCAAGGGCGGGGTCGGGAGACCCGCGCCCAGCGATTCCGACCCGCGCCTAGCTCGTCCTGTCCGGCCCTCGACTTCGTCACCCGGATTCCCTACACTTGTCGGACGCCCGAGGGCACGATCGCCCCGGGTCACCACGGAGGTCGACCGACATGGCCGACGCGACGGCGAGGACGAGTACGCGGATCGACCCCGGCCCGGCCTGGACGGTCGTCACCGACGCGCCGCTCAAGGGGCTCGACCTCGCACGCGAGGCCGGGCTCTGCCTGGCCTGGGACGAGGCCGATCAGCTCTACCTCCTCGACCTCGAAGGCCAGACCCAGTCGATCTCCCGGGCCCCGGGCAAGATCCTCTCGGCCGCCATCTCCGACGACGCCGGCCTCATCGCGCTCCTGGGCGAAGGCAACCGGCTCTGGATGCTCGGGCCGGACTTCGAGCTGATCCAGGACCGCGAGGCGATCACCGACGCCATCTCGCTCACCGTCGACCCCCACGGTCGATACGTCGCCGTCGCCTCCAAGCTCAGCCTGATCCAGTTCTACAACCGGTTCGGCAAGATGGCCGGGAAGTTCGAGACCCGGCAGCCGATGGGGCACATGGTCTTCGTCCCCGACCAGGCGCTCCTCTACGCGACCGGCGCGGTCGGCACGATCTCGGCCTTCGAGCTGTCCACGAAGGGCTCGAAGGGCCAGTTGACCGGCGACCTGTCCTGGAATGAGGCCCTGCTGTCGAACGTCGGCCGGCTGGCGACGGTCGGCGACGGCTCGGCGATCTTCATCGCCTGCTACACCCACGGGGTCCAGCGGTTCGACGCCCAGGGGCGGAACGAGGGGGCCTATCACCTCGGCGGCTCGGCCTCGATCGCCGTGCCCGACTTCCTCGGCCGGATCATCGCCGTCGCCACGATGGAATCCGGCCTGGCCATCCTCAGCGGCAACGGCAACGTCCGCTGGCAGGCCACGCTCCCGCGCCCCGCCGTCGCGCTCGACACCGACCCCCTCGGCCGGTTCATCGTCTACGGCCTGGGCACCGGCGAGATCACCCGCCTGGACCTCCAGCGCGGCCGGGGGCCTCGCAGCGCCGACCGCCCGCTCACGGCCGCCGTCGCCCGGCCCGACATGGGGCCGAATCTCGACATGGCCGGGCCCGCCGCGCGGGCCGGGGGGGCCTCCGTCGTCTCGCCGGCCTGGACGGTCCCGCTGGTCAACACCGAGGATCAGGCGGAGTTCACCGTCCTCGCCGTCAGCGACGACCCGCCGCGCGTGGGGGCCGTGACGACCAAGAACCGGCTGGAGATCTACACGACCGACGGCAAGAAGCTGGGCGCGGCCCCCGAGATCCTCGGCGTCGGCCGGATGATCCGCACCTCGCCCGGGTGGATGGCCGCCGCGACCGACAGGCAGATCGTCCTCTGCGACCTGAACAAGAACACCGCCCAGCGCGTCGATCTGAGCCTGGTCGAGACGACCCACCTGGCGATCCAGCCCGACGGCTACGGCCTGGCCATCGTGCAGGAGCGCGACCGCGTCGGCCGGGCGACCGTCGCCGGGCGATGGATCTGGAAGTCGGAACTCAAGACCCCGGTCGAGGACCTGGCCATCGGCCCGGAAGGGTTCACCGCCTACACCACCGAGGACGGCCGGCTCTGCTGCATCGACCCCGCCGGGAACCTCGCGGGCGAGTTCCGGGCCGACCTGACCGAGCCGTTGTACCTGATCGAGGCCCCGGCCGGGTCTCCAAAGGGCGTGGTCTGGGTCACGCTCGGCCGCCGCGCGGAGATCCTCCGGGGTCATGACCTGAAAGGCCGGGCGATCTGGGAATCGCCGGTCCCCTGGGAAGCCTGGCAGCTCCACAGGGTCGGCGGCTGGGCGGTGGTGGTGGCCCCCGACGGGCGGACCCTGGCCTTCGACGGCGCCGGTCACGGCCGTGCGCAGGGGAAGACCGAGACGGCCCAGACCATCTACGGCCCGGGCCCCGACGGCCTGGCGCGTCGGGTCTCCCGGTCGGGGGTGCACCTGATCTGCACCGAGATCGACGGCCAGGTGATCTGGCGATCGATCGCCCCGGCCACGCTGGGCCCGCTCGCGGCCGGCCGCTCGGGCGTCGCGGCCCTGATCGGCAAGGATCTGGCCTGGTTCCCCTCATTCTGAGGCATTCTCTCGTCCGTTGACGCCTCGATGCCTCGCGTTGGTCGGGCCCAGACCGATCGATCCCGCTCGGATGTTGACGGGACGCAACGCGATGTCACGATTCAGGCTTGCCGCCGTTTGTCACCTGGAGTAGGATCACAATATAGGTCTTTGGCGAAGATTGGCACCAGAATCGCCGATCTAGTCGAAAGCCTCCTTCCCCCTGACTCTCCCGCGTGCCTACGCTGTTGGACTCGATGCACCGTCCGGTTCGCATTGCAACGCGACCTCGGATCCGGGCATCCGTTTTTCGGGGGTCGCGATGTGTCAATGTACTCCGACGTTTGGCCACACGCTGCCGCTGGTCCGGCTGAGTGTCTACACTCACGGCCAGAAGGAAGCCGAGCAGTTCAAGTGGATCGAGAGCGAGAAGGCGGGGCATGACCTCGGGCCCCAGGCCATCCGGATCTGGGTCCGCAGGCACTGGCAGGGATTCCTCCGCGACCGCTGGCTCCAGCACCTCGAAGGTCGCGCGTTCTGGATCGAACTCGATCAGGACGACTTCGGCCTGCTCCAGAGGGAATTCCAGGATACCCACCTGATCAAGCCCATCGTCCAGAAGCTCCGGCGCGGCGAGGAGAATCTGGATATCCTCAACTGGGCCATCGACCACCGCCTCGACATGGTCGAGGTCTTCGACATCCTCGAGACCCTCGACATCAACAGCCGCCGCCTCGAATGCCTGTTCGAGCATCGCCTCGCCGAAGCCGGTTGAATCGCCCGCCGGATTCCGTCTCTCGCCCGCTCCCGCCTCCCCTTCGCACTCATCCGTCCGAATCCGATCCATCGCCCGCCCCTAGAGACGTCGCGCTCCGGGGGCATTCGGCGTTGATCCATCACCCCCTCGCGTCCGAGTCGGTCTCCAGGCTGACGAACGCGTTCAGGTCGTCGGCGACCGCCATCGCGTGGGAGTATCGGTCGTCGGGCGACTTCTCCAGGCAGCGATGGCAGATGTCGTCGAGCGCCGACGGTAGCCCGCTCGCGATCGAACTCGGGGCCGGCGGGGCCTCGGTCACGATCCGGATCAGGAGCGTGTTGATATTCCGGTCCTTCGCCACGAACGGGCAGCGGCCGGTCAGCAGCTCGTAGAGGATCACGCCGAGCGCGTAGACGTCCGAGCGCGGCTCCTGGCGCAGGGCGGAGTCGGTCATCCGCTCGGGGGCCATGTACGCCGGGGTTCCGTAGAACCCCCGGGCCTGCAGGTATTCCAGGAACGGCCCGTCGGGATACGAGACGAGGTGGTCGGCCCAAAGCCGGGGCTGGCCATGGTCGTCGATCAGGATATTGCTCGGCTTGAGGTCGCGGTGGATCCGCCCGACCTTGTGGATCGCGTGGATCCGCTCGGCGAGCCCGGCCACCAGCTCGGCCGACCGGACAGCCCCGGGGCGATCGGCCTTGATCAGGTCGGCCAGCCCGCGCCCTTCGTGGAATTCCCGGATCACGTACGAGACGCTCGCCTGCTCGAACGCGTCGACGACCGGCACGATCCCCGGCTGCCGGGCCCCGACGATCCGGAGCGCCTCCCGATAGAGCGGCGGGTCGACCTCGCGGCCGTTCGACCGCTTGATGACCACGCGCAGGCCGGTCTTGATGTGACGCCCATGGTGGATCGTCCCCGAGGTGCCCGAGCCGAGCGGGCCGGCGATCTCGTAGCCGGCGAGCGAGCCTTCCAGGCCCTTCGAAGGCTCGAACGTCGGGTGCGACGCGTTCCCCTCGTCGGTGCCCCGGAGCCACAAGGGACGGGCGTCGGGCCGGGCCGGCTCGGCGAGGATCGGCCGCCCCGTGCTGAGCTTCTCGAACCGGACGGCCCGCAGCCGCTCGGGGGGCAGGGGGGGCGCGTCGGACTTCGGGAACGGCTCCTCCCAGTAGCACGGGCGGACGAACAGGGAGCGGTGACACTTCAGGGCATATTCATACTCCGAGCGCACCAGCGGCAGATCCATCGAGTGCGAGGACCAGAAGAGTTGGAAGACCTCGGAGCGGTCGATGACCTGGCGGAGCCGCTCCTCCCAGCCGTCGCCCCCCCGGATGGCGAGGCATTCCCGCATGTAACCGTCGTGGATCCGCGCCGCGAGCATCTCGACGCGGTCGCGGACCTCGACGTCGCGCGGGGAGTAGCTGGCGAAGATCCGCCGGAACGTCCCCTCGCGGTCGCGGACCCCGGGCGCGAAGGCCGTCGGTCGCAGGCGGTCGAGGTCCACGAGCACGGCCATCCGGACCTCGCCGATCAGGATGCCCCCCCAGTACACCGAGAGGAAACCCCGGGCCGCCCGGCCGCAGAGCGAGACGCCCGCGCGGGCCCGGAACACCACACGCTGCTCGGCCGAGTCCCAGGTGATGTCCTGGCGTTCCGGCTCGAACTCGACCCCCGGCAGGTGGGGGATCAGGGTCAGGCAGCCGGGCGCGGGGAGCCCGGACGCGCCGGGGTCGGGGACCAGGCCGAAGTCCCTGGAGACGATCCCGACGCCGCTGTCCGACCCGGAGCCGATCAGATCCGGGTCGATCTCGTCGTCCCCCGGCTCCGGCTCGACCCCGAGCCGATGGACCCACGCCACGAAAGGCATCCACAGGCCCGGCGTCATCAGCGCCGGCCGCAGGACGGTGAACCCCGTCTCGTCGATCGACGGCGGCCGGTCGCCCAGGTGATCCTCGATCCGGAAGGCGTCGTAGGACGGCAGCGAGGTCTCCGCCGGCGAGTCGAGCGGGTCGTCGTCGAGGTCGTGGATCGACCCGGCCGGGGCTGGTGGCAGCGGGGCGGGTGGCTCGATCGCGGCCGGGACGGGAGGGGCGGGGACCGGCTCCGGCTCCGGAGCGACCGGCGTGTCGACGGGGACCGGGGTGGGCTCGGGCTCCGGCTCCGCCACGGCCGGCACTTCCGAGTCATCGGTCAGGCCGGTCGAGATGGCCGGGGGGATGGGGATGTCGTCGAACGAGACCGGGGCGAAGTCGTCGCCGGGATCGTGGACGGCGAGCATCTCGAAGTCAAACGACCTGGGCTCGGCGGGGCCTGGAGCGGCGGGGGCGTCCGGGACGGACTTCGGGGCGGCTTCGAGCCAGCGCCGGAGTTCGTCGATGTGACGCAACTCGCGGAGGGCCTCGGCCGCCGAGGCGACCCGGCGGCCCGGGTCCGGCTCGATCAGCCGTCTCGCCAGGTCCTCGATGACGAACGGGACCTCCAGGTCCAGCGGGATCGGCGACGGCTCGAACGACGGCGGGTGCTCGGGGTCGAGCAGGCAATCGTCGGCGTAGGGGATCTCGCCGGTCAGGAGCTGATAGAAGACCACCCCGACCGCGAACAGGTCCGAACGCGGCGACAGCGGCTTGCCCCGGAGGATCTCGGGCGCGAGGTACGACGGCCGGCCGGCGATGGGCATCCCCTCGCGGTTCTCCGCGCCGTCGAACCGGCGGGAGGTCTCGAAATCGACCAGGGCGACCTCGGCGTCGCCGGGGATCGGCCCGGTCGGGTCGAAGGGGACATTTGTGCGGATCTGGATATTCTCGGGGCTGATGTCGCCGTGGGCGACCCCCGCCAGGTGGACCGCCTGGAGAACTTCGAGGACCCGGGTGATGACCCGGAGCGCCGAGGAACCGTCGAGCGGCATGCGCGACCTGAGCCGCTCGGCCAGGTTGTAACCGTCCATCATCTCCAGCACGAAGAACGGGCGGCCTGCGACGACGCCCTCGTCGAGGACGTGGGGCGCGGATCCCAGGCCGGCGTCGCGTTCGAGCCGCTTGAGGATGGCCGGCTCGTGGCGGAAGGCCCGGAAGGCGAGCGGGTCGGTGGCCGTGGCGGGTCCACCCACCTTGAGGAACCGCAGGAGCCCGGAGGCGGGCTCGCGGACGACCAGGGAGAGCGACCGATCGCGGTCGGAGAGGACCCGCTCGATGCGATAACGTCCGCCGAGGTCGGGCAGGGGGTCGCGGGCGCTCGTGAGCATGAAGGGCGAAGCCCGAGTGGAGGGTCATCCGGGCGGGGGGTCGGGGACGGCCCGCGCCGGCCCGCCGGTGATCCATCCCAGATTACGACTTCCTCACGCGTAACGAAAGCACCCCAGGCTGGCACCGTGAGCTGAACACGCGTCCGTGGGGTTTTCGCGCCGGGCGAGCTGTCTCGCCCGGGATCCAGCGATCAGCCCCGGGCGCCCTTCCTGGCGGCCGTTTCGAGCAGGTTCACGAGGGTCCGGACGAAGCAGCCGGATCCGCCGGAGTCGCGGGTGGCGCCGTCGGAATCGGCCCAGCTCGGGCCGGCGATGTCGAGGTGGACCCAGGGGGTCGAGGCCACGAACTGCTCCAGGAACTTCGCCGCCGTGATCGACCCGCCCCACTTGCCGCCGACGTTCTTGAGGTCGGCCACCGGGCTCTTGAGCTGGTCGCGGTAGTCGTCGTCCAGGGGCATCCGCCAGGTCCGCTCGCCGGTCGCCTTCGACGCCGCCCGGACCTCCTCGGCGAACGCGTCGTCGTTGCTGAACAGCCCTGCGACCTTCGTCCCGAGCGCCACCATGCAGGCGCCGGTCAGGGTGGCCAGGTCGAGAATCTTCGCCGGGCTCTGCTCGACGGCGTAGCTCAAGGCGTCGGCCAGGATCAGCCGCCCCTCGGCGTCGGTGTTCATGATCTCGACCGTCTTGCCGTTCCGCATCTTGAGGACGTCGCCCAGCTTCATGGCCCTGCCGTTGACCATGTTCTCGGTCAGGGCCAGGTAGCCGACCACGTTCACCGGCAGGTCGAGCCTCGCGACGGCGACCATCGTCGCCAGCACGACGGCGGCGCCCGTCATGTCGGACTTCATGTCTTCCATCGACGCGCTCGGCTTGAGCGACAGCCCGCCGGAGTCGAACGTCACCCCCTTGCCGACGAGCGCGATCGTCGGGGCGTCGCCGCCGTTCTTGTACTCCAGGATCACGAACGCCGGGGGCTCCTCCGAGCCGGCCGCGACGCCGAGCAGCCCGCCGAAGCGCTCGGAGCGGATCCGGGTCTCGTCCCAGACCTCGACCTTCACCCCGGCCGCCTCGCCCGCCACCTTCGCCCGAGCGGCCAGGTTCTCTGGGGGCTTCTCCGACGGCGGGGTGTTCACGAGCAGGCGGGCCAGGTTGACCGCCTCGCCGACGATCCCCCCGCGCTTGACGGCCTGCGTGATCGACTCCAGGTCGGAGTCGGGATTGCTGGCGACGGCGGTGAGGCTCTGGAATTCGTGCCGGTTCGGCTCGGACTTGCGGACGTCGGGCCCCTTGGTGCCGACGGTCAGCCCTTCGAACAGGGCCGAGGTGATGGGGGGCGAGCCGCCCGAGTCGGGCAGGACGATCGCGACCCGGTCGCGTTTCTTGGACGCCAGCCGCTTGGCAGCGGCCACGCCGACGAGGTAGGCCACCCCGGCGTCGAACTTCTCGCGGCTCCCCAGCCCGACCAGGATCGCGGCGCGGACCTTGAGCCCGGCCGGGGCCCAGAGCACGGTCGATTCCGAGATGGACGTGGGGAGGTCCTTGGAGTCGATCAACCCCTGGATCAGCCCGGCCAGTTCGGAGCCCTGGTAGGCGGAGGGGGGCTGGGCGTCGCCGTCGAAGGCGCCGATGATGAGCCAGTCGGCGTCAACGTCCCGGATCGGCTGGCAGACGGCGTGCAGTTCCATGGTGTCGAGCGTTCCCGGTCGGCGCGGCGGGTCGGAATTGGGGGAGACGCCCGTCTCCGGGTGTCGTCCGGGCCATCTTGGCGATTCGAGCGGTCAGCGCCAAGCCGCCTTGCCGGGTTGGGGGACTCCTGCTAGACTCCCGCCCGACTGCCAGGGAGGGCAGGATCCCCCGCCCGCCCTGCAGACCGAACTCACCTCGCCGGTCGCCCCGCAACACGCCCCGCACCCCCGGCCCGATCGAGTCCGAAGCCCGAGTCGAGGATCGCCCCGAGCGATCGGCGACCCGCGCCGCCCTGGAGTGCCGGTGATGTTGAGCGATTCAGCCTGGCGGATTCGGCGACGACTTGCCTGGACCGCGATGGCCTTGATGGCGGTCGTCGGTGCCTCGGGCTGCGTCGAGCGGCGGTACACCATCCGGTCCGACCCGCCCGGCGCGCTCGCGATCGTCAACGGCGAGGAGATCGGCACGACCCCGGTCTCCCACAGCTACACCTACTACGGTGCCCGCAACATCCGCCTCCAGCGCGAAGGGTACAAGACCCAGGACATCGTCGAGGACATGAAGGCCCCCTGGTACGACAACGTCGCCACGGAGTTCTTCACCGAGAACCTGGTCCCGTTCACCATCCGCGACGAGCGCGAATACGTGTACAAGATGGAGCCGGTCGAGCCGGAGAACCCGGCCGAGCTGATGAACCGGGCCGACAACCTCCGCGCCGCCGGGCAGGCCCCGCCCCCCCCGCGCCGCAAGGGCCTCCTCGGCTTCTTCGGATTCTGACCCAGGGCCGACGCCCGACCTCTCACGCCGCTTCCAGACCTGATTTTCCAACCTCGACGCCAGGCAACCCGGGCAACGGAATGCCGTCTGCGTAGTGCAACTCCCAGGGAAGGGGGTCCGCCAGTGAGTCTCGACGTCGCCGCCATCCAGATGGGGTCCGAACCCTTGGCCGTCGAGGACAACCTCGACCGGGCCGACCATTACCTACTCGAGGCCCACCGCAGCGGCGTGGGCCTGGCCGTCCTTCCCGAGATGTTCAACACCGGCTACGGCGCCCAGCCCGACTACTCCCCCTACGCCGAGGACATCGAGGGCCCGACCCTCGACCACCTCTCGGAACGATCCCGCGAGTGGGGCATGATGATCGCCGCCGGGTTCGTCGAGCACGACGGCCGGCACATCTACGACTCGCTCGCCCTCGTCCTGCCCGACGGCTCCCGGCACGTCTACCGCAAGCGGCATCTCGTGTTCTGGGAAGGCTTTCGGTTCCACCCCGGCGACCGGCCCACGGTGGTCAAGACCCCCTACGGTCGGATCGGCCTGGCGATCTGCGCCGACATGATCTACCGGGGGGTCTGGGAAGGTTATCGCCACCACATCGACCTCGCGGTGATCTCCTCCGCCTGGCCGGACTTCGCCGACCGCGAGTCGGGCCGGAAGCACTGGCTGTTCGGGCACATCGGCCCCTACGCCGGGATCATCCCCGGCCGGGTCGCCCACGACCTCGGCGTGCCGGTGATATTCGCGAACCAGTGCGGTGAGACGAGCACCATGATTCCCATCATGCGTAAGCGGATTCTCGACCGCTTCGCGGGAATGAGCAGCATTTGTGACGGCCTGCGCAGCGAACCGGTCGTCGCGGGAATTGAAGAAGCACTCTTGATCGGCAACGTCAGCCCCGCCGGGCGCGGAGGAGCCACCCTATGTTTTACGTCCCGCTCGGGCCAAGAGGCCCCATCATCCGGTTCGGAGCCTGGATCGCCGGTCGCGTCGGCTGGTGCTTCTATTGGCACCAGAGCCGTCGACGTGGCATGATAAAGAACCCGGAGAGACTTCTCCGGGTCGTGACATTTCAGGAGCGCCGGGCCCATCATGGCCCCCACATCCGCCCGCACACCGCGAGCCCGGCGACCTACCGTCCGAGGTCCGTGGAGTCCTGAGCCGATGTGTGGAATTGCCGGAGCGATCGACCTCACCGGGGAGCGCGAGTTCCCCCTGGCTCGGCTCCTGGCGATGACGGGCGCGATCGTCCACCGGGGGCCCGACGACGAGCATGTCCACCGCGAGCCGGGCGTCGCCCTCGGGGCGCGTCGGCTCTCGATCGTCGACCTCGCCGGCGGACGCCAGCCGATCGCCAACGAGGACCAGTCGATCTGGGTCGCCTTCAACGGCGAACTCTTCGAGTACCCCGAACTCCGGCAGGAACTCCTCGCCCGGGGCCACACGCTCACGACCCGTTGCGACACCGAGGCCTGGGTCCACCTCTACCAGGACCGCGGCCTCGACATGTTCGAGAAGGCCCGCGGCCAGTTCGCCGTCAGCCTCTGGGACCGCCCCAACCGCCGCCTCATCCTCGGCCGCGACCGCGTCGGCATCTGCCCGCTCTACTACGTCGAGCGCGACGGCTGGCTGCTCTGGGGCTCCGAGATCAAGTCGCTGCTCTCCTCCGGGCTGGTCAAGGCCGCGCCCGACGCCAAGGGGATCGACCACCTCTTCTCGTTCTTCTGCGCCGGCACCACACGCACCTTCTTCGAGGGCATCAAGTCGCTGCCCCCCGGCCACTTCCTCGACGTCAAGGACGGCCGGGTCGAGCTCAAGCAATACTGGGACCTGAACTTCCCCGACGCCGGCCAGGAACGCCGGCTCGACGACCCCACGCCGCTGATCGACGAGTTCGAGCACCTGCTGCGGCAGTCGGTCGAGCGTCGCCTCCGGGGCGACGTGCCGGTGGTCAGCTACATCTCCGGCGGCCTCGATTCCACGGTCGTCCTCGGCCTCAGCTCCCGCCAGCGCGGGCACGCGGTGCCGTCGTTCACGATCGGCCTGGACAACGCGGGCCCGGATGAACGGTCGGAATCGGCCGAGTCGGCCGGCGTGCTCGGGTCCAAGCTGACGACCGTCGTGATGAACCGGGCCGAGATCGCCGACAGCTTCCCCGAGCTGGTCCTCGCCGCCGAGGGCCCGGTGCTCGACACCTCGTGCGCCTGCCTGATGCGACTGGCCCGAGCGGTCCACGACCAGGGCTACAAGGTCGCGCTCACGGGCGAGGGGGCCGACGAGGCGCTGGCGGGGTACGTCTGGTTCAAGTCGCAGAAGGTCCGCAACTCGATCGGGGCGAAGCTCGGCCCGTTCCTGCCGAAACTGACCCGTTCACTGCTGTTCGCGGCCGTCGGCGGCGGCCGGCCGGAACTTCGTCCGCCCCTGCTCGGCGTCGCGGGCACCCGCCCGGCGCAGCAGGATATGTACGAGCTGATCGGCCAGGCCCGGCCGATCCTCTACACCCCCGAGATGTGGTCGCGGATCGGCGAGACCAGCCCCTACGACGACCTCAACATCGCCAACCCGAACATCGCCCGCTGGCATCCGCTCAACCAGTCGCTCTACGTCGGCTACAAGGTGATGCTCGCCGGCCTGCTGATGATCTCCAAGGGCGACCGGATCGCGATGCACTCGTCGGTCGAGGCGCGTTACCCGTTCCTCGACGACGATGTCATCAACTTCTGCGCCTCCCTGGATCCGAACTACAAGCTCCGGGGGATGAAGGAGAAGTGGATCCTCCGCCAGGTGGCCGCGCGGACCCTGCCGGACCGGATCGCCAACCGCCCCAAGACCATGTTCCGGGCCTCCTTGAGCCAGACCTTCATCGGCCCGCACAGGCCGAGGTGGGTCGACCAGCTCCTCAGCCCCGAATCGCTGCGGAAGACCGGCTACTTCGACCCCAGGGTCGTCCACGCCGAGATCCACAAGCAGGGGACAATCCCCCGGATCACCGCCCGGCGGTTCGTGATGGACGTCGCGCTGACCTGCGTCGTCAGCTCCCAGCTCTTCCACCACCTCTACTTCGGCGGCGGCCTCTGCGACCTCCCCCACTGGACCCCCGGGCCGATCGAGGAAGTCCCCTCGCTCGCCCTCACGGCGTGACACTTTGGAGTGCGGAAGCACGGCTTCCGCCTTCGGAACGCTGACGTCTCCGGTGACCCTTCCATTCGACTACGCGTGGCGACGGCCAAAGCGCTGGGCGCGGGTCTCCCGACCCCGCCCCAACCGTCGCCGCGCCACACCACCAAACCTGGTCTCCAGACCGGTTCCCAGGCCTGGCCGAAAACGGGGCGGGAGACCCGGTTCGATGGTGCAACTTCTCAGGCTGGTCGCGGGGTCTGGAGACCCTCGCCCAGCGCGTCGGGCACTGGACACGTTGACGTTCGGGTGTTGTTCATTCAAGAGCAATCGAATGCGAACCGTCCTCCAGCGCGTCAGTCGGGCCCAGGTCACCGTGGACGGGCGGATCACGGGCCAGATCGGCCAGGGGTGGCTGGTCTTTCTGGGTGTGGCGAAGGGCGATACCGACGACGACGCCCTCAAGCTGGCCGACAAGGTCGTGGGGCTGCGGGCGTTCGAGGACGACCAGGGCAAGATGAACCTGTCGGTGCTCGACATCGCCGGCGGCGTGCTGGTCGTCAGCCAGTTCACCCTGCTCGGCGACTGCCGGGGCGGCCGGCGTCCCAGCTTCACCGAGGCCGCCCCGCCCGAGGAGGCCGAGCGGCTCTACGAGGCCTTCGCCGCCAGGGTCGCCGACCTGGGTCCGGCCGTCGGCAAGGGGGTCTTCCGGGCCGACATGAAGGTCGAACTCGTCAATGACGGCCCGGTCACCCTGCTCCTGGACAGCCGCAAGGCGTTCTGAGGCCGACGCGGCCCACTTGCCACTTGGTCCCCGCCCGGGTCGTGATATCCTCTTGGGGTCGCGGCGGTCCGGGGTGGTGCCGCCGCCGGACCCTCGCAGCGGGACGTGAAGCGCCATGTCGGATACGTATGTTCTGGGCCTCGACCTGGGGACCCAGTCCCTCCGAGCGGCCATCGTGGACCTCAAGGGCCGGACCGTCGCCTACGGCGTCACGCCCGTCGAGACCACCTACCCCAAACCCGCCTGGGCCGAGCAGCGGCCGGCCGACTGGTGGGACGCGGCGAAGACGTCGACGGCGAAGGCCCTGGCCCAGGGGAACATCCGGCCCGAGCAGATCGTCGGCATCGGCCTCGACTGCACCGCCTGCACCGTGATGGCCTCCGACCTCGCCGGCAACCCGCTCCGCTCGGCCCTGCTGTGGATGGACCAGCGGTCGGCGTTGGAGGCGGAGGAGATCAGCGCGACCGGCGACCCGATCCTGAGGTACGTCTCCGGCCGGGTCTCTCCCGAGTGGATGCTGCCCAAGGCCCTCTGGCTCAAGCGGCACGACAGGACGACCTACGACCGGGCCGACCGGCTGGTCGAATGCACGGATTGGATGATGTTCAAGCTCACGGGCGAGTGGACGCTGTCCCTGAACCACGTCGCCGTGAAGTGGAACTACGCCCGCCCCGACGGCGGCTGGCCGGTCAAGATGATGGAGCGGGTCGGCCTGGGCGACCTCCTGGGCAAGTGGCCCGGGCGGATCGTCCCCCTGGCGCAGGGGGGCGCGACGCTCTCGGCCACGGCGGCGGCCGAGTTGGGTTTGAAGGCCGGGACGCCCGTCGCACAGGGCGGGATCGATGCGTATCTCGGGATGCTCGGCCTGGGGGCCACGGGCGACGGCGACCTGGCGGCCATCGTGGGTTCGAGCACCTGCCACCTGGCCCAGTCCAGGAACGGCGTCTTCGGCTCGGGTGCCGCCGGGTGCTATCCCGACGCGACGGTCGAGGGGCTCTACACGATCGAGGCCGGGCAGACGGCGACGGGGTCGATCCTCGACTGGTACCGCCGCCACTTCGCCGGCCGCGAGCAGGAGGAGGCCGAGCGGCGCGGTGTGAACGTGTTCGAGGTCCTCGACGAGCAGGCCGCCGCCACCCCGCCGGGGGCCGACGGCCTGGTCGTCCGCGACGACTGGCAAGGGAACCGCTCGCCCTACAAGAACCCCAAAGCCCGGGGCATCATCTCGGGCCTCTCGCTGTCACACGGGCCCGGTCATATCTTCCGGGCCTTGTATGAGGCCACCGCCTGCGGGACCCGGCACATCATCGAGGACGCCTCGGCCCACGGCCTGGACGTCCAGCGGGTGTTCGTCGGAGGCGGCGGGGCCAAGTCGGCCCTCTGGCTCCAGATCCACGCCGACGTTCTCCAACGCCCGATCCACCTGACCCGCGAGACCGAGTCCTGCGCCCTGGGCTCGGCCATGATCGCCGCCGTCGCCGCCGGCCTCTACCCCGACTTCGACGCCGCCGCGACGGAAATGGTCGCCATTGAGCGTAAGGTCGACCCGAATCCCGCGAACAAGGACGTCTACGACGATCTGTTCGGGCGTTACGTTTCAACCTACGAACGGATGAATGGCTAGCAACGCCTCATGAAACGTCCCGCGCTGTCTGGCGGCGCTGGGCGAGGGTCTCCAGACCCCGCCCCCGGCCCCGGCCTGAGACGCGAGACGGCCGGACCGGGTCTCCAGACCCGTGGAATATCGCGCCGGGTCCGCATCGAACGGGTCTGGAGACCCGGTCCGGTGGTGCAGCGCGGCGGATGTTGGGGCGGGGTCGGGAGCCCCGCGCCCAGCGCCTCGGGCCCGGACCGGATCGGCAATCTGGGCAAATCCATCGGCGCAAAAAAGAACCCCCGGGAAGAAGCCCGGGGGAGGTTCGGAGGGTCCCGCTCGATCCGATCGATTTCGGGGAGTTCGAGCGAACCGACGGGGGGTCGCCGGCGTCTCTGTCTCACATCGGGTCGGAACCGATCCGGCCCTGGCGATCAGGACGCCGCGGCGTCGGCCTCGCCACCCTTGCCGCGACGGCTGGGGACGGTGAGGTACGTCTGATGTTCCCATTGCCCGGACCAGGCCTGGCCGGCCCAGCGCTGGAGGGAGATCGCCTTGACCGTCGGACGGTCCTCGTCGCGGATCACCTCGCCCCAGGCGCCGGCGTAGGCCGCGCGGACCTGATCGGAGCTGCCGCCGTAGCAGAGAAGGCGCTCGCCACCCGGGGCCAGGCAGGCCACGGCGCGCCAGTCTTGAGCACCTGTCGTCTCGGTCATACTCATAGGAGCCAGTTTCCCCGCCCGTCGCGTCGGTCCGTGGGCATCGCGACCCCGGAAGGTCGGTCCGCCCGCGTGCGACGGGGCTTCACCACGTGGAATCACCAATGCGTCGCCACGACGTAGACACCCCGATGGGGACGCTCGCAAGCATCCCCTTGCAGGCGAAGGGCATCCGCGCCGTGGCCATTGACATTCTAGGAGCGTTCGCGACGCAGACAACTCCGCCAAGGGGGGAGCGGTCCACCTGAGGGCCCCGGGGGCATCGGCAGGGACACGCCCGGAAGGCGAGAGGGAGGAGTGGCCGGAAACCCGGGGCGTTGCCCGGGCCTCCGCTTCGTCGAGCTTGATCATGCGTCGTGAAAGCGATTCTAACGAGGCGATGACATCCAGGCGAATAAAATCCCGAAATTCTCGAACGCGAAAATCCGCGCGACGGGTTCAACCGCGAGAGCTTATCCTCAACAGGGCCTTCCCCTTACGACCCACCGAATCGGCCTCGCCGGCGGCCTCGAGGATGGCCTCCAGGCCGAATTCCCGGCCAGGCTCCGTCCTCAGGATTCCCTGACGAATCATTGCGCTGATCTCGCGAAACAGTCCAATCGCCTTCAGCTTGCTCCGCGACTGCATCCAGTGCCCCAGCCAGAAACCCTCGACCCGGGCATCATGAATGATGAGCCGTCGCGACTCCAGGCGGATCGGGTCCTCGGACAGGCTCCCGTAGCAGACCAGGCGTCCGCCGTGCCCCATGCTCCGGATGATCTGCGTCCCCGTCTCGCCGCCGACCGGGTCGATGGCGTACTTGATCCCCGCGTCGCCGACGATCGCCTTGACCTGCTCGTCGATCGGACCGTCCTCGGTCGAGATCACCGCATCCCCGCCGAGGGCCTTGAGTTCTTCCACCGCCGCCCGGCGCCGTACGAGGTTCAGGGTCTTGAACCCCTGGTGCTTCCCGAGCGAGATCACCATCCGCCCCAGGGTCGAGCCGGCCGCCGACTGCATCAGCCAGGCCCCCTTCGGCACCTTCAGGACGTGATTCACCAGCCCCAGGACGGTCGCCGGGTTGACGAAGAACGAGGCGGCCTGGACGTCGTCGATGGCGTCGGCCACGGGCACAACCCGGAGCGCGGGCACCACGGCGTACTCGGCCCAGGTGGCGTTGCCGCCGATGATCGCGACCCGCTTGCCCAGGAACAGCCGGCCGATCGGGCCGTTGGACTTCTCGACGATCCCGACCCCTTCGAACCCCGGAGTCGCCGGCAGGGTGGGCAAGACGCCGTAGCGGCCCCGCACGACCAGCAGGTCCGACGGATTGACCGGCGTTGCGAGCATCCGCACGAGGACCTGGTTCGGCCCCGGTTCGGGCGTCGGAACCTCCTCGCAACGCAGGACTTCGCTCGGCTCGCCGAATCGCTCAAACCGGATCGCTTTCATGGTCGGTGCTCCCACGCTCGGTCGGGCCGGGGGTGTCGGGTCGGGTCCAAGCCGGGTATTCTAATCGACCCGGAATCGCCCGGGTAACCCTCGCCCTCGGAGCCGCACCCATGGCCGTCGAGCCGATCGTGACCGCCGAATGGCTGAACGCCCACCTCGCCGACCCCTCGATCCGGGTCGTGGACATGCGGGGCTACGTCACGACGAAGCAGCTCGAACCGGGCGTCGAGGAGGCCGCCTACCGCGGGGCCCGCGACGAGTACCTCTCCGGCCACATCCCGGGGGCCGTCTACATCGACTGGACCCGGGACATCGTGGACCATTCCGACCCCGTCCCCGCCCAGATCGCCGGGTCCGAGGCCTTCGCCGAGGCCATGGCCAGCCGGGGGATCGGCGACGACACCCACGTCATCGCCTACGACCATATGGGCGGCCAGTTCGCCACCCGCCTCTGGTGGGCGTTGAACTACTTCGGCCACGCGAAGGTCAGCGTCCTTGACGGCGGCTGGAACCACTGGGTCGAGGAGGACTCTCCCACAGCCCAGGGGGACGTCACCCCCGCTCGAGCGGTCTTCACCCCGAAACCGCACCCCGGCCTCCGGGTCACCGCCGAGCAGGTCCGCGACCGTTTGAAGGAAGCCGGCGTCCAGATCGTTGACGCCCGCGACGAGGGGCAGTACCCTCGGCACCAGGCGGCGAGGCCCGAGGGGCGGGCACATCCCGGGGGCGATCCACCTGCCCCGGGAAAAGTTCTTCCAGCCGGAAGGCGGCTTCGTGTCAGAGGAGGCCGCCCGGAAGACGGTCGAGGCCGCGGGGTTGAGCCCCG
>CBDIHP010000036.1:0-231034 GCA_965279195.1 Isosphaeraceae bacterium
TCAACGCGAATCCCAGCCAGAAGTGCGCCAGGCTCGTGAACCGCTTGGCGAACGAATAGCCCAGCAGCCAGAGCAGAACCGGCACCGAGAGGATCAACGGCCACGTGTTCGGCAGGAAGATCGCCGTGGACGCGATGAAGGCGACCCCGTTCACGACCGTGAACACCGCGACCGACCCGGCCGAGAGCCTCCCGGCTGGGATGTGACGAATGGCGGTGCGGGGGGTTCAGGGCGTCGATCTTGCGATCCGCCAGCCGGTTGAACGCCATCGCGGCCGACCGGGCGGTGACCATGCAGAGCAGGATCCCCAGCCAGTCCTGCCAGCGGCCGTGCCAGCCGTCGGGCCCGTGCGCGGCGAGCGCCGCGCCGAGCAGGGCGAAGGGCAGGGCGAACAGGGTGTGGCTGAACTTGATCATCCCCAGGATGTCGGTCACCCGGGCGAAAAATCCCCGGTAGGTCGGCGAGGCGGCGGGACTGCTCATCGCGGGGCCGCTTTCTGCGAAGGTTGGGAACCATATTGAGCGACCACCCGCCCGATCAGCAGGTCCCCCAGCGCCGGGAACATCCGGAACAGGACGCCGAAGGCCCGGGCGGGGATGACGTAGCGGCGGAGCATCGAGAGCCGGCGTCTCGGCCGATCGACGAGCCGGGCGATCCGGCGGGCGGCCTCCTCGGGCGTCGCCGAGATGATCGCGGGCGGGCTCTCCAACACCAGTTTGGAGGCAGATTCGGGGGCGTCCCTGGCCACGCTATCGAAGAACTCCGTCAGCACCGGGCCGGGCTCGACCAGGCAGACGCGGACGCCCTTGGGCTTCAGTTCCCGCCTCAAGGCGTTGTTCCAGTAGGCGATCGCGGCCTTGGTCGCGCCGTAGGCCCCGTAGATCGGGAACTCCACGGCCGAGATCGACGAGCCCACGTTGATGATCATCCCCTTGCGATCGATCAGCGAGGGCAGGGCGTGCCTCGTGAGCAGCACCGGGGCGTCGAAGTTGACCACGAGCTGCCGACGGAGCACATCGGGCGGGCTGTCCGCGAACAGCGACGGCATGCCGATGCCGGCGTTGTTCACCAGCAGGTCGATCCCGCCGAAACGTTCGAGCGCGGCCCGGACGATGGCCTCGGGCGCCGCCGGGTCGTCGAGCGAGATCGCGAACGTGGCGACGTCGACGCCTTTGGCCCGACATTCCTCCGCGACCGCGTCCAGGCGGTCCTGCCTTCGGGCGGTGAGCAGGAGCGAGAAGCCCCCGGCGGCCAGCTCGACGGCGAGCCGCGCGCCGATGCCGCTGGATGCGCCGGTGATCAGGGCGACCTTCGCCGACATCGGACCTCCCTCACTCCGCCGCCGACCGGGCCGGCTCGACGCCCCAGCGCTTCACCAGCTCGTTCCCGACGCCGAGCTGGTCGCAGATCCGGGCGACGACGAAGTCGATCATGTCGCCCAGCGACTTCGGCCGGTGGTACCAGCCGGGCATCGCCGGCAGGACGACGGCCCCCGCGCGGGTGACCGCGGCCATGTTCTCGATGTGGATGAGGTTCAGCGGCGTCTCGCGGGGCACCAGGATCAGCTTCCGGCGCTCCTTGAGGTGAACGTCCGCCGCGCGCTGGATGATGTTCGACGTGATCCCGCCGGCGATCGACGCCAGGCTGCTCATGCTGCAAGGGGCCAGGACCATCCCCCCGGTCCGGAACGAGCCGCTGGCGATCCCGGCGTTGTAGTCGCTCATGTGGTGGTAGACGACCTGACCGTCGCCGAGGTCGCCGAAGACATCGGCCTTGAAACGGTTGAGCGAGACCTCGATGCCGACCTCCTCGCGGAGCACCTGGGCCCCCGAGGTGCTGATCGAGAGGTGGACCGTCCGGCCCGACCGGCAGAGCACCTGGAGCAGCCGGACGGCGATCGGGGCCCCGCTCGCTCCGGTCATCCCCAGGACGAGCGGCAGTTCTTCGCTCATGGCAGGGCCGCCCCGGGCTTGGTGCCGACGTAGAGAGTCGCGACCCCGAGGGTCAGCGGGTGCTGGACGACCTCGATCAGGCCCCGGGAACCCAGCAGGTCCACCATCGCCTGGCCGTCGGGGAACTGGAGGACGCTGTTGGGGAGGTAGCTGTAGGCGTCGTGGTCGTTGGGCGCGAGGGCCTGGCCGATCCGGGGCAGGATCCGCTTGAAGAACGCCAGGTAGAGACCGCCCAGGAACTTGCCGCGCGGCCTGGAGAATTCCAGGATCGCGACCTTCCCGCCGGGCCTGGCGACCCGGACCATCTCGTCGATCCCCCGCACGGTGTCGGCCACGTTGCGGAGCCCGAAGGCCACCGTGACGACGCCGAACTGGTTGTCGAGGAAGGGGAGCTGCTGGGTGTCGCCCTCGACCAGGGCCACGTTCCCGGCGGCCTTGGCCTTCTTGACCTTGTCGACCCCGATCGCCAGCATCTCGTGGCAGAAATCCGACCCGACGACCGGCGACTGTCCCTTCCCGGCCCTGTGATAGGCCAAGGCGAGGTCGGCCGTGCCGGTGCAGCAGTCGAGCACGGGGACGCCGGGGGTCGGCGGGACGGTCCGCGTCGTGAACCGCCGCCAGAGCTTGTCGATGTTCAGGCTGAGGAGGTGGTTCAGAAGGTCATAGCGGCGGGCGATCGACGAGAACATCGAGCGGACACGCCGGCCGGATTTGTCCACCGGCGTGACGGCCTGGGTCGATGGCTTCGGCTCGGTTCCGGTCGGCAGGGTCGCGGACATCGTCGGATCGCATCCGGGCTGGGGGCCGATCGGGGACGAAAACCCGGGCGGCGTCGCACGATCCGACGCGCCTCCGGCGGCCCCGGGGATCCTGGCCCCCCTTGCTGGAGAGTATAGTCGGGCCCGGCCGAATGTCGAGGAGCACCGGCGCCGGGTGACGATCCGCCCGGCCGCGACTACCTTCTGAATATCCGCTTGCCACGACGGTCGAGGTCCCGGGGAATTCGATGGGCTATCGCAACCTGCAGGAGTGCGTCGCGGATCTGAGGACGACCGGCCAGCTCGTCGAGATCGACGCCGAGATCGACCCGAAGCTCGAAGCCGCCGCCATCCAGAGGCGAGTCTACGCCGCCGGCGGCCCGGCCATCCTCTTCAAGCGGGTCAAGGGGACGGCGTTCCCCATGCTCGGCAACCTCTACGGCACGGTCGAGCGGATGCGGTTCCTGTTCCGCGACCGGCTCGACGCGGTGAGGAAACTCGTCGACATCAAGGTCGCCCCGCCCCGTGCGCTGGCGAGGCCCTGGCGGTATCTGGATGTGCCGTTCACGGCCCTGCACCTGCTGCCGAAGCGAGTCCGCAGCGGGCCGATCCTGGCCCACGAGACGACGATCTCCAGCGTGCCGCAACTCCAGTCCTGGCCCATGGATGGGGGGGCGTTCATCACCCTGCCGCAGGTGTATACGGAGGATCCGGACAAGCCCGGGCTGGCGAAGTCCAACCTGGGGATGTACCGGGTCCAGATCTCGGGTAACGCGTACGAGAAGGACCGGGAGATCGGCCTGCACTACCAGATCCACCGGGGCATCGGCGTGCACCACGCGGCGGCGATCCGGAGGGGCGAGCCGCTCAGGGCGAGCGTGTTCGTCGGCGGGCCGCCTTCGTTGGCGGTCGCGGCGGTGATGCCCCTGCCGGAAGGCTTGCCGGAGCTGAGTTTCGCCGGGGCGTTATCGGGGCACCGGATCCGGATGGTCCGGTCGGCCAACGGGCTGGCGATGCCCGCCGAGGCCGATTTCGCGTTCGTCGGCACGATCGACCCCGACCGTCGCAAGCCCGAAGGGCCGTTCGGCGACCACCTGGGGTACTACAGCCTGACCCACGACTTCCCCGTCCTGAAGGTCGAGAAGGTCTACCACCGCCCCGGGGCGATCTGGCCGTTCACGTCCGTGGGCCGGCCGCCGCAGGAGGATACATCGTTCGGCGAGATCATCCACGAGCTGACCGGCCCGATCATCCCGACCGTCCTGCCGGGCGTCCACGGCGTGCACGCGGTCGACGCGGCGGGGGTCCATCCGCTGCTCCTGGCGATCGGGAGCGAGCGTTACGTCCCTTACGCGGAGGTTCGGCGTCCGCAGGAGCTTCTCACGATCGCCAACGCGATCCTCGGCCAGGGGCAGATGTCGCTGGCCAAATATCTGCTGATCGTCGCGAAGGAGGACGCCCCCGAGCTGGACATCCACGACATCGGGGCCTTCCTGACGCACCTGCTCGAGCGGGTGGACTGGACCCACGACCTTCACTTCCAGACCCGGACGACGATCGACACCCTCGACTACAGCGGCCACGGCTTCAACGCCGGTTCCAAGGTCGTCATCGCCGCCGCCGGCCCGAAGCGTCGGAGCCTGTCGACGGAGATCCCCTCGACGCTCCGGCTCCCCGACGGCTATCACTCCCCGCGCGTCGCGCGTCCGGGCATCCTGGCGGTGCAGGGCCCGGCGTTCGGCGCGGGTTCGATCCGAGGGTTCTGCGACGCCCAGGGCCCGGGCGATGGGCTCGAAGGGTTCCCGCTGATCGTCGTGGTCGACGACAGCGAGTTCACGGCGCGAACGCTGAACAACTTCCTCTGGGTCGTGTTCACCCGGTCGAACCCGGCGGCGGATGTCGAGGGGGTGGCCTCATTCGTCGACCAGAAACACTGGGGCTGCCGGGGGCCGCTGGTCATCGACGCCCGGATCAAGCCCCATCATGCACCGCCATTGGTGGACGACCCCGAGATCGAGCGGCGTGTCGATGCCCTGGGGGCACCCGGCGGGCCGCTCCACGGGATCATCTGACCTCGGCACAAGCCTCTTCGGGGGATGAGGCTTCGGCTGGGGTGCCCGAACTCATCCCCGCGCGGGGGACCTTGAGGAGGGCGATCTGGTCGCTCACGACCAGCTCCATCGGGTCGAGGCAATCGCGGCCGACCCACTCGACCAGCGAGGAGATCATCAACTCCTTGAGCGTCGCGAACGAGAAGCCCTCGGTCCCGGCGGCGACCCGACCGAGGGCGTCCTCGGCCAGTCGGGCCTCGGGTTCGAGGGATTCCTGATTGCTGGCGAGGTACGCAAGACGCTCGGGCAGGGCGGGCAGGCCGAAGTGGTACACCCGGTCGAACCGGCTGGGCCGTTCCAGGATCGCCGGGTCGAGCTTCTCGGGGTGGTTCGTCGTCGCGACGGTGAAGATCCCCGAATTCGTCGCGAAGCCGTCCATCTCGTTGAGGAAGTAGGAGCGATTCTCGTCGTTGACCAGGGCATCGAGATCCTCGAAGACCAGGAGGCAAGGCGCGACTCGCCTGGCCTTCTGGAAGATGATCCGCATGTTGGTCGGCTCGATCTGACGCTCGGCCTCGAAGCTCCGGACGTAGAGGCACGGGGCCGGAACCGAGCCTGCGAGCGCCTTGATCGCGTGGGTCTTGCCGTTGCCGGGGGGGCCGGTCAGGAGCAGGCCACGCTTCCAGGGGGCCTTGTAGCGGTCGTAGAGCGGCTTCGAGCGGAAGAATCGCTCGGCCTCGTTGCGGATCGCGGCCTTCAGGTCGGCCGGGAGGATCAGCCCTTCGAAGCGGAACCGGGCGATCTCCTGCTTCAGCGGCTCATTCCTGGACCAGCAGCCGCCGTCGAAGACGAGCAACTCGTCGTCATGCTCGGGTTCGAAGGCGCAGACCGCCGCGAAGAACGCCCGGGCGGCGCGGTCGGCGTCGGCCAGGATCCAGAAGTTGGTGTTGCACGAGGCCGGGTCGTGGATCAGCAGGACATCCAGCGATTGCCCGTCCCAGTCGACCTCGAACCAGCCGTTGCGCAGGCGGTCGAAGACCTCGTAGGCCCAGCCCACCGTGCGGTTGGAGTGGACCTCCTCGATCGCCCTCGCCCGGCACTTGCCGGCGTCGATGAAGGATTCCAGCGCGAAGTCGCAGTCGTTCCCCTCGATGATGGCCCGGCCCGGGTAGAACTGCGCCAGCTTGCGGCTGACGTCATACGAGCGGGCCGACTCGGGGGAGTGCAGGGCTTCGCTGATCAGATCCTGGAGATACATGGACCTACGGCCAACCTGGGCCGTGCGGGGGGGCTCGCCTGCCTCGGCCGTGGGCACGATGCCCCGGGCGATCGGCTCAGGATAGACGCCCCCCCACGCGTCAGGTTCGCGCGGCCCTTGCGGTTTCCCGAAGGATTCACTCCTGCGGCATCTCCGACAGGATCTTCCGGTACGTCTGCCGGGCGACCTCGTAGGCCTTGGTGGCCTCGTCGAGGTCCTCGGGCCGCATCCGCTTGACCTTCTGCGACCAGCACTGGTCGACCGCCTTGAGGCACCAGTCGGCCGACGCCTTCGAGGCCCGCACCGGCTGGTTGCCGACGGTCACGAAGACCGGGTTGGTGTGCGACGACGGGTAGATCCGCAGTGCGACCCAGCTCGACCTGGTGATCGGGACCTCGAACGAGACGTCCCGCAGGGTGCCGTCGGCGAGGATCTCGGTCGTCGCGACGGGCACGCCGTTCACCACGACTTCGAGCGGCACCTTGCGCGTCGAGCCGATCCGCGAGCGTTCCAGCTCCCAGTAAGGCTTCTGCGAGAGCTTCCGCTGGCGGAGCTTGTCGAGTTCCGGGGTCAGCTCGGGTTCGAGCCGGGCGGCGACCTTCGCGAGGATCTTCACGAGGCCCGGCTTTTCGAGCGTCTTCTCGCTGCCGTTCTCGCCGACCTTGACGCCGGAGACCTCGAAGTCGACGAGGTGGCTCTTGCCGTCGGAGACGTACGACCGGCCGAGCTTGATGCCTTCGCAGAAGCGGTCGAAGTCGAGCGTGCCGTCGAGCTTCACGTAAACACGGCCGAGCCCGACGCGCTCGCCGTAGATGCAGGGGAAGTCGGTCTCGCCCGAGATCTTCGTACGGTAGCCGCAGTTCAGGGTGTGGTACCAGATGTTGAGTTCCCAGGGGGCGGGGGTGTCGACGGTCGAGAGGAAGTCGACGGCGTCGTGCACCACGTCCACGATGTACTCATTGGCGCCGATGCCGTCGAACTTCGGCATCTCCAGGCTCGGGAGCTTCTCGTCCTTGATCTCCAGGCCCCAGCCGGAGTGCGAGAACCCGACGACGCCCCCCTGCGACTTGCCCCACTTTAGCACCGGCAGGTCCCAGCTCGGCCATTCCTCGATCTTCGTCGTGCCCGGGTAGTCGTCCTCCTTGAGACGCAGCAGGCAGAGGTGGCCGGTGTGCGACGAGGGGAAGCCGGAGACCTCGACGTCGTAACGCATCAGGTTATCGGGGGTCGAGAGGGGGTGGAGCTTCCCATCGAAGTATTCCTTCTGCGCGTACCAGCAGGGGCCCCAGCTCAGGACGCAGCCGACGTTGAGGTCCTCGCCGAGGATGTGCCGCATCATGTCCTCGGGCTTCACTCCCTCGGTCGGGCTCTCGTAGTGCGAGCAGCCGGCGGCGTGGACGTGGTGGTCGCCCGAGAACCAGTTGAGCTTCGCCAGGTGCGCCCAACGCTTGAGCGTGAACGATTCCTTATGCTTCGCCTCCTTCGGGACGACGAACGTCCGCGTCTGGACCTCGTACTCCGGCCCCCGGGTGAACTCCACCTTGTAGGTGCCCGGCGCGAGCAGGACCGTCTCGCCGGAGTGGCGGTAGATCTGCGGGTGGAAGAAGAAATCCGGCGCCAGGCGGCGGGTCGGCGACGGGCAGACGCGGCCGAGGTCGTCGCGGAACAGGAACGACGCGGTGGTCGGCTTGCCGTCGAAATCCTTGATCTCCAGCGCGACGGCCACGGCGGGGTCGCAGGTGAAGAGGATGTCGACGTCGGACCGGAAGCCGAGGTCCTGGGTCCCCTGGCCGACGTTGAACCCGATCTTGGCCTCGCGCTTGCCGGCGTCGCGCGAGTAGATCTGGATCAGTTTGTATTCGAGCCCGAGCCCGGAGAGCGTCCGGTTCATCGGCCGTTCCTTGTAGAACGAGACGTCCATCCAGCGGTTGGGGACGTCGCCGGGCGGGACGGTCGGCTTCGGCGACGGGCTGCCCGTGGACCTCGTGTAGAGGGGCGCGGCGTTGGGGCTCTCGGCGACAGCCTCGGCGGTCACTCCGGCCTCGTTGTGGACCTTGACCAGGAAGACCCGCCAGCCGTGCTGGACGAGGCTCGGCTTCGCGGGCCCCTGCTGGGCCTTCACCCGGCTCTCGGGGTTGATGTTGATCCCGATGAGGCACGACGGGTCGATCAAGGTCTGGATTCGATCGAGGGCCTTATTTTCCTCGGGCAGGGCGAAGGCCTTCTCCAGCTCGGCCCTGGTGGCGGCCGGCAGCGGCTGGCCGGCCTGCTCCAGGGCCTCCATGACCCGCCGGACCTGCGCGACGAGCGGCTGGCGGTCGACGCCCCCCACCTTCGGCAGGTCGTCCGCCTTCGCGACTCCCGGCATCGTTGCCAGGGCGGCCATTGAGAGGCATAGGAGGATCGGGAACGGCCCGAAGCTTGGGCGGCGCATGGGTTTGGCCTCGCTCGTGGTGGGTCGTCGGCGGGAGGGGATGTGGCTGAGGCTAATCGGCGGGCAGGGGGGAGGCAACGGAATTCCGGCCGACTGGCGTTGTCGACCCGGGGCCGATTCAGTATGGTCCCCGGGCCTGGAGGAAGGCCCGCGCGTCGAGATTGCGCGGGGAGTCCGGCCGGGCCGGCGGCGATCAAGGATGTCGGCCGCCTCCTGACGGGGAGACTCTCCCGAGGAAGGATCCGATGATTCGACCACGTTTCCGGCGGCGATGGCTGCTCCTGGCGGTGCCGCTGGTCCCGTTGCTCTTCTGGGTGGGGCTGCTCGCGGTCGTGCCGACCGAGTGGGCCCGCGCCCGGATCGCGGCGCAACTGGCGGAGGCGACGGGCCGGCCCGTCCGGATCGGGACCGTCCGGCTCGGCCTGTTCGGCGACCTGAAGTTCCAGGACCTGACCATCGCCGAGACGGCCACGGCTGCCGACCCCTGGCTCCGCGTCGCCCAGGCCAGCATCGACGTCCACCTCGTCCAGCTCCTCTCGGGCTGCTGCCAGCCGACCGAGATCGAGATCGACGGCGTGGCCCTGCGGATCCTCCGGCGCGCCGACGGCACGCTCGAATTCGGCGAACTCCTCTCGGGATCCGGCCCCGACACCAAGCCGTCGGAATCCTCCGGGAATTCCGCCGGCCCCAACGTCCATGTGAATATCAAGCGCGGGCGGATGATGATCGTCGACGAGGCCGTCGGCCTGAACATGGACATGAGCGACGTCCAGGGCGAGGCCGAGTACGAGGGCAAGACCGCGTCCGTCTCGCGGCTGGAGGGCAAGATCAACGGCGGAACCTTCACGTTCGCCGCCAAGTTCGACCGCACCCATCCGACCCCGAGGTACGAGACCGAGCTGATCGCCCGCGGCGTCTCGCTCGACGCCGGCATGAGCGTCCTCGGCTTCCTCGCGCCGGTGATCTCGGATGCGACCGACTCGGTCGACGGCCGGGTCTCTCTCCGCCTGGCGCTCAAGGGGGAGGGCGTGGACGGCCCGCGACTGCTGCCGTCGCTCAAGGGCTACGGCTCGATCGCCATCGACCCGATCGACCTCGACGGCTCGGCCTTGCTGAACGAGCTGTCGGTGATCAAGGAGATCCCCAGGCAGGGGCGGGTCGGCTCGGTCACGAGCGACTTCGCCGTCGAGAAGCGGCGGGTGATCTCGGACAACCTCACGATCAAGGTCGCCGGATTGCCGCTGGTCCTCGCCGGCTGGACGGATTTCGACGGCAATCTCGACTACAAGATGCGGTCCGACAAGCTGACGTCGAAGATCCCCAAGGAGGCGCGGGGGATCCTCAGCGAGCTGGACGTGGACCTGAAGGAACTGATGTCCCTGCGCGTCCACGGCACGATGGACAAGGTCCAGGTGGACGTGGACGGCCGGAGCCTGGCGGGCGACCGCAAGAAGCTCAAGGACACGGCCAAGCGCCTCCGCGATCAGTTGATGCTCCGCTGATCCGTCCGCCCGGGGCGTTCCCGACGGCGGGCGATCCGATGCGGAGGGTCCCGAGGATTCGGGTCACATGACGGTGGTTCAATCAGGAAGGGCGTGCCGGCGCCGGGATGGGAATCGGAGCCGGCTCGCCCCGACGATCGCCGCGGGCCTCGGCCTGATGGCCTGCCTCGGCTGCGGCACGACCAAGATGACCAGCACCCCCCGCACGGGCACCGAGCAACTGCTGCTCACCAACGCCTGGGACAAGGCCCTCCAGAAGGTCGACTTCCGGCCGCTCGCGGGCGTCCCGACGTTCCTCGACACGACCTATATCAACGCCGTGGACCAGGGCTGGGTGGTCTCCAGCCTGCGCCAGGCGATGCTCTCGCAAGGCGTGCTGCTCCGGCCCAAGGCCGACAACGCCCAGTTCATCGTCGAGGCCCGCGTGGGGGCGTACGGCACCGACGCCTACAACCTGCTCGTGGGCGTCCCCCAGGTCACCGTGCCGCCGACCTTCACGGGCATGCCGACGGGCGCAATCCCCGAGATCCCCCTGGTCAAGAAGAGCGACCAGTCGGCCGTCGCCAAGCTCGCCCTGTTCGCCTACGACCGCGCTAGCGGGCAGATGGTCTGGTCGTCGGGGACGTTGCTCGACAAGTCGAACCTCAAGGAAACCTACGTCGGCGGCCTCGGGCCGTTCCGATCGGGCTCCCTGCAAAACGGCACCGACTTCATCGGCATCAAGATCCCCATCCCGGGCGAGGCCGGCGGCGCCAGCGAGCCCACCCCCAAGGCTGTGAACCCCTTCGCCGCCCCCATCAACCCGATCCAGCCCGGCAACCCCGACATCGACAACTTCACGCCGTGAGTGGGAGTCGATTTCGATCGTTTCCTGTCCGCGACCATCGGCCCTGGCGCTGGGCGCGGGTCTCCAGACCCCGCCCTTGCCGTCGCCGCGCCATCCAGCGAACCCGGTCTCCCGACCGGTACTTCTGCCTGGGAAGGAACGGGTCTGGAGACCCGGTTTGGTGGTACGTCGACGTACTGTGGGGGCGGGGTCTGGAGACCCGCGCCCAGCGCTTCCGACCCGAAATCCTTCCTGAATTTGGTCCTGCTCCGCGTCGTCGGCGTATTGGCGGTTCAATCCTCGAACTGGCTCCGGTATAACTCAGGGCCGCCGGGGCCGGCCTCCACGCGGGAGGAGTTGGGCACGCCCGGCCCAGCCCGGAGCCTGCCGATCCATGAGCGTTGACCCGGCCTCGATCGACCTGACCCAGCACATCCGCGACGTCCCCGACTTCCCCAAGCCGGGGATCCTGTTCAAGGACATCACCCCGCTCCTGGCCGATCCGGCGGCGTTCCGGGCGACCATCGATCGCCTGGCCGCGCCCTTCCGGGGCCGCGAGGTCGACGTCGTCGCCGCCGCCGAGGCCCGGGGCTTCCTGTTCGGGGCACCGCTGGCCTTGGCGTTGGGTAAGGGCTTCGTGCCCATCCGCAAGCCGGGCAAGCTGCCGTACAAGACCATCTGCTGGGACTACGACCTCGAATACGGCAAGGACCGGCTTGAGATCCACGACGACGGCCTCAAGCCCGGCCAGAAGGTCCTGCTCATGGACGACGTCCTCGCCACCGGCGGCACCATGGCCGCCTGCAAGGAACTCGTCCGGAGCATCGGCGCCGAGGTCGTCGCCTGCCTGTTCGTGATCGAGCTGGCCTTCCTCAAGGGCCGGGAACGGCTGGAGCCGGGGGAGATCGTTAGCCTGATCCGGTACGATTGAGGTCGGGCCGGACGTTGTGAGAGGATGTGGATTCGTTCCCGCGATCGCGGCCCCGCCGGTTGGCATTGCTCCTCCCCGCCGCCGGGCTACAATCCCGGCGAAGGAGACCCGCCCTTGCCCCGGATCGGACGCCGGACCTGGATCATCCTCGGAACGACCCTCGGCGTCGGCCTGCTGGCGACCGGGCTCGCCCTGGCCTGGGATGACCTCTTCGAGAAGCGGTTCGCCGTGGTCGAGCCCGGCAAGATCGTCCGGGGTGCCTGGCAGAAGCCCGGCCCCTTGCGGCGGATCCTGGCCAGGGAGAAGATCCGGACGATCGTCAGCCTGACCGCGATCAACCCCGACGACCCCAAGTTCGTCGAGCAGGCGGGGGTCGTCCGCGAGGCCGGGGTGGAGTGGATCATCGTCCCCATGAAGGGATCCCGGGCGACCATCCCCGAGCTGGCCGAGGCGGCCGACCTGATCGCCGACCCTGCGCGTCAGCCGGTCTTCTTCCACTGCGTCGCCGGCCACCACCGCTCGAATCAGGTCCATGCGGCGTACCTGATGCGTCACAGGGGGCTCGCGGCGGACGAGGCCCTGGCGACCGTGGCCCGGCTCCCCTGGACCGACCCGGGCCGATCGTCCGATCGATATGACCGGGGGCTCATCGAGGCGTTCGGCCCCCGCGCCCGGGTCGAACGCCCCTCAACGGAGTCGTACCATGCCCTCCGGCCGGACCGCCAGCACCCTCCGACGTCGCCTGCGCCTCTGGCTGGGCCTGCCGACCCTCATCCTGGCGACCCCGATCCTGGGGTTCCTCGGTTGGAAAGAGTGGGACGGCAACTTCGCGACGGTCGTCCCCGGTGAGGTCTACCGCTCGGGCCAGATGGGCCCGAACCTGCTCGGCAAGAAGGTCCGGGCGTACGGGATCCGGACGGTCATCAACCTCCGGGGCTCGCACCCCGAGTCGCCCTGGTATCGCGCCGAGCGGGCCGAGACGCTCGCCGCCGGGGCGACCCAGCTCGACATCGCCCTGTCGTCCTGCGACTGGATGTCTCGCGACCAGGCCCGGGTCCTGATCGACGCCCTGGAGACGGCCGAGCGGCCGGTCCTCGTCCACTGCTGGCGGGGCTCCGAACGTACCGGCATGGCCAACGCCTTCCTCGCCCTGCTCCGGCCCGGCTCGACCCTCGACGACGCCCGGGGCCAGTTCTCCTTCCGGTACCTCTTCCTGCCGATCGGCGACGGCATCACCTCGCTCCGGCACTTCGAGGCCTACGAAGCCTGGCTGAAGTCGAACCGCCTTGCCCACAACCCGGAACAGTTCCGGTCCTGGATCCGCGACCACTACCGTCCAGGAACCCCCAGCCGGCAGATCTGGGACTACGACCCGTACCCGCTGGTGGTCGAGACCCGCCCCGCAGCGACGTCGGGCGTCGCCCGCACCGTCCCGGTCGAACGGCGCTGAGAGCGGCTTGCACCCGGACGCCGTCGGGCCTACGCTTGTGGATCGGACGGGCGCGGCTCAAGGAATCGCCGCGCCGTGCGAATGCTCCCCTGTGGACGACCCCGAGGCGATCGGCGCCGGGCCGGGGCACCTGCCACACGTATGAACCCGGATGAATGGTTGCCATGAACAAGCCGCAGGGTGTGATGGAGATCTACGAGCAGCCCCGCGAGCGCGGCTGCTTCTTCTACGGCTGCATCATCGCGATCGTCCTGGTCGTGGTGCTGATCATCGTCACGATCGCCGCGCTCTACATGGGCTACCGGTACGTCATCAACCAGAGCATCAAGTACACCGACACCGTCCCGATGCCGCTGGCGACCGTCAAGCTCGACGAGGCGCAGCTCAAGTCGCTCAAGGAGCGCTACCAGGCCTTCCACAAGGCCCTGGAGGAGAACAAGCCGGCCGACCCGCTCGTCCTCACCGGTCCCGAGCTGACCAGCCTGATCACCGAGGGCATCCTCGACGAGGGCGACGACGACATGAAGTCGCTCAAGGATAAGGTCGCGCTCTCGATCAACGGCGACAAGATCGTCGGCCAGATCAGCGTCCCCCTGAGCGGGCTGCCCAAGGGGCTCGGCGAACTCGAAGGCCGCTACATCAATGGCGAGGCCGAGTTCACCCTCAAGCTCGAGGACGACAAGCTCGACGTCCGGGTCAAGAGCCTCAAGGTCAAGGGCGAGTCCATCGACCCCAACAACATCGGCATGGGCAGCAAGAACCTCGCCGAGAGCGTCTCGGACGATGAGGACGAGGAGGAACGCCTCTCCAAGATCGAGAGCATCACCGTCAAGGACGGCAAGCTCACCATCGCCGCCAAGCCGCCCGAGAAGCGTCCCCAGAAGCGCCCCAAGAAGGAGGGCGAAGACAAGAAGGGCGGCCTCAAGGTCAAGATCGATCTCAAGGGCGACAAGCCCAAGGAAGAAGCGAAGCCCGCCGAGCCTCCGAAGGAAGAATCCAAGGCCAAGGCCGCCCCCAAGGAGGAGTCCAAGGCCAAGGAAGAACCCAAGGCCAAGGACGCCCCGAAGCCGGAGGCCAAGCCCGACACGCCGAAGACCTCGGCCCGGACCCGCCAGGCCAGGGAACTCGCCCGGGTCTGAACCCTGGTAGAATGACCGGCCCGCGCGACCATCTGGTGGCGCGGGCCGGCCGCGTTTCGAACACCCGACGGCGAGCCCCCACCATGCAGTTCAGCGAGATCGCGATCCTCGGGATCGTCACCGTCTCGGCCCTGGCCGTCTTCCTCTCGGCCCTCCAGTTCGGCCCGATCCGCGAGCGGGCCCGGACCCGGGCCATCCACGCGATTGCCGGCGAGATCGGCTTCGACCCCTCGCTGCCGCCGCCGACCGCCGGGCTATTCGGGCCAGGCCGGCAGAACTTCGCCCTCTTCAACCGCGGCCAGGCCCGGACCGCCCGCGTGCTCAACCTGCTCACGGGGACGGGCCAACACGAAGGCACCTACCTCTTCGACTACCAGGTCGGCATCGGCTTCGGCCACTACTACCACACCTGGGAGATGACCGTCGCCAGCCTCGAACTCGGCGCCCGGCGGTTCCCGAACTTCTCGATCCGGCCGACCCACGGCACCCCGCGCAAGGTGGACCCGTTCGCCGACGACGCCGAGATCCACCTCACCAGCTACCCCGACTTCCAGGCCCTGTACATCCTCGAGGGCGACTCCGAGTCGGCCGTCCGGGGCGTGCTGTCGGACAACCTGATCCGCCACCTGGAGCGAGACGGCAACCTCTGGCTGGAGTGCCGCGACGGCTGGATGGCCTACCACCGGACCAATGTCCGCGTCGCCCCCGAGCACCTCGAACGGTTCGCGAACGAGGCCGAATGGGCCCTCGACGAGATGGATCGAGGGCGACGCATCTGAGTGGGGCGATCGTCACTCGGCCTTCGCCGGCATCTCGATCAGCGAGCAGATCGCCCCCGCCGGGTCTCGGATCGCCGCGAAGGTCGTCGGCCCGGCCTTCCTCGGTCCTACCAGCACCTCGCCCCCGAGGGCCTTCACCTTCTCGATGCTCTCCGCCAGGTTGGCCACCTCGATGTAGACCATCCACACCGGCGGCTGCGAGGCATTCGAACCCCGCGCGTGGCAGATGCCCGCCGCCGGATCCTCGCCCGGCGGGTGGACGCAGAAGTCGGCGTAATCCCCCATCGGGACCTCGCTCGTCTCCCAGCCCACCACCTGCTTGTAGAACTCCAGGACCCCCGGCGCATCCGGCACCGTCAGGTCCACCCAGCCGATCTTGCCGACACCCATAAGTCTTCCCCTGTGTAGGGTGTGGCGCCACGCGGACGGCACGTCCGCGTCCTCCGCACCCACGGATGCGAATGACACAATCAACCCGCCCTGGCGTCCGAACCGGACGATGTCGGGGCTGGCCGAGGGCCGCCCGCACCCCGCCCGACCTTCCCGATCGCCACCAGCGACGTCCCCGTCTGCAACCGCCCCGCCAGCGCCCGCGACTGCTCCAGACGGAACAGCACCTCGAACGCCCGGGGCAACGGCCACGGCGGCAGTTTGAGATATCTCCGATACACCTCCGCCGCCGATTCGCCCGCCCTCGCCCTGGCCTTCTTCCTCTGCAGCGAAAGCACCCGGACCAGCCACTCTCCCCACCAGAGGATGTTGATCTCCTCGATCCCCGTGCCATCGAATGCCCGCCGCAAACCGTCGGGCAGATACCGCCGACGATGCCCTTGGATCGCATCGAACTCGGTGAATAACCTGGGCTGGGCCGGCACCGAGACGACCATCAATCCTCCCGGCCGGAGCAGTGTCGCCAGCCGGGCCAGGGCCGCGCGGTCGTCGTCGAGGTGCTCGATCACATCCAGGGCCAGCACCGCGTCGAAGGTGGGCGCACCGGTCGGGAAATCCTCGGTCAGATTGGCCTGGATCAGCCTCCGGCCCGGGCCGTCGAGCGCGTGCAACGCCCCCGCGGAGAGATCCATCCCCGCCACCGCATATCCCGACTTCTCCAGGTCGAGGAGCGTCACCCCCCAGCCGCAGCCCGCGTCCAGCACGGCCGCACCGGGCCGGATGCCTTCCCTCCTGAGCAGCTCCCGCACGAGCCTCGACCGGGCCTGCCACCACGGATGCCGATGAATGAGCGTGTTCAGGTCAACGAGGATTGCCTCGTTCATGTGCTCATCGGTGTCCCCGGCGGACCAGGCCTCGATCATCGGCCGTCGTCCGTCGGCGACGGCGATCGCCTGGCGTTCAGGTGGGGCGGGGGGATCGACGAGGCCACGGGGTTCTCCGACCGGGTCCGGGCCAGCACGTAGGTCGGACGCCCCTTGGCTTCGAGGAAGATCAGGCGGATGTACTCGCCGGCGATCCCCAGGCAGATGAGCTGGGTCGCCCCCATGAACAGCACGGCCACCAGGATGCTCGCCCAGCCCCTCGGCGCCGAGTGCTGATAGAAGGCGTCGTAGAGCACCCAGGCCAGGAGCACCGCCGCCAGCCCGGCGATCGACAGCCCGAGGTAGGTCACCAGGCGGAGCGGGTGGCTGCTGAAACTGATCAACCCCTCGATCGCCAGGCCCATCAGACGCTTGAGCGTGTATTTCGGCTGCCCCGACGCCCGCGCGGGCCGGTCGTAGATCAGGCCGATCTGACGGAACCCCACGAACGTCCGCAACCCCCTCACGAACCTCGCCCGCTCCGGCAACGCCTTGAGCGCGTCCACCACCCGGCGGTCCATCAGGCAGAAGTCGCCGCTATCCAGCGGGATCTCCAGGTCGCTGATCGCCGCGAGCAGCCGGTAGAACGTGAAATACCCAAGCCTCTTGAACCACGACTCCTTCCGGCGCCGCCGGACGGCATACACCACGTCATGCCCATCCTGCCAGAGCCGGACGAACTGCGGGATCAGCTCCGGCGGGTCCTGCAAATCCCCGTCCATCACCACCACCGCCCGACCCCGGGCGTGATCGAGCCCCGCCGTCACCGCCGCCTGGTGCCCGAAGTTCCTGCTGAGGTGGAGCACCCGCAGGTGGCTCCGCCCCCCGTGGAGCAAATCCAGGCGATCCGCCGTCCGGTCCCGGCTGCCGTCGTTGACCAGCACGATCTCCGACTCGACCCGGAGCGCATCGAGCACCCCGACCAACCGCTCGCGCAGTTCGACCAGGTTCTCCTCTTCATCGAAGAGGGGCACGACCACGCTCAACTCGATCGAACCCCCCACGGCACCATCCCCCTTTTGAACGGACTTCGGACCTTCCCCTCCAGTCGAAAACCCCCGTCCCCGTCGGACACTCCGAACCCCTTCAGAGGTGAACCGCCTCAGAACCAGAATGGCGAAACGAAGCCAATTCGTCGCAAGCCCCTATCCCGATGAGCCTTAACCATCAACCCTCCGAATGCGATCAAAACCGCCCGGATCGCTCAACCTCCCCGAACTCCGGAAACCCCGTTTTGCGAAACGAACCCATTTCGCCCGAACCGCTTATTCTGTATAGACTTAACTGCTAACGCGTCGGAAAGGCACAAAAGCGATCGAAGAGTGCAGGGCCCTTGGATCGTCGTACCGAGGCGGAGAATTCGTGTGGGATCATTTATGCCCGAGCTGGAAAGTCAATCGAAAAACTGCCTGGATTTCCTGTTTTTCCCATTTTGAAATTCCGGCCGTGTCTGGTCTTTGCGGTGTCTGACCTCACGCGGTCGCCGAGGATTCCGCCGCCGGGCCTCGGGGCGATACCGCATAAGATGGCTCTCGCTGCCTGCGGTCGTCCTTCGGTATGTTGAGCCTATCTGCTCGGTGCGGGATTGTGTCGATGAGACCTGTCGCCATGTGGATCGATTCCAATGCAATACAAGAGTCGCATTCGCGTATTGGATCTGATTTTCATCGTGGCGTTCAGCGCCTTGCTTATTGGTTGGTTCCTGGACGGCGCCCGCCGCGATCGAGACCTCCTCCTCTGGCAGAAACGTGCCTTCGATTATGAGGGGCAGGCGGAGGAGCGGCAGAGGTTGCTGAACAGCAAGGAGCAGACGATCACGCAACAACGACTCCTGCTGGAGGAGCAGGCGGAACAACTTGCCCCCGCGAACAGGTGAGCGGCCGGGGTGTTGAGGCCCTCCTCAAGGCCGGGGCGACCCGTCGCCGATCGCCATGTTGATCTTCTATGCGAATGATCATTTCTGTCAGATCCGCGTCTTCTCCCTGCAACCCGGCACGCCCGCCCCTGCGACGCTCGCCGATTCTTCGATGCCATCAGGATGGCCGAGCTGTGACCGAATACGTGAATGGGCCTCGGGGATGGTTGACGTCGGACTCAAGGCGGGGGACAGGGGCGGATGAAACTTCCGAAGGTCCGGCTCACCGTCCGGCGGGTGATGCTGCTGGTGGCGATCCTCGCGGTGGGCTTCGGGGGGTATGGGGAGGTGGCCAGGCGTCGCCGGCGGGACCGGGAAATCCAGCGCGTCCTGGTCGATTTCGAGTCGGCGCCGGGGTGGTGGCCGGAGGACTGGAAGCGGGAGTTGCAGACCAGCCTCACCATCGAGGGCGACGCCAGCCTCGACGGCACGCCCGTGAACGACGGGATGGTGACGTTCCGCGAGCAGCCGGGCGACCGCATCTTCCGGGTCCCCATCCGCCGCGGTCGGTATTCGATGCTCGACCGTCGCATGCCGGTCGGCTCCTACCGGATCACCGTCGAATCCTTCGACGGCCCCGAGCCCAGGTCGAAGACGAGCGTCTGGGCGATGGGGCTGGATGCGGGGCGTCACCGGTCGAACTGGCATTTCGGGCAGAAGAACAAGCCGAAGCTTTGATCCTGGAGCGGGGGGGCGGAAGGGAGACCTTGGCCCGACTGGTGCCGAAGTTGCTCGACGGCCGTCCAATCCGACGCGACAGCCACGCCCTGTCGTGATATCGTGGAATCGTCCGAAAGCGACCGACTGATCTCAGCCGGCGGTTCGCCTCGGGCAGGAGGTCTTCGCATGTCCATTCACGGCGCGACCAGGTCCACCGGGGCGACGGTTCTCGGCCGAGCCCTTGAAGCGAAGGGCGACGGGATGCCGCCGGACGGGGCCAGGTTCATCCTCAGCCTCGGGATTCGTGAGGCGGACCGGCTGCGGTGCCTTGAACTCCTCGAGAGGAACCGCGAGGGTTCGATCACGGAGGAAGCGAAGGGCGAGCTGGATGCCTACATCGAGGCCCATAACATCCTGTCCCTCTTCAAGGCGACCGCATTGCGTGCATTGAAGCGGGCCGGACAGAATCCGTGACCCATGGATCTCTCCCTCGAGAGGATCGTCAGGGAATGGGCTGGCCAACGCTGCGAATACTGCCGGATTCCGGCGATCGCATCCGAATTCAGCTTCCCCATCGACCATGTGATAGCCCGCCAGCATGCCGGCGCGACGGCCCTCGAAAACCTGGCCCTATCCTGCCCGCACTTCAATTATCACAAAGGGCCGAACCTCGCGGGCATCGACCCGGAGACGGGGCGGCATACGAAGCTCTCCCATCCCCGACGCAATCGCTGGCGGTCGCATTTCGGTTGGGATGGACCCGTGATCCTGGCGAAGACCGCCGTGGGGAGGACGACCCTGTACGTGCTCGCGATGAATCACCCCGATAGGATTGAAGTGCAAAGATGTCTTGTGGACGCCGATTTGTTCTCCGTATGGACGTTATCCGTTTCGGATTCATCGTATTATGGTGATTTATTGATTAAAAATCGGTTCGGCATGCGGTGCCATTACACTCCGCGGGCCGGATCCGGTCTGGACAGGGATCCCCGGGCGATCGCGTTTTTTAGCTGCCCGTCAGCACCTGGACCGGCGTCACCGGGCTCCCATCCTTCAACTCGTCGAGCGCCCGGAAGGGGCCGATGACGACCTTGTCGTCGGGCTTGAGGCCGGAGAGGATCTCGATCCGGCGCTCGTCGCTCAGGCCGGTCTCGACGGGCCGGGCGCGGACGGTGTTGCCTTCGAGGACGAACACGAGCTTGACGTAGCGGGCCTCGATCTCCACCGCCTTCTCGCCGGGGGATCGGGCGTTGCGCTCGGACCAGGCGCGGACCTCGGGGGTGTCGGGGAGGTCCTTGCGGCGCCGGTGGACGACGGCCTGGACCGGGACGCTCAGGACGTCGGTCGCCCGGCGGACCTCGACCTCGACCGTGGCGGTCATCCCCGGCTTGAGCGACGAGGAGGGCGTGTTGGCGCCGGTCGAGGCCGACGAGGCCCCGTCGCTGATGGCGATCAGGGTCTCGAAGCTGGTGACCTCCTCCTTCTTGACCCCCTTGGGCGAGACCCGGTCGACCTTGCCGGCGACGGGGTGCCGCTGGTCCGCCTGGAGGAACACCCGCGACGGCTGGCCGCGACGGACGAGCGGGACGTCGGTCTCATCGACATCCGCCCGCACTCGCATGCGATTCATGTCGCTGACGGTCATCAGCACCGACCCCTTGAGGTTCGTCGTGCCCGCGATGACGACCTCGCCCACGTCCACCGAGAGCGCCGCGACGACGCCGTCGATGGGCGAGCGGATCTCGGTGCGGTCGAGGTCCTGCTGGCTGGTGCGCCGCATGGCCTCGGACTCGGACAGGTCGTTGCGGCTCATGAGCAGGACGGCGCGGGCCTTGTCGACGGAGGTCTGGGCGTCGGCCAGTTCGGTGGCGGTGGAGAAGCCGCGTCCGGCGAGCTTGGTCGACTGGTTGGCGTCGCGGAGGGCCTTGGTCAGGTCGGTCTCAGACTGGGCGATGGCCGCCTTGAGCCGCTCGATCCGGGCGGTGGAGGAGTCGAACCGGGCACGGGCCTCGGTCTGTTCGAGCTTGACGAGGAGATCGCCCTTCTTGACGACGTCGCCGTCCTTGACGCGGACCTCGATGACGCGGCCGACGATCTGCGAGGCGATCTCGGCCTCCTCGACCGACTCGACGACGCCGGGGGCGGTGACCGTCTGGACGATCTCGCCCTTGCCGGGCGCCTCGCTGAGCACCTCGCGCGGGGGTTCCTTGACCAGCCGCCAGTCGACCTCGACCGCCCCGGGCTCGCGCTTGTAATTCGCGTACGCCAGGCCGGCGGCCACCGCGCCCAGGGTCAGCATCAGGAGCAGAGTGCGTCGCATCGTCGGTCCGCCTCGTCGGTCATTCGGTCGGTCGGTCGGTCGGTTGGACCAGCTCAGGGGAGAATCGAAAGCCGCATGCCCGCCCCGACGGCCGCGGCGCCGGCGGTGCACGCGGCCATCTCGGTGAGCATCAGCGTCAGGATCAGCAAGGCCGCCATGACCGGGTTCGTCTGCCCTCGCCGCCAGCCGCCGACCAGCAGCAGCCACCAGCCGATCAGGGCGAAGACGTCGGCCTGCCTCAGCAACAGCCAGATGAACGCCGGCTGGGGGCCGCTCTGGAGGAACAAAGACAATGAAGTGTCCGCATCCGGACGCTTCAGCACGATCATGAGCGCCGCCCGGACCGCCAGCCCCACGACCCAGAGCCCCTGCAGCCTCGCCGAGTCCGTCAGGGCCCGGCCGAACCCGATCGTCCGGCCCGAGAGCGCGGCGATCGCGGAGAAGCCAATCGCCACGAAGCACGTCCGGAGCGCCATCCGCACCGGGTCGAGGATGAAATCCCCGAGCGCGGCCAGGGTCAGCCAGAACGGCCGGGTGTCCTGCTGGAGCTGGATCGCCTTGCGGAGCAGGTCGTCGGACGACTCCCCGACCGCACTCGCCTCGATCCGCGCCGCCCCCGACTCCACCCCGGTCGCGATCTCCAGGGTCGGGAAGCCCGCCACCCAGACGACCGCGTGGAGCGCGACCAGGATCGCCGACCAGAGCGCCAGCCAGCCGCCGGCCCCGAGGGTCGAATCGTCCTCCGCCCCGGCCTGTGAGTGGACCTCGCCCGCCAGTTCCGCCATGCCCGCCCCGGATCGACTCGTCGCGCATCTGGACAAACCCGTCGGATAGCATACCCGGATCGGGCCCCCCGGGTTGCATCTTTCCCGGCCTTCCCAGACCCACCCCGCCGGCATGACGCTTGCTCTTGCGCCGTCGGGACTTGCCGGACGGAGCGGGTTCGGCGACCATGAACGCGGCACTTCAGTCGAACAGCCGAAGGGGGTTGGGGCGATGTCGTACGGTGGTTACAACGACGGGCGTCGGAGCAGCGGCCAGCTCGTCCGGTTCGGGATCGCGGCGGTGATCGCGATCGTCGGGTTCATCAGCTACATGTCCAAGACCCAGATCAACCCGGTGACCGGGGAGAAGCAGCGGGTCTCGATGAACGTCGACCAGGAGAAGCGGATGGGCCTGGAGGCCGCCCCGCAGATGGCGGCCAAGATGGGAGGCGCGCTCGATCCCCGCTCGGACGTCCGCGCCCGCGCCGTCGCCGAGGTCGGCCGCCTGCTCGTCGACAAGAGCGACGCCAGCAAGTCGCCTTATGTGGGCAACTTCCACTTCACCCTGCTCGACGACCCCAAGACCGTCAACGCCTTCGCCCTCCCCGGCGGGCCCATCTTCATCACGGTCGCCCTCTACGAGCGCATGACCGACGAGGCGGAACTCGCGGGCGTCCTCGGGCACGAGATCGGCCACGTCATCAACCGCCACGCGGCGCAGCACATGGCGAAGTCGGAACTCGGCCAGATGCTCACGGTCGCCGTGGGCGTGGGTTCCAGCGGCAACGACGACGGCGGCCGCAAGGCCCAGATGGCCGCGATGATGGCCAACCAGATGATGCAGCTGAAGTATGGGCGCGGGGACGAGTCGCAGTCCGACGAGTTCGGCATGAGGTTCATGGCCGAGGCCGGCTACGACCCCACGGCGATGCTCGATGTAATGAAGATCCTCAAGGACTCCAGCAAGGGCGGCGGGCCCCCCGAGATGCTCTCCACCCACCCCCTGCCCGAGACCCGCCTCCAGGAGATCGCCGCCCGGCTCAAGAAGGACTACCCCGACGGCATCCCTAGGAGCCTCACCCGCGGACGGAAGCTGCCGCACTGACCGTATGCCGCGACAAGGCGTCCATGGAACGCCCGGGGAGAGAAGCCCGGAGCCGCCTTTCTGAGGAACGCCCGGGGAGAGAAACCCGGAGCCGCCTTTCTGATCGAACGATAGGCCCGCCGGCATCCCGCGCGGGCCGACCTCATTTGAGCTTCCCGGCGGCGGGCCGTGACTTCCCCCCGCCGGGGTGCTGGGCGCTGATCGGGAAGACGAGGTGCCCGGGGGAGACGCTGAGGGTCTCGTTGCTCCCCTGGTACTGGATCGCGACCGTCCCCTTCTTGCCGGGGCCGATGACCTGCACGGCGTAGTAATGGTTGTCGGAGTCGGGCAGTTGCTGGTTTCCCCCGCGGAAGTGATAGAGCGTCGCCCCGGGGGTGGCCTGCGAGACGGTCATCAGATGTTCGGGCAAAAAGGGATTCACGCGGATCCGCTTGAACTCGACCGGCATCAGACCCGGGGGACGCTCGGCCCAGGCCTCGCTCGCGACCTTGTACGCGGCCTTGAGCGCGGCCTCGCCCTCGATCAGCCGGACCTTCGCGCTGGCGGTGATCGGCAGGTTGCCCGATTGCTCCTCGCGGAAGGACATGGTCAGATCGCGCAGGAGGCCGAGACCGGCGTCGAAGGTCCCGGAGGTGCGGTAGTCGATCTTGACCTTCAACTTCTGACCGGGCTTGGTCTCGAACCGCTTCTGGCCAAACAACTGGACCAGGGGCCACCGGACCACGCCCGCCTGCTGCATCCTCGTATATTGCCCCTCGTAGGCGGTGGTCGAAATCCCGACAATGCCCGAGGCACTCCGAAACGACGCGAACATCATCGCGCTGTTGGTCGAACTGTTCATGGTCGGGACCAGGTCGGGCACCGGCGGAAGGATGAACTCCCGGGGACTGAGGTCGAGTAGCTTGAAATAGCTGGGCAGCGCCTTGGTGTTGAGATCCGCCTTGCCGACCGATCCGCCGTTCGGGCTGGTGACCCGTCGCGATCCGAGCCAGACGTCCTTGTGGCGGCGGCGGCTCCCCTCCGAATCGTCGCCTCCGTAGCAATCCAGGCGGCCCATGATGAACAGTTCCGCCTCCCCTTGCGGGTTCACCGACTGCACCTGGATGTACGGCGTCCCCTTCAGCCGTTCCGTGAGGTTCGCGTTGCCGCCGACCGAGTAGGTGAACTCGACGCTGTACGCGAACACCTGCCCCGCCCGGAACCGATAACGCAGTGGGGCCGTCTGCGGCCGCCCCTGCCACGACACCAGCCGGGCCGGGCCGGGCGGCTCCGAGGCCATCCCGTCCCCCCCGATCCCGACGACGATCCCGAGCCCGAGCCCGAGACATGCGAATACTCGGGCGTGCTTGGACCCAGCGGAGGGGAAGCGAGGCATCGGTGCGGCTCCGGCGTCGGGGTCACGGGGCGCCGCCCGCCGTCGAGGGCACGGGCGGCATCATCACACCTGGATTCTCCAGAAAGGATGACGCCCGCGTGAATCCCCCTTCCCCACTTCCGCGGTCGACCGTCTCGCCCCGCTGACTCTCGCGTTGCCCCGCCGCAACCCCGCTGTCTCGTGGACAAGACACCTCGCCTTTTGCACCCCTGCGATCGGGGAGAGGCGTCGAAGCTCGACGAGTTCCGAACCCAGGCGACAACAGAGCGCGGCCTCGTCGCCCGGGATCCACGCTTGCGGATCCCGTAACGCTCCCCCGTGGCGGCATCCGGACCTACGCGGCGTCGCCGGGGGCCTCGCCGTCGTTCTTGAGCGCCTCCCACTCCTCCCAGGTGTAGAGCACCTCGCGGGCTGAGCCGCTCTTGAACTCGCCGACGATGCCGTCCTCGGCCATGAAGTCGATGAGGCGGGCGGCGCGGCCGTATCCGATGCCCAGGGCGCGCTGGAGGAGCGAGCAGGAGCCGCGGCCTTCCCGGACCACGATCTCGATGGCCGGTTCGTACATCTCGTCGCGGTCCTTCAGGCTGGCGCCACGCTCCTTGCCGCCGGGGCCGCCGCCGACCTGCATCTGCATGAGTTCCTTGCTGAACTCGACCGGATACTGCGCCAGGTGGTCGCAGATGCCGTTGACCTCGCCGTCGCCGACGTAAGTCCCCTGGGCCCGGACGATGTGCGACGTGCCCGGGATGAGGAAGAGCATGTCGCCGTTGCCCAGCAGCTTGTCCGCCCCCATCTCGTCGAGGACGACGCGGGAGTCCGAACGGTTCGACACCTGGAACGCGATGCGTGCCGGCAGGTTGCCCTTGATGAGGCCGGTGACCACGTCCACCGTCGGCTTCTGGGTCGCGAGGATCAGGTGCATGCCCACCGCACGGGCCTTCTGCGCCAGGCGGACGATGTGGGTCTCGACCTCCTTCGCCGCCGTCATCATCAGGTCCGCCATCTCGTCGGCGATGATGACGATGTAGGGCATGTAGGTCGGGATCCGGGCCCGCTCGTTGTCGTCCTCGGGGCGCAGGCGGTTGTAGATCTCTTCCGCGCCGAGCTGGTTGTAGGCCGTGATGTTCCGGACGCCGGCGCGGGCGAGGTAGCCGTAGCGCTCGTCCATCTTGTCGCACGCCCAGGAGAGCAGCGACTCGGCCTTCTTCATGTCGGTGACGACCGGGTGCATCAGGTGCGGGATCCGCTTGAACTGCGACAGCTCGACCATCTTCGGGTCGATCAGGATGAGCTTCACCTCGTCCGGGCGCTTGGTCATCAGGATCGAGAGGATCATCGCGTTCAAGCAGACCGACTTTCCGGTGCCCGTGCGTCCGGCGATCAGCAGGTGGGGCATGTCGGCGAGGTCATAGGCCAGGGGGAGGCCCTTCACGTCCTTGCCCAGGAACAGCGGGATCCGGAACTTCTCGAGCTTCTCGCGGACCCCCTCGATCACGTCGCGGAGCCGGACCATCGCGCGGCGGTCGTTGGGGACTTCGATACCGACCGTCGTCTTGCCGGGGATCGGCGAGACGATGCGGACGCTCGGCACGGCCAGGGCGATGGCGAGGTCGTTCGCGACGCTGTTGATCTTGGCGACGCGGAGGCCGGCCTCGAGCTCGATCTCGAACTGGGTGATGACCGGGCCCGTGTCGATCTGCACGACGCGGACCTGGCAGCCGAATTCGAGGAGGGTCTTCTCCAGCAGCATCGCCCGGGTCTGGATCTTGGCCTCGTGCTCCTGGATCGGGAACGGCGGCGACGGCTCCAGCAGCTCCATCGAGGGGAGATGGAAGTACGGGTTGCCCATCGGCGCGGGGACGTTCGCATATCCTTGCGCGGGAGCCCCGTTGCTCACGGGCGGGAGGCTCCGAGCGGGGGCAGGGGCCCCGTTGGGGATGACCCCGTGGCCGTTGACCGGCGGCATGGGCGGGGGTGCGGGGGCCCGGTGCACGACCGGCATGGCATTCGTGGCCGGGAGGAGCGTTGCCTCGGGATAGGCCGCGAGGGCACCGCCGGGATTGGCCAGCATCAGGGCCGTCGCGCCGTGGGGCGCGGGGATCGGATGGCCGCCGGGGGCGTTCACCGACGGGCGACGCCGCACGCGGATCCGCAGCAGTTCCATGGCGTCCTGCGCCGGCCAGACGAGCAGGACGTCGTGGCAGAGGGCGAGTCCGACGAACCCGGTGGCGCCGAGGATCAGGATCATCCCCGCGAGGCCGAAATGGCTCTCCAGCAGGGTGGCGATGAGCGCACCGAGGTATCCGCCGCTGCCGATCGGCGGCGACGGCTGCAGGCGTCCGGCGAACCGGCCGATCAGGGCGGCGATCACCGTGAGCAGCAGCGCGAACCCGATCGACCGCACCAGCCGTTCGGGGACGGCGTGGCGTCGGAGGACCAGGACCACCAGGCCGGTCATGGCCAGCAGGACGAGCCAGGCCCCGTGCCCCACGCCGTTGAACAGCATGTGAGCGAGGGCCGCACCCGCCGGGCCGCAGGGGTTGGCGGGGGGCTGGTTCGGCGGTTCGGCGGCCGAGCCCGGGGCATCGGCGGGATCATACCCGGCGAGGCTCAGGGCCAGGAACACCGTGGCGAGGAACAGGACCCCCGCCTGACCGTGGCGGAGCAGCGCGTGACGATCGAGCATCGGACACCCTCAGCGGGCCATTGCACCAGGGCCCGGAGGCTCGACCGACGCCGCCCGGAATGTTCAAGTCCGACGGTCGCAAGGATTGCGATGGGTCGGACTTGTGAACATCCGGACAGGTTGTCGGAGGGCCGCCGCTGGCGTTGCCCACTGTTGATCGGACGGGTCGCGTGGGAGGCTTTGGCGTTCCTGTCGCGGTTCGTCCACGGGGTCCGATCGCGGGGGTTATTCTGACGGCTGGGTAAGGTCGACCGTCCCGCCTTCGATGTCGTCCTCGGTCGGCTCGCTGGTCTGGAGGCTGCCGGTGAGGTCGAGGAAGATCTTGTCCTGCATGATCTCCTGGATCACGGTGGACATCTTGTCGAGCCCTCGGGCGTCGACGAGCGGGCGGGCCCCCTGGTTGAGGGCGATCATCCGCTTCTGGATCAGGGTCGAGAGCTTGAAACGGCCGCCGACCTTGTTGACGATCTTCTCTTCCTTCAGTTCTTCAAGCATCGGATGAAACGCCTCCTCCGCAGCCCTGGCTCGACAGGAGGGCGAGCAATTCGCCGAGCGCCCGGTCGAGGGTGTCGTTGATGATCACGTGGTCATAGCGGTGGACCTGTTCGATCTCCCAGCGGGCGTTGTGGAGCCGCCGGGCGATCGTGGCCTCGTCGTCGGTGGAGCGATATCGGAGCCGGCTCTCGAGGATCTCGAAGGTCGGCGTGTTGACGAAGATCAGGAGCGCGGACGGGACCTGATCCCGGACCGAGAGGGCACCCTGGACGTCGATCTCCAGGAGCACGCACATCCCCTGTTCCAGCGACTTCCGGACGGGGTTGGCCGGCGTGCCGTAGAGGTTGCCGTGGACCTCGGCCCATTCGAGCATGTCGCCGCGGTCGCGCATGGCCTCGAATTCGGCGCGGGTCAGGAAGAAATACTCGTGGCCGTGCTGCTCGTCCTCGCGCGGGGCGCGGGTGGTCGCCGAGACCGAGACCTTGAGGCTGTCGGCGAGCCCCTTGAGGGCGGCCAGGCGGCGCACCAGGGTCGTCTTGCCGGAGCCGGAGGGGCCCGAGACCACGATGAGCTTGCCGGGGAGGTCGAGCCAGTCGGACTGCGTCGTCATGGCGGCGTCCTGGTCCTTTCGTGCAAGTCGAGTGCGGCGTCGAATGGGTCATGGGTCATGGGTCATGGGTCACGGATAGGGGATTCCTCACCCGTTCCCCATCACCCATCTCTCATTCTCCGGGTTCACTCGACGTTCTGGATCAGCTCGCGGATCTTCTCGAGGGCCCCCTTGATCTCGACCACGGCCTGGCTGATGGCGACGTCGTTGGCCTTGGAGCCGATGGTGTTGGTCTCCCGGCCCATCTCCTGCACGACGAATTCCAGCTTGCGGCCGGCGCTCTCGGGCTCGTTGATCACGGCCACGAACTGGATCAGGTGGGCTCGGAGCCGGGTGATCTCCTCGGCGATGTCGGACCGCTCGGCGAAGATGGCGACCTCGCGGATCAGGTCCTTCGGCTCCAGCGCGATGCCCTTCTCGGTGATCAGGTTCTGGACCCGGTCGTGGAGCCGCTTGGCATACGCCGAGACGATCTCGGTGCCCATCGCCGCGATCTTCTCCAGGTGCTCGGAGATGACCCGGCCGAGGCTGAGGAGTTCCTCGCCCATGGCCCGGCCCTCCTCGGCGCGGCTCTTCTGGTGGGCCAGGAGCGCCTGGGTGACGGCCTCGGCGAGCTTCGGCCAGTCCTCGTGCGGGTCGTCCTGGTCGCGGCGGCGTTCCTCGACCACGCCCGGCAGGGCCAGGAGCTGCGACAGGGAGACGGGCTCGGAGCCGGATTCCGACAGGGCGGCGAGCTGGTCGCGGTAGCTCCGGAGGGCGACGACGTTGAGCCGGTAGTCCTCGGCGCGGCGGGGGCGTTCGACCCGGAGGTTGAGCTGGACGGTGCCGCGGCGGATGTGCTCGCGGACCAGGCGTTCGAGTTCCGGTTCGAGGGCACCGTACGGGTCGCTGATCCGGGCCGAGAGCTTGAGGTGGCGGTTGTTGACCGTCCGGACCTCGACGCTGGCGGTCCACGAGTCCGTCTGGAGCCGGGCCTCGCCGTAGCCGGTCATGCTGAGGAGCAAGTCGGGGCCTTTCCGAAGGAGGGCAGGGGATGGGAGCCGTCGGGCCGGTCGCCGGTTGGCGCGGGAGCGGTTCGTCCCGAAACGGCTCACGCCGGGGCGTCGTCAGAGGACGTCACCCCGGCGTTCCTGGATCATTGGCGAGTCGATCCGCCCGATCAGGGGGTCTTGGCCGGGGTGGTCGGGCCGGCGGGGGGCAGTGGGGCCGGGGCCGACGGGCCGCCCGCGGAGGTCGGCGGGGTCGCGCCGGGGGTCGCCGTGCCCGCGCCGGCGCCGGAGGTCGGCGAGGGGATCGGGGGCGGGATCGACGGGTCGCCCCCGGTGGTGCTGGGGGCGACCTGCTGCGAGCGGTCGGTCGGGGCGACCGCGCCGAGGGCGGAGGTCTTGCTGGAGTTGGCCAGGATGACCAGGAGCATGTTCAGGCCGATCCAGACGCCGGCCGCGATGATCGTGATCTTGGTGAAGACGTCGCCCGCCTTGGTGCCGAACGCGCTGGAGCCGCCGGCCCCGCCGAATGCACCCGCCAGGCCGCCCCCCTTGCCGCGCTGGATGAGCACCAGGCCGACCAGGAACAGCGAGCAGATGACCAACAACACTTCCAGCAGGCCGATCAAGAAACTCACGGTTGCCGTCCTTCACTTCAATGCAAGAAAGGGTTCCGCGATCGCTGCGCCGCGTCCGCCGGGTGAATGGGACGGGAGGCCCCGGCCGCCTCGCCCCGGCGGCCCCGCGGGTCCGTCGCGGGGTCGCCTTCGCCTTCGACTGCGTCGCCCCGGTCAGGCGGGCTTGCCGGCGGCCGTCACGGCCTGGCCGGCCTTGATGATCCCCAGGAAATCCTCGGCCTTGAGGGCCGCGCCCCCGACGAGGGCGCCGTCGATGTCCGGGCAGGAGAGGAGGCTCTGGGCGTTGTCCGGCTTGACGCTGCCGCCGTACTGGATCACGACCCGGCCGGCCACGGCCTCGCCGAACGTCTCGGCCAGCTTGGCCCGGATGAACTTGTGCACCGCCTGCGCCTGCTCGGGCGTGGCGGTCAGGCCGGTGCCGATCGCCCAGACCGGCTCATATGCCAGGACGACCCCGGCCATCTGCTCGGGGCTCAGCCCGGCGAGCGAGCCGGAGAGCTGCATCGCGATCACCGCCTCGGTCTGGTCGGTCTCGCGCTGGTGGCGGGTCTCGCCCAGGCAGACGATCGGGATGATCTGCGCGGCGAGGGCGGCCTTGAGCTTGAGGTTCACCATGTCGTCGGTCTCGTTGAGGCCGTGGCGGCGCTCGGAGTGGCCGAGGATGACATGGGTGCAGCCGGCGTCGACCAGCATCTTCGCGGACAGCTCGCCGGTGTAGGCGCCGTCGTCTTTCCAGTGGCAGTTCTGGCCGCCCAGGCCGATCGGCGAGTTGGCGATGGCCTGGTCGACCCGGTCGATGAAGACGCTCGGCGGGCAGACGGCGACGTGGACGTCGGTCGCCTGGCCGAGGCCGGCCTTGACCGCCTCGGCGAGGGCGACGGCGGCGGCGCCCGTGTTGGGGTTCATCTTCCAGTTGCCCGCGATGAACAGCGTACGCATCAGACGGTGACCCCTTCGCAAGCGTCGATCGACTTCCCGAGGACCTCGGCGAGCTGGCGGAGCTCGTCCATCAAGGTCGCATACTGGTGAGGCAGCAAGGCCTGGGGCCCGTCGGACAGGGCCTTCTCCGGGCAGGAATGCACTTCGATGTGGACGCCGTCGGCCCCGGCGGCGACGCTCGCCCGCGCCATCGACGGGATCAGGTCCGGCCGGCCGGTCGCGTGGCTCGGGTCGGTGATGATCGGCAGGTGGCTCAGGCCCTTGATGTTCGGGACGATCGCCAGGTCGAGCATGTTGCGGGTCGACTCCTCAAACGAACGCACCCCGCGCTCGCAGAGGATGACCTGCCGGTTGCCCTGGGACAGGACGTACTCGGCCGACATCAGGAGATCCTTCGCCGTCGCCGACATCCCGCGCTTGAGCAGGACGGGCGTCCGGGTCTTGCCGACCTCCTTGAGCAGGTCGAAGTTCTGCATGTTGCGGGCGCCGATCTGGATCACGTCGGCGTATTTGTCGACCAGTTCGACCTGCCGGGGGTCCATGACCTCGGTCACGACCGGCATGTTGAACCGCTCGCCGGTCCGCTTGAGGATCCGGAGCCCTTCCTCGCCGAGCCCCTGGAAGCTATAGGGGCTGGTGCGGGGCTTGAACGCGCCGCCTCGGAGGAAATTGGCCCCCGCCTCGCGGACCTTCTCGGCGATCTCGACCAGCCGCTCCTCGCCCTCGATGGCGCAGGGCCCGGCGATCATCATGAGGTGGCCGCCGCCGACCTTCACGCCCTTGATCTCGAAGACCGAGGGCTCCGAGTGGAACTCGCGGCTGGCGAGCTTGTACGGCTTGAGGATCGGCACGACCTGCTCGACTCCCTCGATGGCCTGGAGCGGCTCGGCCTGGAGCTTGTCCTCGTCCCCGATCACGCCGATGATCGTCCGGGCGACCCCCTGGCTCAGGTGCGGGGTGAACCCCAGTTCCTCGATCCGCTCCAGGACATGCTGGATCGTCGCCTGGGTGGGATGCGGCTTGAGCACAATGATCATCGTCCGACGTCCTCGACCTCCGACCAGCGCAAACGGCCAGCCCGGAGAGGGGCCGGCCATAGTGAATCGGACATTTTACCTGAGATGCTCCCCCGAGGAAAGCCACCAGCGGATTTCCTCCGACCCATTGGAGTGCGGGAGCGCCGCTACCGCTTCTCCGGCGCCCGGCGTCCCCTCCCGATCTCGCCCCCAGCGAACAAGGAATGGGACCACGGAAACGCGCCGGCCGACCCGGATCACACACCGGATCCTCCCCGGGCCGGGCGGGAGCCTCCTGGCGGTCGGCGGGAACTCGAAAGGCCGCCAGGTCGCGGAGATCGAGGCGCTGGATCTCACGCCCACCCGGGCCGCGGGCGGCGGCGCGGGCCGTTGAGATCCCGGTCGGCCCGGCGGCCTGTCGGCTCCGGCGATCGGGTTCCGAGATTTGGCTGAGCTTGACCTCGTTCGCGACCAATCGTATGGTATCGACCGATTCCGGGGCGATCCTGAACGAAAAAAGGACAATCGCCCCGGAATTTTCCAAAGGATTGGATGACCCCAGGGGTGGTGGCGGGACATGCCACCACCCGAATCGGTTCGGAACCGCTGGTCTTCTCGCGAGGAGGGAGCCTCTATGAGTTATCCACTGGATCGTCGCGTGGGCGGATTCGCCCTGGCGCTGGCCACGCTGGTCGCCGCCACGAATGCCTCGGCCGATTCGATTACACCGGGGGTCGTCACCCCGACCAGCCGGGTCGGCGGCATCAATGCGTCGGGCATGATCGTGGGCGCGGCCCAGTTCGGCGACGCCTCGGCCCCGTTCCGGGCCTTCCTGACCACCGCCGACAACAAGACGACCAACCTGGGCACGCTGGGCGGGAGCTACAGCTCGGCCACGGCGGTGAACGCGGCCGGCCAGGTCGTCGGCGAGTCCAACAACACGGACGACTCGACCAAGCAGGCGTTCCTGTACGCCAACGGCCAGCTGACCGGCCTGGGCACGCTCGGCGGCGGCTACAGCTCGGCCAACGCCATCAACAACGCGGGGCAGGTCGTCGGCTACTCGACCACCGCCAATGAGGCGAACACCCACGCGTTCCTGTACAGCGGCGGCAAGATGACCGACCTCGGGACGCTCCCCGGCGGCAACTACTCCGCCGCGACCGGGATCAACGACGCCGGGGCCGTCGTCGGCCAGTCGACCCTCGCCAACGGCTCGACCAACGCCTTCCTCTACAACAACGGCCAGATGACCAGCCTGGGCACCCTCGGCGGTACCAGCAGCTTCGCCTACGGGATCAACAACCTCGGCCAGGTGGTCGGCCAGTCGTACACCGCCAAGGACGCCTCCGCCGCCGCGTTCCTCTACGCGAACGGCGTGATGACGAACCTCGGCGTGCTCGACGGCTTCAAGGGCTCGACGGCCCGCGCGATCAACGACGCCGGGATGGTGGTCGGGACCTCGTTCGGCAAGCTCAACCCGTCCACGGGCGCGTTCATCCAGCACGCATTCGCCTACAACAACGGCACGATGACCGACCTCAACAGCCTCCTGCCCGCCGGCTCCGGCTGGGTCCTGACCGAGGCGGTCGGCATCAACAACGCCGGCCTGATCTCCGGCATCGGCACGCTCAACGGCGTCCGCACGGCCTTCAACTTCGACGGCTCGAAGATCAACGCCGTCCCCGAGCCCGGCACGATCGCGATCTTCACCCTGATCGGAGGCGGCCTCGCCCTCCGCACCTACCGCCGCCGCAAGGCCTGACCTTCTGGAGTGCGGCCGTCCGGCGGCCGCTTTCTGACATGAGACCCGCCTCGATAGCGATTGCCGCTGTCGAGGCGGGTTTTTGCGTTTCGAACCGGGAGGGCTTCGGCGGATCGGGAGGAACGCGGCCGCCGGACGGCCGCACTCCAAAGTTGCGTCCCATCTCCGTCGGTGCGAAAATCCGCGCGTCGAGTGTTCAAGAACTCTCCAACAGGGATTCAGGACGAATGATGCCGAGATTCACGCGCAAGATGGTGATGGGGCTGACGCTGGCCGCCCTCGCGTTCCAGTCGTCGGCCAACGCCCAGGAGCCGAAGGCCAAGGCCAAGACGCCGGCCAAGAAGAAGGCGGCCGCGCCGGCGGTGCCGCCGACGAAGGCGAACGCCCCCTACGGGGAGCACCCGCGCCAGGTGATCGATTTCTACCAGGCGAAGTCCGACACGCCGACGCCCCTGGTCGTATTTATCCACGGCGGTGGATGGGTTAACGGCGACAAGGGGGGCATCGGGTCGGTGAACGTGCCGACCTTGCTCAAGAACGGCATCTCGGTCGCCGCGATCAACTACCGGTTCACCACCCAGGCGCAGGAGGCCGACATCAAGCCGCCGGTGAAGTGGCCGCTCGAAGACGCCGCGCGGGCGATCCAGTTCCTGCGGTCCAAGGCGGGCGAGTGGAACATCGACAAGACGAAGATCGGCTGCACTGGCGGCTCGGCCGGGGCCTGCTCGTCGCTCTGGCTGGCGTTCCACGACGACATGGCGAAGCCCGACAGTCCCGACCCGATCGCCCGCGAGTCCACCCGGATCACCGCCGCGGCCGTCGGCGGAGCCCAGACGTCGCTCGACCCGAAGCAGCTCCGCGAGTGGATGCCCAACATGCGATACGGCGGCCACGCCTTCGGCTTCCGCCAGCCGGGAAACAACGGCCGCGACACCGAGTTCCAGCGATTCCATGACCACCGCGAGGAGGTGCTCCCCTGGATCAAGGAGTACTCCCCCTACGAGCACGCCGGGGCCGGCGACCCGCCGATCTTCATGGACTACCCCGCGCAGGATAAGCCCGCCGTCGTCGGCGAGACGCAGAAGGATCCGACCCACTCGGCCGTCATGGGCCTGAAGCTCCAGGAGAAGCTCAAGGCCGCCGGGGTCGAGGCCCGGCTGTCGTACCCGGGTGCCAAGGACCCGGATTACAAGACGATGACGGATTTCCTGATCGCGAAGCTCAAGCCGAAGTCGTGAGCCGACATGGAGTGCGGAAGCTCGCTTCCGCTCGGTTCTCGCGGAGCTTGCTCCGCGTCCCCGATCGAAGGAGAGACCTTCGGTTCGATGCCTCGTCTCGGGAGCAAGCTCCCGCCGGGCGAGAGCGGAAGCAAGCTTCCGCACTCCGGGTGGACCTGCGATCCGATCGAGACGTCACCGCTTCAGGGCCTTCTTCAGCAGGTTCTCGGTGATCTTCTGGACCCGGGCATCCGGCCCGTGGGGGCGGGAGAAGTGGGACCAGGGGAGCGTGTGGCCGGGCGGGTCGGAGAGGCCCTGGGCCCAGAAGATGGTCGAGGCGTTGAAGACGAAGTTGCCCTTGGGACCCGGGTAGATCGTGGCGGTCCACTGCTGGGGGTTCACGCCGCTCTGCCAGGCGGTGCCCCCGGCGACGATCTCCAGGCCGGGGATCTCGGTCGCCGGCTGACCGTGATATTCCCAGCCGATCAGGCCGGGGACCTTGTCGCCCTTCTTGACGCCCGTCCCCTCGAAGATCCAGTGTTCGGGCTTCGTGATGACCCAGTCGCCGCCTCCGTTTACGGGGTCGATGTTGCGGGCCCCCATGAGCAGGCCCTCGTCGGGGCCACGCTCGGGGAAGGGGCCGTTCTTGCTCTCGCGGAGCTTGGCGTAGCCATTGTCGGCGCCATAGGGCCCGCCCCGGAAGAAGATCCGGTTCGGGCGGCCGTCGACGCTGTTCCGGTAGGGGGCGACCCAGCAGAGGGTGTTGCCCGAGAGGAACAGCAGGCTCACGCCGGCGTCGCGCAACGCCTTCACGCTGTCGTGCTGGCGGATGTCCCAGTACTCATCGTGGCCGACGCTGATCCAGGCCTTGCACTTGAGGCCCCGGTCGGGCGAGATCATGTTGGAATTCGTGCAGTAGGCGACGTCGTAGCCGTGCTGCTCCAGCCAGTAGGCGAGCGGGAACTCCAGCGGGATGAACTCGCCCGAGCCGACGGTCAGCGGGTCATTCACGACCCCGGTGTACTGCGCCTCTCGGCCGTAGGGGCGGTCGAAGCTGACGTCGGCCCAGGGGCCCTCGTTGCCCTTGGGGTGGGTGTAGACCGAGTAGTTATTGGGCCAGCGATTGTACGCCTGCCAGGTGTTGTCGGAGGTCTGGAACAGGACCTCGGCCGGGCGGTCGTCGGTGACGACGAACACGATGTAGCTCTGCCAGTAGGCTTCCTTCTCCGGATCGACGAGGGTCGTCATCCGCCCGAGGTAGACGCCGCTGAGCCAGTCGTTGGGGATGGTCAGGCTGGTGGTCTTCTCCCAGCGGCACTCGTGGAGGTTCTTGATCCCGGGCTTCGGCGTCGGCTGGGCCTTGCCGTCGAAGGGGCCGAGCTTCGTCATGAGCCGGGCGCCCTTGCCGCCGTAGTAGCCCATCCGGAAGATCTCGATCTCGAACTTCCGCGCCGGGTCGGTCGAGACGAGGATGTCGAGCGACTCCCCCGCCTTGACGCTCTGCTTCGAGCAATAGCCCTCGATCCAGGTCGAGCGGAACCCCTGGGCGTCGACCCGGACGCGGGTGAGCTGCCAGTCGTCCGAACCGGGCTTCCGGTTCTCGACGACGACGGGATTCTCGGCGAGCGTGGGCAAGGTGGTCAGCAGCGCGAGCGTGAAGGCGAGGAGCCCGAGGCGGGGCGGTCGCATGGGAGATGACTCCGGCGGGTCGGGGCGAGTGGCGGGCCGATGCAACAATCCTGGCAGGATGCCGCGAGTTTATCGGGCGAGCGTGGCCCTTGCGAGACGCCGGTGCCGGGCCGTGCTAGCCTTCGGGGGCGAGGCCGATTATGATGATCGGATCGTACGGGAGCCCCGAGGGTGCCGTTGACGCTGCGCGTCGGCGGGCCGTCGTGGCGTCCGTCCCGTCTCCGCAGTTCCGACCACGAAGGACGGTTTCATGGCTGGGAAACCGCAGAATCGGCGCGAGCTTCGCCGGCAGTATGATGCGGCCGAACCTCCGGATCCCATGGAGGAAGAATCGGACGAGATTATCGAGGACCTGGATGACGAGGTCACCGAGAAACGTCCGAAGAAGAAGGCCAAGGCGGCCAAGCCGAAGGCCAAGTCCACGAAGGCGGTCAAGCCCACGGCGCGGATGCGGATCGTCTGGACCGTCATGAACGACGCGTTCAAGCCGATCGCGAGCTTCGAGTACAACGACAAGGCCGCCGCCGAGACCAAGGCCGCCGAACTCACGGCCAAGGGCAAGGGCACGCACTTCGTCCAGAAGACGAAGGAACCGATGCCCGACAACGCCCCCGGCCTGGGCGCCGCCATCCCCCGAGTCGCCCCCGTCGTCCCCGTCGCCGCGGCCGTCGTCGCCGATGCGGTCATCGAGGACGAGGAGGAAGAGGAAGAAGAAGAGGAAATCGAAGACGAAGTGGACGACGCGGACGACGAGTGAGTCGCGGCGTCACGTCGGCCTGAGACGCACAACGGCCCGCCTTCCCTCATCGGGGATGGCGGGCCGTTCCACTTTGGAGTGCGGCCGTCCGGCTGCCGCGTTCGGCCATCACCATCAGGCGGGTCGAGCGATACGATGGGACTTCAGTTTGTCCCCATCAAGCGGAAAGCGGCTGCCGGACGGCCGCATTCCAAAGCGCAACGAAAAAACCTCATCCAAACGGATGAGGTTTGTCGTATCTCCAGTGGGCGCACGAGGATTCGAACCTCGGACCTTACCCTTATCAGGGGTACGCTCAATCAAATTTACCGGAGTTTTTGGGGTCTTTCCTGTAGTAACTGCCGATTTTCTGACCAATTTACTACAGAAATTACTACAGATTTGGTATGATCGGTCCTCGATGGGTCGCCGTTCCGGCACTCATCTGGAGACCGAATAATGCCCCTGATCTATCATCTGACCTGGGAACCGAAGACCCGCCGCTGGACGAAAATGTTTCGCGGGAAGAGATTCGCCATCTCCTGTAAACAACTCTCGAAACACTTCGGCGAGGACATCCCCGAGACGAAGGAAGGGTCTCGCGTCTTCGCCAATCGCTGGTGGGAGATGATGTCGGGCAAGTTGGGGGAAGAAATCCCGCCACATCCCCATCAAGACTCGATCGACCGCCTCAAGGCGAAACGCGATTGGGCACGGGAGAATCACCCCGAGGTGGTCGCGGAACTCTCGGCGGACCTTGCTGAGGTCGAATCTCTGGAAGGGGCTGACGATTCGCCGGATCTGCTCGACCCCGGCGTTGAAGAGAAGGTGTCGTTGCTGAGGATGCTCTCGGGAGTGGATCTAGGCGACCGGCTTGATGGATCGACCTTGAACTCCTTCTTCGGGTTCGACCCAGAAATCCGGGCGACCAAGCGGATCCGCAAGACCGAATCCGTCCCCGAGGACAAGACCGTCGGTGCCCAGGTCGCGCGATATCTCGATCGCCAGTTGACCAGGCAGAAGACCGGCGGGATCTCGGTCAGCGAGTTCTCGAACTGTCGGGTCGGGCTCCTCCGCTTCCAGACCTGGATCGGTGCGGAGACTTCGGTCGAGAAGATCGACGCGGCGAAGTGGGAATCCTATTGCTATCACCTGCTCGAACACGGTCCGAAGGCGATTGACACCAAGCGAAAAGATTTCCGGTACGCTCGCAATCTGATCCACTGGTTGCAGGACCATCAGTTGGTCCCGACGATCGGAAATCTAGACCGTCGGTTCAGGTTCAGTGGTGGGAGGAAAGAGGTCATCACCATTCCGGTTGAAGAAGTCAAGAAAATCGTTGGATTTGCGAAGAATCAATTAAAACTACACATATTATTAATGTGCAATTGTGGATTCACCCAGCAAGACATCGGTGAACTTGCCCAAGATGAGGTGAATTGGGAATCTGGGCGAATTAAGAGGAAGCGGTCGAAGACCGGTGACGTGAAGACCGTCCCGGTGGTCGACTACTTGTTGTGGGACGAGACTTGGACGTTGTTGAAGCGGTTCCGATCGGGACAGGAAAAGGTCCTGCTCACTGCCCAAGGGAAGCCCTGGGTCCGCGACTTCGTGAAGGAGGATGGCAGCCGGTCCCGTTCCGACGGGATCGACTCCAATTACGATCACCTGAAATTGGCGTATCCTCTGAAACTTTTCCGGAAGACCTCGGCGTCCTTGATCGATGGGGGCGAACACGCACGGTACGCCTTCCACTTCCTCGGTCACGCCCCCTCGATCGGTCACAAGAATTACCTCCAGCAGAACGGTCCGGCGTTCGATGAGGCGATCCGATGGTTGGGGGTGCAGTACGGATTCACGCCCCGCTGACCGGGCGGTTCGAAAAAATCAAAATGGTGCCGCGCCCGGATCGCCTTGGGTGTTCGACTGTATAATAGGTGGTCCGAACTTCCAGACTCGATGATGATGGGACACCGATGGCGACTTTTGCTCAAAACGTCGTGGTAGCGAAAGATGTTGCCACCATCATTGGAGCGACGGTGGGCGGTCTGTTCACTATGTATGCGACCTTGCAGGGGTTGAGAAATTGGAAGAATCAGTTGAAAGGAAACATGGAACAGGATTTATGCAGGAAAATCGTCAGAAGTGTTGCTGAGACAGAGAAGTACTTTACGACATTGCTAGATGAATTGGCGGTTTTCGGAAAGTGTATGGCAGAGATCAACCTTAAAGAGTGGGACGATCTGGAAATTCTAGGGACTTGCGACAGCAACAAGACCAGGTTCGAAAGAATCAAAGAAATGGCTATTCCCTGCCGGGTCAAATTGGATAAGTACCTTTTGTATTCTGTAGAAGGTAGAGCGTTATGGGGAAAGGAATTCTCGACAATCGGGTATCGATATTTGTCAAAGCGGTCTCAGATTCTCAAAATTCTAAATGAATACATTGAGTACGTTGACAAAGTGATGGGCATGGAGAAGTCGTATAGCTTTCAGCGAGCGAAGCTAATCTCTTACTCCAGGTTTCTGACAGTCAGGAATGACAGGAAAAAGTACGAATCGGTTTACTTGACCGATCTAGAAAATGTGTGTGACTTCGCAAACAAGATTTTGTCAGGCGACAAAGATTTGTATTTCTTCGAGCGTTGGTGGAGATGGTGGAAAGAGTATTGGACGAAGATTTGCGCCGAGTTCGACAGTCCAAACTGCTGAGACCACAACCTCAGTTCTGCTGAGGAGTGACCAGCGTTTCAAACTCGATGAAGAGAGGCACACCGATGTTTTCTTTCTTCGCTGTCACGCTGACCGACCTCAAGGATTCCGTTTCGATTCTAGGCACTTTCTTCGCAATGTACATCGGTTGGCAAGGGCTCAATACCTGGCAGCGACAACTTAGGGGTAATGATGAATATCAAATAGCAAGACGATTAATGAGACTGTGCCAAAAGCTCAGGCGACTGATGGGGAAAGCTCGCAGAGGCACAGTTGACGAAGCCGACTATAACAAGACGCTAATTGAAAGACTCAATGACCAAGGTGCGAACTACCAGGGTAGGGAAATTCGCACGGAAATCTTGCTGGAAAGAAACTGGTTCCATATTCGGGCACTGCTCGAAGAAATCGAAGATATCACGGTCGATGCGGAAGCGTTTTGGGGTTCTATTGTGACCGACAAGGTGGGCGCGATTGCCAAACTAGTATACTTCTGGAATTCGAAACGAATCGCATTTGTTCTACTGCAAGATTTCCAAACTGATGATGGTGAATCGCGTTGGCAAAACCGCCAACAGCGTGAATTGGCAAGAGCCGTGGTTTTTGAGATGACAGAAGACGATTCTTATTCGAAAGATTTCAGGAGGGTCACTGACGATCTGGTGGAGTTCGCAAGACCAAAGATCATCCAGTCTGGGGTTAATGCCCATGTCGCACGAATTCGAGACGCAATCGAGAAAGCATGGAACGAAAATGACTGGGTAATTGATGGGAAGGATTGAGTCCCACCAGGTGGTCAAGTAGGGCATAGAGCCAACCGCAATGGGTTAGCTCTTTTTAATTCGACCACGCCCGATTCTAGTTTGGTGTTCGACTGTATAATAGGTGGTCCGAACTTCCAGACTCGATGATTAGGGGCACTTATGGGCGCGAACTTTATTCAGTGGCTCATGTCGCAATCGTGGTCCTGGTGGATTCAGTTCTTCAAAGATTGGGGTTCAGCGGTCAAGGATTTTGGTACGCCCCTCACCGGTTTTTTCACGGCGTGCGTTGCACTGAGCGGATTGTGGGGTTGGAAGCGACAGATGAGAGGGAATCTGGAACAGGAGATATCTAGGAAGGTTCTTACGGAGTCTACGAATCTCAAACGCTACATTAAAAACGCGGCGAGCATACTTGCCCAGGGATTAACCGTCTCGAAAATTCTGGTGAGCGCGCAACACAGTAAAGAGTTGGAACAAATTACCTTAAAAGCAACCATTCTTGGTGAGTCCAAGACAGGTGCGAACCTCGAAAAATTGAAAAATCATTTGGTTCTGTTTGAACAGGTTGTTGTTGAAGGAATTGCCCTTTGGGGGAACGACTTCGAAATTCTAGTCAAAGACCTTATTGAATATAGCGAAGGATTCATAACCGTAATTGACAATGCAAATAATCATATCTCATTAATGAGAATAATCTCTGAACATTATGGGGACCGTTCAGAGTTATACGGTGGAATAGTGACCTCTGCCCTCCAAGGACCAGCCCCAGAGGGCAACTTGGAAGTGAAGGTCAAAGCAATACACGATTACGTCGGCAAGAAACTCGCTAGAAGAAACTTAAAGGAATAGAGGACATCCCAGCATGATGAACCCCAGGGGAATGCCCCTGGGGTTTTCGTTTCGGTCTCATCACTCATTAGGGAATGATATTCGTCAACGCTTCGATCAAGCGTTCTGAGCCCTGAGCAACTTCCTTCGACGAAGCCGCCTGTGATCCGCTTCGGAATTGGGCTTGGTTTGCCGATCGTCTTTCACCAGAATCAGCCCACCTCTGAGCGGTCTGGGATCGTCTGCATTGCCAGGGTAGAGTTTGACCAGTTGGATTCTTCCGTTTTCCAGGCGTCTCGCCAGAACGAGTTTCACAACCTTCCCCTGAGAGAACTCAGAGGCAACCGGCTTGAAACCCTCAAACTGGTTCAAGTCCTTGGTGATCTCGTCCCCAACTTCCTCAAAGAACAACGCGCCGGTGGTCTCTAGGCAGTGCTCAGCAAGAGATCGAAGTTCAAGGGTGAACCCAAGACGATCGTAGTATTTCGCAACCTCTGTATTCGAATACTTATCGAGGTCGATCCGATCGGCTTCGCTGGGCTGAGGAAAAACCATCGTCAGCAATCCTGGAATCTTCAACGCTTCTTCGAGACTCTCCTGATAAGTCACTTGAAGGAGAGACAATCCATCATCACCAAATTTGGCGATAATGTGCTCACCTTCCAAGGCTCCAAGGTATCGATAATCGTCGAAATCGAATCCAAACGAGTCTGTTGAGTCTGGATTTGTGTCCCTGAAAACCACGCCACCGGTCAACTCTCCAGTCCGACAGAGACAGTCCGAAAACTCTTTAACATTAAGGCAAGGGGGATACTGATCCCAATTCCCACCGACCGTAATTGTATCGTCGGTAAGCACAAAAGCGGGAACTCCGAAACTCTCCCACGGCTTAGGGGCAGCGCCAGCCGGAGTCCGGAATAACAATTTATAGAGAAACACTTCGCTACGCTTTAATTCATAGCGTCCAACCAAACCGTTCGTAATCGTCACTTTCAAAGTCCTTAAAAAATAGTTCACTCACGAAACAATTGCTCTGCACTGGGGAGTGAGGTTTAGGAACGATTGGTCACAACGTCTGGTGTCGAGTAGATTGCCCAGTCGACGATTTTTCTGGCTCTCGCCACGTCGTTGGTTTCGGAGAGAAACGACTCGACTTCTTTCTCGTGTTCTTTCAGGTACCCAGTCGGATGGAGTTCGAAGAACTTCCTCAGAACAAAATTCACTGCCGATCGACGCTTTAGGGTCTTGACGAAAGCCAGAGGTTTCTTTTTCAGAGATTCTTTCGTCTTAGCCTGCCACTGTAGCAGCGACAACCGAATTGCCTGCTGAGAGGAAAACTGTGATTTACTCACTCTCACTTCCTTTCTCTTCAACTGTCTTACACGTCAGATTATAACAAAAATAACCTTAAAAACAAGGGCATTTTGTTAAAATAATGACATCAGCATTTGATTTTGGTCACACGTTTAGCAGGAAAAGTGAACCTAGAGAAAGCAATCAGTTCGGTCGCAAATCAAGACCGAACAATCAAGAAAAATCTTGGAATTCGTATTGTTGGATTTCTTAATTCTGGTACAATCTGGAAATCTCGAAAGAGGGGTTCTCTAACTGAATCAATAGATCAACCAGAAAAACGCCCACCATAAAAATCTACGAATAGACAATAGTCGACCCTTTGCCGAAGTGGGCTTTGAGGGTGGTTGAGTGAATAAAATAACACAAATTGATTTCAGTAAAACTTCCAAATTGAAGTTTATTCGGCTTTACCGGCTAATTCCACCTGTAGTTAGTTCTCGACAATCTACCGAAAAGTAAAATCCAGGCAATTTCTAACCCTGAAAACCTGGGGGTAGTAAGGTAGCAACGAGAAGCCGAGAGGAAAGAACGTGAAACGAGTAGAATAGAACCTGGGAATTTCCCAAGAATCTATTCTACCCGTAATGGGACAGGGTGTCGGCTAAGACCAAGAATGTAGTAGTTTAGACTTTAGGCAATTATTGATTGGTTTAGACTTCAGTTTATCATCCAAATCTGTGATAATCTAATTATCAAGATTGTGTAAGAAGGGGAGTTAAGACAGTGATCATTGTTCTTCTAGTTCTGGTTTTTCTGGGGAAATCTGCTCAACCGTTATTTCCTCAGACCGTTTCTTCCCGCATCCACAGCCCCCAGGTGCTCGGCGATTCAACCGGCTCTGATTCGCCAATCTCACAGCGTTCCTCTGGGCTTCCTTGATTGCTCTTCGACGGTCGGCAAGGGAAGCAGGGGAATCCGTCGGCTTCGTCTCAGGAACGCTCTGAGGGGCTTCTGGGGGCTTCTGAGGACACTCGACAGGGCAGGGGAGATCGGTGGATCGTTCCCAGACCGATTTCTGGTAGGAACAGTGTTCCATCACCCTCTCACAATAGAGGGACAGATTTCGTTCAGCCGACCAGCAAGGAACTTCGAGGTTTTTCAGAGGACAATGGTCACATTTTTTGTTCATATAGTATTTACTCAAAAACAGCCGCGTCAGTGCAATCGTTAAGGAAAGGATTCAAGACGTAATCACAGTAAAAGTCCAAAGGGCTGCCGTTGCACAAGGTGCAATCGTTAAACGGAGGATTTCCGCAAAGGGTCGCACAACAGCCGCTAATCCCGGTCAGCGTGACATCCCCAGGATTCGCAGCGGCAAACGAATCCGAAACGATCCTCCCGGCGAACCCAAAGACAGGATCGTTGCACTTGAAAACGAACACACTGAGCGACCGATTCAGATAGGAGATATAAAGGGTCGCCGTCCCACCCGGACCCGAAGCCGGATTGCAGTCGGGATAGACCCCCGACGGACAAGCCGCGGTTCCTGACCACGGAATTGACCCCGGAAGCGATCGACTCAACGTGACTGTCCCGAACCATGAAGACGCCGTAATGTTTTTAAAAACAGGTTCCGGCGAACACGTATCACAGAAATAGTCGACGTCATCGCCAGTGCCGAAGAAAAGAGTTCCGGAACTTCCGTTATTGCAAGCCACGGTGATCGTACCGCTCGTCATCGTCTTATATTTGAACTGACTAACTTTAATTGTATAACCACCGTCTGCGATCCCGGTAAAAGTGATATTAGGAGTGGTGGTCCCAGCACCGACATTGGTACTGGTCACAGTCTGAACCAAGGTTCCACCGACCGCCGTACGCAATTCACAAGTCGCACCGTCAAGACGAGTAAATCCGTCGCACTTCGAGACGATCGCCGTAATCGTATTATTGAGACCAGAAAGGGTCAGGCTGGCACTCGTGTTCGAGCAACTGAAACTGACCGTGGTCGAACCCGCCCAATTGGCGTCAGTACTCGATATCGTCCACGAACCGCTGGCGGTCAAGGTCGGCGCCCAGACTCCAGAGCCGTTGGTGATTCCGGTCAACGTCGTCGTGCCGTTCGTCGCCTGGAGAGCCACGCCTGTTCTTGCCACGGAGTTGCAACGCGCAGTGATCGTCGCGACCCCCGTGCAACCTCCACCGCAACAGCAATTCCCGATCCCGATCATCGTCCTCCCTTAGCAGTCATTGCCGACCAACCAGAACACGCCGTTCACCCACTTGACCTCGATGTCCTTGCCGGTCGCGGCGGACACGTTCCACTTGTTCCTGACCGTCGCCGAGATCGAGGTCGTTGACATCGCCGTGCCGTTCCAATCGCGGAAATAGAAACTGCCGCTGGATGGCGTCGTCGTGGATGTCCTCACCCCGATCGAGCCATTGGCGGCACCATCGAAGACCCAATTGCTCGCGTCGAATAGCCACAGGTTCGATGAGGGCTCTTTCCGGAGCCGGATCCTCGTGTTGGTCGGCATAAATGGGATTGACCACAGTTCTTGAGCCCAATTCACGGAGGTCGTGCCCGTCATCGGACCATCGCCCCAGGTGCCGTCGGGCTTCTGGATCTGCTGGGTCCACGCGAACTTTCCGGACGAGACCGAGGTCAGTTTCGCCCAGATTTCGGGCGTAGACCGTGCGGAGAGGATCGTGGACCCGGCGAAATCCTGGGAATCCAAGCCCAAGACCGAATTGACTCGTTCCGCCTGGACGCGGAGCCGGTCCAATGACCCTGCCGAGACCGGATCGCCCGATTTGAATTGCGGAATTCCTCCTGATGTCGTCGACATGATCCTCCGTTAATTCACAAACAATTGGCTAAGATCCGCGTCCGCGAAGACCTTGTTACCCGATCCGCTCGCACCGTCGAACACGTACGCCCATGCCCCGGTGTCCGGTCTCCTGAACTTGTTCCACTCGATCTGTCGCCAGAGGAACGAATAGACGACATCGTATCTCTGCCCTTCGCCGAAGATCGTCCCGGCATCGTTCTCGGTCCCGACGAACAAAACCGTGCCCGGATCGAATCCGAGGAAGGTGCTCGTATTGGTCTTGTTGATATACAATGTCGCCTTGGCATCGTTCAAGAACGGGAGATTGTGCCAGGTCAGAAGGATCTCGCGTTGGGCGATCAACTGGGCAACGCCCTGGTCGGCGGCGAGGTTATCGGCGAACTTGTACACGGCACTCGGGCAGGTGACCGCAACGCCGCTGAGTCTGGTCCGACGCGAGAAATAGGGCGTGTCACCGCTGAAACTATAGGATGGGGTCGCGAAGTTCACGGTCACGATGGCGAACTCGTACGGGCTCGCCGGTATCTCGGTCGGTCCGATTCCGAACCAGGAGTGCGAGGCGTAATAGCAACTCGGGTCGTACCAGTGTCTAAGCGGTTGGTTCTGGATGATCGAACCACTACCGGTGCCGACGTTGGTCGGCAATCCAGCAATCTGCTTCTCAAACATCATCAAGTCGGAGAACGCGATCTTATAGACTTCGCTCTTGATCCTGGTCCTGAGATCGCCGGAACCGGAGCAAGCTGCGGAGGCACCCTCGGCGCGTCGGTCTAATCGTGTGAATGGAACGGTTAACTGACTCTCTGTCATGGTCCTCCTTAGTCGCTCATCTTCGCCGGGACACCAGCCAACGCCTTGATCCCTTCATCGATACTCTTCAATCTATCTAGTTGCTGCCTCGGGATATTATCCGTGCCGAACGAACTTTGGATCCGAGCCGCCAACTCGGTCGCGTCGAAGACCTCGGACTTCCTCGGCTTGACTTCCTCGGGATTCAATTTCGCGTCCGTGACCTTGCGGTCGAGACCTTCTTGGGCGTCCTTCACCTGCTTGGTCGCGATCTGGTGGGCTTCATCTTCCCGCAACTCTCTCCCATCTTCCTTCGCCTGTTTCATGAGACCGAGACTGACCTTCGCGAGCATCTGCTGGGCGGATCCGTCACGCTCTGCCCCGCCGAGTTCCGCAGTCAATAGACCGCGTTCAATTTCGGCACTCATCCCGCCGCCGATCCGGTCCTCCGCACTCTTGACGCGGACCTTCCGCTGTTCCTTGGCGAATTTCTCGCGTTCTTTTATCGCTTTGTCCTCGGCTTCCTTCTCCGCCTTGTTGGCGTCCTCAAGGATCTTGTCGTGACGGAGACCGTCCGCCTGCATCTGGTCCCGCTTCTTCTTCGCGGCTGCCTCGGCTTCCTTCTTCTTGATCGCCTCGGGTGTCGACGCCTTCAACTTGTCCTCAAGACCGGACGGGATGTCGACGTTATCGAATCCGTACGTCGCCTTGTTGCGGGCACGAACGTCGCCGATCCGGTTCAGGAGCCCAGACAACGCCATCGGGTCTCCACTCGTTGCGGAGGCGATCTCATTGCCCACATCGCCCCGGCGTATAACCTCGCTCCGGGCGGTCTGCAAAATCCGATTCCGCTCTTTCTGGAGGACGCTGGTCGGTTTCGCCATCGGATTCACCGAGTTCCAGAAACCGCCCTTCGACGCCTTGATTTCCTCATCCTTCTGGCGAAGCCGCTTCTTGTCGTCGGCGGTCAGGTACTTGTCCAAGACCGCCGGGTCCGATTCGATCGCCTGCTTGATGCGGTCAAAACCGGAAACGTCCTCAACACCAGCCGAAGCGATCGCCGCCTTGACCGCCTTCTGGCTCTTCTCCACGTAGGGATTCAGCTCGCCCGAGAGGGATTTCGACGCGGATTTCAGACCCTCATCCTTCTTCTGTTTCGCCTCCAGGTCGATCAGTTTCTGGGTCTCGGCAGCCGTCCTGGCGGTGTTCTCGGCAAGTTGCTTCATCTGTTCGGCTGCGGTCTTGGGAGCCGATGATGACATTGTGTCCATCAACTTCGACCAATTGTTGACCAGCACATTGACGCCGACTGCGACGATCGAGAGGACACCGGCGAGACCGGTGGTCCCACCCAGGGATTGGACGATTCGGGGAAGGTTGTTCAAAACTCCGGACAGACCGTACTGCGCGTCCTCGATCGCATAAGAGGCTTCCAATATCGCCCTGCCGGAGTTCTTGATCTCGGAAGAGGCTCGCTTCTGTGCCGACGCCAACTGGTCGAGAGACTTCGAGACATTGACCTGGGCGGTGGCGAGTTTGTTCAACGCCTGTTCGAGACGGTCGACATCGCCCGTGCCCTTGGTCTCCACGACGACTTGCAATAGTTCCTGATCAGAAATCACTGCCAATTGTGCCTCCTATCGAGATCCCCGCTTTCTTCATGGTCTCAAGGTTTTCGCCGACGGTGCGGAGTTTGACGGCAATCTCCTTGAGTCGATCGAGTTCACGCCGGGAATCCAGGTATTTCGACGCCCAGTGCCGCTGACGCTCCCGGCAATCATGATCCGAGATCGACCCGGCGACCCTCATCTCCTCCCACTCCTGGACCTTCGTCGCGGCGAGATCGCATTCCACCGCGACTCCGAGAATCTGCTCCGCGTAGTCGTCGAGCCACTTCTTGGCTATCTGTTCCGTTGAATCATCCATCGATCGTCACTCCTATTCCTTTCTCGTATCGTTCCAGTCGCGAGAGTCGCACTGATTCGCTGATCGGACTATTGGTCCCATCCGGGCAAATCGCCTTCAACTGAGCTAGTGTCAATTCGCCGACCTCCGCAGGCGTCCATCCGAAGTCCGTCGCCAGTTTCAGCAACAGCCCGGCATAGCCGTCGTCTTCGGTCTCGCTCGGCGGTCTCGGAGACTTGGGCTCACACGCAGTCCAGACCGATTCCAGTTCCGATTTCGGGTCGTAGCCGAACGCATATCGCCGGATCGCCGAGAACGTCTCCAGGTCCGTGTTCAACGCGAGGTCCAACGCCCGGTCCCGGGTGAGGGCTGGCGAGACCACGGTCAGCAGGAAGGTCGCGATCCCCTCGGGCGTGAAGAGGTGGACCCATCCGTCCCCGAAGATCGTCGGTCCCCAACTCGCCGCCTGTTCCAACGCCTTCGCCAGATAGCGGTCCTGCTCATCCCCGGGCGGGAGATCTGCGACGGTGGTCCGGATCGCCTCGTACGGGTGCGGGATCCGAGTCTCCAACCAGGCGTTGAGTGCGGCGAGATCCTTGAGCCGGAGCGGTCTGACGAAGATCAAATCATCGCCGATCCTGACGGCTCCGCCCGGGTGATAGAGTCCGGCAAGTCGGCTCATTTACCGCCCCCCACGAGAGCCCGCAACATCGCCTCTTTGCACATTTGGAACGCCCGACGTGCGAATCCGCTCCTGGCGTTCTGGATCCCGGCGTAGGGCAGCGGCGAGGATGCGGTGATCGTGTTCCCTTCGACCTCGCTGGAAATCGACTCGGCGAGCCGTCCTGACGCCTGCGGGCATTGTTCGCGCATGGCGGATTCCAGAATCGAGGCGGCTTTCGGGAGACCGTCCTCGATCCTTTGATCCAATCGTTGCTTGAGCCGGACGACCAAGTCGTTGACTGCCATCAGGGCACGTCGCTCCAAGAGCCGTCCGAAATCGCGGTGATCTCTGCGGTCGCGAATCCCCGGGCGTCATCCTTGACGTTGCAGTTCTTGAACATGACGGTCGGATAACTCCGCCCGTTCGAGGCGTCGAATAGCAAGGTCAATGCACCGGTATTGCCGACCGCGAAAGTCGTGCTCGGCTTGGTCACGGATTTCTTGACCAGAACGGTGAAATTGATCGTGGAACTGGCGACGCCGGACCCTACGCGGGCATAACCTTCGCCCATCTCGGTATAGTCGAAGTCGTCGATCGTGTCCTGATAGGACCAATTCTGGACAGCGTAAGGGGTCGCGCCCATCTTGAGACTTCCCCCGGTTCCTGCAAATACATCTTTAAGTGCCATACAAAAATACTCCTTAGCTAAGAGTGCTAGGAGTATTTAGAAGTATTGAATCGATTTTCTCAGGTGGAGGTTCCGACAATCACGATCGAGAATGTAATGGTCGCGGATCCGGCGTCGACTTTGAGGTTCTTCGAGGTGCCGCTGACGAGCCGTCCCGCGACCGGATCCACCTTCATCAAGACCCCGCCCGGTCCCACCGTCTCTGTCGTCGCACCGCTCGACAGGAACCCGGACCACGGATTCGATGCCGCATTTCCCACGGACAGAATGTCCGTCGCACTGCCGTTCTTGATCAAGAGTTGCTTCACATGGGCGAAATTGACAGTAGCACCGAACGCATCGACCAGATTGCTCAAATCATAGGTCGCGGACGTTGCGGTGAGGGTGACGGTCCGAGACCAGATGAGGTCGACTTGCCCCGATGACGTGCCAGCCGTTAACGATTTAACGGGAAAGTCCGTGAGATTGATCGATTCGCGAAGACTTCCCGCCGTATTGCTCGTCCCATCATGATAAAACTCTGTGATTATTCCGTAATTTCCATAAACCGCCATTCTGCTCCTTATTCCGCCCTGGGGTCGGTCGTATCGAGGAAGATTTCCAATCGGATCTGCCCGGTCGCCTGGAGGAAGAGCCCGCCTTCCTTGCCCGCCGTCCCGAACGTAAATTTGGTCACATAGACGCCCCGGATCACGTCGTTCAGGAGTTTCTTGACCTCCGCCACTCGTGTCGGATCGGTGGGGAATAATGCCCGGACCACGGCTTGGCTGAAGTCCATGCCGACCCGCACATCGGTGCCGTCGAAGACCGCCATTACGTCGATTAACAAAGGTGTTCTCATGCATTCCGTGTCCGCCCAGTTGGAATCGCCGGGTTTGGGATCCAGGGAGGCGTAGGGCGTGTTGGATGAGGTAGGTACATTGGCTCTCGCGGAGGGAGAGCCGTCCGGAATGTTCCAATTCTTGATCTCGCGGGACAACGCCGGATCCGACTTCAATATCCTGATTACGGAATCGAACGCCAATCTATGATTTGATTTGATGAATGCCAATTTTCCATTACCTCATCGATGAAATTCCGCAGTTGATGACCAAGGACGGATACCCGGATCCGTTCAAGTCGACCTCGGCAACGTAGCCCTTGACCAAGTTCCGGGCTTGCGTGAGGTGATAGTCGGCGAACCGCTGATAGGCGTTGTCCTTGTCGTTCGGTCCGATCTGTGCCTGACATACCAAGAACGTGGCGTAGTGAGCGGTCATTCTTTTGACCTTGGGACGATTCGAGACCATCAACTTGTCTTGGTCCAAGTAGTCTTGGAGGTACTTGGAATATCCCGGAGTCTGACGCCAATAGTCGTCCAGGTGGAGGACGTTCCCAGCCACGAAGTTGTATCCGCCGTACGGCAGATAGTGGCTTTGGATCGTGCGTTCGAGCCATTCACGGGCGTTCTGACGCTGCTCCGGGAATCCCGCCTGGTCTTGGTCGGATTGCAACTCCGCGAGCCAGGGTGCAACCTGGAGCATGTCTTCGTATGAGCAGTAGGTCTTGTAGGTGGTGCCGGTCCCGGGTGCCTGGTCGATCTGGACCCAGAAACGGGCGACTTCCAGGGTGGTCCCAGCGGAGGTCAACGTCACACGGCAGAGATACTTGCCCTTGGCGACGGCGGAGGTCAGGGATCCTGGGAATGAGATTGCAATCAATCCGTCTGAACCGTTGGTCTTCCATGCGACGATCGGCGAGAAGATGGCGGGCTGGTCGTCTCCCGCCCAGACGGCGGCGGCGAGGGTATCGGACGGACCGTAGGTCGTGATGACACTGTCATCGGACTCGCGGCGAAGGGTGAGCGTGTAGTTCGAGGTCGCTCCGGCGACGATGGAAATTTCTTGCACTGGTCTCCTTGGGATTAGTTCGGGGTCAGGGGCGAATACGAGTCGTCGGGGTCGTCCTGGTTGATCTCGACTCGGAATCCGTCCGAGTGGAGGCTAAAATTCGGCGTTTCGTCGGTGAAATCGACCCGGAAATGCGTTGGTCCAGCGAAGATCGGGGTCGATGATGAGCCCGGTATCGATAGCCACATCTCGCCGAGTAGGAATGACCAGAAATCGAACATCGGACCTCCTTAGACCTGGGTCGCACCGGCGAACTTCGGGTGTTTGATCGCCTCGGCGTACAACTTGGAGCCGATCACCGCGTAGGCTTGGGCGAATTCGGGGTCGGTCATCAGCTCAAGTAGGGTCTTGATGCGGACCTCCGGGACGGGATCGCCTTGCTCGTCCTGGCTGGCGGGGACCAAGACCTCGCCCAGATTGATCGATACTTGACCGATCGGGGAACCTTGCCAGGCGTTCTCGTTGGGATTGACGTTCAGCGTGATCCGCCCGAGCCCGTGGAACACATCGAGTGCCAGATTCGCCGTCCAGGCGTAGGCGTTCTGAAACGGAGTGCTCGGGTCGTAGGGGTTTTCAAAAGTGGGTATCGATAGAGCCATTAATTTCCTTTGTTCGTTAAGCGGGGGTCCAAGATTTCCAGGCAGAGCCGTTGTATAAATACATTTTGCCATCGCCAGAACAGTAGACCATCGTCCCTGTAGCGGGAGAATCGCTTGGTGCGGTCGAAACGACGCCGATCTGAATCCTACCGTTCAAGTCGACGCTCGCCTTGGTTCCGGAGTTCTTCCATTCCTGTAGGAGTTTCTTGCCGCTGGTGGTTGAAGCATCGCTGCTGAGTTCAACGCTCAGGACAGTAGCGGTAGCCGTACCTGACAGGTCTGATACGAAAGAGCCGAGCATTCGGTGAGCGATCGTGGTCCCGCTCGAAGCCGCCGCTGTTCTCCTCTGAAGATACTGGGTTTCGCTGTAGTTATTGCGAATATTACTTCCGTTAACCCAGACTTGTTCAACACCTTGGGTGAATGTCATCATTGTGTTATTGGTGGAATCGAGACCGATAATCTGGAGTCCGCCAGCACCGCCACCCGTGGTCGTCCCCTCGAAGTAAGCCGTGTTGGTATTGTTGGTGGTCTTGACGTGAAGCGGATAGGTCGGGGCGATCCTGATTCCGATCGACTGAGAAGATCCCATAACCAGATTCGATGACGCATCAAAATAGCTGGTCACGCTGCCGACTGTGTTGGTCAGAGCCAATAGTTTTCCTGTCTGGCTCGAAATCGGGGCGAGGGTCAGCGTGTCGTGACCGGTATTCGTGACCTGGAACTGGCTCCTGCCTTGAACAATCTGGGCGTAGGACGCCGCGTTATTGGGGACGGTGAGACCGAATCCGACGATATAAGGATTTCCAGAAGCCGCACTGTAGGAAGAATAATATCCATAAAGACTCGCATTCGGATCGCATACACCTGACTGATAGATTCCGTACTGCGTTCCTGTGGTCGCGATCGTGGAGGTCAGGTTGAGACCGCTCGAATAGTTGGCGTTCTGATCAGTCTGGACGACGAGACCATTTTTCGTATTCCACATGACCAGCGACTTATTGGTGTCATCCCAATAGAGGTACGGAGACGCCCCGAACGATCCGGAATTGTTGTATTGAATCTGGGTATTGGAACCAGCCGGGGAACCGCCGCCGCCACCTCCGGACGCGCCCTGATATCCTTGATATCCTTGCGGACCTTGGCTTCCGCTACCGGTCACGCCTTGGAATCCTTGATTGCCTTGTGGTCCTTGGCTTCCCGTGGAACCTGCTACGCCTTGCGGTCCCTGGCTGCCGCTCCCCGTCGCACCTTGATTGCCTTGAGGACCGGTAGAACCCGCAGTTCCTTGATTTCCTTGTGGTCCTTGGCTGCCACTTCCCGTCGCACCTTGGTTGCCTTGTGGACCAGTAGATCCCGATGAGCCTTGATACCCTTGCGGTCCTTGGCTGCCTTGAGAGCCGTTCGACCCTGCCAGACCTTGATTACCCTGCGGACCAGTATTGCCGGTTGCTCCTTGGACACCTTGGACGCCAGCCGAACCCGCCTGACCTTGGTATCCTTGAGGACCCTGCGGACCTCCGATCGTCTCAAGGGCGTTTATCGCCCCGGTGATCTGCTGGAGAAGTCCTTTGCTCGCCCTCACCTGGACCTCGGTCCCGGCGGGCATCGAGACCAAGGAATAGCCGTCGACCGCACTCAATCCGGATACCGTCTTCGCCCCGATGTTGACACTGGTGAATCGGATCACCGTCAATACGGTCTCGGTGACCGGCGTCTGCCCGGTGAATGTCCCGAAGACGAGCCGATTCGGTGCGTCCAGGGATTGACCGGTCAGGTCGGTGGCGGTGCTGAGGGAGATGGTCGGATCCCCCGGCGTGTACGCAGCCGCCAGGACTGCGGCGAAACGATTCTGTCCTTTGTCAAATGATGTGGTCGGCATAAGTCTATTTAGTGCCGAACTTGCGGAAATAGTAGCCGTCGGGGAGTTTTTTGAAGATTCGCAAGTCGAGTTCGACACCAGACCAGACGACTCCGCCCTCCGCCACCAGATCGGCATCGAAAACCACGCTTGGACCGGCGAACGCAATGGCGTCATCGTCCCCGCGACCGAGACCAGACAGCAAATTCCGCAGTGCAGGACTCGGTTCTTGCAAGAGGATCCTCCCGGCGATGCCCCGACTGTGGACATTCAGGACCCATTTTGAAATTTTCAAATCGGTCTCGCTGATACTCTCGGTCTCGTCCGGCTTCGGAGAATGGAAGACGACCTTCTCGTCGGTGATGTCGGCGATCTCATATCCCCGCTCCTGGGCGTAGGAGATCATTCCCTGCCAGGTCCATACCTCCCGCACGTCATCGGGCAGGATGTCGAGCGAATCCGGGTCGAGTTCGGACCGGGTCCAGCGGTATTCGGCGGATTGTCCCGGGACCAGATTCGGCTTATCGCCCCGCGAGAGATCCCCCGGGACCGGATCGCCATCGGTCGCACGCCAGCCCCGCCCGTTCTCCGCGTCCGTGATCCAGAGTCGGATCTTGGGGACCGGCGGGCAGTCGTCATAGTCTTGGAACGGCTCGTGATGGTCCCGGATCGGGGCGAATGACCAGACGACGAAAGGGAAATCGTCGTGCGGTCGGTAATATCGGTCGAGATATTTGTAAACGTGCTGATTGCGTGCACGGATCCAGAGGCGGTCGGCGGTGAACAATTTCGCGGCGAGGACCGAGAGGGCGGAGTCAATCCCGTAATAGCCCGACGCCCGTTTGAGGATCTCCACGGACTCGGCGAGAGTCGTCTCACCGGTCAGGTCGATCAGGAGACTATGGTCGGGTGCTCGCTTATCGCCCGAGTTCAGTATCACGCCGTGAATGTGTTCTTCTTCGAGTCTCGCGATCAGACCGGTCCAATCCTCGCGGGTGAAATCGCGATTCTGACGATGCTCGGGTCGGTTGTAGGGCGTGCTGTCCACTACCACGACAAAATCATCGGGGAGGTCGCGATCGACCCGGGCGATCCGGTGGCGGAGGAAACTGCTTTGAGGGGCGATTGAGAGTTTCGGGAACGCCTGGGAGATCGACCAGTCGTCGACATCATCGATCGAGCAAGCAATATGGTCCTGGAGGTGCTTGCGGCTGAAAAACGTCGGCAGGGAGGACCAATCGTCCCAGAGTTCGACATGGCGAGTGATCTGGAAGTTGGGCAGGAGATCGAAGAGTTCGCGGAATTGCTTCGACCTGGATGTTGCCCAATACATTTCGCGGATTTGGGAGCGGAAGTCGTCGGACCATCCCGCCTCGATTGCGAAGAGGTCGCCGAGACCGCCTGTGAGTAAAATTTTCATGCAGATATATAGAGGAATAAAAAAAGAACCCCGTGGTCTGACCAGGGGTTCTTTGTGGAATCGGGGATACCGGAATCGAGCCGGTGCATCGGACGCCCAAGGTCCGCGCGCTGCCACTACGCCAATCCCCAAATGGATCACCCCCGGGCAGGATCCCGGAGGCGATGTTGGACGTTATTCCGCAACCGTGAAAATCTTTCCGAATTCCGGTCTGATCACGGCGAGACCATAACCGGCGTCGACAGTCAGCCAGTAGCCGCCCGAGGCGTGCTGGTAAGAGACCATGAACCTGATCGGGATGCCCTTGACGTAGACGATTTGCAGCAACTCAAGGTTCTTCGGCACGTTGCCGTCCCCCAGAGGACGAGCCGCCAGGGCAATGGCATACTTGTGGAAGAGAGCCGAGGTGAAGGTTCTGGCACCGACGGTCCCGGAGACCGGGAGGTTCTGGCTGACGGCGAGACCGCAACCGTAAGCCGAGCGGATCTTGCCCTGCAACCGGATGTCCTGGGCGTATTCGTAGCCGGTCGCCGAGGCGGCGGTCCAGGACGAGTCGCCGAGGATCGTCGCGTTGACCTTCGGGGCGTTCACGAATTTGACCATGTCCGGGGTCGGCTGCGGCATATTACTCTCTTCGAGGGTCGCGATACCGCCGAGGAACTTGGTCGTCGAGATCAAGGAACCGGTGTTGCCGGTGATCGCGGTCCCGAAGTTGCCGGTCGTGAACAACGCGCCGGTATTGGCTTCGATGTCGTTGAAGACACCATTGATCATAGGATCGATGTAGGTATCGATCAGGACACGAGGCGTGTTGAATTGCTCGAAGTCCCTGATCCGGACGGTCGCACCGGGGTGCTTGTTGAGCGTAATCGCCTTGGTGCCGACGCTCTGGTCGGTCGGGGTGAAGTCGCCGACGCCCACATCCGAGACCGTCTGGGCGACCGGGATCGGGACGTTGATCGTCTGACCGATCGTGCCCGGCTCGGCTGGGTTGATGTTCTGATAGACCGAATCGACGAGTGTCTGGTAAGGATAAAATACGCTCGATAGTTCGTCGGCACGGGAAACCAAGGTCTGGTAGAATTGTGTAAAGGTATTAGCCAATTTCGCTCCTGAGAGTTAAAGAGATCCACTTCGATTGCGGATCTCCCGCTCCCTGGAGCCACCTGGGCTCACGATCTATTTATGATTCACATTTGTATTTTTTAGATTATTCGCCGAGTAATTTCGCGGTGCCTTCCTGCATCGCCTTCGCCAATTTGCCCTGGTTCTGGCTCATCCAGATCGGATTCGCGAGTTCCGCAGCCGTGTACGCGAAGTACGGCGATCCTGCGTTGGTGGCGCGTCCCTTGACCGGGCTGGGCGGAGTCTGGACCGATTGCTTGGACTCGGCGGCATTGGTCTGACCGGTACCGGCAGGATTGCCCGGATCCAGAAGATATTCACGACCGTCGAGATAGGATGCGATCGATGACTTGATCAGTTCGTCGTCGACATCATCTGTCTCGGCTTTGTATCCCGAGTTCTTCCATACGTCGTCGAGCGCCTTGCCGTCCTTGACCTTCAAATCCTTGGCAATCGCCTTGAACCGGTCGAGATGATCGCGGTCGCGGATCTTCTGCTGGAGTTCCGCGACTTTCGCCTTGGATTTGTCGGGATAGTTTTCCAAGTCGGACTTGAGTTTGTCGCGTTCGGAGGTCACTTCGGTCAAATTCGACTCGAATTCCTGCCGCTTCTTCCGCTCCTTGATCGCCTCCTTGGTCGCGTGTTCTTCCTTGTCCTTGATCCTGCTGAGTTCCAACTTCAATTCCACAATTTCGTTCACATAATCACTGATTGTCTTCTCTGCCACTTAATCTCCTTGGGATCTCCCCAAATAACTAGTTCTGATCAATCTATCGCGGTCCCGTCGTTCGGCGTGAAGTATTGCTCCTGACCGCTCCCGTCCTCGACTCCGACGACTTCCATCTCGCCCGATGACGGACTTTCCGGGTCATCGGGACTTGGGTCATCCTTGACCGCTCGGTCCTCGACCGAGGTCCCCATGTCTCGCTGAATCTCTGCCTCCAGGCGGAGGTCTTCCTGAATCTGCTTGTACTTCTCGATCGCCCGGTCTCGGTCGAGCCCGTCCCTATCCATGATGATGCCGATTCGGCTCGTCAACCCGTTCTCCAACTCGAACTTGGTCCGAGAATCGCGATCTGGTCCCGGCAAGTCAGGATAGAGAGAACTCCATGTGATTTGGATATTCTCAAACCTGAGTGCAGTCTCATATGTCGCGTTTGGTCTCACCGCGTTCTCGACCTGGAGGATCAATCGTGCGAGGGATTCTTCGTAATACTGGAAATCTTCTCGCCTTCCTTCCGCCCACAACAGGAGCGGGATCTGTTCGGCGACCAGGGCGACACCGGACTTGCTCGAACTCTGTTCGAGTCGGATGGTCGATGGGGGGACGCCAAGCATTTCCAATGTATGATTAATATAAAATTCGATCAATTTGACATCGGCGTCGACCCAACTGGTGTCATATTCCAAATTCTGGAGCGTGGGGACCGGCTGATTCGACAGGGTCGATTGGGACGGAGCCAGGTGCAGCACTTCGCCCGGTTTCAAGTGCTGGAATCTCTGTTCTTCGCTCACATTGGTCGCGACCAGCGGCGGATTCAGGAGATTACGAGCCCGATCGGCTTGGAAGGTCAATCGCCTGTTCAGGTGATCGTTGACCCGGCGGAGATGCGTGCCCGGGGACGGGCTCCAGAAGTGCGAGGTCGGGTAAGACCACCAGACGAACGAGAACGGAATCACGCCGTAAGGATTGGGCTCGGTTTTGAGGATGTTGACCGGGACCGTCTGATTGCCCGTCGGGGATATCGTCTTGCTGGCGGTCTCGTAGCGTCGGATCTCGTCCTTGGTCCAGAGGGTATATCTGATGTGATCGCCGTTGACCTGCTCCCTGGTCACGACCGCATTCACTTCGAGGAAGTTGTCCTCATCGGCGTAGACCACGAATTCTTCTCCGCCCCAGAGGCAGAGTTTGACGCAATCCTCATCGTGGAATGCCTGGAATGCGGCGACCGAATTGATGGCGGAAAGGCGGTCTGCCTGACGCCAGAGTGCGGTCCTGTTGTTCTTGCGATAGACCCGATTCAGGAGGTCGGTCGCGGCGTCGTTGCCGGGGATCTCGACCTTCGGTGAGCGGCGATACAAGTTGGCGGTCAGCACGTCGACCACACGACGCATGAAATATGTTTCTTGGTCGTTGCGGCTGTCGTTGCGATCTTCGCGATAGCGGGACCGGTCCCATTCTCCGCAGTAGTAGGCGATATTCTCGGCGGATTCGTGGAGCCGTTCTTTCTCTCCCGGCAGCCCCTTCAAGATTTCGCGTTCGATGAGTTCGATGTCCATGAAATTATGTAGACTTCACGCAAGTAATTTCTAAACGATAAAAAATGTCATCATCAGGGCGTCGAGTGCATCCGGACTGTGACCGATCGCAGACTTGACCGAATCCTTGGACTCCAACTTGACCTTGCCCTGGTCATCGTTCGCGAGGCGGAGTGCGAGGAGTGCCTGACGGACCTGGGCGGCGATCGGCTTGGGGATCGCGAAATCGTCGCTCTTGTCGCCCCGGACCGGATTCAGGCGTCTCGACAGGCGATGGGCGCAGGCGGAACGTGCATTGACGCCCAGGTCCCCGCCGGAGCCCGCCCCGAGGTAGGGCGTGGCGTGGATGCCGTGCAGTTTCAAGTTGTCGCCGAATCCGAAGCCGATCCCGCCCGCGTCATAGACGATCCTCGATCCGGGGATCTGGTGGTCATGGGCGAGCCGGGCGACGATCTTGGCGAGGTCATCGAACGACCACTGACCTTGCTGGAGCAGGCAAACGCCGTTCTCGTCCCGGAGGCAGTAGGCGGATTTGTCCTGACCGGTGGGCGTGGCGAGGTCGACGGCGAGGACCTTCTTACCCTTGGGCGAATGCGGGGTCTTCTCGGCTAGGTCGAGCCATGACGGGTGGACCAGGGCGTTGAAACTCGCCTCGGGGAATTCTCCCAGGACGTGGGCTTGCCAGTACGGCGAACCTTCTCCGTAGACCGATCGGATACGATTGATCCACTTGCCGTCCGCTCGACCGTCCGGGCTCGACTCAAGGTCGATATGCGGGCTTTCCAGGGAACTGATTTGGATCGTGTTGGCGACGGGATTCCGGGCGAGGTCGTAGAAACCTCCCTCCGGATACAGCGGATTACCCAGCGCGAGGAGTTTCCAAGGATTCGTAGACCAGATGCCCTCCCAGACCTCGGCGGATATGCCGCTCGCCTCGTCTATGATCCATATCAACCGCTCGCCGTGCCTGCCCGACATCCGTTCGATGGAGTCGCTGGACCAACCTTTCGCGGACCAGCCGTCATCGAGTTCGAGGCGTTGCGGATTCGATTTAATCTCGACATCGAGTCTGTTGAGGAGTTCGGACCGGTTGAATGCCTTCCTGACCTCGGACCAGAGCACGTCGGCGAGGAGTTCGTTGGATGGTGCGGTGCTCAGGACCCGGCAGTACGGGAAGCAGAGGGTCGCCCAGAGAAGCAATCCGGACGCGGCGAAACTCTTGCCGACGCCGTTGCCGGTCTGGGCGACGGTGATTGCGTTGTCGCGGAAACTCTCGGCGATCTCGACCTGACGAGACCAATAGGGTCCGCGACCGAGGACGATTTCGTTGAACGCGACCGGATCGTCCTGGAAATCGATCAGGAGATCGAGGATTTCCGATTCGTCGCTCACTGTCCTCCCTGTTGACCGGTCTGGTCGGGGGGCGTGAGTTCGACGTGGATGATCTTGCCGCCCTCGCTTGCGGTCCTGGCGAGTGCCCGGCGTGTCTCGACCTGTTCGCGGGCGAGTCTGGCGAGTTCCTTGGCGGAGAGTTTCTTGTCCTGCTCAATCCCGAGTTTGACCTCAGATTTCCGACCCCAGTTGGCGGAGTCGGACCGCTCCAGCACGAAATAGGCAGGTGCGGGGTTGATTGTCTTATCCACAGTTGCGTTATTGAGTACGTCGATCCAGAATTCCTTGGCTTCTGCCCGCGCCTTCTTTACTGCCCTGGAAAAATCTTCGTAAGGCGATTCGCCTTGCTCGCCGCGATTCATCCAATCAAGGAAGGTCGTGGAGTGCAATTCGGCGAGGTCGCACGCCGTGGAAACCGGTAGCGATTTCCGGATCTTGCTGCACAAGAAGTCTTGCAATTCAGGGGTTAACTTCGTGGGTCTCCCACGCCCTTGTTGTTCGTCCATGCAACTATCTAGGGAGTTTCTCGGGGATTTTGCCTTATATAAAAGCATGCATGAAACAATATTGACGAGAGATGGCGAGGGTTTGGGGGCGGATCTGGTCTTGGTGCGAGAATTGGGCTACGCCTATCAGCGAGACCGGTCCAAGTCGGTGCCGTATGATGCGGGCTATTTCGAGAAGTATCGAAATTACGAAGGGTCGGAGATCGCGGTCAAATTGAACGAGTTCAGGACGGCGATCACGGAGAAGTACTGCCGGAAGATCCTCGATGTCGGGATCGGGTCGGGCGAATTCATCAAGTCGAGCCGGATACCTGCTTGGGGGACCGATATCAATGAGGTCGCGATCCGGTGGTTGATAGACCAAGAGAAGTTCATCGACCTGGCGGAGGGATTGCCGACCTGGCTCGATGGCGTGTGCTGCTGGGATGTGCTCGAACACCTACCGTCGCCCACGCAGTTCTTGAGGAAGTTCCACGTTGGGCAATACCTATTCGTGTCGATCCCGATCTTCGACGGTTTGACGATCGTACCGCAGTCCAAGCACTACAGACCGGACGAGCACTATTGGTATTTCACCGCCTGGGGATTGGCTCGATACGTGGAGACGCAAGGATTCAGGTTGTTCGAGACATCATGGGCGGAGACCAGGGCGGGGCGCGAGGGGATCGGCTCGTTCGTCTTCCGCAAGACCTTCGACCCCGCCCTGGGGACGGCTCGATAGACGGCTTGTGGTCGTGGCGATTGCTCATGCTTGCCGTCCCCAGGGCGGCGGCTCTTGTTGCGTCCAGATGGCTTCCCTGGCGATGCCGACGACCTCCTCTGTCCCACCCGACATGACCGAACGCCCATCGCCCATCGTGACGCCATCCTGATTGGTCTGCTTGGTGGGGACGGGGAGATGTCGCCGATGCGGTCGCTCCGATGGCGGTCTGCCCCGCAGTGTCTTTTGGCTCGGCATCGTGCCTCGCATCCGTTGTCTCGGGGATGAATACGGTCGGGACCGGGCGAACATCACGCCGTCATCGTGACGGCATGACGTTCGACGATCCGGTCCCTGGAGGAAGTGGCGTGTTGGCAAAACGGGCACTGCGTCCCGATAGATCGTGGGGGACTTCGTGCCCGTTTTGTTTGGCGAAGGAGGAGGGTTGGAAGGGGGTACGCGGCGTGAGACGCTCACGTTGTTCGCTTATCTGATTATGTATTAATGTGCTGATCCGACCGTGTTGATTTTGCGCCACATGATTTGGTCTAAGTCGTTATTTTACTAGGTCTTAATAGCGATTTTTGGTATATTTTACCTGTCGGTTGAGGGTTCAATCGATGTGGGAATCGGCAGGGGTAGCAGCCCGTCGGAGCCCGCAAAAATTGCAAATCGTCATCGGCTACAAAGGAGCCTAAGATGACATTGGTCCCGGCGTATGGGCGCGACTACACCAGCAAGGCGGCGGTCCAGAAGGACTTCGACGCGAACCTCGATTTCCTGTCGGCGGGGTACGGCGGGCGGGGGTACGTCACGAAGGCGGAGTTGAGGTCGATGGGCATCCCGACCGTGAACGTCCGCTACAAGAAGAACACGCAGGTTTGCGTTCTCAAGACCACCGACTGAAATGAGGCGGGGCTTTGGTGGGGTAGCAGCCCACCAAAGCCCCTTGTCTTCTCACCCCAAAGGAAGATGAGACGACCATGAGCGAGCATAACCTCAACTGGTCAGAGATTCGAGACCGCTTCTGCGCCGAGTTCTTGCCCGTCCTCAACAACGCCTGTCGGAAGGCGTTCGCCGGGGAGCCCGCGATCAAGCGGGAATCGGCTGGGGAGGAACTGGTCATGTCGGGCTGGGTCCTGTGGAGGAAGTGTTTCCGAGCCCGGCGAGACCCGCACGAGGTCGGCTTGGAGCGGATGGCGCATTTCCTCATCCGCAAGATCCAGATCAAGCGGTTCGCACAGCAGTTCTCCAGCGGCAAGAAGGATCCTTTGACCCACGCCGAACCCTTGCCGCCCACCATCGAGGCGACCCAGGCATCGCCCGTCGATCGTGCCGCCCACCGTGTCGACTTCGCGGAGTGGTTCGGGCGGCTCGAATTGAAGGAGCAACTGTTGATCCAAGGATTGATCCTCGGGCATTCGGTCAGCGACCTGTCGGAGAAACTCAAGATCCCGGTCTCACGGATTAACAAGATCCGATTGGAACTGGCGACCGGCTACGAACTTCGCGGAGAGTGAGATGATGCCCTGGGGTGAGTGCATGGGTGCACTTGCCTCGGGGCGGTCTGACGCCTTCGAGCACCACCGCCCCGTTGGGACGGCAATGCAGAGGGGGCATCCATGCCCACACAAGACGCTCGGCATCGTGCCTCGCGATTGCGTGCTTGACTTGATGTACAGGCGTTCGTCATGATGTGGTCCCAATACTGGAGGACCACACATGGCGACGATTCAGCATTTTCACGACGGCAAGCGGTACACGATCGAGTTCCCGGGCGACGTGAGGGTGGTCCGGTCGAAGAAGATCGGCGAGGGGATGATCTGGTTGGGGCTCCCCAATGGGCGAGAGGAGCCGATCTTCGAGGAGCCGGGCGAATTGCTCGTGTCGCTGGCTCGTGAGGGTCGCTGGGGATTGAGGATCGTTTCTGTGGACGGGGAAGAAGTGTCGCCGATCCGGGCTTGATGGGTGGAGGTGGTGGACCCGGTCCGATTCTGTTTGCCGCCCGGCGGGCGGGATACGCTCACTCCGTTCTCTCGGTCGGAAGGGAGCGATATTTTTTTGGTGAGTCGAGAGCCGATCTAATCCCCCCCTAGACTCGGAACCCTAGCATGATGACGCAACGACCGCAGAACATGTGCACCACTTGTTTTTACCAGTGGCAGCCCAGGGGACATGATGTCTCCCCGAAATGTCCAAATTGCGGTGCCAGGACAACCACGACGGTCTTCGCCTACAATCTTGAACGGTTTCTCGCCCTGATCGTGATGTTGATACGGACCCTGATCTTCCCGATCACGGGTCCGATCATGCTGATCGGCTGGGGGTTGCCGTATCTGTTCAAGGGGCTGAATCGGCTCCGATTGCTGCTGGTCCGGTTCGGGCGTTGGCTATATCCGAGGTTGCTCGACCTCGGATACTGGCTGCGTATGAAGTTGGTCGAGTTCTGGCGATGGGTGACGGACCTGGATTCGGACCGGATCGGTTCTTACGTGGCGAAACTGGTCGTGATCGTCATCGGCTCGACGCTGTCGCTGATCCTCGTGATCAAGGTCATCACAGGTAGGTGATCACTTGCGATTCTTGACCGACTCTCGGAACTGATCCCGTTTGAGGCGATAGTTCAGGAATCCGAGGACGAGCCAGCCGCCGGAGATCGTGGCTCCGATGTAGGCGACGATGGGGTCGCCGGAGAGCATGGAGGCGACTGAGGTGCCGACCGCGACCAGGGCGGGTGGGCAGTACGATTCGATGATGCTGTGAACGGACATGGTGCGGTCTCCTTTCTTGTCCCGTATGTATTCATGACTGGGACGAAAAGATCACCGCCTTCGGCTAGATTGCAGAAGCCCGTTCAGTCAGCAATCTCAAGTTGACGACGGTTGTATTCCCGGATCTTCTCGCAGATTCGAAGGATCTCGCCGTGTAGAATCTTATCATTTTCAAGAATGTCTTTGGTCCAAGACTCACACACCAATTCCGCGATCTCGGTCTTGCTCACGGCGGACTTTCGATTCTTCTTCGTCGTGATGAACTCGATAACGTTGTCCTTGGGTCCGGGCAGGGTCCATGCACTTTTCGTGCTGGGCTCGACATCCGGGAACACAGCCGACAGGAGCAAATCCGGCGGCATGAAATTCTCGATCTCCTTATGCTGTGTGACCCAGTGGTGTCCTTCGATCTTTACGACCTCGGCGATGACTCGTTCGACTCGTCCTTTCAAGGACGAACTCTCCATTTTGTCTCGGTCCATGACCACGATTACGTTGCGATTGATTCGCAATGCTTGAATCCTTCGGTTTTCGGAATCGCGTTCTGCCTCACTCGGCGGGTCGTATGTCAGATGACTCAGGAGCGTTCCTGAGGAGAAAGCAAACGTGAAGTCAACGTGCTCATTCAATTCCGAATCCACAAGTTTGATCCAGTGTTTCAGATAGATCCGGTCTGAAGGTCCTTCGACCCAGATGATACAGTTGGATTGGAGCAGGTCGCTCGCCCGGATATCCAAATCGTCAAAGACCGCGCAGTTCTGGGCATAAGTCGAGATTGGAATGACTTCTGCCTTCTGACCATCATGCACGACATGAAGGAATTGGACTCCTTTGTCATGACTGAACATATCGATTGCAACGTGCGAGTGTGTCGTTATGGCGAAATGACAATATTTCTCGTCGGCGAACTTACGGAGATAGGAGAACAATTTTCTTTGCAGCGCCGGGTGGAGGTTGTTCTCAAGTTCCTCAAAAAGAAAGAAGCATCTTCTGGGGTCAACTCCTCCGATGAACGGCACACAGTAGAGGGTCATCAGCACCAAGATGATGGTCTTGATTCCACTTCCCATTTTGGAGAGAGGTATCAGTGTACCATCCTTTTCCTTCAGTAAGACCTCGAAGTCGCCGGACTCCTCATTCTGAAGCGCGGAAATGTCCACGTAATTCATGCGAGGCGAACAAATCTTATTCAGTTCACCCAGCAGTACTTCTTTGACCAAATTTATCTTCTCTCTGTCATGTCGATTGAGCATGTAGGTTAAAATAGTAGTCGCATTGGCACCGTTTGGCTGGAGATCATCAATGGAGAGTTCTTTCCGATTTGCCTTGGAGAAATTAACCTCTTCAGCAACAATGTTGCGTTCAGCAGAAATTCTAAAATATCTGAACTGTTTATATTTCTCAATAGATGGAGAAAATGATTGTTCTAATGAATTTCGAAGTATCTGATAATTAGACGCCAGCATGTCTTGCTCGATAATGAGACTGTATTTCCTTCTGCGTGACGCCAGCCAAAAAGCACTCTCGCCGAACTTCGACTTGTCTCGGGTCAATTTTTGGTAGATTGAATTCTCGGAATTCCCCTGGTCTAATAACGCTTCTCGCTCCATCTGTCGATAGACTTCCGCTTGCACGTTCTTGTAGTTCTGCCCATGCGGAAGCCCCAAAACAATGCTGGACTCGACGTAATTGCGATGTGGAGCAACCAGTAGAGTTTCCGGGATTGTGAAATATTGAAGCATATCTAAGAGTGTTGTTTTTCCTGTATTATTTTGTCCTATGATTACATTGAAACGTGTAATTCGATCAAATCCTTCCAGTGATTCGCCGAAGCATTTGAAATGCGATACCTTGATGGAAAGATTGTGGAACTCCGACATTGCGTATCCTCCGACCAGTGGTTGCTACTGCTCCCATAAAATTGTAACCCATAAAAACGATCTTGTCAGCGTCTAGTCAACAACCAGCTCGGGAGCGAGCAGCGGGGGGACGGCGGGCAACGGGGGGGCTTCCTGGTCTTGGTTCTTCGTCGGATTCGCTGTGGGCTCTAGGATCGCTTCTAATCCGCTGTCGGGCAGCACACGATAGATTCCACTCTGATGGTGCTGGCGAACGCTCAGAACGGCTGCCAGGGGCTTCCTAGGGCTTCGCTATCCCTAGGGTTCAAACCTGACGTGACCTTGACCGCTGATGACGACTGTTGACCACTCTGGTGGTGCTGACCGCTATCATCCTTCCCCTACAGATAAGCGACAGTCCACAGGTAGTGTGTCCAGGGGACGAGCGAAGCGAGTTGCCTGGACCGGTTAGCGAGCGAAGCGAGTCTAACCTTCTCGTTCCCACCGTCGTGATCGACTCTCGTTCCCACCAGGTTCAATCCTTGGTCTCGCTGAGCGGAGCGAAGCACAAATGCCATTCCCTACCGTTCTCCGATTTTCACTCACGATCACTTCGAGTGTTTATATTAATCGTTCCTTATTGTCTCGTTCATACATTTCAACTATAATTGTATCAAAAACGGAGAACATCTCCCGAAAAATGGGTGATTTCGCCACCAAAACCGGTGAATCACGAAAAATCGACCGTATCAATACCGGCGAGTGCCGATTTCCCAGACGGCTTCATCAGCGGCAGAATCCGGTTTTGGATGCCCTGGTTATTGCTCTCGGTCAAGAGTGGCATGATTGGGTGGGAGAGAATGATATGATTTTGGATATTTTTGAAATATTTTTCAAGAAATTGGAATTCTCTTACTACATTAAGATGTAATGCTATTAATTTTATTTTTTAGGAGTCAACATGACGGATTTAGAGTTAGCATCAAAGCGATACGTCGCACTATTGGGCACGACCAGGAATTCACCACTCACCCTGAACGAACGATTGGTCTACTCTCACCTGGTCTATCAGGCAAGGTTCGACTCGGCTTCCAAGATTAGTTGGATATCATTCGGGACGGGCTTGAAATGGGAAACGGTTCAAGCATGTCTCCTGAGACTGATGGGGTACGGGCTGGTCTCCCAGGAAGAGAATGTGTATGCAGCCGTTGAACCCTGTGGGGATCGTTGGACCTGGTTTGCTTTGAGGAAGGGTCATGCAACGCTGAAATGGCACAAACGTTTCCCCTTTACGAAAATATTTCTTCCTTCCGATAAGTCACCTCTGACCGATAAGCAGAACGCGGTATATTGGTATCTGGCGAAGGAAGCCGACAAGGACGGGATTGTTCGCGGGTTATCAATCAGGGGAGCATCGCGATTGTTATCGATCACTCCGCAAACATTTAGCGGAGCCCTCGAAGTGTTGCGCGACCATCGTCTGATCCGGAAGACCCGGAAGGGCAGTCCGGTCCTGCTCGTTCAGGTTTTCGCAATGCCTCTTGAATTCACTCTTGGCAAGGATTCCAAGCCGAGTGTCGACCTGAGTCCTGATGAAATCGTGTGGGAGGATGATCCGGTCCCCCATGTGATCGAGGTTGTCGAAACCAAGAAAGAGCCCGAGCCGTATGATTTTGAAGCGGATGCTTCTGAATCTGCCAAACCCACGAAACCTGTAGCAAAGCACAAATCGATGGATTATCTACTAAATGGACTTGGAATTGATTATAAATTATCGTGACCAGTCGAAGAGAACCGGAGTCACAGCCGCCGGTTCTCTTCTAGAATTAGTATTGAGGATTAGCACACTTTGAGAGGTTCGGAGTCCTCAATCATGTTCGCGAAGTGGTATCCTGTATAAGGTCCTCAAACAGAGAAAACCCAGTGGGATTAACGACCCCCTGGGATTCTCTTGCTGTGGGATAGGACCTTACTGCTTAGAAACCAAATAGATCGAGCGACTACACTACGAAACGAAAAACCGATTGAGTTGCGATATTAGGATTTTTCCGGCGTGCCGATTCTCTCTGGCTCAGAATCTCCGCCTGTCGTAATCGATGGAATGCCATTTCGCTCAATCAACTGAAGGTATGTTTCTACTTTATCTATATTCATTTTCAAGTATTTCTTTTGTTCTTTCAGGGTCTTCAGTTGTTTTTCTACCGCTTTGATATTTCTCTCCAACATTGAAGAAACCCTTCTTCTTCTGTATGCTCCAATCCCAATGTATGCACTCGTGAAGAGAGAGAGGATCAGGATCGCCACCGAGATTGCCGTGTCATTTTTTGCTTGCACGCTCTCGTATCCTTTGACCCCCTTTCCTCGAACCTCAATGATCGGTTTTTGGGGAATCGATTCCTTTGACCGAACAAGTGCAGAAACTTGGACTGATTCATTCGGGTTCAGCAGTTTGAATCTAATTGATAATTTATCTCCATTGATTTCCCGACTGGCAGCCATGATCTCCGGGGATACTCTCGCCTCATCAAACGCACCACTTGGCATCTTTATAAGTACATCGACTTCTTCAACCTCTTTGCTGCCACCATTCTGGATCTTTAAGTTGAAGACCCCGACTTCCTCTTTCTCGCCTTTGAACGGCAAGACTTCCGAGGCGTTCCAGTAAAGATCGGGCTTGCTCGTAAAGTAGCTTGTCACCAAGCCACCGAAGACTGCCGCCAGGATTGCCGAAGTTCCCCATCCGGCGACGGTAATCCACTGGTCCTTCGACAGCTTCGATAACACGTTTGCCATTGGACTTCCTTTGCCTCGTCAGTCCATCAAGACAGAAATCGGGATAGATTTTATCGTGGTGACTTCGATCTTACAACTTTCGTCGCTTGAAGAACGAAGGAACCTAGGGCGGATTAACGACCGGTCCCTGGGTCCTTCGGAACGTATACTTTCAGGATGTTTCGTTTCGTCAACTCGATTTTATATAGCCCTCATTGCGCAAAAATCCACGGTGTCGTGTGCGGAACACGTTTATAGATCCCAGTATGCACTTTGGTATTCGCATAAGTGATAATTTCGTGTCTCGTCCGTTTCCATCTCGATGGTATTCTGAATTACAGATTCCCAGTTCTCGTAATTCCCGGAATTCTTCGCTTCCTCTTCCAACTCCTGCATGACTTCGAAGACCTTGTCGCGATCATTCGCCTTTACAAGTCTCTTCAATGCCCGTTCAGCCATTTTGCTAATCCACTCTTCGGACCTTCTGATCTCGTCCGGTGATTGCAGAACCCCCACCCAATGCGGTCGGTTCAATTGGTAGATTTCATGACGGAGTTGGTCGATTTTTTGATTTGTTTCGATTCGATACTTCTCGTCTGGAGTGACTTCGACCTGAGTGCGATTCTCTTTCAGTTTGAGGAACATCACCGGGATCGATTCAGCCGGATTCTTCAGAACCTCCCTCGCCGCCTCGACGATCTCTCGCTTCAATCTCTCGTTCCAATTGGTCCGCTTCGTGTCGTACGGCATCAGTCTGAGCCCGCTGATGTCGAACGGCGCCTCATCGATCTCTTGCGTAAGGATGATGGCGGGCTTGGCGAGGGCTTGAGCGAGACCGAGTTCGTAAAAGACGTTGGCGTTCCTGCCCGTGACATCAGCCAGGACGAATGTTGCCCGACTCGTTTCCTCAAGGATGTGTTCGGTGATCTGACCTCGGCGAGTGATCTTGTCGGCGCGAATCGGGATGCACCCCGCCTCCTCTATCGCCGGAGCGTAGATATCGTGGTAGTACTCATCGAGGTAGGGATTGAAGGGCATGATGACGAAACATCTCGGTCGATCGTGCCTCGCCGGTTTCCGGCTTCCGCTTTCTTCTTGGGTGGCGAGTGGCAACTTTTTGGCGGCTGGCAGTTTCTTCGCCATCGTCTCGATCCTTCCCCGCACCTGAACACTAGCACCCTATCAAGTAAATTATCCAATCTCCCTATTCTGGTCTAGACGTTCTCCTTAGATTGCCGCAACGCACATCCTGAGGCATGAAAACGAAAAACCTGGGGAATCACGACCCCAGGTTCTTCGCCGAAATAAAATATGATTCTTCGAGTGAAGACTTAGCAAAGTTATATAGAGTCCTCGACCTCGATTTCGAGGTGTTCGGTGGGACCACGATGCTCTTTGTCCCAGACGAACCAGGAATATTGGTGTTTTGTCACGACCGGCATGTCCCAATTCCCGCCTGGCGCGAACCTCTGCCGTCTCCCCCTCAGTAGGTACACGCGGGACGGCGTCGGCATCGACCTCCGCTCCAGGCATTGGGACCGGAGCAGGAGAGCGACCTTGCCCGTGGCGATCCGGACCAGATGGTTCGCGATCTCCAGATAATCGGTTTCCGGCGGATTCGTGACCACGTTCACCGCCGAACCGAGCGAGAACACGTCGACCCCTCGATCACCCCAGATTTCGCCGTGGAGCCGTACGTCCGAGCCGATCACATCGCAGCCATGCTCTTCCAGGACCCGAGCAATCGACCCCTCGCCGCAGCACGGTTCGTGGACCGGTCCCGAGAACTGCTCCCGACCCAGCAACAGCCGTGCGGTCTCGGGATCGGTGGAATAGTGGGAGTAGAGTTCAGTCGAGTGCAAGTGGTCGAGAGTTGCCATCTGACCGACCACGGGGATCCACTCGGACTGTAGACATTTCCAGTTGATCAAGCAGTCATCGAGTTGGTCTAACTGGTCCTGGATCGATCTCAGGATCGACTTCGCCCGCTCCCGGTCTCCTTCGCGATAGGGCGAGGGCGGAGAGTCGATGGATTGCATCATCTCGACCAGGTGGAGTCTCGCACTCCGCTCGGGGATTCCGAGCCGATTCAGGACCGGGGCGAGGGCGACCAGCAATTTGGAGAGGTGAACCCGGTTGGTCACGCGACACCGCCCTTCGCCTTCTTCGCCGAGGCGAAGAGTTTCCGGAAGGTCTTGAGGGCGAGGGGACGGGTCACGCCGAGCCGTCCGAAGAGCGGCTCCAGGTGTTTCAGACCATCGAGAGCCGAGTTGACCGCCGCTACGTCGGACGGATCCAGGATCTTGGCGTCGTCCAGCGCGGCGACCAGGGCGGAGGACAGCGGGCAGTCTTCCCCGGGGTCGGTCAGGTTGATGAGCCGGGCGCGATCGCCGGAACTGGACGCGACCCCCCGATCGCGGGGCAGGGGAGGGGCAACAGGACCGGTCTGGACCTTTTCCTTCTTCGGGCGGATCGCCTTCCGGACATCCGCCAGTGACAGACCCTCAAGGTCATCGAGATTCTTGATCGCCTCCGCGATCTCGATGGCGTTGCGGACCTGGTGATAATCGAAGCCCTTGGACTCGATCCAGGAGATCCAATTGCCCTGCTTCTTCTTGGCGTCGTCCCGCTTGAGCCGTTCGCGGATCATCATGAGCGAACGACCGAGCAACCAGTACTGCTGGGCGGTCTTCTTGCCGAGGATCGCGAACTTCCGCATCTTCTCGTGGGCGAATTCCGCCAACTGGTCGAGAGTCCAGTCTTCCGACGGCTGGGCGGTTTCAGATTTTGAAAACGGTGCGGCGGGCTTGGTGGGGCGGACGGCGTCGGTGGTAGGATGGCTGCTCATCTGGTCCCTTTCCGTGTCTGAGTTCTAGTCAGGACACGGTCTAGGGATCACCCGGGATTAATCATCAAGGTCTGACCTTGAGGGTTGGGAAAAATGGGGAACTTATCTTTCCAGCCGATCAAGTTTCCGGGGTGGCATACCTTCACCCCGGTCGGATGGAAGGAACCAATCGAAATTTTATTATCCAAAACATGCAAGGTCACCCGAGCAAAAATCAAAGGTCAAGCATATTACGTTAAAGCTGCTGAGTACGCTGCCGATGGCAGCGTCGTCAGTATTGCTACAGCACTGCATGTGAATCTTGTTGTCCCGCAGCCGCCCAAGCCGGAACGCCCACCGGAACCTAAACCAGAACCGAGACTCATCCCGATCCAGGAACGATTCAGAGACGAGACTGCACGCTACGACGCGCCAATTAGGAATTGGATCAAGACTCACCCGAGACCGGAAAGACTCAAGCCCCTATTTCTTCAAATCGTGGAACAGGAAGACTATCCCGGCAGAAAGCCAATCCTTGAGTTCCTGAGTGCCTTGTGCGAGTCAGACCTTCTCCATTTTGTGTACGTCCATTCAGAACTTTTGAATTTGAAATATCAGGAATACGCCTTGGCTTCCTGGATTGTTGAGTTGGGACCAAGCGCCAAGAATGTTGGAGAATTGTTTTGCAAGATATCTTCCGACAAGTTTTACAAGATTTTTGCCACAAAAGAGAATTTTGATGGGTTCGTCAACCACGGCATCGAGCCACCACCGATGGCGATCCTTGAAGAACCGTGCAAGCGGCTCACTCCCTACGTCAGCCCTTGGGACGAGTTCAAGGAAAGGATTTACCACAACCCCAAAGACTACACATCACCAGGGTTCGACCCTCATGAGGAGCCCATGTTGATTGACGATGATGAGGACGATGATTTCGACAATGACCAATGAAAAAGGGCACCACGAGGGTGCCCTTGATCGTTCAATCTGACGGTCGGTCTGACCGATTTACTACAGCGATTACTACAGCCGATTTACTACAAATCTGATTTGCCGTAAGTCGTTGCTGCGTAATGCTTTGCGAGTGGGCGCACGAGGATTCGAACCTCGGACCTTACCCTTATCAGGGGTACGCTCTAGCCAACTGAGCTATGCGCCCTTGGTGTGACGAGATGTATTCTAGTGTTTGAGGACTCCGCGTCAACAGGCCAGTCCGGAAACCCCTGCGCCGGGGCTGGCGTCGGTGCGTAGAATAGTCCGTCGGCCATCGCCGCGATCGGATCGGACCGGAGTGCCCTCGATGCAAGAACCGCCCAAAGACGACCCCAAGCCCGAGCACCCCCGCCCGTTCCCGTCGTTGACGATCATCCAGCCCCCCGCCCAGCCCGCCCCGGCCCGGCTGTCGACCAGCCAGAAGTACGGCGGGCTGTTCTACCTCGGCGTTGGCGGCCTGATCCTGATCGTCTCGCTCGTGAGTTGGTTCGGGTATCAGGCCTACACGCTGCGGGACGTCTTCTCCTGGGTGTGGGTCCTGCATGATGAGACACAGCCGGAGGCCATCCGGGTTCAGGCCGCGTTCAAAATCAGCCGGGATGATCGGGTCAACGACCGCCAGCGGGTCGACATCGCCCTGCGCAAGACGTTGCCGACGCTCGGGCGTTACGTGGTCGCCGAAGGGCTGACGACCGACTCCCTCACCGTGGATTCCGCCGCGTTCGCCAAGATGGTCGCCTACAGCGAGGGCTGGCCCGACTGGCTCCGCCTGATGTTCCTGCGGGTCATGGCCTATGGCGCGGGGGAAGGGTATCGGTTCCCCTGGGAACCCCTGGGCAAGCTCCGCGAGCACAAGGATCCCTCGATCTCGCTCTTCGCCACCTACACCAAGGCCGCGATGGAGCCCGGCGACGACGACGCCCTGGCCGCGCTGAGGGCGAAGGCGAAGGAAGCCGGGCCGTACCAGGAACTCGCGGACATCCTCTACCAGGGGGCGAGCCAGAAGGGGGCCATCCGCCGCGAATCCCTCGACCGGGCGACGAAGTGGCTCCGCGAGAAGGATCCCGAGGTCAGGCCGCTGTGGTCGGGCTGGACCGAGAAGGACGGCGACCTGCTCCCCGCCCCGCCCGCCTGAACCGGACGCGGCGCGGGGGTTGCTCCGATGGGTCGGCGAAGGTGCGGGGCGGTCTCGGTTCCGCCCCGCGCGGTTGACCGCAACACGGAGAGAACCCCCATGATCCGACCGCGCCCCGTCCTCGGCCTGCTCGCCGTCGCGCTATGGACCGTCCCCGCCTGGACCTCCGCGCAGGAGGCCACGCAGGCGCCTCGCGCCCGGGGCAAGGTCCCTGTGAGGGGATCCGCCCCGGCCCAGGAGGCCGCCGGGGTCATCACCAAGGTCGAGCCCGTCACCCGGATCAAGCCCGACAAGGAAGACACGCCCGAGGCGGCCAAGAACGGCAAGGAACTGCCGAGGACCGTCCGCCTGACGATCAACACCGCCGCCGTCTGGCGCGACTGGGTCCGCGACCAGACCCTCTCGCCCGACAAGGCCAAGGAGCAGACCCCCGAGCAGGCGGCGAAGGCCGGTGAGAACTCCATCGCCACCAAGGGCGAGCCCCAGGCCAAGGAGTCGCTCGTCGTCGTGGACCTCGGCCCGGACACCCGGGTCGAGACCCGTTTCCGGGTGGCCGATGATGCGGTCAGCCCCGGCGAGTCGACCCCCGAGGCCGCCGTGAAGGCGGCCGACGAGCCGACGGTTCCGAAGGCCTCACCGAAGGGCAAGCGGAAATCCGCCAAGGCGAAGAAGGCCGACCGGGCCACCCCGTTCAAGCAGGATGACCTCAAGCCGGGCCTGTTCGTCGAGGTCGTTTACAAGCACCTCGACGCGCAGAATTCCGACCGCGCCTCGTCCGTCCGGGTCGTCCGTCCCGTGGACGCGAACGGCTCGGCCGGGGCCCCGACCGGCGAAGGGGCCCCGAAGTCGGAGCCCCCGACGCCGTGACTCAGGCCAGGACCTTGCTCAGCACGCGGCCGCCGACGTCGGTCAGGCGTTCGTCGCGGCCGTTGTGCAGCATGGTCAGTTTCTTGTGGTCGAGGCCCATCAGGTGGAGGATCGTGGCGTGGATGTCGTTGACATGCGCCCGGTCCTCGATCGCGTTGAGGCCGATCTCGTCGGTCGCGCCGACGACGTTGCCCCCTTTCACGCCGCCGCCGGCCATCCACATGGTGAAGCCGGTGGCGTTGTGATCGCGCCCGCGTCCGCCCTTCTGGGAGACCGGAGTCCGGCCGAACTCGCCGCCCCAGACGACCAGGGTGTCTTCGAGCAGCCCGGTGCGCTTGAGGTCTTTGAGCAGGGCGGCGACCGGCTTGTCGGTCAGGCCGCACATCTTCTCGTGGTTGGCGTCGATGTCGTCGTGGGCGTCCCACTGCATCGCGACCGGGCCGCCGCCCGAGTAGAGCTGGACGAACCGCACGCCGCGCTCGACGAGCCGCCGGGCGAGCAGGCATCGGGTGCCGAACTCGGCCGTGCGGGGGTCGTTGATCCCGTACATCTCTCGGGTCGATTCGGACTCCCGCTTGATGTCCACGACCTCGGGGGCCTCGGACTGCATCCGGTACGCCAGCTCATATGAGGCGATCCGGGCGTTCAGCTCGTTGTCGAGCGGGTCGAGGTCGGTCTCGTTCATCGCCCGGAGCAGGTCGAGCGTCTTGCGCTGCTGGGGGAGGGTGAATTCCGAGGTCGGCGGCTTGAGGTTCACGATCGGATTGGGGCCGCTTCGGAACAGCGTCCCTTGATGCAAGGCCGGCAGGAATCCGGACCCCCAGCAGGGCGCTCCGCCCTCGGGGGTGCCCTCGGGCTGGGTCATGACGACGTAGGAGGGAAGATTGTCGCTCTCGGATCCGAGGCCGTAGGTCACCCAGCTCCCGAGGCTGGGGTAGCCCATGAAGATCCGGCCGGTGTTGAGCTGATACATCGCCGGCGCGTGGATCACGCTGTCGGCCACGCACGACCGGATGACGGTGATGTCGTCGGCGTGGGCGTGCATGTTCGGGATCAGGTCGGACATATCGAGCCCGGATTTCCCGTACTTGCCCCACTTGCGATGGCTCGCCAGGCAGAGGGGGTCGTCTTCGAGGAACTGGCTGTGGATCTTGCCGAATCCCTTGGGCACGGGTTGGCCATCGAGTTTGGCCAGGGCCGGCTTGGGGTCGAACATGTCCATCTGGCTCGGCCCGCCGGTCATGAACAGGAAGATGCAGCGCTTGGCCTTGGACGGGAAGTGCCCCGGCCTCGCCGCCATCGGATTGACGACCTTCGAGCCGCCGGACCCGAACGCCTCGTTCTGGAGCAGGTAAGAGAGCCCGAGCAGGCCGAATCCGTTCCCCGAGCGCTTGAGGAACTCGCGACGGCTGGGGCCGGGCATCGGCTGCGGGCCGGGGCAGCGGTGGGAATGGCTCATGGGTCGTGCCTTGCCGAATGTGGGCCGCGAGATCGTCAGGGGACGTAGAGGAACTCGTTGCGGTTGAGCATCGCCAGGGCCAGGTCGACCCACGCCGCGCCCTCGGACCGGTCCAGCCCGGCCGGCGGATTCGACGGGCTGGCGAGCGTCTGTCCGCCCGACTTCGCCCGATCGGCGAGGAGCTTCGACTGGCCGCTGAGGAAGGCCTTCGCCGTCTCGACCTCCTTCGGCGACGCCGGCCGGCAGATCGCCAGGCGTTGCATCAGGTCGAGCTTGGTCTCGACGGTCGGCCCGCCTTCGCGGAGCACCCGGCCCGCCAGGGCCTTGGCCCGGTCGGTGGTGAACGAGCTATTCAGCATCACGAGCGCCTGGAGGGCGTGCGTGCTGGCCGAACGTTCGGGGCAAACCGTCTGGGTGTCGGGGGCGTCGAATGCGTCGAACATCGGGTAGCGGACGTTCCGCTTGCGGAACAGGTAGAGCGACCGGCGGTTGTGCTCCTTGACGTCGAGCGTCTCGGGCCAGAGGTCGACCACTTCCGCCTCGGTGAAGATCAGGTCCTCGATCTCCTTCTCGATCGGTACCAGCACGCCGGGCCCGCCGGGCCTGCGGTTGAGTTCGCCGGTGACGGTCAGGAGCGTGTCGCGGAGCCCCTCGGCGTCGAGCCGGCGGCGCGTCTGCCGCCAGACCAGGGCGTTGTCGGGGTCGTCCGCCTGCTGCTTGGGATGCGTGTTCGAGCTCGTCTGCCGGTAGGCGGAGGAGGTGACCATCAGGCGGTGCATCGCCTTGAGATCCCAGCCCCTCGCGACGAACTCGGTGGCGAGCCAGTCGAGGAGATCCTGGTTCGAGGGCGGCTCGCCCCGGACGCCGAAGTCGCTGGGCGTGGCGACGATCCCGCGGCCGAAGTGCTGGAGCCAGAGGCGGTTGACGATCACCCGGGGGGTTAGCGGGTTGTCCGGTCGGGTCAGCCACTCGGCCAGGGCCTTGCGACGGCCGGTCTTCTTCGAGACGGTCGCGAACTTCGCCTGGTAGGACTCCTTCGACCCGTTCGCGAGCAGAACGCCGGGAGGACGGGGCTCGACCCGGGGACCCGGCGTCTTCACGTCACCCCGGCGGTAGACGTAGACGTCGGGGGCCTTCGGCTCGGTGTCGGCCAGGGCCATCGCCTTGGGCGGCGGCTTGGGTTCGTTCCGCTCGATCTCGAAGATCTGCCGCTTGATCGACTCGCGCTCGGCGTGGTCCTTGGGGTTCTTGGCGACGGCCTCGGCCACGTCCTCCCAGGTGATCCGCAGGCTGGACATCAGGCCGGCGATCATCTTCTTCTGGGTGGGGGTGCGGTCCTTCTCGGGGATTGCCAGGATCCGGCGCTCCTCGGCCGTCCGGGAGGCTTCCTTCTCCTCCTTGAGCTTCTTCCTGTAGGGGGCTTCGAGTTCGCCCATCCGCTTCCGGAACGGGGCGACCTTCGCGGCGATCTCGGCCATCTTCGCCTTGTAGGCGTCCTGCTCGGCCCGGGTCGAGATGTCGATGTCGACGAACTCGCTGGCGGCGAAGAAGGATTGCAGGCGGTAGTAGTCGGTCGTCGGGATCGGGTCGAACTTGTGGTCGTGGCAGCGGGCGCAGGCCATCGTCAGGCCCAGGAAGACCGAGCCGACGGTGCCGGTGACCTCGGTCAGTTCGGACTGCCGGCGCACCCGGGGATCCACATTGCCGCCGACGACCTCGCGGGGGCCGCAGCGGCCGAATCCGGTGGCGACCAGGGCCGAGTGGTCGTCGGGCCGGAGTTCGTCGCCGGCGATCTGGAGCCGGACGAACTGGTCATACGGCAGGTTGGCGTTCAGGGCGTTGACGACCCAGTCGCGATACCGCCAGGCGTCGGGACGCTCGGCGTCGAGTTCGAAGCCGTTGGAGTCGGCGTAGTGGGCGAGGTCCAGCCAGTGCTGCGCGGCCCGTTCGCCGAAGTGGGGCGAGGCGAGCAGGCGGTCGACCAACTTCTCGTAGGCATCGGGCCGGTTGTCGAGGAGGAAGTTGCGGACCTCCTCGGGCGTCGGCGGCAGGCCGGTGAGGTCGAACGTGACGCGGCGGATCAGCGCGACGCGATCGGCCTCGGGCGAGGGTTTGTATTCGACGCTCTCCAGGGCGGAGAGGAGGAAGGCATCGATCGGGTTGCGGACCCAACCCCGGTTCTTGACCTGGGGGATCTCGGGCCGCTTCGGCGCCTGATAGGCCCAGTGGGAGCGCTGGTCGTCGGAGAAGGACTCGGGCGGCGCGGGCGGGGGCGTGGCGGGCCTGTCCTCGGCCCTGGCGGGCGAGATGGCCGAGCCAGCGATCAGTCCGAGGAGCAGGAGGGCCCGGGCGAGCGGGGTGCGGAGCATGGCGGGGTCTCCCAAGGGGCGGGGAGGCCGGACGTGAAGGCGGGGAGGCCGGAGGGCGTCCGACTCGGGGTGTCTCTTCTATTGTGACAAGTTGCCCGCCGGACGCAACCGTAGGGCGAACCCGGATCGAAGGCGTGGAGTGCGGAAGCTTGCTCCGCGCCCGCGATCGAAGCCATTCTCCCGTGGACTTCTCGGCTGCCATTCTGGCAGGTGGGTTCGTTTGGCCGAGTCTGGTCCGTTTGCAACGGTCCGCTTTCGGCCTGGAATGCAGAAGCTCGCTTCGCGTGCCGCGACCGAAGGATCGGCCGCCGAGTCGATCGGGTCTCTCGGGAGCAAGCTCCCGCCGGACGAGAGCGGAAGCAAGCGGACGCACTCCAGGCGGTCGGTCGGACTCAGCCGAGAACGGGATTCAGGCCCATGTTCTTGCGCATCTCGGCGCGCTGCTTCTCGTAAGCCATCAGGAGCTTGCGGTCTCGGAAGTGGGACCGTTCCTTCTTGGCCTGGGCGCCGAGGACCAGGGATCGCATGCGACGGCTGGTGAGTTCGCCCTTGCTCTGGTAGCGGGCGCGGATCCGCTTGGCGGGCTTCTCGCCGTAGGCTTCGAGGATCTCGTCTTCCAGCGAGACGAAGAACTGCGAGAAGCCGGGGTCGCCCTGGCGCGCGCAGCGGCCGGCGAGCTGGCGGTCAATCCGGCGCGACTCGTGCCGCTCGGTGCCGATGACGTGCAGGCCGCCGACCTCGCGGACCTCCTTGGTCAGCTTGATGTCGGTCCCGCGGCCGGCCATGTTGGTGGCGACCGTCACGCGCCCCGGCTCGCCGGCCTTGGCGACGATCTGGGCCTCGATCTCGTGATTCTTGGCGTTCAGGATCTGGTGCTCGATCCCCAGCTCGTTCAGCAGGCGGCTGAGCTTCTCCGACTTCTCGATCGAACGCGTGCCGACCAGGACCGGGACGTCCTTGGAGTGCCAGTCGCGGATCTGCTGCGCCACGGCACGGAACTTCTGATCCTCGTTCGAGAAGACGCGATCCGGCACCCAGACGCGGCGGCAGGGGCGGTTGGTGGGGACCTTGAAGACGTTGACCTTGTAAATCCGGCGCAGCTCCGAGGCGTCCGACGACGCGGTGCCGGTCATCCCGGCGAGCTTGCGGTAGCGGAGGAAGAAGTCCTGCACCGTGACGCGGGCGGCGGTGATCGTTTCGAGGGTGACTTCCAGCCGCTCCTTGGCCTGGATCGCCTGGTGCAGGCCGTCCTGCCACTGGCGGCCGGGCATGAGCCGGCCGGTGAACTCGTCGACGATCACGATCTCGTTCTCGTGGACGACGTAGTCGCGGTCGCGGATGTAGCCGATCTGGGCCCGGAGGGCACGCTCGACGTACTCATAGAGGTTGTCGACGGTCAGGGCCAGGAACGCCGAATGCCCCGCGACCGCCTGGACCTTGCGTCGCCCGGCGGCGTTGAGCTCGGCCTTGCGCTCGGCGGGATCCCACTTGAATTCCTTGACCCGGACGAGCGTCGCCGCGAGTTGATCCGCCCCGTAATAGGCGGCGGCCTCCTCCTGGGTCGGCTGGTTGTTGGCGCCGATGATGAGCGGCGTCCTGGCCTCGTCGATGAGGATGCTGTCCGCCTCGTCGACGATCGCGAAGAAGTGGGCCCGCTGGACGGGCTGCTCGTGCTCGGCACCCGAATTCTTGCCGAGGAACGCCTGCTCGAAGCTCTTGCGGTGGGTGTCGCCGAGTTGCAACCGCTTGAGTTCGTCGCGGAGGAAGTCGAAGCCGAATTCCTTGGAGGTGCCGTAGGTGATGTCCTTGGCATACATCGCGCGCCGGACGCCGTCGGACTGGCCGGTCTGGATGCAGCCGACGGTCAGGCCGAGGTATCCGTAGACCTTGCCCATCTCCTCGGCGTCGCGGGAGGCGAGGTAGTCGTTGACGGTGACGACGTGCACCCCTTTGCCGGGCAGGGCGTTCAAAAACGCCGGCAGGGTGGCGACGAGGGTCTTGCCCTCGCCGGTCTCCATCTCCGCGATGCACTTGTTATGGATGGCCGCGCCGCCGACGAGCTGGACGTCGTAGTGCCGCTGGCCGATCGACCGCTTGGCGGCCTCGCGGGTGAGGGCGAATGCCTCGACGAGCAGGGTGTTGAGCGAGTCACCCTGCCTGGCCCGGAGCTTGAGCTTGTGGCAGTGCTCCTTGAGCTCGGCCTCGGTGAACTTCTCGTAGGTCGGTTCGAGTTCGTTCACCTGCTGGGCGAGCAGGGCGTACTTGCTGAGCCGTCCGGCGTGGGTCGGGGCGGCGAGCTTCTGGACCTGGTTCAGCCACTTGGGACCGAGTCGACTGGACATGGCGGTGGGGACTCCCTGATCGATCGACCGGCAAGCTTCCCCGCGCGGGACGGACCTTCGACCGCGCGGAATGGCTCCGTCCCGAACAGGACGCCCAGATCCGTCAAGTTCCCGAAGCCCAAGAGATGGGGTTGAGCCTCGCGCCGTTCGGAGCCGGTTCGTGTGCCACTGGCTCCGAACGGCACGAGGCTCGACACGGGGTTCGGCTTCAGTGCACCCGCCCGGTCCGACGCGAGGCCACACCGTCGGAGTGATGGGGAACCAGCTGGCGGTCTTTGAAGTAGAGGAAGCCCGGGTACCTCTGCTTGATGCCCTTGTTCTCCTTGACCCACTTCTCGATCAGTTCCCACTTCTCGGCTGCGGTCAGATCGCCCTTGGGCTCGCTGCCCGGTGACTCGCCCCACCAGACGTAGGCATCCTCGACATTCTGGATGAACTGATGGCCGTCCTCGTCGACGTTGATCTTGGTGAATCGCAAGGCGGGTTGGGCCTGAGGCGATTCGTCGGTCCTGTCGTGCAACCACCTGGCTAGCCTGGCTGCGCTGCCGACCCGGGCGTTCGGGTGGGTGAGCGGGTCGTTTTCCTTGCCCTCATTCCACGATAGCCCGGGCCGCCACTGGTAGGGGGGCTGGATCCCCTTGCCGACGATCTGGATGCGGGACTTCACCCCCTGCGGCAGGATGTCCTCGGGGGGAAGAATCACGGCCGTATCGTCGACGTAGAACCCGCCGCCGGTGATGGGGGCCACCAGGGCCACGGGCTCGCGGTAGTCCAGCTCGACCCGGAGGCGCCCCGGCCCGAGGATCTGCACGCGGCGGACGTCCCGCACCCAGGGATTGCGGAGGAAATCCTTCCGCAACTCCGCCAGGTCGATGCCGTAAAGCGGGATCCGCTCGGGCCGCTTGGCTTCGTTCCGCACATCTTCGAGGATCCCCGCCGACCCGCGCCGGATCCCGGCCGGGGCGGGGGGGGACAGCTCGATCGAGTGGAACTCGATGAACGCCTCGGGCCGCTCGTGGAGGTAGCGGACGGACCAGTCGCGGACCTTGGCGCCGCCGAGGAACAGCCCGATCAGGCCGACGGCGGCGACCGTGAGGGTGACGGCGATCCGCCGGATGGCGACGCGACGGGGTGCGGGCGGGCTGTCCGCCGAGCGCGGGCGCAGGCGACGGGCCGCCCAGCCGCGGGGGCCGGTCGAGCCGACCATCCCCCCGGGGCGGATGTCCTCGTCGTCGGACACCACGTCGATGTCGCGGTGCTCCATCACCCTGGGTCGCTCCGTTGAGTCGAGATACCGCCGGCCGGGGCCGGCACGATCCCCCCGCCCACGCTGTTTCCATCATACAGCGCGGCCCGATCCGGGCGAGGCGGACTCGCGTCCTTCCCCCGCCCTGTCCTCTCACGGAATCGTCGCGTCCGATTCCCCGATTCGAGCTTGCCGGATCCCGGCAGCTTGCCAGGGTTACCAGACCTTGATCTGGAGCGCCAGGTCGTACTCGAATTGCTGCGTCACGGTCGCCCGGATGTGCTCGATGAGCTTCAAGACGTCGTCCGACCTGGCACCCGGATGGGCGATGATGAAGCCCGCGTGCCGGTCCGAGACCTCCGCGCCGCCGATCTTCATCCCCTTGAGCCCGGCCTTCTCGATCAGGGTCGCGGCCGAGACCTCGGGGTTGGGGTTCTTGAAGATCAGCCCGGAGGACTGATGGCTGTAGGGCTGGTTCTCCTTCTTCATGATCCAGATGCGCCGCATCCGCTTGACGACGACCTCGGGGTCTTCCGGCTCCAGCTCGAACTCGGCCGAGAGGATCACCGGCTCGTCGAGGTTGCTGCCGCGGTAGGAGAACAGCAGGTCGTCCCGCTCGCGGACGAGGACCTCGTTGTTGGCGGCGAGGACCGTCGCGCGCCGGACGAAGTTGCCGATCGCCCCCTGTCGCCCGCCGGAGTTGCCCCGCAGCGCGCCGCCGACGGTGCCGGGGATACCGGTGAGGACCTCGATCCCCCCCAGGCCCGCGCGTGCCGCCTGCGAGATCAGGGCGGTCAGCGGCACGGCCGCGCCGGCGATCAGCCGATTGCCGGCCGCGCCGTCGGTCGTGGGCAGCGAGACATCGGAGAACGCCGGGCTCTCCATGTGGATGACCAGCCCGGAGACCCCTTCGTCCCGGACCAGGATGTTCGAGCCGCCGCTCAGGATCCGGTAGGGGACGTTCGACTCCCGGCAGCGTCGGACGAGCCCGACGAGCTGGTCGACGTCCCTGGGTCGGGCGAAATACTCGGCCCGGCCGCCGAGGCGGAACCAGGTGAGCGGGGCGAGCGGCTCATCGGTCGTGACGATCGCGCGAAAGTCGTCGAAGAAATGCATCGGCTATCGTTCCCAGATCACTCCGACCGAGCGTCACGAGGACGTCGCCCGGCCTGAGCCGCTGGTCCAGGCGCTCGACGGCCTCGGACACCCCGGGGGCCCAACCGACCTCCACCCCGACGTCCGAGAGATTGCGATGGAGCTTGGGGAGGGGGCCGTCGGTCGACGCCCCATCGATGAAGAGCACATTGTCGGCGGTCGCCAGCGCCTCCGCCAGACCATTTTCCCCCGACTCCGCCCCTTCCGGCCTCAAGACCGCCCAGAGTCGGCGTGCCCCGTAGGTATCCCGGGCCGATCGGAGGGTCTCCTCGACCTCATCCGCGCCATGGGCGTCGTCGTCCAGGAGCGTCACCCCCCGGAACGAGCCCCGGCACTCGAACCCCCGGGCGACCCCGCTGAACTCCTCGAGCGCGTCCTTGATGACCCGCGACGGCAGGCCCAGGCTCGCACAGGTCGCCACGGCCGCCAGGGCCGAGTCGATGTTCCGCCTGCCGGGCACCTGCAGTCGGATTTCGGCGACGAATTGACCGCGATGGAAGGCGCGGAATCGCCATTTGCCCCGGTCGGCGCGGAGGTCGGCCGCCCACCATTGCGCGGGATCGTGCAGGGAGAGCCACTCTCGGCCCTCGGATTCCGCCGGGATCCCCCGGGGATCGTCCGACCAGAGCAGGGCATGCCCGCAGGTCATGGCCAGGACCTCCTCGGCGCGGGTGTCGAGACCACCGGCGATCAGGACCTGGCGTTCGGCACCCCCGGTGCGGGCCAGGAGGATCGGCAGTTCCATCTCGACGACCAGCCAGTCGTCGGACCCAAGCCGTGCCCAGCCGCCGAGTTGCGGAGAGGACGCCCCGAGGACGACGGAAGGGTCGCTCCCCCCCTGGAGGAGCGTCCAGCCGATCATCGCCGCCGCGACCCCGGCCCGGCGGTCGCCCGCGACGGCGATCCCCCGGGATTCGAGGAAGAGGTCCGTGAGGATCTCGGGATACGACCGCTGATGCACCCCCTCGCGGAGGGCGGTCAGGCGCTCGGGATGTTCCCGGGGGACGCCGGGCCCGTGGACCAGCCACCTCGCCGACTTCCAGACCGGCAGAGGCGTGTGGCCCTGGTGGACGCGAACTCCAAGCCGGCGAAGGTGTTCCGTCGCGGGCGAGGGGCTCGTTTCCTGGTCGGGCACCGACCCCGACACCGCATAGCCGCGCAGGAGCAGCAGTTGGGCCAGGCCGGACATGCCCCGCTGGGACAGATCGACCAGGTGCGCCTGCGGTGGAGCGACGTGCGTAGGGGCCGAATCCGTTCCCAACCGATCCATCGGCGATCGCCCCGGGGAGTGCGAGCACGCAAGCCGCGGCGCCCGGGCTCGCCCCGGGGCTTCCAACGCACGGCCTGACGTTGCCTCCCCTACTATCGGTCCAACCCGACCCGGGCTCGCAATCTTTCCGGTCGCCCCGACCGGACTTTTCGCCGCGATCGGATCGATCGCGTTCGTGCGTGATTAGGTGACCTCGGGGAAGTCTCGCCGGAGCCCTGGGAGGGCGTCATTCGGTAGCCCAGGGCGTGAGCCCTGGGAACGTCTCGACGGGCGAGCGGACCAGACCGGCACGCTAACCGGTCCAGCCCACATCGTCGAGGCGGCTCACTCCGAGCCTTCGAGCTTCACGATCTTGTTGTAGAGCCCGAGGATCAGGATCGTCGGGACCCACTGGCCGACGAAGTTGGCGGCGTGCCTCTGGCCCATGACCCGGAGGCCGAGGGAGATGGCCATCGAGCCCATCGCCAGGCTCAGGTAGGTGCCCGAGGGGACCTGGCTGGTGTAGTGCTCGATCGCCTTCGTCATCGTGCCTTCCTCGTGCTCGCCGGGACTGACCCCGCGCGCGGCGTGACCGAGATTGGCCTGCGTCAGATTCGAGATGGTGCTGGACATGCTGGTCTCCCCTGCGGTGCTGATTCATTCCGGGCGGAACGGACTGCAACACCTCAGGGCAAACCGCGCGCCCAAGTGACCTCAACGGAACAGGGCATTGAACCAGAGCCGGAATGTGCCGTGCGTCTGGCCGCGATGCTGCGGCGGGAAGCCGAACAGCCAGACATCCCCCTTCCCGTATCCCGCCTTCACCGCCGCCGCCTTGTTCGCGACCTTCTCGGGCCCGAGCAGCCAGCCGCTCTCCAGGATGTCGGTCCGGGGATAGACGGCCAGCCGCTTGTAGGTCTCCTCGCTGTCGGCCCCGACCTTCTCGAAGGCCAGAGAGCGGTCGAAGTACACCGAGAGGGTCTCGGGCACCCCGGCGGTATCCACGCCCCCGACCGCCTGCGCATTGAAGATCGAGCCCGGCGCGTAGAATTCCGACGACCGCGCGCCGGCCAGCACGTTCTTCACCGGCAGGTCGAGCCCTTCGATCGCATAGGTGCAGGATTCCTCGAAGCAGACCAGCCTCCCGCCGCCCTTGACGAACTCCCGGATGGCGTCGAGCCCGGGTTGGCCCAGGCCGCCGACGAAGCGGGGATCGCTGTCGTCCTTCTTGTGGCCCTCGCGCAGGTTCCTGGCCGGGATCGACGGCAGGATCAAGACGTCGAACTGCGACTTGAGGGCCCCCGCCTTGATGTCGGCGTCGTGGACGGTGGTGTAGGGGAACTCGAAATTCTCCAGGACCAGTCGGGTCCAGCCCTCGTCCATGCTCGGGACCCAGGGCTGATAGAGCGCGATCCGCAATCGCCGGAACGGGCCGATCTCCGTCCCCGAGAGCTGCTCGACCCGCCTGAGCCGCACGCCCAGCGGGAGGATCGACTCCGCCGCCGCGAGTCCCTTAGCGTCGGCGTCGAAGTAGACGGTCCCGACCGGCCCCAGGGCCGATGCCCCCGACGCCCGTTTCAAGGTCACGCCGGCCTTGAGCAGTCGCCCGTAGGCGATGAAGTCGACGTTGGCCGGGTAGGTGAAGGCCAGATAATCCCCCTTGGTCCTCGCGATGGAGCCCTGCGCCGGGGGGATCGCGTCGAGCAACTCCGCCTCGACCGTCACCGGCGTCTGGGACGCCGCGACCTTCACGCCCATCTGGAGCGGCAAGGTCCAGCCCGCCACATCATAGGGAGGCTCGGCCGCGCCACCGGGTCCGAGGCGGGTCGGGTAGACCTGACGCTCCATCATGTCCTTGAGGTGCGAGCGGTACGGCTGGTCGGCCCGGAGGACGAACGTCCCGGCGGGGTAGGCGATGCCATCGGAGTTGAAGTCGGCCTTCGCGCGGCGGACCTCGATGCCCGAGTCGTGGAGGATCTTCAGCATTTTCCGGGTCGTGGGCTGGTCGCCCTGGTCGTCACGAACGAACCACGCGAACGGCGGCTCCTCGCGCCCCTTGCGGATCGAGTCCAGGCCCATCGCCAGGTAATTCGCCTGGAACTGCGGGCCGTAGCGAGCGGCGAGGGTCAAATAGGAACGGGCGCAAACGAGTTGATATTCGACGATGTCGCGCAGACGCCACCAGCCGCCCGGCCAGGGGTCGGGGAAGTTCACGGCGAGGTCGTGGTTCGGGAAGCCCCTCGTGGCCCCCTTGAGTTCGGCCTTCTCGACGAAGATCGGGCTCGCGAGCTTCACGCTGGCGGATTCGGTCAAGACGCCGACGATGTTGTGCCGCTGGGGCGTCGTGCGGTTGCCGCCGTTCCACCAGTTGTCGTACATCGCGTTGGTGAGCACCCCCTTCTTGCCCGCCGAGGCGAGGTCGGACGCCATGTGGGCGCCGATGAGGAAGATCGACTGCGAGACGCGCGAGTCGAGGTTCGGGTTGAGCGGGTCGAAGAACGGCGGCACGAAGATCCGGGCCCCCTTCGAGCCCATCTGGTGGACGTCGTAGGAGAGCGTCGGGAACCACTCCTTGTAGAGCAGCCTCGTGAGGAGCTGGGTCTCCTTGAGGTTGAGCATGAACCAGTCGCGGTTGGTGTCGTGCCCGGCGTACTTGTGATAAAGCTCGGGCATCCCCTCGCCTTCCCACGGCTTGCCCTTCGTCTGCTCATACCAGCGCGCGACCTTCGTCACGCCGTCCGGATTCGCCGAGGGCACCAGCAGCAGGATTGTCTTGTCGAGGATCTCCTTCGTCTCGGGATCGTCCTTCGTCGCCAGGCCGTGGAGCAGCTCCATGGCCATGAGCGTCGAGGCCGTCTCCGAGGAGTGGATCGAGCAGGTGATGAGCGCCACCGGCTTGTCGCCCGGCCGGAAGTCCGAGGGCAACTGGCCAATCGGGTGGGAGAGTTGCTTCTGATGCGCCTTGTAGCGATCCAGCTCGGCGATCGTCTTCTCCGACGCCACCACCGCCACCAGATACGGCCGCCCCTCGGTCGTCTTGCCGAGTTCCTGCACGACCACGCGGGGCGAGGCCGCGTCGACCTTCCGGACGTAATCGACAACCGTCTCCCAGTCCGCCAGGCGGAAGTCCGCCCCGGGTTTGTATCCGAGGTGGGCCTCCGGGCTGGGGACCGACTGCCCCAAGGCGGGAGCAACCAGGCCGAGCAGGATCAGGAACGTCCCGAGCCGGGATCGCATCATCATGTTGGGAAATTCCGAAGGTGTTCGATTCTTCGTAGGTCGAGTCGAAGTGTCCGCGTGGTCGTCATTGGGGGCCAGTTCGGGTGCCACTGGCTCGGCCAGTGCGACAATCAGCCCGGACACTGGGACCGGATGCGGTCGGCGGCTGATCGACGGTTCAAGGCCTCTGCTGGGCTTGGGCCCTCCCGAACACTGGCCGAGCCAGTGGCACCCGAACTGGCTCCCAATGGGATCGGATCTGATTGTCTTCGTCCGGTTGAATTCCAGGCCGGTCAGCCCCAGGGGCCCTCGACGGTCGTATGATGATCGGACGACAGCGACGCCGCTTCAAGCACCCTCACAACCTCCCTGGCCTGTTCGGCGGTCACGGCCAGGGGTTCGTCCCGGAGGAGATGGGCGGCGATGTTGGCGTAATAGCCGTCCCACGAGGCCCGGACGGTCGGCATCTTCTCCTCGACGACGGCCCCGTCCTTCTCGTACCGCAGCATCCCCTCGTGCGACGCGGCCTCGGCGGCGTGGTCGAGGTTGCCCTCGCGCAGCGCGGCTTCCTGGGGATCGACGCCATACTTGACGAACCCGCCCTTCTCGCCCACGACCCACCACCTCGGCTTGTCGAGCCGGCAGATCCGGCTGGTCTCGGCCTGGAAGAGCACGCCGTCGAACTCCATCACCAGCCGCCCGTGCCCGCCGGTGTCCACGCCCGGGAACGGCGCCGGCGTCACCCATGCGGTCAACCGACGGCAAGGCCCCAACCCCATCTGCAACGCCTGGTCGACCAGATGAGCGCCCCAGTCGTGGAGGATGGTCCCGGCCGAGACCGCCTGACCCCGCCAGGTGCGCGGGACCGCGTGTCGACAGACGGCGCTCTCGAACAGCAACGGCCTTCCGATCCGACCTTCCTTCAACACCTGCTTCACCGTCGCGAAATCCCAGTCCCAGCGGCGGTTCTGGAACACGGAAAGCATCTTCCCCGAGCCATCCCGCGCGGCGATCATCGCATCGGCCTCGGCCGTGGTCAGGGCCATGACCTTGTCGACCACGACATGCTTCCCCGCCGCGAGCGAACGCACCGTCAGATCCGCATGCGTATCATGCGGCGTCGCCAGCACGATCAGGTCCACCGACTCGTCCGCCAGCGCCTCGTCGATGTCCGCATACCCCCGCGTCCCCTCCCACTGCGCCAGCGCCGACGCCCTCGTCTCCGCCGACCTCGCCACGAACCCCGCCAGCCTCAACCCCGGCTGCCGCACGATCAAGGGCGCATGGAAGAACCGCCCCGCCAGCCCCGCGCCCACCACCACCGTCCGGATCATGCGGTTGCTCTCCCCAATGCGGACCGCCAAACGCCTGAAGTTCGACACGACACCTGTCCCCGAGCCCGATAGTATAGGCGGAGAATCGTCCCACGACCCCCAGCCAGTTCGGACGGTTGTGATGGCCCCATCGGAATCGAGGGGCCTCGCTTGGCCGAATTCGATGTGCCCTTGCTCGAGCACATGAAGGAATACGCTGGAGCGGAATCGGACTCTCGCACTGGACATCACTCGGATCAGGATTTACAATCGCATTGTGATCGGTTGTTCAGGTTGGCCCCGGGAGTCCACGGAGTATGTCCAGGAGCAGCGAGAAGCGGCGAGCTGAACGGCTACTCCGTTGCAAATACCTTGGCGACAAGTGCCTTCACTGCGGCAGTGCGGTGGATCGGGTGGTTGCGGTGTACGGCGACAACGCCGCCAGCACGATGGAGTTCAACCACATCGATCCCAATACTAAGCACTACGACTACGACAACATGATCCGTTTGGCTCTCAACGAGGACCAATTCAATGAATTGGATAAGTGCGTCCTGTTGTGTACCGGTTGCCATCGGCTCCTGACGTTGCAGAGGCTGGAGGGAGAGTTCACCATCCGCGCCGTCGAGAGCGGGCTCCCGATCCAGAGGACACTGAAGGTCCAAGGCATCTTGAACCTGGAGACGCAGGTGTTGAGGCTGTTCGCTGCCGAGGAGTTCGCTCTGTGGCATTGCGGGGTGAAGATCGGTCGTCGCAAGGAAAGGCTCATTCCAGCGTTCGAACTCGACACGGCTCAGAATCTCCAGGCGTGGCTCCGCGCGATCGAGAAATACAGGAAGATCGTGATCCGCCGGATGTCCGATGGCTACGTCTTTATGACTGTCCGCCTGAATGGTGATCGTGTCCGCATCGAATACGACACCTCGATCTCGCTGTCCAAGACCCGCCTCACCCTGATCGACGAGGATAAGAAGACGTTCTGGGTCCGGCGTGGGCTGGTGATCGACAGGAAGAATCTGACGATCAACCCTTCCCATTGGTTCACCATCGAGTGCGATTACAAAGATGCTCTGTCCGTGTGATTGCAAGCATGTGTAATGCGAGTCCTGCCAAGCTTGTCCCCACTCGAATCGTGACCTACAATCCTTCCAGGGGTTCAATTGTTCAGTCGCAGTGTACGAGGTAAGCGATGACGGATACAGGAGGGGAGTCGTTATATGTTAAGTCAACCCGGGACATCCCCGAGGAGCTTGATTTGCCGCCTTTCGAGGAAGTCTTCAACCTCCTCGCCGAGATCACGGAGCAGCAGGCGGCGATCTACCGCGCCGCCGTCGAGACGACCGAGTGGAACCCCGTCGATCATCTGGTCCTGGCGGCGATCGTCCGCTCAAACGCCATCACGAAGGGCTTCCTGGACATGGTCCGAGTTGGGAACAAGCTCTGCGCCGTCCCCATGATCCGCATGCAACTGGACTCAGCCTTGAGGTTGCAGGCGTGTACGATGTCGAACGACCCCCAGTTCATGTCCCGGGTCATCAGGGGGGAGAGGATCAGCAATTTCACCGACGCGAGCGGCAAGAAGATGACGGACAAGTACCTCCACGAGTGCCTTGACAAGTTGCATCCTGGAATCACAACGATATACGAATACACATCTGGTTATGTTCACCTCTCGCAAGCCCACCTGGTCGACTCACTAAACTTGCGACAGTCCACTGAGACCGAATTCCGATACTCGCCACCCGATTCGCTTCCCGAATGGGAGGACAGCGTGAAGAGTTGGCAAATGCTCGCGTTTGCGCGCGTCTCCTCCGTCATCTCCGACATCTGCGAGGGCTGGTTTCACGCGAAGCTGGATCGCGAAGCGCCGGAGGAATGATTGCAGAGGGAATTACACCCCAACTCGCTACAGCTGAGCCTGCGTGTAGATCCCTGGGTGCCGTCTCTGCTGATCCGGATTAAAAGCCTGAATCTCGATAGGTACGCGCCGCCCCCCTCACCCGCTTGTGAGCGGAATACTTCTCCTGTTGCTCGGGCCCAGGTCCAGGGGATCGAACTTTGCATTAATGGCTCGGGTTGCGGCTCGGGCATGGTCATCGCCGTTCCCGTCATGAAACACGGCTTCGGACCAGAGTTCGATTCAAAGTACTTCCGTGATCCGCACAGTATCTACTGGACCGTGATCCGGCTGCATCTCAGCAAGTTCTACTACTTCAAGACTCGCTCCTGGAGCTACCTCGACTGACGGGCCGAGGACCACAGGACTTTGCCGCCTCGACGCGATCCGGATGGACCGGAACGATCGCATTTGCCCGCGACGCGCATCCGCCCTACAATCAACTATCCACACGTCAAGACCCGTTTTGCCAGGGTCCCGGGCGATTCCCCGCGCACGGTCCAGGGAGGAGGTCCCGATGCGTTCGTTCGCGCAGGCTGTTCCGCATATCAAAGGGCCGCTGCCGGGGCCGAGGGCGGCGGCGTGGATCGGGCGAGATGGGGCGGTGATGTCGCCGTCGTACACGAGAGTCTATCCGCTGGTCGTCCGGCGTGCCCGGATGGCGACGGTCGAGGACGTCGACGGCAACCGCTTCCTCGATTTTACGGCCGGGATCGCCGTGACGAATGCGGGGCACTGCCACCCGTATGTCCGGAGGGCGATCGAGAGGCAGTCGCGCCGGCTGGTGCACATGTCGGGGACGGACTTCTACTATGGGCCGCAGATCCGGCTGGCCGAGCGGCTCGCGCGGCTCGCGCCCGGGGATTTCCCCAAGCGGGTCTTCTTCGCCAACAGCGGGGCCGAGTCGATCGAGGCGGCGTTGAAGCTGTCGCGGAGACATACGGGACGGCCCCGGGTGATCTCGTTCCTGGGGGCGTTCCACGGGCGGACGTATGGGGCGCTGTCGTTGAGCGGTTCGAAGCCTCTCCAGAGGAAGGGGTTCTCCCCGCTCCTGGGCGAGATCCATCACGCGCGGTTCGGGGACCTGGAGAGCGTGCGGCACCTGCTGCGGACGATCTGCCCGCCCGACGAACTGGCGGCGATCTTCGTCGAGCCGATCCAGGGGGAGGGGGGCTACCTCGTGCCGCCGCCGGAGTTCCTCCCCGGGCTGCGCAGGATCTGCGACCAGGTCGGGGCGATGCTCGTGCTGGACGAGGTGCAGACGGGCATCGGCCGGACGGGCCGGATGTTCGCGTCGGAGCACTGGGGCGTCGCCGGGGACATCGTCTGCCTGGCGAAGGGGCTTGCGAATGGATTGCCGCTCGGGGCGATCGTCGCCAGGGCCGATGTCATGGACTGGCCGAGCGGCAGCCACGCGTCCACGTTCGGCGGCAACCCCGTGGCCTGCGCGGCGGCGCTGGCGACGTTGAGGCTGGTCGAGTCCCGCTACGCCGCGAATGCCTTCGAGCGGGGCGTCCAGCTCATGGACGAACTGAGAAGAATCGCGGCCGAGGTCGATTTCATCGAGGACGTTCGCGGCCTGGGCCTGATGGTCGGCGTCGAGATCGCCCGCGACGGCCAGCCCGAGCCGGACCTCCGCGACCGGATCATCCGGCGCGGCTTCGAGCGGGGCCTGTTGCTGCTCCCCTGCGGCGCCAGCACGGTGCGGTTCTGCCCCCCCTTGTGCCTCACGGATCGGCAGGTTGAAATCGGCGTGGAGATCTTCGCGGAGGCGCTCCACGACGCGAGCGTCCCCTCGCCCCTTGCCCACTCGACCCCCTGACCGGTTCCGCCTTCAAGGACGCCCGCAATGTCCGTCGCCGCCCGGCCGAACGACCCCCCGACCTTCCAGTGGAACCGCTGGCCCGAGACCGACCGGTTCCTGCACGAGAAGGTCGCCGCCGGCCTCGTCGCCAACGCCTTCGCCCGCCGGCTGGCCGACCGCATGGAGGCCGAGACCAGCACCCTGTTCAAGGACTGGCTCGACCACCTCGTGCTGACAAGCGGGTCGGAGACGACGACCGAGGAACTCCTGCGCCTCGGCTACGAACCGACGGACGTCTCCTACCCCAGCGGGACCGTCTTCGCCCACAGCGGCGGGCTGTTTCCCAGAGTCATCCTGAAGGCCGGGACTCAAGAGTTTGTCGAGGAACTGGCACTGAAGGTCGAGTCCATCGCCGACTTCTCCGAGGTGCACGACCTGGGCTTGAGCATCGCGGGGCCGCCTCTGGCTTCGTATCGGGTGGCCCGGATCCCGGGAGGCGAGACCTCGCTCGCCGTCGTTGAACGCCGGGGCGATCTCGGGTTCGATCCGGATCGCGACGGGCCATCCGCCTTGGATGTCCTCCAGGCTCGGGAGATCTGGCAGACCCGGCGGAGGAAATTCCCGGAGGATTCGCAGGGCTTCGACACGGCCGACACGGCTCTGGAGCGGATGATCGCCCTGGTGGGCGAGGGCATGGCCTGCCACCTCGTGTTCGAGGTCGAGCGGGACTACTGGCAGTCGCGGAACCGGGCGGCGCGGGTGCAGAAGGAGCGTCAGGACCGGCTGGGCCTGGGCTGGGCGAATCACGACCACCACACGTTCCGCAGCTCGCGCAAATCCTTCCCCCGGCTGATCGGGCTCTTCGAACGCCTGGGTTTCGAACTGCGCGAGCATTTCCACGCCGGGCAGCATGCCGGCTGGGGGGCGCAGGTGCTGGAGCACAGGGTCAGCGGCATCGTGATCTTCGCCGACCTCGACCTGGCTCCCGACGAGATCACCCAGGATTTCTCGCACAACCCGCTCCCCGACCTCCCCCGGCCGAACACGGTGGGCCTGTGGGTCGGGCTGCACGGCGAGTCGATCCTCGAAGCGGGGATGCACCACCTCGAAGCCCAGTTCAGCTTCGACGACCTCCGCGACGACCTCCAGGCCGAGGCGGGGATCGAGACGATGAAACCCTTCTCGAACTTCCCCTTCCTGCTCCAGGCCTTCACCGCCGGCGAACGCTGGCCGGTGGCGAAGGATCGCGCCGACCGCCTGCTCGCCGCGGGCTGGATTGACGCCGACCAGCACGCGAGATTCGTGGCCGAAGGCGCCATCGGTAGCCACCTCGAAAACCTCCAGCGCACCGAGGGCTACAAGGGCTTCAACCAGCAGGCCGTCAGCGCCATCATCGCCGAGACCGACCCGAGGTTGCACTGAATTGGGGTGCGTCTGTCCCGCTGCTGCTTTTCTTCGATGGCGTTGGAAACGCCGACTAAGCCACGGTTTACTGTCTCGTGCACTGGATCGTAGACGAAAGCGGCAGCCGGACGGCCGCACTCCAAAAAGACTCGCTTGCCCCTGTCGCTCGGACGATGTTAAACTTTCGTCCAAACCCTCCTTTCCCCTGATCGCCTGCGCGGGGACCGACCATGCTGGAATTCGTCTCGGGTGGCAGCCGGAGCTGTGACGGGGTGACCCGTCGGGACGTCCTCAAGGTCGGGTCGCTGGGGGCGCTGGGGCTGAGCCTGCCCGACCTGTTCCGGGCCGAGGCCCGCGCGGCGCGGTCGCGGAAGGGGCCGGAGGTTTCCTGCATCCTGGTCTGGCTCCAGGGCGGCATCAGCCACATCGACAGCTTCGACCCCAAGCCCGAGGCACCCGTCGAGATCCGCGGCGAGTTCGGCGTCATCCCGACGAACGTCCCCGGCATCCAGTTCACCGAGCACCTGCCCAGGCTGGCGACCCAGGTCGACAAGTACGCGGTCCTCCGCTCGCTCAACCCCAAGAACGGCTCCCACGGCGTGGCCGACGCCTACGTCATGTCCGGCCACCCGTTCAACCCGGCCCTGACCTTCCCCTCCTACGGCGCGGTGGTCGCGAAGGAACTGGGCGATCGGGAGAACATGCCCCCGTACGTCCAGGTCGGGACCGCGATCGACCAGCGGTTCGGCGGCGGCGTGTCGGGATTCCTGGGCGACCAGTTCAACCCGTTCGTCCTGCCCGGCGACGCCTCCAGCCCCGGCTTCACCGTCCGCGACGTCACCCTGCCGGGCATGATCGACAAGACCCGGTTCGACCGGCGGATGAAGGTCCTGAACGCCGTCGACACCTGGCAGGCCAAGCTCGAATCGACACCCGGCGCGATCGAGGCGACCGACAGCTTCTATCAGAAGGCCTACAACCTCATCACCGCCCCCCGGGCCAAGAAGGCGTTCGCCATCGGCTCCGAGGACCCCCGCACCCGCGACCGCTACGGCCGCAACTCGCTGGGGCAGGGCTGCTTGCTCGCGCGACGACTGGTCGAGTCGGGCGTGCGGTTCGTCACCGTCACCGACGGCGGCTGGGACACCCACCAGAACAACTTCGTCTCGCTCAAGAACCGGCTCCTCCCCCGTCTCGACTCGGCCGTCTCGGGCCTGCTCCAGGACCTCTCGGATCGAGGAATGCTCGACACGACCCTGGTCATGGTCCTCAGCGACTTCGGCCGGACGCCCAAGGTCAATCCGTCCGCCGGGCGCGACCACTGGTCGACCGCCTCCGTCGCCTTGATCGCCGGCGCGGGGCTCAAGGGGGGCCAGGCGATCGGCAAGACCAACCCGCTCGGCGAGCAGCCGATCGAGTCGCCGTATTACACCGAGGACGTCGCCGCGACCCTCTATACCAAACTCGGCATCCCGCTCGACACGACCCACCAGACCCCCGACGGCCGGCCGATCCCGATCAACTACGAGGGCCGGCTGATCCAGGAACTGGTCTGAGCGAGACGCCCGTACGCCACCAGCCCGTGTCTCGGGGGCCTGGCGATCTCCGCCGCCAGCCCGCCGAGCCCGAACATCGCGCCGAGGAGCACAATCGGGAGCCAGCCGGTCTCGCTGACCGCCCGGCCCGCCGTGGCTTTCGGCCGCACCGGCTTGCGCACCTCTCCCTCCGGTCGCACCCGACCGCAGTCGATGGTCGCAAACGCCGAGGCATGGTCGTGGGTGGGATCGTCGCGACCGGCGATCGTCCCACCCCAGGGGATCACCGGGGTGGATCTCTCGATCGAATCCAGAAGCAGCCGGACGACGGTGACCTGGCCGACGGGGTCATCGAGGCGTGGCCATTCCCCGGCCGACCTGGCCGAAGGCTCGACGGGCAGGAAATCGGCCTCGCACCGGCCCGCGTTGACGAGGCAGAGCAGGAAGAGGGGCAGAACGAGGTGCGCGGCTGGTCGCATCGGCGTCGGGCCCGGTCGACGGGGCCCAGGCCGACGGCCCCGGATGTCGAGGCCGCGTGGGGATGGCTCCCGCTACTTCCACCCTAGGACACGGTCGGACGCCTGATGTAACTTTTCAGCTCCCTGTCGAGTTTTCCGAGGTCGCCGAGATGCTCTCGGGCATCGGCCAGGCGCAGGGATTCGTCCTTCCGGGTGTTCGCGGCCTTGATCCAGGCGATCAGCTTCGGGGTGCGGTCGGCGTTCTTCATGTGCAGGTGCATGAGGGCCCACGCCTCGGCGTAGGCGGCCTGCTGGCGATCCTCCTCGCGGAACGGATCGTCTTCGGCGATCAGGGTTTCGAGCGGGATCCATTTCTGCGAGACGCCGCTGGCGCCGGTGAGCCACTCGATCCGCTCGCGGTTGATCTGGCCGATCTTCGCCCGGTTCTTGGGCCTCCAGACCTCGGCGTAGGCCGCCAGGCCCTCCGAGACGATCAGCGGGACGACGGCATTCCGGTCGAGGATGCCGGTGTTGAAGGTCAACTGGTGGGTGGTCTCGTGCACCAGGGCCATGGTATTGACCCGGGTCGCATTGGAGTCGTTTCGTGTGCGGAAGTCGAACATGAACTGCAGGTTGAGCTTGATGTTGTATTGCCCGCCGATCGCCCCTTTGAGCTTCTCGTTCAGGAACTGCTCGTAGGATTGCGGCCCCTTGAGGATGACGACGATCATCTTCTTCCTGGGATCGACGAGGTCGAATTTCCTGGCCTTGAAGTGCTCGCGGTAGGAGGTGGCCACCGCCTCGCAGATGTCGAGCGCCTCCTTGCGGAACTCCCTGGGGGCGTCGCCGATGCCGATGTAGCGGGCGGTCTCGGTGATCTCGAACCCCGGCACCCCGCGTTCCTTCGCCCGGGTCAGGATGTCCGCCACCCGGGCATCGGCCGTCTGGGCGAGCGCGCCGATGGGGGCCAATGGCGCGGCGATCAGGCCGAACAGCAGACTGCGACGCGTCATGCGACCCCCTTTGGAGTGCGGAAGCGGAGCTTCCGCTTTTCCGCCGGAACCCGGTCACCCCGATCACCTTTAATCCCGTCTATCGTACACGACAGGGTATGGTGGAAGGCGAACAAAGCGTCAGCTCTGCTCCCGCACTCCGAAGGTCCTGTTCCCGCCGGGCATGGATGCTCCGATTGACCGTAGGTGCACGTTCGGGATACAGTAATTTCGTCGGGATTCGCCCGCAGGTTGCTTTGTGAATTCGCTTATTCCGAGGTCCTGGTCATGAGTTCCGGCGCACGCCGTCCGCCCTTCTACCTGGGGATCGACCTGGGCGGGACGAACATCAAGAGCGGCGTCGTGGACTCCGAGGGCCGGCCGTTCCCGTCCGTGAGCCTGCCGACCCACGCCGATCGCGGGCCGGTCGCCGGCCTGGCCCAGCTCGCCGAGGCCGGTCGCCAGGCGGTCGTGGCCAGCGGTCTCACCTGGGACGACATCCACGCCGTCGGGCTCGGCTCGCCCGGCACGATGGACCTCGAAGCCGGGATGCTCCTCGACCCGCCCAACCTGCCGGGCTGGGTGAACATGCCGATCCGCCAGCTCCTCGGCGACACGCTCGGCAAGCCGACGATCCTCCAGAACGACGCCAACGCCGCCGCTTTTGGCGAGTACTGGGCCGGGGCCGGACGCGACACCCGGAGCATGGTCCTGTTCACCCTCGGCACCGGCATCGGCTGCGGGATCGTCGAGAACGGCCGGATTATCGAAGGCCGTCACAGCCACGGGGCCGAGTGCGGCCATATCATCATTCAGATGGACGGCGGCCGGCGCTGCTCCTGCGGCGGCATCGGGCACCTCGAAGCTTACGCCTCGGCCACGGCCCTGGTGAAGCGGGCGATCGAGGCCATCGAGGCCGACCCCTCGACCAGCCTCGCCGCCGCGCTGGCCGCCGGCAACCTGTCGAGCCGGACCATCAACGAGGCCGCCGAGGCGGGCGACCCCGTCGCGAAGAAACTGATGCGGGACACCGCGAGATATCTCGCCGTCGGGGCGACCTCGCTGATGCACACGATCGACCCCGACATCGTCCTGTTCGCCGGCGGCATGATCGCGGCGGGCGGGGCGTTCCTCGACCAGATCCGGGAGGATATCCGCGAGCTGGCCTTCCCGACACCCGCCGAGCACACCCGGGTCGCGTACGCCGAACTCGGCGGCGACGCCGGGTTCATCGGGGCCGCCGGCTGCGCCCGGATGGCCTTCCCGCCCGCCTGAGCAACACCCCTCGATCGAAGTCGCCGAAACAAACCCAATTCCGCCGCATACCACGCTTCCCAGACTCCTCACCCCGGGCCCGGGGCCCACCGCCCCGACCCGAGGTCTCGACGCGACGTCCAGGAACCCTATGGCCTTCGACCCTAAGTACATCCGAAATTTCTCGATCATCGCCCACATCGACCACGGCAAGAGCACGCTGGCCGATCAGCTCCTGCTCCAGTCGGGCGCGATCACCCAGCGCGAGTTCCGCGAGCAGATCCTCGACGACATGGACCTGGAGCGGGAACGCGGAATCACCATCAAGGCCCGCGCGGTCGTCCTGAACTACACGCTCGACGGCCAGATCTACGAACTCAACCTCATCGACACCCCCGGGCACGTCGACTTCCACTACGAGGTCTCCCGCAGCCTCGCCGCCTGCGAGGGGGCGATCCTGCTGGTTGACTCGACGCAAGGCGTTCAGGCACAGACGGTTGCGAATGCCTATGCGGCCATCAACGGCGACCTCACGATCGTCCCGGCGCTCAACAAGATCGACATGCAGGCCTCGCGCCCGGACGAGGTCCGCGAGGAGATCTTCAACACCCTGGGCATCGACCCCGACGACGTCCTGGCCGTCAGCGGCAAGACGGGCGCGGGCGTCCCGGAGATGTTCAAGGCGGTGATCGAGCGGGTCCCGCCCCCGGCCGGCAAGGTCGACGCCCCGCTCCGGGCGCTGATCTTCGACTCCAAGTTCGACGAGTACCAGGGCGTCGTCATCTACATCAGGGTGGTCGACGGCTCGCTCAAGGTCGGGCAGAAGATCCGGCTCATGGCCGGCGAGACCGAGCACGATGTCATCGGCCTCGGCCGGTTCCGCCCGCGCGAGGTTGCCTGCGACGACCTGGGGGTCGGCCAGGTCGGCTACGTTGTCGCCAACATCAAGAAGCTGTCGGACGTCCGGATCGGCGACACCATCACCGATGCGTTACGCCCGGCCGAGGCGCTGCTCGAAGGCTATCAGGAGCCCCGGCAGGTCGTGTACTGCGGCCTCTTCCCGGCCACCTCGAATCAGTTCGAGGATCTCCGGACCGCCTTGCAGAAGCTGTCGCTCAACGACGCGAGTTTCACCTTCGAGCCGGAAACCTCGGACGCCCTTGGGTTTGGGTTCCGCTGCGGGTTCCTGGGCATGCTCCACATGGAGATCGTCCAGCAGCGCCTCGAGCGTGAGAGCAACCTCGCGCTGGTCCAGACCGCGCCCAACGTCACGTACGAGATCGTCGACAAGAAGGGCGAGACGTACTATGTCTCGAACCCGACCCGGATTCCAGACTCGGGCGACATCGAGGAGTTCCGCGAGCCGGTCGCGAAGGTCAACTTCATCCTCCCGAGCGACTGCATCGGCGCGATCATGCAGCTCTGCGAGGACCGCCGGGGCACCTATCTCAAGACCGATTACATCACCCCGACCCGGGCGATCCTGGTCTACGAATTGCCCCTGGCGGAGATGATTTACGACCTCTACGACAAGCTCAAGAGCGCGACGAGGGGTTACGGCACGATGGACTACGAGCTGATCGGCTACAAGCCGAGCGACCTCGTCCGGCTCGACATCCTCGTGGCCGGGGCCAAGGTCGACGCCCTCTCGATCGTCGTCCACCGGCACCACGCCGATCGTCGCGGACGCAAGCTGGTCAAGAAGTTGCGCGCCGAGATCGACCGCCACCAGTTCGAGGTCGCGATCCAGGCGGCGATCGGCAGCAAGGTCATCGCCCGCGAGACGATCTCGGCGTTGCGAAAGAACGTCACGGCGAAGTGTTACGGCGGCGACATCAGCCGCAAGCGGAAGCTGCTGGAGAAACAAAAGGAAGGCAAGAAGCGTATGAAGCAGGTGGGGAACGTCGAGATCTCCCAGGAAGCGTTCCTCTCGGTGCTTGACGACAGCGAAGAATGAGGCGGGCGGCCTGACCCCGGTCCCGGCTTTGCCCTCGTGTCTGTCGTCCGGCCCGGCCGGACAGGTTGCTCCCCCGCGACTCTGGACCCCGAGGTGATGCTTGGACCGAGAGGTCGCCATGATCGGTGGGCTGGAGGGACAGGCCGCGTCGGGCGATTCGCCGGCGCAACCTGTTGTGCAGGGCCACCTTCCGCCTCCCGCCTTGCACGCCCGTTCGACGGCCGAGGCGGACCGGATCCTGGTCCGCCAGGGGGCCGAGTTCGTCGTCCTGATGATCCTCGCCCTGATCCTGATCCGGGGCTTCACGGCCGAAGCCTATATCGTCCCGACCGGCTCGATGGCCCCGACGCTGCTGGGGATGCACAAGGAGCTGTCCTGCCCCAACTGCAAGGCCCAGATCCACGTCGGGATGGACGAGCAGGGGCGGTCCGGGCGTCCCGTCTGCCCCAACTGCGGGCACGACGACATGCGATCCGTCGGGGCCCTGGCCTGCAATGGCGACCGCCTGCTGGTCCAGAAGTTTTTTTACGACCTCCGGCCCCCGAGGCGCTGGGAGGTCGCGGTGTTTCAGAGCCCGCTTGAGCCAAATCAGCCCTACGTCAAGCGGGTCGTCGGCCTGCCTGGCGAGTCGGTGCGGATCTCCGAGGGGGACCTGATCGTCGACGGCGAGCGGGTCCGGAAGTCGCTGGCCGAGCAGCGGGCGATGCGGATCCTGCTCTACGACCATGCCCACGTCCCCGGCGACTCCGACCGCTTCCCGCGCTGGGTGTCGTGGGGCCCCCGCTACGGCAAGCGTTTCGCCAGCGGCTGGTCGACCCGCGACGAGCGTTTCCGCCACGAGTCGGTGCCCGACGCGGGGGGCCGGGTCGACTGGATGGAATACCGCCACTGGGACCCCGACCGGGGCCGCTACGGGCCGGTCCGGGACTTTTGCTCGTACAACGGGGCGGAGGTCCGGGGCGAGAACGTGGTCAACGACCTCTCCCTGGAGGCCCGGCTGCACGTCGGCAAGGACGTCGAGTCGGTCGCCGCCCGGATGAATTTCGGGCCGGACCAGTTCGAGGTGACGTTGCCGGTCGACGACCGTGGCCAGCCGGAAGTCCGCCGCAACGGGCGACTTCTGGAGATCACGAATGTCCGGGCCCGGCTCCGATCGACCGAGAAATCCCTCTGCCCGAGGGGCATCAAGCTCGACGTCTCGCTGTTCGACCGTCGCCTGACGGTGGCCCTCGACGACGAACCGGTGTTCGACCCCATCGACCTCGAAGGCCTCTCGACGACCCAGACGGGGCCCTACGGGTCGCCGCTGGCGCTGGGGGCGATCGGCGGGGTGCTCGAGGTCGAGGGGGTCCGGATCTTCCGGGATGTGTACTACACCAGCGCCCCCGTCACGGGGCTGAAACGTCCATTCGCGGTGGACCAGCCGTATCGCCTGGGGCGGGACGAGTTCTTCGTCCTGGGGGACAACTCGCCGGTGTCGAACGACTCCCGGTTCTGGCCGTCGAGCCCGGTTGTGCGTCGGGACCAGTTCATCGGCAAGCCGTTCCTGGTGCACCTGCCGGGTCAGATGTGCCCGCTCGAAGTTTTCGGGCGGTCGATCGGGTGGGTGCCGGATCCCCGGGAAATCCGTTACATTCGTTAGCCCGGTCGGCCGAATTGGGTTTGTTCCCGCCGTTTTGGCCTGAGGTTGTGCCCCGAGTCCGCAGGAAGAATCGACGATGAGCAGGAACGCCGGCAAGCCCCGCCCGATCATCATCAAGCCCGCCGAGACTCCCGAGGTGGGCTCGAAGGCCGCCGCCCCTGCCGCCGCGAAGACCCCGCCGGACAAGCCCAAGGAGAGCTTCCGCGACTTCCTGGAGCAGGTGATCGTCGCGATCATCCTGGCCGTGCTGGTGCGGGGGTTCAACGCCGAGGCGTTCGTGATCCCCACCGGCTCGATGGCGCCGGGGCTCATGGGGATGCACAAGGAGATCACCTGCCCGAACTGCGGGTTCACCTACGCGGTCAACTCGTCGGAGGACATCGAGGCGTTCTTCGCCCAGCGGCTCGACCGCAAGGCCGACGGCCTCAAGCCCCAGGGCGTCTGCGCCAACTGCCGGTACAAGGCCGACGCCTCCGAGCTGCCGACCTTCAAGGGGGACCGCATCCTGGTGATGAAGTTCCCCTTCGAGATGCCCTTCCTGCCGGGGGCGTCCGGGCCCAGGCGCTGGGACGTGGTGGTCTTCCACTACCCCAACCAGCCCGAGACCAACTTCATCAAGCGGCTCATCGGCCTGCCCGGCGAGCAGATCCGGATCTTCCGGGGGGACGTCCAGGCGCGGAACGCCTCGGGGAACGACCCGTTCCAGGTCCAGCGCAAGCCCCTGAAGCATCTCCAGGCGATGCTGATCAACGTCTACGACGACCGGAACCGCCCGAAGACGCTCGAAGACCACCCCGAGTGGCACCGGTGGCGGACGGGCGGGCCCTGGCGCGAGGAGACGCCGGGGATCTTCACCGCCGCCCCCGCGGGCAAGGACGCCGGCGAGTGGACCGAACTCCAGTACCACAACCTGATCCCCGACCCCGAGCAGTGGGCCGCCCTTGAGTCGCATCGCGACCTCCCCCGGGCCCCGCGCTCGACCCTGATCACCGACTTCTACGGCTACAACACCAACGTCAGCCCCCGGGGCGGCGACCGCTGGCTCGCCGAGAACGAGGCGTGGTTCCAGGCCAACTGGGTCGGCGACCTGCACCTCTCCTCGCGGATCCGGGTCGTCGAGCCGACCGGCCTGGTGCGGCTCCAGCTCGTCGAGTCGGGCGTCCCCTACCGCTGCGAGATCGACCTGGCCACCGGCCAGGCCACGCTCTACCAGGGGGAGAAGTCGCTCGGACAGGCCCAGACCGCGATGAAGGCCGCCGGCTCGTATGACGTGGCCTTCTCGAACGTGGACGACCGCCTGACCCTCTGGGTCGACGGCAAGACCCCGTTCGGCGACGGCGTGGCCTACGAGAATAGCCCCGACGCCAATTACGGGCCCGCCAGGGAGGACCTCCAGCCCGCGACCGTCGCCAGCAAGGGCGCGTCGATCAAGGTGAGCGACCTTGTCCTCAAGCGGGATATCTACTATACCCAGGAGCCGAAGTTCGACTCCCAGGCCGACGTCACCGTCCCCGGCATCTCGTCGTGGTCGGATCCGCAGGAGAAGCGGGTGTCCATCATGTTCGACTTCCTGGCCGACCCGGCGCAGTTCCGGCGGATGGGGGAGATCGACCACCGGACCGCCCCCTACGAGATCAAGCCCGACCACTACATGATGCTCGGCGACAACAGCCCCCGGAGCAGCGACAGCCGAGCGTGGGGGACCCAGGATCACGCCTGGCTGCCCGACGGCGACCGCGAGCCGTGGGAAGTGCCCAAGGAGATGCTGATCGGCAAGGCGTTCTTCATCTACTGGCCGCACGGCAAGCCCTTCGGGCCCGACATCCGCCTCGGCCGCGACTTCCGGATCCCGTTCCGCCCCTACTTCGAGCGGATGATGCTGATCCGCTGAGCTGAGCACGCTGAAACGCCCTGGATGAATCGAATCGACGCCCGCTGATCAGGGAGGATCGGCCATGCACTTGCTGGAAGTCCGGGACCTCGAGAAGTTCTACGGCCGCCGCAAGGTGGTCAACGGCGTCTCCTTCGACGTCAACCAAGGGGAGGTCGTCGGCCTGCTCGGGCCCAACGGCGCGGGCAAGACCACGAGCTTCCGCATGACCATCGGCCTGGTCGCCGCCGACGGCGGCCAGGTCTTCTTCGACGGCAAGGACATCTCCAAGCTGGCCATGTACCAGCGCGCCCGTGCCGGCATGGGATACCTCGCGCAGGACTCCAGCGTATTCAAGCAGCTCAGCGTCGAAGACAACCTCATGGCCATCCTGGAGACCCGCCCGGGGCTCAACCGCAAGCAGCGCCGGGAACGCCAGGATGACCTGTTGAACCAGTTCGGCCTCCAGCACATTCGCAAGACCAAGGCGAACCGCGTGTCGGGCGGCGAGCGTCGACGCCTGGAGATCGCCCGGTCGCTCATCACCGAGCCGAAGCTGATCATGCTCGATGAGCCGTTCGCGGGCATCGACCCCAAGACGGTCGCCGAGATCCAGGACCAGATCCGCAACCTCGCGGACGTTCACAACCTCGGCATCCTGCTGACCGACCACCAGTTCCGCGAGACGCTGGAAGTCACCGACCGCTGCTACCTGATCCGCGAAGGCCGGGTCTTCGCCTACGGCAACCGCGAGCAGATCGTCAACAATCCCGACGTGCGCCGGTACTACATCGGCGAGCGCTTCGACCTCGGCCACCTGCTCGACCGCCAGTCGCCGCACGCCCCCAAGGAACTCCCCCAGGCCGACGTCCTCATCGACCACCCCCACGACCCCCCCGTCCCGCTCCCCCCGCCCCAGGGCGTGACGTTCGACCCGATCAGCCGGTTCAACTTCGGAGATGACGAGTAAGGACGCGGGAAACAAACCTGGAGTGCGGAAGCTCGCTTCCGCTCGGTTCTCGCGGAGCTTGCTCCGCGCGCCGATCTCGCCAGCAACCGGCCTAAACCGCAGTTTTTCGCGGCACGAATGACCATACCTCGCGGGGAGCAAGCTCCCCCTACCCAGAGCGGAAGCAAGCTTCCGCACTCCGGGTGGTTCATCTAGCCCGGCGGATGACCTCGGTCAGTGCGTCGAGGTTCTTTGCCTTCGCGATGCGTTCCGCCTCGTCGAGCCAGGCCTTCGCATCGGGGTCGGCCTTCGCCTTGCGGGCGTAGCCGGCGAGCTGGACGCAGATCAGGACATGACGCTCGGCGTGCGTTTCGAGGTCTTCGCGCGTCCGGGGCAGGGCGGGTTGCAGGGCGGCGACGGCCTCGGCGGGCTTGCCGCGGAGGTCGAGGATCTTCGCCAGGAGGACGCGGGCGTCGGTCTCGTCGTCCTCCAGTTCGCTCGACTTCGCGAGGTCCACGGCCTCGCGGGCGATCTTCTCGGCGACCTCGGTTTGCTTGAGGTCCAGGCGGATGGTCGCTTCAGCCTGCAGCGTCCCGAGCCGGGCCGAGGGGGCCTGTAGTTCGGCGAAGCGACGCGAGGCCGAGGCGAACCGCTCGGCGGCCTGCTCGGGACGGCCGAGGCCGTGCAGCACTTCGGCGATCTGGGGCTCCAGCCGCGCACTCGCGTCCGGACGATTGAGCCGGTCATAGGTGCGCTGGGCCTCGCCTAACTGCTTGAGGGCCTCGGCGAGATCGCCCTTGGCCCGGAAGGCCGAGCCGGAGACCGCGCGGGCATCGGCGGCCCGGGCGTTGTCCTTCAGCTCGGTTGCCAGGTCCAGGGCACGGCGAGCCTGGCGGATGGCGTCGTCAGGACGTTCCTGTTCAAAGGCGATCTGGGCCTGGAGCAGCCGGGCGTCGGCCAGGTGATCGCGGTCGACGGCCTGGCCAAGCCGGGGGATCGAGCGGTTGAGCGACTTCGTCGCCTCGGCCAGCGTCCCGAGCCGCACCTGGGCCCGGGCGATCAATAGGTCGTCGTAGCCGGCGAACCCGGGGTCGTCCCGCTTGAGGTCGACCTCGCGGGCCGATTCCCACGCGGCGATGGCCGAGGGTTCGTCCCCCAGCTCGGCCAGGCAGCAGCCCTTCCCGCGCAGGGCGTGGGCCTCGTATCGGAGGTCGCCCAGCCGAGAGCGGACCTCGCGTTCCGACTCATACAGCTTGAGGGCCGCCGCGAATTCCTTCTTCTCGAAGAGCGAGTCCGCTTCCTTCGCGATCCGGGCGGCGGTGGCCGCCCCGTTCTCGCGGTCGACGTCCTGGGCGATCGCAGGGCTCGCCAGGACCACGGACAGGATCAGCCCTAAGGCGAGAGGACTCGGCCCGTCCATGAGTGTTCCCCCTCGTGCGATCCGTTTCAGGAGGCGGAGGTCGCCTGCGGTTCGGACAGGGCCGCGCCGGCCTTCCCTTTACGCTTTTCCTGGAGCCTTCCGACGAGCACGACGAACGCCGGCACCAGGATCGGCCGGACGATGAACGTGTCGAGCATGACGCCGAGCCCGAGCGCGAAGCCCAGCTCGCGGAGGGCCGTCAGGCTGGCGGTGAGCATCGAGAAGAACGTCCCCGCCATGATCAGGCCGCACGAACTGATGATGCCGCCCGTGTGGGCGACGGCGTGCCGCGTCCCTTCGATCAGGCCGAACTTCTCCTCCTCCTCGATGACCCGGGTCATGAGGAAGATGTTGTAGTCCTCGCCGACGGCCACGAGGATCACATACAGGAAGAACCCGACCTTCCAGTCCAGGCCGGTCCAGGGCGTCGGCCCGTGGTGCAGGGCCTTGAACAGCAGCTCGGTCATGCCCAGCGAGGCGAGGTAGCCGAGCACGACGGTGACGATCAGGTAGAGGCAGATCAGCGGGCGTCGGATCAGGAGGACGAGGATCACATAGACGCCGGTGGTGACGTAGATGTACATGGTCCGCTCGTCGATCCCGATGACCTTCTGGAGGTCCGAGACCATCACGGTCGAGCCGACGAAGCCGGTCAGCTCGGCCCCCTGGAACGGCTTGCCGGCGGCGACGAAGCCGTCGAGGGCCGCCTGGATCGAGGTCAGGGTCGCGAGGCTCGCGTCGCTGAACGGGTCGGTCTTGAAGACGATGTCGAGCCGGGTGATGCGGTTCAGGTCGGCCTTCGACTCGGGATGGATCGACACATAACGCGGCGTGGCCACCGCGCGCTGGAGACGCTCGGCGAAGGCGGCGGCGAAGTCGATCGCGGGGGCCTTGCCCAGCGGCCTGGAGATCGAGCGGACTTCCGCGATGTTGTCGATCTTCGCCAGGGCCTTGCTCAGCTCCTCGACGGCGTTGCGGCCGGCGTCGGTCGTGAAGTCCAGGCCGCGGTGCGAGATCAGGAGGCCCGCCGGGCCGAGTTCGCCGGGGGAGAAGTATCTCTCGATGATCCGCGAGCCGACGACGCTGGGCTGGTCCGGGCTGAGGTCGGAGAGCTGGCTGAAGTTCGACCGGGTCCCGGCCCCGACCCAGGCGAAGGGGATCAGGACGACGAGGCTCAGGAGCAGGATCGAGGCCGGGCGGGCCACGACGACGTCGGCGACCTTGCTCCAGAACCCGGCGAGCGGGAGCTGTTCGAGCGCCTCCTGCTCGCGGTCCTTGCCCTTCTCGTGATGCGGCGGCTTGAACGGCCAGAAGACCCACTTGCCCAGCCAGTTGAGCAGGACGGGCGCGAGCGTCAGGGACGCCAGGAGCCCGAAGACCAGGCTGAGGGCGATCGCCGGGCCGGTGTACTGGATCTTGGCGAAGCTGGAGAACCAGAGCATCCCCAGGCCGATGATGACCGTGCCCGCGCTGGCGACCAGGGCCCCGCCCGTCTGCTCGATGGCCTCGCGGATGGCGTCGCGGTTGTTCCGGCCCTTGATGAGTTCCTCGCGGTAGCGGGCGATCAGGAACAGGCAGTAGTCGGTGCCCGCGCCGAAGAGGACCACGATCACGAAGATATTCGTGATGTTGATGACCTGGAAGCTGATGCCGGGCACGAGCGTCAGGGTCGCGATCGCCTTGAGCGACCCGAAGACCGAGACGGCGATCACCGCCATGGGCATCAGGGCGAGGAGGGGGGACCGGTAGACGATGAGCAGGATGGCGATGACCAGGATGATGGTCGCGCGGGTGGTGTTGTGGCCGCTGGTGTTGGTGGCCGTGTTCATGTCGTGGCCGACGGCCGCCGAGCCCGAGAGCCCGATCTTGAGCCCCTCGGGGGGCTTCGGATACTTCGCCAGATGCTCGATCAGGGTGTCGACCGCGATGCGGGTCGACTTCGCGACGTAGGTCCCCTTGAGGGCGACGATCACGAGCGTGGCCTGACCCTTGCCGTCGCGAGAGGTCCCCTTGAGGCGCTCGCCGATCCCTGCCGCGCGGTGGTCCACGACCGACTTGATCCCCAGGTTGGCCTTCTGGTCGCTGAGCGTATTGATGGAGTCGGCGAGCCCGGCCATGAAGTCGAGGTCGGCGGGCTGGAGCTGGCCGTCGGGGCGTTCGGCGACGAACACGGCCTGGGAGCTGGCGAGGTCGCCGGGGAATCCCCTCCGGAGGAGTTCCTGGCCGAGGACGCTCGGGTAGCCGGCGGGGAAGAAGCTGACGTCGTCGTCCTTGCTCACGGACTCCCAGGTCGGTGCGACCTTCCAGAGCAGGCCGATCCCGACCACCCAGGCGAGGACGAAGATCCAGCCTCGGCGGTTCACCACCTTCGCGAGCGTTTTGAACATGGATTGCGCCAGGACGATACGAGGAAGACGCCCGCGGTGGGTCGTGCCGCGTCGCGAGATGGGATCGGCCGGGTTGCCGATTCGGGATCCTCCGGCCGACTCGAATCCCTCCGAGTGCAGACGCCGTACCGATTCCGAGGGTAATGCAACGCCCCCGTGACTGTCAAAGTACATCGGTCGCGGCAAGCGGGGGGTTGAGACATCGCACTCCGGGAAAAGTTCGAGCGATGCCTTGCCGGGCCCTGTACAATCGCCGAAGTCGCGAACGATTGCGTAATCGTCGCAAATCGACCCCTGGAGGACCGCGTTCACCGTGTCCGCTTCATCCGCCCGAGAACTCTCCCTGCAGTGGACTGGTCAACTTGGTTTGTACCGTCAGCATGGCAACGACGAACACCGCGAAGCCCTGATCGAAGACGCCACCCGCTACTGCGGCCTGCACCTCGAGAACGACCTGAGCCGCTCCGACTACTGGTCGAGCGTCCCCCTCGGCCGTCGCGTCGCTCTCCTGCTGTACCTCGCCGACCGCGGCATGGTTTCGAGGCGCCCCGGGCAGGGTCGCTACGTCTTCGCGGTCGTCGACGGTGCCGAGGACTGGGTGAGCTCGCAGCCCGCCCTCGCGACATACGTCGGCCCGACAATCGAGCTCCTCGACGCCATCCGCCAGGAAAACGGCCGCCGTCGCCGCCCGACCTCCTCGAACAATAATTGAGGCCGGGCCGGGGGCGTCAGACGCTCCCCCCGCTCCAATAATGTGACGCGCGTCCCGATTACCTATCGTGGGCGTGCGACCGGCACAGGGAACGGCCGGTTCTGAGCCGAAAACCACTCCCCGGCCCTCGCCAGGGGAGTGGGACCGTCTCCGCATGCCTCGGGTCGAATTCCGGGACGCGGAGGGTCGGGTGCTCGAAGTTCAAGGCTTGATCAAGCGATACCGCGAGGTCGTCGCCGTCGACGGCGTGTCGTTCCGGGTCGGTCGGGGTGAATCGGTCGGGCTGCTCGGCCCCAATGGCGCGGGCAAGACCACGACCGTCTCGATCATCAGCGGGCTCTGCGTGCCCGACGCCGGCCGCGTCCTCTTCGACGGCCGGGAACTCCAGGGGGATTCCGACCCCACCAAGCGGCTCCTCGGCCTCGTGCCGCAGGAACTGGCGCTCTACGACGAACTCTCGGCCGAGCAGAACCTCCGCCTCTTCGGCACCATCGCCCGGGGCGGCCGCGAGGGGCTCGCCGAGGCGGTCGACGAGGCATTCGCGCTCGTCGGCCTGACCGAGCGCCGCAGGCACCTGGTCAAGACCTTCAGCGGCGGCATGAAGCGGCGGCTGAACCTCGCCGCGTCGCTCATGCACGACCCGCAGCTCATCCTGCTGGACGAGCCCACCGTCGGCATCGACCCCCAGAGCCGCAACGCGATCTTCGAAAACCTCGAGGCCCTGCGGGCCCGGGGCAAGTCGATCGTCTACACGACGCACTACATGGAGGAGGTCGAGCGGCTCTGCGACCGCGTGGTCATCATCGACCGGGGCAGGGTCGTCGCCGACGACACGCTCCGCGGCCTGCACCGGCTGAACGCATCGAGCAACCGGCTCACGATCGAGGTCGAGGCCGATGAGGCCGGCCCCTGGCTGGGGGAGGTCCGGGCCGTCGCGGGCATCAGCGAAGCCAGCTTCGACGCGGGGCGACTGGAACTGGTCGTCGACCCGCTCACCGCGGCCGGGCCGGCCCTGGAGATCCTGGGGCGGCGCGGCGTGACCGTCCTGCACGTCGCCAGCGATCGGCCGAACCTGGAAGCCCTGTTCCTCAACCTCACCGGCCGGAGCCTCCGCGACTCATGATGAACCTCGCACCGCTCCGGGAACTCGTCCGCAAGGACCTCCTGGTCACGCGTTCCGACCGCCGCGCGGTCATCCTGCTGTTCATCGCACCCATCGCGTTGGCCTCCTTCATGGCCGCGATCATGGGCAGCGACGAGGCGACCGGCTCGGGTGGCGTCGCCTCGCGGATGGACGTCGTCGTCACCGACGAGGACGGCAGCACGGTCTCGAAAGCCATCGTCGACGCCTTGCGCGACGATGAGAATCTCAAGGTCGAGATCCTCCCCGCCGAGGCCGCCCGCGAGCAGGTCCGCAGGGGCAAGGCCACCGTCGGCATCGAGATCCCCAGGGGGTTCGGCGACGAGGCGTCGCGGGCCCTGTTCCAGCCGACGAAGCAGGCGAAACTCAGGCTGATCCACGACCCCACGCACGCCATCGAGACGGGCATGGTGCAGGGGATCCTCACCCAGCATGTGATGAAGTCGGTCTTCCAGAATATGTCGGGAGCCGGGCCCAGGGCCATCCGCGACGCGATCGACCGGATCGACGCATCGAAGGACGACACCGGCCTCGACCGCGTGGCCTTGAAGACCATGCTCAGCGGCATCGCCGGGTGGTACGAGCGGAACGCCGAGTCGAAGACGGGCGAGAAGGGGAACGGGTTCGACTTCGGGATGCGCGTCCCGTTTGAGGCCGAGAAGGAGGCGATCACCCGGGGCGGCAACGCCGGGGCGACGTCGGTCCGCTACGCCCACGCCTTCGCCGGGATGGCCGTCCAGTTCATCCTCTTCTCGTCGATCGAGGCGGGCGTGGCCCTCCTGACCGAGCGGCAGAAGGGGCTCTGGAAGCGGGTCAGGGCGACGCCCATCTCGCGATACACGCTCCTGGCAAGCCGGGCGATCAGCGGCGCGATCGTGGCGCTGACGATTGCCCTGGTGGTCATGGGCTTCGGGATGGCGGTCTACGGCTTCTCGATCGGCGGCAGTGTGCTGGGGTTCCTCCTGGTGGCGATCGGCTACGCGGCCTCGGCGGCGACGTTCGGCCTGGTGATCGCCACGCTGGGCAAGACGCCCCAGGCGGCGCGCGGGCTCTCGGTGCTGGTCGTGCTGCTGATGGTCTTGCTCGGCGGGGCATGGATGCCCACGTTCCTGTTCCCGAAGTGGCTCCAGGGGATCACCCCGATCTTCCCGACCCGCTGGGCCGTGGATGGCTTTGACGGGACGATCGCGAGGGGCTACACGCTCGTCGAGACCCTCCCGATTTTCGGCGCCCTCATGGCCTTCTCCGCCGCCTTCGCCCTGATCGCCCTGTGGCGGTTCCAGTGGGAGGCGGATTGAACAAACAAATCCATCCGCCTCGAAATCCATCCGAGGATGCCTCGAAAGCGCTGGGCGCGGGTCTCCAGACCCCGCCCTTGCCCTGAGATTCGGTACCACAGGATCGGGTCTTCAGACCCGGTAATCAACTGCCCCGATGCGCGAGGGCTCTCTCGAAAATGGGTCTGGAGACCCGGTTTGGCGGTACGGCGAGGCGGATTTAGGAGCGGGGTCTGGAGACCCTCGCCCAGCGCTTGCAACCCGCGCCCAGTGCTACCGAGGCGCGTCCAGCATTGCTTCCGTCACAATCGCGAGGATGAGATGCCTGGGCTCACGTCCCCCCCGCCTTCCACCAGCGGTAGCGGAAGGCGACGTTGGTGATCCCGAAGATGATCAGGCAGAGGATCGGGTAGAGCAGCAGGAACGCGCCCCAGACCGGGATCGGCACGCCGGGGAGGTACTTCTGCTCGGAGGCCGCACGCATCGCCTCGGCGGTGGCGAAGGTGTTCAGGGCGCTCGGCTTGAGCGGGACGTCGAACGCGGCCGAGAACGGGCTGGTGATCGTCAGCCAGTCGAGACGCTCGACCGAGATCTCCGTGAACCCTTGCAAGTACCAGCGCAGGCCGATGGGTCCGGCGAAGAGCACGAGCAGCGACAGGTACGTCAGCACCATCGCCACCGAGGTCTTGCGCGCCATCGACGACCAGAACAGCCCGATCGTCGAGGTCGCCAGGCAGGTCGTGGCGATGAGGATCAGGAACAGAAACAGCGTGTACCAACGCTCGCGAAGCTCGGGGATGAGCAAGTACGCGAGCAGGAGTTGCTCGGTCAGCAGGAAGGTCAGGACGGTCGAAACCCGCAGGGCCGCGAGGAGCTTGGCCAGGACGATCTGCCCCGGGCGGAGCAAGGTGGTCAGCAGGAGCTGCAGCGTCTGCCGCTCGCGCTCCTGGGTGATGCTGCCCGACGAGAACACCGGGCCGACCAGCATGTTGAAGGTCAGCACATAGGCGACGTAGTAGCCCGCCAGCTCCGGCCGGAGGAACAGCAGGATCGCCATGAGCGGGATCGACAGCAGCATGCTCACCTGGATCACCACCCGGAGCATGAGCGTGCCCTGGCTGAAGATCTCGCTGCGGAGTTCCTTGTCGAGCACCGGGTTGGTGCCGTCGGGCATCAGGTCGGTGCGCTTGGCGGGGGCGAAGAGTTTGTCGGGGAAGAGGTCGCGGTCGATGACGACGCCGATGGCGTACTTCATCTCCTCCTCCTCGTCGACGACCTCCTTCCCCTCGCTGCCGACGTCCGGCGGGTGGAGCAGTCGCCGGTTCACGACGATGACCACGATGGCCCAGATCATGAGGCACCACGGCGGCAGCACGGCGATCGAGACGAAGTCGCGGAGCACCACGTCGTTGGTCCGCGTCAGGGCGACGCAGACGACCGCGATCGGCAGGATGACGAGGTAGCTCACGACGAGCGCGGAACTCGTGCGGCGGAAGTAGCTCGAACAGGCCAGGCTCAGCAGACCGAAGGTGCCGGCGGCGAGGATCAGGATCAGATAGGCGCGGGCGATTTCGGAGAGGAGGATCCCGCCGAGCAGGAAGCAGAGGATGATCAGCGGCAGGCTGCTGAGGATCAGGATGACGAGGTACGTCAAGGAGCTGAGCAGCTTGCCGATCAGGATGTTCGCCGGCTCCAGGGGGCTGGCGAGGAGCATCTCGTAGGTCTTCCGCTCCTTCTCGCCGGTGACGCTCCCGGCCGCGAAGGAGGGCGCGACGAGTGCGACGAGGAAGAACTGCCCGAGGAAGAACAGGTCGAACAGCCGCTGGGCCGCGCCCGAGCTGATCTGCTTCTCGTCCGCCGGCCAGGCGAAGTAGACGACCACGCCCAGGAACATGACGTAGAGCAGCTGGAGCACGAACGCCCGGGGCGATCGCAGGTTGACCAGCAATTCGCGGCTGAGGACGGGATTCTCGCGGAAGATCATGACGACCCATGCCCCCTCGGCAGGGAACGGCCGGCGGGCGACGCCAGGTTCGAGACCCGATCGCCCCCGGCCATCAATTCACGATGCCCTTGGTGATCATCATGAACACTTCTTCGAGGCTGAGTTCTTCCTCGGCGAACGAGTGCACGCCGACCCCGCCGGACATGAGCGTGCCGAGCAGCCGGGCGAGGTCCTCGTCCTGGCCGTTGAACTCGGCGGTGACCGTGTGGTCGTAGGACTCGACCGTCTTGATGTTCGCCGAATCCCTGAGGATCCGCTGCGCCGTCTCGGTCGACTCGTCGAGCACGCGCACCTTGAGCACGCGGTGCTGGCGGAGCTGCTTGGTGATCTCCTGGATGCTGCCGGCGGCCAGGAGCTTGCCGCGCTCGATGATGCCGATCGAGGTGCAGAAGTCGGCGAGTTCCGAGAGGATGTGGCTCGAAACCAGGATGGTCTTGCCCATGCCCCGGAGTTCGTTCAGGAGCGCCTTCATCTCCAAACGGGCGCGGGGGTCGAGGCCCGAGGCGGGCTCGTCGAGGATCAGGACGGGCGGGTCGTGGACCAGGGTCTTGGCCAGGCAGAGGCGCTGCTTCATGCCCTTGGAGAGGCCGTTGACGTAGTCGTCGCGCTTGTGGGTCAGGTCCAGGAGCTCGAGGACCTGGCCGATGATCTTCTTGCGGTAGCTGCGGGGGATCTCGTAGGCGACGGCGAAGAAGTCGAGGAATTCCCAGACCTTCATGCCGTCATAGACGCCGAAGTCGTCGGGCATGAAGCCGATGACCTTGCGGACCTTCATCGGCTCCTGCACGACCGAGAACCCGCACACGCGGCCCTCGCCGTGGGTGGGGCGGAGGAGCGTGGCGAGGAACCGGATGGTCGTGGACTTGCCCGCGCCGTTGGGCCCGATGAAGCCGAAGACCTCGCCCTGGCCGATCGTCAGGTTCAGGTTATCCACGGCCACGAAATCGCCGTAGCGTTTCGTGAAGTTCGAGACCTCGATCATGGGCGTGGCGTCTCCTGTTTCCCGGCCGCCCTGGACTGCGGCGGGATCGGCACGGGCATCGGCGTCGTCGGCGAGGGAGTGGCGGGGGGTGTCGGCGGGGCCGGCGCCATGCCGGGGGGCATCATGCCCGGGGCGGTCGAGCCCGGCCCCGGCGAGATGACCCGCATGCCCCCGCGACCGAACCGGCTGGGCCCGGTCGGGGGCGGGATCGGGAATTGCGATTCCTTGGGGGGCACCTCGGGGCCGCCCGCCAGGGCGTTGTAACGCGCGTCCGACGGCGGCATCAGCCCCGGCATCTTCAGATGGGCGACGAACAGCGTGAACCCCCGGTGACGGTCCACGGCCGGCTCGACGACCTGGCCGCTGCGGACCCCCTCCGCCCAGGCGATGAGCCGCAACTCGCCGACCTCCTCCGGGCGATCCGCCACCGACCCGCCGTGGATCATCTCCAGGAACGGCAGCGGGTCGAGGGTCCCCGGCACGCGCGAGCCCCGCAGGGCACCGTCGGCGAGTTCGTCCGCGAACGCCGGCAGCGGAGCCTCCGCGCCCGAGGAGATGTCGCCCAGCACAGCGAAGCGGTTCGCCCGGTCCTTCCCCATCTCGACCACCACCGCATCCTTGAGGTTGGCCCCGCTGTTGTTCACGAGGAACTTCTTGCCGTCCTTCTCGACCAGGACCGCGTTGCCCGACAGGGATGCGAGTTGCTCGGCCCGGAACAGCGCCAGGCTGCGCGGCTGGACGAGGTAACCCGACAGGGCGGGACTGGGGTAGGTCTGGAAGGTCGAGTCGGTGTTGTCCTCGCCCCGGATCGAGCGGCCGGTGCTGAAGGGCAGCGCCAGTCCGGTGGCGTCATTCGGGAAGCTGATGGTGTACTTGACGCGGCCGGTGGAGTAGAGCGACGCGAAGCGGCTGACGTGGCCCCTGGTGTAGTCGGCGTAGGTCTCGACCATGTCGATCTCGTCGCAGGCGGAGTCATAGCCGACGTCATAGGCCGCCGCACGCTCGACCACGACCGCGAAACCGATGGCCAGGATCGGCACGACGACCCAGGCCCATTCCTTGCGGCCGAACAGGTAGCGGCAGATCAGCCAGTTCAGCGGCACCAGGGCGATCAGGTAGCCGACGATCACCTTCAGGACGAACCGCGACGACGGGATCTCGATGCCCGACGCCTCCGCGAGCACCTTGCGCGACAGGTCCGGCAGCCCGCCGGAATCGATCCACTCGCAGACCGGCGTCTCGGTCCGGATCTGCGGCTGCTTCCGGCCGGGGAAGAGGAGCGGCTGGAAGACGTTCTGCCCGGGGATGGTCGGCGTGGGCGCCGCGGTCGAGTCGTCGACCTCGATCTTGCGATCCTGGGCGGCGAGGTCGCGCGAGACGTACCGGAGCGTGGTCAGGTCGCGGCCGTTGAGGAAGGCGTACTTGCTGGGCCGGAAGCCGCCGCCGGCGCTGGGGTCGCGGCTGATACCGTCGGTCTGCACCTCCTCGGGCCGTCGCAGGACGACGCGCCGGACGAAGGTTTCGAACCCGGCCCAGCCGCCGAAATCCGGGTCGGCGAGCGACACGGCGAGCATGATGACCCGGCCGCGCCCGACCCGCCACTCGACGGCGATCGGCGTGTCCTTGCCTTGCGACGCACCGACGGCGATGGCCGTCGCACCCTGGCGAGGGGTCAGGCCAGCCATGTAGATCGGCTTGCCGGCGGTCGTCCGGAACGGCTCGGGATCCCTGTAACGCCGGCCCATGACCTCCCACGCGGCCTTCGCTGTGGGGAACTCGGGGTTGGCGTCGTCGGGTTCGAAGGTGCCGGTCGGGGGTGCATACGCTTGCGCGAGGCCTTCCAGATCCTTCGCCTCGTAGAGCCGATTCTCGGCCGTGGCGTCGGCGGGCAGGAACGGCGCGAGGAAGCTCTCCCGCAACGGCCCGTAGACCGGCCCCGCGCCGCCGCTGATCACGAGCTGGCCGCCGAAGTGCAGCCAGTCGAGCATCGCCTGTTGCTGGCCGATGTTCAGGAGCGCGGGGTCGAAGCCGTCCCAGATCACGTGGCTGATCGGCGTCCAGGCCAGCGGGTGCCCCGGCAGCAGCGGCTTGTCGAGTTCCAGCGGCAGGACGAGCCGGTAGTACCGCTGACGCTCGTAGGTCACCGGCTCGGACTTCGTGCCCGACGACGGGAAGACCGCCCGGAACTGGTTCCAGCGCGAGTAGGTGTCGTTGGGGTTCTTGGTCAGGACCGGGATCAGCATCTGGTGCGGTTCGAGCACCCGGAACGGCGCGGCCCAGGCCTCGTCCTCGCGGATGGCCTCCGGCCGCATGAGCTGGAAGACCAGCTCCTTGGGGATGCTCGGCAGGAACAGCGGCAGGTTGATCCGGGAACGCTGCCCCTTGACCAGCCGGGCGTCCCGCTTGAACGAGACCTGCTGCGGCTGGTCGAGCAGCGGCACCGGGGTCGACTGGAGGACCCCCTCGTAATCGGCGTGATTGCTCCGGAGCTCGAAGCTCATCATCGCCCAGTGGTTCGCCTTGGCGTAGGGCAGCACATCGTTGGGCAGGAGTTGCGACCGGAAGAACTCGATCGGCGGCCGCTGGCGCTCTTCCTTGGTCTTGGCGGCGGCCTCGGTCTCGGCGAGGACCTTGTTCAATTGCTCGTTCGCCGACTGTTGCGCCGAGGCCGGGCCGACTTGCCCGACCAGGAGCGAAACCAGGAGCAGGAGCCAACCGAGCCGGCGGGGGTATCCTGGCCGATTCACGAGGGACCTCACGTTCTTACGACGAGGTGAACCGGACGTGCTTCGGGGGCCTTCCGGGACGATCGGCCCAGGCCCACGACATGAGTCGTAGTGTAACCAGGCGGGAATTCGGTCGGGAAGGGTCGAACGGGGTGAAACCGAAAGAATTGGGTCAATCCCGGGCCGCCCAGCGGGCGTAGTCCTCGGGCGTGTCGAGGTCGTCGGTGACCGGCTCGTCGCACTCGACCTCCCGCACCGCGACGCCCGCCCCCTTGATGAGTTTGTTCACGCCCTCGCCCTCGGCAAGCCCCCGGATCGCATCGGCCCAGGTCCACGGCAAGAGCAGCGGGTGCCCCTTCTTGCCCGCGCGAGCGGCCACGATCGGCTGACCATCGTAGGCGGCGATCAATCTTGTGACGACCTCGCCGGTCACCCCCGGCGAATCGGCCGGGCAGAGGAAGAAGGCGTCGGGCCCGAGCGATTCCAGGGCCTCCAGCCCGAGCAGGATCGACGCCCGCATGTCGGCCGGCTGCTCGTCGGGGATCACCAGCGCGACGTCGAGCCGGTCCGCCTCCCGCCGGATCCCGTCGAAGGGTTCCGACTCTCGGGGCGGCCCGACGAGGACGATCGCTTCGACGCCCCCTCGCCGGAAGGCGTCGATCAATCGTTCCAGCAGGCTCTGGCCCTGGAGGTCAAGCAGGAGTTTCGGCCGGCCCATGCGGCGGCTCAGGCCGGCGCCGGGGATCAGCGCGGCGATCATGCGGGGGAGGTCTCGACGCGGAAGGCGTTGGTCGGCGTCGAGTCCGGGCCGAGGTTCCGCCGCGCGATGAGCTGGGCGACGATGCTCACGGCGATCTCGATGACCGACTGCGAGCCGATGTCCAGGCCCACCGGCGCGGTGACGCGATCGAGGGCGGCGTCGGAAATCCCCTGCTCGCGGAGGCTCTCGAAGATCAGCTTGATCTTCCGCTTGCTGCCGATCAGCCCGACGTACGACGCCTTCGTCGGGGCCAGGTGATAGAGCGACTCCTGGTCGTGCCCGTGGCCCCGGGTGACGATCAGGGCGAAGGTGTTCTGGTTGATGTCCAGGCCGGGGAGGACCTCCTCGATCGGCCCGACGATGACCTTCTGCGCCTCGGGGAACCGCTCGCGGTTGGCGTACTGGGCCCGGTCGTCCACGACCCAGACGTCGAAACCGGCCTGCGATGCCAGCGAGCCCACCGCCTGCCCGACGTGCCCCGCCCCCACGATCACCAGGCGGATCCGCGGCAATGTCGGCATGAACGAGACGCCCCCGCGCGCCGAGGGGCTCGGCCGTTGGATCAGCGACACGATCCCGTCGCGGACCGACTCCGGTGCGTCCTGTCCCGGCCAGGATGCGACCAGATCGCCCTCGTCGTCGAACAGGAACCTCGCCCCGACCGGGCCGACGCCGGCGCGGGCGGGATCGCTGACGACGGCCTCGGTGAAGCCGTCGCCCAGCTCGGCGAGCTGGAGGAGGGCCTGGAAATAGGGCAGGGGACTGCGGTCGCGGACGGCCTCGGTCAGGATGACCATCTTGCCGCCGCAGATCAGGCCGTCGGCCCAGGCGTAGTCGTGGTCGAGCACGAACGACTCGACCGCCGCCCCGGGCTCGGCGAGGCGCCGGATCGCCTTGACCTTCACCTCGTTCTCAACGCAGCCGCCCCCGAGCGTCCCGGCCTGGCCGCCGTCGGGGGCGAGGATCATGAGGGCCCCGGCCTTCTGAGGGGTGGACCCTCGGGTCTCGATGACTTGACAGACGACCCGATCCCGCCCATCTTCCAGGGCCGTGGTCAGCTCTCGGAGCAGTTCGCGCATCGGATGGACAACCCGCGGGATGGTCGGGGCGTTCGCCGCCGTTTCGCTCGATCTCGAAGCCATCCCAGGCTATCCCCCGCCGCCCGGGGTCGCAAGGGACGCGACAGGAGACCGCCCGTCGATATGTATCCTCCCCTGATCCTCGCCAGCGCCTCGCCCCGCCGCCGCCAGCTCCTCAGCGAGACCGGCTACGCGATCGAGGTCGACCCCTCCGACGTCGACGAGCCCGAGCCCGAGCGCGGGACGCCCGTCCGCACCTACGTCGCCCACCTCGCCTGGAAGAAGGCCATGGCCGTCGGAGTCCGACGCAGGTCGGGCCTGATCCTCGCCGCCGACACCGCCTGCGCGGTGGAGGGGGAGATCCTCAACAAGCCCGTCGACCGGGGCGACGCCGAGCGGATGATCCGGCTCCAGGAGGGCCGCGACACCGAGGTCGTCACCGGCCTCTGCCTCTACCGGCCGGATCGCGACGTCTGGGTCGGGGCCGTCGAGGTCAGCGTCGTCCGATTCCAGACCCTGACCGACGGCCAGCGCCAGGGCTTCCTCGACACCCTCCGCTGGGAAGGGAAGGCCGGGGCCTACGGGGTGCAGGACAACGACCCGTGGGTCTCGGTGGTCGCCGGTAGCTGGTCGAACGTGGTGGGTTTGCCGATGGAGCGGCTCGCGACGATCCTGACGGAATTCCCGAACCTGACAGCCTGAGCCGGTTCGGTTACGATACTCGGCGAAACGAAGCCAATTGCCGCGGGGTCGAGGCCCAGGGCCGATCGAGGGAAGGGGATCCGACGATGTCGACCGAGTTGCCCGCGTCCGGATTCAATCCGGGGCGGTTCCGTTCCTTCGCGATCGTCGGCGTGGGGCTCCTGGCCCTCGCCGGGGTCTGGGCCTGGTCCGGGATGGAGAGCGAGGCCGTTGCGCAGATGCCCCTGAAACCGGAGAAGATCGACGGCGCCCGGGCGTTCAAGTACCTGGAAGACATCTGCAAGATCGGTCCGCGGCCGGCCGGCTCGCCCGCCAACACGCGGCAGCGGCAGATGGTCGCCATGCACTTCACCAAGATGGGCGGCAAGGTCCGCGAGCAGGTCTTCAAATCGACCGACCCTCGCACCAGCCAGCCGGTCAGCATGGCGAACCTCGTCGGCTCGTGGTTCCCCGACCGCAAGGAGCGGGTCGTCATCGGCGCCCATTACGACACCCGGCCGTTCCCCGACGAGGACAAGGACCCCGCCAAGCGGAAGATCCCCTTCATTGGTGCCAACGACGGCGCCTCGGGCGTCGCCCTCCTGATGGAGATCGCCCATCACCTGTCCGAATCCCCCACCCCCTGGGGCGTCGACCTCGTGCTCTTCGACGGCGAGGAGCTGGTCTACGGCGGGGGCCAGGATCAGGACGGAGAGTACTTTCTCGGATCCAAGGAATTTGGCCGGCTCTACGCCGAGAGCATCCGGGGCCGGCGCGACGATCCCAATGCCACCCGCTACATCGCGGGGATCGTCCTCGACATGGTCGGCGACAAGGACCTTCAGATCGACAAGGAACCCTACAGCCTGGAGTTCAACCAGCCCCTGGTCCGGGAGATCTGGGCCGTGGCGCGGTCGCTCAAGGTGATGAAGTTCCGCGACCGCACGGGGCAGGCCGTCTACGACGACCACCTGCCCCTCTACAACTCCGGCATCCCGGCCATCGACATCATCGACTTCAAGTATCCCCACTGGCACACGGCCGAGGATACCCCCGACAAGTGCTCGGCCGAGAGCCTCGAATCGGTCGGCAAGGTCGTGACCGCCTGGCTCAACAAGCCCAAGCCGCGCGGCACTCGCCGCTGATCGCGGCGAGTCGCCCGACTCACCACTTGGCCGAGTTGATCTGGTCGAGGTGGTTCATCAGGGCGTCCCGCTCGCGGCGGGTGGCTTCGAGGTCGAACTGCGCGATGGTCAGGTCGAGCTTGAATCGTTCGAGGCCGTCCCGCGCGATGCCCATGGCACGCTGGCGGAACCTGGCGTTCTCGGCGGCCTCCTCGGCGAGCGGGGCCAACTCGTCGCGGTAGGGCGACGGCAGGCGGGCGATCTTCTCGCAGAGTTCGCGGAGTTCGGACGGGACCTCCCTGTCCAGAACCGCGGCGGAATCCTGATGACGCTGGCGGGTATTCATGGGTGTGGCCTCTCGTGGTGCTCAACTCTAGCATGCGTTCTGGAGAAAGACGGCCGTTTGCGAAAAATGGTCGTATTGGCGAAAGGTGACCGGTTGTAGGGGTTGCCGGGGCGGGCGGTTGATCTAGGACGATCGGCCGATTGGCGGTAGGATCCGCCGGAATCCCCGGTCGGATCGACCGGCCCGGGTGGCTTGCGCGACGCGAGACAGGGAGGTCTCAGGCCGATGCGGCAATGGACACGACACGCCGGCCCCCGCGCGTGGCTGCTGGGGCTGGTCTCGGCGACGGCGGCGATCGGTCAGGGGCCGGCCCCGGCCGGGTCGGGCCTCGGCTCGATCCGCGACGGCTTCGAGGGCCCCCGCACGTCCTGGCGTCGGGAGCAGACCGACGCCACGATCCAGCTCTTCGCCCACGAGCGGACCAATCGCGCGGCGAGGGAAGGCAAGACCTCCGAGCACTTCGAGTTCGAGGCCGGGGTCGGCAGCGGCTTCTACTACAGCTATTCCCTGCCCGGCGTGCCCATCAATGCGCGGACCCGGATCCGGATGTCGGTCCGCTCCGACAAGAGCGGCATGCAGCTCCTCGCGCGCGTCATCCTCCCCGAGGACACCGACCCCGACACCGGCCAGCCCTCGTTCGTGCTGGTGCCCGGGACGATCTATGACGGCGGCGATCGCTGGCAGAAGCTGGAAGTCGACGACCTTTTCGCTTCGGTCGAGCGTCAGGCCCGGGTGCTCCGTGCGTCCAGCAAGCGTAAGGTGAGCGTCGAGGGTGCGTATGTTGAGCGGCTGGTCATGAACCTATACGGAGGGCCCGGCAAGACCGACATCTTCCTCGACGACCTGGTGATCGAGCCGGTGCCCGCCGATGTGGCCCGACGGTTCACCTTGCCCGACGAGGAAGCCCCCGCGGCGCCTAACGGCCCGGCAATGCCATCGGGGCGGACGGCCTCGAACCGGGCGGAGGCCCAACCCGGCGCGACCGCGTCGGCGGCCTCGCCGATCCGGCTCGACAACAACCGGCTCTATCGCGACGGACTGCCCTGGTTCCCGTCCGCGATCCGGGCCCCGGGCGCGGGCGTGGCCCCGCTCCGACGCGCGGGTTTCGATGTCTACGTCGCCCCCAAGGGCACCGACCCGGCCACGATCCGCGAGGCCGCCGGCCAGAACTTCCTGCTCATGCCGGAGCTGTTCGACCCGGCCTCCCGGGGCGGGCTCGACCCTGCCGCCGCGATGGCCTACGCCCGGGCGTTCCCGGCCCCGGGCTCGGTGGCCATGTGGTCGGTCGGCGATCGACTCGGACGCTGGCTCCAGCCCGACGACCGCCGCAACGAGCTCGAAGCCTTCCGCGCCCTGCGTTCGGCCCTGCGCAAGGAGAAGCCGGCCGGGGCCAGCCTGACCACCGGGACCGTCTCGGGCGTGCTGCCGAGCTATGCCCGCGTGCCCGAGAACCTCGACCTGCTCGGGATCCGGTCGAGCAACTGGGCGAGCGTGCAGGATCCGTATGAAAATTACCTGTTCCTCGACCAGCGGCGGTCTCTGACCGTCCGGAGCAACCCCGACGCCCTATTCTGGGCCACGGTCGACGTGGCGGCGCCCCTGGTCTTCCGCGAGGCGACCTGGGGCACCGACACCCCGCCGAGCTGGGGCGTCCCGCGGGTCCAGCCCGAGCAGGCGCGGCAGATGGCGTACACCGCCCTCACGGCGGGGTATCGCGGCCTGCTGTTCGACGGCGACGCCGAGCTGACCGCCGGGCTCGGCCGGGCCCTGATCGTGGAACTCGGGCTCCTGAACGCCGAGCTCGACCTGCTCGAACCGATCCTGGCGACCCCGGATAAGACGATCTCGTTCCTCCCCGCGTTCCCGCCGGACCCGACGATCGTCCTGAACCAGCCGCAGCTCCAGCCCGGCGCCCGGCTCGGCAATCAGGGGCCGGTGAAGTTACCCGTCTACCCCGAGGCCAAGCCGCACCCCACGATCAAGGTCGCCGCGATCACCTCCAAGGCCCTGCGCGGGACCTTGCTCCTCATCAATGACTTCTCCCCCTACTCGCAGTACCAGCCGCCGCAGATGGCGATCAACAACCTCAAGCTGGTCATCCCCAAGCCCCCCGACGCGGTGGCCTACGAGATCAGCCTGGGGGACGTCCCCGCGCTGGAGATGAAACCCAAGGAGCCCGGCGGCACGCCGATCATCCTGCCGGATTTCAGCGGCACCGCGATCGTCCTGATCACGACCAATCCCGAGCTCGTGGCCCGGATCCAGGACGCCGTCGCCAAGCTCCGGCCGACGGCCGTCGCCATGGCGATCGAGCAGGCGGAACTCCAGCGCGCGTCGGTCGCCGAGATCGACCAGCTCATCCGCGAGTCGTACCACGAGGAGAAGGAGTGGGCCCAGCTCCTGGCGATCGCCGACGAGAGCATCAAGTCGGCCCGTGAGAAATACGAGCAGTTCGACTACGCCACCGCGTGGTCGGAGGCGCGTCGGGCCCTTCGCCCGCTGCGGATCCTGATGCGGAACCACTGGCAGGCGGCCTACGACGAGCTGCAGAAGAAGTTGAACGATCAATCGTTGATCTGCGGGCCCGTCAAGATCGACGACGAGCAGCACGCGCGGCAGCGGATCGTCAGCCCGACGTCGTTCCCGCCGCTCACCTCGTGGAACACGCTGCGGCAGGCCTGGATCTGGATGGGCTGGATCACCCAGTACCCCGCCGGCGCGAACCGGATCAAGGGGGGGGACTTCGAGAATCCCGAGGTCCTCAAATCCGGCGGCTGGACCGACGAGAGTTACCGGACCGACGAGGTCGTCTCCAGCGTCTCGATCTCCGGCAACGGCCTCGGTCCCAAGAAGCGATGCATCAAGCTGACGGTCGAGCCCCGGGACAGGAACGCCAAGACGAACCTCGTGCCGTTCGTCGACCAGCCGCTCGCGGCCGTGCGGTCGCCGGCGGTGGACGTGAAGAAGAACGAGATGTATCGGATCGCCATGCACATCTACGCCCCCAGCCCGTCGGTCCCCGGCGCGGGGGGCGTGATCGTCCGCGATTCGATCACCGGCGAGCGGTTCCAGTACCGGATCACCCAGCAGGTGAACGACTGGTACGAGCTGATCCTGTATCGAAAGATGCCCCGCGACGGGAAGATGAGCCTGACCCTGGGCTACGCCGGCTACGGCGACGCCTACTTCGACAACGTCCGGATCCAGGCCCTCGGCGAGTCGAACGAGGCCACCGCCGCGAACGAGGGCACCCGACGCGAGCGGCGTCCGAGCCGCCCCGAGGCCAATCCCGAGGCCGACGGTCCCCCGCCGCTAGAAGCCGAGCCGGCCGCCGAGCCCGCGAACGCCAACACCTCCGCCCGCCGCCCGGCCGTCGCGCCCCGCTAGCCTCGCGACGGGTAAGCATCCCCTGATTTTACCCCGCCGGATGACTCGCCGCATCGGGAGAGGCTCGCCCAGCGCAACAGCGGGGGCGAGGGCCGATGTCGGTGCGGTAGACGCGGGGACGCGTCCACCGCACCCTACGTCATGCGTTCGGGCCTCAAGGTTCTTGGGCCCTCCCTTCGGCTCTGTTACAACGATGTTGAAGACTCGTTGCCGACAGACAGCCCCGGGGGAGGCCCTCCTTTGAATCGGTTCAGGTTCGCGCTCGCGTTGTTGGGGATGGGCCTCGGCTGGGGCTCGACGGTCGGGGCCGCCGGGGGGCTGACGCCCGAGGAGGCGGTCAAGGCGATGACGCTGCCGCCGGGGTTCTCCGCGTCGGTCTATGCGTCGGAGCCGATGATCCGACAGCCGCTCTCGGCCACGTTCGACGCCCGGGGCCGGCTCTGGGTGATCGAGTACCTGCAATACCCCGTGCCCGCCGGGCTCAAGCCGGTCACGGTCGATCAGTACCTCCGCACCGAGTACGACCGCGTCCCCGAGCCGCCCCCCAAGGGCCCGCGCGGGGCGGACCGGATCAAGATCCTCGAAGACACCGACAATGACGGCAAGCTCGACAAGGAGACGATCTTCCTTGAGGGCCTGAACCTCGCCTCGGCGCTGGCCGTGGGCTACGACGGCGTCTACATCGGCCAGGCGCCCTATCTGCTCTATTACCCCGACAAGAATCACGACGATAAGCCCGACGGCGACCCGGAGGTCCTGCTATCGGGCTTCGGGCTCCAGGATGCGCACTCGACCGTCAACTCGATGAACTTCGGCCCCGATGGCTGGCTCTACGGATCGCAGGGGAGCACGGTCACCGCTCGGATTCGGGGGACCGAGTTCCAGCAGGGCATCTGGCGATTCCACCCCCGGACCAAGAAGTTCGAACTGTTCGCCGAAGGCGGCGGCAACACCTGGGGGCTGGACTTCGACCGCCTGGGGAACATCTTCGGCAGTTCGAACGGCGGGTTCGTCACCTTCCACATGGTCCAGAGCGGATACTACTGGAAGGGCTTCGCCAAGCACGGCCCGCTTCACAACCCGCACACGTATGGTTACTTCAACAGCATCGACTACGTCGGCAACAAGCTCGGCGGCCACGTGACGCCCGGCGGCATCCTCTACAAGGGGGATGCCATGCCCGAGTCGTTCCGGAATGTGTTCATCGGCGGGAACCTGCTCTCGAACGCCGTCTACTGGCACGAACTCTCGGGCAAGGGCTCGACCTACTCCGGCAAGCACGGCGGCGTCCTGATCGACGCGCACGACCCCTGGTTCCGGCCCATCGACGTCTCGGTCGGGCCCGATGGGGCGATCTACGTGGTCGACTGGTACGACAAACGCGCCTCGCACCTCGACCCCCGCGACAACTGGGACAAGACGAACGGCCGGATCTACCGGGTCGTCTACGACGGCGGCAAGCGGGTCGCCCCGTTCGACCTCTACAAGCTCACGAGCGAACAGCTCGTCGATCTCCGCACGAGCAAGAACGACTGGCAGGCCGCCACCGCCCGATTGATCCTGGCCGAGCGGCAGGATTCGTCGGTGGTGCCACGCCTGAAGAAGTTCCTCACTGAGGACCGCGACGAGGTCTTCGCCCTCCGCGACCTCTGGGCCCTCTATGTCAGCGGCGGGTTCGACGAGCCGACGGCGTACGAACTGCTCAAGCACCCGGTCGCCCCGGTGCGGAAGTGGGTGGTTCGGCTGCTCGGCGACCAGGATTCGGTCTCGGATCGGATCGCGGCCGAGCTGCGCTCGCTGGCCGAGAACGAGGCCGATCCGCAGGTCCGCAGCCAGCTCGCGTCGAGCTGCCAGCGGTTCCAGGGCGAGGTGGCCTGGCCGGTGCTCGAAGCCCTGGTGAATCGCAAGGCCGACCTGACGGATGGTCACATCCCGATGCTCGACTGGTGGGCCGCCGAGCGGCTCGCGCGGGTCGATCGCAAGTACATCGACCGCATGCTCCAGTCGGGCTTCTTGGCCCGGCCCGTCGTGGCCGAGATCATCGAGGAGCGCCTCGCCCGCCTGCTCGCCGCCACCAGCCGCGACGCCGACGCCGCGAAACTCCTCGCGACCGCCCCCGGCCCTGACCACGTCGGGCGGATCCTCACCGGCCTGGAAAAGGGCCTCGAAGGTCGCAAGGTCGAGCAGGTCGGCGCGGAACTCAAGAACGAGGCCGGGAAGCTGCTGGAGGATTCGAAGGGCGACGTGACCCGCTTCCGCCTGGCGTTGCGCCTCGGCAGCGAATCGGCCCGCGAGAAGGCCCTGGCGACGATCCTCGACCCGACCGGCCCGGCGGCGCAGCGGATCGCCCTCATCGAGGTGCTCGGGCAGATCGGCAATCCCGCGATCGTCGGGCCATTCCTCGGGCTCATGACCCGCGAGAAGAACGACGCGGTCAAGTTGGCGTTGCTCGACGCGTTGGGTCGGATCGACTCGGGCGACACCGCCCCGGCGTTGCTCGCGGCCTATCCGACATTCTCGGCCTCGGTCCGGGGCCGGCTGGTCGACACACTTTCGAGTCGGAAGTCGTGGGCGACGCAACTGGTCGAGGCGATGGCCTCGGGCCGGGTGGCGACGAAGGAGGTCCGCCCGCCGCAGATCCAGCAGATGGCCCGGCTGGCCGACCCGGCGCTCACGAGGCGGATCGAGGCCGTCTGGGGACGCGTCCCCGGGCCGGGATCGGCCGAGAAGGTGAAGCGGATCGCCGAGATCCGGGGAATCCTGCCCGAAGGCGATAAAGGCTCACCCGCGCGAGGGAAGGCCGTGTTCAAGGAGAACTGCGCGGTCTGCCACAAACTCTTCAACGAGGGCGAAGCCATCGGCCCCGAGCTGACCGGCTCCGAGCGAGGCAACCTCGACTTCCTGCTCACGAGCCTTGTCGACCCCAGCGCCCTGATCCGCAAGGAGTACCAAGGGCGTGCCATCGCCCTCAAGGATGGCCGCGTCCTGAACGGCCTGATCCTGGAGCAGAACGACAAGGCCCTGACCCTGATCGACTCGAAGCGCCAGAAGATCGTGATCCCGGTCGACGGCATCGAGGAAGATCAGCCGTCGAGCGTCTCGGTGATGCCGGAGGGGCTACTGGACACGCTCAAGGATGAACAGATTCGCGATCTGTTCCGATATTTGCAATCCAGGTAGGGTGTGGTGGCCGCGAGGATGCGGCCTCCGCACCGATCTGCCGGGCGAGGCTCTCCGGAGCCCGACCCATGCATGATCGAATGGGACCTCCAGGCGGGGCCCCAAGCCCGTTCCCGGACGAATCCCATCGGGTCTGGAGACCTGGTTTCGTGGTACGGCGCGGCCACGGCGGGGGCGGGGTCTGGAGACCCTCGCCCAGCGCTACGGAGACCCTCGCCCAGCGATTCAGCTCGGTTGGGCGACGGGGAACGCGCGTCGGAGCGTCAAGGCTTGAGCCGGAACAGGGCTTCCTGGGACTCGGCGTCGAGGGGATCGACGCTGAGGGCGAGGGAGTACCAGGCGCGGGCCTCGGGGAGGCGGCCGATCTCGGCGCAGGCGGTGCCGAGTTCCTTGAGGCGGCGGATGTCCTTGCGGTTGGCGGGGACCGACATCTCGTTCAGGAGGACGGCCAGGCGGTCGTGCTTCTGGACGAGTTCGGTGTAGGTCTTCGCCTCGGCGGGCTTGCCGGCGAGCCGTAATGCCTGCGTGAGGCCCAGGATCGCGTCGCGGAGGTTCGGGCTGATCTGCAAAGCGGAACGGAATGCCTTCTCGGCGCCAGGGCCGTCTCCCTTCTTGAGGGCCAGTCGTCCCCGCAGGATCGCGAGCGACGTGCTGCCCTCGGGGCTGCCGGCGATGAGGGATTCGGCCTTCGCAGGGTCGCCCTTGTCGAGGGCGATCATGGCGCGGAGCGACCGGGCGTCGGGGTCGTCGGCGGGCAGGGGGGCCAGGGTCGATTCGGCGTCGTCGAGCCGGGTCGTCTGCCGCAGCGCCTCGGCCAGGGCGAGCCTAGAATAGCGGTCGTCGGCGTCGGCCTCGACATAGACGCGGAGGGCCTTGGTGTTCTCCTCGGCCTCCCAGTTGACGCCCCGCATCAGGCACCAGAGGAAGACGTCGTCGATCGTCAGCGGGCCGAGGGCCTGGAGCTTCTCGAACGTCTCCGTCACCTCCTTGCGGCGCGTCTGATATCCGAAGATGTAGACGAGTTCGCGGTACGCTTGCTTCTGCTTCGGGTCGAGCTGGATGGCCTTGCGGTAGGCCTCTTCGGCGAATCGCAGGCGCTTCCGGCGCAGTTCGAGCTGGCCGATCTGGAGCCAGGCCATGGAGGCCATCGGGTGGGAGTCGGGGATCTTCTTGAGGTAGGCGATCGCCGGGTCGGGGCCCTTGCGGACCATGGCCGCCTGCGCGGCGAGCATGTTGTCCTCGGGGGTCATCTCACGGAGCGTCTCGATCTTCTCGACGAGGGCCTCGACCTGGTCGAACTTCCTCGCGTCGAACGCCGCCCTGGCCTGCTGGGCCAGCGTCTCCGGATCGTCGCGGCGGTTGAGCGCGAGGTACCCCACGCCCCCGGCGACGACGAGGAGGAGTGCTCCGGCGGCCAGCGTCCTGCCCAGATTCATCGAGGACCTTTGGTGGGATGGGTGATGGGTGACGAATCGGTGTTGGTGAATCCCTTGCCGGCTTCACCTATCACCCATTCTATCAATGCCTACTTCGGTTCGCTCAGTTCGAGGGTCTGGTCGACCTTCACCTTTTCGAGGACGGTCGTCTTGCCCGATGGCCACCTGACGGTGACCTTGGGGATCTCGGCGAGCGACCCCAGGCCGACGAGGACGCGGGGGTCGTTGGACGACAGCATGCTGCAGCCCCCCTTGCGCTGGCGGACGATCGTGTGGTCGCCCCCCTCGATCGTGACGAGCGTGCCGATGGCCTCGCGGTTGCTCTTGGTGCCGGTGAGGTTGAAGCGGATCCAGTGGTTCTTGTGCGGGGTGTCGTTGCGGAGGATCGCCGGCACACCGTCCTTGTGGTTGACGACGATGTCCAGGTCGCCGTCGTTGTCGATGTCGCCGAACGCCAGGCCGCGGCCGACGTGCTTGGTGGAGAAGTAGGGGCCGACGTCGCGAGTGGCGAGCCGGAACCGCTGCGAGACCTGCTCCTTGGGCAAGGGCCGGCCCTGGGCGTCGCGGTTCTTGACCTCGTTGCGGTGCAGCAGGGGGAGTTCGGCGTACTCGACGCTCTGGCCCAACTCGGAGCGGTTGTCGTCGACGTGGCCGTTGGTGACGAACGAGTCGGGCCAGCCGTCGCTGTCGAAGTCGCCGAGCACGCAGCCCCAGCCGACGGTCGGCATGCTGTCGGCCGCGAGCCCGTAGAACGAGGTCATGTCGGAGTACGACACGAGGTTCTTGTTCTTGAAGTCGGTCAGGTTGATATAGAGCGTGTTGTATTCGTTGGCGAAATTGGTCACGAACAGGTCGAAGTCGCCGTCGCCGTCGATGTCCTCGCAATCCACGCCCATGCCCGACTGCGCGCGGCCCTCGACGTCGAGCGCGGCGCCCGAGGATTCGGTGGCGTCGAGGAAGGTGCCGTTGCCCTGGTTGACGAACAGGAAGTTGGGGTTCATGTCGTTGGCGACGTAAATATCGACGAGGCCGTCGCCGTTGACGTCGGCCGTGACGACCCCGAAGCCGTGGCCGTCGTTGCGCCCGGGGATCTTCTTGCCCTCGTCGTTGACGAGGAAGCTGTCGTAGACGTCGGTGAAGGTGCCGTCGCCGTTGTTGCGGTAGAGCAGGTGTTTGACCGTCCGGATCGAGCGGGGCGAGCAGTAGAGGCGGATCTGCTTCTCGGTGTCGCCGCAGAAGATCGAATCCTCGGGATACTTCCACTCGCCGTAGTTGGAGATGTAGAGGTCGAGGTCGCCGTCGTTGTCGTAGTCGAGGCAGGCGCCGCTGGACGACCAGCCGGGGCCGTCGAACCTGGCGGCCTTGGTGGCGTCGGTGAAGGTGCCGTTGCCGTTGTTCCTGTAGTAGACGTTGCCGCCGTAGTTGCAGAGGAACAGGTCCCTGTCGCCGTCGTTGTCCAGGTCGCCCACGATAGCCCCGTGGCAGAAGCCGGCGAAGCCGACCCCGGCCTTCGCCGTCACGTCCTCGAACTTGTTGTTGCCGAGGTTCCTGTAGAGCCGGTTCGGTCCGTTCTTCGAAGTGCCGAGCGGCAACTGGGTGGCAGTGGCGAAGTAGATGTCGAGCCTGCCGTCGTTGTCGTAGTCGAAGAGGGCGACCCCCGAGCTATTGGCCGTGGGGAAATGCTTGTCCTTCGTCATGCCCGAGTACTGGACGAAATCGACGCCGGCCTCCCTGGCGATCTCGGCGAATCGGAACGGGCTGGGCTCCTGGGGCACGGCCGGGGCGGAGAACGTCGGCGAGACGCTGGCCGCGCGATCGTCCCCGACGATGCTCGACTTCTTGGGGGGCGCCTGGGTGGTCGTTCTGGACGGGGCCGTCGGGGCCGGCCCGGGCGACGTCTTCGCGACGGGCGGCGAGCCGGCGGGCGACGGCGCCTTGCCGGCCTCGCCGGAGCAGCCGGCGACCCACGCGAGAAGGGTGACGCTCAGGAGGCCCGCGTCCCGGGTCCTGGAAGAACGTGGCCGGCGCATCATCGACGACTCCAGCGGCTAGAGGGCGGTCGCGTGGATCGGGCGGGGATGAAGTTGGAAAATGGGAAGAATCCGCGGAACCTGATGACCCTGGCGCGACCTTGAGGATTGTAGCACGAGCGGGGAGACGGCTTCGACCCCCGCCGGGCCCCGTTGGCACGCAGGATGCGGCCCCTCGCGACGCCATCGGGCGGCCGGTGAATGTTCCCTGGCCTGCCCGATCGTTACACTTGGGCTATCGCCGTGAGGGGACGTGTCTTCCTCACTTTGCGTAGAACCGCGCCTCGCGGGCTGCGCAGCCATGGAATGGCCTGGAGCGGACCGGACCCGGTTCGCGATCTTGAGTTGAGATACGCTAGGGAGGCCAGGTTGTTCGCACAACCGGGAGGACGCATGGGACGCCGGGTTTTGATTCGTGGACGATGGCTGGGCGGATTGTTGGCGGGGGCGACCGTGGTCGCCGCCGCCGTTGCGAGTGCGGCCGATCCCGCCCCGCCGCCCAACGCGGCCAAGGCCGCGCCGAGCTATCAGGGCGTCCAGCGCGCGATCGCCGACCTGAAGTCGGCCTGGAAGTCTCCCGACACCACGCCCGATCAGGCGCCGGGATGGAATGCCTTCTTCGACGGGCTTGAGCGCGGGCTCGCCGCCTACGGCGCGGCCACCACCACCGACGCCCGGCTGGCCGCACTCAATCAGGTCTATCAGCTCAACGCCGCGATGGCCGGCGCGGGCTGGGATCAGACGGCCGCGGTCCAGTCGGCCGTGACCGCCTGGCTCGAACCCCGCACCCGTCTGGCCTGGGCCGAGCGTCGCCTGCTCGACGCCATGGGGCTCGCCACGCCGACCGCCGAGGAGGCCGCCAACGCCAAGTCGTGGGGCAAGTTCCTCGACACCGAGCTCATCGCCGCCCTCCGGGCTTATGAGACGGCCCAGACCGTCCAGGGCCGTCACAAGGCGCTCGGGGAACTCCGCTCGGCCTTGAACTCGCTCCAGAAGTCGAACCGGTCGCAGCCCTGGCCGATTTCTCAGGAGCTGGAGGCCGCCGTCGCCGGGCTGCACAGCCATCCGAACCTGGACATCTCGGCCGACGTCGCGACCCTGTCGCCGATCTTCGCCAAGGAAGTGATCCAGACCGGCCCGATCTACCGCGGCGGCTACGTCTCGCAGGTCGTCGCCGGCCCCTACGCCGGGTTCGGGCTCCTGCCCTCGAACCAGGGCATCGCCTTCTACAACAGCCAGTACGCCTCGGCCTCGACGCCGATCACCGACTTCCAGAACCAGGTCGCCTCCGACCGCCGCGGCCGGATCGCGGCCCGCCTCTACCAGTTCTCGGCGGCGTCCTACGACAACCCGCTCACGACCATCACGGCCCTGCTGACCCCCAACGGGCTGTTCCTCTATCCCGACTCGACCCACGCCATCTCGGCGAGCTTCGGCGCCGCCCCGCAGCCGGGCAAGGGCCTGCAGCGTGCCGTCCTGGGCGCGATCGGCCTGAACAAGCGTCGGATCACGAACCAGGTCGCCAAGAGCGCGATGCCGAAGATCCAGGAAGGGGTCATCACCAACGGCACGGCCGAGGCGCAGGAGCGTTCGGCGGAGGCCCAGGCCGAGCAGAACGCCAAGCTCGGCCAGTTCCTCGTCGGCGACAACACGCTGTCGGTGCAGGACTTCCTGGTCAAGAACCTGGTGATGCAGTCGCTGCCGACCAACGCGGTCATCAGCGGCACGCTGCTGTCGAAGGTCAGCGAGGGCCAGCTCGGGGCCGACGCCCCGCAGCCGGGCAACCTCTACGTCCCGGATGCCGGCCTCTCGGTCGACGTCCACCTCGGGTCGATCCTGACCAACGTGGTCTCCGGCCTGCTCTCGGGGCCGAAGGTCGCGGAGGTCCAGAACCTGATAATCACGACCCGGCCCATCCCGCCCGGCGGGACGCCGGCGGACGCCGTGAAGGTCCAGCAGAATGTGTCGTTCGCGGACTACCTGAAGGCCGTGGATGCCAGCCGGGAGACCCCCGGCACCCAGGTGATCCGGGTCAAGAAGCCGGGCAAGGCTCCGGTCTTCGCCGCCGACCGCAACGGCCGGCTGGTGGTCGTCGTGTATGACCTCCAGATTGAGGTCCCCGCGCCGCCGCAGGCGGCGAAGGGCGGCCTGGCGGGCCCGAGGGCGAAGATCTATCGCGCCACCGCCCCGACGGTGGAGATCGTCAGTAACGTCGCGGTCGAGGCCCCCGCACCGGGCCAGCCGCTGGCCCTCAAGGCGGGCATCGCCGACTTCGTCCACGGCAACGACGCCCGCGTCCAGGCGATCTGGGACAGCGAGGCGACCGCCACCACGCTCGACCCGTTCCGGGGCAACCTGATCCTGGGCGTCATCCGGACCGAACTCCAGAAGAAGCCGCTGAACGTCCCGTTCAACAGCGTGCCGCTGAAGGGGTTCGTCCTGAAGAGCGTCTCGCAGCTGGACCCCAGCGGCTGGATGCGCGTGGTGCTCACCCCGACGGGCGAGTCGCCGCTGGCCCCGCCCGCCCCTTCCGCCGCCCCCGCGCAGACGGCCGACGCGACCCCCGCCTCGGCCGAGGTCCCGGCGACCCCGCCGGCCACCATGCCGCCGGCCGAGCCCGCCGCCGTGTCGGCTTCGCGCTGAATCGATGCGTAGGAATCGTTGACGGGATTCAACGCGTTGGGGCCGGTCGACCGTCCGGGACGGTCGGCCGGCCCTTGTCGCTTGAAACGTGACCTATAATCGAGTCGGAACCGTCGCGGCCCGTTGTGACCTCCGCCATGCCCAACCAATCAACCGCCCGGATCGGCTCGACCGCGCCCGCGTTCTCCCTGCCTTCCACGGTCACGCCGGAGAGCCGGGACGGGAGGGTCGCTCTCTCCGACTTCGTCGGCCAGTGGCTGATCCTCATGTTCTACCCCAGGGATTTCTCCCTGGTCTGCCCGACGGAATTGATCGGGTTCGACCGGATCCTCCTCGAATTCCAGGACCACGGCACGTCCGTCGTCGCGGTGAGCTGCGACGGCGTGGCCTCCCACGAGCGGTGGCAGGCCATGCCCCGATCCGAGGGGGGCGTGGGGCCGCTCCGGTTCCCGCTCGCGAGCGACGAGGACGGCGTGGTGGCCCGGGCCTACGGCGTCTATCAGGACGACCAGAAGGTCCCCCAGCGGGCCCTTTTCATCATCGACCCCCACGGCATCCTCCAGTACATGGTGGTCCACAACATGAACGTGGGCCGGAGGACCGAGGAGGTGATCCGGGTCCTCTCCGCGCTCCAGACCGGCGGCCTGACCTGCGAGGGGTGGAGCCCGGGAAACGAGATCATCGACCCGACCGAGTGGCTCAAGCCCGGCCAGATCCTGTCGCACTACCAGATCGAGGCCGAACTCGGCTCGGGGGCATTCGCGACCGTCTACCGCGCCCAGGACCTCCACCTGCACCGACGTGTGGCGCTCAAGGTCCTCAAGAACCCCAGAGGCGTCAACGGCCGGACCGCGCTCAGCGAGGCGAGGGCGGCGGCCCGCCTGAACCACCCGAGGGTCTGCACCATCTTCGGGGTCGAGGACGCCGACGGGGCCTCGATCATCGCGATGGAGTATGTGGATGGGCTCTCGTTGAACAAGTACGTCTGCCTGAAGCCGTCCACCGTCGAGGTCCGGGCCGACCTCGCCCGCCAGATCGCCCAGGGGATGTCCGACGCCCACGAGCACGGCGTCACCCACGGCGACCTCAAGCCGAGCAACGTCCTGGTCAACAAGGCGGGGCGGGTGAAGATCGTGGACTTCGGGCTGTCGCGGATCGACCTCCAGCAGGAGGCCAGCGGCGATTCCACCCTCGACGTCGGGTCGAGCGACGAGGGGTCGGTCACCGGGACGCCGAACTACATGTCCCCCGAGCAGGCGGCCGGCGAACTCGCCACCCCGGCGAGCGACGTGTTCTCCCTCGGGCTCATCCTGTTCGAACTCCTCACCGGCAAGAAGCCGATCGGCGGCCGCAACGTGCTCCAGGTCCTGAACGCCATCCGGACGATCGACGCCGAGGCGCTCGCCGCCCAGGTGCCCCCCGCCTATCGACCGCTCGTCGCCCGCATGCTCGCGAACGACCCGGCCCGGCGGACCGTCCGCATGGCCGAGATCGTGGAGTCGCTGGAGCGGATCGGCTCGTCCCCGGCCGGCACGCGGCTTGTGGGCGGGGTGGCCTGACGGTACGCTGCTCTGTCCCGCAGAAGATGGCCCGCCAACGGAGGTTCCGTGCCCGACCCGTCCCTCGATCCCCCGCTCCTCGCGATCTTCGACCACGACGGCGTCCTCGTCGACACCCTGGAATTCCACCAGCACGCCTGGGTGGAACTCGGCCGCCGGGAGAATCTCCCGATCACGCCCGGGTTCATCCGCGACACCTTCGGGATGACCAATCCGAGCATCTTCCGCAGGCTCCTGGGCGACGGGATCTCCCCCGAATTGATGACGCGCTACGGCGATATCAAGGAAGATTGCTACCGCGACCTGGCCCGGGGCAAGATCGCCCTGATGCCGGGCGTCCGGCCGTTCCTCGATCGGCTCACCGACGCGGGCGTCCGGCTGGCGATCGGGTCCTCCGGCGTGAGGCCGAACCTGCACCTGACGGTCGAGGAGACCGGGCTCCGCGGCCGGTTCGCGGCCATCGCCGCGCTCGAGGACATCACCCACGGCAAGCCCGACCCCGAGGTCTTCCTGAAGGCGGCGTCGAAGGCCGGCGTCCCTCCCGAGCGGGCGGTGGTCTTCGAGGACGCCACCTTCGGGATCCAGGCCGCCAAGGCCGCCGGGATGCTCGCGGTCGGCGTCACCAGCACCAATCCGGCCGAGGTGCTCTATGAGGCCGGCGCGGATGACGTGGTGGACCACCTCGGCGAGTACGACGTCCCCGCCCTGATCGCCCGAATCCGCCGCCGCGCCGGGCTTTCCGACGCCTGACGCCCCGCCACGACCCCGCGACGACCCTCCCGATGAAGCGCCGCGTCCTCCTCGTCCTCATCGAGCCCCCCCTGCCGTTCGGCAATGCCGCCGGCCGATGGTTCTACGTGCTCTACAAGGGGCTCGTGGAACGCGGGTGCGCCGTGACCGCGTTCGCGACGTGTTCGAAGGCGGAGGAGGCCGAGGCGGCCCGGCAACTCTTCCCGGCCCCGGAATACGACCTGCGGATCTTCCAGGAGGCCCCGAGGCGGGGCGGCCTGAAATCCAAGCTGGAGAGCCTCCGCGAGCCCTATTCGTACGTCTTCGGGCCGGAGATGCGGTCGGCGCTCGGGGCCGAACTCGACCGGGGCTTCGACGTCCTCCACCTGGAGCAGCTCTGGAGCGGCTGGCTCGGCCGCGAGCATGCCGCGAAGGCCGTCCTCAACATCCACTACGCCTTCGCCATCGACCTCGCCGGCCGACCGCCGGTCTCGGTCTCCGACCGGATCCTCAAGATCCGCACCGCGCAAGCGGAACGGTCCCTGCTCCGGTCGTACCCCTGGATCACGACCCTGAGCCCCAGGCTCACCGACTGGGTCCGGGGCCTCAGCCCGGGCTCGACCGTCGAGACCGTGCCGTTGGGGATCGACGCGGGCCTCTACGAGTTCCAGGTCCCTCGCCCCCCGGACGGCCCGCCGACCCTCGGGCTCATCGGCTCGTTCCACTGGCAGCCGACGTATTCCTCGGCCGTGCGCCTGCTCACGCGGCTCTGGCCCGAGATCCGTAAGCGGGTCGACGGTGCGAAATTGCAGGTGGTGGGTCGCCAGGCCAGGACACTCCTGTCGGATCTGACGGAGGATCCGGCTGTCAGCTTCCATGAAGACGTGCCGGACACCATCCCCTACTTCCGCTCCACCGATGTTTTGCTCTATGCTCCGTCGGCCGGCAGCGGGATGAAGGTCAAGGTGCTGGAGGCGTTCGCGCTCGGGACGCCGATGGTCACCAACGCCGACGGGGTCGAGGGGATCCCGGCGGTCGATGGCATTCACGCGGGCATCGTCGAGGACGACGCCGGCCTGATCGATCGTGCGGTCCGGTTGCTCCGCGATCCCGAGGCGCGGGCCAGGCAGGCGGTCGAGGCGCGGGCGCTGCTCGAACGGCACTGCTCGCCGAAGGCCACCGTCGACGCGGCGGTCGCCTTCCATGACCGCATCGTGGCGAGGATCGGGCAAGACGCGGCGGAGGGCGGCAGGCGGTGAGTCCGATTTCCCGACCGAAACTCAAGCGGGTCGCCATCCTGGGCGCGGGAGGCATGGGGACCGTCCTGGCCCTGCTGTTCCACCGCCAGGGGCGGGACGTCCGCCTCTGGTGTCGCGATGCGTCCCGGGCGGATTCGCTCCGGGCCTCGCGCGAGAACGCCCGGCACCTCCCCGGCTCGAAGCTCCCCGACGCCATCGCCATCACCTCGAACGCCTGCGACGCCACCGAGGCGGCCGACCTGATCGTGGTCGCGATCCCTTCCGCCTACCTCCGTCAGACGCTCGCCGGTGTCGCCGAGCGGATCCCCGCCGGCGTCCCGATCCTGAGCGTGGTCAAGGGGATCGAGGTCGCCACGCTCGAACGGCCGAGCCAGATCGTCCGCGAGGTCCTCGGCGACCGGCCGGTCGCGATCCTCAGCGGGCCGTCGCACGCCGAGGAACTCGCCCACGGCTTGCCGGCGTCGGTCGTCGTGGCGTCGGCCGACGAGGCCCTCGCGGTGGCGATCCGGGATGCCCTGAATCACGAGGTCTTCCGGGTCTACACCAATCCCGACCTGCTGGGCGTGGAACTGGCCGGGGCCTTGAAAAACGTCCTGGGGGTCGCCGCGGGGATTTCCGACGGCCTGGGCTTCGGCGACAATGCCAAGGCGGCGCTCCTGACCCGAGGGCTGGTCGAGATCACCCGGTTCGCCGTCGCGCTCGGAGCCTCGGCCGAGACCTTCGCGGGGCTGGCCGGGGTGGGCGACGTCATCACCACCTGCTACAGCCCCTTCGGTCGGAACAGGGCGGTGGGCATGGCGATCGGGAAAGGTCAGACGCTCGAAACCATCCTCGCCGGGATGGCCAACGTGGCCGAGGGGGTCCCGACGGCCCGGGGCATCCGCGAGATCGCACGCGCCCGGGGGATCGACATGCCGATCACCGAGGAGGTCTGCCGGGTCCTCTTCGAGGGCAAGCCGCCGAGGACCGCCGTCGCCGACCTGATGGGCCGCGACCCCAAGTTCGAGTCGACCTCATGAGCCGGGAAGACATCGTAGCGTTACCAACATCGTGCGACGTCGCCTTCAAGGAATGGGCCGGGGTCTGCGACGCCCTGCTGTCCGGCCGGCAGTCGATCATCCTCCGCAAGGGGGGGATTGCCGAGGGCCCCCGCGGCTTCGTCCCCGAGCATCCCGCCTTCTGGCTCTATCCCACCTGGACCCACCAGGCCGCCCAGGGGTTGCTCGACCCCGTCCCCTCGCCTCCTGCCCAGACCAACCGCGTGCCGATCGAGGGCCTGGCGATGGTCGAGCGGCTGATCCGGGTCGAGCGGGAGGAGGACCTCGACCGTCTGGCCGGGCTCCATCGGCTCCGGCCCGAGACGGTCTGGCAACGCTTCCATTACCGTGCGCCGGGGCTCTGGATCCTCCTGGTCCGGGCCTACCGCCGGCCGGAACCGGCCTGGCTGGACGTGACTCCGGAGCAGGAAGGCTGTAAAACCTGGGTCCCGCTCGCGGCCCCGTTGTCGACCGCCGGCCTTGAGCCTGTCCTCGGCGACGAGGACGCGGGTGACCGGGCCCGCCGGCTCGAACATGCCTTGCCGCACCTCGTTGACGCGAACCCAGGGGCGTAGCAGCCCGCTCGCGAACCAGAACCAAAGGCCGCGCCGTGCTCGAAGACGTCCGTGAACACCCCGCGACCTGGACCCTCGCCGCCGCATGGGTCCTGCTGTTCCTGGCGATGCAGGGCGTGATGTCGTACGTCCGGGCGCACGAGCGTGACCCCTTGCACCGGCTGAGGTCGGCGGCCATCGGGCCCGGGGCCCTCTCGATCGAGGTCACGCACCTCTTCGGCGACCTCTCGTACAGGGAGATCCGCGAGGGGCACGTCTGGCGGGCCCTCACGGCGACGTTCATCCACTACAGCTTCTTCCACCTCCTGATGAACGTCTTCGGGCTGATCCAGCTCGGCCGGCTCATCGAACCCTGGTACGGGTCGGGGCCATTCCTGTTCCTCTGCCTGATCCTGGGCCTGCTCGGGAACCTGTTCGGCTCGCTCGCGCGGTTCCTCCTGGTGCTCCTCCGGCAATCGGTCGAGGCCACGTCGTTCTGGCGATCCCTGCCGAAGCCGGTGGTCGACTGGTTCGGGCCGCTCAGCAGCGCCGATGTCCACGCGGCGGGCGGCTCGACGATCCTCCTGGGGCTCATGGGGATCGCGCTGGTGGTCGGCGTACGGTCGCGGACGCGGATCGGCTCTTACCTCGCCGACCAGATGTGGACCCTGCTCGGTTTCACCGCCTTGCTGGGCCTGGTGATGCCCGGGGTGGTCGACAACTTCGGCCACGGCGGCGGCGCGCTGGCGGGGATCCTCCTGGGTTTCGCCCACCGCCCCTTGATCCGCAAGGCCGAGCGGCCGCGCTGGGTCTGGGGGGGCTGGGTCGCCTCGGTGGTCCTGATTTCCGTCGCCTATGCCGCGCTCTCGACCCAGAGCGTGGCCGAGATCCGGGAACGCCAGAAGCGATTCGACGCCGAGCAGGCCACCGGACGGCTCCGCGAGATCAATGACGCCGTCATGCTGCTCGATGCGCTCGGTCCCGTCTATCAATCCATCACGGACCAGGCTTTCGGGAGCATCACGGTCGACGCGGGCGAGCTGTCGAAGCTGCGAGACGGCGTCCTCCCCGGGCCCCCTCCGCCCCCGGCCGACGGTCAGGACACCAGGCCGATCCCGCCCAATCCGCCCCCGGCCGTTCCCCCGCAGCGTCCGACGATGGACCCCGGCACGTTCCAGGCGGTCGACCTCCTCGATGCAAGGCTCAAGCGGCTGAACCTCGACCCCGAGGCGGCCGAGGCCGTCGGGCGGCTGATCGCCGGGACCCGCAAGGCGTTCCGGTCGGATCTCACCTATCCGGACGCGTATGAGTTGCGGTCGGATTACCTGGAAGTCCGCCGGGCGGTCCGGCGACTCCGGGAATCGGCCGACGCGGGGCTGCGTCAGCCGGCCCCGCCGGCCCCCGTCTCGCCCCGGTGAGGTCGGGCGGAAGCGTCATCGCTGCAACGCCTTGCTGGGATCCGTCCGGCTGCGTTACGATACGAGGAGTTCCGGCCGAGGGCCCGGCCGCACGCGGGGTGCCTGCCGGGGGAGGCCGCAGCTGCTTGCCGGGGATGTTGTCGCGTGGCCGAGAATGAGAAGCCACGGCTGCTGGTGATCGAGCGGGACACCCCCGCCGCCCAGGAGGCCCGCCGACGACTCTCCGAGTCCTTCGACGTCGTCCCCGCCCGCACCATGGCCCGGGCATTGATCCTGCTCCGCGAGCAGAAGTTCAGCGGGGTCTATGTCGACAGCGGCCAGCTCTCCTCGCTCCACTGGGCGGGGGTCCTGATCCAGGCCGACGAGGTCCTCGACGCCATCGCCGACGGCGTGGCCGTGGTCGACCCCGACCTCCACATCGTCTGGATGAACCCCGAGTTCGGCCAGCTCGTCGATCCCGAGGTCGAGGCCCTGGGCTCGAAGTTCTTCCGGGCCCTCGGCTCGCCCGAAGTTATGGGCACCGAGGGCAGCCCGTTCGAGGCGGCGGTCCGGACGAAGCGGGCCGCCGATACGACCCTCCGGATCGAGGCCAACCGCTACCTCAAGCTCACGGCGACCCCTGTCTACGACGGCAGCGGCACGCTCACGAACCTGATCGGGCTGACCCGCGACATCACCAGCGAGGTCCAGCAGGAGCAGAAGATCAACGCGATCCACAAGGCCGGCGACGAACTCGCCGACCTGACCCCCGAGGAACTCTCGGAGATGGGGGTCGAGGAGCGCACCGACCTGCTCAAGTACAACATCGCCCGGCACATGAAGGACCTGCTGGGCCTGGACTACATCGAGATCCGGCTCCTCGACCGTTCCAACAGCCGGCTCGTGCCGCTCCTGACCGAGGGCATGACGCCGCTGGCCGCGAACCGGGAACTCTACGCGTCGAAGGAAGGCAACGGCGTCACCGGCTATGTCGCCGCCACGGGACAGAGCTACCTGTGCCCCGACTCCGCCAACGATGGCCTCTTCCTCGAAGGCGCCGCCGGGGCCCGCAGCTCGCTGACCGTCCCGCTGATTTACCACGGGACGGTCATCGGCACGCTCAACGTCGAGAACCCCCAGCCCAACGCCTTCGACGAGCGGGACCGCCAGTTCCTCGAGATCTACGCCCGGAACGTCGCCTCCGCGCTCAACACCCTGGAGCTGCTCCAGGCCGAGAAGCGGAGCACGGCCACCGCGTCGGTCGAGGCCATCAGCCGGGAACTCGCCCTGCCGATCGACGACATCCTGAGCGACGCCACGACCGTGCTCGACCGCTACGCCGGGCACGACGAGGAGATCATCGCCCGGCTCCGGCACCTGCTCTACCGGGCCCGCGAGATCCGCTCGCTTGTGCAGAAGGTCGGATCCACCATCGCCCCCGACCCCAGGCGGAGCGGGCCCAGGCCGTCGCAGAAGCTCGCCGGGGCGAACCTGCTGGTGGTCGACGCCGACGAGACCGTCCGGCGCGCGGCCCACCAGCTCCTGGGGCGGCACGGGGCGATCGTCGAGACGGCCCGGGACGCCCACGAGGCGATCGCCCTGGCCAGGCAGACCGACTACTCGTCTGCCCTGGTCGACATCCGCCTGCCCGACCTCGACGGCTATGAGACCTTCCGGCGTCTGCGGGAGGTCCAGCCGGGCATCCCGATCATCCTCATGACCGGCTTCGGTTATGACCCGACGCACTCGATCGTGAAGGCCCGCCAGGAGGGCTTGCAGACCGTGCTCTACAAGCCGTTCCGTGTCGACCGGCTCCTCGAAGCCGTCGAGCAGGCGCTCCGGCCGTCGGTGGCCGAGTCGGGCGAGACGGGCGAGGCGGGCCCCGCATGACCTGGCTGATCGGCCTCTGGCTCGTGGCGGCGGCGTTCGGCCATCTCGTGCTCTCGATCGTTTGCGTCAACGTCCTGCACGGCCTGGGGATCCGGCTCAAGGGGCCGGTGATGGACCTGGCGTCGCTGGCCTTGCTCGGCTTCGCCGGCCTGGGGTTCGTCGCCATCCTCGGGGTCGGCTGGTTTTCCCATCCCTGGCCGACGTGGCTGGTCGCTTACGCGATCCCCTGCGCCTGGATCACGCTCGTTGCCGTGCCCGCCGTAACGATCCAGCGGGCCCTCCGCGGGCCGCCGCCCGGCACGTCGCTGGAGGTGACCGAGGTCCGGGACGTCGCCGCTGAGCTGGGCCGCGAGGCGTTGGTCGGCGAGGCCCCGCTGAACTGGCTGTTGAAGTTGCCCGGGAACGAGTCGTTGACCTTCGCGAAGGTCGAGGCCGAGGTCGCCATCCCCGGCCTGCCGGACGCCCTCGACGGCCTGACGATCCTCCACCTCACCGACTTCCACTTCAACCACCGCTACCGCCGGGCCTTCTTCGACGCCGCCCTCGGAACCGCGGCGCATTGGGAGTCGGACCTGGTCGTGTTCACGGGCGACCTGATCGATGACGAGTCGACGACCGATTGGATCGGGCCGCTGTTCTCGACTCTGCGGGGCCGCCTGGGGCAGTTCGCCATCCTCGGCAATCACGACTACTCGCACGGGCCCGACGCCGTCACCCAGGCCCTCCGCGAGGCCGGATTCGACGAGATCGAAGGGGCCTGGAGGCGGGTCGATCGAGGCGGGGCGGTCATGGGAATTGGCGGGACGTCGTCCCCCTGGGGGCCGGTGCTCCACCTCGACGAGTGTCCGGCCGATGCCGACTTCCGGCTCGTCCTGAGCCATTCGCCGGATCAGTTCCCCCGGCTGTCGCGGGCGGGGGTGAATCTGGTCCTCTCGGGGCACAACCACGGCGGGCAGGTTCGAATCCCGGGCTTCGGGCCGATCCTGATGCCCAGCCGCTACAGCCGCCGCTACGACCGGGGCGTCTTCGCCCGCGGTCGCTCGCGGATGTACGTCAGCCAGGGGCTCGGCGGCAAGCATCCGATCCGGTTCGGGGGCTGCACGCCGGAGCTCACGAGGCTGACGCTGCGGAAGGGCTGACCCCCGTTTGGAGTGCGGAAGCCAGGCTTCCGCTCTTCCATATCAAGTCGTTCGCCCATCGCCTGATGGAAAGCGGCAGCTTCGCTCCCGCACTCCAGGGTGAGTCGACTCAGGGGTTCTTCGCCGTCTCGGGCGTGCTGGCCTTGCTCCGTTCCTTGCTCTCCTGGCGGAGTTTCTCCAGGCGGCTGAGGGGGGCGGCGCCGGGCTTGGCGGAGGAGGCGAGCTGGGATTTCGATCCGCCCTTGGCCCCGGCCGGGGCCCCCTTCTTGACGAGAGGGGCGTCGATCCGCAGGCGGCCGGTGCCGAGCTGGTGGGTGATCGGCTCGCCGTCCTGCATGACGACGACCTGGCAGAAGAGGTTCTTCGCCTCGCCGGCCGGCGAGGTCGGGTCGGTCCGGATCTTGAAGACCAACTCGTCGGTCTCCTTGGTGATCGTCGCCGATTCGGTCGTGACCTTGTTCGGCAGGCCGATCAGGGTCACCTTCGCCTCGCCGGGGAACGGCGTGGACTGGTTGACCTTCACCGCGATGGTCGTGTCCTTGCCCTGCTCGACGCTCGCCGGGGCGAACTTCAAGGTCAGGTACTGAGGCGCGACCTTGAGCGTGGCGAACGGGGAGGACACGGTCAGCCGGCCCCGGCCGAAGCCGCGGCGGTTGCCGGGGGTCTGGGGCGTGCCGGCGGGCGGGGGCTCGGTGTAGGTGCCGTTGACCGTGACCTTCCAGGCCGCCGTCGGGGCTCCGCCGCTGGCGTTGACCAGGATCGTCGCCGAATCCTTGCCCTCGGGGATGATCGTGTCGGCCTTCGATGAGATGCCCGGCGGGTTCCAGGGGAGCTGGATCGCGATCGGGGCCTTGAAGCCCGGCTTGCGCTTCGCGACGACCTTCAGCTCCATCGAACCGCCCCGGACGATCGGGACCCTGGGTTCGACGATCTCCAGCGAGTAGGGGGCCTCCTCCGTCACCGCCACGGCGAGCTTGTCGACCGTCCGGGTCCAGAAGGGGATGTTGTTCTGTCCGAGGACGAGTTCGGCCGTGGAGACGAACTCGTAGGGGACATCGAGCTTGGAATCGACCGGCTTGCCGACGATCCGGGCCAGACTGCCGCCGACCGGGGCCTTGGCGTCGGCCGAGAACAGCAGGGGCAGGGTGGTGTTGCCGGCCGTCATGTTCTCCATGGCGATCGTGACGCCCGGGGGCAGGTCGGCGGCGCTGAAGGCCAACTCGCCGCCGAAACCCTCGCGGGCGGCGTTGATCAGGATCGCCTGATGGTTCCCCTTCGGCACCGCGATGGCCATCGTGCCCGTCCCGCGCCGCAGGGATTCATTGGGCGTGCTGGCGGTGAGCTGGGTGATGACCGGGTTGAACTCGATGCGGTAGGTGTAGTCGGGCCCGCCCTTCTTGAGGTGGTCGGTGACGCTGAGGCGGTAGACACCGTCGCGCGGGGCCTTGAACGGGACGCGGCTGTCGGGGCCGCGATTGTCGTCGTTGCTGCCGAGCCGGCGGCCCTTGTCGTCGGTGATCGTCAGCACCGAGTCGAGCGGAGAGCGGATCTGCCGGGCGACGACGAGCACCTCGAAGGTCTCGCCCTTCTTGGCCGGGAATGTGAAGTAATCGACATCCCCCGCCGTCTCGATGATGCCGTTGACGGCCATCGGCGGGGCGAACCTCGTGGCCTTCTCGGGCGTGTTGTTGGGCTCGGCCTCGATCACGTTGTCATACGGGCTGAGGCGGAAGACGTTGGGGTACGGGGCGACGCCCTTGTCGTCCTGCGCCAGGAGCCCGAAGTTCCGCTCGACCGAGTTGGGCAGCTTGACCCGGGTGGTCCGCTCGCCGAGGACGTCGCCGATCCAGCGGACGGACGTCTCGGTGCCGATCTTGCCGCCGGAAGGCATGGTTGCGGTCGGGCGGGGGAAGGTGCCGACGTGGAGCCGGTAGAGGCACTGGGCGTTGCCCGCGTAGGCGGCCTCGCGGACCGCGACGACGTAGGTGCCGTCCTCGGGGGCGATCAGCGACACGAACCCGTCCTGCCAGATCAGGGCGGAGTCGTCGCTCGACTTCATCTCGAACCGCTTGGAATCGAGGATCGCGACGTAGGGGTCGAAGAGGGTCAGGCCCAGGCGGATGCCCTCGACCTCGGCGGTGATCCGCTCGCCCTTCTTCGCCTTCACGGCGTAGTAGTCGATGTCCTCGCGGTCGGCGATCCCGTTGACGGTGACGTTCATCCGGATCGCCTGCGGCTTCGCGAAGTCGTTATTCGGTTCCTTCTCGGCGACGTCGGGCAGGGCGCCGACGCTGAAGGTCTTGAGGGTGCTGATGCCGGTGGCGGTGCGGAGCCGGAAGTCGTGGAGGCCGAGTTCGGCGTCGGGGGCGATGTGCAGGACGGCGACGACCTCGGCGTCCTTGCCGGCCTTGAGGCTCTTGACGGTGATGCCCGGCTGGTAGAAGAGGATTTCCTGGGCGTCGGCCAGGCGCTGGCCGGTGATCTTGACCTCGACGTCCGAGCCTCGCTGGCCTCCGACCGGTGCGATCCCCCGCAAGGCGGGGCTGATCGCGAACGCCGGGGCGGCGACGACCGTCAATGCGAGCAATGCGGTTGCGATCGTTTTCATCGGTGGTTCGGTGGGGGTGGGCGGCCGGGGGCCGGGGTGAACCTGGGCGGTCGGGCACGAGTGGGGCGAGAAAGTACCCCGGCGGGGAGAGGAGCCCCGCGCGATCTTGTCCATTGGACCCGCGCCCGGTGTCATCGTCAACGGCATCTCCTCGTCATCAACCATTTGGTCAACCTTGGCTGAGGCCCGTCCTCGGGACAGAGTGGCCAAGGCGATTGCGACGCGATTTCCCCGGCCGGCCCTGGCCTTCGCCACTCCCTTCCTGTAACACCTGCGCTGGGCGCGGGTCTCCAGACCCCGGCCCAACATCGAACGAAGGAAGCCACACATTCGGGTCTCCAAACCCGTACGCCGGCGTGGGATTCCCTCGCGGGGATCGGTCTGGAGACCGGGTTCGGCGGTACCTGATCTTGGGCCTGGGGCGGGGTCTGGAGACCCGCGCCCAGCGCGAGGGGCTCTTGGGATGAACTTGATGCGTTGGAATGCCTGGATGGTATGGGCGTGGATGGCACTGTCAATCATCACCCCGGCCCACGCCGCCGAGTGGAAGGCGGGCGTGGCGAAGCGAGTCATCACCCCCGACACCCCCGTCTGGCTCGCGGGCTACGGATCGAAGCGCGTGCCCGACGGCAAGGTCCACGACCTCTGGGTCAAGTCGCTCGCCCTCCAGGACGGCGAAGGGCATCGCGCGGTCCTCATCACCAGCGACTTCCAGGGCGTGCCCAAGGTCATGAGCGACCGCGTCTTCGACCGCCTGAAGAAACAGCATGGGCTCGAACGACACCAGGTGATGTTCACCTTCTCGCACAACCACTGCGGGCCGAGGCTCGGGGATGACCTGATCGATTATTATCCCGTCGAGGCCGCGCAGGAGAGGCTGGTCGAGGAATACACCTCGGAGATGGTCGCGAAGGTCGTCGAGGTCGTCGCGGAATCCGTCAAGAATCTCAGGCCTGCGGTCATCGCCACCTCGGCGGGCAAGGCGACCTTCGCCGTGAACCGCCGCAACAACAAGGAGGCGGAGGTCCCCGAGATGCTCGCGAAGGGGACTCCGCTCGTCGGGCCGGTGGACCACCGCGTGCCGGTGATGACGGTCACCCGGCCGGGCGGCGGTCTGGAGGCGATCCTGTTCGGCTACGCCTGCCACCCGACCACGATGAGCTGGACCATCTGGTGCGGTGATTACCCGGGCTTCGCCCAGGTCGAGCTGGAGAAGGCCCACCCCGGCGCGACGGCCCTGTTCGTCAACACCTGCGGCGGCGACCAGAACCCGCTCCCACGTCGCAAGATCGAACTCTGCGAGAAGTACGGCAAGGAACTCGCGGCGGGTGTCGAGCGGGCGCTCAAGGGGCCGTCCGAGACGATCGAGCCGACGTTGAAGTCGGCCTTCAGGCTGATCGACCTGGCCTACCTGGAGGTGGTCACCCGCGAGAAACTGATCGAGGCATCGAAGGGCAAGAATGAACTGCAGGCCCGCTGGGCCCGGCGGCTCCTCGGGAAGCTCGACGCCGGCGAGGCATTCGCATCGACCTATCCGTATCCGCTACACGCCTGGCGGCTCGGCAAGGACACGCTCCTCCTCGGCATGGGGGCTGAGACGGTGGTCGATTATGGCCTGCGGTTCCAGAAGGAGTTCGGCCCGAAGACCTGGGTCCTGGGCTACGCCGACGACATGATCTCCTACATCCCGTCTCGTCGCGTCTGGGAGGAAGGGGGCTACGAAGGCGGTTCGAACCTTTATGAATACGGCCGGCCGGCGTACCGCTGGGCGGGCGACATCGAGGACAGGATCGCGAAGGGGATCCGCGAGCTGGTGCGGCAAGTCAGGGAGTGACGGATGTCAAAGGGCTGGCGGGTCTGGACGGGGCGGCCGGGTTTGTGCCCTAATGTTCCGGAACAGGTCGGCCGGACCCAGACGCCCCGTGGCGCGTCCCGGCGACGGGTGGAAACGCCGGGGCCGGCCGCGCGGGGCCCCGGATCGCCGCGGATGCTCATCGCATGCCGACGCCAGCGACCCCGAACGAACCGGCCCACCTGGGCTCCCCGCCCGAGGCCAACCCCCTGCGGGACGGGCTCCCGAGGACCAAGGTCCCCGACCCCTGCTCGGTCGTCCTGTTCGGGGCCACCGGCGACCTGACCCACCGCAAGCTTGCACCGGCCCTCTTCCAGCTCGCCAGGGCGGGGCACCTGCCGGCCGAGTGCGCCATCGTCGGCTTCGCCCGACGCGACTGGACCGACGAGGCCTTCCGCAAGGAGATCGAGACCACGCTGGCCAAGTCCAGCGGGCCCGACTTCGCCGACACCTGGCCCGAGTTCGCCAGCCGGATCGCCTTCTCGAAGGGGAACTTCGACGAGCCCGCCGCCTACGACAACCTCAAGAAGAAGCTCGAAGAACTCGACGTCTCCCACGGGACCCGGGGCAACCGGCTCTATTACCTCGCCGTCGCCCCCGAGTATTTCTCCGTCATCATCGAACAGCTGGGCAAGGCCGGGCTGATCTACCCCGCCCACGACGACGGCCCCTGGAGCCGGGTCGTCATCGAGAAGCCGTTCGGCCACGACCTGAAAAGTGCCCGTACGCTCAACCGCGAGGTCTCGCGGGTCCTGGACGAGAACCAGGTCTATCGCATCGACCATTACCTCGGCAAGGAGACCGTCCAGAACATCCTCGCCCTGCGGTTCGGCAACGGGATGTTCGAGCCGCTCTGGGACCGCCGCTACATCGAGTCGGTCCAGATCACCGTGGCCGAGGAGGTCGGCATGCCCGGCGGTCGCGGGGCGTACTACGACACCTCGGGCGCCATCCGCGACATGGTCCAGAACCACATGATGCAGCTCCTCTGCCTGGTGGCGATGGAGCCGCCCGTGGACCTCTCGGCCGACGCCGTGCGGAGCGAGAAGGTCAAGGTCCTCCAGGCGTTGCCGAAGTGGTCGCCCGAGGACGTCGCGAAGAACGTGGTCCGGGCCCAGTACGCCAGGGGATCGACCCAGGGGCAGGAAGTCCCCGGCTACCTGGAAGAGAAGGGGATCGCCCCCGACTCGACGACCAGCCCCTATGTGGCGCTGCGGCTGACCCTCGACACCTGGCGCTGGGCGGGCGTGCCGTTCTACCTGAGGACGGGCAAGCGGCTCCCCAAGCGGGCGACCGAGATCGCCATCGCCTTCAAGAAGCCGCCGACGCACCTCTTCGAGCCCGACTCCGAGGGGGCCGGAGGGGCCAACTTGCTCATCCTCCGGATCCAGCCGAACGAAGGCGCGAGCATCGCCTTCCAGGCCAAGATCCCGGGCTCGCGACGGCGGCTGCAGGAGGTCCGCATGGACTTCCGCTACGGCACCGCCTTCGCCTCCCCTCCGCCCGAGGCCTACGAGCGGCTGTTGCTCGACGTGATGCTCGGCGACCCCACGCTGTTCACCCGCACCGACGAGGTCGACAGCGCCTGGCGGTTCGTGACGCAGATCCTCGACGCCTGGGACCAGGGCGTCGGGCTGCCGGTCAAGTACCCCGCGGGCACCTGGGGGCCCGAAGAGGCCGATGGATTGATCGCCCGCGACGGCGCCCAGTGGCGCAGGCTCTGAGAGGGAGGCAGGAACGATGACTCATACGTGCACTGATGCCTTCCTCTCGGGCCAGGGCATCCCGGTCGAGCTGCGGGACATCGAGTCGGAGCTGATCCGGCTCTGGGGCCCTGCGGCCGAGCGGGTCGGCGGGCCGGAGCTGGACCACCCGAATGTCACCCGGATCGTCCTGGCGAACCTCGTCGTCGAGGCCGGCGGCCACGGCGAGGGGCTCGAAGCGACCCTTGACGACGTCGTGGCCCGCTACCCCTGCCGCGCCATCGTGATCCGACGCGACGACGACACCGAGCGGAAGGTCCGGGCCGAGGTCGCGGCCCTGTGCCACCTCTCCGCGCCCGGTCAGCCTCAGGTCTGCTCCGAGCGGATCGTCCTGCGCAGCGGGCCGGGGGCCGTGGACCTGGTCCCCGGGGCCGTCCGCCCGCTCCTGGAGGCCGACCTCCCGTTCGTCCTCTGGTGGACCGGCGACCCTCGCCGATGTCCGGACCTGTTCCGCGACCTCGCCGACGAATGCACCCGCCTGATCGTCGACCTCCCCGACCCGGACACCGAGCCGGCCGCGTTGAAGATGGCCCTGGATCCGGAACTCAACCCGTACAGCCGCGACGTAGCCTGGTTCGGGATCTCCCGCTGGCGCGAGCTGGTCGCCCAGTTCTTCGACGGCCCGGGGCATGCCGAGGGACTCAAGCGGCTCCGGAGCATCGAGGTCGAGGTCGCCACGCCCCCGACCGGGCGGATCCCCCGCGCCGCCGGGTGGCTGGTCGGCTGGCTGGCCGGACAGCTCGGATGGGAGCCGAAGACCCGGGCTCCGGGCGAGGGCGGGAGCCTGGAGGCGACCTTCGAAGAAAAAGGCGGGAACAAAGCCATTTCCGTTTCGATCCGGACGGTCCCGCTGGACCCGAACGAATCCCGGCTGGTCCGGATCCGGGGCGTGCGCATCGAGGTCGAGACCGACGACGGCCCCGAGGTCATGCGGCTCAGCCGGCCGTCGGCGACCAGCCCGTACGTCCGGATCGAGGTCTCCTCGCCCCACATCTGCGCCCTACCCCGAACGGTCCTCGCCCCGGAGCTGGACGCCCCCCGTCGGCTGTCCGCCGGCCTGGAATCCGCCCGCAACGACCAGCCCTTCCAGACCGCCCGGACCCCGACGTTCTGGCTCCTGGGCGAGTGAAACCGGTCGGGTGGGGTGCCGACGCGGTCCCTCGGGCCCGCGTCAACCCCACCGACGGGGCCGGCCGGGAGTCCGACACGCCCGGCCTGAACCGGCGACCGAGGATCGTGCGACACCCGTCGTGCTCCGGGGTGTTGAATCTATCCGAACACTTCCTCGGGGAAGGCCGAATCATGGGGGCTGGATCGATGGTTTTGGACGCAGCGAGTCCGCGGGTTGTGCCGGCGTTCCTGGTTGCCCTGACCCTCCTGGTCGTGGGCGACGCCGCCCCCGGCGGCCGCTCGGCGGATCAGGAGCGGCTCAAGCCCTGGGGCGGGCTCGTCGGCGACTGGCGGGGCGCCGGTCAGCCCCAGCGCGGCAGCAACCGGGGGGCCTGGGCCGAGACTGGGAAGTGGGCCTGGAAGCTCACGTCCGACTCGGCGGCGCTGGAGCTTCAGGTTCAGCGCGGAAAGTTGCTCAAGTCGGCAACCCTTCGCCCGGGGACGCCGCCGGACACGTTCCGGATGACGGCCGTGCTCGCCGACGGCTCGTCCCGGGAGTTCTCCGGCAGGGCGACCCCCAGCAAGCCCGTGGTGCTCGTGGCGACCGAGCCGAAGGGCGACGGCCCGAGCCGGGTGACGCTGACGATACCCAACGAGGCGCGTTCGCTCTTGCTGTTCGAGGCGAAGAACGCCGACTCCGGCCAGTTCTACCGCCTCGCAGAGGTCGGCTACACGAAGCAAGGCGTGGCCTTTGCCGCCAGCGGTGAGTCGGGTCCGATTTGCATCGTGACCGAGGGCAAGGGCACGATCCCCGTGTCCTACCAGGGCAAGACCTACTACGTCTGCTGCTCCGGCTGCAAGGACCTCTTCAACGAGAACCCCGCCGCCGTCCTCGCCGAGTACGAGGCCAAGCAGAAAGCCAAGAAGTAACCCTGGAGTGCGGCGGTCCGGCTGCCGCTTTTCATTGTTCGCGGTCACTAAAAAGCATATAATCAAACGAAAACATCGGTGCGGAGCCGGGCGGTCCAGGGGTCCGCCCGGCCTCACACCCGACTCAGATGCGGGTGACCGGGCGGCCGGTCGCGACGTCGCCCATGGCTTCCTCGGGCGGCAGTTCGGCCTTGCGCGACCAGCGGGCGATGGGGCCGAGGCCGAAGCCGATCGCCAGGAGGATGACGCCGGTCAGCAGGAACCCGGTGCAGAGGTAGTGGACGAACGAGCTGCTGGGGGGATTGTTCGCCTGGTACATGTACCAGATCCCGCTCCAGACGGTCATGAGCGCACCGAGTGTGATGTAGAACAGCGCCGTGGGCGCGGCCGACGAGGGTTTGCTGAGGGTGGGCGGCATCGCGGTACTCCCGTCGCGACGGAGGCGTTCAAGATCCCGGCGTGCGGGCGGACCACCGTGGCCCGTCCGCACCAGGCTTGAACATCACTCCATAGCAATTCAAGTGCCGGTTCTCATGCCACCGCGACCCCGGCTCAGGTCGTGTAGTCCGCGTTGAGCCGGACGTACTCCGCCGTCAGGTCCGAGGTCCAGAACCGGATCGACGCGTCCCCCAGGCCGAGGGTCAAACGGATGTGCACGTCCTTGTTGGCCCGGAGGTGGGACGAGACCGCCGCCGCGTCGAAGGGCAGCGGCGTGCCGTCGCGGTAGAGGGGGGTGCCGTTGAGCCAGAGCGAGACCTTTTCCTCCTCGAACGGCACGCCCGCGTAGCCGGCGGCCGAGACGATCCGGCCCCAGTTCGGGTCGGCGCCGTGGATCGCGGTCTTGACCAGCGGGCTGTCGGCCACCGCCCGGGCGAGGGTCCGGGCCTGCTCTCTGTTGGCCGCCTGCTCGACGTCGATCGTGATCGTGTGCGTCGCCCCCTCGCCGTCGTCGGGGATCATCCGGGCCAGGTCCTGGCAGGCCGACCGGACCAGTTCGCCGAACGCCGCGAGGTCGTCGCCCTTGAGCGGCGCGGGCTGGCCGGAGGCCCCGTTGGCCAGCAGCAGCACCGTGTCGTTGGTGCTGGTGTGCCCCTCGACCGAGATGCAGTTGAACGAGACCTCGACGGCCTCGGAGAGGATCGGGCGGAGGTCCTCGGGGGCGACGTTCGCATCGGTGAGCAGGAACCCGAGCATGGTTGCCATGCGAGGCCCGATCATCGCCGCGCCCTTGGCCAGGCCGAGCAGCCGCACCTCGTTGCCGGCGACCGTCTTCGAGAAGGCGACCACCTTGGGCCGGGTGTCGGTCGTCATGATCGCCTGCGAGGCGAGGTCGAACGCCGCCGGCTCGGCCGAGAGTCCGGGGAACGCGGCCCGGATGCCCGAGGTCAGCTTGGCCATCGGGAGCTGGTGCCCGATGACGCCGGTGGAGGCGACGAGGACGTCGGTCTCCTTCACGCCCGGGATCAGGGCCGCGAGGGTCGCGGCCGTGGTGCGGGCGTTGGCCTCGCCCTCGTCGCCCGTGGCGGCGTTGGCGTTGCCGGCGTTGATGACGATGGCGCGAATGGTCGACGACGGGAGCAGGGCCCGGTCCCACTTCACGGGCGCGGCGCAGACGCGGTTCAGCGTGAAGGTGCCGGCGGCGGAGCAGGGGGCATCGGAGACGAGCAGCGTGAGGTCGAGTGCGCCCGAGGGCTTGATGCCCGCCTTGATCGCGGCGGCCTTGTAGCCCTGGGGGATTTGTTCAGGTGTGAGCATGTTCGATTCACCAGAAGACGGGAGGCCCCCGGAGTGCGGAAGCTTGCTTCCGCTCTCGCCCGGCGGGAGCTTGCTCCCGAGAGATGCGATCGGTTCGTGGTGGATTGCGTTGATCTAGCACGCGGAGCAAGCTCCGCGACAACCGAGCGGGAGCAAGCTCCCGCACCCCAGGGAGTTACTGGGCGGTGCAGCCGCCGTCGATGAAGAGGGTGGCGCCGGTCATGAAGCTGGCGGCGTCGGAGGCGAGGAAGACGACCGACGGCCCGAGTTCGGCCGGCTCGCCCCAGCGGCCCAGGGGGACCCTCGCCATCATCGCCGCGGCGGCGGCCGGGTCGTCGAGCAGGGGCTTGTTGATCTCGGTCAGGAACGGCCCGGGGCAGAGGGCGTTGACGTTGATGTTGTACTTCGCCCACTCCAGCGCCAGGGTCTTCGTCATCAGGGTCAGGCCCCCCTTGCTGGAGCAGTAGGGCGTGCGGTCGGCCAGGCCGATCTCGCCGAGCATGCTCGACAGGTTGATGACCCGGCCTGACTTCTGCGCCTTCATCGTCCCGGCCACCGCGCGGCAGCAGAGCCAGGGCCCTTTGAGATTCGTGTCGATCACCTCATCCCACTGCGACTCCTGCAAGGTCTCGATCGGCCCCCGGATGTTGATGCCGGCGTTGTTCACGAGGATGTCGATGCGTCCGAATGTCGCCAGGGTCGCCGCGACCATCGCCCGGACCTGGTCGTCCTTCGTGACCTCGACGCCCAGCCCGAGCGTCCTGGCGCCCGTCTCGGCGGAGATCTCGGCGGCGACGGCCCTGGCCGATTCCTCGGACCGGGCCGTCAGGGCGACCGAGGCCCCCGCCTCGGCGAGCGCCTGCGACATCGCGCGGCCGAGCCCCCGCGTGCCGCCGGTCACGATCGCCACCTTGCCGTCGAGACGGAACCGATCCAGGACGCTCTTGCCGACCATCGCTCGAAACTCCTCAGCCCGAATTGCCTGGTGACGAGGGAAGGTGGAGAGGGTATCCCCGATGGGGAAGGTTTGCATCCCCTCGAACGAAAACGCCCGGCGCGTCGGTCTCGAAGGAGGACGCGCCGGGCGTGCGTTCGGGTTCGGTCGCCGGTCAGGCGAGGTACTTGTCGACGTCGGGGAGGAGGTTGGCGAAGTCGAGCTTGTTGGGGCAGGCGTGGCGGGCGGCCTCGAGGTCGGCCTTGGACCAGTCGCGGGCCTCTTCGGTCAGCTTGGCGTACTCGGCCCGGGCGTGGGCGCGGATGCCGTGATGCTCGTGGTAGGTGAGGAACCGGGTCAGATTGCCGAGTTCGGCGTTGGTGCCGGCGGCGACCGAGCAGCGGCCGTCGCAGTCGGCGCACATGGTCGGGCCGAAGGCGAGGGCGGCGTCGCGGAGCTGCGAGATGTCGGCGGCCTTCATCGGCTCGTAGCGGCGGGCGGCGTCGGCGTCCTCGCGGAGCTGGTCGGTCGTCTTGATCGACACGCAGGAGCCGCTGATCCGCTCGTCGGTCCAGATGGCGTGGAGCAAGCCCTGGTACGGGGTCAGGTTCTTCTCCTTGAGCATCGGGGCCCGCTTCTGGACCTCCTCAAGGACATTAACCTTGGGCTTCTCGGGGAACTGCCCGGCGACCTGCTTCATCGAGATCAGGCCGATGCCCTTCTTGTGGGCGAGGTCGAGGGCCTTGTTCAGGGGCGAGTCCTTCTCCAGCCACGGGGTGTACTGGAGCATGATCGCGTCGATGATCCCCCCCTCGGCCGCGGCCTGGATGATCTGGGCGCGGTTGCGGTGGTGGGTCGAGAAGCCGATGAACTTGGCCTTGCCCGACTTGCGGATCGCCTCCGCCGTCTCTTTCATCTCGTCGCTCTTGACGAAGTTCAGGGCGTCGTCGAGCGAGTGGTCGTCGCCGAGGCCGTGGATGAAGAAGAGGTCGACGTAGTCGGTCGCCAGGGCGTCGAGCCGCTTGCTGAGCTGCTCGATCATGTCCTTGGGCTTCTTGGGATTGTCCTTGGTGACCAGGACGATCTGCTTGCGGACCTCGGGGTTCTCCTCGAACCACTTCTTGAATCCGGGCTCGGTGCCGTAGGCGCGGGCGGTGTCGAAGGTCCGGACGCCGTTGGCGAACGACAGCTTGAGCATCCGCTCCAGGACCTTCTGGTCGCGGAGGGCGCCGGTGCCCATCTCGAGCAGGGTGATCGGCAGCCCGGTGCGGCCGAGGACGCGGGTCGGGAGGACGGCGTCCTTCGGGGCGTCCTGCGCGATCGGGGCGGCGGCGTCCGCCTCGGTGCCGTTGGCGAGGGTCGCGGCGGCGGCGGTGGCCAGCGCACCGGCCTGGAGGAATGTGCGGCGGTCCGTGCGATTCAGGTCGTTCGAATGCATCGCGGTCTCGGCTCCTGGTCGGCGGTTCGGCCCAGAACGCCCGCGCCCGGCAAGGCGGGGCCATCGGGAGATCCTAGCACGTCCGGATCGCGTCCGCACCCACGTTTCCCGGGGAACACGCCCCATAGCGTCCCCGGGCAACATGCCCGACCCGGATTGCGGTCCATCGGTCCGATCAGTACGCTGGCGTGCGTCCCGCGAGTCCCCCCCCGCGTCCCGAGGTGAGTCCCATGCCCGAGAGTTGGACGATCGGCAGTGCCCCGGGTTGCGACATCGTGGTCGCTCAACCGGTCGTCTCCGGCCGGCATTGCCGGCTGACCCGCGACACCGACGGCTTCACGCTCGAAGACCTGCGATCGACGAACGGCACGTTCGTCAACGGCACGCGCCTGTCCGGCACCGCTCGGGTCCAGCGGACCGATACGATCACCCTCGGGCTTTCCCTGCCGCTCCCCTGGCCGGAACTCCCGCCCGAGACGGCGGTCCAGTCGAGCGGCACCCGGATCGAATCGGCCCTTCGGACGCTCCGCATCGGCCGCGAGCCGGACAACGACATCGCGATCGCCAACCCGATCGTCTCCAGCCGGCACGCCCGACTGATCTGGGACGGCGTCTCCGACCACGCGATCGTCGAGGACCTCGGCTCCTCGAACGGCACGGCCATCGGCTCGCCGGCGAACAAGATCCGGAAGGCCCCGATCCGCAGCGGCGACACCCTGTACCTCGGCTCGCTGGCCATTCCGGCGGCGACGCTCCTGATCAGGTTTTCGCCGAGCCTGGTGGAGACATCGACGAGCGGGGAGACCATACCGAGGCGCGGGCTGTCGGCCGGCGTGCGTCTGGGGATCCTCGTCGGGCAGGTGCCGATCCTGGCGGGGGTGATCCTGGCGATCGGCTCCGCGCGGTGGCCGTTGCAGTTGTCGTGGCTGGGGCTGGCCGCGATCTGGTTCGGCCTGATGAACGCGATCCTGCTCGACCCCGAGGGCGACCGGGCATCGCTCGGCCACCTCGGCCTCCGGCTCGGCCTGGGATTCGGCCTGGCGGTGGGGCAATGCCTGGGACTGTGGCTCATCGTGTCGGGCGGGGCGGGCTTGCACGGCTCGGGGACGCTTCTGGCTCTGATGATCCTGGGTTCGGCGACGGGATTGGCCCTCGGGGCGATGGGGGCCTCGTTCGGCCTCGGCCCGAACTGGCTCATGGCGGCGGCGCCGGGGGTCTTGGTCGTCCTGGCCCTGCTCGGCGGGCAGATCCTGCCGGTGGCGACGGCCCCGGCCGCGATGAAGCCCGCGTTGCAACTCTCGCCGTCGCGCTGGGTGTTCGAGGGAATGCTGCTGGCCGGATCGTCGGCGAGTCCGGACTCGGCGAGCCTGGTCGACAACTATTTCCCGGCCGAGACCGACCGGATGGGCCCGAGGGCGGCCGTGCTGGCGCTGGTCGCGATGATCGTCGGGCTATCCGGAGCAGCGACCTACCTCACGGCTTCGGCGTCGCGCCCGGAGATGCGGCCGACGACTCCCTGAGTTTCTCCAGCCGGGCCAGGCGCTCGTAGACCGCCGGGTGGGTCCGCAGGTGATTTTCGAACGGATTCAGGCCGTCGGTCGAGGTCTTGCGGCCATCGAGGAAGCCGCGGGGCTCGGCGTAGTCGCGGAGCTTTCGAAGGAAGGCCGACGACTTCCGCCAGGAACCCTCGTGCAGGGCGCTCACCTGCTTGTAGGCCCAGGCGTCGGCCTCGAACTCCTGCTCGTCGGGGTAGCCCGCGACGATCGGGAAGAGGAATTGCGACAGGGCCTGGGGCTGCTTCGTCGACTTCAGCAGGCCCTTCACGCAGCGCACGTCGTGGCGGAGGTCGACGTGGGCGATCTCATGGGCGATGAGGAACTGCAGGACGTAATCCTCGTCCTCGCCGACCATGTCGAAGGTCCCCCGGCAGAGGTTGATGTAGCCCCCGGGGAGCGAGAAGGCGCTCACCTCGTCCGACGCGAGGATGGCGAAGCGATAGGGGATGTCCTTCCGTGTCCGCGCCTCGAGCAGCGGACGCGCGAGGTTGGCGAGCCGCTCCAGTCGGGTACCCGCCTGGTCGGCCGGCGTGGCCAGGAGCGCGAGCGACTGGAGTTCGCCGCCGAGCCGAAATTCGTCGGCGGGCTTGAGCTTCTCGAGGTCAAGCGCCTTGACCCAGGCGACGACCTCGTCGGGGATCACGCGAGGCGGCGGGGCCGGGCTGGCGTTCGCATTCGTTCCTGCGGCGGCCTTCGACGCGGCGGGGACGGCGGGCGGCGGAGATGTCGAGGTGACTCCTGCCTTCGGCACCGGGGCGAGGGCCGTCGCCTTCGAGACTTCGGGCATCGGCGGCCCGGTCTCCGCCGGCGCGGGTGGGATTGGCGGCGCCGGGACCGCGGCCGGGGGCGGGGCCGACTTCGCCACGAGGGCGAGCCGCTCCTGACGCAACGCCTCCCGGTGCGAGGCCCCTTCCTGCCGGACGAGCCAGGCGGCGGCCCCGACATAGAGCACGCCGACGATCGCCGCTGCAACGTGTCGCGTCATCCAGGCGCCTTCACTTCCACGAATTAGCGATTGTTGTCCGCGCGGTCGAGCGTGGTCGCGTTGAGCATCTGCTTCATCCCGGCGAAGACCTTCGGATAAAGCTCCGACTCGTCGCCGATGTCCGCGGAGCCGAACCGGAGGTTATTCCGTCGCATGAACTCCACAAGGTCGCCGACCGTCGTGCCGGCGTAGCGGTCGAGCTCGGCGACGATCTGCTGGAGGCGCCGGTCCTTGAGCAGCTCCACCGCGTCGCGGAGCGTGCGGATGTGGGCCTTGGCGTCGTTGTAGAGCCGATCCCGGCTCTTGGCGTTCCCGTCGTCGGCGACGACTTCGAGCTGGTTGATCGAGGCGTCGAGGTCGGCGATCGCCCTGGTGGAGATCTTGCCGGCGACCAGCTCGTCCATGGCCCTTGCGTAGGCCCGCTCGACCGACTTGCGGTGCAACACGTAGGGTTTGTCCCGGAGCATCGTCGGCCAGGTCTCGAATGCGGTGAGCCGCTTCATCGAGAAGGTGGCGTTGGCGGGCGCAAAGAGGAATGGGATCGCCCGCACCGACTGGACCGGGATGCTCACCTTCAATGCCGGGTCGCGGAAGCTCGACGGCGAGATGATCTTGGGGTCGAGCAGGTCCTTGAGCATGCTGTTGAGCGCATCGCCTCGCGTGAGGTCGAGGTGGTCGGGGTCGTTGCGGAGGCGGGTCATCTCCTTCTCGTAGGCCGCCCGCCGCTCCTGAAACCGCTGCTCCCGGCGCCTGGCGGCGGCGATCCGCATCGACTCGAAGGACTGGTAGATGTACTCGTTGAGCCGGATATTCGCATCGACCTCGATCGAATAACCCATCGCCGAGTAGTAATTGTAGAGCCCGGCGCCCTCGAGGAAGACGCCCTGCCCGCGGTAGATGTCCCCGACGGGCGTGATCGCACCCCGGTCGATGAACAACTGCCCGAAGGCCGTGCCCGATGCGCACGGCGAGAACAGGAGCAGGATGAGCGGGATCCGGGGCCACCGGGGCATCGCTTGGGTTCCTCGGTTCGGGGCGGGTGGGGCGTGCGACGAGGGATTGTTCGAGGCGAGAGGACGCCGATCAATGGGGCGTCAACGGCCTCCGGACATGATCTTTCGGACGTCCGCCTGGATCGCATTCTGCCTGGCGAACTCGGCCTGGGCCGCCCGCGAGGCGATCGCATTCTGCGCCGATGCGATGCTCAGGGCGATCGCCTTGAACTGCAACGAGCGGTTGCGGTCATAGGCCTTGCTGAGACGGGTTTCGAGGAAGCCGAGCCGTTCGTTCCTGGTCCAGAGGTCGCGGCTCCCCTTCGACTCGCTCGCCTTGCCGGGCTCGATGACGAGCGTCTCGTAGTTGAGCCTTAGGTCCCCCTTGAAGCCGGCGTGGTACACCACTGGGGTGTAGCTCTTGAGGAATTCGAGCCGGACGACCCGGATCCTCGGCTCCTCCTCGCCGGGCTCGCGGTCGACCTGGACCGTCGGGACGGCGAGATTCTCTAGCGACGAGGCCCGCGGCATCGCGTCGAGCTGCGCCGCGAGCGACGGATGGATGTCGAGGACGACCTCCGTCCCTCCCCTTGGGCGGGCGCCGGCGAGCCCGTCGCGGACCCGGATATCCAGGTCCGGCTCGGAGATCGCGAGCGTCCGCGTCGCGCCCGCCGAGGTCTCGACCCGACGGACTTCGCCGATCAGGTACAGGTGCCGCAGCTCGACCTCCTTGCCGACGAACCGGGCGGGCGAGCTTCGGACATCCTTGAGGATCTGGGGCGTTTTCAGATGCTCGTACGTCCGGGCCGGGGCGGGCGGCTTCGAGCCCAACGAGGCGATCCGCTTCGGCTCGGGCGCGGGCAGCGGGGTCGGCTTGGGTGCCGGGGCAGGTTTGGCGGCGACCTTGGCCACCTCGGGTTTGGGTCCGGGCGAGGCGACGACCCCGGCCGGAACCCCGGCCGGCGAGGAGGAGGCCGGAGCGGGCACGGGCCCGGGGGCTGTCGAGGCCGCCAAAACGGGCACGGGCGTCGTCGGCGAGGGCGGGGGCGTCGGGCGACTCTTCGCCAGGGTCGAGCCGACGACGATCCCGATTGCGGTCACCCCCGCCGCGAGGCCGCCGATCAGCCAGACCGGCCACTTGCCCGGCGAGGGACCGGCACCGGGCGGCGACAGCGAGAGCGACGGTTCCAGCGTCGTGAAATTCCGCTCGATCATGGTGCCGGACGCTTCGAGCACGGTCCCGGAACGCTCCAGGCCGGAGCCGGGCAGTTCCACGACCGTGCCGATGCGTTCTACAAGCGTCCCCGGCCGCTCGACCACTGTCCGGTTCGGCACGGCCGCGTTGAAGGCACTCGTCGAGATCGAGACGCCGGTGCCCGCAGGGCCCTCGCCCGAGAACTGGACCGTCTTCTCGCCCCGGATCGGGGCCTGGCAGGCGGGGCAGGGGAAGACCCTCGGCCTCTGGCGCAGGAGTTCAAACTTCTCGGAGGGCAGCGACATCGACTTGCCGCAGGACGGGCATCGCAGGCGGACGCGGCTCGGCCTGTTGCAGAGGGTCGCCGCGACGGCCTCCCGCACCGCCCCCGCCAGGGCGTCGCAACTCGGGTAGCGACCCTCGCGTTCCTTCGCGAGGCCCTTGAGCACCGCGCGAGAGACCTCGGCCGGGATCCAGGGGGCGAACGCCTCCAGGGCCGGCGGCTCGTCCTTGATCTGCATCACGAACAGCTTGGTCGTCGTGGCGTCCTCGAACGGCCTGCGGCCGCAGAGCAGCTCGTACACCGACACGGCCAGGGCATACTGATCGGCCCGGCCGTCGACCGCCTCGCCCATCACCTGCTCGGGGGCCATGTACTCGGCCGTCCCCAGCACCATCCCCGCGCCCGTCTGGGCGCGGCGGGTCAGCTCGGGCTCGGCCGAGGCGAGAACCTTGATGACGCCGAAGTCGCTCAGGAACGGGTTGCCGCGCGCGTCGAAGAGGATGTTCGCCGGCTTGACGTCGCGGTGGACGAATCCGCGCTCGTGGAGATAGTCGAGGGCCCCGGCGATTCCGGGGAGCCAGCTCGCCAGGTCGCGCGGGTCGAGGATGACCGGGAAGCCGTCGGGCGGCGGGCCAGAACGACGCCGGTCTTCCAGGCTGCCGCCGGGGAGGTATTGCATCACGAAGAACGGCACCCCGTCGTGCCGATCCACGTCCGTGACCTTCACGATCTGGGGATGCGAGAGCTGCGCCAGCGTGTGGATCTCGGCCTCGAAGCGGGCGGCGAAGCCCTCGTCTTCGAGGATCGCGCCGTGGGGCACCTTCACCACAACGTCGGCAAGGAGCCGGGTGTCCCTGGCCTTGTAGACCGTCCCCATCCCGCCCCGGCCGAGGCGCTCGCCCACCCGATAACGTCCGCTCGCGAGCGACGCGCCTGACCATTCGTTGCGGATCGAAGCCATCGGAAACGACCATCCTCGCGGGGGGACGCGATCACCGCCGCCCGATCGGAATTGGCGATGGCAAGGGCGAGCGGAGATGACGGGACATGACGACATCCTTCCCGACTCGGGTGGGACGTATGCTTCAGGGTCTCGTCACCTGTCCGATTTGTCAATCACGATTCGCGTCGAAACCGGGGGAAGCCCCCGGGCAGCACGCCCGCCCCCGGGCGTGCGTCGTATTGAGCGAATCCGCATGCGAAGTTGCGTCCGGCGACGGCAGCACGCCCCGTGATGGATGCCAGGGCGGGGCGTGCTACCGTCATCAATCCACCGGTCTCGACGATCCAGGTGCCCTGTTTTCTCCAGGTTGCCATCGGCCCAGTCCCGACCCATGGCCCGGGCGGGCGTGGATCAGACCGACACGGTCATCGTGGTGACCTGGTTGCCGACGTTCCCGAGCACGGTGACGGTGTCGATGGTGCCGTCGCGGTCGGAGTCGGCGGTGGTGATGCGGATGTTCTTGAACCGCGACGGCTGCAGGGGGCTGAGGGTCTCGGACTTGAGCTGGCCGCCGTCGACGAAGTTGGCGTCGATGAACGTGGTCTTGACCTTCTTCCTGCCGTTCTGCACCGGCTTCGTGACGAGCTTGACGTTGATCGGCGGGGCCTGGCGTTTGAGCAAGGCGTCGTTGTTGCCCCGGTTCAGCGCGAGCTGGTAGGGCTGGCCGGCGATCGTCAGGCTCGAACCCTGGGCGAACCTGCCGGAGATCGCGTCGTTGCCGTCGTTGCGGATCAGGCTGAAGCCGGTCGCCGCCTGGATCCCGCCGGGCCCGCTGCCGCGGAGGGTGGCGTTGTTGAGGTTGATCTTGCCGGTGACGTCGATCAGGGCCGGGTTGGTGGCCTGCGCGGGCGTGAGGACGACGGCGATCGTGGTGGCGGGGCGGAGGGTGGTGTCTCCCTCGAAGGCGATCCGCCCCCCCGCGCCGGCGGACAGGGTGGCGGTGAAGGCGTTGATCGTCGATCCCTTGATGCGGAGCGTCTTGCCCGCGACGCTCAAGGTCCCCGCGTTCAAGGCCACCGGGCCGGCGGAGAAGATCGTGAGGTTGTGGGCGCCGGCGTCGATCGAATTCGAGAGGGAAATCCCCGCGCTGCCGGCCCCGGGCGACCGCAACACGACATCGCTGGTGAAGGTCAAGGGCAAGCCGGTGGCGATCCGGCCGGTGCCATCGGATCGGCCGATGAAGATCTGGGAGAACCCGGGCGCGAGGGTCCCGAGCATATCGAGGGAGAATCCGAGCGTCCCGGTCGACCCGATGCTTCCGAGCACGATCTGGCGGGAGGGCGTGCGCGGCTGGAAGAGCACCAGCCCCTTGCCCTGGACCCGCGCGGTGGCGGCGAAGGCCATGCTGTCCCCGGTGAAGACGATGGCCCCCGTGCCGGCGGCGATCGAGGTCGGCTGGGGCGGCGCATTCTGGTCGATCGCGATCGCATTCGCGTTCCCGGGTGCGACGCCCTCGAACGAGAGGGGGCCCGCGCCCGTCGCCTGGATCGTCGACGAGCGGATCTCCACGGCCGGGTCCAGCCTCCGGGAGGTCCCCAGCAGGCCGAGCGGGCCGTCCTTCACGCGCAGGGTTGAGCCGTCGAGGAAGATCCCGCTCGACCTCCCGGTCTGGGCGCTGCCCAGCCCCTTCAGGCTGATCCCGCCCCGGCCGGTGGACTCGATCGTCGTCCGTCTCAGCTCGATTCCGGAAAGCGAGGGGGAACCGGCCGTCGTGGTCGTGGTCTCGCCGGTGATCGAGATCGGGCCGTCGACGCTGCGGATGGTCGAGCGGTCGGAGATCCTCACCCCGGTGCTGAGCGTGCTCTTGCCGGCGATCGTGATGCGGCCCGCGCCCGAGGTCTGGACCGTGGCGCCCGCCTGGAGGTTCACGGCGGGCAAGAGGTTCGAGTTCGCGACGAGCTGGATGTCGCCCCCCTGGGCGTCGATCACGGTGCCGGCGATCTGGATCGCGAAGCCCGAGTCGTCGGAGATGCCATTGGCTTTGAGCCGGATGGCGCCGCCGGCGGTCTGGACGTGCGTGGTGGAGATCGAGATCCGGCCGGCGTTATTCAGGACGAGGTCGCCGCCGGCGGTCTCCAACTTCCCGACGCGTCCGTCGCCCAGACTCAGAGTCCCCGTGTTGTTGATGAAGAGCCCGCCCTTACCGCCCGAGCCCGCGAGGAGGCCCACCTGGGTCAGGAGCGGAGCCGTGAGCGTGCCGATGCCGTTGGCGATGACGTTCAGCACGCCGCTCCCCTTGATCAGGCCCCCCGGCGCCTGGGCGATGGAGCCGAAGGTCGCGATGGCCAGATTCCCGTCGCCCATGTCGAGGGTCTTGCTCAGGACGAAGCCCGTGCTCGCCGTCGAGAGGACGAAGAGATCGGCGCCAATCGGGCCGACGTCGCCGTTCATGCTGATGCTGCCGTTGAGGCCCGACTGGACACCGACCCCCTTGAATCCGGAGAAGGCCGCGAACGTCGTGTTGTTGACCACCAGCGCGTCCGAGGAGAGCGGCCCGCCGAGGACGAGCGGCCGCGTGGCGGTCTTGGGCTGGATCGTGACCGCGCTGTCCACGTCGTTGCCGGAGGTGATCGTGCCGGGGTCGTCGAGCCTTAGCACGTTCACGGCCAACGAGAGGTTTCCACTGGCCAGGGAGATCGAGCCCGGCGTGGCGAACGGGTTGAGCGAGAGTGTCTCCGCGAGGACGAACAGCGCCCCCGAGCCGTTGGTCCGGACCTGGGCGCGCTCGCCGATCGCGACGCCGAAGTTGGTCGCCAGGGCCGTGCCGGTGCCGTCGAGCGTGATCGCGCCGTCCTGGGAGACGACCATCGGGACGGGCGTGGACCCGCCGCCGCCGTCGAGCGAGACCCCGAAGCTGCCGGGGCCGGGGCCTCCGACGCCCGTGATGAGGATCTGCCCCGAGCCCGTGTTCTCGATCCGGGCCGAGGTGCCCGTGAGCAGCAGGCCGTGGTTCGATGACCCGGTCCCCCGGCTGGTCGCGTCGATCTTGATCGTGCCGCCGTTGCTCAGGACCTTGCCGAAGACGGTCATGCCCGTGCTGAAGCCGATGTCGGAGGGCGCGGACTCGCCGACGAGGGTGATGCCGCCCCCCGCGTTGTCGACGACCGAGGCGGTGCCGGCGATGAAGATGCCGGGGCGGGTGGCGGTGTTGCCCTGGCCGGAGATCGTGACGTTGTTGCGGACCTCGGTCCGGCCGACGAGCACCACCGGGCAGGTTTCATGACCCGGGCCGCCCTCCTCGCCCTTGAGCGAGATGGTGCCCGTGCCGGATGTCGTCACGATCGCGTCGTTCAAGGTCAGCGAGGCGTCGCCGCGGTCGCGGTTGTTGAACGGCCCGCCCTTGCTGTCCAGGTCATTGGCGACGATGACGATCGACCCGTTGTTCGTGCGGATCGTGTCCCCGGCGCCGTCCCCGGTCACGACCACGTTGCGCCTGGCCAGGAGTTCCAGGCTGACGCCGTCCCGCAGGAGGATCGGGGCATCGACGCGGATGTCATTGTTGGCCACGAGGCTGATGGTGCCGCCGGTGACGAGCGGGAAGACGTCGGGGGAGAGCGTATAGTCCCCCGTGTCACTCCGGTTCGTCGCGCCCCCCGGGATCGCCACGAGGCCGCCGACGGCGATCGTGATGTTGTGCGCGGGGACGATCCGATCTTCGAGCGTCTCCGGGCCGGGCCGGAAGCTCGGCCGGGGGCGGTGCGCGGCGGTGGACCGTTCGGACGGACGGCGGGCGCGCGATCGGGGCACGGGAGACTCCTGGAGGCATGAGCCGGGCGGATGCGAGAATCGATCGCTCGGATCAAGCAGGGTTCACCCCTTGAGCAGAGTGCACCCATTGTGCAGACGCCTCGCCCGGCACGCAAGTTCCGGCCACCCGACGCGACCTCGCATGTCGACGAGAGTCACCGGCATCCCCGAGTGCCCGCCGACCGTTTATGCCCTCCCGGGCCCGGGAGAGACTGGTTCAGACGGACACGGTCATCGTGGTGACCAGCTTGCCGACATTCCCGAGCACGGTGACGGTGTCGATGGTGCCGTCGCGGTCGGAGTCGGCGGTGGTGATGCGGATATTCTTGAACCGCGACGGCTGCAGGGGGCTGAGGGTCTCGGACTTGAGCTGGCCGCCGTCGACGAAGTTGGCGTCGATGAACGTGGTCTTGACCTTCTTCCTGCCGTTCTGCACCAGTTTCGTGACGAGCTTGACGTTGATCGGCGCGGCCTGGCGTTTGAGCAAGGCGTCGTTGTTGCCCCGGTTCAGCGCGAGCTGGTAGGGCTGTCCGGCGATCGTCAGGCTCGAACCCTGGGCGAACCTGCCCGGGATGGCGTCGTTGCCGTCGTTGCGGATCAGGCTGAAGCCCGTCCCCGCGGCGATCCGCCCGGGCCCGCTGGCCCGCAGGTTGGCGTTGTTGAGGTTGATCTTGCCCACGACGTCGATCAGGGCCAGGTTCGTCGCCTGCGCGAGGCTTACGACCACGGCGATCGTCGTGGCCGGTCGGAGCGTGGTGTTGCCCTCGAACACGATCCGCCCGCGGTCGCCGGCGGACAGGGTGGCGGCGAAGGCGTTGATCGTCGATCCCTTGATCCGGAGCGTCTTGCCGACGACGCTAAGCGTGCCGGCGTTCAGGGCGACCGGGCCGGCGGAGGCGATCGTGAGGTTGTGGGCTCCGGCGTCGATCGAGTGCGAGAGGGCGACCCCCGCGCTGCCGGCGCCGGGCGAGCGGATCACGACGTCGCTGGTGAAGGTCAAGGGCCGGACGGTGGAGATCCGGCCGGTGCCGTCGGCTCGGCCGATGGTGACCTGAGAGAACCCGGGCGCGAGGGCCTGGAGGAGATCGGCGGAGAACCCGAGCGTCCCGGCCGACCCGGAGTCGCCGAGCGAGATCGGGCGAGAAGGCGTGAGCGGTTGAATGAGAAGCGGCCCGTTGCCCTGGATCCGCGTGGGGGGGCGGACGCCCATGCTGTCCCCGGTGAACGAAATGGCCCCCGCTCGGGCGACGATCGAACTCGCCTGGGGCGGAGCGTCCAGGTCGATCGCGATCGCATTCGCGTTCCCGGTTGTGACGCCCACGAACTCGAGGCTGCCCGAGCCCGTAGACTGGATCGTCGTCGAGCCGATGACCAACCCCGGGGCCGCCGAGCGGGAGGCTCCCAGCAGGCTGAGCGGGCCGTCCTTCACCCGCAGGATTCCTCTTCTGAGGACGGTCCCGCTCGATCGCTCGGCCCGCTCGCCCCCCAGCCCTCTCAGGCTGATCCCGCCGCGGCCGGTGGCCTCGATGGTCGCCCGGTCCAGATCGATGCCGGGGACCGCTGGGGAAATGAGCGCCGTGGTCTCGCCGGTGATCGAGATCGTGCCGTCGACGCTGCGGATGCTGGTGTTCCCGGAGATCCCCAACCCGGCGGCGGACGTGCTCCTGCCGGCGATCGTGATGCGCCCCGCGCCCGAGGTTTGGACCAAGCTGTCCTCCTCCAGGCTCATGGCGGGGAAGAGGGTCGAGTCCGCGATGAGCGCGATGTCGCCCCCCTGGGCGTCGATCTCCTGACCGGCGAGCACCAGCGCGTCGCCCGCGGTGTTCGCGGTGATGCTGGCATTGATCCGGATGGCGCCGCCGGCCGTCCGGATGGGCGTGTCGACGATCTGGATCGGGCCGGTGTTCTTCAGGACGAGGTCGCCGCCGTTGGTCCCAAGCTGCCCGGTGCGGGTCGGGCCGACTCGCAGTTTCCCCGCGTTGCTCACGAAGAGCCCGTTCCTGAACGTCGCTCCCCCGAGTTCGCCCACCTGCGTCAGCAGGGGCGCGGCGGCCGTGCCGACGTTGGCGGCGGTGACAATCAGCGCGCCGCCGCTCCCCTTGATCAGGCCCCCCGGCGCCTGGGCGATGGCGCCGTTGGCCGTGAGGATCAACTTGTTCGCGCCGATGTCGAGGGTCTTGCTCAGGACGAACCCGCCCGCGGTGCCCAGCGAGGAGATCTGGAGGTCGGCGCCGACCGGGCCGACGTCACCGTTCATGGTGATGTCGCCCGCGCGGCCCGACTCGACGGCGATCGTCTTGAATCCGGAGAAGGCCGCGAATGTCGCGTTGTTGAGCACCAGCGCGTCCGACGAGAGCGGACCGCCGAGGACGATCGGCCGCGTGTCCGCCCCCGCCAGAATATTGATCGTGCTGGTCAGGCCGTTGCTGGTGGCGATCGTCCCGGGGTCGTCGAGCCGGAGCGAGGAGACCCGCATCGTCACGTTTCCGTCGGCGACGAAGATCGAGCCCGGCGTGGCGACCGCGTTGAGCGAGAGCGTCCCCGTGGTGATCCCGAGCGCCCCCGAGCCGTTGATCCGCACCTGGGCGCGCTCGCCGATCGCGACGCCGAAGTTGGTCGCCAGGGCAATGCCGGTGCCGTTGATCGAGATCGGGCCGTCCTGGGAGACGACCATCGGGACGGGCGTGGATCCGCCCCCGCCGTCGAGCGAGACCCCGAAACTGCCGGGGCCGGAGCCCCCCTTGCCGATGAGGGAAATCTCCCCGGATCCGGTATTCTCGATCCGGGCCGAGGCGCCCGAGATCAGCAGGCCGTGGCCCGATGGCCCGCTCCCCCGGCCGGTGCCGCCGATGAGGATCTTGCCGCCGTTGCTCCGGACCTTGCCGAGGAGGGTGATGCCCGTGCTGAAGCCCGCGGAGGAGAACGCGGAGAAGGCGCTCAGGCTGATGCCGCGGCCCGCGTCGTCGACGATCGAGGCGGTGTCCGCGATGAAGATGCCGGGGCGGGTGTTGTTGTTGCCCACGCCGAAGAGGCTCGACTCGCCGCGGACCACGGTCCGCCCGAGGAGCACGACAGGGCCATCCGGACCGTTCGCGCCCCTGAGCAAAATCCTCCCCGAGCCGAGCGCCGCCACGATCGCGTCGTTCAAGATGAGCGAGCCGTCGCCGGGGTCGCGGTTGGAGTCCGTCCCGTCCCCTGAGGTCGAGAAATTGGCGTTGATGATGATCGTCGCATTGGTCGTGCGGATCGTGTCGAGGGTGCCGTCCCCGGTCACGACCACGCTGCGCCCGGCCAGGAGCACCAGGCCGACGCCGTCCTGCATGACGACCGGGGCGTTGACCCGGATGTCATTGTTGGCCTGGAGGGCCGCATTCTCGACGCCCGTGACCGCCGCGAGCGCGTCTGGGGAGATCGTGTAGTCCCCCGTGTCGGCATTCGTCGTCGCGCCCGAAGGGATCGTCGCGAGCCCGCCGAGGGCGATCGTGATGTTATGCGCGGGGGCGATCCGGCCTTCGAGCGTTGCCGGAGTGGGCCGGAATGCCGTCCGGCTCCGGTTCGGGGCGGCGGGCGTTCCGGACTGGCGGCGGGCGCGCGATCGGGGCACGGGGAGACTCCGGGCAGGCGAACCGGGCGGATGCGAAAATCGATCGCTCGGATCAAGCAGGGTTCACCCCTTGAGCAGAGTGCACCCATTGTGCAGGCGCATCGGCCGGCACGCAAGTTCCACGCACCCGCCGCGTCCGCGCTCCATGAGTCGGGGACAGAAAGTCCGCTTTTTTTGATGATTCCGCCCGCGGCTCGATTAGGATCGTCCGGCCCGCGTGCCATCCCCCCTTCGATCTCGACGAATCCGGCAACAGGCTGACGAATGCAAGAATCCAGATGGGAACGACGCCTCCCGACCTACGCGCGTCGCCGTGAGATCAAGCTCGGGTATGTGCTCGCCGTGGTCGCGATCCACCTGGCCGCGCTGGCGGCCCCGTGGTACGTCACGAGGGCGGGCGTCTGGGCGTTCGTCACGCTCTACGTGCTGACGGGCCAGGTCGGAATCAACCTCGGGTTCCATCGACTGCTGTCGCACCGGAGCTATCGCCTGCCCGGCTGGCTGGAATCGACGTTCGCCGTGCTCGGGACGCTGGCGGTGCAGGGGGGGCCGATCGGCTGGGTCGGGAACCACCGGTTCCACCACAAGGAGGCCGACCGCGACCTCGATCCCCACACACCCCTCGCGGGGATCGGCTGGGCGCACTTCGGCTGGACGTTCTTCCGCCATCCGATCCTCACCGGCCCGGACGAACGCGAGCGGTTCGCACGCGACCTCGCCAAGCTGCCGGCCCTGGCCTTCTGCGAGCGCCACGCCTTCGGGCTCAACGCCCTCTCGTGGGCCGGGCTCTACGGCGCCGGTTACCTCACCGGCGGCCCGCCCCTGGGGACCTCGATGCTCGTCTGGGGCGGGGCGCTTCGGATCGTGGCGATCTGGCACATGACGTTCGTCGTCAACTCGATCAACCACCTCTGGGGCTACCGCACCTACGACACGGCCGACAACAGCCGCAACAACGCCTGGGTCTCGCTCCTGGTCCTCGGCGAGGGCTGGCACAACAACCACCACGCCGAGCCGAGATCCGCCGCGCACGGGCACCGGCCCCTGGAGTTCGACCCCGCCTATCGATTCGTGTGCATCCTCGAATCCGTCGGGCTCGCCACCCGCGTCATCCGCCCCCGATCCTGGACGACGTCGCCCGCCGTCGATCCCTCGCCTTGATGACCCGGGCGGGACGCGGGGAGGACCCGCTGCGATCGCCACCGGGACTTCGTAGAATCGGTCGTTTTCACCGGGAGTGTTCCGTCGAAGGGGGGCGTCACCGTGCCGTTCTGGCCGTTCCGTCGGAAACCTGTCGAGCCGACGACCCCCGAGGAGGTGCGGGACCGGCTGATCGCCGCCGCCTCCGGCCGCCGGGGGACGCTGCGGGCCGCCTGCGAGCGTCACAAGGCGCAGGTGGTCGCGAACCTCGACCTGATGCGCAAGGTGCCCCCGGAGATCCGGGCCAACCCGGCCGCCATCGACGATTACGTCCGGCGGCTCATGGCGGTGGCCCAGTGCCTCGCCTCCGAGTGCGGCTCGCCGGAGCTGCTGGAGTCGCTCACCGGAGGGGGCGGCGACCACCCGCTCCAGCAGCACCAGCGCTGGTTCGAGCAGCTGCACGAACGGATGGAGCGCCTCGAATATGATGCGTTGATCTCGGAAGCCCATTCTCATCTGGAGCAGGCCGGCAAGCTCCAGGGCCAGGGCGTCCGACGTCACGAGGCGATCCTGCTCGGTCGGCTCGGGGAGCTGCTGTTCTGCTCGGGACGGGTCGCCGGGGCGATCGCACCGCTCCGGCAGGCGCTCGCGATTTGCCGGGAGATCGGCGACGTCGCGGGCGAGTCGGCCTACCTCGGCGGGCTCGTCGAGGCCCACCGCCACGTCGGCGATCCCGACGCGGCGGCGGCCTGCGGCGACGAGTGGATCGCGCTTCACGAGCGGAACGGGGCGGACGCGAGATCCCTCAGGAGGCGGGTCGAGCGGATCCGACGGGGCGAGCCCCTCTGCCGGATCGTCTGCGTCCGGGACGGCGAGGAGTTCGAGCTGGACGATCTGACCGGTCGCCCCGAAGGACGCTACGAGTTCCGATTCGCTCGCAACCGGCCGTCGATCCGGAAGGCGGAGACGCTGGTGCGGCGCGGGAATGCCCTGGCGTCCGCCGGGCAACTGGCCGAGGCGCTGGAGGTCTATCGCGAGGCGGCCGAGGTCGATCCCCACGACCCCGACCCGGTCTACCAGGGCGGGGTCTGCTTGATGGACCTGGGCGCCTATGCCCGGGCCGGGGAGGCGTTCGAGGAGGTGGAGCGGCTGGCCCCGGGATGGTTCCGATGCCGGTCCGACCGCTGGCTCGCCGGGGCGCTCGAGGCCGGCGAGGTCAGCGACGAGGAATTCCGCCTGCTGCGGCTCCTCGATGACGGCAAGCTCGACCCCGACGCCGCCCTCTCCCTCGCCGAGCAGGCCGTCGACCGCCACCCGGACTTCGCCCCCTTCCGCCTGGCCCTCGGCGACCTCCGCCGCGACCGGGGCGACACGCCCGGCGCCATCGCCTCCTACCGCTCCGGCCTGCAAGGCGTCGCCGAGCCCGACCTCGAAAGCCGCCTCCTCTGCGCCCTCGCCGGCCTCTTGCCGCCCGGCTCGCCCGAGCGGCGGTCCCTCATCGAGCGGGCGGCCCGCCTGGACGGGAGCCTGGTCGCCCGGGCGACCGAACGACTGATGTCCCTGGGCAAATAGGCCATCGGGGCTGTCCATGGGGATGGCCCCTCACCCGTCGGGTCCGCCGCGACGCGGACTCGCGTCTACCGCACCGACGCCCGCAACCCCACCCTCCGACAATCACCCTCCCTCCGCATCCAGTAATCCGCGAAACGAACCCAATCTCCCACCCCCGACCCCCGAAAACCTCATCCCCGAAACGAACCCAACCCGCCGCAACCTCTTCTCCTCCAGGACGTTAACCATCAACACTCCAGAACCACCCCGAACCACCCCGAACGAACACCCGCCTCCCATCTCTCCTCACCGCAACACTCCATCAACCCGTCCCAACCGGACCCTCCCCCCATCCCTCAAGACGCCAACCGGTTCCCGCCGCAATCGATTCGACGAAACGAACCCAATCCCCGCCCCGGTCTCCCGGACATCCCGCTCTCAGGCCAGGTAGCATCACCCCGCCTGACCAAACGAACCCAATCTCCCTCGGGGACCGTCCGCGTCTGCTGCCGAAATAATCCGTCTACCATGATTGGGGCACGACTCGCTCTGTTTCACCCAAGCCCAGCCGCCGCAAGTCGAGCCGACATCGACCTTAGCGACTCTCCTGGTGGTTCACCGAGAGGAACCTGGCGGATCAGAACTTGAGAGGCCCACGGTCTTGATCTGCGAAGGGATCCGTGCGCTTGGTCGGGTGTCGACAATCAGAATGCCGCCCCTCTTGCCCTGTGCTCTGAATCAGGCCTCAGGCGGGGTGGGCGGTGAGGTTGACGAGGTGGCGGCGGGCGAGGTGGCGGGCGGCTTCGCGGAGGCGTTGGCGGGTGGTGGCGAGGAAGCGGCCGATCGGGCGGCCGGTGCGGAGGGTCTCGATCAGGCCGGTGAGGCGGTCGGGATCGACGTTGAGGCGGGTGAAGATGTCGGCGAGCGTTGCGGGCAGGCTGGACTTGCCGGGGCGTAGCCGGCGCGCGGCGTGGTCGACGAACAGCAGGTAGCTCGACATCGGCACGCCCGGGAAGAGGCCCTCGCGCGGCTCGCCGCGGTCGCGACGGTCGTCGATCGGGCAGAGCCAGTGCGACTGCTCGGCGCGGCCCAGGCGTTCGATCGCGGCGGCGTCGCCGCGCTGCGAGGCCGGCAGGTCGGCGGCCAGGCCGGAGGTGGCGACGTGGTCGACGCGTTCCTTGATCGACGCATGTTCGCTCGTCTCGGGCGTCTCGGCCAGCCCGGCGGCCAGCGGGTTGAGGTCGACGTAGGCGGCGACGCCCAGCATGGCGGCCTCGTCCAGCACCGCCACCGAGCGGAATCGGCCCTCGAAGAAGTGGCCCTTGACCCCGTCGAGGGCGTTGGCCATCCGCGCCAGCGGCTCCTTCAGCAGCTTCATGAACCACGACAGGCTCTGCAGGCGGCCTCGCCTGAGATCGATCCATGCCTGATCGTTGGCGCGTCCGGCGAGCCATTCCGGCGTGACGGGGACCGCCTTGCGCCGGGCGTCCCTCGGCGGGAAGAAGCGGGCCCAGCGCCCGGCGACCTCCTCGGCCGACCAGGCCCGGGCGCGTTCGGGGTCGAGGCGGACGAAGACGTGCAGATGATTACTCATCACCGCATAGCCGATCACCGAGATCGCGAAGGTTTCGCTGAGTTCCCTGAGCCGGGCCTCCAGCCACCTAGCGTGGCCGACCTCTTGGCCGTCCTCACCCCGGATGAGGAAGGCCTTGCGGACGCAACGCGAGACGCAGTGATAGGCTCGCGTGAGTTCGGGATCCACCAGCTTCGATCGCGGCATCGTCATCGTCGGGCCCCCCTCTCCGGGAGAACCCTAGGTCAGGTTCGGCCGGGCGTCAAATCCCGACCCGATGCGTTGCATGTCCCCGCGTTGCCCCCGTCCCGCGTTGCCCCCCTCCCCGCGTTGCCCCCCCGCGTTGCCCCCCCGCGTTGCCCCGCGTTGCCCGGATGCGTTGCATGTCCCCGCGTTGCCCCCCGCGTTGCCCGCGTTGCCGCCCGACTGGCATCATCCCCACCCTACTCACGGGACAAGCTCAGGACTTTGCGAACCGCCGCCGGATAGCTGCTCATGAGATTCGCCTCTTCGAATACGGGGAACTCGACGGCCGGTTTAATTCCGCAACCTTCGGGCACCTTGCCTTCGGGAGTGAGCCAGACCTCGTTGGACAGCGTCACATGGAACGCGTTGGGCATCCCCTTGTTCAGCAAACTGGAGAGGCAGCCTCGCGTCGTCTCGCCTACCTGTTTCACGTGAGGGAAGGCGAGCAGCATGAGTGTCAGGGTCTCGCCGGCGCTCACCGTCGCGTTGCTCGTCAGCACGTAGACCGGCTTCGTGAATTGTCGTGGCCCACCCGGCCCGATGAACAGTGCCCTCGCCGAGGAAGGGTCTTCTCCCATCGAATAGGTGCTCAAGACATGGCGGCGACGGTCGGCGAAGCGACTGGCGATGACCGCGCCGAAGGGGTCGAACCCGCCTTGATTGAAGCCCAGGTCGATGACCAGAGCCCGGCAACCCTGCAACGCCGCGACGATTCGGTCGATCTCACCCTCCAGGATGGCCATCTGCTCCTCACGCTTCGACGCAGGGGGGCCGAAACCGCTGAGGAGATCCAGTTCCATGTAGCCGACATCGCCCTTGAGTTTCCCCCATCGGATTCTCCCGGCAGCGGCACGGTTCAAGGGGCCATCGGCCAACTCGGACTCGACCGCGGATTTCTGTTTGGCCGCCCACGCTCCCCTGAATTGAGGGGCGTCCTTGAATACCGCCTGTTTCGCGAAGGCTGCATCGAGATACTCGCTGACTCTCGAGGTCCCCGAGCGGAACGGCTCCTTCCTCTTGTCCCAATAAATCCGAGTATGGCTATCGCCCAGCCCCGCGAGCATCTTCGTCAAAATATTGTAGAGTTCCTCATCGGTTGTTTTCTTCGTTACCTCCGGCCGAAACCGCCGGTATCGCTCCTGCCAGTCGGAGCCCCGCCGGCCGAAGAACGCGAATTGCTCGTCGAAATGATGCCAGACGACCTCGAAGATGAACTCGGGCTCCTTGAACCTCGCATCCTCGCCGGGACGGGCGACCGCATTCGGTGGCAAGGAATTCACACGTTTAAATTTATCGCACGCGAAGAAATCGTCGAAGCGTCCCGCCATGTCATAGCGGAAGAGGGTCAACTTCGCCCCTTCGCCTTCGAGGCGATATCGCACATACGTCTCGGACAGGGGCTTCCCGGCTGCTGGTTCGTCCTTGTAGCAGACCAATTTGTTGAAGTGATAGAAGTCGGCGGTCTCCGCAGAGATGGCCAGGTACCTCCCTCCTTCGGTTTGCCGCCATACGCCGAGGGTCGAGGCGGGCGCTTGTTTGGTGAGCGGTCCCTGGGATGTCCCCGCCGCGGCGGTACTCGAAGCGACCGCCGCCGTGACCACCAGCATGCTGCAAATCGGAATTCGCATTCGTCCAGGGATTCGCGTCGTCATGGCTGCCATTCCGCTCCGGTAGCGTTGGAGACTGGGTCGGACCCAATGCCCTGATCAGAATCGACTCGTTGTCAAGGTTTTGCCCGGCTCTTCTCGTCGCCATTAGAAGCGAGCCACATGCCCTCGTCCAAGGAAAAACCGCCGAGATCCTGTCGCGGATGGTGGCGAAGGCGGAACCGGGGACATGGCGGAATGCCATAAAGCTGGGCCGAAACCCGTTCCTGCAGAGGCCCACCGCGTAGAACAGATCTGGTTTTATTCACGAGTTGATATAAATTCGGCTGTTGTTTCCGCACGAGGCGTAGATCGTTCGATGAGGAAGCCGGGTCCATGCGGAACGCGGTGCGGAACGCGGGGACATGCATTGCATCTGTACTTGGATGTGACGCCCCAAACTCCGTATCTTTCCCATTTGCCTGCCTGGCGACGCCTGACCCAGAGTTACGCCCCGCGTTGCCCTGCATTCGAAAGCGGCCGCCGTTCCGCCCGACCCGGCGAGTCTCGGGTCGATGTGGATGGGACGCCGCGCTCCTGTATAGCGGTGTTAACAGTTGCCGATATTCGCATGACGCGGATGCTGTCCCCGGCGTATCGTGGGCTAGGGCGAGGGACGGTCTCCTCGCGCGGCGACGATGGGGCCGCCTATCACGGCGACGCGGGGCGAGGCCGGGCATGGTCATTTACTACGGGACGAAACTGTTCGGGAAGGTCGACCGCGTGCCGGGGATCGGCTTCGTCGCGACCAGGTTCTTCCATGTCCAGGGGTTCCCGCTGTTCCCCCTGGGGTCGTATGCCGTCCATGACGGGAGCGACGGCACGCCCGGGGCGTTCCTGGAGATCCCCCTGGGTCTCCGGCTGAAATCGGTGCTGGCGGGCTACCTCCGGGCGTCGTTCGCGATGGCGGCCCTGTCCTTCGGGACGCTGGGCCTCCTCGAGGCGATCCGGGTGATGGCGCCGCCCCCGGCGGGATCGGCGACGCCGGCCTGGCACTTCCTGGCGGCGTTCGCGGGGGTCATCGGGGCGTTCGCGGCGTTCCTCAAGGCCCCGGCGCCGTTCTGGTGCCTGGGCTGGCTCGGCGTCCTGGCGGTCTCGGGCTATTTCGTGCGGTGCGCCGGCGGCCTCCCCCGCGACATCCTGACCGACCCGCATCGCGACGCCTGGCTCGGCCTGATCGTGACGAACGCGGCGATCGCGCTCGACGCGATGGTCCGGCCGTTCCTGCGGGCGGGCCGGGATGCCGCCCACGAGCTCGGGGTGAGGCTCCAGGTCAGCCCGAAGCTGGTCTCGGCCGCGCTGGCCGGCGAGCGCGTCGACTGGCGCGACGAGCACCGCGACGCCCGGCCGGCCGCGGCGCCCCCCACGCCCCGCATGGACCCGCTCGACGAGCCGACTTCGCCCCTCGGTTTCGCGGCCGGCCCCCACGGGCCCGCCCCGAAGCCGCCCGCGGCGGCGGACGACTGGCCCGAGTTCGCCCTTCAACCGGGCAAGGGGCCCAAGGGCAAGTCGAAGGCCGCGGAGCCCTCCACCGGCAGCCCCGGCGACCTCGTCCGGATCGCGATGATCGGCCTGGGACTGAGCGCAGGCGTCCTGCTCGGGGCGTTCGCCGTGTCCGCCGACCGCCAGGTCGAGGCCTGGGAGTCCAAGGTCGGCCCCGCGCCGACGCTCAAGCTCGTGCTCGACCTCCACCGGATGGGCGGGCGGGGGATGGTCTACCAGACGCTCATTAGCGCGGCGGGTTTCGGCTTCGGCATGGCGGCGATCGGGCTGTACAGCCTGGTCACGAGCGGGGCCCGGGCGCGGGCCGAGGCCGCCCGGCGGAACCCGCCGGTCGCCTGGGGCTGGTCGGACGTCGGCGACCCCGCTGGGGCCCTCGGCCCCGGGCCCTCGGCCCCGGAGGACGCGGAGCCCATCGTGGGGCCGGACGGGCCGATCGGGGGCTGGGCGGCCCCGGGAACGGCGACGAACTGGCCGTCGCCCCACCCGCGACTCGCCCCGCCGTTCGCGGCCCCGGGTTACGGCTCCCAGACCCTCCCGGCCGGTGTGTCCCTCCCCGGGATGGCCCCGTCGCGCAAGCCGAGCGACCTCGGCCAGCGGCAGGCGCCCATCGAACTCATCGGCGGGGCGGTCGGGCTGCTCCTGCTCGGCCTCTTCACGTACTTCCAGCTCTCCTGGCTGGAGCTGGTAGGCGGCGAGACGAAGGTCTGGTGGGGGATCGCCGCGGCCTACAAGGCCTTCGGCAAGGAGGCCGCCGTCGCGGTCTGCGCCGTCCCCGGCGTCCTCCTGCTGATCCGGGCGGTCCACCGGATCGCCACCGATTGACGCGCGTGCGGGCGGCCCGCGATCCATGGGCCATCGCGGGCCGCGGGCACGACGCGATGGAGTCCCCGCCTTGGCCTCTCGCGTGGCCGACCTGCCGGCCGTCCTCGCCGCGGATGAGGACGGCCTTGCGGACGCACCGCGAGACGCAGCGATCGACTCGCGTGAGTTCGGGATCCACCCGCTCCGAGCGCGGCATCGCCACCGTCGGGCCCCCTCTCCGGGAGAACCCCAGGTCAGGTCCGGCCGGGCGTCAAATCCCGACCCGGATGCGTTGCATATCCCTGCGTTGCCCCCTCCGCGTCGCCCTTCCCGCGTCGCCCCCGGATTGCACGCAGGGGCGGCGCCGGATGCCGAGGCTATTTCCTGGCGGGGGTGATCCTCGCGAGGAGGGCCTTGAAGTCGTCGCGGGCGTCGAGCGAGTCGAGGTCGGGTTCCGACTCCATGTAGACATAATCTTTGAATCCGCCGTCGATCGCCAGGCGGAGGGTTGCGGTGCTCTTCCTGAGGAAAGCGTCCGCCTTCTCGGCCTGTGCGGCGGGGGTGTGGCGAGCACACTGGGCGTAGGCGCGTGCGCTCTCGAGGCGCATCTCGTTGTCGGCCTTGGGGCCGGCGTTGAGGCGGTCGGCGATCGCGGAGGCGCGGTCGACCAGCCCGACGTGGGCCAGGGTCGGCATCAGTTCGATCAAACGCTTGTCGTTGGAGGGGTCATCGGCGACGAGCTTCTCCTGGATTTTTCGAGCGACTTCGAACGTCTCCTTCGCCACCTTCTCGTCCTTCTCGCGGTCGGCCAGGTTGCCGAGGCGATAGAGGACGATCCCCAGGTCGCGATGAAGGGTCACGTCGCGTCCGTCGGCATTCCAGAGTCTTTCTCGGATGCTCCGGCATTCCTCGAGGTGTTTGTGGGCCTCGGGATGCTTTCCCATCTTGAGCTTGAACTCGCCGATCATGTAATTCACCGCGGCGAGTTCGCGAGCCACTTTCAAGTTGTTGGGTTCCCGCTTCGACATCGCCTCGCGCTGGTCGAGGGCGTCGCGATAGTGGATGTTGGCTTCCTCAGGATTTCCAAGCCGATAGGACGTCTCGGCCAGGGCTATCGACGAATAACTCAATTCCTGCTTCATCGCATCGGGCTTGAAATCCGGGTCGTCCCGGAGTCGGGCGATTTCAAGCCTCAATTCATAGGCCTTCAGGAAATCGCGCCTTGCGCTCGTGACGTCGCCGACCCGGTATCGGCCGACGCCGACCCGGGTGTAGGCCTCGGCCAGGAAGTACTGTACGAACGGCTTCCGGATCATGTACCCGTCGTTTTTCGGGTGCTCGTAGATGTCAGTCCAGATCTCCAGGCTGGCCACGTTGAAAGCGAGCGAGGCCTTCAAGTCGCGGCGGAATTGCTCGGCGCTCGACGCGAGTTCTCGATGAATATTCGCCAGGTTCTGGCGCGAGGGGTCGCTACCATTCTTGATCTTGACCCGCTCCTTCGCGATTTCGAGGCAACGTTCCAGGGTCCTGTGAGACTTTTCCGACTGACCCAGCTCGCTGTAGATCCTGGCCAGGCCGTTCATCGCAGCCAGGACGGTCGCTTCCTTGCTCATGGATGATTTGTCGTAGACGTTCGCGACGCCGTCGATGCGCTTGAGGACCGAATCGAGCAGGGATTTCTTGAAGTCGATGAGTCCCGGTGCGTTCAGGCCCTTCTGCATCTGCGAGAGAATATCCTGGATGATGTTGAGGGCGAGCGAGGCCTGCGACCCGGCGACCTGAGCGTTCAGCTCGGCCTGGGTGCGTGCCGCCTGCTCGCCATCCCGAGCGGCCCTGGCCTCGCCCTCGGCCTTCCTGGCGGCGGCCGCCTCGCGGACGGCGACATCCTTGGCGGCGATCGCGGCGTTCCTCTGGAAGACGGCTTCACGCCACTGCAAGACGATCCCGGCCGCCCCGAACACCAGCGCGGCGGCGAGCGCCACCGTGAGCCCCGCGAGCGCCGGCTTACGCTTGCACCACTTCCAGGCCATGACCGTGGTGCTGACGGGCCTGGCTCTAATCGGCTCGCCGTTGAGCCAGCGGCGGAGGTCATCGGCGAGTTCCCGGGCCGAGCCGTAACGCCTGCCCGGATCCTTCTCCAGGCACTTCAGGCAGATCACTTCGAGGTCGGTCGGCAACCTGGGGTTGAGATCCGAAGGTGCTTTGGGCGAGTCATGACGTACTTTCTCGAGGGTTTCAAGGACGGAGTCGCCGCGGAAAGGGGCCTGCCCAGCGAGCATGGCGTAGAGGATCGCCCCCAGGCCGTAGACGTCCGACGCGGTGGTGACCAGAGAATTCTTGCCCAGGGCCTGTTCGGGGGCCATGTACGCAGGCGTCCCCATGATTGCCCCGGAGACCGTCAGTCCGGATTCGCCCTCGATCCGCTTCGCCAGGCCGAAGTCGGTCAGATGGGGGTGCCCTCCGGCGTCGACCAGGATGTTGGCGGGCTTCAGGTCGCGGTGCAATAGCCCGCGCTGGTGGGCATGGTGGACGGCCTCGGCGACCTCGGCGACAAGTCCGGCGGTGCCCCTGGGGTTCTCAATGTAAGCCGTGAGTCGCCGGTCGAGTCCGTCGCCGTCGATGAGCTTCATGCTGAAATAGTGCTGATCTTCGTAATTCCCGACTTCGTAAATCGGAACAATCCCGGGGTGATTCAGGAAAGCGACGGCCTCGGCCTCGTTCTGGAAGCGTCGTCGCTGGTCGTCGCTGGCGAACCCGGCGTTGCGGATCATCTTGAGGGCGACGTCGCGCTTCAGACTGATCTGCCTGGCCTTGTAGACGATCCCCATCCCACCCTGACCGAGCACGCTGAGCAGCTCGTAGTCCCCGATGTAACGGACCCGCACTCCCGATGGGAGCGGCGTCCCTGCATTTACACCCGGTCGGGTCCCTCCCCCGGACTCATGGAGCGCCGTTTCCGCGGGGGCGACGTTCGAATCCACGTCGACGGTTTCCGAGGCACGCGTGATCGGGTCCCCGGCGCCGGGAGCCCGAGCCATCTCGGCCTTCGGTTCGACCCCCGGGAAGGCGTCGTCCAGTCCGGCGCCCGAGGCGTTCGGACCGGCGGCCAACGTACCGGCGCCCCCGATCTCGTCGCCGGGACTCGGAATCGTCCCTTGCCCTCCGACGGTCTCCGCCCCGCCGAGGATCGCCTCCAGGCGGCGGGCGAGTTCGGGGGCCAGGTCGGGATATCTCTCGATCCACTCGCCTGGATTCACCGATCGGCCCGAGTTCAGCTCGTTTTCGACCTCCGCGAGTACCCGGTCAAGCCGAAGGCGGCGCTGCTCCGTCTCGCCTCGATCGTTCATCATGGACAAATCTCGGCTCCGATCCGGGAACGTTGGGACGCGAGACTGATCGTTTCACCAGGCAAGGGGAAACCAGAGTCAGGGGGAAGACCGGAGATCCCGAAAACCGGCGTCGGTCTTCGTGCCGCCGTTCTGCATGCACTCAAACCCATGAAAATGGGAAGGAACTCATGATAACACAATGTCATGGGTGTTCCGCAGTTGAGATTTTCCGGTGCAGGGCAGGGAACGCGGGGGGAACGCGAAACACGGGGGAACGCGGGCGGGGGAACGCGGGGAACGCGGGGACATGCAACGGGGGAACGCGGGCGGGGGAACGCGGGGAACGCGCGGGAACGCGGGGACATGCAACGGGGGAACGCGGGCGGGAGAACGCGGGGAACGCAAGACATGCAACGGGGGAACGCGCGGGAACGCGGGGAACGCGGGCGGAACGCGGGGACATGCAACGCATTGAGCGCTCGTCGGAGAGTCCGACGTGGGGATGACGGTTGGATCGAGGGCTCCACCACTGAGGGTCAGCGGAAGACACTATTCTCACATGGCACCGGATGTAAGTCTCAACCATTCAGTGGTTTGGCGAATTTGAGTGGGTTCACCTGGTTCGCTTCCCCGCCCGATCTGACGAGGAATTTCGGAAACCGTCGTGAGTTCTTTCGGCGAGGATTTTGTCTGATTGGCTGAAATGAGGGCTTTAGGCGGGATTTCTGATCTTTGGGGCTTGGGGGTTCTGGTGTAGTTGCGTGATGTTGTAGATTCAGCTGCTTTAGAGGTGAAAGATGCGACAGCTCGGTTCGTTTTGCCACCTGAGGGAGGCGATGTTCGGTGGGTTGGCGTCGGGTGGTGACGAATTGGGTCGGTTGTCGGTCGGCCTCGATCCGGGGGGAGGAGGGCGGCCGGAATGCTGAAGGTATAAGTTGAGGTTTGGTCGGGGTTTAGTGTGGATTGGCTTCGAATGGGTGGATTGGTTTCTGAGGGAACGTAGGGGACCCGACCGGGGCGGATGGTGGTGCGCGATGCGAACAAGACTCGACGTCATGGAGATGTTTGGTTCGTTTATGTGATGTTGATCGTTAAGTCATGGGCTCTCAATGAGATGGGGCGGATTGGGTTCGTTTCGAAGGATCCGTTGCACTTGGGCACGGGGGGAGTGAGCGCCTGGCTTGGGCGAGTAGGATTGAGATAAAGCGTACCTGGATATGAGGTTGCGTCAAAATGGCTTTGTTCCCGTGTTTTGAACTTGGGGTCCGCCACGGGGGAGGGCCCGTGGGGCGGGGCTTGTGCCGGTGAACGGTTGCGATCATAAGGGCGAGGCGTCGAAGGGGAGTCCGGGTTCGGACAGGGGAGGTGGGGGATGGATCGCAGGGGGTTCCTGGGGGCGACGGCGGGGGCGGGGCTGGCGATGGGGGTGGGGTTCGGTCAGGAAGGCGGGCAGGGAGATGGTTTGGATGCGTCGATGCGGCGGGCGAGGGAGGTGGCGCTGGGGGTTTTGAAGCCATCGAAGGGGGATCTGGAGAGGGGCCTGCGGTTGCATGCGGAATCGCTGGTGTTCGATGTCTATGGGTTCTCGCCCCGGGCGGCCCTGGATCCGGTCCGGCTTCGCGAGGCGGTCGAGGCGGGGGCGTCGGACCTGGAGCTGAACGACCTGCGCGAGGATATGGGGATGACCCGTTGCGTCGGCGACCCTGCGCAGAGGGCGGCGTTCGAGGCGGCGTGGAAGGCGTCGGGCGTGACCTGCATCTTCCAGAACGCCGGGGAGGAGGGGCAGGACCCCTTGCGGCTGCTCAAGCGGCTGGCCAGGTTCACCTATGTGACGGACTCGATGCGTGCGTTCGTGGCGAAGGCGGCGAATCCGGAGGAGATCCTGGCGGCGAAGGCCGAGGGGCGGCATTGCCTGTACTTCACGGGCAACGGCGTGCCGCTGTCGCAGACCTGGGTGTCGGGCGAGGAGGAGTTGGGGTTCGTCCGGCTGTTCTTCCAGCTCGGGATCCGGATGATGCACGTGACGTATAATCGCCGGAACATGCTCGGCGACGGCTGCGGCGAGACCTCGAACGCGGGCCTCAGCGACCTCGGCCGGGCGGCGGTGGCGGAGATGAACCGGCAGGGGGTGATCGTGGACGTCGCCCACTCGGGCTGGAAGACCAGCCTGGAGGCCGCGAAGGCGTCGACGCTGCCGATGGTCGCCAGCCACACCGGCTGCGACGCCCTGAACCACCACATCCGCTGCAAGCCCGACGAGGTGATCAAGGCCATCGTCGAGACCGGCGGGCTGGTCGGCATCTGCGGCATCCCCAACTTCCTCGGCGGGGGGATCGCGGCGCTCCTGGACCACATCGACCACGTTGTGAAGCGGTTCGGGGTCGATCACGTGGCGATCGGGACCGACGTGGCCTACGGCGCCCCGGCCATCCCGGGCCCGGCGGTGCCGTCGCGGGGGTCGCGGACGAGGTTCGAGGCGCTCTGGCCGAAGGGGAGCCTGTCGCCTCGGCCGGCGGACGAGCTGACGCTCGCCTGGACCAACTGGCCGCTGTTCACGGTGGGGATGGTCCAGCGTGGTTACAAGGAGGAGGACATCCGGAAGATCCTGGGGGGGAACATGATCCGGGTGGCGAGGGACGTCCTCAAAGGCCGCACGGCCGTGTAAATCCGACCCACCGGGCGTGCGTCACGACCGGCGTCGCTTGCCGAATCCGGAATGTCGGGTTAGCCTGGATCCGTGGCCTGCCACCATGCGTGGATCCGGGCCGTCGCCGATGTCGGTGGAACCATCGACCCGCACCCCAGACCATCGGACGCCAACCATGCCCGCGCCCCTCTCGCGACGCCACGCCCGGGCGGCCCGGCCCCGGGCGTTCACGCTGATCGAGCTGCTGGTCGTGATCTCGATCATCGCGGTCCTGATCGCCCTGCTGCTGCCCGCCGTGCAGGCGGCCCGCGAGGCCGCGCGGAAGGCCCATTGCATCAATAATCTCAAGCAGCTGGGCCTGGGCCTGGCCAACTACGAGCTGCGGAATCGGGCGTACCCGCCGGGCTACACGTCGGTCTACGACTCCCTGGTCCGGGTCGAGCTGGGGCCAGGCTGGGGCTGGGCGAGCATGATCCTGCCCGACCTGGAGCAGCAGGCCCTGTACGATCGGATCAAGTTCTCGACCCCGATCCAGCACCCGACGATGGAGACGGTCCGGCTGAGCACGATGTCGGTGTTCCTCTGCCCCAGCGACGACATGCCGAGGAAGTGGACGGCCTCCGAGAGCCTGGTCGTCCTCTACAGGGGGCAGCCGATTACCTACGGCACGCCGATCTGCGACGTCGCGGGTTCCAATTACGTCGGGGTCTTCGGGATCGGCGAACCCGGGGTCGAGGGCGACGGCGTCTTCTACCGAGACAGTTCGGTCAAGGTCGCCGACGTGACCGACGGGCTCAGCAATACGCTATTCGTCGGCGAGCGGTCGGTCTCGCTCCAGTTCAATCGGGGAACCGCGACGTGGGTCGGGGCGGTGCCGGGTGCCTTGCTGTGGTCGTGTGACCCGCGCGGGGAGCCCGAGGCGGGGAGCGGCTGCATCAAGGAGGAATCCGCGGGCATGATCCTCGGCCACACCGGCGAGGGACGCGGGCCGGGCGACCCCTGGGGGGACGTGAACCAGTTCCTCAGCCGACACGGCAAGGGGGCCCATTTCCTCTACGGCGACGGGCACGTCCGCTTCCTGCGCAACAGCATGGACTACAAGACCTACAAGGCCCTGAGCACCCGCGCGGGGAATGAGGTGATCAATGACTCCTATTGAGCGGACCCCCTGGGTACGGCGGCTGCTTCTCGCGGCCCTGCTGGGCGTGCTGCCGGTCGCCCTCAACGCCGGCTGCGAGCAGGAGCTTCCCCCCGGCACGGTGCGGAAGGTCGTCAAGATCGACAGCATCCCGGCGTCGGTGATCGACGCCGGCAAGAAGGCGGTCCCGGGCGTCACGTTCGACGACGGCTGGCAGAACCTCACCCCGGAGGGCAAGCTGCACTCCTACGAGATCCGGGGCAAGGCGTCCAACGGCAAGACCCGCGAAGTCCGGGTCTCGCCCGAGGGGAAGATCCTGGAGATGGAATGAGCCCGAGGGGCCGAGCCGACCCGACCCGTCCGGCGATCGGGTGGCGGCCCGCCCTGTCGGGATGGCTTCAATTCCAGCGGCCCCGGAGCGCGTCGGCCGGGTGGGGGAACGCGGGCTGCCTCCCGGCGGCCCGGCGTGTCTCCTTGATGTACCACTCGGCCGCCTCGTGGTCCATCAGGACGAGCACGATCGGGTGCTCGGCCGAGAAGGGCTCCCCTCCCAGCTCGGTCACCTGCCCGAGGTCGACCAGCCTCCCGAGGAGCTGGACCGCCTCCTTCACCGACAAACGCGACGCCGCCGCCAGTTCGTCGACCCGGGTCCGGCAGGTCAGACCTTCGTCGTCCGCATGGAGGTGGATCGCCAGGATCAGCCGATTCAGCATCGAATCGCCAGGCCGCATGCCTGAAAAGATCATCGAGAGAACGTCCTTCGTTCTGAGTGTCCGGGCGACGCCATCCGCGAGATGCTGAGTCGCCGATCGGACGCATTGGGAGGAGGAGATGCCGGACCCGATCAGGGACCTGCGAGAGATCTCCGGGAGGATGAGGGATCCGGCTCCAGCCGTGGGGAGGGTCGAGGGGGGAGGAGTGTGCTCGGCCCGCGAAGCCGACTTTGGGGGGGCAGACTCATCAAAATATGACATAGGCCAGTCTGCATCGGGCGTCCAGATTTCGTCGCGAATTTTCTGGACAAAACGATCGGCTTCGTCGGTTTTTTGACGAGAGTGTCAAGGATTTGGATAATCCGGATTGGATTCGTTCACGAATCGCATCGTCCTGCGCAGTAGTTTGCTCATTTGCGGTCGTCGTCCGACATTGCCCTGCAGGTTTCGGTCGGGCGTTGCCTCGGCCCGGAGGCGTCGCTCCTTATGCCGATTCTCGAGCCACGACGAAGGCCGGCCGACCACGCGGCCATGCAGGGAACGCATGGGGCGTGCGAAATTGTTTGACTTTCCTTGGAGCCCACGCCAGGCTAACATGGAGTGAAGGATTGTTGTGCCAGCTTTCAACAATCCTCCCCGCCCGACTGTCCGGTTTGATGTCTGGTCCCTCCCGCGACGGATTCCCGAAGGCCGCGAGCGCCCCGGGTCGTCGCGACCGACCACCCCGCCGCAGCTACAACGGAATTGAGAGGAGCGATCCCATGCGCATCCCTCGTCGAACCGCGGGACTCCCCGTCCTCGCCGTTTCGGCCCTGGTCCTGTCCTCGGGCGCGTGGGCGGCCGATACCTCCCCGGCGAAGAAGGCCAAGGCGGCCCCGGTCGAAGTGCAGGCCACGCCCCAGCAGCTCATCGGGGCGCCGAATGCCGTCGCGATCGAGCCGAAGGGCGCGAGCCTCGTCGGCAAGCGGGCGACCCGCCAGCTCATCGCCTCCGCCACCTACCCCGACGGCAGCGTCCGCGACCTCACCCGAGCCCTGACCTGGGTGAGCCTCAACCCCGAGGTCGCCGCGGTCAATGCCAAGGGCCTGGTCCTGCCGAAGTCCAACGGCAAGGCCGTGATCGTCGCGCGTGGGGGTAGCGTCGAGGTCAAGACCGAGGTCGCGGTCTCCGGGCTCGACAAGGCCACGCCGATCAGCTTCCGCAATGACGTCATCCCCGCCTTCAGCCAGGCCAATTGCAACATGGGGGCCTGCCACGGCACCCCCACCGGCAAGGGCGGGTTCAAGCTCAGCCTCCGCGGCTACCTCCCCGATCAGGACTTCTTCACCCTCAGCCGCGAGGCCGGCGGCCGCCGCATCAATCCGCTCGCCGCCGAGACCAGCATGGTCCTCCGCAAGCCGCTCGGCGAGCAGGCCCACGAGGGCGGCCTCCGCCTGAGCCGGAACTCCAAGAGCTACGAGTATATTCACGACTGGATCGCCGAGGGCGCCCGCGAAGACGCCAAGGCGCCCGCCGCGGTCAAGCTGGAGATCGTCCCCGGCAACCGCGTCCTGAACGCCCCGGCGAAGACGCAGCAGATCGCCGCCATCGTCCACTACGCCGACGGCACCAGCCGCGACGTCACCCCGATCTGCTATTACAACTCGTCCAACCCCGAGATCGCCGACGTCGACGCCGACGGCTTCGTCGCCTTCAAGTCGCGCGGGGAAGTGGCCGTCATCGCCCACTACCTCGACCTCGTCGCCAACGTCCGCCTGACCCATCTGGTCGACGTCCCCGGCTTCAAGCTCGCGGCCGTGCCCCAGGACAACACGATCGACAAGGCCGTCTTCGGCAAGCTCAACCGGATGCGGATAGCCCCGTCCGAGGCCTGCACCGATCAGGAGTTCATCCGCCGCGCCTACCTCGACACCATCGGTGTTCTGCCGAACCCCGCCGAGGTCAAGGCGTTCCTCGCCGACAGCTCCAAGGACCGCCGCGAGAAGGTCATCGACTCGCTGCTCAAGCGGCCGGAGTTCGTGGACTTCTGGACCCTCAAGTTCGCCGACATCCTCCGCGCCAACGGCCGACTGATCCAGAACAAGGGGACTCACGTCTTCACCCGTTGGATCAGGGAAAACCTCGAGAAGAACCGGCCGATCAACGAGTTCGTGAAGGATCTCCTCACCGCCGAGGGCTCCAGCTACGGCAACCCGGCCGCGAACTACTACCGGATCAGCCGCGACCCCGAGAATTCGGTCGAGACCACCGCCCAGCTCTTCCTCGGCGTCCGGATCCAGTGCGCCAAGTGCCACAATCATCCGTTCGAGCGCTGGACGCAGGACGACTACTACGGCTTCGCCGCCTTCTTCGCCCGCGTCCGCCAGAAGAAGGGCTCGATGCCCGACGACGAGGTCGTGTTCGCAAGCGACGCCGGCGAGGTCCGCCAGCCCCGCACCGGCGCCACGATGAAGCCCAAGGCCCTCGGCGGGCCGGTCTATGACGACCCCAAGAGCCGCGATCGCCGCGCCCAGCTCGCCTCCTGGCTCACCAGCGGCGAGAACCCGTTCTTCGCCAAGAGCCTCGTCAACCGCGTCTGGTTCCATCTCGTCGGGCGCGGCATCGTCGAGCCCGTGGACGACTTCCGCGACTCGAACCCCGCCTCCAACGACGAGCTCCTCGATGGCCTCACCGCCGACTTCGTGAAGTCCAACTTCAACCTCCGCAAGCTCGTCCGGGACATCCTCGCGAGCCGGACCTATCAGCTCTCGGCCCGCACCAATGAGCTGAATGCCGAGGACAGCCTCTACTTCTCGCATGCGTATACGAAACTCCTCCCCGCCGAGGTGCTGCTCGACGCGATCTCGACCGTGACGGGCACCACGACCCCCTTCGACGGCCTGCCCAAGGGCTTCCGCGCCACACAGATCCCCGATGGCAAGATGGAGAACCCCTTCCTCAAGACCTTCGGCCGCCCGGCGCGCGAGCTGGCCTGCGAGTGCGAACGCGAGAGCGACTCGAACCTCTCCCAGGCGTTGCAGCTCATCGGCGGCTCGACCGTTAACGGCAAGCTCCGCGACGACAGCGGCCGCATGGCCACGCTCGCCAAGGGCAAGAAGTCGCCCGAGGAGATCACCCGCGAGCTGTACATGGTCGCCCTCGCCCGCGACCCGAACTCCACCGAGGTCGCCGCCGCGAATAAGCACCTGGGCGCCGCCGCCGACCGCCGCCAGGCCGTCGAAGACCTCGGATGGGTGCTCATCAACTCGAAGGAATTCCTGTTCCGGCATTGATCCGTCCGGATTGAAGGAACCCACCCGACCCTTGACGGGCCCCGCGCCTTCGCATCTGATGCGAGGGCGCGGGGCCCGCGTCGTCGAGCCCGACCCGCTTCCGAACGGCTGGATCTCCATGGCACGGCGACACCCCATCTCGAAGTCCCGCAGGCCTCCGAAGAACGCCGGGCAGGCCCGGAAGGCGGGGAACGACGAGGATGCGCGCCCGCCTCGCTGGCTACCCGGCTGCCTCCTGTCGGGCATGATCCTCGCGTTCGTCCTGCCGCTCGTCTACTTCCAGGCCCAGTCGAACCGCTTCGAGCGGGTACGCGAGGAGGTGGAGCGCCTCGGCGGCAAGGCCGAGCGACTCTCCGAGTCGGACACCATGCTCGGGACAGTCGACCTGTCGGGCCGCCCCATCACGGACGGGGATCTCGAACGACTCGGGCCGCTCTTCCGCGGAATGAACGGCCCGAAGGTCCTGAAACTCTCCGGCACGAAGGTCACCGACGGCGGCCTCAAGCAACTCGCGGGCATCCCCGGCCTCTGCGAGCTCGAACTCGACGGGACCGACGTCCGCGGGCCCGGACTGGCCTCGCTCGGCGGTATGGGCGGCGGCGACCAGTGGAACGTCCGCATCAGCCTCGCACGGTCGAAGGTGGATGACGCGGGCCTGCGTTCGCTCCACTCCGACACCCTGGACATCCTCGACCTGACCGACTGCCGAATCTCGGGGGAGAGCCTGGGCCACCTGAGGACCATGCCGGAGCTGAACCACCTCATCCTGGCCGGATGCCCGATCGGTCGTGATTCCCTGGCGGGACTCGATGGCTGGTCGACCCTGACGACCCTCTCGCTGGCCCGGACGCGTGTGGATGACGTGGGTCTCCTCGCGTTCCCGACCATGAGTGCCCTGGAGTCGCTCGACCTCTCGCGGACCGGCGTGACCGACGCGGGGCTGCCGGGGCTGCTCAGGATCCCATCGCTCGCGGCACTCGGGCTGGACGGGACCTCGATCACGACGGCCGGCATGCTCCATCTCAAGGATTTGCACCGGATCACATCGATCAGCCTCAACGGCACGGCCGTCGACGATGTGACCCTTTCCCGCTGCGCGGGCTGGCCGACGCTCTCCAGCATCTCCCTGGAAGGCACCGCGGTCACCGACGCCGGGCTGGCCCAACTCGCCAGCTACCCCCGCCTCGCACGGGTCCTGCTCAGGGGGGCACGCCACTCGCCGGCGGGAATCCGACGCCTGAAGGGGTTGCGCCCCAGCATGCTCATTGATGATTGAGTTCGTATGTTCATGTTGAACTGGTATGCAGTGGTCGGCCTGCCCAGGAGTTTCCCCATGCCCCGTGACCGCCGCCTCGTGCTCGGCTCGCTCTTGCTCCTACCTGGCCTGTTCGGCAGGACGTCGATGGCGGCTCAGCCCGGGTACTCGATCCCGATCGTCGACATCTCCGGGCAGAAATCGCGTCAGGTCGTCGTCGATCGCGAGAAAGGGCAATACCTCGGCCACCCAACGACCGTGCTGCTCGAAGACGGCAAGGCGATGCTGATCGTCTACCCGAAGGGCCACGGCAAGGGGCCGATCGTCTACAAGCGGAGCACCGACGGCGGCAGGACATGGACCGGCCGCCTGCCGACCCCGGAGAACTGGGCGACCTCGAAGGAGACGCCGACGATCCACCGGATCACCAGGCCCGACGGGTCGAAACGCCTGCTCATGTTCTCGGGCCTGTATCCGATCCGGATCGCCCGGTCCGACGACGACGGCAAGTCGTGGACGCCGCTGGAGCCGATCGGCGATTTCGGTGGGATCGTCGCGATGGGCAGCCTGGAGACCTTGAAGAACGGCGACCTCATGGCCCTGTTCCACGACGACGGCCGATTCCTCCGGAACTCCGGCAAGACCGGCCCCTTCGTGGTCTACAAGACCATCTCCAGGGACTCCGGTCTCACCTGGTCGCAGCCCGTCGCGATTGCCCGGCACCCCTCGGCCCACCTCTGCGAGCCCGGCCTGATCCGCTCGCCGGACGGCAAACAGATCGCCGTCCTCCTGCGCGAGAACAGCCGCAAGATGAACTCCTTCCTGATCCTCTCCGACGACGAGGGCCGGACCTGGACCGAGCCGAAGGAACTCCCCGGCTCGCTGACAGGCGATCGGCACGTCGGCAAGTATGCGAAAGACGGTCGCCTGTTCATTTCCTTCCGCGACACGACGCGGCAGAGCCCGACCAAGGGGGACTGGGTCGCCTGGGTCGGGACTTATGAGGACATCATCAACGGTCGAGAAGGGCAGTATCGTGTCCGACTGATGGACAACACCAAGGGGGCCGACTGCGCCTATCCGGGCGTCGAGGTGCTGCCCGATGGCACGATCGTCACCACGACCTACGGCCACTGGGAGCCGGGCGAGGCCCCCTACATCGTGAGCGTCCGGCTCAGGCTCGATGAACTCGATCGTGCCCGCAAGGAGTCAAAATCGGCGAACTCCGCGTTCGCCCCGACGTCCAGCTACGAGCGGCAGACCATCGAGGGCTGGCCCATCATGGTCCGCAAGGAGTTCCTCCGCGATCAGCCCGAACTCGCCGCACGCACGCTCAAACGCCTGCGCGAGCAACTGAAGCAGATCGTCGAGCGGCTGCCGGCGGGCCCCGTGATGTCTCTCAAGAAGATCATGATCTGGGTCGAGGAGAACGACCCGCACCACCCCTGCATGGCGTACCACCCCGACCCCAACTGGCTTCGCGACCACGGCATGAACCCGGACAAGGCCCGCTGCGTCGAACTGGCCAATGCCAGGAATTTCCTCTCGTGGACCAGAGAACAGCCCTGGATGGTCCTGCACGAACTGGCGCATGGATACCATCACCAGTTCCTCATGGGGGGCTATAATGCGAAGGACGTCGCCGGGTGTTACGACGCCGCGAAAACCGCGGGCACTTACGAGTCGGTCAAACGCTACAACGGCCGGACCGAACGGGCCTACGCGCTGAACAACCCGATGGAATATTTCGCCGAGGCGACGGAAGCGTACTTCGGCGTCAATGATTTCTACCCCTTCAATCGTGCCGAGCTGAAGTCGCACGATCCCAGGGCTTTCGCCCTGCTCGGGCGGATCTGGCAGGACACTTCCAACTGATCGAGCGGGGAGGACAGCACATGGCGGAACGCATCGCGACGGTGAGGCCGGTCGAGGAGTCGGAGGCGACCGGCAAGGTCGCCGAGATCTACGCCGACATCAAAAAGACCCGATCCGTCGACAGGATTTCCAACTTCTGGCGCGTCCTGGCTACGAATCCCGATCAACTGGAATTGATCTGGAATCATCTCAAGGCGATCATGCATCCCGAGGCCGTCGGCCGGGCGTCGAAGCTCTCGCCGTTGATGCGGGAGATCATCGCCGTGGCCGTCTCGACCACCAACGGCTGCGCGTATTGCACCAACTCGCACACCGCCGCCGCGAAGACGCACGGCATGGACGAGGAGATGCTCGGCGAGGTGCTGGCGGTCGTGTCGCTGTTCAACCTGACCAATCGACTCGCCGACGGCTACCGCATCGAGCCCGACGTCCTGCCGCCCGTCGATTGATCATTTCTCGTCGGGTTCATACAGGCCCGGCAGCGTCCCCACGTCGAGCTTCGCCGCGGCCCGCGACTGCAGCAGGAACGCGACCAGGTCGGCCGCCTCCTGCTGCGACAGCTTCGAGCCCAGATCCTCGGGCATCAGCGATTTGCCGGTGTCCCGCATCTGCTCGATCTGACTCCTCAGGATCGTCTGCGGCTCGCCGTTCGATCCGACGAGAGTCAGGCTGCTGGCCGTCTCGGAGGCGATCAGACCCTGATAAACACGGCCCGAGACGTCACTGATGAGATACTGGGCATAGTTCGGCGCGACGTAGCGATTCGGGTCGAGGATGTGCATGAGCAGATTCTCGGCGTCGGTGAATTGCGTCGCCGAGAGGTCGGGGCCGACATTCTTGCCCTTCTCGCCGACCTTGTGGCATGTCACGCAGAGCTTGTCGAATACCACGGAGCCCCTCGCCCGATCGCCCTTGAGCCTGAGTGACGGGGCGAAGGAATCCACCAGTCTAGCGTTGACTGGGGTCGGCAGGACGGCCTTCGCCAGCTCGGCGATCTCCCGGTTCCTGTGCGAGAGCAGGGCGGAGCGGCGGACCGGGTCGATCTGCAAGGGATCTGCATTTCCCGATCGGATGTTGCGGAGCATGGCGAGCGTCCACGGCTCCCGCGAGAGCAGCACGTTGAACGCCTCGACCCGGGCTTGCGGGGCAAGGTGTTGCAGCCCGCCAATCGTCGAGGGCACGATCTCGGGGTCGTTGTAAGTCCCCAGCGTGCGGATGGCCGCCGCCTGGATTGGCCCTGCGGTGCCCGGCCGGAGTAACAGGGCAAAGGTCGGCTGGACGTGGCCGAGCGGGAAGCTGGAAAGGAAACCGATGGCCTCGATCCGGGCGGCTTCCGGCTGCGAACCGTCGCGGGCGACCTGTTCGGCCGATTTCCACCAGGATTCGATCACATCGGCATCCGGCCCCACGAGGGCGAATCGCTGCCCTGTCGAACGCAAGCCCCTGGCCAGGGCACGCGACCATCTTCGGGCGTGCCCGGCCGTCACATCGTGGATCACAGTGATGCTGCGATGCCGATCCGACGCGTCATTCCTCGCCCCAACGATCGCGAGCAGGGCCTCCAGCCAGATCTGCCCCTGGCTGCTCCCCAGGAAAGCCGTGTCCCGGGCGAGTTCCTCGAACATCCGGCCCGCGAACGGGGCCGACGAACTCAGCACCGCGAGCCGGGTCCAGTTATCCCCGAGATCCCGGCGGGCAATCGCGGCGAGGGCCGACGCGGCCCGGGCATCGGTCGACGCACCGAGCGAGAGCGCGACCTGGAACCTCAGCCTGACATCATTCGAAGCGGCCAGTTTCATCAACGCATCGAGAAACCTGGGGTCGCTCCCGAGTCGCCCTTCGGCGAGCTTCGCGGCCTGCGCGGCAAGCCTCGGGGTCGTGATCGAGAGTGAGGCGAGCAAGGGATCGGCCGTCAGGGAACCTAACCCCTCAAGCGACCAGAGGGCATGAATCCGTGCCGTCGTATCCGCTCGGACATCGAGGAGCAGTTCGCGGAGATGAGGTATGGCGGTCTTGTCCTGCCGTTCGAAGATCAAGCGGTGAGCTGTGTCCCGCGCCCAGGAGTCGCGCTCCTTGAGGAGGACGACCAGTTCGACGGTCGAACACTCGCTGAGTCTCCGTTGAGGCCGTCCTTGGAAACCGGTGGGGGCGATGCGGTAGAGGCGTCCCTGGTCGCGTCCGCGGCGAAGGTCGAGATGCTTCACCACGTCGTTGGGGATGTGGATGGCTTCAATCGTCTCCCGGCTCATGTCGAGGGCGTGGAGCGTGCCGTCGGGGGCGTTGATCAGGTTGACCGGCCGGAACCAGGTGTCGGACGATCGGACGAACTCGGCCCCCGCGTCGGCCCGCTCGCCCTTGAAGGTCGGGCCCTGGGGGATCAGTCGCATGCGGTGAATCAGATTGTTTTGCGCATCGGGGACGAACGCATTCCCGTAGTATTCGGCCGGATAGGCGCTTCCGCGATAGATCGTGACCCCGGCCGCCGCGTCGATCACGTGATGGCTCGCCCCGGCGGCGTCGGCCGACCGCTCGCCGTGGGCGATCCGTCGGCTGGATCGGATCTGCCGCCATCGCTCCAGCGGGCTGATCCGGAAGATGGGCACCGGGTTGGTCGAGACACTCTCCAGGCCCGTCGCGACCGGCAAATACGGGTTGCGTGCCAGCGCATCGAGCGGCAGGACCGCGTGCAGAATCGGCCGCGACTCGCTGCAGAGGAAACGGTTGCCATCGTCGTCGAAGCTGTTCCCGAACTGCACGGTGCCGGTGATCGGCTCGAATGAAAATGTGTTCGGGTCGAACCGGAAATCCCTGCCCTTCACATCGATCCCGGGGCCGTCCTTCTTGACCACGCGCGTGACGAGTCCGCCGTTTACGGACGTCGATCCGTAGACCTTGTGATCGAGGCCGAACGTCAAGTTGTTGAGCATGCCTTGCTCGTTGCCCGTGCCGAAGCCGGTGAAGAGTTTCACGCGGACATCGGCCTTGTGGTCGCCATCGGTATCCTTCATGTACCAGATGTCGGGCGGTGACGTGACGAACACGCCGCCTTTCCAGGGGGCGATCCCGGCGGCCCAGAGCAGGCCCGTTGCGAAGACGTGCGACTCGTCAAACTTGCCGTCACCGTCCTTGTCGATGAGCAGCCGGATCGAGCCCAGCGGCGTCTGTCCATCGCGCGGCTTGTACGGATAATCGGTCATCTCCGCGATGTAGAGCCGTCCGTCCTCGTCATAAGCACCGGCGACCGGGCTGCGGAGCAGGGGTTCGGAGGCGAGCAGGTCGAGATGGAACCCGCCGGTGGTCTCGAATGTCTTGATCGCATCGGCGATCGTCTTGGGCGGCACCGGCTTGAGGAATTCCGCCAGTTCGGCGTCGTCGTGGGTGCGGGCACTCGGGTCCAACTTCGAGCGAACCAGGTCGGCCTTCCACTCGGCGGGTACTCCCGCCGTCGGCAGCCCCCCGGCGGCCCGGATCTTCATCAGGATGTCGCGCGAGGTCTGGAAGTAATCGAGGACCTTCGCCTTCTCCTTGAAATTCCTGGCCCGGTGCTTCGCCATCTGGCCATCGAGCCTGGCGACGATCGCATCGAGGCTGGCCTGGCTGTAGGCTGCCTTGCCATCGTGGTCCAGGTAGATGGGGTTCGTGTGGGCCTCCGCGTCAGGGGCGTCGGCGGGCCGGACGTTGAAGGCCCGCGTGGCGATCCATGTGGATCGGCTCACATCCACCGGTAGACTGGTCTCGAACCAGGAGGAGACGCCCTGGCCGGCGGGAACTCCGACCTCCGACACGACCTTCCCGTTCGCGATCACCTGGACCCGATCGACGGGCGCGGTCGGCGACATCACGCGAACGCGTGCGGACTTCTTCGATTCACCGTCCTTGAGCGAGATGATCGATCCTGGCTCGCTCCCTTCCACATCCAGAAGGAGCATCGGCCCTGTGGTGACGAAGCTCCGACCCTTCGCCATGCCCGTCATCCAGCCCTTCATGTCGGGCGGCGAGGCCTGAGGGGCTCCGTGGCGAAGGACGTAGGTCAGGCAGTCGCCGAGCTTGCGGCACGCGGGATAGTCGCTCGCCCCGACGATGGGGAAGCGGTAGCCGGTGTTGAGGATGTGGTACCAGTCCTGGAGTTCGATGCCGCGATAGACCGCGAACTGGAGGAGTTCCACGGCGTCGACGTCGCCCTGCACGAAGTCGGCGTAGATCGACTGCGCATAGCCGCCATGGGCGTGGATCGCGAAGCCGCCGCGTTCCTTCGTCTCTCGTCCGACCATCCCGTAGAGCGGCCAGTCATTGGCATTCAGCTTCTCGCCCTCGCGGACGAGATCATCGCGGAGGTACAGGTTCAGGTGACCATAGGTGCCGCTGCGATACTCCTGCCCGGAGAGGATACGGATACCGTCGCGTTCCTTCTCCGACTTCGCTCCGAGCCCGAGCAACTGAGGGTAATCGAGGATCTCGCGGACACCGTTGTATGGGCCGGCGGGTTCGTTATAACCCAGCGGGGTGCCGTAGCGGATATCCTCGGCGGCGAGCAGGTCGAAGATGATCGCCTCTTCCTCGGCGTTCCTGCGGAGGAAGTGTAGATGCGTGTCGCCGGAATCATATCCGAGGGATTTGACATCAGCGGTCCGGGAGAGCGTCAATTCGACGCGTCGCCGCTCGCGAGGTTTGAGCGACAGTTCGCGAACACCCGGGGCGAATTCAAAGCCTTTCCATGCCTCGATGCGTATCGGGCCGGGGGGCACGTCAATGGAGACTGTGCCGGTCGAGTAGAAGAAGCGGCCGAGGTAGCGGAACGGGCCCTTGCCCTGCCGGTTCGCCTTGCCGTGGCCCGGCCACTCGCCGGTCAGGCTGAAGCGGGAGAGGCGGTTCTCGGCGGGTTGGTAAAAGTTGCCGTCGGGGCCGACGACGTTCAGGCGCGTGGAGGTAGGCCGCTTCGTAGAAGCGTCGATCACGACGATTTCCAGATGCGCCGCGTCGCGGCGGAGGGCCACGGCGGGCCTGCCGGCGTGCGAGAAGCCGGGGGGGGTGAAGATCCGGGTCTCGTCGGATGCCGATGCCGGGGCGATGGAACCGACGATCGGCGCGAGAAGCAGGAGCAAGATTCGGGCAGGCGGCATCGCTGTGGGCTCCCGGCGGGACGTCGCGGGCGTTGGGAGGGCGACAGGCAGTTTAGCCGACGGCCGGGGCCGGGGACAGGATCAAGGGACGCGGCGTACCCCGGCCCTGGGGCGGCCTCCGGCGGGCAGGGTCAGGTCGAGTCGATCGGCGTCCTTGAATTGCGGCGCGACCCCGTACACGCCGTCGGTCTCAGGGATCTCCAGGCGGGGCTTGCTGCGGGCGGGACGGTCGGAGCAGTACCAGGCGTTGCGCGCGAGGGCGAATGTCTCGGGGGCTGTGTTCGGGCCGATGTTGATGGGTATGGACATCTGATCGCCCCGAAATACGATGAGGTTGTCCCTGACTTGCCCCTTTCGGCAGGGAACGAAGCCCGGCGCGTTCGTCTCCTGGAGGATCCGGAAGGCGTATCGCAGGGGTTGATAGATGGTGTTATGCTGAACCTTCGCCCCGTCGATGTTCACGAAGGCGATGGCGGCGTGGGAGCCGATGATCACGCAGTCCTCGACGGTCAGGTCGCGGCCTTCAAAGCCCTGGGGCTCAGGCCGGAAGTAATCCATTCCGGTGCTGCCGCCGAGGTTGATGGCACGCGACCCGGAGTGCTCGAAGCGGCACTTCTCGATGCGAATGGCCTCGCTGCCCCCCTTGGCCTGGACCCCGTTGTCGCCGACGGCGTCGCCGTGCCGGAACGTGGACCCGGTGATCACGCCCCGCTTGCAGCCCACCATGTCGATCCCCGATCCGCCGCTTCCCCAGCGTTCGAAGGTGCAGGATTCGACCCGGAAGTCGGCGACGCCCGAGAGCTTGAGGCCGTCGCGATTCCCCTGAGGGCCGACGTCGCGGATCCTCAGGTTCCGGGCGACGATGTGGTGCGACGGCTCGGTCTTCACGCCGCCGTCGTCGATGTTGATCCCGTTGGCCGACATCCGCTCGACCTTGATGTCCTGCAAGATGAGATGCGCGACCTCCGCCAGATGGAACGCGCATGAGCCCTGCTCGAACACCGGGGGATTTTGGGGATCGCGCCCGCAAATGGTGATCGGTTGATCGGTCGTGCCGTAGAGGCCCTGGGCGTCAATGTCTCCGCGATAGCGCCCGGGGGCGATGCGGATGGTGGTGCCCGGCTTCGGATCTCGAAGGGCTGCGCGGAGCTTTCCCACGCTGTCGACGTCGACCGTCGGGCCAGGGCCGGCCGCGCCCAGGCTGGCCAGGAGAATTGCCTGGATGATCATGATACGATCGCTCCCGGGAGGAGGAGGTCAGTCGGGACGGATGAACCTGGAATATGCCCTCGGGCCGAGGTATTCGTAGCCACGGGCGTGCTGGTCTGTGCCGGCGAGCATGGCCTCAATGAGGCCATTCTTCTCGATTTGGACGGTGTGCCAGATGGTGCGGTCGGGGTTCTCCAGGAACTGGAACAGCACGCGGCCGTCGAGGGCCTTGAGCGTGCGGAGATTCCCCTTACGCGACTCCTCGAACGGGAACAGCGGCCCGAAGTCGTCGAGCATCGCCCGGCTCCGGCCCCAGGTGCCGCCGGAGGCGCTCACGAATGATTTGCCGTTCAGCAGGGCGACGGCGTCGTTGTAGGCCAGTACGACGAGTCGGGCGTCCCTCTGTCCCTTGAGCCAGCGGGCGAGCTTGTCGCGGTGCTTCTCGGTTTCGTAGGCGTAGTTGGAGTCGAGGAATGCGATGCGTTCGACTTCGGCGGGGACGTCCTGGAGCGTGTTCAGATAACCGAATGTCATGCTCCCGCCCCCGCTGTGGCCGGTGAGGACGAGCCGCATCGGGCCGGAGGGTGGGATGTGCTTGCGCACCTCGTCGATCAGCAGGGGGATCCGGCTATCTCCATGCGTCCTGCGCCATGCGGGCCAGGCCTTGAGTTCGTTTTCGAGGTAGGCGACGACGATGGATCGGTCGGGAGAGCGCTGGCGGAGGAATCTCGTCTGGGCGGCGATGTGCTGGATGTCGTAGTGCCAGTCGTCGCCGGGCCGTAGGGTTTTGCCGGTCGTCCACTCGATCGTGTTGCCGTTGGGCAGGGCGTAGAGGACGAGGAGCGCCGGCCTGTCCTTCGGAAATGGGTCGGGCCGATTGATGACGACGCGGACGCCCGGATCGAATGTGAATGTGTCGAGGGTCTCACCCTTGTCGGGTTTGATGGGAGCCGGGGCCAGGCTGGGGAAGCGGTCGAGGGCGTACTTCGTCCGTGTGAGGACGCCCTCGTTGCTCAGCAGCGGGGCGAGCTTCGGGTCGGCCAGGATGGCGTCGGCGTTGGTGGGCTGGCCGTCGAGGATCATCGCCTTCGAGATGAGACGGATGCCGTGGCTGTAGTCGACCCAGGCGGCGGTGTGGCCGGTGTAGAGCGGCTGGATCGGCTTGCCGTCGGGCCTGTGCCATCCGTAGATGGCGACCTTGTCGGGGCGTTCGGCCAGCTTGCTGGTGAGGACGACGTCCTTCTTGTGCCCGGCGACCAACTTGCCGGCCGTCTGCGGTCCGATGGACTGGTTGTGGTCGAGGAAGACGTAGACGCTGGTCATCCTGGGCGACGGCGGTATCGGGGCCGGCGTCAGTTTGACGGTCGCCTGCGCATAGATGTCATCGACCATCTTCGGCGTGGGCAGGAGGCAATCGAGCGACTCTGCGACCTTCTGGGCCGAGTACGGCGTCAGCGGGATGCGGAACGGATCGGCGTCGGTTCCGATCGAGAGATAGTCGGGCGAAACCTTGTAGATGAGAGTATGATCGTCGTGCCGGGCGGTCACGGGCACGAAGCTCCGCCAGCCGTCGGGGACATTGCCAGCGAGGATGGCGGCGACGGCCTTCCTCTCGCGGGGTTCGAGCGGGGCGTCGGCGATGGATTTGGCGAAGGTGCTGCCGGTCGGGGCGCCGGCGGGGCGGGGAGGGAGGCTTTGCTGGGTGACCAGGAGGGAGAGGATCAGGAGTGTGTTCATAGCAGCACATCCGGTATGGGGGCGGATGATGCGATCGAAGGACGTTCGGAGTGCGGGAGCGGGGCAGCCGCTTTTTCGCGACGATCGGCGAATGTGAGGAGTTCGCGAACCGCGCCGGCTGCTCATGCCGGCGGAAAGCGGAAGCATTGCTTCCGCACTCCAGAGTGGCGGTGGATCAGGCGGGCTTGTGGGCGACGTAGATGCCCCACTTCATGTCGCCGGCCTTGCAGTAGCCGTCCTTGGCCTGCCAGCGTTCGAGCAGGTACTTGAGATCCTGCTCGGAGAAGTCCTTGACGAACTCCTCGCGGTGGGTGTCGAGCCGGTCGGCCTCGCGCTGCATGATGTCGATGAACTTGTTGGTGGCGTCCTCGACGACCACGTCGACGAACCCGGCGCCTTCGAGGAGCTTGCCGTAGCTGTCGGGGTCGGTGATGGAGTAGCCGGTCTTCTTGACGTAAGCCTCGAACTCGGGGGAGCCGGGGCCGCTGCGGCGGGCGTAGTCGGTGATGACCAGGGTGCCGCCGGGGGCCATGAGGTCATAGAGCCGCTTGAAGAGGACGGGCTTGTCCGGGATGTGCATGAGAGCGTCCCGGCTCCAGATGATGTCGAACTTCTCGGGGAACTCGGTCTTGAGGATGTCGCCGAGGATGAAGTTGACCTTGTCGGCCACGCCCGAGGCGGGGGTCAGCTCGATGGCGAGGTTGAGCATCTCCTCGGCGAGGTCGATGCCGGTGACGATCGCGCCGAACTGACGGGCGAGGTCGAACGCCGCGCCGCCGATGCCGCTGCCGACGTCCAGCACCCGGACGCCCGGCTTGAGGGTGGGGCCGAGCAGCTTGACGAGGTATTCCGTGGTCGAAGGGCCGCCGGTGGAGATGTAGCCCGCGCCGAAGATCTTCTCGTAGCGGAGGATGCTATTCCGGCTGTACTGGCCGTTGTTGTCGAATTTCGAGCCGGAGGCGGCGGTGGTCGACGGGGTCGTGCTCATGAACGGAGATGCCTTTGCGGGGTTGCTGGTTCGAGCTGGTTGGGAGAGAAGGGACCGGGATCCGGTCAGGCCCCGCCGTTGGTGAGGACCCTGGGGCCGAACACCTCTTCGAGCTGGGCGCGGGCCTCGCGATAGGCGGCCAGATTGTCGGCCGCATATTGATGATAATCGAAGTCGATGTCCGAGGCGACGGTCTGGATGTACGCCCAGAGGGCCTCGCGGAGCAGGGAGGTCGTCTTGAGCAGCCGCAGCTCCCGCAGGGTCGAGGCCGTCGGCTCGCGGCCGAGGTAGGCCCCCAGGAGGATCATCTCGTCATCGGGGTCGAGCCCGCAGTTGCCCGAGAGCCCGGCGAGGTCGAACAGCGGGTGGCCGATGCCGCCGTATTCCCAGTCGATCAGCCAGAGTCGGCCGTCCTCCTCCAGGATGTTGGCGGCCAGGAGGTCGTTGTGGCAGAGGGTCGGCTGGTAGGGGGTCATCCGGCGGGCGAGCGAGCGGCTGTCGTCGAGAAGCTCGTCGAGGTCGTCGGGCAGCTTCGCGTTCAGCTCGCGGGCCGTCTTGGCGTAGGTGCGGACGGTCTGGAATGCGGAAAAGTAGAGGATCTCGCCGGTGAGGACGTCCCAGGAGTCGTGCAGGTGTCGGAGCAGCGTCCCGACGCGCTGGAGGACCTCCGGCTGGCGGACCTCCTCGGCCTTGAAGGTGTGGGCGTCGAGGTGCCGGCTGATGAGGACGCCTTGCTCGTGGTGGACGACCTCGGGGGCGACCCGGAGTGAGGCGGCCGCCCGCTGGCAGACGACCTCGTTGCGGCGGTCGATACCGAGCCAGGGGCGTTCGAGGCAGAGCCGGGCCACGTAGAGGTTCGGGCCGTCGGCGATCCGGTAATTCCGGTTCGTGATCCCCCCCGGCAACGCCTGGACCTCGATCGGGCCGCGCCAGTAATCCAGGGCCTGGAGCTGCTGAATCGAGACGCGATCCGGGTTCATCATGGCGTCGATTCGGGGTAAGGGAGAGGTCCGAGGGGGAGATTCGGGGCAGGAGGAATTTCGATGATAACGGCCGGAAAGCCCCAAAACGAGGCCCTGCCGCCCGAACTCGCCATCTTCACAATCCCCGGACTGCGTAGCGGATCGGTTCAGAAAGGACGCGTCGATGAGGACGTTCGGATTCGCATTTCTGGGCGGCATCGTCGGATACATCGCGGGGACCGGCCTCGGCATCGGGCTGGTCCAGGCCATGTCCTCCAACCGCCACGACAGGACGCAGGAGGCCGTGATGACCGGTTTCCTCGTGACCGGGCCTGTCCTGGCGATCCTGGCGTTCGTCGGGACCCTCATCGTCATGCTGGTCCGGGGGAGGGCCGGTTGAGGCCAAACTCCTGGTATCGGCGTGACTTGGGGTCTGGGATTGTCTTTTTCGCGTCCGGGACCCAAAATGCGACCCGTCGGAAACGCCCCGGGCCCGGAGGAGTCGGGTCAGGGGCGGCGGGCGACGAGCCCGGATCGATTCAAGGCCGGCACGGAGGCGAGGCCATGGCGCGCTGGTTCATCGACCGTTCCCCCCGCGAGGCGATGCCCTCAATCCGGCTGAGGCGCCTCCTGGCCGACGCCAGCTTCCCGGCCCCGGCACGCGAGTGGGCCATCACCGGCTGCACCGCGGACGCCGACCGGGTCGAGCCGGGACAGCTCTTCGTCGCCGTCGGCGACGGACACCAGGACATCCCCCTGGCCCTCGCCCGAGGAGCCGCCGGGGTCGTGCTCGAACGGGCCCACGAGGACGCCGGGCCGAATCAGATCGTCGTGCCCGACAGCCGCTCGGCCCTGGCCCGGATCGCGCACGCCCTGGCGGGGAACCCGTCGGACCGGATCCCGCTGGTGGGGATCACCGGCCGGTGCGGGAAGTCGCTCACGGGGCTGTTCCTCCGCTCGATCTTCGAGGCCGGCGGCAACCGCGTCGGGCGGATCGGCACGACCTCGTGGTCGGACGGGGCCTCCGTCCACCCGCTCGGGCCGGAGTCGCCCGAGCCCGAAGGCATCGCCCTGATGCTCGCCGCCATGGCCGACCAGGGGTGCCACCGCGGGATCGTCGAACTGGGCGCGGGCGCCCTCGACCGCCGCGTGGCCGAAGGGCTCGCCCTCCAAGCCGCCGTCGTGACCCACATCAGCGGCAACGACGACCCCGCATTCGACCGCGAGGCGATCCTGTCGCTCCGGCGAGCCGGGGCTCGACTCTTCCGCCGGGTGGTGCCCGGGGGCACGACCGTCCTCGACGCCGACGACCCTCTGGCCGACCCGCTGGGCGGCGTGAACCTTCGCACGCGGCGCGTGACGTTCGGGCTCGACGGGTCGGCCAGCCTCTCGGCCAGGATCCTCGAGATCGACAACCACACCGCCCAGATCCGCCTCCTCGGGTTCGACCGCGAGGTCGTGGTCCGGCTCAAGCTCTCGGGCCTCGAGGAGATCCGGGCCGCGCTCGCCGCGTCGGCCGTGGCCTGGGCGCTCGGGATCGACCGCGACGAGGTGGTCGCCGGCCTCGAATCGGTCGAGAACGCCCCCGGCCGGCTGGAACGCGTCGGCGGGGAGTCGGATGTGGATGTCCGGATCGACATGGCTCGGACGCCGACCGAGCTCCGCCAGGCGATCCACGCCCTCCGCGACACCCGGCCCGGCCGGCTCATCACCGTGTTCGGCTCGGAAGGCTCGCGCGGCCGTGGCGAGCGGATCCTGATGGCCCAGGTGGCCGAGTCGGGCTCCGACCAGGTGATCCTCACCGCCGACAACCCGCGCTGCGAGCCCCTGGCCCAGATCTTCGAGGACCTCCTCGCCGGCTTCCGCCGACCGGGCCAGGTGAAGGTCGAGCCCGACCGCGGCCGGGCGATCGCCACCGCCCTGGAACTCGCCCAGCCCGGCGACGCCGTGCTGATCGCCGGCAAGGGCCGCCACTCCTACCAGATCCTCGCCGACCGCGTCCTCCCCTTCGACGACGCCTCCGTCGTGGCCGATTGCCTCGCGAACCGCGGCGGCCTGCTGCGGCGCACTTCCGCATGAATTGAAGAGAATGGAACCACAGAGACACAAAGACCACAGAGAAATTCAAATCTATTTAATGAGTTGATTTCTCCGCGTTCTCTGTGTCGCTGTGGTTCCATCTGGTTGCTCTCGCCCAGATCATCAGCAGGATCACCCCCGCGACGATCAATCCGGCCGAGAGGCCCGTCCAGAGGCCGGTGACGCCCCAGCCACGCGGGAAGGCCAGCCAGGCGCCGAGGGGCAGGCCGATGATCCAGTAGGCCAGCAGGTTGCAGAGCATCGGCAGGCGGGTCTCGCCCAGGCCTCGCAGGGCACCCGTGGCGACGATCTGGATCCCGTCGAAGAGCTGGAACGCGGCCGCGATGGCGAGCAACGTCCGGGCCGTCTGGATCACCAGCGGGTCCCGGGTGAAGATCCGCGCGAGGGGTTCGGGGATAGTCAGGAAGACCAGGCCCGAGGCCGACATGAAGCAGGCCCCCACGACCAGCGACGTCCAACCGGCGGCCGTCGCCAGGCCGCGCGAGTGCTTGCCGACGGCCTGACCCACCCGCACGGCGGCGGCCGATGAGATGCCGAGCGGCACCATGTACGTCAGGCTCGACACGCTCAGCACGATCTGGTGCGCCGCCAGCGAGGTCGCCGCGAACTGGCCGGCCAGGGCCGTGCAGACCGCGAAGACGCCGACCTCCAGGGTCGCCTGCACCGAGGCCGGCAATCCCAGCCTGAACAGGCGGGCGAAGGTGCCCCGGTCGAAGGCGAACGAGAACCGGGATCCAACGACGCGTTGGCGTTCATATCGGATCGCGACGAAGGCCAGGACGCCCGCCATGTAGATGCGTGACATGAGCGTGGCGTAGCCCGAGCCGGTCACGCCCAGCCGGGGCAGGCCGAGGTGGCCTTCGATCAACGCCCAGTTGCCGAAGAGATTGATCAAATTCGCAGACACCAGCGCGAAGGTCACCGGCCGCACCAGGCCGATCCCCTGCAAGAACCGCCGGAACGCCGCGTAGACGAGCAACGGCCAGGTGCTCCAGGTCAGCACGCGGAGGTAGGGCACCGTCTCGCGCAAGACGGAGGGATCGAAGCCCCAGGATGATAAGCGAGGCTGGATGCCGAACTCGATCGTCAGCATGAGCAGCGGGGCGACGATCAGGCCGAGGTAGAGCCCCTGGGTGAGCGACCGGGCGGCCTCGTCGTGCTTGCCGGCGCCGTGGGCCTGCGAGACGATCGTGTCGAGGCCGAGCAGCAGGCCCATGCCGAAGACGACGATGCCGAAGTGGAGGTTGTTCCCGAGCCCCACCGCCCCCGTCGCGGCCGCACCCAGCCGGCCGACCATGATCGTGTCGACGATGCCCATCCCCATCCAGCCGAGTTCGGCCATGATGACGGGGATCGAGAGCCGCAGCATCGGCCTCAGTTCGGTGCGGATGTGTCGGAGCATCGGCGGTCGTTCAGCTTTCGTGCGGGATGGGGGCGGCGTTCTGCGCCAGGATCTCGGCCAGGACGCGGCCGGTGTGCGAGCCCGACCTCGCCACGTCCTCGGGCGTGCCCGTCGCCACGACCCGACCGCCGCCCTCGCCCGCCTCGGGCCCGAGGTCGATGATCCAGTCGGCCGCCGCGAGGAGCTCGGGCGCGTGCTCGATGACCAGCACCGTGTGGCCGAGGTCGAGCAGCGAGGTCAACGCATCCAGAAGACGGAGGGTGTCGGCGGGATGCAGCCCGGTCGTCGGCTCGTCGAGCAGGAACAGGGTCCGGGGGCCTTGGGACGCCCGCTGGATGGCCGCCGGGGAGGAGGCGAGGAAGTCGGCCAGCTTGAGCCTCTGGGCCTCGCCGCCCGAGAGGGTCGAGGCCGGCTGGCCGAGCCGCAGGTAGTCGAGGCCGACGTCGATCAACGGGCGCAAACGTGCCTGGACCTTGGGGCGGTTCTTGAAGAACCCGAACGCCTCGCGGGCCGTGAGGTCGAGCACGTCGGCGATCGACTTGCCCCGGTAGGTGATCTCCAGGACTTCGGGGCGATATCGCGTGCCCTTGCACTCGGGGCATTTGATGATCACGTCGGCGAGAAATTGCATGTCGATGGTCAACGAGCCGTTGCCCTCGCAGGCGTCGCAGCGGCCCCCCTCGACGTTGAAGCTGAACTTGCTCGCCCCGTAGTTCCGCAGCCTGGCCTCGTGGGTGGCGGCGAACGTCCGGCGGATCTCGTCGAACGCCTTCAAATAGGTCACCGGGTTCGACCGGCCCGATCGGCCGATGGGCGAGGCGTCGACCATCACCGCGTCGTCCAGTTCGCCGGTGCCGATGAGTTCCCGGAACGGCGCGGCGGGAAGGTTCTCGTTCTTGAGTCGGCGGCGCAGGGCGGGATACAGCGTCTCCTCGACCAGCGTCGACTTGCCCGCGCCGCTGACCCCGGTCACGACGCAGAGGACACCGATCGGGAAATCGACATCGATCGACTTGAGGTTATGCCCGCTCGCCCCCTTGAGGTGCAGGAAGGCCTTCGGCGTCCTCCGCCTCTGGGGGACGAGCACCCGCTTGCGGCCCGCGAGGATGTCGGCCGTCGCCGAACCCTTGAGCGGCAGGATCCCCGAGGGGGGCCCTTCGTAGAGCAGCCGGCCTCCCGACTCGCCCGCGCCGGGCCCGATGTCCACGAGCCGGTCGGCCGCTTGAATGATCGCGCGTTCGTGCTCGACGACCACGACGGAATTGCCGGCGTCGCGGAGTCGTTTCAGGACATCCACCAGGCGGCCGACGTCGCGCGGATGGAGGCCGATCGACGGCTCATCCAGGACGTAAAGCGTGTTCACCAGTCCCGAACCGAGGGCGGTGGTCAGCGACAGCCGGCGCGACTCGCCGGCCGAGAGCGTCCGCGCGGGGCGGTCGAGCGTGAGGTAGTCGAGGCCGATGGAAGAGAGGTAGGCGAGCCGGGAACGGAGCTGCTCGATGACTCGCCCGGCGACGGGGTTCGGCACGGTCTCCAGGGCGGATTCGAGGAACGGGCCGACCTGGGAGATGGCCCGCCTCGAAAGCTCGTCGATGGACAGGCCGGCGAATCTCACCGCGAGGGACTCGGGCCGCAGCCGGGCCCCCCGGCAAGCCGGGCACGGGCTCGTGCCCCGCCAGCGGTTGAGATACGAGCGTATGCTCGCGCGATGGGTTTTCGATTCCAGAGTCCGGAAGGTCGCCCGCAGCCCGGGGTATCCCGTCCCGGGATGGCCTTCGAGGATCAGGGCCACCTGCTCCGGCTTGAGCCGCTTGAAGGGGATTTCGGTCGGCAGATCCAGGTCCTTCGCGACGTCGAGCAGGGCCTGCAGGTGGGCGGAATACCCCGGGGTGTTCCAGGGGGCGATGGCCCCGTCCTTGATCGACCGCGAGGGGTCGGGGACGATCAAGGACAGGTCGAGGTCGACCACGCGGCCGGTCCCCTCGCAGGTCGGGCAGGCCCCGAGGGGGCTGTTGTAGCGGAAGAGGCGGGGGTCAGGCTCGGGGGCCTCGGCCCCGCAATTCGTGCAGCGCCGGCCTCGCAGGAACGTCCATTCGGCGGGAGAGTCGCCCTCGACGAGGATCCGGCAGCGGCCGAGGCCCTTCATGAAGGCCGTCTCGATCGAATCCATCCGCCGCGCGGGGGCCTCGGCCCCCCGGGTCATCCGGTCGAGGATGCCGTCGGGCCCCGACTCGCCTGGCCCCGGCACGGGCGACGGGCCCGACTCGATCCGCACGACCCGCGACCCGACGCGCACTCGCGTCAAGCCATCTTCGCGCAAGAGATTGGCCAGCGCATCCAGGTCGGTCTCGGGGCGGACGTCGATCGGATAGCCGATCAGGTACCGGGTGCCCTCGGGGAGTTGCTCGATGGCTTGAACGACCGTGGATGGATCGCTCGGCCGGACGGGGGAGCCGCAGCGTGCGCAGTGGGCCTCGCCGGCGCGGGCGTAGAGCAGGGCCAGGTGGTCGTGGATCTCGGTGACGGTCCCCACGGTGCTCCGGCTCGACCGGGGGCCGAACCGCTGAGACACGGCGATGGCCGGCGGGATGTTGTCGATCCGGTCGGCGTCGGGCTTGTCCAGCCGTTCCAGGAACTGCCGGCTCTCGGCCGAGAAGGTCTCGATGTACCGCATCTGCCCCTCGGCATAGAGCGTGTCGAACGCCAGGGAACTCTTGCCCGAGCCCGACACGCCCGAGAAGACGACGAGCGTCTTCAATGGGATATTGAGATCCACACCCTTGAGGTTGTGGACCCGAACGCCCCGGAGTTCGATGGCCCTGGCGCCGTGGGACATGACTCAGCCCCCGACCAGCGGCCTGGCCCGCCAGGCGATCTGGCAGCGGTTGCCCTCCGGGTCGTTGAAGAAGGCGGTCTTGAAGGCCGGGGTGTCGACGGCCGTGTCGGCCTCGAAGGTCAGCCCCCGGGCCTCCAACGCCTTGCGGGCGGCATCGACGTCGTCGACCAGGAAGGCCGTGTGGCAGATGTATCGCTGGCTCGCGCCGGAACCGGCCGCGCCCGCGGGGCGCTGGATGATCTCGAAGGCCACCCCGGCGTCGTCGGCCAGGAAGTAGCCGGCGGTCGCCGCCTTGCTGTTGTCGAGCACCACCCGGAGGCCGAAGGCATCAATGTAGAAATGTTTGAGCGACTCCAGGTCGTCGGCGAACACCGCGAAATGCTCGATGCGGGCCATCGTTCCCCCGTGGCGTGGGCGTCACCCACCGTTGCGAATGTGGATGGAAATTGCTGATGGATGAAAACGTCTTGCTGGTTCGGTCGTTTGTCGTGGTGGGCGTCGCCCACCCTACGAGAGCTGCTCCATCAGCCTGGAGGCGCGTTCGAGGAGGTGGGCCCGGGCGGGGGCGTCGGGGATCCAGGAGGCGCGGTCGGACAGCCTCGTGAGCTGCTCGCGGAGCCGGGCCAGGGCGGTCAGCGACAGGGTCTGGGACGACCCCTGGAACTGGGCGGCCAGCTCGTCGAACTGCCGCGCCAGGGCCTCGCCGTCGACCCGGTCGGGCACGGCGGCCAGCGAGTGCGGCGAGGGCTCCGACGCGTGCTCGCGCAAGACTCCATTCACGAGTGAAGCCAGCGGGTCGATCTGCTCCGCCCGGTCCCAGACGTACCGCAGGACCCAGAGGTCGGACGGATTGGCCTTCTCCCGGCCCGAGAGCAGCGCCGAGGCCGCCAGCAGCTTGAGCATCTTGACCGCCCGGCGGTCGGAGATCGCCACGCCGAGGTCGCGGGCCTTGAAGATCAGGTCGGCGTACGCCTCGCGAATGCCCGAGAGGTCCACGGCCGGGATCCGCGCCGACAGCGTCCGCAGGTCGCCCGAAGTGATGTTCGAGCGCGTGGGCGCGGATGTCTCGAGAGCCCAGCCCGCCGCCAGGAGCCTCGGCATCGACTCCCTCGGCAGGTGGTCGACGTGGCATCGGAGCAGGAACCGGTCGAAGAGCGCCGCCAGGGCGTCGTCGTCCGCCAGGTGGTTCGAGGCCGAGAACAGCGACAGGAGCGGCAGCGCGTGGGCCTCGGCCCCCCGGCGGTAGACCCGCTCGTTGAGGACGGTCAGGAGGTTGTTGAGGATCGCGCTGTTGGCGTTAAACAGCTCGTCGAGGAAGACGAATTCCGCCTCGGGCAGCATGCCGGTGGTGACGGTGGCGACGGTCCCCTCGCGGAGCCGGACGAGGTCGATGGGCCCGAAGATCTCGTTGGGTTCGGAGAAACGTGTGAGCAGATATTCAAAATAACGTCCCTGGACGGCGGAGGCGAACTGCCGGATGAGGGCCGACTTGGCCGTGCCGGGGGGGCCGTAGAGGAAGAGGTGCTCGCCGGCGACGGCCGCCAGGGCGATCAGGTCGACGATCTCGTCGCGGCCGACGAACCGCCGCTTGAGCGGCTCGATCACCTCGGAACGCAGGGCCTGGACGCTGTCGGGGCCGTCGCTCAACGTGCACCTCGCGATCGCGGGGGGATCATGTCATCGTGGCCCGGTTCGGCGACCTCGACGGGCCGGGGGACGTCGCGGCCGAGATCCTCGAAGATCCAGATGGCGACCTCGCGGGCGTGCCCGCCGGATGGGAACCAGGCCGGCCGGACGTTCCTCGACAGCCGCTCGGCGTAGTCCATCTGGAGCCCCCGATGGCCGCCGAACTCCAGGGCGCCGGGCTCGGACGGGCCGTCGTCGATCATCTCGGCCAGGACGCCGGAAAACGGCCAGCGCCTGAGGACCTCGGCGACCCGGACCATCAGGCGGTCCTCGGGCTCCAACTCCAGTGCGGCCCCGCGACGGAGGATCTGCGGCAGGAACCGGAGGGTCAGGTCGGCCGAGAGGTGCGAGCCGGGGGTGGTCGGCTTGCCCGGCCATTTCAGGCGGGCATCGACCTCCTCGTCGGGTTCGTCCCGGCTGACGAGGTACCAGCCCGCCCGGCGGAGGAACTCGGCGGCCCCCAGGGCGGCGTCGCGGTCGAAGGGCAGGGGGCGGCCCGCCAGTTCGAGCCGGCGGACGGCGTGGACCGACTCGAGGCGCGACGCGGCGAGGGCCCGGTCCGGTTCCGGGACCGGGCCGGGGCGCTCGGGGTATTCGATCCGCCCCTGCTCCAGGAGAATCCGCACGAAATCCGCCAGCACACACGCCTCGTCAGGTCGGCCGGGCCCCACGTTTCTGGAAAGGAACATCGTGGCGCCTCGACCCCGGAAATTCAATGGCGGGACCGATTCCCGGCGGGGGATCCTAATTTTTTCGAGGTCCGCCCGTCTATGCCTGGGGACGCCCCGCCCAGCGTGTGGACGCGAGGGGCGGGCCGCGGCTAACCTGAGCGGGACGCGGGGGCCGGAGGTCGGCGGGCCGGGCGATTCGCCCGGAACGCGAAGCGCCCCGATCGCGTCCAAGTCGTCGAGGCACGTCGCGGCGTCGGCCGTGGAATTGGGCGTTCCGCCCGTCTTCGAACCCCGGCCGGGCCCGATCCCGTTCTGCTCACCATCTCTCAAGGCAGACCACCCGGTCGGCGGGACGGATGTCCGCCGATCGCCTCCGCCCCCACTGGAGACCCTCCGATGAGCCCACGCGGCAGCCGGCACGCGGCACGGTTCCTGGCCATAACCCTTGGTCTGTTGTGGAGTTCGGCCAGCATCGCGCAGGACCCAAAGCCCGAGGCGAGGCCGGCCCACCGGGCCCTCGCCCCGGCGGCCCCGACGGTCCCGGGCGCGGTCGTCGCGGCGCTCCAGGAGAAGAAGTATGACATCGCGGCTGACGCCCTGGCCCGCCTGGAGGCCGACGCCAAGGTCGCCACGGACAAGTCCTATTTTCTGTTCCTGAAAGGGATTGCGGAACGGCTCGGCGGCAAGGTGGACATCGCCCGCAGGACCTTGAACGAGGGGCTCGCGGCCGACCCCAAAGGGCCCTGGGTCGCGAAGCTCCGGTTCGAGCTGGCCACCCTGGAGCTGAACGCCGGCAAGCCGGCGGCGGCCGAGGAACTGGCGAGGGTCGAGGCCGAGGGCCTGCTGGCCGGGGATCGCAAGGACCGTCTGGCCGAGGTCTACCACGCCTTCGCCCGGCGCCTGCTGTCGCCCGATGACCCGGTCACGCCCGCCAACCCGGCCGAGGCGTTCAGCCTCCTGACACTGGCCCGGGATATGGCCAAGAGCGAGGTCTTCCGCGCGAAGCTGCTGCTCGCCATGGGCGAGGCCCTCCAGAAGGCCGCCCAGCACCCTCAGGCGACGGCCCACTTCGAGACCTACCTTCGGGAGTACCCCAAGGGGGCCGACCGTCCGACCGTCCGGTTCCACCTGGGCGAGGCCCAGTTCGCCTCCGGCCAGGTCCTGCCCGCCCGCCTGACCTGGACCGACCTCGCCCGCGACCTGGAGAAGGACGCCGCCGGCGACCCCAACCTGGCCGAGATCCGGGCCAAGGCCCTTTACCGGATCGCCCTGACCCACGGGCTCCCCAACCCGCCCGACGACACCCAGCTCAACCTCGGCGTCGCCGCCCTCCAGCGCTATCTGGGCGCGTATCCCGCCCACGCCGATGCCGTGAAGGCCGCCTATCAAATCGGCCAGTCGTACCTCACCCGGGGCAAGAGCGACCAGGCGATCGCCGCGTTCACCGCGTTCCTCAAAGGCGAAGGCTTCAAGGCCGAGTCGGACAGCACGAAGCGGGATCTCGACGAACTCTCCCGCACGGCCACCTACCAGATCGGGGCCATCTACCAGGGGCAGGAGAAGTTCAACGAGGCCATTGCGGCTTACAAGGGCTATCTCGCAAAGTACCCCAATGGCGCCCAGTCGGCCGACGCCCAGCGGGCGATCCTCGACACCCAGCTCGCCGTCGCCGCCGACGCCCTGAGCCGCGAGCAGTACGGCGAGGCCCGCAAGGCCTGGACCGACTTCGTCGCCCAGAACCCGCTCGACGGCCGCGTCCCCCAGCTCCTGTTCCAGGTCGGCGAGAGCTTCCAGACCCAGGGGCAGTACGACCAGGCCATCGCCGCCTGGGACACCTTGCTGAGCAAGTTCCCCGGGTCCGAGCCGGCCGCGCACGCCCAGTTCCAGATCGCCTCGATCCACGAGGAGCACAAGGGCGACCCCGCCGGTGCCATCGAGCGGTTCAAGAAGGTCGCCGCCGAGCCCTGGCGGTCGCAGGCTTTGGCCCGGGTCGCGGTGATGGAGTCGCGGGTCCTGACCGTCGTCACCCCCCGGGCCTTCCGGTCTGGCGAGACGGCCCAGCTCCGGGTCACGACCCGGAACCTCGAGACCCTCACCTTCACCGCCTACAAGCTCAACGCCGAGAGCTACTTCCGCAAGAAGCACGACGTCGGCAACGTGGAGGCCCTCGACATCGGCCTCGTCGCACCCGACGCCGAGTGGACCGTGCCCGTCCCCGGCTTTGCGAAGTACAAGCCGGTCGAGTCGAGCTACGACCTCAAGGTCAAGGTCCCCGGCGTCTACGTCGTGAAGGTGACCGACGAGAAGCACCTCCAGGCGACCACGCTGGTCCTCGGCTCGGACATCGACGCCATCGTCAAGGTTTCGCGTGAACAGTTGCTGGTCTTTGCGCAGGACATGAAGACCGGCAAAGGCCGCCCGAACGCCCGCGTGCTGGTCTCCGACGGCTCGTCGATCATCCTGGAGAAGACCACCGGCGCGGACGGCGTGCTGTTGACGCCCTGGGAGCAGCCCCGCGAGCCCGGCGCCGGCCTGCACTACCTCGTGCTCGACGGAGAGAACGTCGCCGGCTCGGGCCTGAACGTCCCCGGCAAGGTCGCCCAGGGGCTCGCGGCCAAGGCGTACATCTACACCGACCGGCCCGCGTATCGGCCCGGCAGCCAGGTGTCGCTCCGGGGCGTGGTCCGAGAGACCAGCGAGGGGCAGTACAGCAACCCCTCGGGCCAGACCTACAAGCTGGAAGTCTACGACAGCCGCGGCCGCCTGCTCCTGAGCAAGCCCGAGACCCTCTCGGCCTTCGGCACCTTCTCCGAGAGCCTCACCCTCGACGAGTCCGCCCCCGTCGGCGGCTACCGCGTCCGGCTCTACCAGCCGGGCAAGAGCGACTTCTCGGGCGCGTTCGAGGTTCAGTCGTACCGTCTGGAAAAAGTCGATGTGTCGATCGACCTGCCCAGGACGGTCTACTTCCGGGGCGAGACCATCAAGGGTGAGGTAATCGCCAAATATCAATATGGTGCCCCGCTGGCGGGTCGGCCGATCCAGGTCATGCTGCCCGACGGCCGCATCCTGAACGGATCGACGACCGCCGAGGGCAAGTTCCCCATCGAATTCAAGACCGAGGGCTTCGCCGAGGAGCAGGGGCTCCAGATCGTGGCCAGGATGCCGCAGGACGGCGTCGCCACCCAGGCCAGCGTCATGCTCGCCATCCGGGCCTTCTCGATCGCACTCAGGACCACCCGCGAGGTCTACCTCGACGGCGAGAGCTTCCAGCTCAACGTTAGCACCAATGACGCCCAGGGCAAGCCGACCGGCCAGGAATTGCGGGCGGCGGTCATCAAGAAGGTCAACGTCAACGGACGCATCAGCGAACGCCAGGTCCAGGAGAAGGTCGTCACCACCGACCCCAAGACGGGCGAGGCGTCGGTCAGCCTGGCCGTCAACGACGACCGGGGCGGCGACTTCATCGTCCGCGTCACCGGCAAGGACCGCTTCGGCAACCCGGTCTTCTCGGATCGGAACCTGCTCATTTCCGGAAAAGATGATTCGGACCAGATCCGCCTGCTGGCCGACCGGCAGACGTTCAAGGTCGGCGAGACGGCCTCGGTGAAGCTGCACGCCAAGGGCAAGGGGGGCACCGCGCTCCTGGCCTGGGAAGGGGACCGGATCCTCACCTACAAGATCGTGACGCTGGCCCCCGGCGATACGCCCCTGACCTGGGCGGTGGACGGGGCCCAGTTCCCGAATTTCACCCTGACCGCCTCGCGGATGGTCGACACCGAGTTCCACGAGGCGAAGCTCGACGTCCGCGTCGAGCGCGACCTGCGTGTGAGCCTGACCCCGAAGAACGAGGCCGTGGGGCCGGGCGAGGAGGTCGAGGTCGAGGTCTCGACCGTGGACCAGCTCGGCAAGCCGGTGGCGGCCGAGGTCTCGCTCGCCCTGATCGACCAGGCCCTGCTGCGGCTCTACGGCGACAAGCTGCCGCCCATCGGGACGTACTTCTATAACCAGACCCGCACGGGTGCCTTCGAAACCGAGGCGACCAACACCTTCAGCTACCAGCCCGGCACGACCCCCGTGGCCGAGGCCCTCGTCGAGGAGGCCGAACGCGCCGCCGCCCAGCTCGCCAACGACAGCCGCCGCGCCGGTGCGAGGCAGCAGGCCGGGGCAGTCGTCAGCGCCGACCGCTTCGACGGCCCCGCCAAGCCCGGCATTGCCCTGGCTGCCCCTGTCCCCGCGGCTGCACCGATGGCCCCGACGCCCTCCGACGGGATGATGATGGGCGGCATGGGAGGCGGCATGCCCGCGACGGCAGGCCGCATGAGGGGCTTCGCGAATCCCGACTTTACTATGAAAGAATCTGAGGGGCTCGAAAAAGACGCCAAGCTGGATGCCAACGCCTCGACCAACGGCCCCCTGGACCAGAGGTTGGGGCGCGGGCTCCTTCGCCTGGCCAGGTCGAAGGCCGAGGCCGGCGGCGAGGAGTCCCCCTCCCGCGAGCGGTTCGTCGAGACGGCCTACTGGAACCCGCGCGTGGTCACCGGGGCCGACGGCAAGACGACCGTCAAGTTCAAGGCCCCGGGGGCCCTGTCCGAGTACCGGTTCTCCGCCCGGGGCGTCACCGGCGCGGACACGCTCGTCGGCCAGACGACCGCGGGTCTCTCGGTCCGCAAGCCGTTCTTCGTCGACCTCCGCACCCCCGCCCGGCTCACCGAGGGCGACAAGCCCCGCTACCTCGCCCAGCTCCACCACGTCGGCATCAAGGGGAAGGTGGATCTGAGCCTGACGATCTACGCCGGCGGCCAGACCTCGACCTTCCCGAAGACCCTGGAACTCAAGGGCGACGGCGTCGAGGAGGTCCTCTTCGAACCCGTCGCCGTGCCGCAAGGGGACAGCGTCCGGCTCACCTTGACGGCGAAGGCCGGCGAGGCGACGGATGAACTGATCAGCGAGATTCCCGTCCGACCCTGGGGCATCGAGGCGGTGGCCTCGGCCTCGGGCACGTCGAGCAACGACGCCACTGTGTTCGTCGGCCTCCCGGTGGGCCGGGCGTATGAGAACCCCGAGATGCGGATCGTCCTCGCCCCGACCCTCCGCCGGCTCCTGATCGAGCTGGCCGTCGGCCGCGACCCGGTCATCCTCTATCGCTCGATCATGCCCCCGCCCGAGACCCAGACCGACCGGGCCGGCGAGCTGATCGCCGCCACCTCGGCCCTCCAGTACCTCCGGGCCGTCGGCGCCAGCAACGCCCCCGAGGCCACCCGCCTGGCCGATCGCATCCAGGGGCTCGCATCCGAGCTGATCACCTCCCAGAATGATGACGGCGGCTGGCCCTGGATCAACCCCGGGGTCGACCAGCCGAAGCGTCCCAGCGAGCCGATGGCGTCCGCCCGCGCGGCCTGGGCCCTGGCCTCGGCCGAGCCACTCGGCCTGATGCCCGACGCCGCCCCGCTCGACCGGGCGGCCACCTTCCTCACCCAGCAGTTCGCCCGGACCGACAACGGCGACCTCGACGCCCGCGCGATGATCCTCCACGCCCTCAGCACCCGGGGCAAGGCGACATTCGAGCAGGCCAATATGCTCAATCGCTTCCGTAACGGGATGTCCGACACCGCCCTGGCTTACCTGGCATTGACCTTCGCCAACCTCGACCGGTCCACGCTGGCCAACGAGGTCATCGGCATCCTCGCCCCGCGCGGCAAGACCGAGGCGGCCGGGGCCAACCTGCCGCCCCGCAAGTACTGGAACGGCACGGCCTCGTCCCGCCGCCACGGCGGCCCGGCCGAGACCACGGCCCTGGGTGGCCTATGCCTACGCCCGGGTCCGCCCGCAGGATCGCGACCTGGACGCCGCCGCCAACTGGCTGCTCGCCCACCGGGTCGGCAACGGCTGGCAGCCGCACCACGCCAAGGGGCCGGCCCTCGCCGCGCTGGGGGCCTACTACGCCCGGGCCGAGGCCGCCGAGGACCGCTATCGCCTGACCGTCCGGGTCAACGACCAGGTCGTCCCACGTCGCCGACGTCGCCGGGCCCGGCGAGGGCAAGGCCGTCGCCGTGCCCAATAAGGTGCTCAGGCTCGGGGCCCCGAACAAGGTCAGCTTCGACATCGAGGGCCGGGGGACCTTCGGCTACGCCATCGCCCTGACCGGCTTCGCCCGCGACTTCGGCCCCGAGCAGGATCGCCAGGGCAAGCCGTCCCTGATCACCGACCGCAAGTACCTCGCCGTGGGAGCCCGAGCTCGACGGCAAGCCACGGCCCGTCGGGTTCGCCACCGTCATCAACGCTCAAGGGTTTGAGAATAAGGTCACGCAAGTCGGCCTCGGGGGCAGGGCCCGGATCCAGGTCGACGGCACCCGCTACACCCAGGGCAACCAGCCCCAGTGGGACCAGGACTTCCTCGTCATCGAGGAGACCCTGCCCGCCGGCACGACCCTGATCGAGGGGAGCGTCAAGACCGGGGCCGACTCGTGGAGCATCCAGGACAACGTCCTCAGCCTCTACGTCTCGCCGGGCCACTGGCCGGGCACGACCAGCTACGAGGTCTTCGGCTACCTGCCGGGCGACTACCGCGCCCTGCCGACCCGGATCCGCAGCGTCTACGAGCCGGGCCGGGTCCACCTCGGGCCGGCGAGCGACCTCAAGGTGCTCTCGCCCGGAGAGAAGGGGACCGACCCCTACAAGGCCACACCCGACGAGCTCTACAACCGCGGCAAGATCCACTACGACGCCGGCCGGTTCGCCGAGGCCTCCGAGCCCCTGGAGGAACTCTTCGGCGGCTACACCCTCCGCGACGACATCGCCCGCGAGGCCGCCCGGATGCTGCTCACAATTCACATCAAGGAATATAACGCACGCAAGGTTGTTCAATACTTCGAGGTCCTCAAGGAGAAGTCGCCCGACCTGGTCATCCCGTTCGACGAGGTGCTGGTGGTCGGGCGGGCCTATCGAGATATCAACGAGCATGAGAGAGCCTTCCTGGTCTGGCGGGCCATCGTCGAGGCCAGCTACCTGGAGGACGCCCGCGTCGGCGAGACCCTCCGCCAGCGAGGCAGGACGCTCGACGCCATCGCCTACCTCGCGGACCTGTGGCGGGAATACCCCAACACGGCGTCGATCGAGTCCGACTTCTTCGGGCTCTCGCAGGTCCTCGCCGGGGCCGCCGGCCGGGCGATCACCGACCCGGTCCTCCGCAAGGAGCTGGCCGAGACCGGCGTGACCCGGTCGGACCTGCTGCTCCAGACGATCCGGATGATTCAGGTGTTGCTGGCGCAATCGCCCCAGAATCCGATCGCCGACGAGGCCAGCCTGGCGCTCGTCGGGGCCTTCCTGGAGCTCGAGGACTTCCCCTCGGTCGTCGCCCTCTCGGCCCGGTACGCCAGGCTCTTCCCCAAGAGCACGTTCCTCGACAGCTTCCAGTACTCCGAGGCCCTCGGCCGGTTCCAGCTCGGCGAGTACGACCGGGCGATCGAGGTCGCCCAGGCGATCGCCAACGCCACGTATAAGGATGCCAACGGGGTGGACCAGCCCAGCCCCAACAAGTGGCAGGCCCTCTACATCCTGGGCCAGATCTACGACGCCCGCCGCCAGCCGGCGAAGGCCATCGAGTTCTACAAGCAGGTCGCCGAGCGGTTCACCGACGCCGCCGGCGCGGTCAAGGCCATGACCCGCAAGGGCCTGAAACTCCCCGAGGTCACCATCGTCCGGCCCGGCTCGGCCCCGGCGGGCAAGGGCGTCTCGGCGGAGGACCTCGCCTCGGGCAACGCCTTCGGCAGGGACCGGGTCGTGCTCGACTACCGCAACATCGCCGACACCGACGTGAAGGTCTACCCCGTGGACCTGATGCGGCTCTACCTCACCCGGCGCAACCTCGACGGCATCGCGGGCATCGACCTCGCCGGCATCACCCCCAAGGTCGAGACCCCGGTGACCCTCGGCGACGGCCAGGATTTCGATGACAGGAAGAAGGTCCTCGAACTCGGCCTCAAGGAGGACGGGGCTTACCTGGTGATGATTCGCGGCGGCGATCTCTACGCCTCCGGCATCGCCCTGGTCACCCCGCTGGAACTTGAGGTCCAGGAGGAGGCCGAGGCCGGCCGGGTCCGCGTGGTGGTTCGCGACGCGAAGACCAAGGCCTATGTCTCCAAGGTCCAGGTCAAGGTGATCGGCACGGAGAATCCCACCTTCCTCTCCGGCCAGACCGACCTCCGCGGTGTGTTCGTCGCCGAGGGCGTCCGTGGGCAGGTCACGGCCGTCGCCCGCAAGGGGACGAATCAGTATGCGTTCTATCGGGGAACGTCCCGCGTCGGTGCCCCGCCGGTCCCGGCCGCGCCGACCGCCCCCGGCGGCAAGCCCGGCGACCCCGCCCCGGCCCAGATCCAGGCCGGCCAGCAGGATCAGGGCCTCGACGCCAACCTCAAGAGCCTGAACTCCGACAACCAGAACCGCCAGATCAACCGCCTCCAGAACCGCTACAACGACATCCGCAAGGGCATTCGGACTCAGGAAGCTCGATAATCCTTGATGTTTCGATGTCCTTGGGCCCGCTTCGGCGGACCCTAAGGCCCCGGAGGAATCCGGGGCCTTTTTGTTTTGTTGAGGTTGACTTTTGTTTTGCGAAAACCAATAATCTTGAGGTGGAAATCAACAATGTGAAAGATGGCGGACGCCGCATGGATCGAGAGGGCCGAGAGATCCCGGCCTGGCTGGGGGCGCTGGAGGCGGAGGACGTCGTGTTCCTCAAGCGTTTCCTGCTGGCCTCGGGCTCGCTCAAGGCCCTGGCGGAGGAGTACGGCGTTTCGTATCCGACGCTGAGGGGGCGGCTCGATCGCCTGATCGCGAAGGTCCGCGCGGCGGACGAGGCGGCGGCGCTGGATCCGTTCGAGCGGGCCCTGCGGGTCCGGGTGGCCGAGGGCAAGCTCACGGCGGCCGTCGCCCGGGAGTTGCTCGAAGCCCATCGCGCGGCGGTCAAGGAATCGCTGGAGAAACCGTCATGAGCGAACCCTGGTTCAACCCGAACCTTTACGCGTGGATCCCCGGCACCCTTATGGGCGTGATGGGGGGCGTGCTAGGCAGCCTGGGCGGCACCCTCGCGCCCCAGGGCAAGGCCAAGGGGCTGGTGCTGGGCCTGTTCCGGGGGATGATCGTCGTGTCGGCCCTGCTCCTGATCGTCGCCGCGGTCGCCCTCGCGCAGGGGCAACCCTACGGCATCTGGTACGGCCTCGGGCTCCCCGGGCTGATGGGCACGATCCTCTTCCCTTCTCTCCTCCCCCTCATGAATCTCCGCTACCGCCAGGCCGAGGAGCGGAAGATCCACGCCCGTGACGCCCTCGACTGATCTGGGACGTCGATCCTCGAACCGGATTGTCAAAGAGCGCGCAGCCCCTTCGGTGTGCGGGAGCTAAGCGACCGCTTTCGTGCGGAATCCGGCGGTGGATCGAGGCCGGAATGACCGGGCGGCGCGGTCAGGTCGCGGGCTTCTCCTCGTCTTTGGGTCTCGGGAAAGCGGCCGCTGCGCTCCCGCACTCCAAATCGCCGGGACGAACCCATTTCGCCGTATCGTCTGACCCGCGAAGGCCGTAGCCCTCGTCATTCCGGACGGAGTCGGGCGGCGGGGACATGGGCGTCAGGGGAGGCGGGGGCTCAGGGGCGGGCTCGGGGGGCGTCTCCGGTTGCGGTTCGCATTCGTTCGGATGTTCATCCCGGCGCATGCGGTGTTGTTCGAGTTCCTCGATGAGCCGGCGACGCTGGTTTTCACGCGAACGTATGTAACGACGCAGACGCTCGGACTCGACGGAATCATCGAACGTGCTGGCGAGGGCGGCCAGGGTCAGGCCGGGGTCGGGTCGGGCGGCGAGTTCGTCGCGGCGAAGGCGGACCTCGGCGAGGCGGCGTTCGAGGATCGATCTCAACTCGGCGCGCCAGGCCGGGTAGTGCTGCCGCGCGATCCCGCCCCGGGACCTCTCGTGCTCGGACTGCGACGCGTTGGTGATCTCGCGGATCGGTTCCAGCCCGGGGACGCCGTTCGGCCACACCGCGCCGTACTCCGCGCTGCCGAGGGCCAATGCGAGCGCCTTGGCCCGGGAGATCCGCAGCCGGCCGGGCTGGGCGGGGGCGCAGAGGGCGTCGAGGCGGTCGTCGAACCTCGCCAGCCACCAATCGGCATCCACGGCGTCGATCATCTCTTGAAGTGAATCGATGATCCACTGACAGCCGTGTTTCGTCCGCAATAATCCGCGGACCGCCCGCGACGGTTCGGCTTCGATCAGGCCCACCAGCCGGGAAACCTCCTCGTCCCGCCGTTCCTCCTCGGCCTCCTCGGCAGTCGACGCGCGGATGACCACGCGGGCCTCCTCGGCCCTCTCGGCGCGGTCGACCTGCCATGCGATCATAGCGATGCGTTCGAGCAGTTGCGACTCCCTGGCGTCGCGCGGGGGGACGGGCTCGGCCGCCACCTGCTCCTCGACGAACGCCCGCATCTGCCCCTGGTGTTCCCCCGGCCAGGCCACGCCCTCGCCGGCGAGCCCGTGTTTGTACGCATTCGCACGCGAGCGTTCCTTTCCCGCCTCGGTCCGAGGGCCCGTGCTCTTCCTGGCGTTCTCGCGGTTGGCCAATGTGCGCGCATCGAGACAATTCATGTGAGGACATCTCCCGGTTGCGGATCTTTGAAAGAGATCAACCCTGGAGATGACTATGGGATCTGCCGGCGTGCCCGTTGGTGCAAAATAGGCGAGATTTTCGGACGAGGATCGGGTTGTTTCGGTCGTAGGGCGTGGTGCCACGCACGACGCGTGGCTCCGCACTGACACCGGCGGACAAACCCGTGATCGGGGGCAGCCGCCCGCGCGGCCGGGATAGGGCCGAGGTGCGGTGGACGCGACCCTGCGGGATCGCGTGGCACCACACCCTACGGGGCCGCGTCAGTGTGATGCGGAGTCGCGGAGGAGGCGGAGGGCGGCCTCGACGAGCATCTCGCCGGAGCCGGGCTGGAGGTTGGAGTTGGTGACCTCGTAGCTGCCTCCGGCATAGGCGGCGCGGTGGGGGATGTAGATGGTTTCGACGGCGTTTGAAAGTTCGACGACGAACGTGTGCTTGTAGGGCGATGCCTGCTTGATCGCCAGGCCGAGTTCGACGAAGACCTCGCCGGGGAGGCAGACGATGGCGACGTCGCGGCCGAGGGTGATCGCGGTGATGTCCACGGGCAGGGTTTCGCCGATGCCCGAGAGCGACCGGCTGAGGCCCCAGGTGATGTGGTCTCGGGTGACGGCGTGGGGCTGCTTGTGGCGGAACTGGTCGAGGATCATTTTCTTGTATGCGTTGACATGATCGAAGAAGTCGATGGGCTTCTTCTGGCCGGCCGCCGCGAGGAACTCGATGGAGCGGGCGACCTCGTCCTTGGTGGCGTCCTGCAACGGGAGGCGGACCTCGGTCGTCTTGACGAAGAGCCGAGGGGACTCGATGGGCGTCAGGTGGGGGAGTTGCTTGACGATGGAGGCGCCCAGGGTGTTGCCGATCAGGTCGGTCTTGTTGCGGTCGGTGCCGCGCGGGTTGACGTGGTTGATGTCGCCGCAGCAGCCGGCGCCGAAGATCGAGATGCAGCCGGGGTCGGCCGATTTCTTCAACGCTTGCTCGATGAAGAACGGATAATCCGCGCTCCACTTCGAGCCGCCGACGGTGTCGAGGTGGAGGGCGAAGTTGCTGAAGACGCCGATCGTCCTGCCCGAGGCGTCGCGGGCGGCGAGCAGCCCGATCTCGGGGTCGATCGGGCCGGCGGCGCGGACGACCTCGGGGTTGCTGTGGGCCTGCCAGGTCTTGACGCTGCCGTCACGCATCACCGATCGTCGATTGAATGAGACGGGGATCGAGGGGGTCGAGGTGCCCGTCGCGAGCGTCGCGGGGGCCGCCGAGGCATGGGCCTTGGCGATGGCGTCGACTGGGCCGGCGATGAGCTTGTCGATGTAGGCGGCCCGCAGGGGTTCCTGCGCCTCGTTGCCGAGTCGGAGGTAAAGTTCCTTCATGTAATCGGGTGCGGTGTGCGAATGCGTGGCGGAGATCGCGATATTCGACGACGGGATTCCCGTCTTCTCGGACGCCCGTTTGCGGACCTCGCGCGAGAGGTCGGTGGCGATGCCGATGAGGTCGCAGACGACCAGGGCTGCCTTCGTCTTGCCGTCGTCGAACACGATCGCCCGCGCCTTGAGCGGGTCGATGGCCCCCTCGGCGAGGCGCTCGTGGTAATAGCCGGCCATCGGGAAGCCTTTGGGCGGCGTGATGTCGGACTCGGCGACGCCGACCTTGATGCCGTCGGCGACGGCCGGCGCGGGGGCGATGGATCCGATGCCGGCGAGGAAAAGGAGGGGGAGGAGGGCAGGGCGGAACCGGTTCGTCATGGGTCGATCCTCGAGCGGCGGGGTTCGTCGCGCCGGGCCGGCCTGTTCGTCCCCGGCCCGGCGAGCCGACATCGTACGCCCCGCTGCGGCCCCGCGACAGGGGGGATCGCATGGGCGGAGGCATCGCGTGATGCGTGCCTGGCAGCGGATCCGGGCCGGATTTCGATCCGTTTTTGTTTGGTAATGGATCGTCCGGTGTGGTCTCATGCGGGTCTGGGACATCCCGGTCCCGCCCACATCTCTGACGGACATCGTTCCGTCATCGGCAAGGATGGCAACGCCGGTCCTCTCGCCCCGGCCCGCCTCTGGCCAGCGATCAGGAGACGCAACCTTGCAACTCGGCACCCGAAACGCACGCCGCCGCGCCTCGGTCTTCCAGGATGGGGCGCGGATCGAGGCGATGGAAGCCCGGCTCCTGCCCACGGGGCCGACGATCACGATCACGCTCGATCCACTGAACGACCTGTACGGCGACCAGATCCTGTCCGTCCAGGCGTTCGGCGACGTCTCCCGCGCGGCGCTGGGGATCTTCGACACGGGGGCGTCGGCCGTCACGTTCTCCGCTACGGACGCCGAGAGCTTCGAGCCGCCGATCCCAATCCTCAACCCCGGCGGGGCGAGCGCCGGCGCGATCGGCGGGGTGGTGATCGGCGACGTCTCCGACCCCGGCACGATCTACTCCGATGGCATCCACATCGCGAACCTGACGTTCGACGAGTTCGGCTTCCCGCTCTACGAGATCAGCTTCAATCGCGGCTCGCTCCGGACGCCGGGGATCCAGTCGTTCGTGGGAACCCTGGAGGGGAGCCCGGACCTGCCGACGATCACCGGCACCCCGGTGCTCGTCCCGACCGCCGCGCAAAAGAAGGGCGTGGCGGCGTTCGTGGACATGGCCGGGGCGAAGCTGGGATTCGACCCCGAGTCGGGCATCGAGTTCACCGCGCCCGACGTGCGGTTCGTGAGCCCGAGGGTGTCGCTGACGCCCTCGACCGACGGATCGACGTTCGATCCCGTGAAAATCCCCTTGATCCCTTACGGCACCGACAACGTTTCCGACCCGGGGCTGCTGATCAGCGAGGCGCCCAACCAGCTCATCCCGGGGGTGATCGTGACGTCGGCGGCGGACGTGAGCCGGTCGGGGAACTTCCTGCTCGACACCGGGGCCCAGATCAGCGTGATCTCGACCGACGTCGCGATCGACCTGGGGCTCGACTTCGACCATCCCGACACGACGCTGGACGTGCAGGGGGCCGACGGCAACGCCCTGACGGTGCTCGGCTATTACCTGCATGAGGAGATCCTGCCGACGGTCGACGGCGGGTCGATCCACTTCCTCAACGACCCGGTGTTCGTGCTGGACGTCGCCGATGGCATCGACGGGATCGTGGGCATGAATGCGTTCAACCCGGTCTCGCAATTCCTGTTCAACCCGTACGACCCCTCGGGCGCGTCGCTGTCGGTGAAGTATCTCGTGGGCTACGATTCCAGCGGCACCGGCGCGTTCTCGATGGCGGGGGGCGGCCGGACCAGCCTGCTGACCTCGGGCCTGCCCTCGATCGCCGGCCAGCTCATCCCGGGGCTGGGCCTGAAGTCGGTCCGGACGACGGCGGACCTGTCGGCGGCGGCGCGGTCGTCCACGGCGGGGCTGGCAGGAGGTTCCATCGACGTCCGCCTGCCCGGCGATGCGACGGGGCTGGTGCGGCTGCTCGACGGAGGCCAGGTGCTCGCGATGGCCGGCCTCGACGGCGGCGCGGCGACGCTGGACCTGCCGGCCGACGCGGCGGGCCGATCGCTGACGGTCAGCTACTCCGGCGACGGCCGCTACCTGCCGGGCTCGGTCGCCTGGGTCTCGCCCGCGAGGCCCGTCCGGCCGCGATTCTCCGGCGCGATGGGCGGTCAGGGTCATCTCACGCCCGTGCTGCCGGGGGCGATCCCCGCGACGAGCTCCGCGTTCGCATCGACCTCCCGAATCGCGACGGCACCGAAGGTCGCGGCGGCGGCCCAGGCCCGCGTGACGGTGCGGATGGCGACGCCGACCCCGACGCTCCTTTCCAGCTCCCGGACGGTCCCGAGGGGCCCCGCGCAGGGGGTCGCCGATCCGACGGGGCCCTCACTCGATTGACTCCTTGATTTCTAGATACAACTCTCCCGCGCCCGGCCGCCCCGGCGGCCTGGGTGTGCACCTCGCGTTTGTCACGATTCATCTGCACCCGAGAATGCTGAGACCTGCAAGGAGTAGCCGATGCCCCGTGTCTGGAAATGGATTGCCCTCGTGGCCCTGATCCTCGTTGCCGGCCGAGATGTTCGGGCGGATGTCGTTCTCGTGACGTCGGAGGCCGCGCTCGGGCCGGACGACTCGATCGACTGGGGCCAGCTCGGCGACGACGGCGCGTTCCTGGCGTCGTCGGAGTCAGTGACGTCGGTGGGGGGGATCCTGGCGGTCGTCTCGACCACCGATTCGACGGGCATGCAGCGCCTGGACGAGGGGGGGCCGTTTTATTTCGGCAACTTCAACATCGGGGACAAGCTGATCACCAGCCTGGACATCAACTACTACCCGATCAAGATCCAGTTCAGCACGCCGATCTCCGGGGTCGGTGCCCAGATCAACCAGGACGCCTCCGGCCCATTCATCGCGACGATCGAGGCGTTCGCGGGCAGCACCAGCCTTGGGGTTTTGCAGCTCGCGGGCGAGTCCACTTCGGACCAGGACGGCTCCGCGATCTTCATCGGGGTCAGCGATACCACGCGCGAGATCACGTCCATCGTCTTCGGCGTCCTGAACCCGCTCCCCGTCGGCGAGAATGGCGACATCGCGATCAACCAGCTCCGGATCCGCACCACCCCCACCGCCGTCCCCGAGCCCGGATCCGCGCTGCTGCTCGCCATGGGGGCGTCCGGTGTCGTGATCGTCGCCCGGCGTCGTGCCCGTCGGCGCTGATCGAGTGTCCTCAACGGTCGGGTGCGGCGGACTCGGGCCCGGAGGCCCTGTCCACCGCACCCACCCTACGAGGGATCCGGTGGCAATCGGGGTAGCTCGTCTGGTGTGGTTGGTAGCGGTCCGGTAGGCTGGCGATACGCTTCCTCCCCGTTCCAGATAGGGTCGATCGCGATGAGCTTGACGGCGTATGCTCCCGAGGTTTTCCCGAGACAGTGGCTGCCCCAGGGGGTCGTGCTGACGACCTGGGAGCAGATCGAGCCCTGGTACACGAAGCTGCTGGCCGAGCCGGTCGACTCGCCCGAGGCCCTCGAACGCTGGCTGGTGGCGGCCGGCGAGTTGAACGGGGCGGTCGGGCAGGAGGGGGTCAAGCGGTACATCGCCATGACCTGCCAGACCGACGACGCCGACCGCGAGGCCGCGCACCTGGCGTTCGTCCGCGACATTGAGCCCAAGCTGAAGCCGTATCTCAACGAGATCCGGGCCAAGTACCTCGACTCGCCCCACCGCAAGGCGCTGTCGGCCGGGCGGTACCACGTCTTCGACCGCGCCCAGGAGAACCGCCGGGCGCTCTATCGCGAGGCGAACATCGCCCGAGAGACCGAGCTGGCGGAGCTGGAGCAGCAGTATCAGAAGATCATCGGCGCGATGACCGTGACCTTCCGGGGGCAGGAGCGCACCCCCGCCCAGATGGCCCCGTTCCTCGAAGAGACCGACCGGGCGACGCGGCAGGAGGCCTGGGAACTCGTCGCGAAGCGCCGGCTGCTCGACCGCGACACGCTCGACGAGCTGTTCGACAAGATGGTCGCGCTCCGGTTCGAGATCGCGAAGGAGGCGGGGTTCGACGGCTACGTCGACTACGCCTACCGGGTCCGCGAGCGGTTCGACTACGGGGTCGAGGACGCCACGAAGTTCCAGGACGCCATCGAGCGCGAGGTCGTGCCGCTGGCCCGGCGGATCCAGGACGAGCGGAAGGCCCAGCTCAAGCTGGACGCCCTCCGGCCGTGGGACCTGTCGGTGGACCCCCTCGGGCGGGAGCCGCTGAGGCCGTTCTCGACGGTCGAGGAGCTGGCCGAGCGGACAGAGAAGATCTTCCTCGACGTCGACGCCGAACTTGGGGCGCAGTTCCACTATTTGCGGTCGCATGGCCTCCTCGACCTGGCCAATCGCAAGGGGAAGGCACCCGGCGGGTATCAGACGACCCTGGAAGACGACCGGCTGCCGTTCATCTTCATGAACGCGGTCGGGGTCGACGGGGACGTGCGGACCTTGTTGCACGAGGGGGGCCACGCGTTCCACGCCCTGGCGAGCCGGGACGAGGCGATGGCGGCCTATCGCGAGAGCCCGATCGAGTTCTGCGAGGTGGCGTCGATGTCGATGGAGCTGCTCGGGGCGAAGGACCTGGGCATGTTCTACGGCGACGAGGATGCCAACCGCTCGTACCGCCAGTTGCTGGAGGGGATCGTGCTGATCCTCCCCTGGATCGCGACGGTGGACGCGTTCCAGCACTGGATCTACTCGCACCCGAAGCACAGCCGCGATGAGCGCCGGGCGGCCTGGAACGGGCTGCTCGACCGGTTCGGCGGGAACGTCGACTGGTCCGGCTACGAGGATGCCCGGGCCAACGGCTGGCACCGGCAGCTCCACATCTTCCTGTACCCGTTCTACTACATCGAGTACGGGATCGCGCAGCTCGGCGCGCTCCAGATCTGGCGCCGGAGCCTGACCGACCGGGCGGGGGCCGTCGCGGCCTACCGGCACGCGTTGTCACTCGGAGGGGCCCGGCCGCTGCCGCAGCTCTTCGAGGCGGCGGGGGCGAAATTCGACTTCTCGGGCGAGGCGATCGCTCCCCTCATGGCGGCGATCGGTAAAGAACTGGATCAGCTCGCGCCCTGATCCCCGGCGAGGTCGGCGCGTCGTCGGTTTGCGTGGGGTGCGGTGCGTTGAGGACCTTCGGCCCGCGACGCACCGCACCTTGCATTCGAAATGACAACAGGGCGGGGGATACCCGCCCTGCGTGTCCTGGGCTCGCGGAGCGTTTCGGCTCAGACGAGGTCCTTCAGACCCTTCAGCGGGAGGGCCTTGATGACGTTGCGGGCCGGCTTGGCCTTGATCGTCATGGGCTCCTTGGTGAAGGGGTTGATGCCCTGCTTGGCCTTGGTCGCCGGCTTGCGGACGACCTTCAGCTTGAGCAGGCCGGGGATCTGGAAGAGGCCGGGGCCCTTCTTACCCAGTTCCTTGCTGATCAGCTCGCTGAGGGCGCCGAAGACGGCGGCGACGTCCTTCTTGGCGACACCCGTCTTCTCGGAGATCGACGAGTAGACCTCCGCCTTGGTGGCGGGCTTGGCCTTCGAGGACTTCTCGGGGGCCGGAGCGGGCTTGGGCTCCGGAGCCTTCTCAGCGGCCTTCGGCGCGGCTTTCTTGGCCATGGGTCGTAGGGCCCTCCTGTGCGTTGGCGTGCGTGCGTGACGCGATCGGGTGCGAACCGGTCGATCCCGGACTCCCCAGTGAGTGCGAGAACCGAGGCTCCTGTCCGAACTTTTCGACGCCGGCGCGGAAAACATACAGGAAAAATTGGGTTTGGGACGCACAAAGGCCATTTTTCCGCAGGTTTTTGGCCACCGGGCACGTTCCGAGCCCGATATTCCCTGCAGATTCACGGCCGGGGCGTCCGGAAACAACGGACTGTCACCCCTGGCTAACTCCGAGGGCACGCCCCTGCGACGGGAGCTCCTCCCCTTCAAATTCACGGCCGGGGCGTCCGGAAACAACGGACTGTCACCCCTGGCTAACTCCGAGGGCACGCCCCTGCGACGGGAGATCCTCCCCTTCAAATCGCGATCCGATCCCGGCGACGCGGCTCGTAGGCCATCAGGAATCGCCCGGTGGCGGAGATCATCGCCACTTCATACCCCGCCGCCGCGAACGCCTCCGCGCTCCGGGACGCCTCCTCGAACCGCTCGAACGCCCTGTGCAGCAGGAACGGCCCGTCGCCGATCCGCAGGATCACCCGGGGGCTCACCGCCCCGATCGCTCCGCCCATGATCGAACCCCCTCAACGGCCCTCGCCCCGACGCCTCCGATCCCTCCCGCCCCCCCACGGGCCACGCCTGGATTCCTCCCGGTTCCGCTCCCCACAGGAGAATCCTAGGTCAGGTTCGCGGCCCTGGCCAATCGGAGGGAGCAAGACGTTGGGTTCTGGCCACGTCGGCGCGATTCGAACCGCCCGCTGTCCCCGTCGCGTGTGGTGCCTCGCGGACCAGCGTGACGCGAGGCTCCGCACCATCTGGGGACATGCGATCGGTTCGAATGCCCCGGCGGAGGGGAGTATGATGGTGCGGAGCCGCCTCCGTCGCTTTACGACGAAGACGGCACCACACACGACCGGACTTGCCCCGGATCTCGGCTCGATCCGAGTTGCCAATCGTCGGCCCAGGCCCTATGTTCAGGATAGGTTGCGGTGGTGTTCGAGGCATACGGGTGAGGAGGCGGACATGGCGGGAACCAACGGCGAGTCCCGGGGCAGGATGTCCGATCGCCTGAGGGAACTCGAACGGTCCGGAGAGCCGGCACGTCTGAGTTTGGACGGCGGTCCGATGCTCGTGATCCGCGACCCTTCGGCGATCCACGACCTGATCGACGTGATCGATCGGGCCGAGGAGTTGGACGCTCTGCGAGAGTCTGCGGACCAGATGCGCCGCGGAGAGATCATCCCGGCGGAGGACGTCCTGGCCGAGTTGAGGGCAATCCTCTCCGATAAGATGTCGGCACGCTGATGTACCGGGTGGTCTATACGATCCGGTCCCGCAATGAATCGCTGAAGACCTTCGCATGGCTGGCGGAACGATCGGTGGACGCGGCGGCGGCGTGGTTCGACCGGCTCGAAAACGCAATCGCAGAACTCGCCGAAGACCCTGTCCGCAACCCGGTCGCGGAGGACGAGTCGGAGATCCTCGGCATGACCCTCCGCCAGGCGACCTTCGGCCCGCGGCGCTCGACCTATCGGATCCTTTACTGCATCGAGGGTGAGACGGTCACGTTGCACTCGATCCGACATTCGGCCCGCGGGGCATTCGGTGTGGACGAGGCATAACAGATGCCTCATTTGTTGCCGCTGGTCGCAGGACCTAGGGCGTGGTGCCTCGCAGACGAACGGGATGCAAGGCTCCGCACCGGGGGATTGCGAAGTCCGCGACATGGCAAACGGATGGTGCGGAGGTCGCGAAGACGCGACCACCACACCCTACGCGCTGGTAGGGTGTGGCGCATCGCGGGCGGCACGTCCGCGACCACCGCACCCACAGCGGCGCCCGCTGGCGGCCTCACACGACCCGCGACAGGACCATCGCCTCCGCCTCCTCGGCCGAGGCGCAGGGGAGCAATTCCCAGCGCTCGGCGTGCTCGACGGAGGCGTTGGGTTGGAGGGTGACCAGGGGGCCGATGGATTCGAGTTCGAGCATGTCTTCGTTCGTGAAGGTCTCGAAGTTGCAGCCCCAGTCGGGATAGGTCGGCGCCCTCCTTGTACCCGAACCGCTTCAGGAACAGCACGCCGTCCAGGTGGTAGCCGACGATGCCTAGGCGGTGGGCGAGGCCGAGCTTGGTGGGGCCCCGGTCGGGGTGCTGGGCGAGCGTGATGGCCCGGGAGCCGAAGCCCCAGCGCGGGTCGGCCATGTCGAGGAAGGGCCAGCCGACCATGAGCTGATTCGGGGCGAAGTCGGCGGCCGAGCGGGCGTTGCGGGGGTGGCCCGGGTGGGGACGCTTCTCGGGCAAGGGGATGATCCCCAGGCCGCCGGCGGCCATGGCC
>CBDIHP010000037.1:0-255547 GCA_965279195.1 Isosphaeraceae bacterium
CATCGCCGGCGACATGACGCTCGCCGCGCTCGTCGACGCGGGCGTCGATCGCAATGCCATCATCGAGGCGGTCAGCAGCCTCGGCTCGAATGCTCGCTCGGCTTCGAGGACGTCAGGCGCTGCGGCTTCCGGGCCACCTACGCCAACGTCAAGACGGTCCCCGAGCACGCCCACCGTTCCTCCGGCACATCGAGGACATGATCGACCGGAGCATCCTGACCCCTCGGCAGAACGACCTGGCGAAGCGGATCTTCCGCAAGCTCGGCGAGGCCGAGGCCGCCGCGCACGGGATGCCCCTGGAACGCGTCCATTTCCACGAGGTCGGGGCCGTCGACTCGATCGTCGACATCGTCGGTGCCGCCGTCGGGCTGGACCTGCTCGACGTCGACCGGATCGAATCCAGCCCGGTGCCGACCGGGGTCGGGACCGTCCGCGCGGCCCACGGCCGCATGCCCCTGCCCGCGCCCGGCACGGCGGAGCTGCTCAAGGGCATCCCCATCGCCGCCTCGACCATCGAGCTGGAGCAGACGACCCCCACCGGCGCGGCCATCCTGGCGACGGTCGCCGACGGCTTCGGCCCGCTCCCCGCCATGACGATCGAGGCCATCGGCATGGGCGCCGGCACGAAGGACCTGCCGAGCCAGCCAAACATCCTCCGGCTGTTCGTCGGCACCGCCTCGATGCCCGCCTCGGCCGACCGCGTCTGGGTGCTGGAGACGAACCTGGACGACCTCCCCGGCGAGGTCGTCGGCTACACCACCACCCAGCTCCTCGGCGCCGGGGCGCTGGACGTCTACCTCACCCCCGATCCAGATGAAGAAGAACCGCCCCGGGGTGACCCTCAGCGTGATCTGCGACGAATCGAAGATCGAGACGATGGTGGAGATCCTGTTCAAGGAGACCACCACCCTCGGCGTGAGGCGCTACCCCGTCGCGCGTCACAAGCTGAAGCGGAAACCCCTGACCGTCGAGACCCCCTTCGGCCCGATCCAGGGCAAGCTCGGCTGGCTCGACGGCCGCCCCGCGAACTTCAGCCCCGAATACGACGACTGTGCCCGGATCGCCGCCGAGAAGAACATCCCCCTGCGCGAGGTCTACGCCGCCGCCCAGGCCGCATACCAGCCCGCGGGGGGGGAACATGGGTGATGGTTAATGGCTGATGGGTGATGGTTAACCGATTCATGAAATCACCCATGACCCATTAATCATCACCCATCCATCCCGGTTCACGGAAGGACCATGACCGTGCCCACTTCAACATGGCTGGACATCGCCCTCGGCGTCGGGATGATGCTGCTCGCGGCCGCGGTCGTCCGCCTCAAGCGACGGCTCGACGCCCTGGCCCCCCGGCTCGCCTCGCTCCGGCGCATGGACCTCCTCGCCCCCCTGGCCCTCGACCTGGCCGGGCGGGTCGAACGCCTCGAAGCCCTGAGCCAGGCCCGGCCGGCCGAAGCCCCGCCCGAACCCGCGCCGGCAAGCCCCCGCCTGCGGATCGACGCGGCCCATGAGGCCGTCTACAAGGGGCCGAGCTGCCCGACCCTGATCGAGGTCCCCAGCCTGGCGGCGCCCTTGCCGGCGCAGCCGCCCTCGGAGCTGGCGGCGGAGCTCGACCGCAGGTTCGGGCCGATCTGGGGCCTGGCCGACGCCGGGTTGCCCCTCGATGAGATCGTGAGGCGGACCGGGCACCCGATCGGCGAGGTCGAGCTGATCCTGGGCCTCCGACGCCGGCGCCCCCTGACCATGCCTTCCCCGATCCCGACACCGACCCCGCCGCGCGAGGCCGCCGCCCATGGTTGATGACGCCCAGGAACCCTTGAGCGCCCCCGAGATCGCCTGCCTGGAGCGGGACGCGATCGGCGGTCCTGAACGTCCTCGTGGCCGCCGGCGCCGGCATCGCCGTCAGCGGCTGGGCCCTCGGCCGGCTCGACGCCGGCGCGCTCGACTGGGATCGCGAGTCCGGCCAGCGCTACGCCTACATCGCCCTCGGCGCCCTCATCGGCCTGAGCTATGCCTGGCGACGCTCGGGCGCGAGCCGCTCCGCCCTGCGTGATCCATCTACGCGGGCCAATCGGTTCTTCCGGGCCCACGTCGTCTCCGCCGCCATCGCCGCGCTGGCCGTCCCGCTCGGATATCTGTATGGGTGGGGGATCTTCCCGAGGCTCGGCGGCGTCCCTGCCGTTCTGGGTCGCGGCCCTGGCCCTGGGGTTCCTCGCCGTGCCCCGGGCGGCGGAGGTCCGCGACTTCGACGAGCCCTGGCCCGCCGTCGATCGCCTGCCGCGCGCCGCCGTGGGGGGCGAGGCCTGATGACCCTGCCGCAGCTCGACGCCCTCACCCCCGCCCAGACCTGGGCGTTCTGGATCTACGTCGGCCTCATCGCCATCTGGCCCATCCGCCTGATCGTCGTCGAGTATGCCCTGAGGCGAGGGGATTCCCTCGGACCCGACAGCCCCCGCTTCGACCAGCCCGACCCGCCCCTGGTCACCGCCATCATCCCCGCCAAGGATGAAGAAACGACCATCGGCGAATGCCTGACGACCGTCCCGGGCGCAGGACTACCCCAACCTCGAAATCCTGGTCGTCGACGACCGCAGCCGCGACCGGACTCCCGAGATCGTCCGCGCCCAGGCCGCCGAGGATCCCCGCGTCCGCCTGGTTCAGATCCAGGACCTCCCCCCCCGGCTGGACCGGCAAGACCCACGCGCTGCACGTCGCCGCCGCCGACGCGAAGGGCGCGTGGCTCTGGTTCGTCGACTCCGACACCCGGCACGAGCCCAGCAGCCTGCCGATCGTCCTCGAATACGCCAGGCGACACGACGCCGCGCTGGCGAGTCTGCTCCCCGAGATGCGCTGCGAGACCTTCTGGGAGAAGGTCGTGCAGCCGCTCGCCGGCGTCGTGCTGCTCCAGACCTACCCGCTGTTCCTCGTCAACAACCCGAAATATAAACTCGCCTTCGCCAACGGCCAGTACATCCTGATCCGCCGCGACGCCTACGACGCCGTCGGCGGCCACGAGTCCGTCCGCGACCGCTTCGTGGAGGACATCTACCTCGCCCGCGAGGTCAAATCCAAGGGGCTGCCGATCCGCGTCGCCATCGCGCAGGGCATCGGCTCGACCCGGATGTACACGTCCTTACCCACCCTCATCCGCGGCTGGAGCCGGATCCTCTACGACGCCAACCACCGCTCCGTCCTCGCCCTGGTCTCGAAGATCTTCGATCAACTCATCTTCAATCAATCCGCCCACATCGCCCTGATCTCCGCCCTCCTGATGTTCCTCCTCGGCACCCCCGGCCCCTTCCCCTGGCTCATCCTGTCCCTCAGCCTGATCCATCACATCTGGATCTACCTCGTCTTCCGCCGCCTCTACCACGCCTCGATCCCCCAGAGCCGCGAGATCTGGCTCTACCCCCTCGCCGGCCTGGTCATCGATTGGATTCTCCTCAAGGGCATCTGGAGCTGCTGGACCGGCCGCGTCCAGTGGCGCGGAACCGCCTACAAGTAGGGTCCGCTATTGCGGTCCAATGAGATTTGCGAATGTCACCATTGGTCCGCAATAGCAGACCCTACACCCGCTGGAAGAGCGATGCCCAAGCCGACTCTTCTCGGGAGACTCATTCGGTTCCACCGTTGGCGTTACCTCCATGAGGAGGATATCGTAACCCAGATCATCGGCCTGGCTGCTGAGATCGACGCCGCGGAGATCGTCGCGCAGTTAGAGGCTATCCGAGAACGCTCCGTTGTGCCATGATGCCGCTGCAACCCGATTGACAGCAGCGACATCCGACCGACGGAGCGAGCCGAAATGAGGAAGGCCTACCCCTCCGACCTGACCGACGCACAGTGGGAGCAGATTAAGCCACTCCTGCCCGAGGCCAGGCCGGGCGGCAGGCCGCGATCGGTCGACCTTCGCGAGGTCCTCAACGCGCTGCTGTACCTCGACCGCTCCGGCTGCCAGTGGGACATGTTGCCCCACGACCTGCTCCCCAAGAGCACCGTGTTCGAGTACTTCAAGGCCTGGCGCGACGACGGCACATGGCAGGAAATCGTCGATGCGTTGCGGGCCAAGGTCCGCAAACAGGCGGGCCGCGAGGAGACGCCGAGCGTGGCGATCATCGACTCGCAGAGCGTCAAGACGACCGAGATCGGCGGCGAGCGGGGCTACGACGGGGGCAAGAAGGTGAACGGCCGGAAACGCCACATGTTGTGCGACACCATGGGCTTGCTTCCGGTCGTGATCGTCACCTCCGCGAGGGCCGACGACGGCACGACGGCGCCCCGATTGCTGGATCGGTTGGACATGTCGCGATATCCTCGGCTGGAACTGGTCCGCGGCGACGGCAAGTATCGCAACGACGGCCTGACCGGCTACCTCGAACAGAACGCGCCCGGCTATCGCCTGGAAGTCGTCGAGCGTCCCGCGGGTGCGAAGGGATTCATGCTGGAGCCGAAGCGCTGGGTCATCGAGCGATCGTGGGGGTGGCTGGGGCGATACCGGCGGCTATCGAAGGACGTGGAGTTCTACGTCGAGTCGAGCGAGTCGATGATCAAGATCGGCATGATTCATATCATGTTGAAACGTCTGAGCCCGCCGAAGCCGAAGAAGCCGAACCCCTTCAATTACAGCAAGAACTCAGCGTGACTTTCCGGATAGCCTCTTACCTCCTGAGCTTCTCGCCAGCGTCCGTCACGGGTTGGCGAGCTGGCCCAAGACCGATGCGCGTTGGAATGAATTGATATTCTTTCGCACGGAAGAAATTCACTGGGAATCGGAACGGGCCAAGTGGCGGTCCGCGGTCGAGGCCATGCGACGGGAATTGGAACAGACACCGTCTGGTGCATGAACCCATCGAACGCGATCGTAGGGTCTGCAAATGCGGGCCAATACCCGTTTTTTCTTATGAGGATTGGTCAGCAATAGCGGACCCTACTCGCATCCTCTCGGCCGATTCGAATGCGTTGACGGTCCGGCCGACATGCATGTCGTCGAGGCCGCGCCGGATGGCCTGGATGGTCGCCGCTAGCTCCTCTTCCGAGGCGTTCTCTTGTTCCCAGAGGTCGAGGGCGTCCCCAAGGCTCAGCGGATTTCCACCGTGAGAGAGTCGGGCAGCGGCCAAAGCTCGGTGGTCGTTCGCCATGATGAATCGTCCTCGCAAGATCCGATCCCAAGCGACCTTGGCCCGAAGCTCACCCCGGGCGTGACTCAACTCGAGAAGGTCCCCAACTGAGCATTAGGCCAGGCTTGCCGAGCTGTCAATCCCGCCAGTTCTTGAGGACCAGCGGGTATCCGAGATCGCTGGATGCGACGGTAATGGCCGAGATTGGCCGTGACCAGTTCCAGGTCCTGGTCGATGGCCGTTGCAGCGATCATTACGTCGGCGAGGCCGATGGGACGGCCTGTCCGTTCGAGTTCGCCCGCGATGACGCCGGCGAGCTTTGCGTGATTCATCTCGAAAGTGAGGATTTCGGTGGCGGGGATCACGGCCAGGAATGTCTGGAGCTGCCGGAACGCCTGCTTCTTTTGGTAGCCGCGAAGGACTTCCATCAAGGTGACGACGGACAGCGTATATCGGCCGAAGGACCTGCGATACGTCCTCGCGTGGGCGGCGACCGTCTGGTCCACGCCCTTGACGATTTCCGACAGGATGTCGGTGTCGAGGATGGCCTTGTTCAAAGGTCGACTTCCCGCCAGGTGCCCTCCCGCCTCTGGCGGTAGGCGTCGGCCACGATCTCATCCATTAACCCGGCATCCTCGCGCATCAGTCCCAGTAAGGGGTCGGGGGCCTCGATGTCGGGTGGTGTCGGTGGCACTGGTTGCGAATGATTCAGCTCGCGGACCAGTAGTCGGGCCGCTTCGATGATGGCGTCATCGACGGAGGCGAACCGGCCGCTGCGGACGGCGGCGAGGATGGAGGCTTCGATGTCCGGGGGTATGGTGATCGTCATAAAGGCATCTCCAGGGAAGATTCAAGCCTATCCCAACCCCGGGCCGGTTGACTAGCCTCGGGCGACTCGACCGCTTTCATTCGGCATCCGACACCACTTCCCACCCTGCCGTGGACCCCAGGGCGCGGAGCACGGCGGGGGAGATGGTGTATCGGACGGGCCGGACGGAGCCGTCGCAGAAGAGGAAGTGGCAGGCGTTCGGGTGTTCGCTGCCGAAGCCGGCGGGCTCGGCGCTGAGGTGGCCGGGGAGGCTCGTTGGGGGCGGGTTGCCCAGGAAAATGTCGGACGACGGGCCGGTGCGGCCGAGGACCAGGAACATGGCCGAGACGCAACTCGGGTAGGGCCAGCCCGCCTTCGTGCCGAGGATGCCCCAGACGGCTGTGACCCCCGACCAGGCGGCGTCCGACACCTTCCGCGACCGCTCGCCGACCATCAACGTCTGGCTAGATCCGTCTCGGAGGTCGGCCATCGTGGTGCGGCTGTTGAGGTAGAACACGCCGTCGCCGATCGCCCGGTCGCGGATGCCCTTGCCGGTGTCGCCCTTGAGGTCGACCCAGCCCGATGAGGCCACATATTGCCCCGGGGCCATGTCCTCCGCGCCCGTCGTCGGGCTGCCATCCTCGCCGAAATCCAATGTCCTCGCCGGGTCGCTCGAAGGGCAGACGAAGACCGAGAGCCGCGTCGCGATGACCGTCTGCTGGGCCCGGAACGTGATCGGCAGCGAAAAGTTGGCCGCGTTGTAGAGCGCCTGCTGCTCCAACCCCCCGAGCGAGAACAGCCCCCAGCCCCAACCCGGTGCGACGTTGTATTCCGGGGGATTCAGCGAGAAACCCGGCGGGAAATGCTGCTTCGCCTGCTCGAACGAGTGGAGCGCCAGCCCCAGTTGCTTGAGGTTGTTCCGGCAGCTCGCCCGCCTCGCCGCCTCGCGTGCCGACTGCATCGCCGGCAGCAGCAGGGCCACCAGCAGGCCGATGATCGAGATGACCACCAGCACCTCGATCAGCGTGAAGCCGCGACGTCGATAGGATGCCATCCATGGTCTGCTCCCCTGATCTGATCAAAACGTCAAAATCCGTTTATTCGGCCCGCAGGAAGATCACCCCGCGATCACTCAGTACAACGCCGCAGAAAAAGGGTAACGAATTGACAGGCCTCGCCGGTTCTGTCGATCATGTCGGCCGGTGGGCCTTTTTTCGTCGTCACACACCCAGAAGCTTCGGGATCGCCATGCGGGGCCGCAAATCCTCCCTGACCATCGCCCTGACCCCGGAAGACCGAACTGAGATCGAGCACTGGCAGCGCGCGACGACTTGCCAGGCTGGGTTAGCACGCCGGGGCCGTGTCCTGCTCCTGCTCGAACGGGGCGAGACCTTGAAGGAGGCCGGTCGACTCTGCGGCATGAACGTGCGGCACGTCCGCAAGTGGGCCGAACGGTTCCGGAACGACGGGCTCGCCGGACTTCACGATAAGCCCCGCCCCGGCCGCAAGCCGGTCTTTTCCCCCCGAGGTCGCGCTGCACCTGGTCAAGATGGCCTGCGAGCGGCCCGATGACCGCGGCCGCTCCCTGTCCTCCTGGGACTGCCGGGAGATGGCCCGCCAACTGGTCGCCGAGGGCGTCGTATCGAGCATCTCCTCGGACACCGTCCGGCGGGTCCTGGAACACCACCACCTCAAGCCCTGGCGGCATCACCTCTGGCTCTCCCCCAAGGTCCCCAGGGACGAGGCGTTCGCGACCGCCGTCCAGGAGATCTCCGACCTCTACACCCGGCCACTGGGCGACGACGAGGTCGTGTTCTGCGCCGATGAGAAGACCAGCTTGCAACCGCGGCCCCGCAAGTCACCGACCCTGGCCGCCCAGCCCAAGCGGCCGGTCCGCGTCGAGCACGAGTACGGGCGGTGCGGCGCCTTGAACCTGTTCGCGGCGTTCGACACGCGGATCGGCAAGGTCTACGGGATGACCGCCGAGCGGAAGCGGCAGGCCGAGTTCATCGCGTTCCTGGAGCAACTGGACCGGGAGATCCCCGCGACAGTCAAGACGGTCCATGTCGTCCTGGACAACCTGCGGATGCACAAGGGGAAGCAGGTGCAGGCGTGGCTGGCGAAGCACCCGCGGTTCGTGTTCCATCACCCGCCGGTGCATTGCTCGTGGATGAATCAGATCGAGCAGTGGTTCAGCATCCTGCAAAGGAAGCGGCTGCGGATCGCCGATTTCGCCGACAAGGCGGCGTTGGCGGAGCGGTTGCAAGCGTTCATTACGGAATGGAATCAAGTCGCTCATCCGTTCAAGTGGAGCACCAAGTCGGTGGCGAAGGTCATGGCCAAGTGCGAGCGGACCGAGGCCCCTCAAGAGCGGAGCCGAACCGTGGCGGCATGATTTCGATACCCTTTCTCTGCGGCGTTGTACTCAGGCTGACGACGACTCCTCCCCCGCCGCGCGTGTCGGGATCGACGCCTCTCACTTCCGTCCGGCCGATCATCGGCAGCGAGCCGAGGGCGTGAAGCCGGCAGGAGGCGGGGTCGAACATCCAGAGTCCCATCCAGGCCAACCAGAAGCGGCCCGAGGCGTCGCGGCAGAGGCGGGTTGGCTCATGGTATTCGGGTGCTTGGATGTTGAGCCGGAGTGGTTCCTTGTCTTCGCCCTCATCTCTCGCGGCCGGGGCATCCTGCGTCCAGCGGCCGTCGCGGAACCGCCAGGCGGGCACCTCGTCGTTCCACTCGCGGAAACGCATCTGGCCCTCGACCGTGTCGGCCCGGACGATCCGATCGGTCCCCAACTGGCCGGGGAGGGTGAAGAATACCGGTTTGCCCTCGCCAATCAAGACGTATCCATCGAGGCCGGTGGCGCACAAAAGCCCCCCGCCGGGCCCGTCGAGCTTGTGGACGGCCCGGATCGCCGGATAGGGGCTGACGGCGTCGGGTCTCCCGACGCGGTATTGGAGGTCGATGTCGCGGACGCGGTTCCAAACGCCGAGCTTCGGATCGGTCCGGAACAGTTCCCCGTAGGAGAGTACGAGGAGGCTGTCGGGGCCGTCCGCGACGATGTGCGTGATCGGGAGATACGGCTTGCTCGGCCTCTCAGGTTTCGGGTCTGCCTTGTATGACCGGAAGCGGTCGGCCTTCGCCGTGAGGTAGAGTTCCTCGCCCTTCCCCCGATCGACCCGGCGGACGAACGCCTCGTGGGTGCCCAGGTGCAGGGTGCCGCCGTGGGCCCAGACCTGCCCGTCGGCCAGTTCGACGAATCCGTAGATCCCGTCCCAGTGGTCGCGCGGGGGGAGGCCTTTCACGATCCAGGGCAATCCCTTGATCGATGTCCGGGTGCCGGCGTCGAGATCCACGAGCGTGCACGAGCCTCCCCACTCGCCGCGATCGCCGCCCAGCCAGACGCGCCTCTTGTGATCAAGGTGGAACGTGCTTGCGAGCCGGTCGTCCTCGTAGGACTTGCCCGACGCGATGTCGACGACCGCCGAATAGCGATCGACCCAGACCCGGCCTCTCACGTCGATCAACTTTGACCGTTCGACCACCGCCACCAACCCGCCGGCCGTGGGCCCGATCCACTGGGGCCGATCTTTCAACCTGACAACCTCCGTCAGGTTGAGAGTCCCCGGATCGACCCGGCAGATTCTGCCGTCCTCCAGGCCCGCGAGCACCACGTCACGCTCGCCACGCCCCAGGCAAACCACCCGCGAGGGCCCGAACCGCTCGCGCGTCAGCTTGTGCGTCGCGAAGTCGAAACGCAGCAGGTTGCCGGAGTCGCTGACGGCCACCAAGGCATCCCCGACCCGCTCGCTGGTGCGGAGGGCATTGCGGTCGTAGTGATACTCATACGTCACCGTCAGATGCGCAGCGATCCGGACCCTCGCCGAGGACCTGTCCGACCCTTCGTCCGCCCCTGACCTCCCGACCTGGATCAGCATCAGGGCCGAGAGGATCGACGCCATCCGGCGAGGTCGAAGGTTTCGCATTGGGGGCCCTGCTGGTCAGAGTGTGGGCATTGCCATTATGAACTCTGACGTTCCCGGCCCGGGGCATATTCGAGCGAGGTCCGGGGCGATCCGATGCGTCCGGCCCCCTGCAATAGTGAAATGGCGATGGCTCATGTTCCACCGGCGGTGGAGCCCTATTCCGGCCGGCGGTCCGCTGTGGTCTGATCGGGGGCTGACCCGATCGACCCGAGGCGGAGGCCGGCGATGGACTTCCCGATCCACCAGTACATGGACGAGCAGGCCTGCTACGACAAGCTCGTCGAGGTCCTCCACCCCGAGGGCCTCGCCTGCCCGCGATGCGGCGGCCGCGAGTACGGCGTGCACCGCAGGCACCGGGCCCCGGCGCTGGACTATCGCTGCCGCGGCTGCCGGCGCGTCTTCAACGCTTACACCGGCACCGCACTCCAGAAGACCCAGCGGCCCGCATCGCACCTGCTGCTGATCCTCCGCGGCATCGCCCAGGGAGTCCCCACCGCGAAGCTGGCCCGCGAGCTGGGCTGCGACCGGGTCAAGCTCCTGGAGCTGAGGCACCGGATCCAGCAGCGGGCCCTGGATGGCCAGGAGCCCGAGCCCCTCGACGACGCCGTGTGCGAGGCCGACGAGACCTTCGTCAACGCGGGGGAAAAAAGGCATCCCGCACGACTCGCCCGATGACCCGCCGCGGCGCCGCGCGAACAAGCGTCGCGGCCACGGCACCTTCGCCAACGACCGCCCGCCGGTCGCCGGCACCTTCGGCCGCTCCTCCGGCGCGATCCGGCTGCACGTCCTGCCGACCACCGACCAGCGGACCTTGAATGGCATGGTCCAGGCGACGACGAGCCCCGGTGCGAGGCTGAACACCGACGAGTGGTCGGGCTACGACCGCGTCCCGGACCTCGGTCGGTCGCGGGCGACGGTGAACCACGCGATCAAGGAGTGGGCCCGCGACGACGACGGGGACGGGATCCGCGAGGTGCACGTCAACTCGATGGAGGGGACCTGGGCGGCGCTGCGGACGTTCCTGCGGCCCTTCCGGGGCGTGAGCAAGCACCACCTGCGCGGCTACGTGGCCATCTTCGAGTGGATCCACAACCTCAAGTCGGTGACCGACGACTTCCTGGCCATCCTCCTCGGAAGAAAGCCGAACACCGCTGGTGGAACATGAGCCAATGGCGATCTCAACTCTCCCGCTTGCGCGACGTGTGACTTGCAGGTCAGGCCTCCCTGGACGGGCGGCCGCGACGCAGTAGAGTGATTCCGATCCGTTTTCGGGAAGGTCGAAGCATCCCGGGCGACCGGGGGGAGGACGCATGGCCGGCGAGGCGTTGCCGATCGAGCCTGGTAGAAAGACGGCCCAGGCTCCCGGGCGGATGCCGCCCTCGGCCGAGGAGCGGCGGCTCAAGGGGAAGGCGCTGCGGGAGGCCTGCCCCCGGCAGTCGCATGCCGGATGGGCCCCGGCGGCGGATCGGCCGGATCCCGTCGCTCTGATCGAGGCGACCAACGTCGGGCGAGTCGCTGCTCTGATCCCGGAGCGCCACCGGCGGATGGTCGAGAACCCCTTCGCCTGGTTCCGGGGCGCGGCCTGCGTGATGGCCGCCGACCTCGCCCGCACGCCCACGACCGGGCTCCGCGTCCAGGCCTGCGGCGACTGCCATCTCCTGAACTTCGGCGCGTTCGCGACGCCCGAGCGTCGGATCGTCTTCGACATCAACGACCTCGACGAGACCTTCCCCGCCCCCTGGGAGTGGGACGTCAAGCGGCTCGCGACCAGTGTGATCCTCGCCTGCCGGGCCAACACGCTCGGCGACGACGCGGCGAAGGAAGCCGCACGCACCTGCGTCCGGTCCTATCGCGAGGGCATGGCCGAGTTCGCGGGCATGACCGCGCTCGATGTCTGGTACTCCTCGATCCCCGCCGAGGAGATCGTCCGGGCGATCAAGGACGACGGCTTCCGGCGCCGGATCCAGAAGCGAGTCGAGGAAGCCGGCCGTCGCCGCCCGCTTTCCGACGACGATCCGGATCTGGCCCGGGGCGATGACGGTGTTTTCCGGATCGTGAAAAAGCCCGACCGGATCTTCGAACTGTCTTCCCCATCGCGCGAGGAGCTACTTGAGATGGCCCGGGCGGCGTTCGATGGCTATCGCGGCACGCTGACCGAGGCGCGTCGGCGGCTGCTCGACCGATACCGGATCCAGGACGTCGCATTCAAGGTCGCCGGGATCGGCAGCGTGGGCACCTACTGCTGCGTGCTGCTCCTGATGGCGGGGGAGGACGATCACCTCTTCCTCCAGGTCAAGGAGGCGCAGCCGTCCGTGCTCGAACGGTTCGCGGGCGAGGTCAACGAGGCCGGCCACGACGCGAACCAGGGCCGGCGGGTCGTCGCGGGGACGCAACTGGTCCAGTCGGCCAGCGACCTGTTCCTCGGCTGGACCGAGGTCGCGCCGGGCCGCCATTTCTACCTCCGCCAGCTCCGCGACGGCAAGGTCGGGGTGAAGGTCGAGGAACTCAAGCCGGGGGTTTTGTCCCAGTACGCCTGGCTCTGCGGCAAGACCCTCGCCCGGGCCCATGCCCGTTCCGGCGACCCGGCGGCGATTGGCGGCTACCTCGGCCAGGGCGACGCCTTCGACGACGCGGTCGCGACCTTCGCGAGCCGATACGCCGATCAGACCGAGGTCGATCACCTCCGGTTCGTCGCCGCCGCGAAGAGCGGACGGATCGACGTGGCCAAGAAGTAAGCCCGAGGCCCACTCCGGGCGACGTGACGGGGGCGATTCCCGACGCCGCTGACGATGAGGCCGTCGGGTTCACTTTTCGGGCGGCCGGGTTGCCGCATCGTCCGCTCGACGGGGGGATTGGGGAAATCCGGCGTGGCCGCGTCCAGTTGCAACTGGGGCGGATCCCGCCCCGGGCCCGAAAATCCCCCGAATACGCGAGGGAGGATGGACGTCATGAGCAGGGTAGGATTGAGCATCCGAGAAGGATGAATCGACGTTGAAACTTTGGTTCGTCATGGTGAAGTTTCGGAGTGTTGATGCTTAAGATTCAGGATATCAAATACTTGTGTCGAATTGGCTTCGTTTCGTCGGAACGGGTCTCCGCGAAATCCGAGGGTGGGGCGATCCGGTCGGGGCGATCGGGGGAATTCTTTGGGCCCGGGTGCATGCGGGGGTGGCGTGGCCTAGAATCGGGCGTGGGGCCCCTGGTGAGGGGCACGCGACACTCGCGGGGGATCGCCATGCGCCGTTTCTGGTCGGTTTGGGTCGGGTTGGTGATGGTCGCGGGCGTGCGGGCGGACGAGCCCGGGGTGGTGCTCCGGCCCGATCGGGTGTTCGACGGCCAGGCGGTCCATGAGGGGTGGGCGGTCCGGGTCAAGGGGGAGAAGATCGAGGCCGTCGGGCCGGCGGGGGAGGTGAAGGGGGAGAAGGAGCTGGCCCTGCCGGGTTGCACCCTGCTGCCGGGGCTGATCGATGCCCATTCGCACCTGCTCCTGCATCCCTACGACGAGACGAAGTGGGACGATCAGGTGCTCAAGGAGCCCCTGGCGGAGCGGATTTGCCGTGCGACCAACCACGCGAGGGCGGGCCTGCTGAGCGGGTTCACGACGCTCCGCGACCTGGGGACCGAGGGGGCGGGGTTCGCGGACGTGGGCATCCGGGGGGCGATCGACAAGGGGATTATCCTGGGGCCGAGGCTGATCGTGACCACCAGGGCCATCGTCGCCAGCGGCAGCTACGCGCCCCGGTCGCTCGCGCCCGAGATCCACGTGCATCAGGGGGCGGAGGAGGCCAGCGGCGAGCAACTCCGCGAGGTCGTGCGCCGGCAGATCCGCGCGGGGGCCGACTGGATCAAGGTGTATGCCGACACCCCCCACGGCCCGGCCCCGGGCTCGAAGCCGGCGTTCTCGCTGGACGAGCTGAAGCTGATCGTCTCGACGGCCCGGGACGCCGGCGTGCCGGTGGCGGCGCATGCGCAGTCGAGGGAAGGGATGATCCGGGCGACACTGGCAGGCGTGGAGACGATCGAGCACGGCGACGAGGGGGACGCCGACGTCTTCCGCCTCATGGCCGGGCGGAAGGTCGGCCTCTGCCCGACCCTCGCGGCCGTGGAGGCCTACGAGCGTTACTTCGGCAAGGCCCCGGGGAACATCCACGGTTCGGAACGCATGCGGACCAAGCGGGTGAGCTTCAAGGCCGCGCTCGACGCCGGCGTGACGATCGTCAACGGCAGCGACATCGGCGTCTTCGCCCACGGCGACGGGGCCCGGGAGATCGAGCTTCTCGTCGACTTCGGCATGCCGCCCGAGGCGGCGTTGAAGTCGGCCACGAGCGTCGCGGCGAAGGCCCTGCACCTGGAGACGAAGGTGGGGGCGGTGAAGCCCGGCTTGCTGGCCGACCTGTTGGCGGTCGAGGGGGATCCGACGCGGGACATCGGCTCGCTCCGCAAGGTCAAGCTGGTCATGAAGGGGGGGACCGCCTGCAGACAGCCTTGAGCCAGGGCGGCCGATTTCCTGTTCGGCCTGACGCTGGGGTTGCCGCCGCTCCGGGGCCAGCTCCGGGGCGAGGTGCCGGCCGAGACCGAGGTCGTCGAGCGGAGCCGGGAGGTCGCGGGGCGGTTCCTGCTGGCCTATTCCCCGAAGGGTCGTCGGCGTTGATGGAGGTCGATGCATGCGAATCTGCCTGCTCTGCAACGACACGCGGGGGGGCGTCCAGCCCTACCTGGCCCTCGGGCTCGGCCTGAAGCGGGCCGGCGTGGACGCCGTCGTGGTGGCACCGGAGGGCTATCGGGGCGACGTCGAGTCGAACGGCCTGGGGTTCGCCGGGCTCTCGGGGGACACCGAGGCGTCGCTGCGGTCGCCGGAGGTCCGGGAGGCGATGGGGCGGGGGTTCCTGGCGACGCACAAACTGATGCTCAAGCATGTGGGCGAGATGGTCCGCGCCCACATGCGCGAGGCCCTGGCCGGCTGCGAGGGGGCCGACGCGATCCTCGGCGGTTTCGGCGGGATGATCGTGGGCCAGCCGGTCGCCGAGCGCCTCGGCGTGCCGTTCCTGCAGGCGCACCTCCAGCCGTTGACCACGACCTCGGCGTTCCCGGGCCTGCTCTCGGTGCCCGGCCTGGGCTGGCTGGGCCCGCACAACCGGCTGTCGCACGGGCTGAGCCGGCAGGCGTTCTGGTTGCCGATGCAGTCGGCCGTGGCCTCGGCGCGGAAGGACGTGCTGGGGCTGCCGCCGGTCAGCCGCTGGGGGAACGTGGGCCGCCCCGGCCGCGCGGGCGACCCGGTCCTTTACGGCTACAGCCCGTCGTTTTTGCCCCGCCCGGCGGACTGGCCGGCGTGGGCGATGGTGACCGGATACTGGTTCCTCGACCGGCCGGGCGCCTGGTCGCCGCCGCCGGCGCTCGACGCCTTCCTCGCGGCGGGGCCGCCGCCGGTGGCCGTCGGGTTCGGGAGCATGGGCAGCGGCGACGCCGGTGCCACCGCCCGGCTCGTCCTGGACGCGGTCGGCCGGGCGGGCCAGCGGGTCGTGCTGATCTCCGGATGGGGCGGGATGTCGGCCGACGACCTGCCTCCCTGGGCCTTGCTGGTCGACGCCGTGCCCCACGACTGGCTGTTCCCCCGCTGCGCCGCGGCCGTCCACCACGGCGGCGCGGGCACGACCGGCGCGGCCCTCCGCGCGGGGATCCCGTCGATCATCGTCCCCTTCGGCGCCGACCAGCCCTTCTGGGCCCGGCTGGTGGCCGCGCGGGGCGTGGGCACCAGCCCCGGATCGAGGAAGCGACTGACCGCCGCGAAGCTCGGCCGGGCGATCGCGGCCGTGGTCGCGAGCCGGGAAACTCGCGAGCGGTCGGCCGACCTGGGCCGCCGGATCCGGGACGAGGACGGTGTCGGGTGCGCCGTCGGCCTGATCCTCGACACCCTGTCGGGTCGGGCCCGTTCAGTTGCCTGATCCCACCTGGATGCCGGCTACGTCATCCCCGGATAGCACCACATGACGGTTCGTCGATCTGTCGATGGCATGGATGGTCAGGTCGCCTGCCACGTTGAGCTGGAGCCCGGTGACTTCGACGCTGGTTCGTGAGCCATCCTTCGATGTGAATACGGTGGTCCGAGAGGGGAGGCCTGCGGGGCGGTGAACGAGTCGGAAGACGGTCTGGAGGACCTCTTCACGCGACATCGGGCCCTCGCCGTTGGGGTAGATGTAGGCTTCCTCGACGGAGAGATCGCCGAAATTCCGGGCGGCGAGTCGGATGGCCTTCCGGACCGGCTGCCGGTCTCGGACGGCGATCGCGTCTCTGGCGATCGGGTTGGTCAGCGGGATGGGCTTGATGTCCGAGAACTCGATCGAAGCGTTTGGGATCCTCGACAGGCAGGCGTAGACGGATCGGTACGCATCGCCGAGCGACGGCCCGACCGACTTGGAACCGAGGTAGAGAGCCCATCGCCCATCCTGAGCGTCCTTCGCCCAGAGGGCGACGCTGACATCGAAGCCATCGGCGATGAGTTCGTGGATGAGTGATTCGCCCTCACCGATCCGATCATCTACCAATATCTGCGTATCCATGGAATAACCCCGTTGGTCCCTTCCGTGATGGCGGCGTAGAGATCCTCGGCTTCGGGTCGTGTCTTCTGCTCGTATCGGCTCGTCTCTTTCCAGGCGGAAGCAATTCCCCAGTGGCCTTGAAACGAGGTGTTCGATTGGAGTTCGGCCTCCAAGGCGGGTTTCAACCCGGCGAGGTTCAAGAGGGTGATGAAGTCGTGGGTGAAGCACTGCTCCGAGAATCTCTTGATCTCGAAGATCCCTCCTGTATGGATCATCTGAGCGAGCACGCAGGACTTCAGGCCGCATTCGACTGCATAACCGGCCACGTAATATGCGTAAGACCAGCGATTTGCCGCCAGCAAAGCCCCGGCGTCCAAGATACGTTCTTCGGCCATGTGGCGGAGTTTGGCCTGATTCACGTGGGCCTCGTCGAACCCGCGAGCGATCGATTATTCCGACATTCCTCGCTGATCCCCACCAGTGCACAGACGAATCGGACTCAGTCATCGCCCGAGGATTCCAGGCCCGGCCGCGAGTGACCGGAGGTCGTATCACGGTCGTTTGCCCAGGCCCAGCCAAAGAGGCCAAAAATCGCAGTCAACTAACTACTGCACAAGGCCTTGCGTAAAAACTGTGGTGGGGATCAGCGAGGAGTCTCATTATTCCACGGCGAACTCGATCATACCGGCGTGAGTGCGTTCCGCTCCAGCTTGTCTTGAGAATGTTCCCGGGATCCCCTGCCAGTAAAGCAAAGGAGCCCCCGGCGATGCGAGGGCACCGCTGGGGGCCAAGCACGTTACCCCGGCTCATCTGCTCACGATTTGCGGGCCGCGGTCCTCTTCGCCAGGGCGAGCTCGTAGCCGTCGACGAGCTTCTTGAACCGGGCGAGCGGCAGGCGACCGTCGACGAGTTCACGGAAGCGGAGGTGCATGTTCGCCGTGAGCTGGCCGATGCGGCGGAGCTCGCGCCGGACGGTCGGGGTGAGGGTCTTGCTCTTGAGCGCGGAGGTTGTCGCTGCCTGGATGGTGCTGGCGAACGAGTCCTCGAACTTCGGCAGGCCCTTCACGTTGGTCGCGGCCTCGACCCGGCTGGCGAAGCGGTTGGCCGCCGACAGGAGCTGGGTGGTCACCGGGGTCGGGGCGAGGCCGAGCGTCGGCGTGGACTTGCCGCTGAAGGTCAGCGCGGCGTACTGGCCGTTGGTGCCCTTCGCCTTGCTGGTGCTGAGGATGAACTGGAGCTGGTTCAGCAGGCCGAAGTTGGCGAGGTTGGTGCCCGCCGGGATCCCGGCGCCGGTGACGAACGCGCCCGTGACCGAGTTGGCCGGGTCGTCGGGGCGGATCTGCTGGTAGGCGACGGGGTCGAGGAGCTGGAGGATGTCGGGCTTGCCCCCCTGGCCGGGGATGATCTGGGCCATCGCGGTGATCTGGCCGTAGGGGACGCTCGGGAACCACTCGTTGGGGTTCGGGAGCCCGGTCTTCGTCGAGACCACGTACGTGAGCGTGTCCGTGCCGTTGGCGCCGACGTCCGCCGTGTCGTCATCCACCGAGAAGCCGTAGCCCGACAGGCCGAGCTTCTGGTGCACGAACCAGACGTAGGGGTCGAGGTTGTAGGCGTTGTAGCTCAGGCCGCCGGTCCCGAGGCTGGGGTCGGGGTACCACTTCGTGTCGGGGACCTGCGTGAAGTCGAAGACGCCCCGGAGGATCGACTTGATGAGGTCGCGGACCTGGCCGCCGAGGGGGTCGTTGCTGTTGGGAAGGTGGAGGATATCCGCGCCGATGGTCGTGCTGACGAGGACCATCGACTTGGGCAGCTTGGGCGGGGCGTCGCCCGGCAGCGGGATGGGGATGGCGGCCTCGGCGGCCATGGCCTCGTAGACCGACGCGGCGAACAGCCTGGCGTCGGCGGTGGCCTGGCCGGGGGCGAATGTCAGGTTGAGCGGGTTGGCCTCGCTCGCGTAGGGCATCGGGGTTGGCGGGGAGAACGTGAACGTGTCGTCGCCGGTCGACGCGGGGAGCTGGCTCAGGTAGACGATCGAGGGGTCCTTCTTGTCGAAGGCGAGGACGGTCGTGCCGGGGCGGATGCCCGACTTGTTCCCCTGCACGCCCATCCCGAGCGCGACGACCTGGCTGGCGTTGGCCCCGCTGAGCTTGATCGCGTTGGAGCTGGTCGAGACGAGCGAGCCCTTCAGTTGCTTCGTGCCGCTGGTGAAGGTCTTCACGTAGTAATCGGCCCAGGCGTACCAGATGTCCCGGATCCGGGTCGAGGCGTAGTCGGTGACCGGCCGGAAGAACTCGAAGCCGCGCGGGGAGTTGATCGGCAGGCCGGTCGACCGGTCGATCGTGACGGTGCCCGACTTGTCGTTGACCGGATCCTTGGCGAATCCGGTGACCTTGCCGAGGACGTCGTTGCGGTCCTCGACGGTGCGGACCAAGAAGTCCTGCTTGTTGGCCTGGCCGTTGGCGAGGACGGTGAAGAAGGCGTCGCGGGTGGCGGTGTCGGGGAAGTTGACGGTGATGACGTTCGGGGTCTGCGCGTTCAGGACGATACCGCTGGCGGAGGTCTGAAGCGGGCCGGCGCCGCCGCTGGAGAGGGCCCAGAGGAGGTTGTCGTACTTCGAGCGGGTGTCGTTCAGCGGGCTGTTCGCGAAGATATTCGCGCCCGAGGGGATCTTGATGCCGCCGGGGCTGGGCGCGGGGTTGTAGTAGGAGGGCCAGCCCTTGCCGTCGAAATAGGTCCCCAGCTCGTTGCCGGCGTTCTGGACGAAGTTGGCGACCTCCTTCTGGAGCGTCGCCTGGTCGAGGGTCGCGCCGATCCAGCCGTAGTCGGCCTTCACGTCGGTGTTCGGCACGGGGACCTGGGTGGCCTCCATCGCGACCGAGAGCAGGTTGCTGTCGACGTAGGAGACGTCGTAGTTGATCAGCTTGATCGTCTGGCTGTCGGGCACGCCGAACCGCTTGAGGTACTCGTCGCGGATCGTGAACTCGGTGAGCTGCGCGGGGGCGTCCGGGGTGGGCGTGTTGGCAAGCTTGCCGGGCACGGTGTACCACATCACCAGGCCGCTGCCGGCGCTCGGGGCGTCCTCGACCACGCGGACGGAGGCGGGGTCGTATTCGAAGGGGTTCGGGGCGGTCGAGGTCGCGGGGATGATGTCGCGGCCGTCGGTGGCGATGTAGACGTTGGCCCCGTCCCAGAAGACGAGCGGCACGTTGATCTGGATCGTCGTGTTGGCGGGCAGGCCGATGTAGTTCACCCCGTTCTGGGTGTAGCCGACGTAGCCCCGGAACTCCTGGTTGTGGGGATCCTTGGGGTCATAGAAGATGCCGTCGATCTTGCCCGTGTTGGCGTCGCGGAGGATCGGGTAGATCGTCTGGGCCGTGTTGTTCGTCAGCGTGATCGTCTTGACCGGCGGCGCGGGCGTGTCCTTGTCCCCGATGAAGAACACCTTGCTCAGGTCCTTCGTCGTCGGCGTCGGCATCAGCGGGTCCGCCGCCATCAGCCAGCGATCCTCCATGACCTCCAGGCTGAGCTTCCTGCGGCGGGCCAACGACGACGAGCGGCGAGACAGGGGCAGCGGCATCGGGGTGCAACTCCGAGATGGGCGGTCGAGCGAGGCGGTCGGCGTCGGGATGGACCGGGGCCTTCGGCTCGCATCACAAGAATGTCGGTACAGAGCAGGAAATGGGATATCTGGGTGTTCTGGACAAAATATATCAATCGAGACTAAGCGTCCTCGTTCCGGTTGGCAACAGGGATCGCGTGGGGACGTTTCCAATTCACGACTTACCCGACCGGGTTGTCCCCATAACGGAGGGCCGCGAATCCGGGCAGGATTCTCTCCGAGCGGGGGGCGTTCGAGGGCCGATTGTGGCCCGACGGCAACAAAACCCCGCCGGCTCGGGAGAAAAATCGCCAGGACTGGCGTAACGTGTTTGACGCGAATCGGCCCGCTCCGATATAATCCGAGTGTTGAGATTGAATCTCAATCACGAGAGCGATCGCAGGGAGGGCCCGGATGGGGATCGACCCCGAGGGGCCCGGTGGCGATGAGGCAACGCAATGACCGGATCGACGCCGAACATTGACGAGCAGCCGGTTCCGCTCAACTTCCTGCAGCCCGGGCAGTTCGGGCGGATCAGCGGGGTGCTGGGCGTGAGCGACGAGGTGCATCGCTTCACCGAGATGGGTCTCCGCGACGGGGCCCAGGTCGAGATGCTCCAGTCCGGGCGTTCGTGCGTCATCCGCCTCAACGGCCATAAGCTCTGCTTCCGGACCGACGACTCCACCTGCATCCTCGTCTGCCCGCTCGCCGCGAGCATGGGCACCCGATGAGCCCCGCCGGTCCCGAACTCCTGTCGCAGATCAAGGTTGGGGAGCGGGCGAAGGTCATCAACGTCGCCCTCGAAGGCGACGGCGAGGTGGGCGTGAGGCTCCTCGAGATGGGTCTGACGCCCGGCGTCGAGATCCGGCTGGTGGGCGTCGCCCCGCTGGGCGACCCGCTCGAATTCGAGGTCCGGGGCTACCGGCTGAGCCTCCGCAAGTCGGAAGCGGCCCGCGTCGAGATCCAGCGTATCTGAGAAGAGTCCACCACGGCCCGCCTCGACGCCCGAAATGGGTGTCCGTCGCGGGCCTCATCGTTTTCTCCGGCGTTCCGCAACAACGCCGGAAGTCGAGAGCGAGACGCGACATGGGCACGGCTGGCGAAGCTCCCGGCGTCCAGAACGGGCCCGCGACGGTCGTCCTGGTCGGCAACCCGAACACGGGCAAGTCCACCCTCTTCAGCGCCCTCGTGGGTGTCTCACAGCGGGTCGGCAATTACCCCGGCGTGACCGTCGAGAAGAAGCTCGGCCAGACGACCGTGGACGGGGCGAAGTGGACCGTCGTCGACCTCCCGGGCACCTACAGCCTCGCGCCCCGGTCGCTCGATGAGATGGTCGCCGTCGACGTCCTGCTCGGCCGGCAGTCCGACGTCGGCAAGCCCGATGTCGTGCTCTGCGTGGTGGATGCGACGAACCTGGAGCGGAACCTCTACCTCGTCAGTCAGGCCCTGGAACTCGGCCTCCCGACCGTCATCGCCCTGACGATGACCGACCTCGCCGACCGCAAAGGGATCGCGCTCGACCTCGCCACGCTCCGCGATCGCCTGGGCGTCGAGGTCGTCCCGGTGCAGGGACACAAGAAGGTCGGGCTCGACGACCTGAAGCGGGCCCTCTCCCGTGCGAGAACGAGGCCATCCGCCCCTCCCGAGAGCCCGTTCCCGTCGGCGTTCCGGGCCGAAGTCGAGCGGCTGGAATGCCTCCTGGCACCGACCGGCGCCCAGCCGCGCTACCTCGTCGAGCGGCTGCTGCTGGACCAGGCGGGCTATGTCGAGTCTCACCTGCTGGTCGGCCCCCGGGAGTCGCTCAAGGCCGAACTGGTGGCGAGCCGCGACCGCCTGAAATCCGCCGGCTGCCCCGTGCCGGCGGTCGAGGCCATGGCGCGCTACGGCTGGGTCGGGCGGGTCGTCGACGGTCTGGTCCAGCGATCCGACTCCCCCCGGACGACCTGGAGCGACCGGGTCGATGCGGTCGTGACGCACAAGGTCTACGGGACGGTCTTCCTGGCGGCCCTGCTGCTCCTGATTTTCAACGCCGTCTTCTCCTGGGCCACCTTGCCGATGGACGCCATCGACGAGGCGGCCGGGGCGCTCGGGAAGTGGGTCGAGTCGAAGATGAGCGGGGGGGCCCTCCGCAGCCTGATCGTGGACGGCATCATCGGCGGGATCGGCGGGGTGATCGTGTTCCTGCCTCAGATCCTGATCCTGTTCTTCTTCCTGGCGATCCTCGAAGACTGCGGCTACCTCGCGCGGGCGGCCTACCTGATGGACCGCCTGATGGTCCGCGTGGGGCTGAGCGGTAAGTCGTTCATCCCCCTGCTCTCCAGCTTCGCCTGCGCGATCCCCGGCATCATGGCGACGCGGGTCATCGAGAACCGCCGCGACCGGCTGACGACGATCCTCGTCGCTCCCTTGATGAGCTGCAGCGCCCGGCTGCCGGTGTACATCCTGCTGACGGCGGCGTTCATCCCCAGGCGGGATTTCCTGGGTGGGGTGGTCGGGCTCCAGGGCTTGACGATGTTCTCGATGTACCTCGTCGGGATCCTCGCGGCGGCGGGTATGGCGTTCGTGTTCAAGCGGACGCTGCTCAAGGGGGCCGCGCCGCCGTTCGTGATGGAGCTTCCGGCTTACCGCTGGCCGTCGATCCGCGTGGTCGCCTGGCGGATGATCGACCGGGGATGGTCGTTCCTCCAGGGGGCCGGCACGATCATCCTGGCCGTCTCGATCCTCATGTGGGCGCTGCTCTACTATCCCCGACTCGGCGCCGGGGAAGAGGCCGCGCACAAGGCCGAGGTCGCTGCGATCGAGGCGAAGATCCAGGCGTTGCCCGAGACGAAGGACCAGGAACCGGCACGGGCCGAACTGGACGAACTGCTCGCGAAGGCCGAGTCGCGGCTCTCCGGGGCGCAGAAACGCCAGAGCTGGCTCGGCCGCGCGGGGCGCTGGATCGAGCCGGCCGTGCGGCCCCTCGGCTGGGACTGGCGGATCGGCTGCGCCGTGCTGGCGTCGTTCCCCGCGCGTGAGGTCGTGGTCGCGACCCTGGGCGTGATCTACGACGTCGGCGAGGAGGGGGGCGAGGACCACGGCGAGGGCGGCGAGACCCGGCTCCAGACCGCGCTCAAGTCCGCCCGATGGGACCAGACCAATCGCCCGGTGTTCAACGTGCCGGTGGCGCTCTCGATCATGGTCTTCTTCGCGCTCTGTGCCCAGTGCGTGTCGACCCTGGTGGTGATCCGCAAGGAGACCAACTCCTGGTCCTGGCCCGCCCTTTGCTTTGCCTACATGACGGCCCTGGCGTACGTCGGGGCCTTGCTGACGTATCAGGTCGGGGCGATGTTCCTGTAGGGTGTGCTGGGCGCGTCTTCGCGGCCACCGCACCGTTTCCCGGGAATTTGTCCGACTTGTCGATCGCACCCTACGGGGGAAGCCATGTCGCAGGATGTCATCGCCCTGACTCTGGTCGCCCTGGCGTCGGTCTACCTGAGCTACCGGCTGTTCGGCTCGCTCCTGCCGGGGCGGCTGGCCTCGAAATCGACCGCCTGCGCCTCCGGCTGCGGCAGTTGCCCGGCGAACGCCACGCACGCATCGCCGACATCCTCGCAGACGCTGATCCGCCCCGGCGAGCTGACCATCCTCAAGCACTGACCCGGTACCACCATCGCCAGAAGATCGAGGCGAAAAGGGTGCCCAGGGCATACCAGGTGATGTCGCGGTAGTCGGAGACGCAGTACGCGCCCAGGATCCCCGTGGCGGGCAGGATCAGCTCGAAAACCCACGACCACACCAGCAGCGGCACCAGCAGTTCCACCCCCATCGGCGGCCCTGCCTGCGGGCGGAGTCCGAGGCGATGCTGTGCCCAGAGCATGATCGGCACCCAGAAAGGGATGCAGATCAGATCATTGAAATGCTCGTGGACGAATCCGCCGGTCCAGATCCGTTTGAAGACGAAGCGGTTCATGAAATAGAGACCCACGCACGCCAGGAAGAGCGGGTCGCGAAGATAGCGGAATGGCCTGGGGTTCACGGCGTCAATGTCCATTGGGGATGTGCACGGCGCTCAGGAAAAATGATCCGATGACGCTCATCAGGATGACCGTGGGAAAGAGCACCCAGGCATCAGACATGGACTCGCGCGAACCGACCTTCAGAGTGAGACTCGTCATGATGATGGAGAAAGCCGCAAGCCCGGACATGTTCCAGATAGTTCCCGTGGGAAGTTCGAAGGTGAACTGCCACAATGTCGGCCGGGCGAAGGCGGGATCGATTCTTGAGTCGCGATCGGCGTCGTGACCGATGCCCCCAGGACGCCCATCGTAGCCGAGGGACGCGAGCGTGTACGAGTCTCCTTCGACCCGGTAGATCAGCCGGGTCCGCCAGGGGTCGATCAAGCTGACCTCCAGGGTCGAGCTATCGAGTTCCTCCGGTGCGTTGGGGTAGGCCCCAGTCTTCGCGTGGAATTCGTCGATCGCCCCCCGGAGTTCCTCGAACTGCCGCTTCAAGGTCGAGTTCTGGCGATACTCGTAATGATCTCGAATATTGAAATAGGCGCAAACAAAAGAGGTGAGCATAAGAACGAGACCTGCGGCCGCGCCGATGGCGAGCGATCGTAGGAAGGTAGCGGTTCGTTCAGACATGGTCTCGGTCCGCCGGGGGACGTCGGGAAGTGGATCGGGTCAGGGAGAGGCGCATGAGGGAGCGGCCGCACGACGAGGCTTAAGCCCGGGGCTCAGTGCCCGCTGGGGATGTGGACGATGCTCATCACGGAGGCCATCCCGACCGTCATCGCGAACACGACCGGCAGGGAGACGAGCGCGAGGATCCTGTTCTCCGGGGCCCCCATTCGCTCGAGGACGGCCTCGACCAGGACGATCAGTCCGAGGAGGCCGCAGAACAACCGCAGGTTACCGGTGGGGAGGTCGAACGTAAATTGCCGGAAGGTCGGAACCGGGACGCTTGCGTTGGGCGACGAGTCGCGGTCGGCGTCGAGGCCGATGCCCCCCGGCCGGCCGTCGCGGCCCAGCGACATCAGCGAATACGATGTCCCGTCCGAGCGGTAGACCAGAGGCTTCCCCCAGGGGTCGCCCAGCACGCCGGTGGACGGACCTCGCACGGAAGAGAGCTGGGGAGCGTCGAGATCCTCGAGCGACGCGGGATACCGGCCGAGCTTCCCCTTCGCTTCCTCCAGAGCCTGGCGGATGGCGGCGAATTCGCCTCGCAGGTCATTGTTCTTGAAGCGGTCGAACTCGGCCCTCAAATTAAAGTAGGCACAGAGATACGACGTGAACGCTATCGCCGTCCCGACGACCACGCCGATGGCGAGCGATCTGAGGAACGTGGAGAGGCGTTCGGACATGGCGGGCTCGCTTGGATGTCCCGGGTTCAGGCCCCGAGGCGATAGTGTACCAGAGCCGCCGGGGTTGAAACGCGGGCGAAGGTGGTGGATTGTGTTGCGGTCGGAACTGGCCACGACTCACCACGAAGGTGCCGCGACTCATGCCGCTGATCGACCATCCCCTGGGCAACTATCGCTTCCTGCCGGGCATCGCCCCCTACTCCTGCGGCGTGGCCTCGGCGCCGGGGTATGAGCTGGTGCATGTCACGCTCGAACGGCCGGAGCCCTATCTGCGCGGGTTCGAGCTGGTGTACCGACACCTGGAGGAGGAGGGGCGGCCGATCGCATCCCTCTGCGCGATGGAGTTGCGTTCGCCGAAGCCGTTCACGTTCGCGGGCTTCGCGGAGTTCAACGGGAAGTACGCGGAGATCCTGAAATCCTTGGGCCTGTTCGTGGACGGCATGAACCCCGTCGCGCGGACGAACGTGGCCCCCGAGATCGGCGCCCCGTCCGAGCCCTCGCTCTACGCCTTCACCTACACCCGTCCCTGCCACCCCGGCCTGTCGCCGACGTTCGTCGTCGCCGGCGCGGGCGAGCTGCCCGAGGGCGTGCTCGAACGCGACGGCATCGTCCGCCTCGGCGACACCAGCCCCGAGGGCCTGGCCGCCAAGGCGGAGTTCGTCCTCGACCTGATGGAGAACCGCATCAAGGGGCTGGGCGCGTCCTGGCCGGACACGACGGCGATCGACGTCTACACGATCCACAGCATGGACCGGATCCAGCCCGAGCAGTTGCTCAAACGCGCCGGCGCGGCCGGGATCCACGGCATCCGCTGGTTCTACACCCGCCCGCCGATCGAGGAGATCGAATACGAGATGGACGTCCGCGGCGTGCGGGCGGAATTCCGGCTGTAGAGAAGAGAATTGAACCACAGAGACACACAGGACACGGAGAGGGAGGAGGAGTGAGTTGGAGATGACTCTGATTCACTCGTGAGCCTCTCTGTGCTCTCTGTGTCTCTGTGGTTCAATTGTATGGAGTTATTTTTCTGCCTCGATCTTGGGGAAGAGCGGGGCCGGCTTGCCCTCGTTGAGGGCGGCGGTGACCTTGAGGTCCGGGCCGGCGGGGCGGCGGAGGGCCGACTCGTAGCGGACGGCCTCCCAGGGCTCGGACTCGCCGAAGTTGAACGAGTTGTAGAACGTCTCCGCCGTCCTCGGCAGGAACGGCTTGATCAGGATGGCGATCACCCGCATGGCGTCCGCCAGGTTCACCAGCGCGGCCTTGCACGCGGCGAGGTCGGTCTTGGCGAGCTTGAACGGCTGCGTCTCCTGGATGTACTTGTTCGCCGTGTCCAGCACCTCCAGCCAGATCGCCTGCAAGGCGACGTTGTACTGGAAGCTGCCGAGCAGTTCGATCAACTCGGGAACGCGCGTGTCGAGGTTGAGGTTCTTCCGCCAGGCGGTCGGGTCGATGTCGTTTGAGCCTTCGAGGTTGCCCTCGAAGTACTTGACGGCCATGGTGATCGTCCGGCTGTAGAGGTTCCCCAGGTTATTGGCCAGGCCGGCGTTGTAGGCGTCGGCGAAGCGTTCGAAGGAGAACTCGCCGTCGCCGCCGAACGGGCACTGGCTCATGAAGTAATACCGGAACGCTTCCGATGAGAACTTCTGGATGATGTCCATCGGCTCGACGGCGTTGCCGAGGCTCTTGCTGAGCTTCTGGACCTCGCCGGTCGACTCGTTCTTGCGATACACGAACCCGTGCCCGAACACGCTCTTCGGCAGGGGCAGTCCCGCGGACATGAGCATGGCCGGCCAGAGGGCGCAGTGGAACCGGGTGATGTCCTTGCCGATCACGTGGACGTCGGCGGGCCAGGTCGTCTTGAAGCGATCCTCGTCGGTGCCATAGCCGATGGCGGTGATGTAGTTCAGGAGCGCGTCGAACCAGACGTAGATCGTCTGCTCGGGGTCGAAGGGGACGGGGATGCCCCAGGTGAACCCCTTGCGGGAGATGGATACGTCCTGGAGGCCGGACTTCACGAGGCTGACGATCTCGTTGCGGCGGCTTTCGGGCTGGATGAAGCCGGGGTTGGCCTCGTAATGTGCCAGGAGGCGGTCGGCGAAGGCGGAGAGCCTGAAGAAGTAGTTCTCCTCCTCGACCTGCTTGAGTTCCTGGTTGGGGTGGTTGGGGCAGCGGCCGTTGCCGTCGGCGACTTCCTTCTCGGTCTTGAACGCTTCGCAGCCGTTGCAGTACAGGCCGACATACGACTTCTTGTCGATGTCGCCGGCGTCGTAGACCGCCTGGATGAACTTCTGGCAGCCGACGTGATGGCGTTCTTCGCTGGTCTGGATGAAGTCGTCGTTGGAGATGTCCAGGGCCTTCCAGACCTCCTGGAACTGCCGGGCCATGTCGTCGACGTAGGGCTTGGGCTCGAGGCCGAGTTCCTGGGCGCGGAGGGAGACCTTGATGGTGTTCTCGTCGTTGCCCATCAGGAAGTGGACGGCGTCCCCCTGCATGCGACGGAACCGGGCCTGGACATCGGCGCCGATCTTCTCGAAGGCGGTCCCGATGTGGGGTCGGCTGTTGGGGTAGTCAATCGCCGTCGTGATGAAGAAGCCCATCGTCAGCATTCTCTCAATCTGGATCCGTCGCCGGGGGAATCTTCCTATTCTACGACACGCCCCCCGCCGCGGACGTTCGCCAACATCTTACGACACCCCCCCGCGCGGGGCCATCGCAGGTTCCGATGCGGGGTGCGCCGGATTTGCTACACTGGGAGTGCCCGAACTGAGCCCAAAGGAGGGAGCGACGTCATGGCCACGGTCGAGAGCGAGCCCCTTTCGCCACCCGATGAACCCCTGTACGAAGTCGTCGACGGGGAACGCGTGGAGTTGCCGCCGATGGGAGCGATCGATGTCCTGCTGGTGAATCGACTCACCATCCGTTTGGGAATCCACGTGAACCAGCACGGGCTCGGGGAAGTCGTCGCGGAAATGCTATTCCGTCTGGACCCCGATCGGACGACGAATCGCCGACCAGATATCGCGTTCGTTTCGGCCGCGACCTGGCCGATCGGCCAGAAAATCCCGAGAGGCAATGCCTGGCATGTCGTGCCTGACCTGGCCGTCGAGGTGGTCAGCCCGACCGACCTGGCGGCGGACCTCATGGCCAAGGTCGAGGAGTATTTCCAGGCCGGGGTGAAGCGGGTCTGGGTCATTTACCCCGACCTCGGCCATCTCCAAGACTTCGACTCCCCGCTCGCGAGCAAGTGGTACGGCGCGGACGACCCCGTCCCGGGTGGCAATTTGTTGCCGGGCTTCGCGTTCTGCCTGAGCGAGATCCTGTAGGGTGTGGTGCTTTGCGGACGGGACGTCCGCAACCACCGCACCCCTCCGGGCTCGGACGCACACATCGATGCGGTGGTCGCGGACCTGAGGCCGCAAAGCCCTACACCCCATCAGCAGAACGGCCGCAGCGCCTGCCGCATGGCGGTGGCGTTGGGGTAGCGGTCCTCGGGGTCGCGGGCGAGGCATTTCTCGAGGACCTGCGCCAGGGCCGGCGGGGTCTCGGGGCGGTGCTGGCGGATGGGCACCGGCGGCTCCTCCAGGAGGGTCCGGATCAGGTCGCCCCCCTCGTTGGCCTCGACGTAGAGGAACTTGCCCGAGATCAGGTAGTAGAGGGTCGCGGCCGTCGAGTACAGGTCGCCCGAGGGCTTCACCGCCTTGAAGTCGAGCATCTGCTCCGGCGGCATGAACGGGATCGTCCCGCGCATCTCGCCGGAGAAGGTCAGGCCCGACAGCCCCATCCCCCGGAAGCTCTTGGCCAGGCCGAAGTCGGAGATCTTCGCCACCAGCCCGGCGGGCGACTGCCCGATCAGGATGTTCTCGGGCTTGATGTCGCGGTGCACGAACCCGAGCGAGTGGGCGTGTTCGAGACCCTTGAGGATCTGGCAGGCCATCCGGCAGGCCTGGTCGATGGGGTACTGCCCCGGCGCGGCGTTGGCCAGGGCTTCGAGGTTCGTCCCGTTCACAAACTCCATCGTGAACCAGAGCTGGCCGCGGGTCATCCCCTGCTCGTACCACTCGACGATGTTCGGGTGCTTGAGCTGGCTGATGACCGACATCTCGCGGAGGAAACGATCGATCGACGTCCGGGTGGCGGCGTTCTCGGGGACGATCAGCTTGAGCGCGACCATCCGGCCGGTGACGTTGTGTCGAGCCTGGAAGACGATGCCCATCCCGCCCCGCCCCAGCTCGCGCAAGGTGGTGTACTGGGGGACCGGCTGGGGGGCGTTGGAGACCTCCCCCCGGCAGAGGTCGCAGAGCCACTGGATCGGCTCGTCGGGCGTGAGGACGTGGTTGTGGTCGTTGGCGACGTCGAGGTCCGGGGGCGCGAGCGTGCCGCAACCGTCGCAGCAGATGGGCTCGCCGTTGGGCCCGAGGGCCACTGTCCGCGTCTTCTGACCCGGCAACGCCGGCGCGGGGCCCGACTGGATCACCGACGACCCCTCGAACCGCACCACGAACACGCTCTGACCCGCCGTGATCCGGTCCCCCGCGTTCAGCTTCGCGCGCTCCACCCGGGCGTCGTTCACATACGTGCCGTTGGTGCTCCCCAGGTCCCGCAGCTCGCAACGCGGGGGGTTCACCTCGATCAGGAAGTGGTCCCTGGAGAGCGCGGAGTCCTCCGGCATCGCGCAGTGGACGAACCGCGACCGCCCCACGATGAATGTATCGTGGTGGTCGAAGACGAACGCCTGGCCCCTCCTGGGGCCATGCACGACATCCAAGATCACACGCATGGAGAAGTGGCCGCCTTTTCCCGAGAGGACCGTGGCCATTATACTTCGGGAACGGCATCCCCGGTCAACCGTGCCACCGCCGGGACGCCCCGTTCTCTATTCTCCACGCCCGGGCAACACATTACGGGCCCGGACGTTGCAGGAAATCCGCCTCCATCCGAGCAATCCTCCATGCCTTCACGCCCTGTTGCATCGGCCCCGCGCCGGGTCTCGGTCGCCCCCCGGGTGGCCGAGGCGCTCGCGTCCGGCCGGCCGGTGGTGGCCCTGGAATCGACCCTGATCGCCCACGGGCTCCCCTGGCCGGAGAACCTGGAGACGGCGCTCGGGTCCGAGGCCGCCGTCCGCGAGGCGGGGGCCGAGCCGGCGACGATCGCCGTGATCGACGGGGCCGTCCGCGTCGGCCTGGAACCCGGGCAGGTCGAGCGGCTCGCCCGGCCCGGGGCCTTCCTCAAGGCCGGCCGCCGCGACCTCGGCTACGCGCTGGCGATGCGGAAAGACGCGGCCACGACCGTCTCGGCCACCCTCTGGGCCGCGAGGACGGCCGGGATCGGGATCATGGCGACCGGCGGGCTCGGCGGCGTCCACCGCGAGGCGGGCTCGACCTTCGACGTCTCGGCCGACCTCGACGAACTCGCCAGGGCCGACGGCGTCACCCTGGTCTGCTCGGGCGTGAAGACGATCCTCGATGTCCCCGCGACCCTGGAGGCGCTCGAGACTCGGGGCGTCCTGGTCGTCGGTTACCGCACGTCCGAATTCCCCGGCTTCACCGCGACGACCACGGGCATTCCCCTGGAGCATCGCGTCGATTCCCCCGAGGAGGCCGCCCGGGTCGTCGCCGCCCACCGGGCCCTGGGGATCCCGGGCGCGGTCGTCCTGGCCCAGCCGGTCGACCCGGCGGTCGGGCTCGACCCCGTCGCGCTCGAGGAGGCCATCGCCGGGGCCCTCGCCGAGGCCCGCCGCGCCGGGATTTCGGGCAAGGCGGTGACCCCATTCTTGCTTGACCGGGTTCGCATATCGACATCCGGGATGAGCCTCAAAGCCAACGTCATGTTGATTTTGGCCAACGCGCAACTCGCTGCGCATGTCGCGATTGCCCTATCGATTCCGAATGGTCATTGAGGGGCCTCTTCCGCGATTTCCGATCATTTCCCGGGGAGAACCCGGATTTCCGCGGGTTCCGGTGGCGCGGATCCGATTCAATGCATCCAGGCAAGCGAGTTTGCTCTTTCTAGAAATCGAGAATGTCTCGCTTGTCTTGCGTTGACGTTCCGTTAAAGTAGGGAAACTCTCCTGACTGTGCGGACGGTAAGCACATTTTCACTTCGATCAACCGTTTCGAGACGACGATGTCGTCGGTCCTCGACTGGGGTGCCGAGCGCCCCCGGGGAACGCTGACACCCCCCGTTCGTTGTTGCGACGCGGCGGCACCACGCTGAATCCAGGCGTGCCATCACACAGGAGGTGTGTGTGGAGACGAGGTCGCCCCTGCAACGGCCCGAACCCGCAAGCGTTCGGCCCCGCATCCTGACGGTCGATCCTCAAGAGTCGCTCCCGCTCGACGCGGAAGTGCTCTCGATCCTCTCCGCGCGCCAGCCGGGCGTCATCTGGATCTCCGGGCCCGTGGGGTCGGGCAAGACCTCGGCGCTGCGGCACCTCCTGTCCGTCATCCGGTGCCCCGCCGGCATGCGGATCCGCGCCATCGACGACGTGCCCGCCGACTCGCTCCCCTCCGCATCGGCCGACGAGTGGCTCCTCTGCGCCACCGGGCAGGTCGGAGGACGACCCGGCCTCGCGTCGTTCGAACTCGCCCCGTGGTCGGAAGACGAGCGGATCGAATACCTCCTGCACCATGGGGCCGACGCCTGCGCGTCGGTGATGGGCCGGCTGGCCGCCGTCGAGGACGAGGCCGACTGGCTCGGCGGCCTGCCCGAGCTCTGGCGCCCGGTGCTCGACGCGATGGTCGAGGAGCCCGCCCTGGCCACGACCCGCGACGCCGCCCGCTGGGCCATCGGCGGCCGCCTCGCCTCGCCGATCGAGGCCGACCGGATCGCCGCCGCCTGCCTGGATTCTCTGGCCGGTCGCGCCATCGCCCTGCCCGAGTCGCTCATCGGCGGCCCGTCGTCCGAACTGGGCCGCTGGCTCCGGCACGCCCCGTTGCAGATCGTCCTGGCGTCGGAATACATCGCCGGGAGCCTGGCGTCGCACGACCTCTGCGCCTTCCTGGCCGACCCCCTGCCCACGCCCTTGATCCGCGAGGCGGGCCGGGCGATCGCCCGGAGCCGGGGGGCGTCGGCGTACCTGAAGGTCCTGCTCGGCGGCCCGCCCGCCTGGCAGGCGATGGCCGCGAGCCTCCTGCACGCGATGGAGACCGGCTGGCGGCCCGAGCCCGGGCGCGTCCCCCGGCTCGCCGGCGCGAGGCTCGACCACGCCCGGTGGTCCGGCGTCCTGCTCTGCAAGGCCGAGGTCGAGGGCGCGACCTTCCAGCGCGCGGAACTCGAAGAGGCCAACCTCGACCGGGTCCAGGCCAACCGGGCCGACTTCCGGCGCGCCACCCTCGCCGACGCCTCCTGGCGCGACGGCCAGGCCGCCGACGCCGACTTCCGGCGGGCCGACCTCTCCGCCATCCGCGCGGAGGGGCTCATCGCCCCCAGGGCCGACATGCGGGAGGCCCACCTCGCCTACGCGATCCTCCGTCGCGCCCAGCTTTCCGGGGCCGACCTCCGTGGCGCCGGCCTCGCCCGCGCGGACCTCTCGCACGCCGACCTCGAATCCGCCCGGGTCGACGGCGCCGACCTGCACGAGGCCCACCTCAACGGGGCCAATCTCAAGGGGCTCGACCTCCGCCAGACCCGGCTCGACGGCGCCCACCTCGACGACGCGCTTCTCTCCGACGCCGACCTCCGAGGCACCATCCTCCCCCACGCCCACTTCGCCCGGGCCGACCTCCGGCGCGCCCGGCTCGACGGCAGCATCTTCCCCAACGCCGACTTCCAGGGGGCCAACCTCTCTTGCGCCTGCCTCGATGGCGTCAACTGGGAAGGGGCCGACCTCCGCGGCGCCAACCTCCGCGGCGCCGACCTCCGCGGCGCCAACCTCGAATCCGCCCGCGTCCACAAGGCCGACCTCCGCGGCGCCATCCTCGACCCCCACGCCACCACCCAGCTCCGCCGCGACGGCGCCATCCTCACCCACGGGTGATCGAAGTTGGGAACTCAGAAATTGAACCGCCAGGACGCCAGGATCGCAGAGAAAGCTGAGATGGGTCGCTCGTGACCTCGTCTCCATTCTCCCGGGCCTTGGCGTCTTTGCGGCTCGATGGAGGTTGCGATTCGGATCACTCCAGATTGAACTCGAACCGGTTCTCCCCGTCCTTGACCTTCGCCCGCAGCGGGCTGGAGGCGGCGTCGCGGTAGCGGCGCGGGGGGCCGACGGCCTTCCTTGCCGGGGGAGTCTTGCCGTCGGAGTTCTCGACGTCGGACTCCGGGTCGGGGCCCTGGGCCACGGTCACGATGTAGTCGCCGGCGGGGATGCCGTCGTCGCCGAGGTAGGTGCTCATCGTGAAGGCCCCCTCCGGAGTCGTCTCGGTCGTGAGCATCACGGCGGGGCCCGTCTTTCCCTCGGGCATCTTCAGGAGGTCGGGGGTCTCCGGGTGGAACCGGACCACCGCCTTTGCGACCGGCGCCCCCTTGTAGGTCACCTTGCCCTCGGTGCGATGCACCGGGAAGCGGTAGTCGTTGTCGGACGCGCCGCCGCAGCCGGCGATGGCCAGGGGCAGCAGGGTGGTCGCGGCCAGGGTCGCGAGGTGTCGAAGCATCGAGCGATTTCTCTCGAAGGGATGGCGATCGGGACGTCCGGAGACGCGAACGGGTGCCGAGAGGGCACCCGTCGGTCGGCCTGGATGTCGTGATGCGAGGTGTCGTCCGCCTCAGAACTGGTCGGCCGAGACGACCTCGCCGATCGCGCGGGTGATCAGGCGGACGTAGACCCGGATGCTGGTCGTCTGCTTGATGAACCGGACCGAGCCGTCGCCCATGAGGTAGTTGTTGCCGCCGGGGTGGAATCCGTAGTCCTCGTTGCCGTTGTAGCAATTCGTGAAGCAGGGGCCGGGGGTCCGGGAACCGTCGTAGGTGTAGCTGTGGAGGGTGTAGCCGGTGTCGTAGTCGGCCCAGCCGCCGGCGGATCCCTCGCTCGGGTTCACGGTCGTGTCGCGCCTGCCGCCCCGGTAGAGGTGCGGGCGTCCGGCCGACTCGCTCATCAGGATCGTGTTCGAGAGGCCATCCGTCACCTGCGAGTGATACGTGACGTTATCCGGCTCGCCGCCGGTGACGTTCTGGAGCATCGAGTACTGGTCGGCGGTGGTCAGGTCGACCTGGCCGCTGGCCGCGAGGCCCGCCTCGATGCCGTTGGAGATCGCGTAGTCGGTCACGGCCGTCCGGACGTTCGTGAACGGGCCGCCCGAGGCCACCGCGTCGCCGTTGGCGTCGTTGAAGACGTGGTACTTCTCGGGGTTGGCGGACGACGGGCAGAGCAGGGTGTTGATCGGCGTGGCGACGGACGTCGAGTTATCGGCCAGCCGGAAGTCTCGCTTGATGTTGTAGGAATTGTACAGCGGCACCTGCTCCATGTAGGGCAGGATGTGCGTGAAGACGTAGCTCGACGCCCGCTGGCCACTGGGCAGGATCTGGCCCTTGCTATCCACGTTGATGTTCATCGGCTTGCAGTAGCCGGAGCCCCGGATGCCCGACGGGGGGAAGAACCCCTGGGCGCTCTCGAAGTTGTGCAGGCCGAGGCCGATCTGCTTGAGGTTGTTGACGCACTGCGCCCGTCGGGCCGCCTCCCGGGCGCTCTGGACCGCCGGCAGCAGCAGCGAGATCAGGACGGCGATGATGGCGATGACGACCAGCAGTTCGATCAGCGTGAATCCGCGGCGGGACGAAGGGGCCATGATTCTTGGACGATCCGTTGTCGGGATTTCGGGGACATTCGGAGAGCGGGCACGATCGGGGGTGCCCTAACGATGTATTAAGATTAGAGTCTTCACGTGTGCGTTCCGTGAAGACGCGGAGTAACTTCGGTTCAGTTCTCGGCCACCTCGGAATCGCCGAGTTTCCAGCGGGACTTCATCGGTCCGGAGATCAGGTTTCGGATCAGATGAGACCCAGCCACACCATCCCGAGACTCAGCACGGAGTGGAAAATCTAGATCGCTCCGACCAGCCGGCCCGTGCGATCGATCCAGTCGGGCAACGGGCGCCACGCGCCGGCGAGAACGAGCGTGGGCCAACCGACGAGGATCCCGACCCCGATCGGTAGCGAGATGATCCAGAGGTTGAACGCCGAGTCGGTGTGTCCGCGGCTGGAAATCCAGTCGAACCAGACGGCGACTTCCACGAGCCCGTAGTGGACGCCGGCCCCGGTGATCAGGCAGGCCAGGTGGCCCGGCCGTCGCGCGGGGCGACGACCGGCCGAGGCCCGATGGCCCCACCGCAGTGCCACCAGCGCGAGGGCCAGCGGGGTGACGCAGGGCGGGATGGCCAGCAGGATGAAATAGACGATCTCAAGGAGAGACTGGTAGCTCCAGGTGGGATCACCAAGGGTAAATTCCAGGACCCCGGAACTCGCCCGCCCCAGCCGATCCCCACCGCGATCGCCGCGATCAGGACAATCCCATCCGACACCAGGAACACGCGTGGAGGCCGGGCGGGTTTCATGGCGGGATGGCATCGGGTGGTGAGATTCCGGGCGTTGGCCAACGGCACACACTTCGATCGGGGGGCACAGTCTGGGCCGCGAGACGCTCGGCTGCAAGGTGGAGCCGGACCGCCGGAGAATTCCATGTCCTCAGGCGTGGCCAAGCCTGGACGATTCGAGGGCGGCGCGGCATAGTCGCGGTCGTCGGTGCGGAGGCCGCGAGGACGCGGCCACCACACCCTACGAATTCGATCATGTTCGAGCCTAAACACCATGACCCGACTCGACGGCCCGTTCGTCTTCGTGGATGTCGACACCCAGCGCGATTTCCTCGAACCCGGGGGGGCCCTTTATATCAACGGTTCGGAGGAGATCCTCCCCAACCTGGCGACGCTGACAGGGCTGGCCAGGGACCGGGGCATCCCCGTGCTGGCGACGGCCTGTGCCCATTTGCCGGACGATCCCGAGTTCGAGGTCTTCCCGCCCCATTGCCTGCTGGGGACGCCCGGGCAGACCCGGGTCGAGGCGACCGCCTGGCCGGGGACGAACGTCCTGCCCAGCGACGGGTCGCTGGACGACATCCCGGGGACCCCGGAGCATCTGACGGTCCACAAGACGCAGTATGATGTGTTCTCGCATCCCGAGATGCCCGCAGTGCTCGGGCATTTCCGGGGGCGGGCCGACGCCGAGCCGCTGTTCGTGGTGTACGGTGTCGCGAGCGACTACTGCGTGAGGTGCGCGGTGGAGGGATTGCTCCGGCACGGCTGCCGCGTCGCGCTCGTGGCCGATGCGATCCGGGCCGTCGATCCGGGGGCCGAGGCGGGCGTGCTGAGTGAACTCGCCCGGCGCGGGGCGTTGCTGACGGTGACGGAGGTCGTGGAGGCGTCGGCGGGGTGAGGCCGGGTTCCCAAGGGTCGGATCCCCCGGGTAAGATCGGGCCCATGCAGCCCGACAAGTACAAGCGTCGACAGCGGGTCCCCCACGCCGATCAGAAGGTCCGCCGCCAGATCGCCCGAGAGGCGGCGCGGCGGTTGTCGAAGGGGCGGGAGCGCGACCCCGACGAGGGCGGGTCGGACAACCCCACCTGGCTGCTCGCAGCCGACGAGGCCGAGCTCTACGCCGCGAAGCGCAAGGCGGCCGCCGTGCTCGGGCACAAGATCCGCCCCGGCGACCTCCCCACCGACGACGAGGTCCGCCAGGAGGTCCGCGTCTGGCTGCGCACCGTGGCGCAGGGCGAGGTCGACGACCAGCCCGACCGCGACGACGATCATGCCCCCGAGGATTCCTCCCTCGGGCCGATGACCGACCATCTCGACCGCTTCACCGTCTACCGGCTGTGGCTGGCCCCCCTGGAGGCGGTGAAGCAGAACCCACGTGCCCATCCCGAAGGGGACGTCCTCTACCACAGCCTCCAGGTGTTCGAACTCGCCCGGACCGCCCGGCCGTACGACGAGGAATTCCTGCTCGCCGCCCTGCTCCACGACGTCGGCAAGGGCATCGACCCCGAGAGCCCCCGGCGCGCGGGCGTCGACACCCTCCGCGGGTCGGTCACCGAGCGGACCCTCTGGCTGATCGCCAACCTCCACGGCCTCCCCTGGAACCGCGAAGGCACCCCCGACGAGGTCGAGGACCTCGCGCTCCTCAAGGAACTCGACCTCGCCGGTCGGGTCCCCGGCGTCCCGGTCCCCACCCTCGACGAGGCGTTCGGGGTGATCCGGGACCTGGAGTCGGAATCCGACGAGCCCTGATCGGTCCCAGTTAGGGATTCTGGGGCGAACACGAAGGGAGCCGAATCAGCACGTTTGCGTGCATGCGTTGTTGCGCGTCATCATGGTGTTAACCGAAATGATGGTTGCGTGGATTTTCGGCAACGGTCCCGTTCAGTTTGACTAGCACTGTCGTTAACTATCATGACAGGATGACAAGTGTTGAGGCGCCTGCTGTTCGGCGGGGCCGGTCAAACCAGACGGAACCGAGGTGGGTGATGTGGGCCGACCTGGACTGCGAGTATCGCCGTCTCCGCGATGAGGAGAATCCGGCGGGTGCGAAGTCGAAGGACGGGCGTTCGCTGCTTCTCCTGGCGTTCCTGCTGCTGAGCCTGGGCTTCGGCGGCCTGCTGGGGGCGTCCCCGTCCGCCCGGCTCCGGGTGCAGTCGTGGCTCTGGGACGCCCACGAGTCGCTCACGGGGACCTGGGTCCTGGCCATCCGCACCTTGCGCGAGTGCGCCAGCATGCCCATGACCGTCGACCTCCTGAGCGTCCGGGGCACCCTGATCGCCGTCGGGGTCTTCGGCGTCACCGTCATGCTCGCGACCCGCGTCCTGGCCTCGACGAAGTGACCGGCCGAGGCCCCAGGGCTTCGCCGTGTCGCCCCGACGCCACACTGGCGCTGTCAACCGTGTGAAAAAACTGTACGACACTTCACACCTACGGTCCCCACGAGCGCATGCTTGGCGTTGGTGTTATCGAGAGGCATCGAAGCGAAGACCGAAGGTTGGCCTCCGACTCTTGGCACTTTCTGAAACCGGATGTACAACGATGACTGACCTGGATCTTCAGAACGAGTATCTCCTGACCCAGACCGGACAGTCCCGCCCGAACGCCTTCGCCTGGTGGCGTGGCCGGGGGGTCGCGACGCTGGCCGCCGTCGCCGCGGCGGCGTTCCTGGCGCTCATGCTCAAGGCGGAGCACGGCAGCCGGCTCTACGAACTGAGGAGCTCGCTGCTGGCCTCCTGCCTCAAGGTCGAGCACGGGGCGCTGGACTGGGTCGTCTGGCACTTCGAACAGTACGGCGGCGACACCCACGGGCTCCTCCTGGCCATCGGTCTGGTCGCCGGCACCGCCATCCTGGCGATCCGCGTCTTCGACCGGGTCACGGCCTGATCGAGAAAGCCGCGCAGAACAAACGATGGCCGGTCCCTCCCCTCGCGGCGGGCACCGGCCACTTGCCTTGGCGGATCGCCCGTCGCGTCGTCAATGCTGGGGCGCTTCGGCCTTCGGGCTGCCCTCGGCGGGCTTCCGCTTCATGACGAACATGAGCTGCTTCTCGCCCGTCTTGAATTCGGTGGGCGCCTTGCCGCCGGGCAGCGCGTAGATCAGGCGGATGGTGTCGCCGTCTTTCTCGATCAGGCCTTGCGCGACGGTACCTTCCATGGGCGCGAGCTTGCTCACGAGGGTCACCCGGCGCGGGGTGCCGCTGTTGCCCAGCGTGTAGGTCGCGCCGAAGATCTCCTTGGTCCTCTTGTCGGTCACGACCACCCGGTCGGCCGAGAACCGCACGAGGCTCCCCTTGATCTCGGCGGCGGGGAGGTCGCGTCCCGCCTCCTCGCCGGAGGCGATGGCGTACTCGCCGACGAGCTCTTTGGCGAGGTCGTCGCCCTTCGCGGGGGCGGCGGGGTCCTGGAGGAGCAAGGCGAGGGAGACGGCGGTCAGGATTGTCATGGAAATTCTCCGAAATCTGGATCCCTGGATTCGATTCGCGTGGCCGACTCCGGAGCAAGTCGGGTGCCGCCGGTTGCCTCGGGCGCGGCGGGCTTGTCATACTGAACCGGAGGTCGGCCGTGGCCGGGGCGCGGATCATCCGTGGACGCCGCCCCCCCGGAAGAGGCCCGCGACCCCCGGACCCGCCCGAAAGGTAAAGACGCGAAGATGATCGCCCCCAAGACGCTGACCTCGCCCGCACGCCTCGGCCTGGCCCTGGCCCTGCTCGCCCTGCTGATCCCGGCCGCCGGCAAGGCCTCGGCCGCCGACCCCCTGCGCTGGAAGTTCACCAAGGGCAAGTCGTACAGCTACGTCGTCACCCAGCAGTTGAAGAACAAGGCCGAGGTCGGCGGCCAGTCCATCGACTCCAACACGGTTCAGAAGATGACCATGCTCTGGGAGGTCAAGGACGTCGATCCCAAGGGCGTCGCCGCGATGGACCAGACCATCGTCCGGGTCGAGATGTCGGTCGAGTCGCCCCAGGCCAAGGTCACGGTCGACACCGACAGCAAGGACGAGGCCCAGGGGCCGGCCGCGCAGCTCAAGACCGTCTTCGCCGCCCTGGTGAACAAGCCGATCCACGTCAAGATGACGCCCCGCGGCGAGATCACCGACGTGACGATCGACCCCCAGATGCTCGAGGGCTTCAAGGCGTTCTCCGGCGGCCCGATGGGCGAGATGTTCAGCGAGAAGGGCCTCAAGGAGATGACCGGCCAGGCCACCCTCGTCCTGCCCGAGAAGGCCCTGAGCAAGGGCGACACGTGGGACGCCACCAAGCGGATCGAGATGCCCCTGGGCACCATGGTCATGAAGAACGCCTACACCCTCGACGACCCCGCCGGCAAGATCTCGGCCAAGGTCGAAGTCGCCATCGAGCCCAAGCCCAACGCCCCCTTCGAGATCAAGATCGCCTCGCAGGACGTCAAGGGCACCTACGACTTCGACAACGCCGCAGGCACCCTCAAGGCCTCCGCCGTCACCCAGAAGATGCAGCTCAAGGTCAATGTCCAGAACATGGAGATCTTTCAGAACCTGGAGACCAACGTCACCATGACCCTGGGCGACGCCAAGAAGTAACCACCCGCGCCGGGCGAGCATCTCCCGATGCCGACCGACGCCCGGCCGAAGGTGTGGACCAAACCGGATCGGGAGATCCGGTCTTCGCGGTAGGGCGTGTCATCCGTTGGGACGACATCGGGAGATCCTCGCCCGGCGCCCTCTCGTCACTCACCCCGCCGACCACACGCCCGGCCGTGCGGGATGTCGGGCGAGGCATCCGCCCCCGTGGGCGGGCCGACTCCCCGTCGGATTGCCTCGCGGGGGATGCGGGCGTACCTTTTGGGGAACGGGCCCCGGCGCGACCGCCGGCCCTGACTCGCTCCCCGGATGGACCTCGCACCATGGCCGACGCACCGACAATCCCAACCGTCCTGAACGCCCCCACGCAGCTCTTGATCGATGGGAGCTGGGTCGACGGCTCGGGCGGCGAACGCCTGGCGGTGATCAATCCGGCGGACGAATCGACCATCGCCGAGGTCGCCTGGGGCACCCGGGCCGACGTCGATCGCGCCATCGAGGCCGCCTCCAGGGCGTTCGTGACCTGGAAGGCGACCTCGGCCCACGAGCGGGCGAAGATCCTCAAGGCGACCGCCGAACGGATCCGCGAGCGGGCCGACGCCATCGCCCGATCGCTGACCCTGGAGCAGGGCAAGCCGCTGGTCGAGGCGAAGACCGAGGTCCTGCTCACGGCCGACACGTTCGAGTGGTTCGCCGAGGAGGCGAAGCGGGCCTACGGTCGGATCATCCCGCCGTCGAACGTGCTCAAGCGTCACCACGCGATCAAGCACCCCGTCGGCGTGGTCGCGACCATCACCCCCTGGAACTTCCCCGCCGCCCTGCCCGCCCGGAAGATCGCCCCCGCGCTCGCGGCCGGCTGCACGGTCGTGAGCCGCCCGGCCGATCAGACCCCGTTGAGCCTGATGCACGTCGTCGCCTGCCTCGTCGACGCCGGCCTGCCCCCGGGCGTGGTCAACCTCGTCACCGGGCCGGCGAAGGAGGTCGCCGACGCCTTCTTCGAGCACCCCGCCGTCCGGAAGATCAGCTTCACGGGCTCGACCGCCGTCGGCAAGGAACTCATCCGGCGCTCGGCGGATCAGGTCAAGCGCCTCAGCCTGGAACTCGGCGGCCACGCCCCGCTGATCGTCTTTCCCGACGCCGACGTGGCCCAGGTCGCTCAGGCGGCCGTGATCGGCAAGTTCCGGAACAACGGCCAGGTCTGCATCGCCCCGTCCCGGTTCTACATCCACGAGTCGATCTCGAAGGACTTCACCGAGGCCGCCGTCGAGCTGACCCGGAAGCTCAAGGTCGGCAACGGACTCGAGGAAGGCGTCCAGGTCGGCCCGATGTTCGAGGCCAAGGCGCTGGATAAGACCCGGAGGCTCGTCGACGACGCCCGCTCGCGCGGTGCGAAGATTCTCACCGGGGGAGAGCGTTCGACCCGTTTTGAGAAGGGCTATTTCTTCGAGCCGACCGTGTTGCGTGAGGTCAACGGCGAGATGCTCCTGATGAACGAGGAGCCGTTCGCGCCCGTGATGCCTTTGCTCGACTTTTCGAAGCTCGACGAGGTCATCGCGGCGGCCAACGCGACCCCTTACGGACTCTCGGCCTACGTCTTCACCAACGACCTGACGGTCGCCACACGCATGGCGGAAGGCCTGGAAGCGGGCATCATCGGCATCAACGACCCCGTCCCCACGACCGTCCAGTGCCCGTTCGGCGGCATGAAGGAATCGGGCCTCGGGCGGGAACTCGGCAGCGAGGGGCTCGACGCCTACTTCGAGACCAAATACGTCAGCTTCGGGCTCCGATCGTAGTTTGGCACCGAACCTGCTTTGTCCGTCGTGCGTAACACGTCAATGAGCCCCCTCTCCCGGGGCAAGATGTTCCGGATCGCCAGGAATTGTCGGGATTTTCCCGCTCAGGGCGAGGAACGTGAACTAGGGTACGTTTGAGGGCGATTCGCGTGGCCCTCGCCCTGGAACGTGCGACGTCAACCTCGGATGGACAGGAGTCGGGACGATGAAACGCGATTCTGGCATCGCCGTGACGCTCTCCCCCGAACTGCTCGACCAGTTCCGCCTGGAGGCGAAGGCCCTCGGCCTGCCCCTGGAATACCTGGTCGCCTCGCTGGTGGTGGACACCATGGAATCCGCCCACCCGGCTGGCGAGGCCGTCGGCGCGGCGGCGGGCCGGAAGATCAAATCGAGGAAGCGTGCCTCGGCCGCGTGAGACAGAAACCTCGCGCCTTGGGGGAGTTTCCGGATTGTGACAGCTGGGCCGGGCGCGTCCTGACAACACTGTGAGGTCGCCGGAACAGCCTGATCGGGAGGAAGGGCCGAATCCTCGGGTGCCGGGCGTCTTGTCCCGGGTCGCGATTCCGCCCATGATAGGAGGGCCGGCCCTGGCACCTCCCGACGGGATGAGGCGGCGGCTCGCGCCATCGGACTGATGGCCGCGGCCGCGGATCGAGAGGGGTGCCCGCAGGCCGCGCCGATCGAGGCCCGGGCGCCCATGAGCAAGAGCATCGACCTGCCGACCTCCAACAACGGCGGACACCCCGGCCGCATCGGCCCGCTCGGCGGCAGCGGCCCGGGCTCGACGCTCGCCCTGCCCGAGTGGATCGCCGCGATCAACCCGGCCAACGGCCAGGAGATCGAGCGGATCCCCACCACGCCCGCCGAGGACGTCGGGGCCATCGTCGCCCGCGCGAAGGCCGCCCAGTCGAACTGGGGCAACCTCACCTGGCACGAGCGTCGCGCGTTCCTCTCCCGGCTCCACGCCATCGTGAGCCGCGACGCCGACGCCTGGGCCCTGGCGATCCGCGACGCCATCGGCAGGCCACGCGCGGAGGCCCTCGCCGAGGTCGTCTCCACGCTCGACTCCCTCCGCTGGACCGTCAAGCACGCCGGCAAGGCCCTCGCCGACGAATGGATCGGGCCCGGCTGGCAGCGGTTCCTGATGATGCCCACCGCCCACATGCGCTGGATGCCCCTGGGCGTCGTCGGCATGATCGGCACCTGGAATTACCCGCTGTTCCTCAACATGCCCGCCATCGCCCAGGCCCTCGCGGCGGGCAACGGCGTCGTCTGGAAGCCCTCGGAACTCGCTGCCGGCATCGGCCGGAAGCTCCAGGCCGCGTTCGACGAGGCCGGGTTCCCCAACGGGCTGGTGACCACCGTCCAGGGGCGCGGCGACGTGGGCAACGCCCTTCTCAACGGCGGCATCGCCAAGGGCCTGTTCACGGGCGGCGTCGAGAACGGCCGCCGTGTCCTGGGCGAACTCGGCAGGCTGGGCATCCCCGGCGTGGCCGAACTCGCCGGCTTCGACCCCGCGCTCGTGCTGCCGGACGCCCCGCGCGACGCCACGATCCCCTCGCTGCTCTGGGCATCGTTCATCGGCGCGGGCCAGACTTGCATCGCGGTGAAGCGGGCGATCATCGTGGGCGACCGCTCCTGGGCCCGCTCCTGGGCCGAGGAACTGGCGTCCCTGGCACGTTCGCTCCGCGTGGGCGACCCGGCCTCGAACCACGCCGACGTCGGCCCGATGATCTCCGAGGCCGCCCGGGAGCGGTTCCACGGCATGATCGAGGCGACGGTGGCGGCCGGGGCCGAGGTCCTGCACGGCGGCGCCCCCCTGCCCGGCCCGGGCTCGTTCTACTCGCCGACCGTGCTCTGGACCGAGTCCGACGCGGCCGAGTCGGCCCTCGCCGGCTGCTTCGGCCCGGTGATCCTCGTCCGGCCCGCCACGGACATCGACCACGCCGTCTCGATCGCCAACGGTAGCCCGTTCGCGCTCGGGGCGAGTGTCTGGGGGAAGGATGTTTCCCGTGCGCAGCAGATTGCGCGGCGGATCGATGCCGGGATGGTGGTGGTCAACGACGCCGTGAGCCCCTGCGCCCACGCGGGGGCCCCGTTCGGCGGGGGCAAGGCCAGCGGCTTCGGCCGGGTGCACGGCACGATGGGCCTCCTGGAATTCGCGCAGCCTCAGGCGCTTTACCACCGCGCAGCGGGCGGCTTCCGGCCGCAGCTCTTCCCGTATAACGATCGGTTCATCCGTCTCCTGCACTTCTACCGACGCCTGTTCCACCGCCGCAGGAAGTCGCGCCGTCGCTGATCGCGACGCCACGTCCTCCTGCGGTGCGACGATGCCCGGATCCGTCCTGAAATCGACGTGTAAGCACGACGCTGTGCGGTAAATCCTGCTGCAATCGCGAAACATCGGGCCCTTACTCCTTCCCTTCCGGGCGATCGGATCTAGGGTTGGGATAGGTAGGGCGACGCACGCCCGCGCCCGGAGACGTCGGCATCCGCCGCGACCCCGGTCAGGCCCATCGAGGGGCGCCCAGCCCTCCGGATGGGCGACTGTTAACCGTCGGGGTTGATCCCGGGCAACGAGGCGCCAATGGCGGCCGCCTCCCGGGCCGAACGGTTTGTTGCCCGGATTCGACGCCGGTTGCCCGTTCGTCTCGCCGGGGAAACAGCCCGGTGGAATGCGGGAAACTCCCCGGGAATAGGCGCTTCTGCGGCGGGGTGTGATTCGTTCCAATATCGCATGAATCTTTGTGCCCGGGCGAATCCGAAGCGGACCGGGGCGTGACCACGAGACGGTCGAAGGGGGAGGTGCCGATGATCAGGCGGACCACGCAGAGTCGAGTCGCGGGAGGCGGGCGGCGCAGCGGCCTGGCGGCCCTCGAACTCGCCATGGTGCTGCCCATCTTCCTGGGCCTGCTCATGGGGGTCTGGGAGATCGCCCGCATGGTCGAGCTCAAGCGAGTGCTCCAGAGCGCCGCGAGGGAAGGCGCCCGGCAGGCCTCGACGGGCTCGATGACCAACACCCAGGTGACCGCCGCGACGAAGCTGTTCCTCCAGGTCGCCCTCAACGACGCCGACTCCACGGGTGCCAAGGGGATCGCGGCGGCCAACAACGCCACGATCGGCGTCTCCAACGTCACCTCGCCCGGCGTCGACGCCTCGAACGCCAACCAGCTCGACCAGCTCAAGGTGTCGGTCTCGATCAACTACAACACCGTGAGCTGGATGACGACCAACTTCTTCTCCAGCCCTTCCACGGTCATCTCGGCCGATTGCTACCAGCTCAGCGTCGTGGACAAGGACTTCCCGTCGTCGTCCACGCCGGCCATCGAATGACCCGCCGCCCGCCCCGACGGGCGGGCCGGCCGGGAGAGGAGAGACCGATCATGTTACTCAGGCGCAAGCAGAAGCGACGCAGCGGCCAGGCGATGGTCGAAGGCGCGATCGTCATCAACGTCACCCTGATGCTGCTGCTCGGCATCATCGAGCACAGCCAGGTGGTGCTGGTCCGCCAGGTCATGAGCAACGCCGCCCGCGAGGCCTCGCGGATGGCCGCGACCGGCACCGGGACCAAGACCACCAGCGACATCACCACCGCGATCAACAGTTACCTCGGCGGCGTGAGCGTCTCGAACCTCGCCGTCCAGATCTACAAGGTGGACTCCAGCGGCAACAACACCGGCGTCTGGACCGACGCCGGCTACGGCGAGGGCATCCGCGTGCGGCTCGACGGCAACTACGTCCCGTTCGCCAGCGTGTTCAGCCGGATCCCCAACCCCCTGGCGATCACCACCCAGTACATCGCGTTCAGCGAGAGCGACTGATCCGGATCCCCCACCCGGCCGCGAACCAACGGCGCCGGGCGACACAACGGAGATGATGATGAGATCGAAAAGGAATCCGAAACCGGCCGTCGCGGGCACGCCGCGCGGCCGTCGCCGTCGCGCCAGGCTGGGGCTCATCCTGCCCCTGGTCACGCTCACCCTCGTCGCCCTCTGCGGCTTCCTCGCGCTGGCCGTCGACATCGGCATCGTGAGCACGGCCAAGGCCCGCTGCCAGGACGCCGCCGACGCCGCGTCGCTCGCCGGGGCCCGGACGTTCGACGGCAGCACCGTCCAGAATACGTCGCTGGCCACCACCAACGCGCAGAACGCCATCACCAACAACAACCTCCCGGCCACCCTGGCGACCTCCTACACCTCGTCGGTCCAGCACGGGACGTATCACTACGACACCAGCTCGCAGACCTTCAGCTTCCAGACGAGCCTGGCCTCCGGCGAGAATTACAACGCCTCGAAGGCCACGGTCAGCTCGACCGCGAAGCTGACCCTGGCGAACGTCCTGGGCGTGTCGGGCAAGACGGTCACCGCCACGGCGGTCGCCGCCCACCGGCCCCGCGACGTCGCCATCATCCTCGACTTCTCGGGCTCGATGAACGACCCGTGCGACATCTGGAACGCCGTCAGCGGCACCTACCTCGGCTCGCTCAACAACACCTCGAACAACCCCGACTCGGTCTTCCCCCAGTTCGGCCACTACTCGGCGACGTCGACCGCCGCGCTCCAGTGCACCAGCACCGACCCGCGCGTCGGCACCTGCAACGTCTCGACGACCACGTACGGCCTGCCAGTGCTGGCCGACGACTACTACCAGCACACCCGCGGGGCCGCCGCCGCGAAGGCGTTCGCCGCCGCGCCCAACATCTATGCCACCGCCCCGAACGGCGACCTGCCGCTGAAGACCAACGGCAACTCGACCTCGACGTATGCCTCGACCTTCCAGCTCGTCAATAACGGCAGCACCACGGTCAACAGCTCGTTCGAGACCAACGGCTACGACCTCTACTATGCCAGCCAGGGCAAGACCTTCCAGGGCTACACCCGCGGGCCCAAGTACTACGGCGCCACCTTCTTCAACTGGCCGCCCGACCCGCGCATGAACTCCACCACCCCCAGCTCCAGCAAGGACTGGCGTCACCGCTTCTTCGGCGTCAACGACAACACCAAGCTCTGGAACACCTCGGGCGTCTGGCAGTCCCCCGGCTCGACGACCTACACGATCAATTACAAGAACATCCTCGCCTGGATCAAGGCCGTCAACGCCTCCGAGTCGACCAACCCGCCGTTCCCGACCAAGCTCCGGGCCGGGCGAGTGATCTATTACGACGCGATCCCCGACGACGTCCCCGCCAGCGCCTACACCTGGACCAACGCCAACTCCGCCATCACCGACTACAACCAGCGGTTCTGGAAGGAGTACATCGACTACGTGGTCGGCGTCTGGCGCGACCCGTCCAACACCACCAACACCCCGGGCACCGACGGCTGCTCCTACGGCCCCGACTACACCTGGGGCACGATCCGCATCTCGGCCAAGCCCGCCGGCCAGTTCATGGACTATCGCGACAACCCCCAGCGGCCCCGCCACCGCCTCTGGTTCGGCGCGATGACCCTGATCCAGTTCCTGGCCGACTCCGGCCGCCTCCCCGGGACGTCGAGCGAGCCCTCCCTCTACCCGATGAAGATGGGCATCTCGGCCGCCCTCAACGACATCAAGAACAACCACCCGAATGACCAGGTGGCCCTGATCTTCTTCAACCGGCCCCAGTTCACCAGCGAATCGACGGGCTCGGGCTCGAACAACGTCGCCAAGTACTCGCTGTCCCGCGACTACTCGGGCATGATCGATGCCCTCTGGTATCCGCCGAACAGCAGCACCAACGACGTCAAACTGTTCGACTCCAACGGCATCCAGACCCCCCGCGCCTGGAACGACTTCACGGCGAACACCGCCACGAGCTACGGCCTGATGGTCGCCTACAACGAGCTGTCCGGAAGCTCGGTCGTGCGTGGTTCGAACGCCGGCGGCAAGGGCCGCAAGGGCGTGAAGCGGCTCGTGATCCTCGAGACCGACGGCATGGCGAATGTCGAGAGCACGCCGAGCGGCGGATTCATCAACTCGGGGGCGGACGCCTCCTACTACGCGATCCTCCCCGGACAGACCGTCAACGCCGGCTCCTACAGCTCCGCCGGCGTCTACAAGGTCGCCCAGGCGATCGCCAACAAGTCCGACGGCACCGCCGGCAACTCGCCGGGTTACAGCTCGAACCCGGGCTACCCCGGCTTCTCGACCACCCGCAAGAAGGTGACCCTCCACACCCTGGCCTTCGGCTCGCTGTTCGAGAGCAGCTCGACCAGCACCGACCAGACCAACGCCGTGGCCCTGCTCCAGCAGATCTCCACCATCGGCGGCAGCACCTTCCCGAGCAGCTCGTCCGACGCCACCAACGGCTACAAGTGGATCATCGGCACGATGGCCCAGCGCCAGGCGAGCATGCAGACCGCCCTGTCGAAGGTCACCGACGACGGCGCCTCGGTCTCCCTGATCCAGTAAGGGTCGCATCGCACGGCCCGAGCCTGAAGCCAAAAGTCGATCGGCCGGCGTCCTCAACCGGGGACGTCGGCCGATCTCGCTTTCGAAGGCCTCCGGTTCCCCGGCTCAGCGGGCAGGCGGGGGCGTCTCGCCCTTGGGCGCCGGTCGGGCCGCGGGGGGAGCGGCGGGGGCGGGCGTCGCGGGAGCATCGGGTGGGTAGAGGTAGCGGGGGTCGTAGCCGCGGAAGACGTCCGTCGGCCGGGCCGCCCGAGGCGGCTGCACGGCCGGGGGCGCCGCGTTCTTGATGGCCTCGGCCGCGCGATCCGACTTCGTCGCCGCCTTCTCCTCGCGCGGGATCACCCGCTCGCGGTCGGCGGCGATGACCGGATACAGGGCCCGATACACCTCGCGCTGGCGGGGCGTGTCGGCCGCGTCGAATCGAAGGTTGTAGGTGTGCATGAACGCCAGCAAATTCCCGGTCGACGTGCTCTCCAGCTTGTCGAGTTCGCCCAGCACCTTCTCATACTGCGGGCGTTCGAGCATGCGCGACAGGGCAGCCAGCCCCTTGAGGTAGTTCAGCGCGTCGGTCCGCTCCGGCGAGTTGTCGCGGGGGAGGACCTCAGTGGCCTTGCGATAAAGCAGGTTGATATCCCTGCGCACGCGTTCGACGGTCGCCGGGGCGATGTCCCCCTTGCCCGCCTGGGCGAGCGCGTCGTCGATGTCCCTGGCGTAGGCGGTCCGCTCGGCGTCGAAGGCCGGCTTGAGCAGCGGCTCGGGCCAGTTCTTGGCGTCGGTGAGGTCGTCCAGGCAGATCGTGATGGCATCCCCGCGCGCCCGGAACGGGATGTCGCGGATCAGCTTCGGGTCGATCTTGCCCGAGGCCATCCGCAGGGACGAGCCGCCGAGCACTCTGGGCGAGGTCATCTCGTCGAGGATGACGTTGAGCGCGTTGCCGTTCTCGATGTCCCCCTGGGTCGGGGCGTCGGCGAGCCGGTCGGCCTTCTTCTGGTCGATGATCTCGCGCTCCCGGCGAGTCGCCGCCTCGTGGTTGCGGAACCTCCGACCCGCCTCCAGCCGGGCGTTGTAGAGGTATTCGTTGTACTTCATCCAGGTGTTGGTCTCGATCGCATCGGCGACGGCGGTGTTGTAGTTATAAATGCCCTCCCCCGCAGCGAAGTACCCCAGGCCGGTCGCGATCGACCCCTGCGCGGTCCCGCCCCAGCCGCCGAACCCCCACCCGTCGTATCCATATCCGGTGGGATAGTAATACTGCGCCCGCGTCGGAGACGCCGCGCCCAGCAGGATCGCCAGCGACAGCAAGGCGCCCCACGACCGGGGGCGATTTGCGAATGTGCTCATCGGTTGCGCCTCGTTCCGTCCGTCCGTCGACCGGGCCCGCGCACGCCGGCCGCCCCCGTTCCGGGGCCGTCTCGCGATCGACTCATGCAAAGGCGCCTCCGCATAACCGGTGCCGACCGGCAAATCCCGGCGAATCCGCACGCGACGGGTCTGTTCGATTCCTCGATGGGAATCCACTCGCCTGGATCCGCGTTCCGGGCTATGCTACCAGGCGCGTCCTCTACCCTTATGGCGGAGCAACGGTTCACTTTCCCCCCGCGAATCCACCGGAGTTTGCCCATGCGGCGCTCGGCGATCCTCGGACTTTTCCTGGCCGGGGCGGTCACGGCGTTCGGCATGATGGCGCTCCGGAATGCCAATCCGGTGTGGCTGGGAATCGTCCTCCTCGCCACTGTCGGCGCCCTGGCGCTCTCGGTCGTGGGCAGCGTGCAGTCGGCCGGCTGGTCGCGGGCCTGGTGGTTCGGCTACGCGACCTTCGGCTGGATCTACTTCGCCTTCGCGTTCGCCCCGGGGCTCTCCGACAAGGTCCAGCCGAGGCTCGCCACCACGAACGCCCTGGATTACCTCCATGCCGAGGTCGTCGCGTTCACCCGCCCGATGCGCGACCAGATCCAGGAGTTGCAGGAGGTCCGCAAGCTCCTCGTCAGGCAGATCCAGATGATGGAATACATCGCGGTCAAGGACGACGGGCATCCCGGGCTGCTGGAACTCCGCTCCCGCCTCAGGAACCTCGACCGAGAGATCGAACGGATCGAATCGCCCAACGGCAATTGGCGGGCCTTCCTCAAGGGCGCGGTCGACCGCGACCACCTCGTCCAGGTCGGCCATTGCCTCGCCACCCTGCTCGCCGGCCTGATCGGAGGGATGGCCTCCGTCTCCTTCCGCGCCGGGCGGCTCGCGGAGTCGGCCTAGAGCAGCGGGCTGAGCAATCGCGCCACGTTCTCGGCGAACCGCTTGAGTCGCGACCGCGAGTCCCACGCGACTGCGTCGAGGAACCGCGACTGGCGGATGTAGCTTTGCTGGAGCGACCGCAGGGTCGTGGTGAAGTTCCGGTCGTACACGGCCAGGGTGATCTCGAAGTTCAGGACGAGGCTCCTCGGGTCGAGGTTCAGCGACCCGAACAGGCTCATCTTGCCGTCGATGGTCACGCTCTTGGTGTGCAGCAGGCCCCCGCGGAACTGGGCGATCTTCACGCCGGCACGTAAAAGCGCCCCCATGTGTGGACGGCTCGCGAGCCGCGCCAGTCGGCTGTCGACCCGCGCCGGCAGGACGAGCGTCACGTCCACCCCCCGGATCGCCGCCGAGGCCAGCGCGGAGACCAGCGTCTCGTCCGGCACGAAGTAGGGCGTGGTCAGGATCAGCTCGTGCCGGGCCTGGTAGATGGCCATGAGGAGCACGGCCTGGATGGTCTCCTCCTTGACCAGCGGGCCCGAGGGGATCACCTGCACCGTGGCCGGCCCGGCGGCGTCGATGGGGTGGACGTCGCCGTGGGCTTCGAGCTGGTTCAGGCCCTCGCCCGTCTCCAGCTCCCAGTCCTCCAGGAACGTGATCCCGAGCGCCTCGACCGCCGGCCCCTTGATCCGGACCATGGCGTCGACCCACTCGCCGACCCCCGCGTCCTTCTTGAAGAACCTCGGGTCCACCAGATTCTGGCTGCCGGTGTAGGCGACCTCGCCGTCGATCACCACGATCTTCCGGTGCAGCCGCAGGTCGAACCGCACGAACAGCATCCGGACGAGGTTCACCGGCATCGCCGCCTGCACCGACACGCCCCCCTCGCGGAGCCGCTGGGCGTCCCGGCTGCGGAGGAACCTCGCCGAGCCGACGCCGTCGATCAGGACCCGGCAGACCACCCCGCGCTTCGAGGCCCGGACGAGCGCCTCGCCCACCTCGTCGGCCGTGCCGCCGGCGTTCCAGATGTAGAACTCCAGGTGGCAGGTGCGTTTGGCCTTGTCGATGTCGTCGATCAGGCGGCGGAAGACCGCCTGGGCGTCGGAGATCAGCTCCCAGGCGTTGTCCGCCTGCGCGGGGATCCCGCCGACGGCCTCGGCCACCCTGGAGAGCGACTCCGCCGTCTCGCCGCCGTCGGTCTCGGCCCAGGTGACCTCCGCCCGGCCGCGGAGCCCTTCCAGCCAACGCTGATAGGGCTCGTGCAGCCTCGCGGCGTAGTCCGCCCGGCGCCGGCCGAGCCGCAGCTCGCCGAACGTCAGGTAGATGACCGCCCCGGCGAACGGGAACAGCAGGATCACGCCCAGCCAGGCCAGCGTCGTGCCCACCGGCCGCTTCCGCATGATGACCCGGAAGGCCAGGGCCAGCCGGATCATGTAGTCGAGCGCCAGCAGGGTGAGGGCCCGGAAACTCAGCTCGCCCGTGCTCAGCATGGATGTCCCGCCCGTTGACGCGCCCCGACACAGAACCGCCCCAGTGTCGCCGACCGCCCGCCATTCGGCCAGCCGTCTTCGCCTGCGCTGGCCTTCCCGGCGGGGATTGTCTAAAATCAGGGGACGTCCTGGGAACAAAGGATCAGATCAGATCGGATCGGCACCCATCCAGGCCGGCCAACCTCGGTCGAGACGGAGCGCACCTCATGGCGAAGCTACGCTTGCTCAAGACGGGCCACGGCGACCTCTGCCTGGCCGAGTGGGACGCCCAGCGTCCCGAGACCGTCCCCCTCGCCGAATCGGCCTTCGCCGAGAACATGACCGGCGGCCGCATGGCCTTCCGACTCGACGGCCCCGGCAAGACCACCCCCATCCGCGCCTTCGACGCCAACGCCCCCGAGATCCTCATCGTCCCCGCCATCCAGGGCGGTTGATTCGGCCTGTTTCGTTCGCCCCGGAACCCCTCCCCCAAGTTCCGGGGACTGACCCCTGTTTTTCGAAACGAACCCAATTCGCCCCAAATCCTGGCCTGGATTGAGATTAATCCTCAACACTCCCGGTCCGCTCAAAACCGCACCAAATTTCCAAAGATCTCCAGAGTCCCTAGTCTCTCCATTTGGACGCCACCCGCCGTCGGGATATTCAACCGATCTTGCGAGGGGAGTGTAGGGCTCGCCGTGACGTGTACCCGTGTTCACTGCGCTGGCAACAAGCCCGGGCCGCGGGTGGTCCTGCGATGCATCCACCCCACCCTACGATTTCTTTTTCTTTCGGAGGATCTTGTCCCGCAATGCGCGGAGCGTGTCCGCTGTGAAGGGTTCGCCGTCGAAGACGATCTGCTTGACCTCGCGCCCGGCGGTTTCCTCTCGCTTGATGTAGGCCTGGACGTCCATCCAGCGGATCCGGCCGTCGGAGGTGCGGATCACGAGCATGACGGGGTACTTCCGCTCGCGCCAGTATTCGATGTGGCGATTCTTCTTGAGGTTGAAGATCTCCCGCCCGTCCTTGCGTGCCGTCAGATAGGAATCGCCCGACTTCAACTGGAGATAGACGAGCCGTGAGGTGGCAACGAAATTGTCGTCCTTGAACTCGATCTCGCCATCGATGCCATAGTCGGAATTCGTGTATTGCCGGTAGATCTGCCCTGCTTCGCCGGCGATCGCGTAACTGTGGCCGACGAGAATCAACTCCTTGCTCTCGTTGTCGAGGACCGCTTGTGACTGCGCTTGCATCTCTTTCGCGTCTTGCGCGGTCTTCTCCTGGTAGAATCGGGTCTCTATCACATCATCGAGAAGTATCTTCTTGCCGCATTTCGAGCAAAAGACGTGGGTTTGTTTTTCCTGCCGAGCATCTTCGACCGCTGCAGGATCGCGGTGAGGTGCCTTGCACTTTGGGTTCGCGCAAACGTAGTGACGTGCCCTCTTGCAGTCTGGATCTCTAGTCTTCAGGTGCTCGTAAACATATCTCAAAAACATCAGCTGGGTATTCTCGGCCGTCTTGCCATCGGAAAAGACGGTGATCTGCCCCTGTCCCTCGGACCGACGCATCGTGAGGCCGATCTTCTCCCCAGTCTGAGATTCAAACTCAGCGGAATCGAGCCAGAGTCGCTTGTAGTCGAACGCATCCGTATAGTGAAGCCGCACCACGAGGGTCGCGTAGATCTCGTCGAGATGACCTTCAAACTGGAAGGTCATCAGGTTCAAGGGGAGCGGCGGGAGTGCGGGGCGTTCTCGCTTGTACAGGGATGGAAAAACGAGCGAGATGGGGTGGCCCGGGATGTGTTGCCGGATGCAGAGGCCGCGATCGACGACCATGATGTGCATGGCCCGCAGGATGATCTCTTCTTCATCTTGAGGGAGCCGAAGGATGTCGGCATAGTCGAGATCGCCCCGAAGGACTTCCTCTTCTGGGATGACGCCGATCTCGTCGAGGTGTTTCCGCACCTTGCGAACGAGGGCCGCCGCGTAGGCGTTGATGCGCTCGGGCTGGAGGAGGACGAGGTCGCCGATCTCCAGTTTCCAGACGACACCCGGACCGTGGAGCAGGCTCACCACGGCGCGGAATTCCTCGTCGGTGAACTTGAGCGTCTTCCATTCCGTTCGAACTGCTTCGGCGAGGGCGTCGACGCTTTGCAGCACCGGCGTGGGCTTCGCTTTGGATCTCCCCTTGGGTCGCTTGTAGCTCCGATCTTTGATTCGGATGATCGCTTCTTTCAAATTGCGAAACGTGTCGGGCGAGACCGTATGCGGGATGCCATCCCAGTCGATCTGCTCGTCGATGGCCTTCGAGAGTGCGTCGCAGTTCAATCCTGTCTCGGCACTGGTTTCCAGGAAGGCACCGAACTTGTGTTCTCGGCAGAACTCTTCGATCAGTCCGCGCGAGATCATGGTGCCGCCGCGGTCGCAGCGGCCGGCCACGAGGAGCTTGGCGAACGGTTTCCGGGACGCCTTGGTCAGCAGGCGATCCCACTCGGCGAGTCCCGCGAGGGGGTTCCGGTCCTGGGGGTCGAAGACATAGACGGCCAGCGCGGTCTCGTCCATGTAGAGCGGATGGGCCAGGCGGTAGTCGGGCTGGCCGGCGAAATCCCAGAGATAGATTTCCCGCTCGCCTCTCTCGGAATCGGATGTGTGCGGCAGCTTCCAGTGCGTGGCCCAGGCGGCATCGGTTGAGAGGAGTCGTCCAGGAGGCGTACTGGTGGTAAGCCGATGGGCTAGACCGGATTTGCCGACTCCCGTGTCCCCGACCAGCAACACCTTGGCATTGGTGTACGCGGCCTTTGCCAAAGATGTGAGGTCCCACACGCGCAGGGTGTGGTCTTCCGAAGCGGAGACGGCGCTGCGGCCGTCCGGCGTCACCGCCACGCCTATCACACTATTGGTGTGTCCTTCGAGCGTGGCGACGGCCTTGCCCGAGTCGAGGTCCCACACGCGCAGGCTGCAGTCGGCCGAAGCGGAGACGGCCCTGCGGCCGTCCGGCGTCACCGCCACGCCAAACACGCCTTTGGTGTGTCCTTCGAGCATGGCGACGGCCTTGCCCGAGCCGAGGTCCCACACGCGCAGGGTGTCGTCGTCCGAAGCGGAGACAGCCCTCCGGCCGTCCGGTGTCACATTGATTGCTCTTACAGCCTTTGAATGGCCTTTCAAGACCATTGGAGACCGCCCGGTATGCGTTTCATCACGCTTTGGCATGAATTGCACCCTACGTGGCCGATCTCGATCACCCGGCCGAAAAGACTGCACTGGTCAGATGTGACGCCGCCTGCTCTATGAGGTACTGCCGCAAGGGGATAGTCAATTGACCGGCGCCATTGTGTCGGCCGTGGCGAGGTTCTCGGCGGTGAGGGCCAGCGGGGCGGAGAGGATCAACTGGCGGATGTCGGCCTGGAGGGTGGCCTCGGATCGGGAGGGGTCGCGGCGGGCGATCTGGGCGAGGAGTTCGGCGGCTGTCATGGGGCGACCTTCCCTGGCGGGCGAGTCGGAGGGGGCTCCGGATCCTTCGGGTGAAGTTTAGCGGAGGGGTCGGGAGGGGGCAATTCGGCGCGAGGTCGGCGGGGTAGGGTTGTAGGGGTTGGTGGGATCGGGGTGGTTGAGAAGGGCGATTGCTGGGCGGGGCCGAAGAAAGGGTGAATTCCTGGTGTGGGGACTGCGTCTTAGGATTGGGCACGAGCAAAGTGAAGGGATGCAGATTTGTGAGGTTTTGTGGGGTTTCGGAGTTTTGTTTCGTAAGACGAATGAGTGAAAGGGGTTGGGGTGAGTTGGGTTCGTTTCGCAGAACGGGTTTCGAGGCGATGGCTGTAGCTTTGTGTTGCAAAGTGAGGGGCAGGCGGTCAAGATGGGGCGGGGTGGTGAGACCTGTGGGGGCGGGAGGTGGGGCATGCGAGGGATCGGGCCGGGGCCGGTGTTTGAGGCGGAGTGGCTGGTGGGGTCGAGGCGGTGGCAGGGGTATGCGCTGAGGTCGATGCTGGTGCTGGGGATCCTGGCGGGGCTGTGGATGGTCCGGATGGGGAGGCGGTGGTCGGGGGAGATGTCGATCCAGGACCAGGCGGAGCTGGGGCAGGCGTTCTATGTGGTGATGGCGATGATGATGCTGGCGCTGGTGGGGCTGGCGGCGCCGGCGGCGACGGCGGGGTCGATCTGCCTGGACAAGGCGCGGGGGAACCTGCTGCTGCTGTTCGCCACCGACCTGTCCGACGCGGAGATCGTGCTGGGGAAGCTGCTGGCGAGGCTGCTGCCGGTGCTGGGCCTGATCGCGTCGGCCGCGCCCGTGATGGCGATCATGACGCTGTTCGGCGGGGTGGATCCGGCCCTGCTCGCCGGGTCGATCCTGGTGAGCCTGGCCTGCGGGGTGTTCGGGTGTGCCCTGGCGCTCACGCTGTCGATCTGGGGCAGGAAGACGCATGAGGTCCTGCTCACGACTTATGCGTTCGGGATCCTCTGGCTGCTGTCGCCCTTGATGTGGTGGCTGGTGCGCCGGGTGCTCGTGGACTGGCTCGACCTCGCCTGGCTGCCGGGCGAGTCGGCCCTGATGCCATACAACCCGGTGGTCCTGGTCATCACGCCCGTGGATGCGTTCCCGGGGATGGCCGGGGACGTGCTGTGGACGCAGATGTGGTTCTGCGCCCTGGGCTTGCTGGCGTCGGCGTTGCTGGTGGGGCTGTCGGTGTGGCGGATCCGGGCGGTGGTGGTCCGGCAGGCGGGGCGATCGGAGTCGCCCCGGAAGGAGAAGGCCGCGAAGGCGCGCCGGCGATGGCTGCCGTCGCCCGGCCTGGACGGGAACCCGGTCCTCTGGCGCGAGTGGCACCGGCGTCGGCCGTCGCGGTGGTCGGTGGCGGTGTGGGCGTTGTTCGTCGCGATCTCGGCGGGGTTCGGGCTGTGGGCGATGGAGCGGGCCCTGAGCGGGAGCATGCCGGGGAGCGACGTCGCCGGGGTGGTCAGCGGGTTCCAGGTGGTGGCGGGCCTGCTCTTGCTGAGCGTGTCGTCGGCGACGAGCCTGGCGGAGGAACGCCAGCGGGGGAGCCTGGATGTGCTGCTGGCGACGCCGATGTCGACCCGCTCGATCGTGCTGGCCAAGTGGCTCGCGGCCTACCGAGGCGTGCCCGCGCTGGCGGTGCTGCCGGTGCTGATCGCGGGGGGGGCGTCGTCGAACACGGGGTACCTGCCGGGCCCGTTCCTGATCGGCGGGCTGGTGCTGGCCTATGGCGCGGGGATCACGAGCCTGGGGCTGGCCCTGGCGACCTGGATCCCGAAGATGGGCCGGGCGATCGGCCTGACGGTGGGGATTTACCTGGGCGGGGTGGTCCTCCCGATCCCCCTCGGGATGATCTTCTTCGGCGACGGCCCGAACCGGGCGGGCGGCGGCGTGGCCTCGGCCAGCCCGTTCTGGGGCGTGGGCTATTCCACCGCCATGATGGCCGGCACCGGCGGCGCGAACCGGACTCCGGAGGTCCAGGGGCTCTGGCTGCTGTTCTGGATCATCGCCTACGGCCTGGTGGCGATGGCCCTGGTCGTCGCGACGATCAAGACGTTCAACCGCTGCCTGGGTCGGATGGACGAGGGGCCGAGGGTCATCGTGTCGGGGAAATCAGAAGATATGTTGGAGATTGCATGAATTCGACGCATCCCTTCGGAGTTGAGGCGGGGGGGCGGGTGCTGTAGGCTCGAAGGGCGATCCTCCGCGAGGGCCCCGAGCCGATGAGCCTGGACGACCCGGCGGGCGCCGCCATGCCCGCCGACCTCACCTCCGATTCCCGCCTGGCCGTCGCGGTCGAGGCGTTCGCGCGCGCCTGGGGCGAGGGGAGTCCCCTGGCGATCGAGGAGCTGCTGGACTCGGCGCCGGAGGGGGATCGGGCCGAGCTGTGCAAGCGGCTGGTCGGCGAGGAGTTGCGGCTCCGGCTGGGCTCGGGCGAGGCGCCCGACCTGTCGGAGTACCGGCGGCGGTTCCCGGATTCGTCGGGCTCGATCGACGCCATGCTGGAGGCGCTGCTCTCGACCCGGGCCCACGAGCCGACCGACGGCGATGCGACGACCCTCCGGCTGCCCCCGGACCGGCCGGAGCCGCCCCGCGACTGGGCGGGCCGGGTGCTGGGGGACTACCGGATCCTCGGGCGGATCGGCGGCGGCGGGATGGGTGCGGTCTATCGCGCCCGGCACGCGTACCTGGACTGCGAGATGGCGGTGAAGGTCGTGCTGCCCGACCGCCAGGGGCACCGGGGGTCGGTCGAGCGGTTCTTCCGGGAGATGCGGGCGGTCGGGCGGCTGGATCATCCGAACATCGTCCGATGCAACGATGCGAGGGAGGTCGAGGGCGTCCCGTTCCTGGTGATGGAGCTGCTCGAAGGCCGGGACCTCCATCGCCTGGTGGCCGAGCGGGGCCCTTTGCCGGTGACGGTCGCCTGCGAGCTGATCCGGCAGGCGGCGCTGGGGCTGTCGCACGCCCACGAGCGGGGGCTGGTGCACCGCGACGTCAAGCCGTCGAACCTGTTCCTGACCGACGCGGGGGTGCTCAAGGTGCTCGACCTGGGGCTCTCGATCGTGGAGATGGGGGAGGACTCCCCGGGGGAATCCGCCGGCTCGGCGGAGGGCCTCACGGTCGAGGGCCAGGCGCTCGGGACGCCCGACTACATGGCGCCCGAGCAGTGGACCGACGCCCTGAACGCCGACGCGCGGGCGGACATCTATGGGTTGGGTGCGACGCTCTACTTCCTGCTGGGCGGCCGCCCGCCGTTCGTCGGCCACGGCTACTCGACGTTCCACGGCAAGATGCAGGGGCACCTGAACGACACGCCCCCGGCCCTGTGCTCGCTCCGGCCCGAGGTGCCGATCGCCCTGGCCGGGGTCGTCGACCGGGCCCTGTCGAAGGCCCCGGCCGACCGGCAGGCGTCCGCGACCGAGTTCGCCGAGATGATCCGGGCGTTCTGCGCGGGGGCGGACCTCTCGGCATGGCTGGCGGATCCGGGCCGGCCTTCCCTGCCCCACGCGGATCCCGACGCGCCCACCTCGGTCGTTCGTGGTGGCAGGCCGGCCCAGCCGACCCAGGTCGACGAGGACGTGCAGTTCACGGTCTACCGGCCGAAGGCGGTGGTGCCCGAGCAGTGGCGGCCGCTGCTGGTCTTCGCCCACCTGGCGGAGCGACGGCCGGATGCCCCGCCCGGCGAGCCCGACCCGGTCGCCGAGGTGCGCCGGCAGGCGGAGCAGGTGCTCGGGCCGGCGGTCGACCGGTTCCAGCCGACGACCCAGGAGTCGGCCGAGGCAATCCCGCGCGGGGATCTGCTGACGTTCGTCCCCGCGGTCGCCGGGGTGGAGTTCAACCCAGCGAGCCGGAGCTTCGCCTGGGTCGAGTCGGTCCACCGCGAGGAGTTCCGGTTCCGGGCCGGCCGCGAGCTCGACGGCCAGATGGCGAGGGGTCGGGTGTCGGTCTTCCTCGGGCGGATCCTCCTGGCGGAGATCCCGATCAAGTTCCGGGTGGACGCCGCGCACGTCGAGCCCCCCGACGAGCCGATGGAACCGGCCGTCGGCCGTCGATTCCGGCGGATCTACGCCTCGTTCGCGGGCGAGGACCGGGCCGTGGCCGAGGAGTTCGAGGGCTTCGCCCGGCTGATGGGCGATGAATTCCTGCTCGGCTGCGCCTCGTTACGCACGGCGGACGTCTGGGATGATCGCGTAAGGGAGCGGATACGGAATGCGGACGTTTTTCAGCTCTTCTGGTCGAGCCGGGCCCTGGCTTCGCCGCAGGTCGAGCGGGAGTGGCAGTATGCCCTCGGGTTGAACCGCGACGGCTTCATCCGGCCGGTCTACTGGGAGGATCCCCTGCCCTCCGACCCCGGCCGCGACCTGCCGCCCGAGGCGCTGGTGGCGTGCGAGTTCCAGAAGCTGGACCGCGATCCCATGCCGGAGCCGGCCGCCGAGGTCGCGATGCCGGCCGGGGAGACCGGTCTCATCGGCGGGCGCTACCGATTGCTGGAGAGCCTCGGCGAGGGGCGTTGGCGGGCGGAGGATGTCCGGCTCGCCCGCGCGGTGCTCGTCGAGGCCGCAGGCACCGAGGTGTCCCGACGTCCGGAGGTTCTCGGCGCCTTCCGTCGCGATTTCCAGAGGCTCGCCTCGCTCCGATGCCCCTCCGTGCCGGCGTTCTACGAACTCCTGACCGAGGGCGAGACGACCTATGAGATCCAGGAGTTCATCCGGGGCGAGCGGCTTTCCGAGCGGATCCGCCGCGCGGGGGCGTTGGATCTCAGGACCGTGCGGACGATCGCCGAGGGGATCTGCGGTGCCATTGAGGCGGCCCACGGCGTGGGTGTGATCCACGGAGACCTCAAGCCCCACAACGTCTTCCTGACCGAAAGCGGCCGGTCGTTGAAGGTCGTCGGCCTGGGGAGGGAGGCCCTCCGCCGGAGCCAGGGCAGCCGGAATCTGACCCTCTTCCAGGCCCCGACCGTCTCGATCCCGCACGCCGCGCCCGAGGTCATGATGGGCGATCCGGCCACGCCCGAGAGCGACGTCTTCTCGATCGGCGCGATCCTCCTTGAGGCCCTGACGGGATCCCCCCTGGCCTCCTCGCCCCTGGAGCGGATGCAGAATTTCCAGAAGCCGGCGGCGCGGATTCGCGACCGCAACCCCCGCTCGGCGGTGCCGGAATCCGTCGAGCAGGTCGTGCTCCGATGCCTGGAATTCGAATCATCGAGGCGATTCGGTTCGGCCTCGGAACTCCGCGACGCCCTGGGCCGGGCCTGGGCCACCGGGCTCCCCGAACCCGCCCTGGTGGCGCCCGCGTGGAGCCTCCCGGACAACCGGCCTGCTCCGGCGAGCCCGGGAGTCGCCGCCATGACACCGGACCTGCTCGAGTTCGACCCCGCCTCCCGCGTGGCGAGCCGGGCGGCCCGCTCGGGATCGCGAGGGCGATCGGGATGGCTCATCGCGGTTGCCTTGCTGGTCGCGGTCTTGCTCGGGGTCCAGCGAAACTGGCCGGGCCTGAAAACCTGGTTCGGTCGTCAGGCCGCACACGTCGCCTCGACGCCCGATGCGCCGAAATAACCTCATCCGATCGGAGATGGTTTTCCCAGCCCGCACCACGTCGATGATCGGCGACCGGTCTCGAATTGGGGGCATCGCTTTCGATCGAGAATCGCATGATTATTCGTCTGCGATAGCGGATCCCTCGGCATGCGGGCTGCTGGCGGTGGCGCCGCGGTCGTCCTGGACGGTGAAGAAGAGGGCGGTCGGGCGGGGGTCGGGGAGTTTCGCGTGGATGCGCCGGCCGTCCACTTCGGCCTCGGCGGTGGTCCAGTTGCGTTTCTGCCACGGGCCGGAGTCGGCGGTGAAGTGGACCTTCGCGTTGCGGAAGCCGCCCTCGACGACGGAGCTTGCCCGGCCGTCGCGGAGGGTGACGTCGGACAGGCGTGGCGATGCAGGGCCGCCCTTCAGGACGCCGTCGACGAACAGCCCGATCTCCTTCGGCGCCCAGCCTTGCGGGTGACCGTGGGGCATGTTCACGGTGACGCAGAGGTCCACCGCGCCTTTGACCAGCCTGTATGACTTGCGGTAGCTGTCCAGCGGGTAGGCGAAGTCGTTGGTGCCGTTGACGAAGAGGATCGGACAGGTCACGCCGGGCAGGTAGCGCGAAGGGTCGAAGAGGTCGGACCACTGCTTCGTCCGGGCGGGCCCGAGTTTCGCGAACCGGGGGAGCCACGCGCTGTCCTCGTCGAGGAACCCGCAGCCGTAGACCGGCACGGCCACGCGCAGGCGGTCGTCGATGCCGGCGAGGATGCAGGTGAGGTATCCGCCCCAGCTGATGCCGGTGACGCCGATCCGGGAGCGGTCGACCTCGGGCCGGTCGGCGAGGAACGAATGGGCCCGGACGCCGGCGGCGACGGCGTGGTAGGTCCACATCTGATCGGCCTCGGAGGGGGCGAACTCGCGGAACTTCACGTCATCGGTCTGCTCCGGCCCGCCGTCGGGCAGGCGTTTGCCGTCGGGGCCCCGGCCGGAGAGGTCCATGGCGATGGCCGCGTAGCCGCGATCTGCCCAGAGCGTCGCCCACTCGCGGAACGCCTTGCCCCCGCCGCCGTGCACCAGGACCATCGCCGGGAACGGCCCCTGGCCCTTCGGGGTCGCGTAGTAGGCGAAGACCCGGGTCGGCTTGCCGCCGAGCGGGACGTTCTCGTAGAAGACCTCGCGAATGTTCGACTTCGGATCCGGCTCCGACACGGTCGCGGCCGGCGTCTTTTTCAACTCCGCCATCTTCCAGGGGCCGGTGAACCGCTCGGCCGCCCGGGCCGGTGGCGACATCAGGATCAGGAGCGAGACGAGGCCGGTGACGATCATTCGCATGGCGGGCTCGGGGCGGGGTCGGCTCGGGATGGAGAGTCGCGGGATCTCGACATGATGCCACGATCGGCGCCGGACTCAAGGGGGCCCGCCCTGCCCGTTCTCGGCGGATTTGCGGCGGCGAACGGGGCGTGGGCGGGCCGTTGCTGTGTGAACTGCCGTTTCTCGGCGGAAGTGGGTACAATCATCGTCTTCGCGTGGGGGCCGGGCCCGGGTGGGGTCGGGGCTGATCGCGTTCTTGGGACCGAACATTTCGGGCAGGATCTCGTTCCGATGGGTATGCACGACCTGATCAAGCAGTTGCGCGAGAACAACAAGACGAAGATCGTCATGCTGGTGGCCGACGGCCTCGGCGGCCTGCCGATCGAGCCGGGCGGCAAGACGGAGCTGGAGACGGCGAAGACGCCGAACCTCGACCGGCTCGCGACCGAAGGCACCGTCGGCCTGAGCACGCCGGTGGCCCCCGGGATCACGCCGGGCTCCGGCCCGGGGCACCTCGGGCTGTTCGGGTTCGACCCGCTCCAGCACGACATCGGCCGCGGCGTCCTCGAGGCCCTCGGCGTGGGCGTCGAGGTCGGGCCGAGGGACGTCGCCATCCGCGGCAACTTCTGCACGATCGACGCCGAGGGGAAGGTCACCGACCGCCGCGCGGGCCGCATCCCCACCGAGATCTGCGAGAAGCTCGTCGCCAAGCTGCGCCAGCATGTGAGCATCCCGGGCGTCGAGACCCTGATCGAGCCGGTGCGCGAGTACCGCCTGGTGATCCGGTTCCGGGCCGACGGCCTGGGCGACGCGGTGGCCGACACCGACCCGCTCTCGACCGGACTCTTGACGCTGGAGCCCAGGGCGGCGGCCGGCGACGCGGCGTCGGAGAAGACCGCGAAGATCGCCTCCGACTTCCTCCGCCAGGCGAAGGAAGTCCTCAAGGACGAGTCGCCCGCGAACTTCCTGATGATGCGAGGGTTCGCGAAGTTCCCGCAGATCGACACGATGGAGGAGGTCTACGGGCTCCGCTCTGCGGCGATCGCGGTGTATCCGATGTATCGCGGCCTGGCGCGGCTGGTGGGCATGGACGTGGTGGAGCCCGGCAAGACCCTGGCCGACCAGTTCGAGGTCGCCAAGTCGATCTGGGAGAAATATGATTTCTACTTCATCCACTACAAGTACACCGACTCGACCGGCGAGGACGGCAACTTCGCCAAGAAGGTCGAGGTCATCGAGGCGCTCGACGCCGAGCTGCCGAAGCTGATGGCCCTGAACCCCGACGTCCTGATCGTGACCGGCGACCACTCGACGCCGAGCCGGATGAAGTCGCACAGCTTCCACCCGGTCCCGCTGCTGATCTGGGCCCCCGCCACGTCCCGCCCGGACCTGGTGACCACCTTCGGCGAGCGTCCTTGCTTGCAAGGTGGCCTCGGCCAGATCCTCGCAAAGGACATCATGCCCCTGGCGATGGCCCACGCCGGCCGGCTCCAGAAGTTCGGCGCCTGATCGGGAGTGCGGCAGCCAGGCTGCCGCTTTTTCCGAGTGGAAGTCAACTCGGGTAAGCGGCAGCTTGTTTTTCCCATGAGAGCGGCAGCTCCGCTTCCGCTCTCCGAAGTCAGTTCGGGCTCGTCAGATAGTTGAGCAGGTCCTTCACCCCGGCCTCGCCGATGGCCCCTAGCAGGCCGACGGGCATGATGGACGAGCCGCTGGGGCGGATCTCCTCGATCTCGTCTCGTGAAAATTCGCTCACCTTGGCATCCGTGTCCGAGACGACGATCTTCTCTGACCCTTTGGCCCGGACGACCCCCATGGCGACGCGGCCGTCCTTGAGGGCGACGGTCCACGAGACGTAGTCGGGGTGGATGGCGGCGCTGGGCTCAGCGACGTTGCGATAGACCCAGGCGCGGTCGCGGCCGACCAGGCCGGTCAGGTCCGGGCCGATCGTCCCCCCTTCGCCCCGGAACTTGTGGCAACTGGCGCACTTGGCCTGCTGACCCTTGAAGACCGCCTGACCCTTCGCCCAGTCGCCCCCGGTCAGCACGCCGGCGGGCGGGTCGGTGAATGCCGGGCCATTGACCGGCGGCGGGGCCCACGGCAGGGACAGCGAAGCCTGCGACAGCGGCTTGCCCTTGAGAGACACGTTGAGGGAACAGTCGGGGCCGGTCGCCAGCGTGACAACCAGTTCCTGCGCCTCGCCGGTGGACTCATAAGCAAGCGTCCCCTTGCGATTGTCGGCGATCTCGGCATTGCTGGAACCATAAGATGCCTCGGCCAGCCCCTTGCCCGCGAGGTCGAGGCTCCCCTGCCCTTGCGGGAGGGAGGCGAATGACTTCAGGGTGAGCTTGCCGGGTGAGTCGAGGAGGATCCAGAGTTTCTCATGCGTGGCCGACTTCGCCAGCATCGCGCGGGCCGCCGCGAGGTCGTAGCCGGGCAGCCAGCCGGTCCAGGTCGGCTCGGAGTCGCCGCCCTTGCTCCAGGTCGCCTCGACCCCGCCGAGGGTGTAGGTCACCTCCCGCACGGGGTCCGTCGGCAGGCGGAGGCGGTAGGTCGACTCACGCGGGTGGGGGTCGGTGACGAGCACGAGGGTCCGGCCCCCTTCGTCGAGCCGGGCGGCCGCGATGTTCAGGGCCCCCTCGGTCGTCGCCTGGGCCTTCGGATCGGCCTGGCCGAACTTGATGCGGGAAGAAAGGACGGCCTTCGCCAGCGTCGGATCGGCCGGGGCGTCGAACGCCACGCGGACCTCCATCAGCCCCGCCGGCCAGGCCGCGACGGCCTTCGGTGTCTCTGCCGCGAGGGAACCATCCGACATGCCGACCAGCACCGCCGCTGCCAACCATCCCGCTCGACTCACGACGCCGTCCTCCACCGCCAACCCGACCGGGCAGAAAGCGGCCATCTTACCACAACGATCGGCCCGGATACGTATCCCGAGACCGAGGGGCGTTGTATGCTCACATCGGGCGAGAGACGCGGATCGATCGGACGAGGTGATCCATGCGACGAACCCTGGCCGTTTTCGGCACCTTGATCCTGCTCCCCGGCGTGGCGGCGGCCTGCCTGTGGGACCGCGACACGCTGGCGGACGAGGCCCGTGGCCTGCCCGATGTCGTCGCGGCCATCACCGGGCGGTTCCCCCGGAACCCGCCCTTGCTTTATCGGATGCGTCTGGATCGATTGAAGCCGGCCATCGAGTCGGGATCCGCGACCCTGGACGCCTACGACGACGCGGGCGTCGCCTGCGACCGCCTTGGCCTGGGCGACGACGCGGTTGGGTTCATGCGGAAGAAGAAGGATTTGCTCAACGCATCCAAATTCGACGAGAAAACGCTTCGCGAGCACACCTACCGCTACCACGCCAACCTCGGCACCTTCCTCGCCCACCGCTGGGCCCGCGCCGGCGCCGACCGATCGAAAATGGCCGACCTGGAACAGGCCCGCGACGAGATCGCCGCCGCCCTCGCCATCAACCCCGACGCCCACTTCGGCCGCGAGCGTTATCAGCTCAAGGCGATCGAGTGGATCCTCAAGCCGCCGGAGTACGTCGGCAAGGAGTGGAATCCGCTGCCGAATCTGCTCGGGTACGCGCCCGACCATCGCACGTCCGACCCCGAGCCCGACGCCCGCAAGGCCGTGAAGGGGCTGACGGGGTTGATCGTGCTGGGGAACGCCTGGGAAAGTGTGGATGTGTACCATGCCCTGGACGTCGCCCTGGGGTATGACGAGCAGCGAAACACTCTGGCCTATCTGGCTTATCTGAGGTGCCTTGAGTTGGTGGACCAGGGGCGGCGATCGATGCATCCCGAGGCCCCGCAAGGTGAGGCACTGAAGAAATCCATCTACAAGCCCGATTTCATCGATCTTGCCATCGATCCCTTCGAGGAGATTTACCGGAAGCTGAGGGCCGAGGCCGATTCATGGCAATCCAAGCGGATGGAGTTCATGGTGGCTCGTCTGACGATGGGTCGGCATCCCGACACGGACCCGGACTTCTGGAAGGGGTACACCGAGACACCTCCGCCTGTCCTGCCGGCCAAGTCGCCGCAGTCGGTCTACTATGATGCCTTGATCTGGCGGGAGCGAGTTTCCAAGGCGGTTTTGCTCGCCATCGTGGGGCTCATCGGGTTCGGGATCTATCGCATGATCAAGCGAAGCAGTGCGGACACTCCGGCCGCGAGTGGGACCGAGCCGTTGCTGTAATGGTTCGCCTCAATCCGCGCTCCAGCGCCTGGGCGGGGCCGCGTCGAATCGCCCGGTGGGCGGGGCGAATTTGACGCCGACTTGCATGAGCATCTCCGGCTGATGCTTGGCCAGGAGGTACTTCATGACCACCTCGTCGGAGGGGGGCATGCCGGGGTCCTGGAAGACGACGCAGAGGCGGCAGTCGGCGCGGTGGGTCTTGGCGTCCCAGACCTCGATCAGGCCGTGCGGCCGGCGGGGGATGCGGTAGTACTTGCCGCCGTTCAGGACGGTCACTCGGTCGAACCGGCAGAACTCGTCGAATTCCTTGGGCGTGACGACGTCGCGGACCAGCTCGGCGGCGACCAGTTCGGGCACGCCCGACTGATACGCCCCCGCGTCGAGCCGGACGGGCTCGTCCTCGATGGTCGCGACCGGCGTGCTGCGCCCCTCAATGACCCGGAAGATCTCCCACTCGACCAGCCGGGCATAACCGGCCCGGAGCGCGGGGCTGGAGATCACCAGTTGCGGGAAGGCGGCGGCCGCATGGATAACCTCATGCGCGAAGGCGTTGGCCGCGCGCTGGAGCTTCTCCATCCAGAACCGGGGCATCTTGTCGCGGTCGGCCTGGGTGTAGCGGAACGGCCTGGGGCCGACATCCGGGATGCGGACGTCGGTCTCGGCCCCCTCCTTCTTGAGGGACCTCAAGACCGTGTCGTACGACTCCTCGCCGCGGACGAACCTCTCCGACGCCTCGCGGTGCCCCTGGTTCTTGACCCGGATGATCCGGTGGGTGGGCCGGGCGAGGAAGATGACCTCGCGCGCCAGGGCGTCGTTCTCGCAGCGCTCGTCGCGGACGTCGATCTCCCAGCGGAGGTAACCGGTGCGGATCATGGCGTTCGGGCCGCTCGTACCTGGTTCATCGGTGCGACTGGTGAGGAAACCCGGACGCGAGCGTCCTTACCCGCTCCTTCGTATTGTAACCGCCGCATCGCGTGCGGCGAGCCCCCGGTGAAATGGAGGCACGCCCGGATGGTTCGCGCGAGGGGGTGCGTCTGCTACGATCGGGGCATCCAACCCCAACCTCGCCCCGGACCGGGTACGCCCCGACGCCCCGCGCCGCCGCGACCTGCCGCCCGGCCGTCGTGCCCCCGATCGGACCAATCCCAATGCGCAGACGCACCCTCGACCCGACGCCGGGCCCCTGGCTCGTCGCCCTCGCCCTGCTCCTCGCCGGATCCTCTGCGACCGCGCAGTCGACCGATCGGGGAGTGCTCCCGACCGATGAGAAGGGGCGGCCGCTCAACTTCGACTTCGAGACCGGCAACCTCGACGACTGGACCGCCGAAGGGGCCGCCTTCGACCGCCAGCCCGTCCAGGGCGACGCCGTCTTCGCCCGACGTTCCGACATGAAGAGCCGGCACCTGGGCGAATACTGGGTCGGCACCTTCGAGCGGGCGGGCGATGCCCCGATGGGGACGCTCACGTCCGTCCCCTTCAAACTCACGAAGCCCTGGATCAGCTTCCTCGTCGCGGGCGGATCGGGCCCGCAGACCCGCGTCGAGGTCGTGGTCAAGGAGAACGGCCGGGTGCTGCTCTCCGTCGGCGGCGATGAGTCCGAGGAACTCAAGCGGGTCGCCTTCGACCTCAAGGCGCAGGTGGGCAAGGAATTGTTCATCCGCCTGGTGGACCGCAGCCGCAACGGCTGGGGCCACATCAATTTCGACGACTTCCGGCTCCACGACGCCCAGCCCGCCGGGCCGCTGAGGCCGACCGCGCCCAGCACGCCGGACGTCTACGCCCACGACGGCCTGCCCCCCGAGCGGGCGGCGAAGGCCATGACCGTGCCACCCGGATTCAAGGTCAGCCTCTTCGCCGGCGAGCCCGACGTCCATCAACCGATCGCCTTCGCCATCGACGACAGGGGCCGCCTCTGGGTCGCCGAGGCCTTTTCTTATCCGATCCGCCGCAGGCCCGACCAGGCACGCGACCAGATCGTGATCTTCGACGACACCGACGGCGACGGCAAGTTCGACAAACGCAAGGTCTTCGCCGACAAGCTGAACCTCGTCAGCGGCCTGGAACTCGGCTTCGGAGGCGTGTTCGTGGGCGCGGCCCCGCAACTCCTCTTCCTGGCCGACAAGGATGGCGACGACCGCGCCGACGGCCCGCCCGAGGTGCTCCTCGACGGCTGGGGCTATCAGGACACTCATGAGACTTTGAACACGTTCTCCTGGGGCCCCGACGGCTGGCTCTACGGCTGCCACGGCGTCTTCACCCACTCGCGCGTGGGCAAGCCCGGCACGCCCGACGCCGAACGCACTCCCATCAACGCCGGCATCTGGCGTTATCACCCCACCCGCAAGGTCTTCGAGGTCTTCGCCTACGGCACCTCGAACCCCTGGGGCTTCGACTTCGACGCCAACGGCCAGGCTTTCCTCACCTCCTGCGTCATCCCCCACCTTTATCATGTGATTCCCGGTGCCCGCTACGAACGCCAGGCGGGCCAACATTTCCAGCCCTACACGTATAACGACATCAAGACCATCGCCGATCACCGCCATTACCTCGGTGCCAACCCCCACGGCGGCAACGGCAAGTCCGACGCCGCCGGAGGCGGCCACGCCCACTCCGGCGCGATGATCTACCAGGGCGACGCCTGGCCCGAGAAATATCGCGGCAAGATCTTCATGAACAACATCCATGGTTCCCGCATCAACATGGATACGTTCACGCCGAAGGGCTCCGGCTTCGTCGGCGGCCACGGCCCCGACTTCCTCCTGGCCAACGACACCTGGTCGCAGATCCTGAACCTCAAGTACGGGCCCGACGGCCAGGTCTACATGATCGACTGGTACGACGGCCAGCAGTGCCACCTGACCGACCCCAATCGTCACGACCGCTCCAACGGCCGCATCTTCAAGGTCACCTACGGCGAGCCGAAGCATGTTCAGGTGGACTTGAAATCACTCGGCGATCTTGAGTTGGTGAAGCTGCAACTCCATGCCAATGAGTGGTACGTCCGCCAGTCTCGTCGGGTCTTGCAGGAACGCGGGCCGAAGCCCGAGGTCCACGCCGCCCTCCGCGGCATCGCCTTCGACCACGACGATGCCACCCGTCGGCTTCGCGGCCTCTGGACCCTCTACGTGACCGGAGGCTTCGACGACGCCGCACGCGGCAGGGCCCTGGCCGACGCCTCACCCGCCGTGCGAGGCTGGGCCGGTCCGCCTGGCGACCGGGGACGGCAAGGCGTCGCCGGCGCTCCTCGCGAAACTCGTCGAGATGGCGAAGTCCGACGCCTCGGCCGTCGTCCGGCTCGAACTCGCCTCCGCCGCCGGCCGGCTCCCGCTGGTCGACCGCTGGGACCTCGTCGCCGCCCTCGGCCAGCACTCCGAGGACGCCGCCGATGTGAACCTCCCCTATCTCGTCTGGTACGCCGCCGAGCCCCTCGCCGCGGTCGACCTCCCCCGGGCCCGGACGCTCGCCGCGGGCATCAAGATCCCCATGGTCCAGCAGTTCCTGATCCGTCGCATCGGCGCGATCGGCACCGCCGAGGCCATCGCCGCCCTGGTCGACGAGCTGGGCCAGGCGACCAACCCCGGCTATCGCATGCACATCCTCCAGGGCCTGAATGACTCGCTCAAGGGCCGCCGCCAGGTCGCCATGCCGAGAGCGTGGCCCGACGTCTTCGCGAAGCTCGTCCGCGAGTCCGACGCCCCCGCCCGCTCGCAGGCGATGGCCCTGGCCCTCACCTTCGGCGACGCCTCGGCACTCGAATCGGCCCGGCATATCTTGACCGACCGGGCCGTCCCCCTGAACCTCCGCCAGGAGGCCCTCGCCGCCCTGGCCAAGGTGAAGGCGCCGAACCTCGCCCCGACCTTGCAGGCCCTCGTGGCCGACCCCACCCTCCGCGGCCCGGCCATCCGCGCGCTGGCCGCCTACGACGATCCCGCCACCCCGGGGGTGCTCCTGGGGGCCTATGGCAAGTTCGGCCCCGAGGAAAAGCGTGATGCCTTGAACACGCTTTGCGTCCGAGTCGCCTCCGCCAGGGCCCTGCTCGCCGCCCTGGCCGACCGACGCGTCCCGACCACGGACCTGTCCGCCGACCTCGTGCGGCAGCTCCGCAACCTCGGCGACAAGTCCATCGACGCCGAACTCGCCCGGTCGTGGGGCCAGGTGCGCGACACGCCGGCCGAGCGTGCCAGGCTCATCGCCTCGGCCAGGGCCATGCTCACGAGCAAGCCGAAGCAGGAGCCCGACGCGATGCTCGGTCGGGCGGTCTACGCCAGGACCTGCCAGCAGTGCCACACCCTGTTCGGCACCGGCGGCAAGGTCGGCCCCGAGCTGACCGGCTCGAACCGCCGCGACCTCGACTACGTCCTGGCCAACGTCCTCGACCCCAGCGCCCTGATCGGCAAGGACTACCAGGCCCACGTCCTCGCGACCAGGGACGGCCGCGTCCTGACCGGGATCATCCGATCCGAGGATAAGGACGCGATCACGCTCGTGACCGCGAATGAGACCCTCGTCCTGCCGCTGGGCGAGGTCGAGGAACGCAAGCGCAGCGATACGTCGATGATGCCCGACGACCTCTGGGGCAAGCTCTCGGAGCACGAGACACGCTCGCTGGTCGCCTACCTCGCCAGCCCCGGCCAGGTGCCGATGCTTGCCACGCCCGAGAACGTCGCCGCCTTCTTCAACGGCCGCGACCTCACCGGCTGGGACGGCAAGCCGGAGCTGTGGTCGGTCGAGAACGGCGAGATCATCGGCCGGGCCCCGAAGGGCCTGGGCCGCAACGAGTTCCTCCGATCCGACCTCGCCGCCGCCGACTTCAAGCTGACCTTGGAAATCAAGCTCGTCGCCAACCAGGGCAACAGCGGCGTCCAGTTCCGCAGCGAACCCCTGCCCGAGGGCGAGGTGAAGGGCTACCAGGCCGATGCGGGAATCGGCTGGTGGGGCAAGCTCTACGAGGAGCACGGCCGCGCCCTGCTCTGGGACAAGTCCGGCGAAGCCCACGTCAAGCCCGGCGAGTGGAACACCTACGAGATCACGGCCGTCGGCCCCGAGATCCGCACATCCATCAACGGCCACCCCTGCGTCACCCTTGCCGACCCCAAGGGCTCGCGCCGCGGCATCTTCGCCTTCCAGCTCCACTCCGGCGGCCCCACCGAGGTCCGCGTCCGCAACCTGAAACTCGACCTCAACCCCCCCCGCCCCTCCATCGCCCACCTCCCCCGCTGACCGCAACCCCGCGCTGGCGTCCCCCTCCCGGATGCCAGCCTCCCCTTGCCCGATCCCTCCGCCCGCGTTACTCTAAACCCACAAGCCGAAGTGGCGGAATGGCAGACGCGCCGGACTCAAAATCCGGTGGGGTAACACCCGTGTGGGTTCGAGTCCCACCTTCGGTATTCATCATGACGCCGCCTGTCATCGGCTGACAGGCGGCGTCTTCTTGCTTGTGGCCAAAGGACTTGTGGCCAGTCGATTCTCCCTGCTCGTTCTTGACAGAGAAGTTCTCCACGCTGACTTCCGATGTACCCGGATGAACCCCACGGGCAGTGGTTAGGGCAAGCCGGAGGGCAAACCCGTCGGGGTCCGGAAAGACAATTGGAGGGGCGGGGAGTTTGTCCACCTCGGGTTTGAGGTCGTCGATCCGGAGCCGCGTGTAGAGGTTGGCCGTGAGGTTCGGCGAGCTGTGCCTCGCCAGACGCTGGGCCTTGACCAGGCTCACCCCGGCCCGGTCCATCTCGGTGACGAACTGGCCCCTCAGGGCGTGGAAGTCGAAGGTCTCGCCGCGACCATCGACGTAGGGGATCTCGGCGGCCTTGAGGTCTTCCCGGAGCATGGTGGCCGCATGGCGGTTGACGGCCCACTTCCCCGGCCAGAGGGGAGACTCGATGGGCATCCCTATCATCCAGCGTTTCAGCTGCTCGATGAGCCCGAGATGGAGCGGGAGCTCGGCATTCTTCCCGTTCTTGGCGGAGATGGCACCGAGGCTGACGGACTCCCCCGGCATGTCGAAGCTGTCGGGAGTCAAGCTGGCCAACTCGCTGGCCCGGAGTCCCGTGTAGGCCCCCACGACGTAGAGCATCGCTCTCTGTGTGCCGTTGAGCCCGCAGACAATCTGCCGGCTATCCCGGGCGGCCTCGATCAGTCGGACGAGTTCCGCGACCGACAGGGCACGTCGCACCAGGCGGCGGTCCTTGGCGGGGTCCTGAGTCTTCAGGTCCCGGAACGGGTCGCGGGCGACCCGCTTGGGCTCCATCCATCGGGTGATCCCCTTGCAGGACCGGACGTAGTGGTTCGACCTCTCAACGGACATCCCCGCCGTGCGACGTTGCTTCAGGTAATGGCGGACCTTGTCCGTGTCGAGGTCGGCGATACGCCGGAACCCACAGGCTTTGAAGACGACCCTGATCTGGCTGATCGTCTCCTTGACGTGCCGTTCGCTGTTGTCCTTGGACTCCAGGTAGCGTTGGTAATCCTCGATGTGTGCCTCCAGCGGACTCCTGGAATGCTCATCGAGCGGATTGACGAGCCCGGCCTCTCCTCGCTCAACCTTCCTGACCAACTCGTTGAGCATCTGCTTGGCCGCGGTCTTGTCCGTGCACAGGGGCACTCGCCGGGTGACCCCATCATGGTCTCGGTACTGGCCGTACCACTTCTTCGTCTTGCTCGTGGAGGCCACGGAACCCGGCGTACCCTTCTTGCACTTTCGCCCTTCCGGCGTCCTGTATGTCGTGATCTTCGGTTTGATAAGCGAAGCCATGATCACTTCCTAGGTTTTGAGTCGGTGCCACCCGGATTTCGATCGCCGAGTCCTGGAAAGTCTTGGAGACTCCATCGGAGGCATCGACCGATCCTAATAGGTTGAGGCATTTTGCCGGCCGACTTCTGCCGGTAGAGGTGTCGCTCCGAGACGCTGAGGATCGAGGCGAGTTGTTTGGTCGAAACGAGGTGTCGAGGTTCCATTGTTCCCTCTGGGTGTGATGGCTCAAGGTTGGCCGGAAGTTCATCGGGCGATGTCGAACACCTTTCGGCCTGGAGTTGGATCTTCCAAGATCTCGGATCGTCATGAGACGCTGGATTTCACCGCCTGTCCGAACCTGGACCAGACCTTGTCTGCTTTGTCCAAGGCACCGTCCATGAAACCGATGATGAACCGCTTCTCCGAGATCTTGTAGCGGTGAAGTTCATAAGGCTGACCGATGATCGGCTCCCAGAATTTCTTCTTGAGTCGAGTCACCTCCTCGGGATCGTAAGCGTCATCGTCACCGTCGGGCTCGGGGGCCAGGACGGTCTCTGCAATCCGGTAGGGGTCGTCGAGGTTGGGCAAGCAGAGCCTTCCTCCGTATTCTCTCCCATGAGCCTCGTTCCCGCAGCGGAGGCGTTCACGTTCTCCTGGTGCCGCAATGGTCCTCGACCAGAGTTGACCGGCCTCAACTCCGCGTGCGTAGGTAACGGCCTCCCACGACTCCTTGATAGCCAGCCAAACGCTGAGAGCCGCGTCGGAGAATTCCTTCAAATAATGGAGCCCGAAGCGTCCGAACCCGTTGATGACCTCCGATCGATCGCCCCAGAACTCACTTGCCGCGTCGCGGAGTTCCCTGTCGTCCAGATAGGGCCTGATCATGGCCACGAACTCCAGATCGCCGGTGTGACTGCCGCGGTAGCGAAAGGAGGTGCCGATCCCCATGTGACAGTTGACCGCGTACCAATAGCCGATCTGGCTCAGTTCCGAAGGATGGGCTTGAGTCTCTGCCCATTGTTTGCCATCGATCCGGCCCTGTCGCTGAGCGTCGACTCGGCGGATCTTGGGACGATTGGTGGGGGGTCTCTGAAGCTTGGCACGTGGCATGGAAAGCATCCTCTTACAGGGGTAGAAGCCTAGTTGAAAGGGCGAAATGACGGGCGTCGGTAGTTATCCCATCCCTTCATCCGTCAGCACTTCGTGCTGATGGATCGGACGAGCCTCGGTCTGCCTCGGTGTCGGATGATCGCCATCCTGAACCCGTGGATGCGGGTTTCATTTCACCGAGAGGGCTCGCCGGTCTTGTAGTCGCTCACGAAGCCTAAGTGCCTTTTGAGGGATTCCGAAGTCGCGGAGGAAGGGATGACGAAACTTGCGTGAATCTGGGCCTCGACGTGGAGTTCACCGGCTGCGTCTGCCCAGAATCTCTGGATGATCGGCGTGTAGTCGGAGAATGCTTGCAACTCGTCCGGCTCTCGATCGTTGACGAGTTCCTCGAGTTCGGCCTCGAGCTCCATCAGGGCAGCCTGCCTCGCGGTGGCTTTCCCACGCCTAAAGGCTTTTTCTGCTTTCTCCAGCTGAGCCGCCGTGATCTGAACGAACAAATCGGAAGGCATTGGTGTCCTTTCAGTCGTTCCAACCTTGTGGGATACTGAGGCTTCGAGTAGGCTCATTACCGATTAGGTACAGGAGCCACGATGGAAGCTTAGCCTCACCTAATAGGTTTTGTCAACGAAAACCTATTAGGTATTTTTTAAGTGGTGGGCCAGCAATGGGTTGGGCGTATCTTCTGGACCGTCGACTCGAGGAGATGAACGCTCGAAGAGAGGCGGAGGGGCGGAGCCCGCTGACCTGGAAGGAGGTCGAGTCGCTGACTGGCGTGAAGGAGAGCCTTCTCAGGAATCTTGCTTATAACAGCATACTGAGGACGACCAACACGAGGTTCCTCGACTCACTCTGTCGGTTCTTCGGCTGTGGACTGGGCGACCTCGTCCAGCAAGTGCCGCAGCCACACCTCGGCCCGCCCGACCAGGAGGAGGTGGACCGGCTGTTAGCGGCGATCCGGGCGGGAGAGCAGCCGACTACCGATTATCATGTGGATCGCCTCTACGGGGACGATGCCGTGGATTGGTGGCGTCAGCATCTCGCCGAGATTCGTGCGTCCATCAGGGCCCAGGAGGATGCATGATCTCGAATTGGCCTGGGTGCTCGATGGCAAGCAGTGACATCGAAGAGGGAGAGTTGGTAGACGGGAGGCCTGAGGCCTGTCGGATCGTAGAGTCTTCGTGTAATAACATGAGCAGGCATTCGTCGTTGCCCTCCAGCGTCTTACCCACCGCCTCCACGCCTTTCAATCTCCATTCATGCTCAGAGCTTTGCGAAGTTCCCCGACGACGAGTTCTCGCAGCTCCTCGGGTTGGATGACCGTCGCCCATCCTGACCAGCCCAAGCACCAACGCATGATCTCCCTCAGGCCGTCTACCCGGAAGCAGAGTGTGACACTGTCGCCTTTGTTTCGTTGGATGGTCTGGGTGTGGTGCCAGAGGGTCTCGGTGACGATCTTGGCGACTGCTTTGTCGAAGAGGATCTCCACCTCGAACCGATGCTCTCCGCGATAAACGCCCCACGCGTTGCCCAGGTAGTCCTTGAGGTCGAAGTCCTCCGGGATCTGGGAGGGTTTATCGATCTGCCGGAGAGACTTGAAGCGGGCGACCCGGTAGGTGTGGGGATGATCCGATCCTTCCGGTCTCGCGATCAGGTACCAGGCTTGTCCGGTCAGGGTGAGTCGGTACGGGTGGAGGTCCAGCCCCTTCGGCGATGATGCGTAGGGGCTGGCATAGCTGCCGTTGAGCCTCTTGCCCTGGATCAGGGCCCACTGGACGGTCTTGATCACCTCGTGATGACGGCTGTGATCGGCGAGCTTGAGGTCCAGCACGGAGGTCACCCGCTCGACCTCCGCCAGGAGCTTGGCGGATTCCTCATTGGAGAGAACCTTCAGCTTCCGTGACGCCGGTCCGGCACCCTCGGTGACATCCAGGCCGGGGGATGAAGTCAGCACGTTTGCGGTGGCCTGACCCACGATCTCGTCTTCGGTGAGATTCAGCGGCGGGAACCGGAACCCGGGGCTGACCTGGAGCGATTTGGTCTCCCTGTCGTGGAAGTAAGGCACCCCGGCGATCTCGAGGACGGCCAGGTCTCGGAACACCGTCCGCTGGGAGCATTCCAGGGCCCTGGCGATGTCCTTGACGCCGTAGCGGCCAGGTCCCTGGATCATCTCCAGGACACGAAGGACCCTGGCCAGACGGCCGGCTTGGCGTGCCCTCCTATCTCCGTCGGGAATCTTGTTCGGTGTCATTGCCGGATCTTGATTTGGAGTGTCCGACGTCATTGCCTGTGGAGATTGCCATTTGGCTTGTCGGGGTGCTTTCTCCGGGTTCGATCAACGATCCGTCGGTGGAGTCAACTTCTCGAAGACCCCGATAAAGGCTGCCGGATGTCCGGGGATCTGGGTCTCGTCCTCATCAAAGATCACCTTGGTCTTCCGGCCCGAGAGCTGGAACCGTTCCACCAAGATGTCCCGCCAGGGTTCGACCGGGGCATCGTTGCCATGCAGGATGAACGAGATCTTTTCGGGCCTGGAGACGCGACCCCTGGGCAGCCCCGTGTAGTAAAGGCCGAGCTGGCGTTTGAGGCTCACGGCGTCTCTACCCCACGCGGCGGCCATTTGAACCAGGACCCAGGGCCAGAGCTCGGTGTGGCCTTCTTCCTCTGACATCCCGGCGTCGTGGCAGGTCAGGATCGTCCATGAATGGCTCCCTTCCGACGGTTGGGGGACCCAGTACCAGGCACCATTCAGAGGGGCCAACTTTTTCGTGATCTCCGCCGCAGGTTTATCCTCGAGTTCCGGTGGTTTCACGGGAGAGCTCCGAGATCGATCGTCAGGGACGGATTGCGATGACGGGTTGAGCCGCCAGTCAAAGGTACCTCTCGATCAGGTAGTCCACGAACTCCTTGTGCTCGACACGCTGGTTCCTCGCCAGGCTCAGGATGACTTCCTGATAGGTCAGCGACTGGAACAAGATTCCGTCCCGTTCCATGATCTTCGAGAACTCCGCGACTTCATCGGCATGCTTCACGGCTTCGGAGCCTGGGACGTCGTAGTAGAGATAGACCAGCCGGAACCCACGTTTGCCGTAAGCGTTCTTGAGACCGAGGGTGTGTTTCAGGAGTTGGGGGGCGTCGAGGGCGGCGAACCGGGTGTTGTCCGGCGAGACCTGTTCGGCGATAGCCCTGAGGTTTGGGAGTTCCGTCCAGAACTCGTCGTGCTTGAGGTAGACGACGGCTTCAGCCCCTTCTTCTCCCAACCGCCGAAGGGTTCGTTGAACTTGCACTCGATGGCCGTGGCCTTCAGGACTCCTGAGGGGGCGTAGTCGATGACCAAGTCCAGATTCGGGGCCTTGGCGAACTCGGGGTGGATGGGGAACTGGGCCTCGAACCTAATGCCCATGATGCCGGTGGAGGGAACCCGGATAGACTTGGCGGCCTCGGCGAAGAGTCCACGTTGACGCCAGTAGTGGAAGAAGTTGACGCCGGTGGCAGACGAGGAGTGGACGGCGTGCATCTTGCCACCAAGTTCGTCGCCGTCTCCGCGTTCAAACTCTCTCCGGGCTTCGGGCATCAGGGGCTCGTAGAGGTTATCGTCGAGATTGAAGGTGAAAAGCTTCTCGCCCCTCTCCACCTGGATGGGGTCCGGGTCATGACGGAACTGTCCGCCGAGATGCTTGTCGTGGCGGAGTGCCCAGAGGATCTGGCGATGCTTGATGAAGTCGTAGGGGCTCATGGCTGCGGCTCACATGGGTCGATCGGGTTGTGAGCCGTAGCGTAAATGAGCCCTCTGACAAAGGTGGGTCAGTCCGGATTTGCGAGAGACTTTGGTTCCGTCGTCGGGCTCTCGTCTCAAGGATTCCTGGGTCCGGAGATGCCCTCTATGGCTTTCGTCAGCCGGTCCAAGGCCTGCACCACCCCTTCCGCTTCGACGAGGAGACGTTGGGCGGCTTCCTTGGCGAGAGTGGCAATGGACCGGGCATCGTCGGAGATGGCGGAGTTCCCCGTGCCGTCCTTCGGATCTGATTCCAGGCCTGGGGGCAACTTGGGAAAGTGTCCTCGGTAGCCTTCCCGAAGCTTATAACACTGATTGAAGTCGTCGAAATACCAGGGGATGCCCGCCGCCGCCAGCGTCTGGAGGTCTCGGTAGACGGTCCGCTCGGAACAGTCGAGTTTCTTGGCGATGGTGGCGGCGTTCCAGTTGCCGTGGCCCTGGATCAGTTGCAGCAGACGAAGAACCCGAGCCAGCCGGTCGCTCTGGCGGATCCTCCTCTGTGCATCTGTCCGCTTCTTGGCCATCGTCAACACAGTCCCCCTCGCTCCGGAAAACCAAGTTCCGTCGCGTGATGAGGGATGCTAGACGATGGCCCTGCCTGCAGTGGGTCAGTGGACTGACAGGATTTTCGGGTGGGTTTCTTGGAGAGAGGTTTCGCCGATCGGCATGGCAGAAGGGTCATGGATTCCCGGCAGAGTTGACGGTGCCGGAGATGGCAAAAGCCCCGAAATGGGCTTTGACGGCAGAGTCGTAAGCTTGAATTCGAGGTAGGTTGTCAAGTCATCGACGACCCGTCGCTCTTTCAGGCTCATGAACCTTAGATTCCCACCCAGGACTTCGATGATGTCGCCATAACAAAGCTCTCCTACGAAGGGGCTCCTCGGCAGACTTCGGAGCTTGTCAGCGTGAGGGATGGCGGCCTGGAGTCGTTGAGGATCGCGATAGCGTTCCACGAGCGGATGGCCCTTCGTGGGAGCGAGGACCAGGACGACGAGGTCCCGGGGCTTCTGGTCGAAAAGCTGGTTCTCCGTTCGCAGGTATCCGGCGTGATGGAGGCCGACCCGTATGTTCCGGATCAACTGGTCGGAAGGGTAGCCGCTGGAACCGTCGTCTCCCGAGACGTTGGCGGAAATTGTGGACCCGTACTTCGATTCCGCGAAGACAGTGGTCGCCGGGTTCTCCCAGCTGATGATCGTGTCCACCTGCGTCGAGCCTTCGTCCCAGGGCAGGAGTTCCCTCGGATAGCAGGGCTGGTTCTGCCAAAGTTTGATCTTCAGGTTCCGGAAGACTTGACGCCGGAATCGTGAAGCTCCGAGGGCCGTGTTCAAGAGGTCGGGCAGCCACCATCGGGGGTTGGTATAGCCGAGGGCCTGAAAGATATGCCCGGTGATCACGTCCTCGCTGGTCGGACGGACGATCAGCGGGCAGCGGATGGTGCCCGAACGAGCCTGCGAACAGAGTGTGCCTCCCTTGCCGTTCATCTCGGTGAGCATAGGGCGGGCTCCTCCGACTCATGAACTTCCTGATCCCCAAAACTCGAAGTCTCCGGTCCACTCCAACTCTTACATTCCCGGTAAAAACTGCACCCCGAACAGTTGAGGGGAGACTCGATTGGGTAGAAGCTTTCCGCCTCGATGGATCGATCGACAGCTTCGATGATGTCTCCCAGCCTCCGGAAATCGGACACATTCCGGATGGCCTGGATCCGTTGCACCTTCGGCGTCTTGGTCTTCACCAGGACGGTGAACTCGACCGCCGGTTCTTCCCCGGCAATCTCGTGGAGGGCGTTGGCGTAGAACGTCGGCTGATGCGATGTGGCCACTTCGGATTCGGAGTAGGCCCGGCCAGACGTCTTGATCTCGTTGACCTGGAGCGTTCCGTCATCCTGGCGAGTGATATGGTCGGCGATGATCAGGATCGGCTTTTCCAGATACTCCCCGTGCGAGTTGGCGATTGGAGCCAGTATAGGGCTCTCCACGGCAATGATGGTGCCGGTCGGCGGATCCTTCAAATAAACGTCCACCAGGGAGATCCCGAGATCCCGGCTGTCTTCCAAAGTCTTGTCGCCCGATGCGACAATTTGTCCGTCCCGAGCTTGGGCTTTCCAGGCGTCGAGATAGGCGGTGTGGATCTCTTGGGTGGTGACCGGCTGACCGGCTTGTAGCTTGAGGTGGTAGACGGCCAGGGCCGAGTGGAGCGATGAGCCCAAAACCAGGGCGTCGGTCTTGGACTTCCGAGGCAGCTTCAGGATTCGCTCGAAGTAGAACTGAAGGGGACACTTCAGGAATTGCGAAACTGAGGAGTACGACCAGTGCGGCCTCGCGACGTTGGGACTCATTTGACCTCCAAAGAAAAACCGGGTTGGGACCAGCTCCCATCCCCGGTGTCATGACGGACCTTCGTTTCGGAAGTTTCAACGTCGAGACCCGTTCTCTCCGGCCTCTTCGGGGTTGAGGGCATTGATGACGGCTCCGGCCTCCTTCTTGGTCAGGTCGTAGGGGGAGCAACCACGCCCGATGATCTCCTGAATGAAGCCCTCCAGCTTCGTGCCGAAGAGTTTCTGGCGTTTAGCCAGGGTCTGGAGGAACTGGATCTGCTTGTTGGTGGCGGGTTCACCGTTCGCGGTGGATTTCCCGTTCTGATGACTATTCCGCCCGGCGTAAGAGCCGTTGGACTCTGAGGCTTGGCGACCGTTGGAGTGGCCATTGCTGACGGGGTGAGGGTCGGCATCCCGGGAAGCGATGGCCGAGTCGGACTGGTGCCGGTCGATCTGCTGGTCCAGGGCTTCCTCGGCCAAGTCGTAGAGCTGCTTGATGCGTTCGATGACGGCTTCGGGATCATCCAGGGTGGCCTGGATCTCCCCTTCGAGGTTCAGGGAAAACCCGTTGGAGTTGTAGTTCTCCGACACTTTCCGGGACAGTCCGACGTTGGCCTTGATCATGGCTTGTCCTTGAACGTTGGTGAGTAAAGGTGAACCTCCTCGACAGGCTGGGTACCCCGCTCGGCGTGATCGGGCTCCGGATCGCGAGGGGTGCGACGGAGACCGAGCGGAGTGGAAGGAAGGGGTCAGGTGGCGGCCATATCGAGTGCCAGGCGGAAGGCGTGCTGCTTCAGCCTGTTCCCGGAGCCGAACCAGGCGGAGTCGAGACGGTTGCTGCCCCTCTCGTGATCGTTCCGGCCTCGTGTGGACCGGTGGTGATCCACGAACTCGGTGACGGCGTTGAAGGCAGCCCAGGACGAGTGCCGGATGGCAGGGATCTCTTGGCCTTTTCCACGCTCGAAGAGGTTGTAGAGCGAGTCCCGGACGTTCCTGGCCCGACTGCTGCTGGAACCATCGGCGGGGTCGGGGTAGAGCGTCTCGAAGTAGCGGGCAAGCTGGGCGGCGGAAGGGTGATGACCGGCCAGGAAGTCGATCCGAAATTCCAGGTCGTCGTAGTAGCGGCGGGCCAACCCGAGGACTTCCTGGGCTTCACGGACCTTGGATGGAAGGTTGCCCTGGTGGCGGAGGGCGATCCCTTCGCCCTTGCCGCTCCGATCGGCCATCGCCAGGGTATTGCTACATACGACCCTGATTGGCGTGAAGAAGACGCGGAGGGCCGATGATCCGTCGTGTGAGTTCGACAGGAGGAGGAACTTCTCGGTCAAGTCCTCGGAACCCTTCACCCGGATCTGGCCGCTGAGTTTGCCGAGGAGCCAGATCCGCTCTCCCTTCCGCAATGCACCGGCGGTGTGATAGCGGATGGAGCCCTCGGCGGCGATGGCGTCGAGGAATCCAAAGGCCTGGCGGTTCTGGACCGGAACGTAAGAGTTGCCCACCACCCCCAGGACGTCGTTGGTGTCGGTCCGGACGACCGCCTTCCGGGACGGGATCGGGATGCCGTCCGAAGTGGTCACGTCGGACAGCTTGACGTCGTAGTCGAGCCCTGCGGCTTGAATGGTTTCTCGAGCCGTGGCAGGGGCATCAAGACTTTGTCCAAGTCCGTGCCAAGGGACCTCGCCGACGTACATCATCGAAGTGCGACCGTTCACGGTCGCTAGCTCATGACCCACAGCTGTCACCCCCTCTTGAGAGAATCATGCCCCGAGGCGTGGGCCGGATCGTTCGGGCCTCAAGAGGGCTACCCGAGCGAAGCGGCGAACACGCTAGCGAAGGGCGACGGATGCTTTCAGGTGAGGATGAGTGGGAACTGGCCGATGCTGATGGGAGTTCTTCGCCGATCCCGATAAGATCATCCCAATGCCGGAGTTCGGGGACGTGGGAGACCCCGGTCACCAGGATGAAGTCCCGGGGCCGATCGTCATGTCGGGATGGTGGGGGAGGTGGTTCAAGAAGGGTTGGAAAGACTCATGATCGCGGACCACGACATAAATGTCGTGTTCGTCGCCGACACCCTGAAGGGCAGGTTCCCCTCCGTCTACGGCGGGCTGAAGACGATCCTCGAACACCACGGAATCCAGCTTCGTGTGATTCTCGGGACCAAGGACATATGGTGCAAGGATTAAATGCCGGTCCAGGTGTCCGAGGACAGGTTCGGTTCGTCCAGTTCCGCTACGCCCCCAACTATAGGAGGGGGAAAGACCCGCACCTCAGGACTGACAGCGTGATTATCCGCGTTGCTTGGGGCGTGAGGTCGATGGGATGTCTCAACGCGTGAACCACCCTATGCGTTTGTCATATACTAAAACAAATATGCCTGTAATCACGAACAGGAACACTCCCAAGCCGACCAGCCAGTAGTTGGCACTCCCATACTCGAACTTGATGGGCAAGTTGATCTTGTGGCCATTGGTCAAAGGGATAGAGAGGCGATTCTCCTCTGTGAGGGAAAACTGAAAACCGGTTGTCCCCGCCGTTAGTAGCAAAACCGAAGACATCATGCCCCAGCGTGTCACTTGACGGCATGCAGCTGAGGGGGCGAGCTTCGTCTGTGTATCGCCTCGGATGACCAGCCAGATAACGAATACGGCAACTGCCCCGCAGATCCATCCCATCACCTGGCCAGCAAAGTAAGCGATCGGGCTGCATAGTGCAAAATATGCAAGTATTATTATTATCGGTCCCTTCCAAGTGGCTGCCCATGCATGTCGAGGGTCGGGTACGGATTCAAGTGCCGAGTTTGTCGCTAATGTTTCCCGGAGTAAGAGTGCGAAAGACGTGCCTTTGAGGGCCGAGCTGCGAGTAATGGCGAGACACCGTAAGGTCTGTGCGTCGAGCATATCTTCTTTCTGTCTCAGGGTGCCATTACTCAAGTTCAGCCTTCTCGCCTCGAACGGTGCAACTACATCCGATATCGGAAAGTTCGGAGCGTAAAGGGTTTCCACGATCGAGGGGATGAGTTCATGGCAGGTGCCACAATGCGGGCACTGGTCTAACTGGGCTTGTGCCAGCTCATCGCTGGAACTGGTTTCGATGATGGTGCCGTCTTCGTCAGGAAATACCTCAGGACATCGGACTCGGGACCAGACGGTCAAGACGCTGAGTTGGTGGAGTTCCCTCGCGATCTCCTCAGCACTCGACTGGGGTATTCCCAACTGTTGCGAATCCAGCCAAGGCTCGAAGAAGAGCCCTCGGTCCAACCGAGGGTCTCGGATGCCGGAAGTTACCCTATTTTTGAGTGACGATAACACCATGTCCAGGCCTGCAATCCCCTTGCACCGAATCCGTACGAGAGCCGAGGCGTGCTCAAAGATGGTCTCGAATTCTTCCGATGACATGCTCCACGTCCTCGTCCGTGTAGGGTTTGGAAAAATAAAGGCGGGCCATGGGACGTGTGAGCTGCTTGCTGACCTTGACCTGGTCGTAGTGCATTCGCACATCGGTTTCCGCTGTACCGATCTTCCATGTCCCCTTGATGCTGCTGCGGGCAAAGCCGTTGTCGTAGACCCACTCCGGAAAGTCGCGGATATCCTGGCCGAAGCCCGGTGCACCTTTGCGGGTCATGCTGCTCTTGAGATACTGGTTCTCGGGCGTATCCGAGTGCAACTCAAAGTCGTCGCGGTTCTGGATGATCTTCTTGTAGGCATCGCATATTTTGAAGGGCCGTAACTTCAGGAGCCATTCGGCACCCGCGTCCCCGTATTGTGAGTACACAGTCTCCGATACGAAGGAATATACACTCGAGGAAGTATCAACCCCGGGGGCTTGTTCCCTGATCGGCACTCTGAACTGAAGAAGCCGGCTTTTGAAGTCCAGCTTGATGATGATCGCAGCCCGCTCCTTCTCCCGCTTACGGACGATCTCGATGTAGTCCTCTGATTTCGGGGTGATCAGTTCGACCCAGTATTTCCTCACCGCCACCACCTTACTTATGTGAATGTCATCGGTGTCTGCGAGTATCCTGGTGTAGGGCTCAAGGGGGATCGTCCAGAACTCCTCTAGGGTCAAACTCTGGTTATTAAGGGTATCCGGTGAAGCCAGACTGACTCGCACTGCATCCAAATCCGCCGGTGGAACCTCGAAGACGCATACGTGCTGCCTGCCTGCGAGTTCCGCCGAGTCTAAGACGTGGGTGACCGCTTCCGTAGAGACCCAGTGGTTGGAGAGTGACTTGGAGAGGGACTCGACGATGTCGTCGTACTTGGCGTTTTTAGCAGTCGTAATTTCACCACGCTTGAGATTGTGGGTCTCCTTGGCTTCGTCCAAGAGCTTGACCATCCTCTCGTTCAGCTGACGCCTCTTCAAAAACTGCTGGAGCCTTCCCTTCTCATCGGATCCAAGCGGGGATACGGCCTTACTTCCCATTTTCAATACTCCTGATGATCCTTTCGTAGGATCGCGACGGCCGTGGGCAGTGGAGAAGCTAGCTCTCAAAAGTTCTATAGGCCTCAGGGCGGCCCAGCGTGAGGGCTCCCGGACTTTTCATGAATGCCGGGCAGCAGATAGGTACTCTGGAAGATCGTGTCCGACAGCCACTTTTTGAAGCCAGGATTGTCGCTGAACAGCTTGAATAGCTCGGTGTGGTCGGTGATCAGTTCAAGCATGATCCGCTGGAGGGCGTTGTCGTGCTCGATCCTGGCGTTCTGCTTGTCGGAGTGCTTGATGGCGTTCTGGTAAGCCTTGTCGGCGGCCACCTTCGCGGGGATCTCCTCGGCGATGACTTTGTCGATCTTGTCCTTGTCCTTCCAGTCAATGTTCCCGAACTGGTCGTTGAACGCCCTGACGATGTGGCTGAGGCGTTCAAGCTCGGGCTCAGGGAGACCGCCGGCACCTCCGCTGGGGACAGGGCCAATCTGGGCATCCTGATCCGGCAGGGCGATTGCCATCTGGGCCTTCATCTCGACGCGGTAGCTGTCCATGTCGATGGTTTCGAGGATGCCCTTCGACAGGTCTTCTTCCTTCGGTGCCGGGAGCCTCGGGGTCAGGAAGTTGAGGAAGATCGACAGGCGTTCCCAGTCGGCGTTCGAGTAGGGAAGCACGGAGGACAGGAAGCTGTAGGTCCTCACGAATGCCTTGGCCTTGCCCTTGAAGGCCACCTGGCCATCTTCGTCGAGATCCGTGGTATAGACGGCAACAGCAGCATCTAAGATGGGGTCGAGCTTGTCCCGGTCTGCACCTCCCAGGTACAGATTGGCCAGCTTGGCGACGTCCGCCAGGTCGTATACCTGGTAGCCATCCAGGTCGGCCTTCAGGTCATGGAGCTTGTTGGGATCGGTGGCTTCGCTGAGGATGGTCGTCCGGTAGTAATCGGCGAAGGCTAATTGGATGGTGTCCACGTCGTTCATGAAGTCGAGGATGAACGTGTCGTGCTTCTGTGGGTGGGCTCGATTCAGGCGTGATAGAGTTTGAACGGCCTTGATGCCGGAGAGGATCTTATCCACGTACATCGTGTGCAGCAAAGGCTCGTCGTAGCCGGTCTGGAACTTGTCGGCGACGATCAGGAACCGATACGGATCATTCTGAAAGGTCTCGGGTATCAGGTTGCTCGGAAAGCCGTTCATCGAGGCCTCGGTCACCTTTTGACCGTCCACCTCGTGTTCACCCGAGAACGCCACGACGGACTTGTATGGGCTGTTGCGTTCCGTGAGGTAGGCATCGAAGGCCTTCTTGTACTGCATGGCCCTGGCGATGCCGCTGGTGACGACCATGGCTCTGGCCTTGCCCCCGATCTTCTGTTTCGCGATGACCTGGTCGTGGAAGTGGTCCGCCATGATCTCCGCCTTCTGGCGGATCGCGTGATCGTGGGATTCTACGTACTTCCTGAGCTTCCTCTGGGCCTTCTTGACGTCGAACTCCGGGTCTTCCTCGACCTTCTTCATGAGCCGGTAGTAGCTGGCAACCGGCGTGTAGTTCTTCAGGACGTCGAGGATGAATTTCTCCTCAATGGCCTGCTTCATGGTGTAGGTGTGGAAGGGCCGGAATGTCCCATCGGGCTGGGGAACACCGAAGATTTCCAGGGTCTTGTTCTTCGGAGTCGCGGTGAAGGCGAAGTAGCTGGCGTTCTTGAGCTTCTTCCGCGACTCCATGACCCGGTTGATTCGGTCTTCGTCGGACTCCTCATCGGGAACCCCTTGTTCGCCAAGGGCCACGTGCATGGCCGACGTGGTGCGGCCTCCCTGGCTGGAATGGGCCTCGTCGATGATGATCGCGAACCGCCTCTCCCGGTGCTGGTCCCCGATTTCTTCAACGATGAAAGGGAACTTCTGGATCGTGGAGATGATGATCTTCTTGCCCTGCTCGATGAACCCCCGGAGTTGCATGGACCCCTGTGTCACCGCACCGACGACGGCGGAGACCTGGGCGAACTGCTTGATGTTGTCGCGGATCTGCTTGTCCAGGACGGTCCGGTCGGTCACGACGATGATGGAGTCGAAGACCGGCTGACCGTCTTTCTTCAGTTCGACGAGTTGATGGGCCAGCCAGGTGATGGAGTTGCTCTTGCCGGAACCCGCCGAGTGTTGGATCAGATAGCCCGACCCTGCTCCCTTGGTCTCGGCATCGGCCAGGAGCTTCCGCACGACGTCGAGTTGATGGTATCTGGGAAAGACCTGCCTGCGTCGGACCTTGCCGTTGGCGTTCTTGACCTCGACGACCTGGGCATAGTTCTCAAGGATGTCCGTCAACCGAGGCTTGGTCAGGACTTCCTTCCACAAGTAGTCGGTCTTGAGGCCGAATGGGTTCGGCGGGTTCCCGGCCCCATGATTCCAGCCGAGGTTGAACGGCAGGAACCAGGATTCCTTCCCGGCCAATTGGGGACACATCCAGACTTCAGCATCATCCACGGCGAAGTGGACGGCACAACGACCCAGGGAGAAGAGGAGTTCCTTGGGGTCGCGATCCCTCTTGTACTGGTTGATGGCGTCCGAAGTAGTCTGCTTGGTCAGGGAATTCTTGAGCTCGAAGGTGGCGAACGGGAGACCGTTCAGGAAGATCACCACGTCCAGGGACAGCCTCGTCTCGTCCTTGCTGAACCGTAGTTGGCGGGTGACGCTGAACCGGTTGGCGGCGTGGAGTTCGGCGGCCTTGGCATTCCCCGGCGTCGGGGTGCCGTAGTAGAGATCCACCGTGGTCGGGCCGTGCTTGATCCCCTTGCGGAGGACGTCGATCACGCCCCGTTTGGTGACCTCGCCCTGGAGCCTGTGGAGGAACTGCTGACGGGAAGGCCCGTCGTTCTCCAGGTTGATCGATTCGATGGTCTTGGGCTGCGTCGCGTTGAGGAAGGCCAACAGGTGAGCGACATCGACGGCATGATCCCGGTCGTAATCTCCTGGGGCTCCCGGGAGATATCCGGCTTCTTCGATCAGGGATTTGACGATGAGGGCTTCGAGGCCCTTTTCAGAGGTGTCCGTCGGCATGGGGCATTCCGTCAAGCCAAGCCAGCCTGTGGAGTCTGTCCCACGCAGCCTGGATCTGGTGGGGGGTGAACATCGTCTTCCGGGTGCTCCAGCCGTGAACCTTCTGGACGGCCTGGTCAACCGTCTTGGCTCCCTGGCGATCTGCCACCCAATGGACCGTGGCCAGAAGCTCCATGCCGTAAGGGGATTCAAATCCCTCGATCAACTGGGCGACCCGGCTGAAACGTTCGCGAGTCTTCGGGTAATCTTGAAGGACGGCCTGCCCTTCCACTCCGGCACCTTCTGCGAGCTCAATGGGCTTCCTCGGGTCGTCGCCACCCTCGCCATATCCGTGGATGTAGTGACTTTCCAGGTTGCTCAGGACGTGACGAAGATTCTCGGCATACGGGCCGTAGACGGCAGCCTTGTAGTTGAGCTTCAGGGGTTCGCCGGCCACCTGCAAAAAATACATCAGCTTGTGGATCTCCAGCAGCGAGACCCCGACGTCCATCAGCCCTTCGAGGTAGTTCTGCATCAGACCGAGGACGGCGGCCCTTGCCGTGGTGAGCTTGGGGCGTCGGGTCCGATTGACCATCTCCGCGGCGGCGGGTGCTTTGCCGGGCTCGAAGAGGTAGGCGTCTACCTCCGGGATGCTGGATAGGGCCTGCTCGATCAAGGGACGAACCGCAGCCCAGTCTAACCCCCCCAATCCGCAACCCAGGGGCGGGATAGCGATGGATCGGATCCCCTTGTCCTGGATGACCCGGACAAGGTCCATGAGGCCGGACTCGATGTCCTCGATCCGGCTGTTCTCCTTCCAGTGACGCTTGGTCGGGAAGTTGATGATACAGCGGGGTTGTTCGATGGTGGACCGCTCAAAAACGAACATCTGGCCAGGGCGGATCTCCTTGGCCTTGGCCGCTTTGCGGTAGGCCTCGTAGTTGTCCTCGAAGGCACGGCGGAACTGGAGGGCGATCCCCCGGCCCATCACACCCATGCAGTTGACGGTGTTGACGAGGGCGTCCGCTTCGTGCTTCAGGATGTCGCCGTAGGCCAGATGGATCATGTCGCAAAACTTCCCGTATGTCCGATTTCCTCAATAATACCACCCGGTTTGAACCTGTACATCGGGTCGGTGGTCGCTGACGGACACGATTTCTCGTACCCGCACGGCGTGCTTCTCGCTGATGACTCCGATTCTCCGGACCAGCGTCCAGGGGAACGACCCGAAGACCAGGAACTCGGCCTGCTTGGCGTCCTTGACCTCCGGTTCTCGGAAGTCCGTGTTGGCGATGTGCCCCCAGTTCAGGTGGTCGAGTTGGGCCATGTCCCGGAACGACTGAAAGTAGCCGCTCCCCGCGTTCTTGTCAGTGAACGCCCAGGGACGACCTTGGGCGGCAGCCCAGGTGACGACCTCCTTGAGATCGGCTTCGAGATGGAGGATCGGACGCTGGCCTTCCTTGTAGATCAGGTCGCGATCGTTCCCCTTGTGAAGGATGAAGAGCATGACCGAGCGGGGACAGAAGTAGAAGGGCACGAACTGACCGACCTTGGTCCCAGGGTGGCAAGGGACTTCCAGTTCTTCAAGACGACGAGTCTTGATCTTCGGCATCCCAATCGCTGCCTGAGGGCCTCCCCGACCAACCATCTCCGCATCCGACCACAGGCAACCGTCGGCCAGGATCTTTGCCAGGTTTCGTCCGTGGGTGATGTGAAAAAGCTTGGGTTGAGCGGGAGGAGGACTCATTGGTCAGTCCTCGCCGGCAATGGTAAGTAAATCGGAAGGATCTTCCTCCAAGCCGTCAGAATCGTCAAATCCGAAAACGTCGTCTGTGACGCCGGCTTTCTCAAATGACACTGGGAGATCTTGAGCGGCACGCCGAACATCCAGCTTCCCAGTTACTACGTCGGCGACAATGCGATGGCGGTATTCAGCAATGAGTTTGATTTCCTGGAGGGTGGTAGTAATCGCCGACTCGATCTGTCTCGTTTCTGATCGCAACGCCTCGACAATAGCCACCGCCTCTTGGGTAGGAGGCATGGCTATGCGAACATCTTTTAAAGATATAGTGGACCCTGAAAACTGGACCACCGGTTAAGCTACTCCGGTGGCCCAGCAAAGGGGGGTGCGATGGCAGGCAAGCGGAAGGTCCACACGGCGGCGTTCAAGGCCCAGGTCGCCCTCGCCGCACTCAAGGGGGACCGCACCATCAACGAGCTGGCCGGGCACTACGGCGTCCACCCGACGTTGATCCACGGCTGGAAGAAACAACTCCTGACCGGGGCGGAGGGCCTCTTCGGGAGCCCGGCCCAGGCGGCCTCGGCTGACGCCGAGGCCCGCCAGGCCGAGCTGTTCGAGCAGATCGGCCGGCTGAAGATGGAGCTGGAGTGGCTCAAAAAAAAAGCTGCCGTCTTCATGTGAGCACAAGCGGCCGCTGATCGAGCCCGGCCACCCGGCCCTGAGCGTGCGGCGGCAGTGCGAGCTGCTGGGGCTGAGCCGGTCGAGCCTCTACTACGAGCCCGCCGGTCAGGCGGCCGAGGACCTGAGGCTGATGCGGCTCATCGACGAGCAGTACACCGCCCGGCCGTTCTACGGCAGCCGGCGGATGACGGCCTGGCTGAAGGAACGAGGGGAGGAGGTGAACCGCAAGCGGGTGCAGCGACTGATGCGAGCGATGGGCCTGGAGGCGATCTACCCCAAGCCACGGCTGAGCCTGGCCGGGAAGGGCCATCGGATCTACCCGTACCTGCTCCGGGGCGTGACGGTAGGGAGGAGGGACCAGGTCTGGAGCACCGACATCACCTATGTGCCGATGGCCTCGGGGTTCATGTACCTGGCGGCGGTGATCGACTGGTTCAGCCGGTACGTGATCGCCTGGCGGCTGTCGAACACGCTCGACGGTTCGTTCTGCCTGGAGATGCTCGAAGACGCCTTGAGGGGAGGGAAGCCGGAGATCTTCAACACCGACCAGGGGGTGCAGTTCACGGCGGTTGCGTTCACCGGGCGGCTGGAGTCGGCGGGGGTGGCGGTGAGCATGGACGGCCGTGGGCGGGCGCTGGATAACGTCTTCGTGGAACGCCTTTGGCGATCCGTCAAATACGAAGACATTTACATTCAAGGCTACGACACGGTGCCGGGGCTGCAGCGGGGCCTCGCAAGGTACTTCGCCTTCTACAACGACGAGCGGCCCCACCAGTCGCTCGAGTATCGGACCCCGGCGGCCGTCTATCGGGGCACGGGGGCCGAAAAGGGCTAACGAGAGAGTAGCGAAGAATCGTCGATTTTTGGTCTAGCCAATGGGGTCCACTTCAGGTCGAGGATTAGATGGTTCCCCACCTGGTTTTCGAGTGCGGGGATTTCCGCCTCCGCTTCCTTGGTTGTGATAAGCCTGGTCGTCGATTGGTCGCTCATAAAATGATTCCTTTTAGATGCTCACTGAGGGCTTCGTCGGAGAAGGATGATCCCGGGCTTCCTTCCTCATCAGCGAGGTTGGTTTCAGGACGTGAAGTGTCGTTGTCGGCGGAATGCGAAGTCTCCAATGTGCTTAAGGCCGTCACGTCGCCGTCACTTTCGCCACTTCCCTCGCAGAGGGCCGAGATGGACCAAGTTCGTGGGCGTTCATTGGCGTGGCGGACAAGCTCAACTCCCTTCTCAGCCAGGATGGGAATGAGCGGCGATAGCTGTTTGCCCAGTGCATCCTCATTGGATGGCCAGGGTCCTTTTTTCATGTCGATCCCCTCGCGTTCCGCCGCACGAACTAGCATCGCCAGGAGGGCGGAGAGGGATTTCTTCGTCCCCCCCTTCCGTGCGATGACGAGGACGGCCTGGGCTAAGGGCTTCCGTGAAATCTGATGCTCGACGTTGTGTTTGGCGATCCCCCTGGCCCGTCCGTAAGCCAAGGCCCAGACGACATCGCTGGCCGCCCGGGTCTGGTGATCGGTGGGGATTCCGTTCTTGACGAGTTTCGCCAGTGCGGCCCGGATCAGGCTCTGAGCCAACGGAGACTTGAGGTCGAGCTGCTCGACTTCCTCTTCCCCATCGACGGCAACCTGGATGTATGCCTCTTTGCTCCGATCCATGAACGGGTCGAATGACTGTGCCAACTGATTCAGGTCCACGGGGGAACTCCTCCCGAATCTTCATGATTGGGTGTGCCTAGGTTCGAGGTTTATCAACGAGGTGGAGAAATGACCTACGGCGGGATTACATGCGGCTCGAACCCGGTTGAAGCGGTCGAGGCGACGAGCGTCAGGATCGTCTTTCGGATGTGGTCAGGAAGGTTGGGCCAGGCGTGGATGAGTCCGAGCAGTTCGGGTGGGAAGGACTCTTGGTTGAAGAGTCGAGGGCAAGCCGGAGGGCAAGCCGCCTGACCTTGTTTCCGTAACCGCTGACAGGTAGGAACTTGCGTCGTCGGCTCGCCGGACTCAAAATCCGGTACCCTCAAAAGGTGTGTGGGTTCGAGTCCCACCTTCGGTACTAACGACTTACGTCGATTCGCTGGCCGCGTAGTTTGTACCCTTGGTACAATTCTGGTACAGACGCGGCTCTCACATCGGGTCCGCGTTGCCCTGCCTACGGGGGCAAGTATGGCCACGATCCAGGAACGAAACGGGAGCTAGAGCGATTTCCCTATGAGTCTGGCGGTTGACTCTGTGGCGGTGTAGCCGCTATGGCGGAACCAGCCGGCGATGTCCTGCGGGGTGATCCGGCGGAGGGCGTCGCCCATGGCGCCGAAGAGATCGGGGACCGTCCGGACCGCCAGCTCGCGGAGGATCGCCTTGAACTTCGAGAACAGCGGCTCGATCGGGTTGAGGTCGGGGCTGTAGGGGGGCAGGTAGCGGACCTGGGCGCCGGCCGCTTCGATCAGGCGACGCACCTCGGGCGACTTGTGGCAGGAGAGGTTGTCCATCACCACGATGTCGCCCGTCCGCAGGGTCGGGGCCAGGCAGTCGCCGATGTAGGTCTCGAAGCAGGCCGAGTTGGTGGCGCCGTCTGTGGCCAGGCAGGCGGGCTGGGGGACGCCCCCCAGCCTCACGGCGGCGGTGAGGGTGATGACCTTCCAGTGTCCGTGCGGCACCGGGCCGTCCACCCGCACGCCGCTGGGGGCCCGGCCGTGGGTCCGGTCCATGGCGGTGGTGCAGCCGGTCTCGTCGAGGAAGACCAGCCGCGACGGGTCGACCCCGGCGAACTCCTCGCGCCAGGCCCGCCGCTGCTCCTTCAGCTCGGGACGGTCCTGCTCGGCCGCCCGCCGCGACTTTTTTTACGCGTGATGCCCAGGCGTTTCAGGGCCCGGAACACGACCGTGGGGCCGCAGGCGACGCCGGCGGCCGCGGCGAGTTGCTCGAGGGTGGCGTCGGAGTCGTCTCGGACGGCCTGGCGGAGCCGAGCGTCGGCCTCGGCGTCGAAGGCACGCACCCTGCCCCCGCCCCGGGGCCTGGGCTCGATCGTGCCGGCCTCGCGCCACCGCTTCATCAGCGCGCGGATCCAGGAGACGCTCACCGAGAACCGCCCGGCGATCTCCTCCCTGGTCAATTCGCCCGCCTCGCAGGCGGCGACCACGCGCTCCCTCAGGTCCATCGAATAGGCCTTCATCCCCGGTGTCCTCCTGACACCCAGGGATATCCCAGTCAACCGCCAAAATCAAAAGGAAATCGCTCTAACGCGTCCTCTTCCGGTACTACGGCCGGCGCGAGACTTTCACGATCGGCAAGGTGACCCTTCAGGAGGCCGAGGCGATCTCCTCGCAGGTCGACTACCTGCTGATGCGCATCGAGCAGAAATTCCTGGCCGTCCCGACCGGCGCCGACATCGTCGCGTTCGTCCGGAGCGGTGGGCAGGTCAAGGAGCCTGAGGATCTCGTCGAGCGGACCGAGATCACTCTCGGCCAGCTCCGGGACCGCTACCTCGCGACTCACGAGAATGGTAGCCTCGAGAAATCCTCCCTCGACGGCATCCGCTTGCACTTCAAGCATCTTGTCGAGACGCTGGGCGAACTCCACCCGATCCGGTCGCTCTCCCTGACCGACCTTCAGCGCCACGTCGACCGCCGCTCTGAGTCCCAACCGGGCCTCATCCTCGGCCCACAATTCGACGGACTTCTCCGGGGGCACACGGCGCAGCTCGGCCATCCATCCGGCCGGCCAGGGCGTCTTCTCCACTCCTGCTGCTCCGCGGCCGTCGCCGCCTTGGGGTTTTTCGGCCGGGGGACCTGGAGTGCGAACCCCAGCCCGGTCAGCCACTCCCAGCCGGTCTGCGGGCAGACGGACACGCCCCAGCGGTCGCGGACGTAGGCGGCGACCTTCGGCCCGGTCCAGAGGCCGCCTTTCCGTATAATATGGCGGGGACCTCGAATCGAACCAGGTTGACATACGATCTCGTGGACGGGATTGGAGCGAGGTGACATCGGCCTCGTGGTCCGCACGTTCCGTCACGTGACGGAACCTCGCCTGCACAATCGAGCGAGGTCGCTCCCGGTTCGCCGCCCCGTCGTACAACCTCGGCGTGTCGTCCCCCGGCCCCTCAGGCGAGCCCTCCATCCGGTCCGACCACGCCTGCTTTCCGGGCTCCCGCGTACCGACCTCCGGCACAAAGGGACACCCTGCGCGCACGCGACGCGCAGGGGGCCTGGTGCTGAGGTGCAGTCATCGTGATGGAACCTCGCCGGTCATGCAGGGCCTCCCCGGCTCCAGGTATGACGGAAGTCGAGCCGGAGTGAGGGGCTCGCGAGACGGACCCGCAGACCGGGCGTGGCCTCGCTCGCGTGCGCCTCGCGGCCATACTCGTCCGTCGAAAGCGAGCATGCGAGGTCGGGCGGTCTGGGAGGCCGTTCTTGGATGGCGCGGAGCCTCGGCCTTCGTTTCCTCCGGTCGTCGGCCGAGTGGAAGGAATTCCGGCTCGAGGTCGTCTGAACTCGCGCCTATCGGTCGAGTTCTCGCGGCGACGGATCCGGATCGCTTGAGTTTCGGATGCGAGTCGGTGTGTTCTGCCTGGCGCGATCGTACTCCTGGCCGCGAAGCGGACTTCCCGGATCCCTTCCCGGGGCCGGAACAAACCTGCTCAGGGGATTGCGTGGGTGCTTCGGACGTCTCTTTTTCCTCGATCCGGATCCTTCTCATCTTCTCATAAATCGATGACGCAAAACGAATGTGTTAGAGGATATAAAATGTTAATAAAAAAAGACTTGTGTACAGGGACGGTGGCGTGTTCCAGCATGCGCGGGGCCGCGACCGGCTCCCCAGATCTGCCCGGCCGGTGCAAAGGGCCGGCGGACGAACCAGGCCGGACGGCACGCCACTCGCTGGAAAAGTCGCTGCAGCTTGACGAGTCCCCCGGCGCGTCGAGGCTTTCCTGATTCGCTTCGCGAGCAGGCAACCCGCGCACCTCCGCGAGCAGCCCGCGATTTGGCCAGCGACCATTGATCGACCGCACCCTGAGTCATCGATCGATGTGGCCTTCCTCCGACAGGACGAGATCTTGCCGCACAGACTTGTAACGACGCTGCATCGCAGCGTTTGCCGGAGCGAGGGACCGGCTCGTGGTACGCGGGTCGTGCTGATCGTAGTGAGCCCGGCAGGGAAGTCCGTAAGAGAACCTAGCGGTCGGACCCGGACGGATGCCGGCGCCTTGCCGGTCACCGCGATCCTCCCTTCGGCCTGCCGTGCGGGCAGCAAGCGACGGCCTGAGGCCGGCCCCGGAAGGGACGGAAAGCGGGAAATGGTCACAGGAGTCTCCTCCCATGAATGATCCACAAGTTGAGGACGGTTTTGTGCACCGAGTGGTGGTGAACCAAGAGGGCCAGTACGCGCTCTGGTTCGCTGACCAGGAGATCCCTGCGGGCTGGGAAGATGCGGGGAAGGTCGGGGCTCGCGAGGAATGCCTCGCGTTCGTCGAGGAGGTCTGGACCGACATGACGCCGGCGAGCCTCCGGAAGACCGACGGGGCATGCGGATGAGTGCTCGCGTCGTTCGCGGTGCGGAGGCGTCGAGCTTCGTCGAGGTGCTTCGGCGGCGGGCGTTGTCCGACCCGGACGGGCCCCTGTTCACATTCCACCGCGAGGGTGGTCGAGCCGAAACGGTGGGAGTCGGCGAGTTGGACCGCCAGGCCCGCGCGCTGGCCGCGCGGCTCCAACGCCTGGACCTCGTCGGCCGCGTGCTGCTGCTCTACCCGCCAGGGTTGGATTTCCTCGTCGCCTTCTTCGGCTGCCTGTATGCCGGGGCAGTCGCCGTCCCGATCCCGCCGCCTAGGCCCCGGCGCCCGTCGGACAGGCTGCGGTCGGTCCTCGACGACGCACGCCCCTGCGCCTTGCTCGCCGCCGACTCGCTACGCGGCGAGGCCGCACGCTGGGCGGAGCACCAGCCCGCGATGGCCGACCTACCGTTGGTCGACGCGCTCGAGCACGACGGCGACCCGGATCGCTGGCGAGACCCGGGCCTGGACCGCGACTCGCTGGCGTTCCTCCAGTACACCTCGGGTTCGACCTCGGCCCCGAAGGGCGTGATGATCACGCATGGGAATTTGCTCGCCGATTCCGCCCGCATCCGGGCGAGTTTCGGTTCGGGGCCCGACACGCGGGGCGTCTCCTGGCTCCCCCTCCACCACGACATGGGGCTGATCGGCGGCGTGCTCCAGACCGTGTACTGCGGCGGAACGAGCACGCTCCTGGCGCCGACCGAGTTCCTCCAGCGCCCTGTGTCGTGGCTCCGCGCCATCGCGGAGACGGGGGCGACGATCAGCGGTGCCCCGAATTTCGCGTACGACCTCTGCGTCCGGAAGGTCACGCCCGATCAGCGCGTTGGGCTCGATTTGAGCCGCTGGCGCGTCGCGTTCAATGGCGCCGAGCCGATCCGAGGGGCAACCATCGACCGCTTCTGCGAGGCGTTCGCCCCGTGCGGCTTCCGCCGAGAGGCGTTCTTACCCTGTTACGGGCTTGCCGAGGCCACGCTCCTTGTCGCGGGCGGGCCGCCGGGATCGGGACCGCTCACAGTCGCTGTCGGGGCCTCGGAGCTGGAGGACGGCCGAATCACTCCGGGATCGCGGTTTCTCGTCGGAAGCGGCCGGGTGGCCGAGGGTCTCGATGTCCAGGTTGTAGACCCGACGACCGGGGCCCCCTGCCCCGAGGACCGCGTCGGCGAGATCTGCGTCTCCGGCCCGATCGTCGCGGCGGGTTACTGGGACCGGCCGGAGGAGACCCGCGGCGCGTTCGGGGCATCCGTCCCGGGCCGTCCTGGCCGGTTCCTCCGGACCGGTGACCTCGGCTTCCTCCGCGAGGGCGAGCTGTTCGTCACCGGCCGACTCAAGGACCTGATCATCGTCCGGGGCCGCAACGTTTACCCGCACGATGTCGAGTCGACCGCGGCCGGCTGCCATCCGAGGCTCCGGCCCGACGGGGCAGCCGCGTTTTCCATAGAGGTCGCGGGCGAGGAGCGGTTGGTCGTCGCCTGCGAGCTCGAACACCCCCCCATTGGCGAACGGGGCGAGGAGATCATGTCGGCGATCCGCCGCGCGGTCGCCGAGGCGCACGACCTCGAACTGCACGCGGTTTGCCTGCTCCGGCCGATGTCCCTGCCGAGGACAACGAGCGGGAAGGTACGCCGCGGCGCCTGCCGTGACGCATTCGCGACTGACATGCTCGATGCGTTGGCCCGGTGGTTCCGGCCCGAGGAGGTCGGATCGCCTGCGGCGGTGAGCGCGGTCGCGACAGACGACCCCGGCGAGGGCCTCGCGGAGGCCCTGCGGCATCGAGTCGCGCGGGCGCTCCGCGTCGCCCCGGAGTCGCTCGACTTCCAGGCACCGCTCGACGCCCTCGGGCTCGATTCGCTGGCGACGATGGAGCTGAAGGCGGCGGTCGAGGCCGAGCTGGGGGTCGCGCTGCCGCTCGAGCGACTGCTCGAAGGGACGAGCCTCGCCCAGCTCGCGGAGGAGGCCCGGCCCAGCTTGCCGCGGGATCCCGGTGAAATCGCGCCACCCGACGCGGAGAACCCGGTCTCGATCGCGCAGGAGGCCATCTGGCTCGCTCATCAGCTCTCGTCGACGCCGGAGGGGTTCAACGTCATCGGTGCCGCGCGGATCATCGGCGAGGTCGACGCGGGGGCGTTCTCCCGGGCGGTCGCGGAACTGGACGGACGCCACGAGGCGCTCCGGTCGTCGTTCCCGGCCGTCGATGGCCGCCCGGCGCTGCGGATTGCGCCGCCCGGTGCGGCTCGTGGCGAGGTCCGGGATGCGACCGGGCTAGGCTTCGAGGAGCTAGAACGTTGCGTCCGGGAGGAGGCGTGCCGGCCGTTCGACCTCGAGCGCGGGCCTCTCTACCGCGTCTGCCTATGGATCCGACCCCAGGGGGAACAGGTCGCGCTGCTGGTCCTGCATCACATCATCGCCGACCTCTGGACCGCCGGGGTGATTCTCGATGAGTTCGACCGGCTCTACACCGCCGAATGCGCGGGTTCCCCTGCGACGCTGGAACCTCTGGAGCTGAGCCCGTCCGGATTCGCCCGGTCGCAGGCGAGGATGCTCCGGGGGCCGGAGGGGGATCGTCTCTGGGCGACCTGGCGGCGGCGGCTGGCCGGGCCGTTGCCGACTTTGGAGCTGCCGACGCCCCGCCCCCGGCCGGCGGCGCGGTCCGGCCGGGGGGCTCTGCGGCACCTGTCGCTCACGGCCCCGCTGGTGGGCAAGTTCATCGAAGCGGCCGGGATCTACCGGGCGAGCCCGTTCGTCGGCCTGCTTGCGGCGTTCCAGACGCTGCTCGCCCGCCTGTCCGGCCAGGACGACGTGATCGTCGGAGCACCGATCTTCGGCCGCACCCAGCCGGGCGCCGCAGGGGTCGTCGGGTATCTGACAAACTATCTCCCGATCCGGGCCAGCCTCGCCGGGGACCCGACGTTCCCGGCATTCCTGGGTCGGGTCCGCGAGGTCGTGCATGAGGCGATGGGAGGCCAGGATTTCCCGTATCCCGAGATCGTCCGGCGGCTCCGACTGGAGCCCGACCCGGGCCGGACGCCCCTGTTCACCGCGGTATTCATCTATCAGAAGCCGCCGCGGCTCGCCGGCCAGGGCCTGGCCCCGTTCGCGGTGTCGGCGGGCGGGCACCGGATGAACCTCGGCGGGCTCGCCCTCGAGTCGCTGCCGATCCACAACGGCGGCTCGGCGTTCGACCTGATCCTGATGGCGGCGCCGGCGGCCGAAGGCGGACTCGAGCTCGGCCTGGAGTACAGCCTCGACCTGTTCGACGAGGCCGCGGCCGACAGGCTCCTCGGCCAGTACCGGGCGCTGCTCGAGGGGATCGCGGCCGACCCCGACCGGCGACTCTCGACGCTCCCCTGGCTCGACGACGCCGAGCGCCACCGGCTGCTCATCGACTGGGCGGCGGGCGAGGACGCTGCGGCAGCGGGATCGGGCGACGACGGCCTGCTCGCCCACGAACGCGTGGCGCGGCACGCCCGGCTCCGGCCCGACGCCGAGGCGGTCGCGGCGGGCCCGGATCGGCTGTCGTACGGCGACCTCGGCCGCGACGTCAATCGGCTGGCTCACCACCTCCGCGCCCTGGGCGTCGGGCCGGGGGCAGTCGTCGGGGTCTGTCTGGGACGTTCGCCCCTGCTGCTCGTCGGGCTGCTCGGCGTCCTGTCGGCCGGGGGGGCTTACCTGCCGCTCGACCCGAACCTGCCGCGCGAACGCCTGGCCGGCATGCTCCGCGACTCCGGCGCGGTCGCACTCGTCGCTGAGGACGCGAGCCCGGCCGGATTGCTCCCGGAACAGTCCGGCGTCCACGTCGTGAACGTAGACCGCGACGCGGCAGCGATCGGCGCGCGGCCGACGACCGACGCGCCCCGCACGAATCGGCCGCTCGACCCCGCCTACGTGCTCTACACGTCGGGCAGCACCGGCACGCCCAAGGGCGTGGTCGTCACGCACGCCGGCCTCGCGGCGGCCTACCGGGCCTGGGAGCGGGCCTATGGGCTGGGCGAAGGCGGTCCGTCCCGTCACCTCCAGATGGCGGGCGTCGGCTTCGACGTCTTCACCGGCGACTGGGTCCGCGCCCTGGGATCGGGAGGCACGCTCGTCCTCTGCCCCCGCGAGGCGCTTCTCGACCCCTCCGAACTGCACCGGCTTCTGGCCGATGAGCGAATCGATGCAGCCGAATTCGTTCCGGCGACGATCGAACCGTTGATGGAGCACATGGAGCGAGCCGGGGGCTCGCTCGCGGCGATGCGGCTGGTCGCGGTCGGGTCGGACCTCTGGCTTTCGGGTCGCCACGAGCGGCTCCGCAAGCTGGCCGGTCCGACGACTCGGGTGGTCAATTCGTACGGGCTCACCGAGGCGACGATCGACTCGACGTTCTGGGAAGGCGACCTCTCCGCCGAGCCGCCTGACCGCCCCGCGCCGATCGGCCGGCCGTTCGCGGGGTCGCGAATCTACGTGCTTGACGGCCGGATGCAGCCCGTGCCGGTCGGCATCGTCGGCGAGCTTTACGTCGGCGGCCCGGGGGTGGCGCTCGGGTACCTGAACCGCCCGGGGCTCACGGCCGAGCGGTTCGTGCCCGACCCATTCGGGGTCGTGCCCGGCGCCCGGCTCTATCGCACGGGCGACCGCGCCCGCTGGAGGCCGGATGGACAGGTCGAGCTGCTCGGCCGGTCCGACCGCCAGGTGAAGGTCCGCGGCTATCGGATCGAGTTGGGCGAGGTCGAGGCGGCCCTCCTGCGGCACTCGGGCGTCCGCGAGGCGGCGGTCGTCGTCAGCGAGTCGGCCGGGGGCCGTCGGCTTTCGGGGTTCGCGGTCGGCCGCGAAAGTGTGGTACTCGACACCGTCGACCTCCGCCGGACGCTCCGGAGGGAACTCCCCGAGTACATGGTCCCCGCGACCATCGCGATCCTGGACAGATTGCCTCTCACGCCCAACGGGAAGGTCGACCGCCGGGCGCTGGCCGAGCGGCAGCCGGAGGCGTCGGCCACCCCTGCCCCCCGTCACGTCGGCGAGCCTCCCGCGACGGCCGCCGAGGCCGCGCTGGCGAGGATCGCGGCGGAGGTGCTCTCCGTGGGGTCGGTCGGGGTCCGCGACAACCTGTTCGACCTCGGGATCGACTCGGTCGGGATCATCCGGGTCGTCGCGCGGGCCCGGGCCGAGGGCCTCGATCTGAGCCCCGCCGACCTCTTCCGCCGCCCCACGATCGCCGAGCTCGCCGCGGACGTCGAGGCGTCGGCCCCGGCGATCGAGACGCCGACCACGCCGGAGACGCCCGCGCTGCTCGACGAGGCGACGCTCGGGAGGCTCCGGGCCGAGATTCCCGACCTCGACGACGCCTATCCGCTCTCGCCGGTCCAGGAGGGGGATGCTCTTCCACACCCTCGCGGCGCCCGGCTCGGGGGTCTACGTCCTCCAGACGTCCTGCCGCATGGCCGGCCGCTTGGACGAGGCCGCGTTCGAGGGGGCGTGGGGGACGGCTCGTAGCGCGGCATGCCGCTCTCCGGACGTCGTTCCGCTGGGTCGACGGGGGCGTGCCCGTCCAGGTCGTCTCCCGGGAGGCCGTGATCGTCCTGGACAGGATCGACTGGTCTCATGTCACACCCGAGGCGCTTCCGAACCGGCTGGCCGACACCGTCGCCGCGGACCGATCCCGGGGGTTCGACCCGGGTGTCGCCCCGTTGATGCGGGTCACGCTCGCGAGGCTCGGGCCCGAGGCTTACCAGCTCATCTGGAGCGTCCACCATGCGGTCGTAGACGGCTGGTGTGTGCCGATCCTGATGGGCGAGTTGATCGCATTGTACGAGGGGCTGCTGGCCGGTGCCGAAGTCGAGCTGACGTCACCGCCGACGTTCCGGGACTACATCGCCTGGCTCCGGGCGCGGTCGCTCGAAGACACCGAGGCGTACTGGCGCCGGACCCTCACCGGGTTTCGCGAGGCGACCCCTCTGGGCATCGGCCGGCCGGAGAACGCGCCGGGCGTTCATGCCCACCGCGAGGTGCGGCTCTCCGCCGAGATGTCGGCGAGGCTGTCCGGGATCGCCCGGTCGGGCCGGGTCACGCTCGCGACGATCCTCGGCGGCGCCTGGGCGATCCTGCTGTCGCGCTACGCAGGGCGGCCCGACGTCGTCTTCGGCCTGACGGTCTCAGGCCGGCCGCCGGAGCTGGAGGGGGTCGAGTCGATGGTCGGCCTGTTCATCAACACCCTGCCGCTCCGAGTCGAGGTCGACGAGCAGTCCGGGCTCCTCCCCTGGCTGGGCGAGGTCCAGAGGCGTCAGGTCGAGCTGAGGCGCCACGAGCACGGCTCGCCCGTCGCCGTTCAGGGCTGGAGCGAGGTCCCGCGAGGCCGACCGCTCTTCGAGAGCATCGTCGTCGTCGAGAACTACCCGGTCGACGCCGCGCTCGCCGGCCTCGCAGGGCGGCTCGGGGTCGAGGAGGTCCGCTTCTTCGACCAGACGAATTATCCACTGGACCTGACTGTCGCCGTGCGGGACCGACTCACCCTCAATGTCGGCTATGACTCCGGCCGGTTCGACGACGCGGAGGTCGAGCGGCTCCTGACCCACATGATCACCCTGCTCGAAGGGTTCGCGGGCCGCCCCGGCGGGAGGCTCTCGGAGTTCGAACACATGCCCGCGTCCGAGCGGGCGACCCTCGTCGAGTTGGGCGGCCGACCGCCCGGGCCGCTACCTGAGGACATGCCAGGCGCAGCGACCCCCGACGCGGTAGCGGACGAGGACCTGGATTACTGGATCGAGCACCTCCAGAGTTTCCCGGAGGGGAACCCGCGATGAGTGAATCCCCCGAGCGATCCGCGGCGGTGTCGCCCGAGGCGAAGCGTGCCCTGCTGGCCCGCCTGCTTCGGGAGAAGTCCGGTGCCGCGAACGGCGACGCCTCGTCCTCATTCGTCCACAAGATGATCGATGCGCAGGCGTCACGGACCCCGGACGGCGTGGCGGTCGCCGGCGGCGACCGCCGCCTGACGTACCGCGAGCTTGCGCATCGATCCGATGGGTTCGCGGCGAGGTTGCGGGCCGGTGGCATCCGCCGCGGCGACCGGGTCGCGGTCGCGCTCGACCGGACGCCCGAGCTGGTCGTGGCGCTGGTCGGGGTGCTCAAGGCGGGCGCGGCGTACGTGCCGCTCGACCCGACGCATCCCAGGGCGAGGCTCGCCTACCAGCTCGACGACGCGAGGGCCTCGCTCCTCCTGACGACCCGGGCGCTGCGCGACGCGCTGCCGGATTGCTCGGCCCGGGTCATCTGCCTCGACGCCCCGGCCGAGGCCGGCGGCCCGGTCGACGCCTCTCCGGCGGCGCCGTCCGCCCTCTCGCCCGACGACCTCGCGTACGTCCTCTACACGTCCGGGTCCACCGGCCGGCCGAAGGGGGCGATGATCACGCATCGGGGGCTGTCGAATTACCTGGGCTGGGCCTCGCGTGCCTATGAGGCCGGCGCCGGGCACGGCGCCCCGGTCCACTCGCCGATCTCGTTCGACCTCACCGTGACGTCGCTGTTCGCCCCGCTGGTCTCCGGCGGCCGCGTCGACCTGCTTGAGGACGGGCCCGGGGTCGAGGCGCTGGCCGACGCCCTCCTGGCGGACCCCGGGTACAGCCTCGTGAAGCTGACCCCCGCGCACCTCGACCTGCTCGCGCATCGGCTCGGGCCCGGCGGGGCGGCCGGCCGGGCGCGGTTCTTCGTGGTCGGTGGCGAGCAACTGACCGCCGATCAGGTGGCGTTCTGGCGGCAGCACGCGCCGGAGACGGCGATCATCAACGAGTACGGGCCGACCGAGACCGTCGTCGGTTGCTGCACGTTCCGCGTGCCGGCCGACGGCGAGCTCGCCGGGGCGATCGCGATCGGCAAGCCGATCGCGCAGACGAAGCTTTATGTGCTCGATCGTCTGATGCGGCCGGTCCCGCTCGGCGTGGCCGGCGAGCTCTACATCGGCGGGGCGGGCGTGGCGAGGGGGTATCTCGGCCGGCCGGGGCTCACGGCCGAGAAGTTCGTGCCGGACCCGCTCAGCGGCGTCGCGGGGGCCCGCCTCTACCGCTCGGGCGACCTCGCCCGGTGGCGCCCCGACGGCCAGCTCGAATTCCTCGGGCGGATCGACGGCCAGGTCAAGGTCCGCGGCTACCGGATCGAGCTCGGCGAGATCGAGGCCGTCCTCCGCGACGACCCGGCCGTCCGCGCGGCGGCCGTCGTGGCCCGGGAGGACACCCCGGGCGAGAAACGCCTGGTCGCCTACCTCGCGACCGACGCAGGGCGGGGCCTCGACGCCGAGCCGATCCGCGCCCGGCTCCGCGAGGCGCTGCCCGAGTACATGGTCCCGGCCGCGTTCGTCGGGCTCGACGCCCTGCCGCTGTCGCCCAACGGCAAGGTCGACCGCGACGCCCTGCCCGCGCCGGAGGCCATCCGGGCGTCCGCGGGCGCGGCCTATGCCCCGCCCCGAGGGCCCGTCGAGGAGGCAATCTCCGGGATGTGGTCCGAGCTCCTCGCCGTCGACCGCGTGGGGGTCCACGACCACTTCTTCGACCTCGGCGGCCACTCGCTCCTGGCGACGCGGCTCCTCGCCCGGGTCCGCGGGACGTTCGCCGTCGAGACGTCGCTCCGCGAGTTCCTCGACCAGCCCACCGTGGCCGGCCTGGCGCGGCTGGTCGACCGCGAGCTGGCCGCCGGGAGCGGCCTGGAGGCCCCACCGATGCGGCCGTCGCCGCGCGGCGGCCCCCTGCCCGCGTCGTTCGCCCAGCAGCGGCTCTGGTTCCTCGACCAGATGGACCCGGGCAGCCCGCTCTACAACGTCCCCCTGGCCGTCCACCTCGACGGACCGCTCGACGTGGCCGCGCTCCGCCGGGCCATCCATGAGGTCGTCCGCCGCCACGAGGTCCTGCGGACCACGTTCGCCTCGGACGGCGGCGTCCCGACCCAGGTCATCGCGCCGACGCTCGATGTCCCCGTGGAGGTCGCGGACCTATCCGGCCTGCCCGAGCCCGAACGCCAGGCCGAGGCCTCGAAGCGGGTCGAGGCCGAGGCACGTAGACCGTTCGACCTGGCCCGAGGGCCGCTCGTCCGCGCCGGGCTGCTCAGGCTGGCCGACCGCGAGCACATCGCCTGGGTGATGCTCCATCACATCGCCTCCGACGGCTGGTCGCTGGCGGTCCTGACCCGCGAGGTCGCGGCGGCCTACGAGGCCTTCCGCCTGGGCCGCCCGTCGCCGCTGCCGGAGCCGACGCTCCAGTACGCCGACTTCGCCGCCTGGCAGCGCGGCTGGCTCTCGGGCGACGTCCTCGACCGCCACCTCGCCTACTGGACGGGGCAACTCGCCGGCGTGCCCGACCTCGAACTCCCCACGGACCGCCCCCGGCGGGCGCATTCCGCCTGCCCCGGCGGGCGTCGGTCGGTCGAACTCCCCCGCTCGACGCTCGACGAGCTCCGGGCGATCGGCCGTCAGGAAGGGGCGACGCTCTTCATGACGATCCTCGCCGCGTTCGATGTCCTCCTCGGGCGTTACAGCGGCCAGGCCGACTTCGCCGTCGGCACGCCCATCGCCGGCCGGACGCGGTCCGAAGTGGAGGACCTGATCGGCTGCTTCATCAACTCGCTGGTCCTCCGGGCCGACCTCTCCGGCGACCCGAGCTTCCTGGAGCTGCTGAGACGCGTCCGGGCCTCGGCCCTGGGGGCGTATGCGCACCAGGAGCTGCCGTTCGAACGGATCGTCTCGGCGCTCCAGTCCGACCGCCGCGAGGTGGGCCGGACGCCGCTGTTCCGCTGCATGTTCGCGCTCCAGAACGCGCCCCCGCCCCCGCTCGAATCGACCGACATGGTCCTCCGGCCGCTCGACCTGGAGACCGGCCTGGCGAAATTCGACCTGACCCTGTTCGCCGTCGAGACCGAGGCCGGGCTCGACCTGTCGATGGAGTACGACGCCGACCTCTTCGACGGGGCGACGGTCGACCGGATGCTGGGGCACCTCCGGGTCCTGCTCGACGGGATCGCCGAGGACCCCGGCCGCCGCGTCGGCCTGCTGCCGATGATGACCGAGGCGGAGCGCCGGGGGCTGATGGCCGACGACGGGGAGCCGGACGACCTGTCGGGCCTGTCCGACGCCGAGGTCGACGCGATGCTCAGCGGCCTGTCCCTCGGCGAGGGGGCGATCGATGAGTAGCGCCACGCGGGACGAGGCCGGCTCGCCCCCCGGGGCCGGTCTCCGCCGGCCCTCCGCCGGCCTGGCCGCGCCCGTCCACCGGCTGTTCGAGGCCCAGGCCCGGCGCCGACCCGAGGCCGTCGCCCTGGCCGTCGGCGGCGACGTCCTGACCTACGGCCAGCTCGACGCCCGGGCGAATCGGCTCGCATCGTTCCTCCGCGCGCAGGGGGTCCTCCCCGAGTCCGTCGTCGGCCTGGCGCTCGACCGCGACGCGGAGATGGTCGTCGCCCTGCTGGCCGTCCTCAAGGCGGGCGGCGCGTACCTCCCGCTCGACCTGGCCTTCCCCCGCGACCGGCTCGACTGGATGCTCCGCGATAGCGGCGCCCCGATCGTGCTGACCCGCAGCGACCTCGCCGGTCACCTCCCCGACAACGACGCCCGGCCGATCTTCCTCGTTGACGTCGCGGACGAGGTCGCCCGGCGTCACGCCGAGAGGCCGTCCGACCCGTCGCGGCGCGACGGCCTGGCGTATGTCCTCTACACCTCGGGGAGCACCGGCCGTCCCAAGGGGGTCCAGGTCGGCCACGCGGCGCTCACCAACTTCCTCGTGGGGACCGCCTCGCGGCTCGGATTCGGGCGCGACGACGCGATCCTGGCCGTCACGACGCTCTCGTTCGACATCGCCGCGCTCGAGATCTTCCTGCCGCTGGTCGCGGGGGGGCGGGTCGAGCTGGCGAGCCGGGACGAGGCCGTCGACGGTGCCCTGCTGGCGAGGCGGCTGGCCGACCCCTCGATCTCCTTCCTGCAGGCGACGCCCGCCACCTGGCGGATGCTGATCGACGCGGGCTGGGCCGGGTCGCCGGGCCTGACCATGCTGTGCGGCGGCGAGGCCCTGCCCCGCGACCTGGCCGACCGCCTGCTCCCGAGGGGCCGGCGTCTCTGGAACCTCTACGGGCCGACCGAGGCCACGGTCTGGTGCGCGGCGGAGGGGGTCGAGCCCGGCGCCGGGCCGGTCCCGATCGGCCGGCCGCTCCCGAACCAGGCGATGTACGTCCTCGACGGGCGGCTCCAGCTCGTCCCACCCGGCGTCGTGGGCGAACTCTACGTCGGAGGCGCGGGGCTTGCGCGCGGCTACCTGGGCCGGCCGTCGCTGACCGCCGAGCGATTCCTGCCCAATCCCTACGGGCCGGCCGCCGGCGGGCGGATCTACCGAACCGGCGACCTGGCGAGGCGCCGGCCCGATGGGTCGTTCGAGTGGGTCGGCCGGGTCGACCAGCAGGTCAAGGTCCGCGGCTTCCGCGTCGAGCTGGGCGAGGTCGAGGCCGCGCTCGGGGCGATCCCGGGCGTCCGCCAGGCGGTCGCGGCGGCGCGGGTCGACGCGACCGGCGAGCAGAGGCTCGTCGGCTACCTCGTCGCCGGGGCCGACGCCGCGTCCGACCCGGCCGGGCTTCGGAAATTCCTCGAGTCGCGGCTGCCGGAGTACATGGTGCCGTCCGCCTTCGTCACCCTCGACGCCCTGCCGCTGACGCCGAACGGCAAGGTCGACCGCAAAGCTCTGCCGGAGCCCGAGGCCCGCGCGGCGGACGCGGCCCCGGAGTTCGTGCCGCCGATGGGGCCGGTGGAGGAGGCGATCGCCTCGGCGTGGTCCGACGTGCTCGGGGTCGGGCGGGTCGGACCCGACGACCACTTCTTCGCGCTGGGCGGCCACTCGCTGCTGGCGACGCGGGTGGTCTCGCGGCTCCGCGACGCGCTCGGGCTGGAGGTGCCGGTCCGCCTGCTCTTCGAGGCGCCGACGGTCGCCGGCCTGGCGGGCCGGATCGAGGGCTTGCGCCTGGAGGCCCGGCGCCGGACGCTGCCGCCGATCCGGCCGGTCCCTCGCGACGGCTCGCGGCCGCTGCCGCTGTCGTTCTCGCAGCAGGCGCTCTGGTACCTGGAGCAGGTCGCGCCGGGGGAGCCGACCTTCCACGTCACGGCCGCCGCGCGGGTGCTCGGGCCCCTCGACCTCGACGCGCTCCGCCGGGCCTTCAACGAGATCGTCCGGCGTCACGAGGCCCTGCGGACGAGCTTCCCGACGCTCGAAGGCCGCCCGTCGATGGCGATCGCGCCGATCCCGGAACTGGACGTCCCGCTGGACGACCTGTCGGGACGGCCCGCCCCGGCCCGCGCCGAGGAGTGCGAGCGCCTGGCCGGGATCGAGGCCCGCAGCCCATTCGACCTGGCCCGGGGGCCGCTCATCCGCGCCCGGGTGATCCGCCTGGGCGCCCTTGAGCACGCGGTCCTGCTGACGATCCACCACATCGTCACCGACGGCTGGTCGATCGGCGTCGCCGCCGCCGAGCTCTCGGCGATCTACGACGCCTTTCGACGCGGTCGGCCGTCGCCGTTGCCGGAGCTGGCCATCCAGTACGCCGACTACGCCGCCTGGCAGCGCGAGGTGATCCGCGGCGCCTACCTCGACGAGCTGCTCGCCTACTGGACGGTTCGGCTCGACGGCGTCCCGATGCTCGAACTGCCCGTCGACCGCCCTCGCCCCGCCGTCCGCACGACGCGTGGGGCGGTCGCCGGGTTCGACCTGTCGCCCGAGGCCTCCGCGACGCTCCACTCGCTCTGCCGCCGCGAGGGCGTCACGCCGTTCATGGCGCTGCTGGCGGCGTTCCAGGTGCTGCTCCATCGCCTCAGCGGCCTGGCCGACTTCGCCGTCGGCTCGCCGATCGCCAACCGCAGCCGGGGCGAGACGGAGGGCCTGATCGGCTACTTCGTGAACATGCTCCCCCTCCGCGCCGACCTCTCGGGCGCCCCGAGCTTCCGCACGCTGCTGGGCCGGGTGCGCGAATCCTGCCTCTCGGCGTACGAGCACCAGGATCTCCCGCTGGAACTCCTGGTCGAGCGGCTCCAGCCCCGCCGTGACCCGGGCCGCACGCCGCTGTTCCAGGCGATGTTCGTCCTCCAGAACAACGCCATGCCCGACGCCGACCGCGAGGAGCTGGAGCTCGACCTGCTGGACGGCGGCGGGCGGATCGACTCGGCCAAGTTCGAACTCTCGCTCATCCTCCACGACGACGGCGACCGGTTCTCGGGCGGGTTCGAGTACAACACCGACCTGTTCGACCGCGCGACCGCCGAGCGGCTCTGCGACCAGTTCCGTCGGCTCGTCGACGGCCTGCTCGCCGATCCGGGCCGCCGCGTCCTCGACGCACCGATACTCTCGGACGTCGACCGCGCGACGCTCGTCGGGCGCTGGGGCCGTGGCGAGGTGGGCCGCGGCGCGGCCGGTGATGGCCTCGTCCCCGACCTCTTCGAGGCCCAGGCCCGGCTGACCCCGGGGGCGACCGCCGTGTCCTCCGGCCCCGAGACGCTGACCTATCGCGAGCTGTCCGGGCGGGTCGACCGCCTGGCGAGGAGGCTCCGTCGGCTGGGCGTGGGCCCCGAGTCCCGGGTGGGGCTGGCCGTCGAGCGGTCGAACGACCTCGCCGTCGGACTGCTGGGCATCCTCCGCGCCGGGGGTGCCTTCGTGCCGCTCGACCCGGCCTACCCCCCCGAACGCCTCGCCCTCATGGCCGCCGACGCGAACACGCGTGTCGTGGTGACCCAGCGACGGCTGGCCGGGAAACTGGCCCACCTCGGCGAGACGCTCGTCTGCGTGGACGACCCGGAGGGCGGCCGAGACGCCGGCCCCGACGCGGCCGGGGTGTCGGGCATCCGGCCCGATCACGCGGCGTACGTCCTCTACACCTCGGGGACGACCGGGACGCCGCGGGGCGTGGTCGTCTCGCATCGGAGCCTGGCGAATCACAACGTCGCGGCGGCGGACCTGTTCGGCCTCGCGCCCGGTGACCGCGTCCTCCAGTTCGCCTCGCCGAGCTTCGACCTGGCGATCGAGGAGATCTTCCCCGCCTTGATCCGGGGTGCGGCGGTCGTCTTCCGCGACGACGAGGCGCTCGACCCGGGGACGTTCCACGACTGGCTGGCGCGCCATCGGATCACGGTCGCCGACCTGCCGACGGCCTTCTGGCACGCCTGGGCCGGGGCCCTCCCGCCCCGGGCCGTGCCGGCGTGCCTCCGCCTCGTCGTCGTGGGGGGCGAGGCCGCGAGGCCGGCGGCGCTGAGGCGCTGGCGGGAGGTCGCCGGCGACCGTGTGCGATGGCTGAACACCTACGGGCCGACCGAGGCCACGGTGATCGCCACGTCGTACGAGGCCGCCCCCGGTGACCTCGCGCCCGGCGCGTCGGAGTCCGTCCCGATCGGCGGGCCGATCGCCAACGCCCTCGCCTACGTGCTCGACGCGAGACTGGCACCCGCCCCGATCGGCGTCCCGGGCGAGCTGTACCTCGGCGGCGCGGGGGTCGCGCGCGGGTATCTCCATCGGCCGGCGGCGACCGCCGAGCGGTTCCTCCCCGACCCGTTCGCCGGCCAGCTCGGGGCGCGGATGTACCGGACCGGGGACCGCGCCCGCTGGCGGGCCGACGGCCGGCTCGAATTCCTCGGCCGCCTCGACGACCAGGTCAAGGTCCGCGGCTTCCGCGTCGAGCCGGGCGAGGTCGAGTCAATCCTGGTCGGGCTCCCCGGCCTGCGGGCCGCCGCCGTGACGGTCTCGCCGACCGAGCCCGATCGGCTCGTCGCGTACCTCGTCCCCGAGCCGGAGACCGAGATCGACCCGGAGCGGATTCTTGATGTCCTGAGGAAGAGGCTGCCCAGACATTTGGTCCCCTCTGATATCGTCCGGCTCGACTCCCTGCCGATGACCCCCTCGGGCAAGCTCGACCGCAAGGCACTGCAGGCGCCGGGGCCGAGCGTCCGCGAGGCGGGTCCGGGCCTCATCGCCCCCCGCGACGATCTCGAGGCCCAGTTGGTCGCGATCTGGGAAGAGGTCCTCGGCCGTCGCGGGGTCGGCGTGACCGACGACTTCTTCGACCTGGGCGGACATTCGCTCCTGGCGGTTCAGCTCGCGTCCCGGATCGAGTCGCGCCTGGGGAGGACGCTCCCGCTCTCGACATTCCTGCTCGGGGCGACGATCGAGGGCATCGCCCGGGTGTTCCGGACCCTCCCGGCCGCGGATCGGCCGGGGCCGGCACTGCGCGTCCTCGCAGACCCGGGGCGCGGGACGCCCATCTTCTGCGTCCACCCGGTTGGCGGCGGTGTCGCCTGTTATCGGTCGCTGGCCGAGCTGCTCGGCGAGTCTCGCCCTGTCTACGGCGTGGAGGCGGCCGGGTTCGAGGGTGCGGAGCCGCCCGGGACGCGGCTGGAGGGGATGGCCGCCCGCTACGTCGACGCGATCGCCGCCCGGCATCCGGGCGGGCCGTACCACCTGGCCGGCTGGTCGATGGGCGGCGCGATCGCCTACGAGATGGCCCGGCAGCTCGCCGCGAGCGGGGCGGAGGTCGGCGAGGTCGCCCTGCTCGACAGCCGCGTCCCGACGCCCGGTTCCTTCCCGGACGACGAGGACGCGCTCCTCGCCGCGTTCGCGGCCGACCTGGCCCGGGGGGCGGGCGTGGATCTGCCGAGGCCGCCCCGACGTCTCCGAGGGCTCGGGCCCGGGGCGTGGCTCGACTGGGCGAGCCGGGAGCTCGACGGCACCTCACGCGTGCTCGACAGCGTCGGCGCCGATCGTCTCGCCAGGCTCTTCGACGTCTTCCGGTCGCACGCCCGGGCTCTCGCCGCCTACGAGCCGGGGCCGTACCCGGGCCGGCTGATCGTGTTTCAGGCCGCCGAGGGCCGGGGCGCGGGCGCCGACCCGTCCCTCGGCTGGGCCAGGCTGGCCGCGTCGGTCGAGGCCCTCGACGTGCCCGGTGGCCACCACGACATCGTCCGTGGAGAGGCCGTCGAACTCGTCGCGCGTCGCCTCCGGGGACGGGCGGATTGACCCGGGGGATTTGCCGGATGCTGAGCCTGCTGCGGATCCTGATCCGAGAGTCCCGAGGCCTCGTCGCCGTCGCGATCGCTTCCGGCGCCATCGCCGGGATCGCCGGGGTCGCGCTGATCGCGCTGATCCAGGCCCAACTCGCCCGATCCGACGGCCCGTCGATGCGGAGTGCCGGGGCTTTCGCGGCGCTGGTCCTGGTCGCCCTGGCGGCCCGCGTCGCCTCGCAGTCGGCACTGGTCCGTCTCGGGCAAGCGGCCACCACAGGGCTCGGCCTGCGCCTGGCGCGGTCGATCCTGGCCTTGCCTCTCGAGAAGTTCGAACGCTCGGACCCATCCGCGTTGCTGGCGGTCCTGACCGGCGACCTCGGGCTGATCGGCCAGGCGCTTGTCGGACTGCCGGAGGTCTGCATCAATGGCCCGGTCGTCGTCGCCTGCCTCGCGTACGTCGGCTGGCTCTCACCGCCGGTCCTGGCCTGCGGCGTGGTTTTGGGCGCGGCGGCTGTCGCCGCCTACGTCTGGCTCTCCGCGAGGGCCCTGGAGCGGCTCCGCGAGGCCCGATCCGGCCAGGAGCGGATGATCGGCCAGTTCCGGACCCTGATCGAGGGGTTCCGCGAGCTGAGGCAGCACCGCCGGCGGCGGTCGGCGTTCCTCGACGAGAGCCTGGCACCGACCGCCGCGAAGCTGAGGGATGAGTCCGTCGCGGGCATGACCGCCTACGCCCTGGCGGAGGGCTGGGGCGAGCTCGCCTTCTTCTGTGTCCTCGGCCTCATCCTGTTCGCGCTCCCCGTCGCAGGCGCGCTCGACCGAGCGACGCTGACGGGCGTCACCCTCGTGGTGCTGTACTTGATGGGGCCGATCGGCGTCCTGATCTCGTGGCTCCCCACACTCGCGAGGGCCCGCGCCTCGGTCGCCCGGATCCGCGAGCTGATCCCATCCCTGGAAGCGCAGGCGGTCGACGACCGGCCGGGCCGGGCGTTCGGTGCGTTCGGCTCGGTCCGGCTCGAGGGCGTCAGTTACGCCTACCGTCCCGATGTCGACGGCTCCGAGGGGTTCGCGCTGGGGCCGGTCGACCTGGAGTTCCGGCCGGGCGAGGCCGTGCTCCTGGCCGGCGGCAACGGCAGCGGCAAGACGACACTGATGAAGGTCGTTGCGGGCCTTTACGAGCCCCAATCCGGAGCGATCCTGGTGGACGGCGTGCCGGTCGGCCCCGAAGACCGCGAGTCCTACCGCCAGCTCGTCTCCGTGGTCTTCGCCGACGGATTCCTCTTCCGCGAATTGCTCGGGCTCGACGCCGACGGGCTCGACCGCCGCGCCGGGGAGGGCCTGGAGCGGCTGGGCCTGGCCGATCGCGTGCGGGTCGAGGGCGGGGCGTTCTCGACAGTCGAGCTCTCCCAGGGGCAGCGGCGTCGGCTGGCGCTGCTCACGGCGCTGCTGGAAGACCGGCCGCTCTGCATCTTCGACGAGTGGGCGGCGAACCAGGACCCCCGATTCAAGCGGGACTTCTATCGGGAGCTGATCCCCGAGCTCAAGGCTCGGGGCAAGGCGGTCCTGATCATCTCTCACGACGAAGCGTACTTCGATTCCGCCGATCGGCTGATCCGGCTCGAGGAGGGCCGGGTGGTCGAGGACGAGCGGGCGATCGCCGCCGCCGAAGGGGGTCTCCTATGAAGCGTCTCTTCCTGCTGCTCATCCTGCTCTGGGGCGGGGGCGGCGCGGCGTGGTGGCATTACCGCGACGCCCAGGCCCCCAGGGTGACGTTCCGCACCGTGCGGGTCGAGCGGGCGGACCTGATGGCATCGGTGGAGGCCACGGGCACGCTCGAGCCCGAAGAGGTCGTCGACGTCGGGGCTCAGGTCGCCGGCCAGATCCTCGGCTTCGGCGCCGACCCGTCGAAACCCGGCCAGACGATCAGCTACGGCTCCCGGGTCGAGGAGGGCACGGTTCTCGCCCGGCTCGACGACGCACTGTTCCGCGCCCGGGTCCGCCAGGCGCACGCGCACCGCAGCCGCGCCCTCGCGGACGTCCAGAAGGCCGAGGCCAAAGCCCGCCAGGCCGGCCGCGAGCTCGACCGCCAGCGACGGCTCCAAAACCGGGGCGCGGGCCTGACCACCCAGCAGGACCACGACAACGCCACCGCCGAGAACGAGTCGGCCCTCGCCACCCTGGCCTTCGCACGCAGCGAGGTCGACGTCGCCGAGGCCGAGGTCCAGGAGGCCGAGACCAACCTCGGCTACACCACGATCCGCTCGCCGGTCCGGGGCGTGATCCTCGACCGACGCGTCAACATCGGTCAGACCGTCGTCGCCAGCCTCAACGCGCCGAGCCTGTTCCTCATCGCCAAGGATCTGAGGCGGATGGAGATCTGGGCCTCGATCAACGAGTCGGATATCGGCTCGGTGCGGGTCGGCCAGCCGGCGCAGTTCACCGTCGGCGCCCGTCCGGGTGAGACCTTCTCGGGACGAGTGATCCAGATCCGCCTCAACGCCAGCATGGTCCAGAGCGTCGTGACCTACACGGTCGTGATCTCCGTGGACAACGACGAGGTGAAGCTCCTGCCGTATCTGACGGCGCGGATCCAGTTCGAGGTCGCCCGCCGGACGGGAGTTCTGGCGGTCCCGACCGCCGCGCTCCGGTGGCGGCCCCGGCCGGAGGAGTTGCCGCCCGGGTCCGCGCCCGCGCCCGGAATCCGCGACGCCGATCGCGAGGGCACGCTCTGGGTCCGCGACGGCGACTTCGTACGGCCGATCGCGGTCAAGCTGGGACTCAGCGACGGCGCCCGGCGCGAGGTCTCCGGCGAGGGCCTCTCCGAGGGCTCCGAGGTCGTCGTCGGCGCCGCGAGGCCGGTCGAGTCCGATCCCGTGTCGGCGATCCTTCCTTACACGAGTACGCCGGATTGAAAAGCATTTAAGATGTTAGTCATATTGATTGATTTAACGATTCTTCGTGGTGAGTCGGGCGGAACTCGGGGAGACCGGTGGGGCCGAGAATGCGTTCCGCAATCAACGATGGACAACCAAGCCCGGAGGCCGCATTGCCCGCCGATCTCACCGAAGCGTTGGAGAAGTCCGGAGGTCGGACCGCGCCCCAGGCGACGGCCCACGACCTGATCCGGCTCGAAGGAATCACCAAGGAGTACGCCAGGGGCCGCGTGGCGGTGCCGGTACTCCGGGGGATCTCGCTGGAGATCCGCCGCGGCGAGATGGTCGCGCTCATGGGGGCGTCCGGGTCGGGCAAGACGACGCTCATCAACCTCATCGGCACGCTCGATCGGCCGACCTCGGGACGCTACTGGCTCGACGGCCAGGAGGTGTCGCGGCTGTCGGCCTCGGGGCGTGCCGCGCTGCGGAGTCGGCGGATCGGGTTCGTCTTCCAGAACTTCAACCTCCTGGCCCGGACCTCGGCGCTCGAGAACGTGGCGATGCCGATCGTCTACGCCGGCCGCGCCGGGGCGAAGGGTCGAAACCGTGCACGAGCGCTCCTGGAGCGCGTCGGGCTGGGGTCGCGGCTCGACCACGATCCGGCACAGCTGTCGGGCGGCGAGCAGCAGCGCGTCGCGATCGCCCGGGCACTGATCAACCGCTGTCAACTCCTGATCGCCGACGAGCCGACCGGCAACCTCGACTCGGCCTCGGGCGCCGAGATCCTCGCCCTGTTCCGCCAACTCAACCGCGAGGACGGACTGACGATCGTCCTCGTCACCCACGACGCCAAGGTCGCCGCGCACGCCGACCGGATCATCCGGCTCCGAGACGGCCGGCTTGTCGACGAGCCCGCGACGGTGCCCGCGTCCCCGGTCCGGCCGGCGGACATCGCGTCGGAGGCTTCCTCGCCCGAGCCCGGCGCGTCTCCCGCGGGAGGTCCGCCGGCGGGCCGGCCCCCCCTGCTCGGATTCCTGAACACGGCGATCCGAGCCCTGCGCCGCAATGCCTTGCGGTCGGCCCTCACCACGCTCGGCGTGGTCATCGGCGTGGCCTCGCTGATCGCGATCGCCGAGATCGGCACCGGAGCCTGGACGGCGATACGCCAGATGCTCACGAAGACCGGGGCGGATAACGTCCTGGTCCAGGCAGGCGCCGCGACCAGCCAGGGCGTGAGCCAGGGCCGCGGGAGCCGCAAGACGCTCACGCCCGACGACGCCGAGGCGATCCGCCGCCAGTGCCCCGACGTCGAGAGCCTCGCCCCGATCGTCTACGCGCGCCGACAGGTGATCCGGGGCAACAAGAATTGGGTCCCATCCGCCCTGTTCGGTACAACGTCCGGGTTCCTCCGCGTCCGAGACTGGGAGGACCTGGACGAGGGAGAGGCGTTCAGCGAGGACGATGTCCACCACGCCGCAATGGTCTGCATGCTCGGCCGGACCCTGGTCCGCCAGCTCTTCGGCGACGAGTCGCCGGTGGGCAAGGAGGTCTACGTCGGCGACGTCCCCTTGCGGGTCGTCGGCGTGCTGCGCCGCAAGGGCGCGGACATCGTCGGCGAGGACCAGGACGATATCCTGCTCGCCCCATGGACGACCGTGAAGTTCCGCATCAGCGCCTCGGCGACCTCGACCCCCCGGGCGCCGGAGCGGGGATCCGACCCGCTCGACGCGCTCAGCCACCAGGCCCGCCGGTTCCCCCGCGCCGGGGCCGAATTCTACCCCCAGAACTCCGCCATCCAGGCGCTCAACACCCCTAAGCTGGAACGGTTCACCAATATCGACTCGGTCCTGGTCCGCGCCCGGTCGGTCGCTTGCATCCCCGCGGCGATGGAGCAGATCACGGGGCTCTTGCGCGAGCGGCACCGCGTCGGGCTCGGCGAGCCCGACGACTTCGCGGTGCAGGATTTCACCGAGGTCATCCGTTCTGTCCGCTCTGTTGTCGGACTGGTCTCGGGTCTGCTCCTTTGCGTGGCGCTGATCTCGCTGGTGGTCGGCGGGGTCGGGATCATGAACATCATGCTGGTCTCGGTGACCGAGCGCTACCGAGAGATCGGCCTGAGGATGGCGGTTGGCGCCCGGCCGGGTGACATCCTTCGCCAGTTCCTGGTGGAGGCCGTGGTCCTCTGCGTCCTCGGGGGCGCGGCGGGGATCGCCGTAGGACGGGGCGTCTCGATCCTCGTCCGCGCCCTCGGAGGCTGGCCGACCGCCCCCTCCGCCGCCGCAGCCGTGGTCTCTGTCTCCGTCTCCGCGACAATTGGCGTCCTCTTCGGCTACTACCCCGCCTGGAAAGCGTCAAGGCTCGACCCTATCGAGGCGCTGCGCTACGAATGATACCGAATCGCCTTGATCACTAACCATTGAGGGCGGCGGCCCATCGGAAGCCGACTGCGCCCCGGTCTTCCCCGGGGTGGTCGATCAGCCACCGGCACCGCTCGACCAGGACCGCCTCCATCGCCGCCAGGTCCTCATGCCCCTCGTTGGCGACGGCACTCGCATCGCAACCGCCGAGTCCCCATCGAAGGACGCGGTCTCATTCGCACGGATTTCCCGGAGCACCACTTGTCCGAGTAGAACGATCGGTCTAGAATCAGACCGGGCAGTCTAATCAGAGGTGGTCGCCATGAGCGAGCGGGTCGATGTCGGGGCGATCCGCAGGATGCAGATCGTGGAGGCGGCGCGCCGGGTGATCGCCCGCAAGGGGATCCAGGGCGCCTCGTTCTCGGAGATCGAGCAGGAGGCCGGGGTCAGCCGCGGCGTGCTCACGTATCACTTCCGCTCCAAGGAGGACCTGATCCTCGCGGTGTTCGACGCGACGGTCGCCCAGATGAAGGCCGAGGCGATGGCCGGGCACCTCGGCGTGGGCCCCGGGTGGGATCGTTTCGAGGCGGCGGTCGGGTTCATCCTGACCGAGAAGCCCCGGGACGACCCGATGGATTGCCTGCAATACACCTTCCTCGCCCAGATGTCGCACCGCGAGGACTTCCGCGCCCGGCTCGCGGCCGAGTACGAAGCGATGCGACGCGACATCGCCTCCGACCTCGCCGGCCGCGCGGCCGAGGGGGGACACGACGCCGACGAGCTGCGGGCGATCGCGGCAGTCACCCTGGGGGCGATCAACGGATTGATCACGCAGCGGAACGTCGATCCCGCCTCCTTCGACCCCGACCGTGCGATCCGTGTCCTCAAGGACATGCTCGCCTGCTACCTCTCGGGCAAGCCTTCGGAGCCGCCCCGCGGCCCGAAACGGGCCGGGAAGAAGCCCCCAGCCCGGCATTGATGCGTCGCGGGGTGGGGCGGACCGCTCGCCGGCGCCTCGCACCGCCGTCGTCGAGGTCGTCATCGGGGACCGATGGTAACTGCAAGCCCCCTCCGCGGGGCCCCGGAGTCCTGCGCCCTCACCCGGAGGGCGATGCAACTGACATGACCGGATCTGCCACTTCACCCGGAGTCCTTCCGATGACCGCATCCCACGGGGCAATCACCCGACGTCGGGCCGCGAAGCTCGCCCTGGCCGTGGTCAGCCCGGCCCTGGCGGCCGTCCTGCTCTCCTTCGGCTCCTCGCTCGTGCTCGACCCGCACGCGGCCGAGGATCTCGCGCGGATGGGCGTCGGGACGGGACTGCGGCTGCTCCTGGGCGCCTCCCATGCGGCGGGCGGCATGGCCCTGCTGGTGCCGACCTTCGCCGGGCCGGCCTCGATGTTCGTGGCCCTGATCGCGGGCGGGGCGGCGGCCTACCTCGTCGCCACCGGCCAGGGCGTCATGGCCGGCGGGCCCGCCCTCACCGCCGTGCTGCTCATCTCATTCCGGGTCTCGAAGGGCCTGCGCGAGCGGGCCGACGAGCTGTCCTGGCAGCGGATGCTCCAGCGTTACGGCGAGCGGGCCGACGCCGGTTCGTCGCGGCACCCGTGATCGGGGCCGTATCCATCCCATCGGTCCGAGGGCCGCGAAGGCGGCGAGGCCATACCATGAGAGTTGCGTTCGTCCTCCTCGCCCTCGTCGGGTTCGCCGCGGGGGCAACGTATTACGTGGGGCGACACTCGCCGGCGCCGCCCGTGACCTTCCGCACGGCGGAGGTCCGACGGGGCGACCTGCTCTCCTCCATCGGCGCCACCGGGACGCTGGAGCCCGAGGAGGTCGTCGACGTCGGCGCCCAGGTGATGGGCTCCATCCTCGAATTCGGCAAGGATCCCCGCGACCAGGCCAGGGCGATCGATTACGGCTCGGCCGTCGAGAAGGGGACCGTCCTGGCCCGGATCGACCCCACCCTCTACGAGGCCGCGCTCGCCCAGGCGGAGGCGACGCTCGAACGCTCCCGGGCCGACCTGGCCCAGGCCGAGGCCAAGGACATGCTCGCGGACCAGGAGTGGAAGCGGGCCCAGAGCCTGCGGCAGAGGAACGCGGTCTCGCCGACCGAATACGACACCGCGAAGTCCAATGCCCTGGCCGCCAGGGCGAACGTCGCCATCTGCCGCGCGACCATCAAGCAGAACGAGGCGGTGCTCAACACGGCCAAGATCAACCTCGGCTACACGACCATCAAGTCGCCGGTGCGGGGCGTCATCGTCGATCGCCGCGTCAACGTCGGCCAGACGGTGGTCGCCAGCCTCAACGCGCCCAGCCTCTTCCTCATCGCCAAGGACCTGACGCGGATGCAGGTCTGGGCCTCGGTGAACGAGGCCGACATCGGGCGGATCCATCAGGACATGCCCGCGACGTTCACCGTGGACACCTTCCCGGGCCGGGTGTTCCGGGGCAAGGTCAGCCAGATCCGCCTGAACGCCACCATGACCCAGAACATCGTGACGTACACGGTCGTCGTGACGGCCGACAACGCCGGCGGCAAGCTCCTGCCGTACTTGACCACGAGCGTGCAGTTCGAGGTCGAGAAGCGGGCCGGTGTCCTGCTGGTGCCCAACGCCGCCTTGCGTTGGAAGCCGAAGGCCGATCGGGTCGCCCCGGCGGCGAAGGCCGGATTCGCCGCGGCGCCCGGGAGAGGCGTCCTGTGGGTGCCGTCCGGGCCGTCCCTGGTGCGCCCGATCGAGGTGGAGGTCGGGACCGGCGACGGGACCGCGACCGAGGTCTCGGGCGCCATCGAGGCGGGCCTCGCGGTGGTCATCGGCGAGGACGGGCCCGGGGCCCCGCGCGACGGGGCCTCCGGCGACGCCCCGGGTGACGGCGGCGAGAAGAATCCGTTCCTCCCCAACCCGCCCAAGCCGCCTCCGGGCTCCGGGCCCTTCTGACCTCGAACGGGGCGACCGAAATGGAACTGATCCGGATCGAGGACCTCCACAAGACCTACCGCGTCGGCGAGGTGGACGTCCCGGTGCTCCGCGGCGTGTCCCTGACGATCCATCGGGGCGAGATGATCGTCCTGATGGGCGCGTCGGGCTCGGGCAAGACCACGCTCATGAACATCCTCGGCTGTCTCGACCGGCCGACCTCGGGGAGCTACCGGCTCGACGGGGAGGAGATGAGCCGGCTGGGCCCCGACCAGCGGGCCCTGGTGCGCTCGGAGAAGATCGGCTTCGTCTTCCAGAACTTCAACCTCCTGGCCAGGGCCACGGCGGTCCAGAACGTGACGCTGCCGCTGGACTACGCCCCGGTCCGGCCCCCCGCCGACGAGGCCGACCGCCGGGCGGTGCGGCTCCTGGAGCGCGTCGGCCTGGGAGCCCGGGCCCGGCACGAGCCGTCCCAGATGTCCGGCGGCCAGCAGCAGCGAGTGGCGATCGCCCGCGCCCTGGTCAATCGCCCCGCGCTGCTCCTCGCCGACGAGCCGACGGGCAACCTCGACTCGCGGACCAGCGTCGAGATCCTGCGGATGTTCCAGGGGCTCAACGCCTCCGGGATCACGGTCGTGCTCGTGACCCACGACCCGAAGGTCGCCGCCTATGCCCACCGGACCATCCGCATGGTGGACGGCAAGATCGTCGGCGACGAGGCGTCGTCCCACGGCCCCGGACCGTCGGAGGAGGCCCACGACGGCATCATGAGGCCCTCGCAGGAGGTCGTTCCTGCACCGGAGGAGGGCCTCGGCCGCTTCCACGGCGACGAGGCGACGCCCCGGCGGCGACTCCGCCTCCTTGGCCTGGTGCCGGCGAGCTGGCGGACGGCGCTGGGGGCGCTGCGGCGCAACAAGATGCGGTCGAGCCTGTCGGCCCTGGGCGTGATCATCGCCGTGGCGGCGGTCATCGCGATGACCGAGATCGGTGAGGGGTCGAAGGCGGTCGTCCAGAAGGGCATCGCCAGCATGGGTGCGAACACGGTGATGGTCTTCTCCGGCTCGACCAGCACCGGCGGCGTGAGCCAGGGGACGAGCACCTCGGTGACCCTCACGCCCGACGACGCCGCCGAGATCGCCCGCCAGTGCACCGCCGTCAGTGCGGTGGCGCCGGTGGTCCGGGCCCGTTCGCAGGTCGTCCACGGGGGCCGCAACTGCGTCCCCGATCAGATCTACGGCACGACCCCGGCCTACCTCGTCGTGCGGGACTGGCAGGACATGGCCGCCGGCGAGATGTTCACCGAACCGGACGTCCGGAACGGCAACCGCGTCTGCGTGCTGGGGACCACAGTCCGGCGCGAACTCTTCCCCGACGCCGACCCCGTGGGCAAGGAGGTGCGGATCAGCAACGTCTCGTTCCGCGTCGTGGGCGTGCTCGGCCGCAAGGGGGCGAACATGATCGGCATGGACCAGGACAACGTCGTCCTGGCGCCCTGGACCACGATCAAGTATCGCGTCAGCGGCACGACCTACACCAACACCAACCAGAGCAGCAGCTCCTCGGGCGGCGGCTCGGTGAACACCCTCAGCAACCTCTACCCCTCCCCGACCGCGAAGTACCCGACGCGGTCGTCGAGCCAGGTCGCCAACTATCCGCAGCCGGTGCGGTTCACCAACGTCGATCAGATCCTGGTGAAAGTCGCGTCGGAGGAGAAGATCCCCCCGACCATCGAGGAGATGACGGCCCTGCTGCGCGAGCGGCACCGGATCCGCGACGGGGCCGAGGACGACTTCGACGTCCGGAACATGACCGAGATGATGAACATGCTCTCGGCCACGACGCAGTCGATCAGCATGCTGCTCCTGGTGGTGGCGATGATCTCGCTGATCGTCGGCGGCGTGGGGATCATGAACATCATGCTGGTGTCGGTCACCGAGCGGACCCGCGAGATCGGCCTGCGGATGGCCGTCGGGGCGAGGGCCCACCACATCCTCAAGCAGTTCCTCGTGGAATCGGTGGTGCTCTGCCTGGTGGGCGGCGCCACGGGCATCGCGTTGGGCCGGGGCGCCTCGATGCTGGTTCGCTGGCTGATCAGCTGGCCGACGCAGGCCTCGGCGGGCACGATCGTGACGGCCGTCGCGGTCTCGGCCGGGGTCGGCATCGCCTTCGGCTTCTATCCGGCATGGAAGGGCTCGCGCTCCGACCCCATCGTCGCCCTGCGTTACGAATGATGTGACATCAGACGTGGGAATCGACGTGACATCATACTTGCCGCCTGATCGCCGTCGCCGCCAGGCGGACTGGGTAGGGACTGAGAATCTCCTGACGGCCGCTGCCCCGTTGCTTGATCGGACCATCTTCATCCAAGGAAGCCCATCCTGATCGCCCCCGAACCTTGCTCGTCCACGTCCACGATGGAATCAGTTGCGAAAAAGGATGCCGGGTTCCAGCCGGATGATCGGGAAACTGCTCAGGATCGCCGTTATTGTGACGATCGACATGACCAGGAACGCGACCGACAGGCAAACGGACACATCGAGTTCGTAACCGGCGAGATGCGGAGCATTTGTGGAAACCCTGATGACAGTGGCGGCGCCCCCGAGTCCGATGCCGTAGCCCAGGACGCCGACGCTCATCGCCTGGACGACGACCATCCGGACGAGCCTGTGGCTCGTCGCGCCCATCGCCTTGAGCATCCCGAACTGGTTCAGGTTCACCAGGGTGAACAGGTAAAACGTCTGGCCGACGATCGCCAGCCCGACCGTGAACCCGAGGGCGACAACGATCGCGAAATTCAAGGGGATCCCGGTGTTCCAGAGGTAGAACAGCATGGTCTGCCGCTCGAACGCGGCGGCCGAGCGGGCCTGATAGCCCGTCTGGCGGCGGATCCGATCGGCCAGGACGTCCGGGGCAGTGCCCGCGTCCGGGCCGACGAGGACAAATGTGCAAGTGTGGCCGTCGGGGGCGACCGCCGACCTGGCGACCGAGATCCGCGTGTAGATGACGGGCATTGTCAAGAACGGCGGCGCGACCCGGCAGACCCCGACCAGGCGCGCGGTCCGGTCGTTCAGGTGCACCTCCCGGCCGAGTCGGATGGGCTCCCCGGGCCAGAGATAGGCGTAGCCGGCCTCGTCCACCGCGACCGCGTCGGGCCGGCGCAACTGATCGGCCGAGCCGTGCAGGAATGCGGGACACCCCGCCATCGTCGCGTCGTCGAGGCCGACCAGGATCACCCGACGATAGCTCCCCGACTCCGTCCGCAGCAGGGCCTCCAGCTTGAGGATCGGGGCCGCCCAACCGACGCCAGGGACCCCACGCACCCGATACAAGGCGTTCCTCGGGAGCGGACGGACCTCGTCCACATAGGGGGCACCGGCATTCATCACCCAGACGACCGACGGGTGAACATTCCGGATGAAGCTCACCGTCCGTTCCATCACCCCCCGGAAGACCGCGAGCTGATGGGCCATCATGGTGGTCGCGAATGAGACGCCGAAGACGAGGGCGACGAATTTCCTGCCGTCGCCCATGAGCATCCGGAGCGCGACCCAGTCCAGGTCGGCCCGCCGCGACCGGCGCGGAGCCATCAGACCGGGACCTGCACGAAGCCGACCGACCCGAAGTATTCGATGCAAATGCGAACGACATTGCCGTCGATCGGCGGGCATTCGAGCCCGAGGTCGGCGAGGGCCCCGGCGGTCTCCGACGCGTCGAATGCGATGTTGGGCTGGGGCCAGAGCGGCAGGCCCTCGATGCCGGCCCCGGAGAACGACAGGACGGCGGCGAGCGCCTCGTCTCGGGTCCTCGCCGCGTGCGCCGCGACCTGCTCCCGCCAGTCGGCGAACGGCAGCGAGGCGAGGGGATAGCCGCAATCCCGGATCATTTCCTGGAGACTGGCCATCGGGGTCCGGGCGGGATTGACGAGGTGGTAGGTCCGACCGGCGGATCCCGGATCGAGCGACAGCCCGACGATCGCCCGGCTGACGAAGTTGACCGGCGTGAGCAGCAGGTCGCGATCCGGCTCCGGGGCGACGCCGAGGTTGAGCCACGACTTGATCAGCTTGGCGGGGAAGTCGTCGATCGTGTAAACGCCCGACTCGCTGCACGCGTTCACCAGCCCCGGGCGGTAGATCGTCGTCTCCAGGCCGCGACGCCCGGCCTCATGCACCAGGCACTCCGCGACGGCCTTGCTCTGGGTGTAGCCGAAGCGGAGTCGGCCGATGTCGAACGGCGCGTCTCGCTCGTCGAACGAGAGCGGATTGGCGGGGTCGGGGAAGTCGAAGACGCCGAGGGAGGAGACGTAGTGGAAGGGCTTGCGCCTGGCCTCGCAGGCGAGCCGGAGCAGCGTCTCGGTCCCGGCCACGTTGTCGGGCCGCAACGCCTCGTAGGGCTGGAAGAGGTTGAGCCTCGCGCCGTTATGGTAAATGACGTCGACCTCGTGCGCCAGCCGCTGCCAGGCCCTCGGGGCCAGGCCCAGGCCCGGGGAGGCGATGTCCCCGGCGACGGCCTCGAACCGATCGGCGTACTCATCCTTCCACAGTTGATAGCGTTCCAGCGCCTGTCGGATCCGCAAATGCCCCTCCGAGTTCGACCGGGCGCGGACGATGCAGGCCAGCGTCAGGTCGGTGGTCTCGATGAGGTCGCGGAGGAGGAAGGCCCCGAGGAATCCCGTGGCCCCGGTCAGGAGCGCGATCCGGGGCTGGACGGCGACGCCATCGGTGTCGGGCCGAGGGACGATGGAGGGGTCGAGCCGGATCTCGCGGTCCCAGTCGCGTCCGGGCGCGGGCGAGGGGCGGCCGGCCTGGTCCTCGGCCGGCGACGCGGACGGCTCGAACGTCGAGGCGATGTCGAGGGCCAGATTGGCGAGGGTCTCGCCCCGCAGGAAGGCCATGGTCGGGATCTCGACGCCCAGCTCGCGGCGGAGCCGGACGTTCAGCTCGACGGCCATGAGCGAGTCGAGCCCGAAGCTCGTCAGCGGCCGGTCGACCTCGATGCGCTCCGGCGTCAGCTCCAGCACGGCCGCCGCGCAGGTCGTGAGGATCCCGCGGATCACGGCCAGGCGTTCCTCGCGCGTCCCGCCCTTGATCCGCTCGGTCGGAGTCGTCGACGCATCGTCATCCGATTGCCCGAAGCAGCGGTCGACCACCTCGCCGAAGCGCGGGAGCCTCGCGGTGGCGTCGGCCGCCGCCCATCGCGCGGGGTCCAGGTGCGCCACGGCCGCGCGATCGACGCCGGCCTGGAGCAGTTCCCCGAGGGCATGCAGCAGGAGATCGCTCGGCAGCGGCTTCAGGCCGAGCCTGTGCAGGTGGTCGCGGACCGTCGCATTCCGCGAGACGTAGCCGGCATCCTCGATCGCCGTCCAGTTCACCGAGAGCGCGGGCCGCCCCAGGCCCCTGCGGTACTCGGCGAGGGAGTCGAGGAACATGTTGGCAGCAACATAGTTCGACTGCCCGCGATTGCCGATGAGGGCCGCCACGGACGAGTAGAGGACGAAGTGGTCCAGCGGATCGTCGAGCGTCGCCGCGTGGAGGTTCCACGCCCCGATCGCCTTGGGGCCGAGGACCTTCTCGAAGCGGGCCGGAGTCTGATGGCGGATCACGCCGTCATCGAACACCGTCGCCGCGTGGAAGACCCCTCGGATGGGCGGCATCGTCCGGCGGACCAGGTCGAGCGCCTCGGCGAGGCCCGACACGGACGCGACATCCGCCCGGATCACGGCAACATCCACCGACGCCCGTCCAAACCATTCGAGCGTCTCGATCGCCTCGGCCGAGGTCGCGCCCGAGCGTCCGAGCAGGGCCAGGTGACGCGCTCCGCGTTCCACCAGCCAGCGGGCGGTCGCCAGGCCGAAGCCCCCGAGCCCGCCGGTGATGAGGTACGTCGCATCGGGCCGGAAGGCGATCGTGGATACGGCCGAGGGACCGACCACGATCGCGGGGTCCTGGAAATCCAGAACGACCTTGCCGGTGTGCCGGGCCTTCATCATGTGCCGGAAGGCCTCGGCCGCCGAGGAGGCCGGGAACCGCTCGACGGGGAGCGGGGGCAGATGACCGTCGCGGACCAGGCCGATGACCTCGGCGAAGATCGACGCCGTCAATTCGGGCCGGGTCAGCCAGAGCCGGTCGAGGTCGACCGCGAAGAAGGCGATGTGGCGCTGGAACGGCCGCAACCCCAGCCTCGCGTTGCGTTCGATGTCGCGCTTGCCGATTTCGATGAATCGCCCGCCCGTGCGCAGCAGCCCGACACTCCTCGGGATGGCCGCGCCGGTGAGCGAATTGAGGACGACGTCGATCCCCTGGCCGCCGGTCGCATCCAGGATCTCCTCGGCGAAGGACAGCGAGCGGGAGTCGAAGACGTGGGGGACGCCGAGCGCTCGCAGATACTCCCGCTTGGCGGGGCTGCCGGCCGTCGCGAAGACCTCGGCCCCCGCCAGGAGCGCGATCCGGACGGCCGCCAGACCGACCCCGCCGGCCGCCGCGTGGATCAGGACGCGCTCATCGCGGCGGATGCCGGCCAGCTTCCGGAGCGCGTGATGGGCCGTCATGTAAGCGACCGGCAATCCGGCCGCGTCGAGGAACGAGGTCCCCGGCATCGCCGTCGTGAAGCCCGCCTCCGCGATCGCGTGGGAGCCGAAGCAGCCGGGCGTCAGGGCGACGACGTCATCTCCGACCGCGAACCCGGACACCCCCTCGCCGAGCGCCGTCACGACCCCGGAGCATTCGAGCCCGAGTTCGCGGCCGGACCAGGTCCCCTCCAGCGTTCGGGGCGAGAGCAGGCCGAGGACCTTCGCCACGTCCTTGAAATTCAGGCCCGCCGCCCGGACCTCGATCTCGACCTGCCCCGGGCCCGGGGAACGACGCGAGGCGGAACGAAGGGCCAGGGTGTCGACCAGCCCCGGCGTGCCGAGTTCCAGGCGGTGAGGCCGGGGCGTCCCCTGATGCAGGTCCGCCGCCGTGAGGGCCCGGAACCGGTGGACGAATCGCCGGCGCCCCCGCAGCGCGATCTCGTCCTCCGGCCCGTCCAGGCCGATTTCGTCCAGGAGCGAGCGGATCTCCTCGCATCCCGGTTCGGTCGAAAGATCGACGCGCCGACATACGAGCGCAGGGTGCTCGGACGTCACCACCCGGCCCAGCCCCCAGAGCGGGGCCAGGGCGACGTCGGGGCTCGTCCCCGACGCGGACTGGCTCCCTCGCGTGACCAGCCAGAGGCGCGGGGGCTCCCGCAGCTCCGCGAGGGCCTGGACCAGAGACAGCGCCGACGAGGTCGTCCGCCCGATCCGGTACGAAATCTCCCGCTCGTCCGACGGCCCAGCCCCCCACGCGAACACGACGCCCGAGGCGTCGGGGAACCCCTCAAGGAGCCGGTCCAGGTCCTCCCGGACGCCCGGACGGACCGCAACCCGCCCCGGCGAGGGCCGCTCGGAGGATTCGCCTGCGGTGACGACGACCACCTCCGCGCCCCGGCTCCGGAGTTCCTCGCCGATCGACTCGCCGGGGCCCTCCTCCTCGGCGAAGACCAGCCAGCGGCCGGCGACCTCTGACCGGGCTTCGATCGATTCTGACTCCGTCCATCGATAGCCGAACAGCAAGTCATCGAGCGCCGGCGCATCCGAGTCGGATCCGGCCATCGCCAGGCACGTGAGGCCGCGGACGATCGCGACCGGCTGCCCCGAGCGCTCGCAGATCGACAGGTCGGCCCGGATCTCGCCGCGTGCGGCGTGGACCAGCCTTGCGTGGCACCAGAGCGACTCCGACACGGCGGGATCGACCGGGCGGAAGACGCTCACGCCCTCGATCCTCTGGGGGAGATACAGGCCGCCCCGGCCGCCGATGGCCCCCCGGATCACCTGGAAGCAGGAGTCGAGCACCCCCGGGTGGAGGATCTGGCCGCGCAGATCGCCGGGGACGCGGATCCGCCCGAGCGCCTCGCCCTCACCGCGCCAGACCTCTTCGACGCCCCGGAAGTCCGGGCCGTATTCCAGGCCCGCCGCCTCGAAGTCGCGATACCAGTCGCTGGACGCGATATGCTCATGACACCGTTCCTGGATGGCAGCGAGCCCGACCGGCTCGGCCCGTTCGCCGGTGGCGCGGCAGACACCCGAAGCATGGAGCGTCCAGGTGCCGTCGGCCTCTCGGCCGTGGATCTCGAACGCCCCCTGCCCCTCGTCCGAGATGAGTTGCAGATCCCGACGGCCCGATGGCGACAGGAAGAGGGGCTTGTGGAATTCAATCTCATCGATGCGTCGGCACCGACTCGGCTCGGCCGAGAGTGTCGCCGCCGCCATCTCGACGTAGGCCGCGGCGGGGAAGACGACGGTCCCCTGGACGCGGTGGTCGCCCAGCCATCGATGCTCCTGCCCGAGGTCGAGCGTCGAATGCCAGATCCGATCCCCGTGCGCGGTCTCCAGGCGGCTGCCGAGCAGGGCGTGCGACCTCGGGCCGATCACGCCCCCGCCGGTCGCGGAGACCAGCCCGAGTCGGACCTGTCGCGCCTCCTCGGACTCCCTCCAGTGATACTCGCGCTGCCACGGATAGCGGGGCAGCGGCACGACCTCGCCCGAGGGGTAGAGCCCGGACCAGTCCACCGGCCGACCCGAGACGTAGAGCCGCCCGAGCGTGCCGAGCAGGCCGAGCCGCTCCGGCTCCCCTCGCCGCAGCGAGGCGAGCGGCGTGGCGGTCTTGCCATGCTCCGCAGCGACCTCCGAGACGAACGCCCCCAGCACGGGATGCGGGCCGATCTCCAGAAAGAGCTCGATCCCGGAGGCCAGCAGCGTCGAGACCGCCCCGGCGAAGGCGACCGGCTCGCGGACGTTCCTCCACCAGTAGGAGGCGTCCAGGCTCGCGTCCTCGACGAGGGCGCCTGTGACGGTCGAGGCCAGGGGCAGGCCCGGCCTCCTCGGATCCAGGTGTGCCAGCGAGTCGATCAACTCGCCGCGCAGGGGGGCCATCCCCGGGCCGTGATAGGGGACGTCGACCTTCAGCTTCCGGACGAACGCATCGGTGGCACCGAGTCGGTCGGCGATCGCGTCGATGGCCGCGTCGGTCCCCGAGAGGGTCACCGAGCGCGGGCCGTTGAACGCGGCGATCGCGGCCTGCCCTTCGAATTCCCGGAGGAGCGGGGCGAGTTCATCGGCCGGGAGCCCGACGGCGAGCATGGTCCCCGTGCCCCGGGTGCGGTCCTGGAGGCGGCTGCGGTGATAGATGACCGCGACAGCGTCCCGGAGGCCGAGCGCCCCGGCGGCGAGGGCCGCGGCGGCCTCGCCCACGCTGTGCCCTACGACCGCCTCGGGCGTCACGCCCCACGACCTCCAGAGCGCCGTCAGGCCCGCCTGGATCGCGAAGATGGCCGGCTGCGCGACGGCCGCCTCCTGGATCCGCGAGGCGGATTCCTCCGCGAGAAGTTCGCCGAGGATCGACCAACCGGAGATGGCCCGGAACAGCCCGTCGACCTCCTCGACGGCCGCGCGGAAGGCCGGCTCGCGGTCCAGCAGCTCGCTCCCCATCTTCCACCACTGCGGCCCCATCCCCGTGAAGACGAAGGCGAGCCGGGGCGCGCCGCCGAAGGGCCGATGTCCGATCGCCGCCTCGGGGGCCTCGCCCGACGCGATCGCGCGGAGCCGACGGCCGAGTTCGGCGCGATCATCTCCGAGCACCGCCAACCGGTGCGGGTGTTGGGCGCGTCGGACGGACGCGGTGTGGGCGATGTCCGCCAGAGACGCCTCGGAGCCCTCGATCCAGTCCGCCCAGGCCTTCGCCTGAGACAGCAGGGCCTCCTCGCTCCGGGCCGACAGGGGCAGGATCCATCCGGCCGCGCCCGGCGTGCCCTGTAAGGCCCGCGCCGGCGGGGCGGCCAGGACGGCATGGGCGTTGGTCCCGCCGAACCCGAACGAGTTGATCGCGGCCAGTCGCCCGCCCTGCCCCGGCCACTCTTCGAGCCGGGTCGGAATCCGCAGCCGCAGACGATCCAGGTCGATCGCGGGGTTCGGCTCGGTGAAGTGGATCGACGGCGGGATCTGGCCGTGCCGGATCGCCAGGACGGTCTTGATGAGGCCCGCCACGCCCGAGGCCGGCTCCAGGTGCCCGATGTTGGTCTTGACCGATCCCATCCAGCATTCGCGTCCGTCCGTGCGACCCGGGCCGAGCACCGCGCCGGCGGCGTTCGCCTCGATCGGGTCACCGACGCTCGTCCCGGTGCCATGGGCCTCAAGGTACTCGATCGCCGACGGATCGATGCCGGCCTCGCGATACGCCTCCGCCAGGAGCTGCTCCTGGGCCCGGCCGTTGGGCACGGCGATGCTGTCGGAGTGGCCGTCCTGGTTGACCGCGGTGCCGAGGACCACGGCATAGATCGGGTCGCGGTCCCGGATCGCCGTGTCGAGCGGCTTGAGGAGGACGACCCCCGCGCCTTCGGCCCGGACATAACCGTTCGCCTTCGCGTCGAACGCGCGACAGCGGCCGTCGGGCGAGAGCATCGACGCGTAGCAGAAGTTGATGGTCGTCTCGGGCCGGAGGATCGCGTTGACCCCGCCGACGAGCGCCCGGTCCGACTCGCCCGACCAGAGGCTCCGGCAGGCGAGGTGGAGCGCCACCAGCGACGACGAGCAGGCGGTGTCGACGGACAGGCTCGGACCCCGGAGGTCGAACGCGTAGGAGAGCCGGTTGGCGGCGATGCTCGCCGTCGTGCCGAGCGCGATGTAGGCATTCTTCGGGGCACGTTCGGACGGCTGGGAGAGGATGTCGTTGTAGTCGTGCGAGGAGATCCCGATGAAGACGCCCGTGCGGGACCCGGCCAGATGGTCGACGACCCAGCCCGCGTCCTCGAACGCCTCCCAGGAAACCTCCAGGAGCATCCGCTGCTGCGGATCCATCACCGCCGCCTCGCGCGGGGCGATCCCGAAGAAATGCGGGTCGAACCGGTCCATCGACCGCACGAAGCCGCCATACTTCGTATAGATTTTCCCGGGGACGTCCCTGTCGCCCGAATGGTACGACGACAGGAGCCAGCGATCCTCCGGGACCTCGGTGATGGCATCGCGACCTTCACGCAGGAGCCCCCAGAATTCCTCCGGGCCATCCGCGCCGGGGAACCGGCATCCGATGCCGACCACGGCGATCGGTCCGCGCTGCTGCTTTGGCATGATCTCGAACATCCTGAAGATGGGGGGGATTCGAGGATTCCGGGGAGGCGTCGCCGGATGGCCGCGGGAAGGGGCGATGTGCTCCGGACGCGGCACGTGGACCGCCGGATTCCCCGGAGCACTGGCCCGTCGGGGGATGCCATGCATTCGAACTGGCTAATGGAGCCGGTCCTTCCGGCTCCTTGAGCTAGATGTGCGAAGAATGCCCGATCGGTTTCAGGTGTCCGGTCAGGATTCCGGCGGGTTCTGGCTCGGAAGCGACTTCGCGCCTCGATTGCGATTTCCGTCCCGATTTCGATCGTTCGTGGTGGCCGTTACGGCCGGGCGACAAGGGAGTCGCCCGGCCGGGGATGGTCATTTCTCTGCAACGCAGGCGAGCCGGACCTCAACGCCGGTCGATGGATCGCGACCGCCGCGATCGCGGAGCCAGCCACTCCAGGGCCAGCGCGTGCACGACTTCATCGGGCAGCCCGAGGAGCGGCTCAAGTCCGCGGACTGCCGATCGGGAATCGAACCAGACCGCGTCGACGGCGTCGGATGCCGGCGGGACCAGGGCGGACGGCGGTGTGAGGAGGGCGATCGAAGCCGGCGCGGGGATGAACTGCTCCCCGGGCGCGAGGACCGGCTCCATGACCCTGCCGGAGTCCGGCTCGTCGTGGTCGAGCCCGAGGATGTGGCCGAATTCGTGGGCGACCACGGTCTCGAGATCGTAACCGCCCGGTCCGCCCCATCCCCGACCGGCGCCGTCAACGTCGATCCAGATCGTCCGGTGCGCGGGGTCGTTCGAGCCCAGCAGGTCGCCGGAGAGGGAGGCGGCCTCGACGCGAGTCTGCTCGATCGCGAGGCGGGTGGCTGCATCGGGCCGGACGGCGATCCAGTCGGCCCTCGCATGCTCGATCGCCGAGGCCAGGGCGACGGGGTCGAGCGTCGGGGAGGGAGCCCGGCCGGGCGGGGCCGCCGCCGGCGCGGCGAGCATGGCCTGGCCGTTGGTGTGGATGACGATGCTGCCGCCGGAGATGGGCGTGGTCGGCCGGGCGTCGTCGGCCGCGCCCGGCTGATTGTCGTAGACAAGCGTGCCGGCGTTGCTCCAGATCCTCAGCCGCATGCGGTCGACGCCGTCCCCGGCGAGCCGGCCGTCGAGGGCGGTGAGGGCGAATCTGTAGCCCGGCGAGGCGTTGAAGAGTCCGGTGCCGCGATATTGCGCCTGCGCCCCCGAGACGACCAGCCAGTCGTAGCTCAAGCTGAGGAAGTTGAAGCGGCCGGCCGCGAATGCGAAGTCGGTCGCGCCCGAGGGCTGATTCGATCCCTTCAAATATTTGGAAACGAACCCGAACAGCGCGCTGCCCGAGGTCGAGGGCGAGGTGAGGTAGGCCCCCGCCGGGGAATGGAGCCAGCCGCCGCCCGTGACGAACCCCGCCGAGGGGTCATACACGACGACCATCGCCGGCGATTGCGCATCGTTCTGGATCTGGCTGGCGACGTCCTGACCGCCGTCGCCGTCGGTCAGGGCCATTGAGGCGCGATAGACCCCGGCCTGGGAGAAGGTGACGCGGGCCGTGATGGTCCCCGGCGCGGAGGCCGTCGGCGGGGTGACCGTGACCGAGAGGCTCCCGGGCGTGACCGTCACCACCTGGCCCGAGGCATTGGTGGTGGTGAACTTCCAGTTCGCGGCATAGGCGTCGTTCGCGAGCGCCGGGTCGGTGAACGTCGCGGTGAATGTGATCGCCTGGCCGACCGCGGCGAGCGTGCCCGACGCCGGCCCGGTGAGCGTCGCCTTGGGGGCGACGTTGGCGACGTTGAACGTCAAGGGGGTGGAGTCTTCGTCCGTGCTCCCATTCGAGGCTTCCCTCGCTACAACCGTCACCGACAGCGTCAGCGACGCCGGGCCGTCGGGCACCGTCAGGGTCAGTCCCGCGAGATCGGCCGGGCTCAGGTCCCAGACGCCCAGGCCGCCGACGGTGCCGGCCAGGGTGCCGCGATTGAACCGGGCCCCGGCGGGCACGCCCGAGACGCGGATCGAAACCAGTTGCTCGGACCCGTCGAGGTCGACCGGGGCGGCCGAGAGGTTCACGGGGAAGGCCGCCCCCTCCGAACCGCCGGCGGTGGAGGCGGTGACGGCCGGCCGGTCCGCGACGGCCGCGACGATCAAGCTGACCGTCGCCGAAGACCGGCCTCCCTCGCCGTCGTCGATGACGTAGCCGAAGCTGTCGGGACCGGAATAGTTCGCCGCCGGGGTGTAGGTCAGCGTGCCGTCGGGGTTGATGATGACCTGGCCGTGGGCCCCCTGGGTCACGCCGACGACCGTCAGCGGGTCCGCCGGGTCGTCGTCATTGGCCAGGACGTCGATTCGCGTGATGCGGTCTTCATCCGTTGAGATGACGTCGGGCCGCGCGGTCGGTGGGGCGTTCGTGACCAGGAACGTCCGGACGGCGACGCCCACCGCTCCGTTCTGGGTGTTCTTGGTCGTGAGGGTGACGGAGTAATCGCCGTCGTCGCCTGCCGCGACGGAGAGGTCGCGGCCCGTGCCGGTCGCGATACTCTGGCCGTTGCGCGTCAATGTCCAGGCATACGTCAGCGAAGATGCATCCGGGTCGGCGGGCCGGGCCTGGAAGGACAGGGCCGAGCCTTCCGGCGCGACCGAGGTCACGCCATCGACGCCTGAGGCGACGAGGTCCGTGATGGCCTCGACGCCGGAGTAAGTGATCGGCAGGCCGTCGACCGTCACGGTTCCCGTGCCGGCGAGTCCGGGCGCGTTCACCACGAGGCGAGCAAGGCCCTCGACGACGTCCAGGCGGTCCGTCGCCAGATTGCCGCCCTGGAAAACGATCCCGGGGAAACCCGCCGCGCCGGCGTCGAGGACGTTGACCGTCAGGGTGTTGGCGACGCCGTCCGCGCCGACAATCGTGATCGGGCCGGGCGAGGACAGGATGCCATCGAAGACCACCTCGCCGTTGCGTTCCAGGCCGATGTGACCGCCGTCGACGGTCAGCACGAGGTCGTTGCCCCCCTCGCCCGCCGGCGCGGCGTAGGAGAACGGGTCGTCGTCGGCAATCGAGCCGACAGCCATCGTCTGCGCGATCACGGCGTTCTCGGCCTGGTAGATCGAGAGGAGGAACTCCTCATCCCCCTCGAACGTCGTATCGCCGCGCACAAGAACCTGGATGATTCTCTGGGAGGCGTCGCCGGCGGCCCAGGCGAGCTGGCCGGAGGCGGCGGCGTAGTCGACGCCGGCGATGGCGGTCAGGTCGGCCGACTCGTAGAGGACGCTGATGGGGCGGTCGGAGGGCCGATTGAGGGTGACGGCGAACTCGAAGATCGCGTCGCCGGAGTCGGTCTCGGCCCGGCGGACGCTCGCGATCGAGATCGAGCTTGGCACGAGTTCGCTCGCGGCGGTCGCGGCGATCTGGTCGGCGAGCGCCTGGCCGCTGCCGGAGGCGAGCACGTCGGCGACCGAGGCCCGGCCCGCGCCGAGGTCCTCCAGCCTCGCGGCCACCGCGCCCTGGGCGACGATCTGGGCGCGGGACATCGCGTCGAGGAACGCCTCGCCGGCGGTGGTCGCGACGGCGTCGATCTGCCGGTTGCCGGCGGCGATGACCTCGGCGGCGCCCTGGATCGCGGCCGGGTCGAGCGGGGTGCCGGTGCGGAACGACGCGCCCTGGATGACCGACTCGACGACGCCGGGGGTGGCGAGGTCGAGGGTCGAGCCGGCCTCGGCGATCTTGGCTGCGAGGTCGGCGTAGATGGCGGACTGGAGGAATGCCGTCGGGGCCACCGGGGACGCCCCTGCGATGAGCCCCTGAACCTGCCGCACGGAGTCCATCAACTTGGAGTCGGCCGCGAAGATCGCCTGGCCGATCGGGCCGCCGGCCTGGGCGTCGGCGATCGGGTCGGTGCGCAGGAGTTCGGCCCCCTCGGGCAGTCCGAGGGCCTCCTTCACGCGGTCGGCGGCCTGGTCGAGAGTCATCCCTTGGTCGGAGACCAGCGAGGCCATCATCGTCGTGAACGGGCTGACGACATAACTGCCGGCGGGCGCGATCAGCCGGCCGTTGAGCGCCGTTCCGGTGGCCCGGTCCGTGCCGCCGATCAGGACCATCTGCCCCTCGTCGGGGCTGACCCGGCCGTCGCCGTCGCGGTCGAACTCCTCGGAGATGAGGATCGCGAAGCGGCCGTCGGGCCGGGTGGTCGCGCCGACGTCGGAGGGCTCGCCGGGCCCCTGCACGCCGTCGCCGTCGAGGTCGAGGAAGTCGAAGACACCATTCGTGTTGGCGTCGAAGAAGGCGAACCCGCCATCGACGTAGCCCCCCGCCCCGAGAGAGAGGGCGATCGTCCCGGCGGGGTAGTAAGTCACGGGGTCATTGAGGATCAGGGTCGTCGGCGAATACGAACCCGGATTCGCGAGGATCGTACCCGTGCCGCCGGTGTCGATGGCGACCGTGCCCGCCGTGGCCGCGGGGCGCGAAACCGGCTGCGCGTCGTCGTTGGTGATGGAGAGGGTGTACGCCTTCCGGGAGCCGGGCGTCACGTCGGTCCCCGACCCGAGGGTCAGGGTCACGGTCTCGATCGCCGGTTCGTTCCAGACCGTGTCGTTCAGGACCCGGATCGAGACGGTGGCCGACGGGGTTCCCGTGGGGTTCGCGGGGATCGTGAGGTTGAACTTCTTGCCGCTCGACAGGGCCGGGCTGCTGAGGACGTAGTCGGACCCGATCGTCGCCGTGCCGGTGATGGTGATCGGAATGGTGATCGGGATCTCGGTCCTCGCCGAGAGCGAGACGGTGACCGACACGGTCCCGGCGGCCTCGCCGACGCTCTTGGACGTGGCCGAGAAGTTCACATTGGCGACATCATCGTCGGCGATGTTGACCAGAAGCTGTGTGGGATTGGATGTCTTGATAAAGTTGTCGCCCGCGCGGGGGGCCCCGATCGTCGCCGTGAAGCTCTGAGAATCCTCGATGACGGCGTTCTGGAGGATCGACAGGTCGAGCGTGCTGCCGGCCTGGCCGGCGGGGATGGTGACGGTGGCCGGGCCGTTGTAGTCGGTCCCCTTGGTCGCCTTGCCGGCGTAGGCGATCGGCACGGTCACGGGCAAGTTCGACGGGGCGGAGAGGTAGATCCCCTGCGAGAACGTGCCCCGGCCCTCGCCCACGTCGACGCGTTGCGTCGTCTCGAAGTCCACCTGCTGACCGGGAAAGGCGAAAAAATTGTACAGAATTTGCTGCTGAAGGCTCGCCAGGTCCTGCTGCGTCGGGTAGTACGAGCGGAGCGACACGAGCGGGTCGTTGTCGTAGATCGAGATTGTGTGGGAACCCTGGCTCGCCGACAGGTTGACCAGGCCCGGCAAGGCAAAGAACTTGATCGTGAAATTCTCCGTGGGCTCGTTGATCGCGTCTTTCTTGATGGCGAGCCGGACGGTGGCCGTCCGGCTCGTGGAGTCGCCGGGGAAGTCGAAGACCGCGTCGCTGAAGGCGTAGTCGGCCGTGGTCGTGGGCCCCGGGAGCCCCCCCGCCCCGACGACCGTGATGGGGACGCTGATGGGCGTGCTCGACGGGTTGCTGAGGCTGGCGCTGATGGTCAGGATCGTGTCGCCCGTACCGGTGTCCTCCCAGACTTTGCTGATCGCGGTATCGAAGGAGATCGTGGGCAGGTCGTTGGCGTGGATCGCCCCGGTGAACTGGGGCGTCGCGCCGGGCTGGGCATTGATGAGGGTGCCCATCCGGACCGTGAAGGTCTCCTGAGGTTCGGCGACCGCGTCGTTCGTCGCGGTGATGAGGACGCTGCCGGTGAGCTGGCCATGGGGGATGACGATGGACGTGGCCGAGAGCTGGAAGTCCGAGGGATAGCCGGCCGGCCCGCCGGGGATCAGCGGGATCGTGATGTCGAGCGGCGAGGCCTCGGAGAGCCGGACGACCAGTGAGGCCGAGGACCCCTCGCCCAGGGTGAAGGACGAGCTCGCGAACGTGGCGGTCGGTGCGTCGTTGGCGGGGATGGTCAGGGCGAAGCCGAGCGAGGCCCCCACGGCGGCGGATGGCAGGGCGTTGACGGGCGTACCCATCGCGATGAAGACCGACTCGGTCGCCTCGGGCGCGGTGTCGTCGATGATCGTGATCGCGATGTTGCCGGAGAGCTGACCGGCCGGGATCAGGATCGCTCCGTCGGGACGGAGGCCGGAGGGGAACGCCGTGTAGTCGTTGCCCCGTGAGGCCGAGCCTGAGTAGGAGACCGGGACGAGGACGTCAGCCCCGGAGACTTCGGAGAGCCTCGCGGTCACAAGAAACGTAGGGGAACCCTCGGGCAAGGTGCTCATGGAAGTGGCGAACGCGACGGTCGGCGGTGGGTCGTCGTCGAGGATGCTCAGGGTGAACGCATTCTGATTGCCGACTGCGACCTGGCCGATGGCGACGAGGAGGATAGTCCGCGACTCGGTGATCTCGTCGAGGGAATCGTTGATGATGGTGATGCCCAGGGTGCCCGTGGTCGAGCCGGCGGGGATGAAGACGGTCGTCGAGTCGAGGGTCAGGTCGGCCGGCTGGCCGGGTGCGCCGAAGCTCCCGAAGCTGACGGGGATGGACAGGTCCGAGGGCGCGGGCCGGTCGAGGATGACCCCGACGCTGAGGTGACCGACCGACTCGCTTACCGTCTGAGCGGCCAGCGTGAAGTTGGCCACGGGGGCGTCGTTGTCGAGGATCGTGACCGTCGTCGTGCCGTTGCCGATGGTCAGCCCGGGGGCGGAAGAGATGTTAACGCTGAAGGTCTCGGCCGGCTCGGGCGAGGTGTCGTCGATGGTATTGATGGACCGCGATCCGGTCGTGGAACCGGCGGGGATCAGGATCGGGAAACCGAGGCTGAAGCCGTTGAAATCCGTGCCCGAGGTCGCAGAGCTGTTGACGGTGCGGATGGTGACTGTGGTGTCGGCGATGCTGGGCCGCGAGAGGGTGACGGTGACCAGGGCCTGCTGACCCTCTGTGACTGTCGAGCCGGCGACGCTGACCACAGGCGCGGGGCGCGGGTCGTCGGCCCAGAACTCTTCGCCGGAGGTGCCGTCGTTGGCGGCGAAGTAGACCACGCCGTTGAGCTCGGCGAAGCCGTGCGGGCCGGAGCTGCCGCCGGGGTTGATGTCGGCGTCGAGCGACAGCGTGCCGGTCGCGGGATCATATCGGTACAGCTCGAAGCCGAAAGCCCCCTCGTTGGCGGTGAAGAAGAGCTGGCCGCCGACGGCGCGGAGTCCGGAGGGGTTGGATCCGACATTGGGGCCCAGGTTGATGTCGGCCAGGCTGGAGACGGCCAGGGTCGCCGGGTCAAACCGGTAAATTTCCTTCCCGGCCGATCCGTCGTCGGCCGCGAAGTAGAGCTTGCCGTTGATGATGACCGGGGCCTGGTCGCCCAGGCCGTAGGCCGAGAGCGAGCCCGCGCCAATGCCGATCCCTCCCACGGAGTTGGTCGCGGGCTCGTAAACGTACATCTCCCGGCCGGAGGTGCCGTCGTCGGCGCGGAAGTAGAGCCGGTTGCCGGTGCTCACGAACTGGAGCGGCGTCGAGGACCCGCCGGCATTGAGGTCGAACACGAGCGAGGCGGACGACGTGGCCGGGTCGTACTTCCAGAGTTCGCGGCCCCAGAAGCCGTCGTCGGCGCTGAAATACAGCTTGCCGTCCAGCGCGAAGAGTTGGGTAGGCGTCGAGTCCGCCGAGGCCGGCGCGATATCCGCCACCAACCCCGTCGTGCCCGTGGTCGGGTTGTATCGCCACAGTTCGGTGCCGGAGAGGCCGTCGGACGCGCCGAAGTAGAGCTGACCGCCGAGCTCCGCGAACCCGGTCGGGAACGAGCCGGAGGCACCGGCGCGGATGTCGGCGACCCTGGAGGTGATGCCGGTGACCGGGTTGTATTGCCACAGTTCGTTGCCGCTCGTGCCGTCGTCGGCGGCGAAGTAGAGCTTGCCCCCCATCGGGAACAGGGTGTCGACGTCGGACCCGGCCGCCCCGGGGCGGATGTCGGCGACCCGGGTCGTCAGGTTGATCGACGGGTCGTGCCGCCAGAGTTCACGGCCGCCCGAGGCGTCGGCGGCGACGAAGTAGAGCTGGCCGCCGAGCGTGGTGAACGGCTCGTCGACCGCGTCGATCGACCCGGCCGCGCCGGGGTTGATGTCGAGGACCCGGCGCGCGGACTGGCCGGCGGGGTCATACCGCCAGAGTTCCCGGCCGGTGGTGCCGTCATCCGCGCTGAAGAAGACGTAGCCGCCCAGGGGCGTGATCGAGGCCGGGGCCGAGCCCCCGGACGCCCGGAAATCGGCGATCTTGGTGACCGTGGACAGCAGCGTCCGGTCCTCCAGGGGGACGACCGCCGGCCGGGCCAGGGCGCGTCGGGGTCGTGGGGCGGCGGACGGGCGGCGGTTGCGGGGGGGAGGGGTCATGGGGTCGTTTCCTCGGTGTCGGGACGTTGGGGGGGACGCGGAGGCAAGGGACGGCCGCATCCGGCCCGGGATCGGCGCGCAACGGGTGCGCCGCCCCCAGTCGCCGGGGTCCTGGAACGATCGAAGGGATCGGGATCATTCGGTGATCGGTCAGGGCCGTGTGGGGCCGGGATCGGGTGCGTCCGACTTCGACGCCGGGCCCGTCAGCGGGGCCGGGGTGTGGGGGGCTTGCCATTCCAGAGGCGGACGGCGCCCTCGTGGCCGGCGGAGGCGAGGGTGAGTCCGTCGGGGGAGAAGGCGAGGTCGTTGATCTGGCCGGTGTGACCTTCGAGGGTCAGCAGTTCCTCGCCGGTGAGCGGGTCCCACAGACGGATCACCCGGCCCAGGCCGGCGGCGGCCAGGGTGCGGCCGTCGGCCGAGAACGCCAGCGCGCGGACCTCCTGGTCCTCGCTGTGGATCCGGGAGACCTCGCGGCCGCTCGCGGGCTCGATCAGGCGGACGATCCCCGCCTCGTCGGCCACGGCCGCCGTGCCGTCGGGGGCGAACGCGATCGCCGAAAAGGGTTCCGGGCCGCGGACGATTGAGATCGTCCGCCGCGTGGCCACGTCCCAGAACCGCGCGGTCGCGTCGGTCGAGGCCGAGCCGAGGATGCGGCCGTCGGGCGAGAAGGCCACCTCGCGGACGTTGTCGCCGTGGCCTTCGAGCGTCGCGAGGGGATGGCCGTCCGACGGGTCCCACAGCCGGATGGTCCGGTCCGATCCGCCCGAGGCGAGCAGCCGGCCGTCGGGCGAGAAGGCCACTGTCCGGACCTTGTTCGTGTGGCCGACCAGCTCGAGCTTGCGGGGGCGCTTCGCCGGCACCCAGATCTGGAGATTCCGCGACATCTCGAGGCCGGCCGTCGCGAGTCGCCGGCCGTCGGGCGAGTACGCCAGGGCCGCGATCGTGCCGGGCCCGCCGTTCCAGTCCCACCTCATCCTGGCCTGGGCGTGGTCCCAGATCCGGACCGTCCGGCGCTCGCCCACGTTGTCGCTGCCGGTCGCCAGGTAGACGCCGTCGGGCGAGAACGCCGCGGCCCAGGCCTCGGACGTGTGCCCCGCGCGCGGCTCCGCGTCCCGCCCGGTCCGGTCGAAGTACCAACGCTTCATCGCGTTGCCCGAGGCGATCACGAGCGAGCGGCCGTCCGGATGGAATTCGATGCCGCAATAGCGGAGCGGCCGTCCGGGATACGTCGCCAGTTCCTTCCCCGTGGCGACCTCGACGACCCGGATCGGGGATTGACCGCCGGGGTTCCCCCTCGTGCTGTAGGCGAACCGCCGGCCGTCGCGCGAGAGGGTCGCGTCGATCGATGCCATGTCCCGGTCCAGCCCCTTCGGCTGGAACTCGATCCGGCGATCAATCGCCCGATCCCAGAAGAAGCTCGTGCCCGTCGCGCCGAGGATCACCACGGTCCGGGAGTCGTCGGACACGAGGATCGCCTTCGGATGTCGGGCGAGGAGGTTGGCACTCGCCTCTCGGACGCCCTTGACCAGATCAACCACGGTGGCTTCGGTCGCGTCGCCGGCAGAGAGGAGGATCGCCTTCGACCCGTCGCTGGTGAATTCGATCATCCCCCCCGATGTGTTCGGGATCGGGATCCGTCGCGTCGTCTGCCCGGTCCTGGCGTCCTTCTCCTCAATGGCATCTCGCACGGGCATCGTGTAGACGAGACCCCTCGGGGAAGGCCTCGAGATCTCTGCCCAGGGGAACCTCGCGCAGGGGACGGGCCGGCTCGGGTCGGCGAGGTCGTAGGTGACGAGCGTGTCCTCGCCACCCGCTTGGGGCGGCGAGAGCCAGATGCTGAGGGTCCGTCCGTCCGCCGAGATCCAGATGATGTGCGCGACGAATCCGGCGGGCATCTCGACCCGACCGGCCAACGACCTGGTGTCGAGGTCCCAGATGCAGACATCGCTCAGCCGGGTGGCCCGCTGGACGGACGCGGTGACCAGGCGGCGTCCGTCCGCCGAGGCGTCCAGGAAGTTCACTTCGGCGGGGCGGGGTGACCGCCTCATCAGGAGTTCGCCGGAGGAGAGGTCCAGCAGGCAAACCTCGCCCGCCTCCGTCCCATAGGCCAGGGTCCGGCCACCGTCCAGGACCCGGGCGCAACTGATCCCGGTCGCGTGCCCCTGGAAGAGTTCGATCTCCCGGCTCGCGGCCCGTTTGAGATAATGCCAGGAGAAGCCGCGTGGATCCTCGTCGTTGGGGGACGGTATCGCCTCGGCGAGGATCTCCTGGGTCCGCTCGACCTGCCCTTGCTCCAGCGCCTGTCGGGCGAGGCGGAGCCGGGCTACGTCGAGGTGGCGGTCGGCCAGCGCGAGGCGTTGGTCGGCCAGGGTGCGCTGGCGGGCTTCCTCGGAGGCATGGCGGTCGGCGCGGTCCTTCTCGGCGGCGAGGCTGCGGGTCAGGGCCTGGAGCCGGGCGTTCGACCAGGACAGGCCGGCGACGGTGAGGGTCATGACGAGAGCGGCCACGGCGGCCGTTGTGGCTACGAACTTCCAGCGCCGCCTGGCCCACTTGAGGGCGTGGTCGAGGGGGCCGGGCCGATTGGCCAGGATCGGACGGCCGCAGAGGAACAGACGGAGGTCGTCCGCCATCGCGTGGGCGGTGTCGTAGCGGTCGCGGGGGTCCTTGGACATCGACTTGTGGACGATCGTCTCCAGGTCGCGCGGGATCGCCGGGTTCAGCCTCGCCGCGGGCGCCGGGGCCTCGTCGAGGATCTGCCGGACCACCGTCGCCTGGTCGGCGCCGTCGCAGGCGGGCCGGAGGGTCAGCAGCTCATACAGCGTGATGCCCAGCGAGTAGAGGTCTGTGCGGGAGTCCACCGCCGCGAGCCGGCCGAGGGCCTGCTCGGGGCTCATGTATCGGAGCGTGCCGATCACATCACCCGTGTGGGTCAGCCCGGCCTCCGACTGGAGCCGGGCCAGGCCGAAGTCGGTGACCCAGAGATGGCCGTGGGGTTCCACCATCAGGTTCGCGGGCTTGATGTCGCGGTGGACGATCCCCTCGTCGTGCGCGGCGGCCAGGGCCTCGGCGGCCTGGATCCCCAGGCGGGCCGCCGCGAGGGCGTGCTCCCGGCTCCGGAGCCGTCCCAGGGAGAGCCCGGGCTCGGGCGCGATACGCCCGAGCCCGGGAGGGGGGCTCTCCGCTCCGGGGAGGAGTTCGCCGTGCCCGTCCCGCATCGCCGCGATGTGCTCGGCCAGGGTCCGCCCCGCGACGAACTGCATCGCGTAATAGTGGACCCCCGACTCGCATCCGACCGCGAAGACGGGGACGATGTTCCTGTGGCTGAGGAGCGCCGCCAACTGGGACTCGGTCTTGAACCGCGACAGGCGCCGGGCGTCGAGCGCGGCGGCCGACGGCAGGACCTTGAGCGCCACGCGTCGGTTCAGCGAGACCTGGACGGCCTCGTAGACCACCCCCATCCCGCCGCGGCCGACCTCGCGGAGGACCCTGTAATCGCCCAGCGACCGCGCGGTCAGATCCGGCTCGACCGCGATCCCCGGCGCGGGCCCGTCGCCCGGGCCCGACGGCGTCCCCAGACTCACCAGGGCCCGCAAGGTCGGCAGCAGCCGCGACAGCTCCGCGGCAAATTCGGGGAACTCCCGGCGCAGGTCGTCCTCGTCCAGGCCCGCCTCCGACTGGAGCCGGTCGATGATCTCGTCGCAGACCTGGGCCAGGACCGGGTTGGATGCCAGCGACGGGGTCCGGCCGTTGGGCGACGGGTTCATCACCAGCCCTCCCGATCGGGCCGGGCGTCCAGCAGCTCACGGAACCGGAGCACCGCGCGCATCAGTCGCGACTTCACGGCCCCCTCGCCGATCCCCAGCACGGCCGCCGTCTCGGCCGTCGAGAGCTGTTCGAGGAAGCGGAGCACCAGGACCTCCCTGTCGTTGGGCGAGAGTTCGTCGAGGGTGGCGCGGACGCGGTCGCGGACCTCCTGCCGCAACGCGTGCTGGCTCGGGCTGGTTCCGCTGGCGATCAGGCGGTCGACCAGGAGCATCGCCGAGGCGTCCGGCAGCCCGGGGCCGTCGGCCTTCTCGGACAGGAGCGACCGCCTGTCGGCCTTCACATGGCGCCGGTGCAAATGCACCAGCCGCTGCCAGGCGAGCCGGCGGAGCCAGGGATAGACGGGCAGCGGCTGGTCGCGGAGGTAGTCGTCCAGGGTCCGCTGCGCCTCGGCGAGGGCATCCTGGACCACGTCCGACGGATCGACCCGCACCGCGATCCTCTGATCAAGCCGCGCCGCGACCATGGCGCGGAGCCGGGAGCGGTGCCGCATCAGGAGATCCTGACGTGCCAGGGCATCGCCCCGTCGGGCTCGCTCGATCAGCTCGCAGGATTCGATCGGCCCGGTGGCCATGGCAGACACTCCTCCCAACACGGGATGTGCAAAGGCTCGAGACTCGGTTTCACCGGGTCTGAGAAATCCTCGATCAACTCGCCAGAAATTCGAACAGGGCGATTACCTCGCCGATGCGGGGTATTCGCATTCTTCGAGAGGATTCTACCGATCCGCCACGCACTGCCCGCGTCCTCGTCGCTGCGGTTTCGGCAGATCTTCCTGCTGCAGGGATGGGAGGGACGTCCCCGACCCGACCGAGTTTGCGATGACGAGCAAGCATGGCCCCATCCCCGACCCGTCGCGCGGCGCCCTGCTCCGGACTGCCACGCCGCCAGGGCGTTCGCCTTCCTGGATGCCACTCAGGGTACCTCCCGGCGGCTGGCGTGGAGCCGCTCAGCGAGAAGGGAGGCCTGTCGGGCGATCGGTGACGAATGCGGCCAGGTGCTCGCCGGTCAGCGTCGACCTCGCCGCCACCATCTGGGCCGGGGTGCCCTGGAACACGACCCGCCCGCCGTCGTGGCCCGCCCCCGGCCCGAGGTCGATGATCCAGTCGGCGTGCGCGATCACCGACAGGTGGTGCTCGATCACGATCACCGACTTGCCGGAGTCGACCAGCCGGTCCAGCAGGCCGAGCAGCTGCGCGAGATCGGCCAGGTGCAGCCCGGTGGTCGGCTCGTCGAGCACGTAGACGCCGCCGTCGGCCCCCAGGTGCGTCGCGAGCTTGAGCCGCTGCCGCTCGCCGCCCGACAGCGTGGTCAGAGGCTGGCCGAGCCTCAGGTAGCCGAGCCCCACGTCTACCAGGCGGCGGAGGATCGCGTGGGCGGCCGGGATCCTCGCCTCGCCGGCGCCGAAGAACCCGGTCGCGTGATCGACCGTGAGGTCCAGCACCTCGGCGATGTTGAGCCCGCCGAGGCGGTGGTGCAGGACCGACGCCTGGAACCGCCTGCCCTCGCAGTCCTCGCAGGCGGTGGCGACGCCGGCCATCATCCCGAGGTCGGTGTAGATCACGCCGGCGCCGTTGCAGGCGGGGCAGGCGCCCTCGGAGTTGGCGCTGAAGAGCGCCGGCTTCACGCCGTTGGCCTTGGCGAACGCCTTGCGGATCGGCTCCAGCATGTCGGTATACGTCGCCGGGTTGCTCCGCCTCGACCCGCGGATCGCGGCCTGATCGACCGACACCACGCCCTCCCGGCCGGACACCGAGCCGTGGATCAGCGAACTCTTGCCCGACCCCGCCACGCCGGTCACCGCCACCAGCACGCCGAGCGGGATATCGACATCGACATCTCTCAGATTGTGCGTGCGTGCGGCTCGCACCGGCATCACGCCCGAGGGCGTCCGCACCGACGTCTTGAGGGAGCCCCGGTCGCTGAGATGGCGTCCCGTGAGCGTGCCGCTCTCCTTCAGGCCGTCGACCGTGCCCTCGAAGACCACCCGGCCGCCGGCGGCGCCCGCGCCGGGGCCGAGGTCGACGACGTGGTCGGCGATCGCGATCGCCTCCGGCTTGTGCTCGACCACGAGGACGGTGTTGCCCTTGTCGCGGAGCCGCAGCAGCAGGTCGTTCATCCGCCGGATGTCATGGGGGTGCAGGCCGATCGTCGGCTCGTCGAAGACGTAGGTCACGTCGGTGAGCGAGGACCCGAGGTGGGCGATCATCCTGGTCCGCTGCGCCTCGCCGCCCGACAGCGTGCCGGACGGCCGGTCGAGGCTGAGGTAGCCCAGGCCGATCTCCACGAAGGAGTCGAGCGTGTGCCCCAGCCTGGCCAGGAGCGGCGCGACCGACGGCTCGTCCAGGGCGCGCACCCAATCGGCCAGGTCGCTGATCTGCATCGCGCAGGCGTCGGCGATGCTGATGCCCTCGATCTTCGAGGACCGGGTGGCCTCGCTGAGCCGCGTGCCGTCGCATTCGGGGCAGGGACAGAAGGTGACCGCGCGCTCCACGAACGCCCGGATGTGCGGCTGCATCGCGTCGACGTCCTTGGACAGGAAAGACTTCCGGATTCTGGGGATCAACCCCTCGTAGGTGAGGTTGATGTTCTCGAACTTGACCTTGGCGGGTTCGCTGTACAGGAAGGTCTGACGCTCCTTCCTGGTGTAGGCGCGGATCGGCTTGTCCGGGTCGAGGCCCGCGGCCGCGAAGATGCGCACCTGCAGGCCTTCGGCCGTGTAGCCGGGGATCGTGAGCGCGCCCTGGTTGAGCGACTTGTCCTCGTCGAACAGCCGGGTCAGGTCGATGTCGCTCACCGATCCCATGCCCTCGCATCGCGGGCACATGCCGCCGGTGACGCTGAAGGCGCGCTTCTCGATCGTCTTGCCGTCCCCCTTCTCGACCGTGACCGAACCGACCCCGCGGGCCGACGGGACGTTGAAGGAGAAGGCGTTGGACGGGCCGATGTGCGGCCTGCCGAGGCGACTGAACAGCACCCGCAGCATCGCGTTGGCGTCGGTCGCGGTGCCGACCGTCGAGCGGGCGTTGGCGCCCATACGCTCCTGGTCGACGAGGATCGCGGTGGTCAACCCGTCGAGCAGGTCGACCTCGGGGCGGGACAGCGACGGCATGAATCCCTGGACGAACGCGCTGTAGGTCTCGTTGATCAGCCGCTGCGACTCCGCCGCGATGGTGCCGAAGACCAGCGACGACTTGCCCGATCCCGAGACGCCGGTGAACACCGTCAGCCGCCTCTTGGGGATCGCGACGCTGACGTCCTTGAGGTTGTTCTCCCGGGCGCCCTGGACCCGGATGAAATCGTGGCGGTCGGCGGGATGCTTCGCGTCGGAGGCCATGTTCGCCCTCAAGTCATCGAGCCTCGGTGGGCGGGAAGGTCCGCCCGGCGTCACACCGGGCCACCATATCGCAACGGGCAGCACGATTCCCCCTCGCCCCGGAGGAAGTCGTCCGTCTTCCCGATCGCAAGCGTGTTACGAACGACACCTCCCGCCCGCATGGCGATCCGCTCACCGTCGGAATGCACCCGGCGGGCTGCCTAGAGCGATTTCCTTTTGATTTTGGCGGTTGACTGGGATATCCCTGGGTGTCAGGAGGACACCGGGGATGAAGGCCTATTCGATGGACCTGAGGGAGCGCGTGGTCGCCGCCTGCGAGGCGGGCGAATTGACCAGGGAGGAGATCGCCGGGCGGTTCTCGGTGAGCGTCTCCTGGATCCGCGCGCTGATGAAGCGGTGGCGCGAGGTCGGCACGATCGAGCCCAGGCCCCGGGGCGGGGGCAGGGTGCGTGCCTTCGACGCCGAGGCCGACGCTCGGCTCCGCCAGGCCGTCCGAGACGACTCCGACGCCACCCTCGAGCAACTCGCCGCGGCCGCCGGCGTCGCCTGCGGCCCCACGGTCGTGTTCCGGGCCCTGAAACGCCTGGGCATCACGCGTAAAAAAAGTCGCGGCGGGCGGCCGAGCAGGACCGTCCCGAGCTGAAGGAGCAGCGGCGGGCCTGGCGCGAGGAGTTCGCCGGGGTCGACCCGTCGCGGCTGGTCTTCCTCGACGAGACCGGCTGCACCACCGCCATGGACCGGACCCACGGCCGGGCCCCCAGCGGCGTGCGGGTGGACGGCCCGGTGCCGCACGGACACTGGAAGGTCATCACCCTCACCGCCGCCGTGAGGCTGGGGGGCGTCCCCCAGCCCGCCTGCCTGGCCACAGACGGCGCCACCAACTCGGCCTGCTTCGAGACCTACATCGGCGACTGCCTGGCCCCGACCCTGCGGACGGGCGACATCGTGGTGATGGACAACCTCTCCTGCCACAAGTCGCCCGAGGTGCGTCGCCTGATCGAAGCGGCCGGCGCCCAGGTCCGCTACCTGCCCCCCTACAGCCCCGACCTCAACCCGATCGAGCCGCTGTTCTCGAAGTTCAAGGCGATCCTCCGCGAGCTGGCGGTCCGGACGGTCCCCGATCTCTTCGGCGCCATGGGCGACGCCCTCCGCCGGATCACCCCGCAGGACATCGCCGGCTGGTTCCGCCATAGCGGCTACACCGCCACAGAGTCAACCGCCAGACTCATAGGGAAATCGCTCTAGCTCCTCAAGTCGCTTCCCGACGGGTTCGAAGGGATCCGAGGTCAGTTTAGGCCGCTTCGTCGCGGGATCAAATTCAAGCGTCGGGGACAAGGGTTGGATCCCACCGAACGGGTCCAGGGAGGATCGCGTGGCCGACTCGATGGCCAGGCGAATCCGCTCCGGAGTGCCTTCGGCGGCCGGGGGGATCTCCCAGCGGACCAGGCCGTTCGTATCGCCGATCATCAGGACGCCGCGGCCGTCGGGGGCGAAAGACACATCCTTCCCGAAGGCGTTCGACCAGGCCGGACCCAGTGGCAGACCGAGGGATGCATCCCAGAGCCGCGTCGTGTTGTCCTCGGAACTCGTGATCACGAGCCTCCCGTCGGGGCTGACGGCCATCGAATAAACTGGGCCCTTGTGACGAAGGAGCGGAGTGACCGGATCGCCGGAGCGGGCGTCGTGGAGTCTCGCCGCGTTCTCCTCGAAGTAACTCGCGAGTACCTTTTGCCCATCGGAGGCTCATTCCGGGTTGCGGGGTGGTGACAGGAGAAGGCCGATCGGGGGCCCAGGAGGCTCTTGCCCCGCGCGCGCCACCGATCGGTCAGCCGAACCAACTCCCTGAAACCCGGAATGAGCCCCGATCGAAAGGAGGACGAACGTCACGGCCCCGGGGGCATGTTTCACGGAGGTACGGACAATCCCCCCACCTGTGCTCAGGGTGACCAAGTGGGAGCTTTTATGGTTATGCGATATTGGGTGTTGTTGGGTCGATAGATCAGTACGGAATGGCTGCTGCGGGCCAGGAGGCAATCCTTCCATCAGGTCGGCTTCAGTCCTTACGGGCCTTCAGCGAGGGGATCTCACAATTCAACGACTGATCGCCCTCGGCGGGGGGCGCGTTGGCGGTCATCGGGGGCGAGTCGCGACCGCGGCCGGGGTTCGGCTGGTGAATTCGGCGGGGATTGGTTCTAATTGGGTCTGGGTCCCGATGGCCCGGCGAGGTTGGGGGGAGGGCGTGTGCCCTGCCCCGTTCGACTCGCGGGGGCGTCGGGCCGTTTCGTCTGGCCTGGAACCGTTTTGAACGGGAAGGATGCGTCGATGGACGCCGACCTCAAGCGCGATGCGCGGTCCGTGATCGAGCAGATCGTTCAGCTCCGAGACTCCCTTTGACTTGGGCGACAAGCTGGAGCGCCGGGACGAGCTGAACAAGGAGATGGAGAGCACGACGTTCTGGAACGACCAGGACGCCGCCAAGAAGGTCATCGATGAGCTGAAGACGCTCAACGACGTGCTCAAGCCGTTCGAGGCGCTCGTCTCGCAGAGCGACGACCTCTCGGCCCTGATCGAGCTGGCGGAGGAGTCGGGCGACGACGCGTTCGACGACGAAATCCGCGAGGGGGCGAGGAAGGCCCGCGGCGATTTCTCGGCGTTCGAGCTGCGCTCGATGCTCGGCGGCCCGAACGACCACTGCAACGCCTTCATCACCGTCCACGCCGGAGCCGGCGGCACCGAGGCCTGCGACTGGGCCGAGATGCTCGTCCGGATGTTCCTGATGTGGGCCGAATCCAAGGGATACTCGACCCAGATCACCGACCGCGAGGACGGTGGCGCGGCGGGCGTCCAGGTGGCCACGATCCACATCAAGGGCGAGTACGCCTATGGGTACCTCCGCGGCGAGTCGGGCGTGCACCGGCTCGTGCGGATCAGCCCGTATGACTCGGCCGGGCGGCGCCAGACGTCGTTCGCGTCCGTGGACGTGCTGCCCGAGGTCGACGACAAGATCGACATCGTGCTCCGCGACGACGAGCTCAAGCGCGACGTGTTCCGGTCCGGCGGCCCCGGCGGCCAGCACCAGAACAAGACCGAGTCGGGCGTGCGCTACACGCACCTGCCGACCGGCGTCGCGGCCGAGTCCCGCTCCGAGCGGTCGCAGCACAAGAACGACGCCAACGCGCTGGCCCAGCTCAAGGCGAAGCTGATCCGCCTGGAGGAGCTGAAGCGCGAGGCCGACTTCGCCAAGGTCTACGACGAGAAGGGCGAGATCAGCTTCGGGAGCCAGATCCGCTCCTACGTCCTCCAGCCGTACCAGCTCGTCAAGGATCACCGGACCGACCACGAGGTCGGGAACCCCCGCTCGGTGCTGGACGGCGACCTCGACGGGTTCATCGACTCCTACCTCCGCACCAAGCTCGCCAAGGGCGAGGTGAAGAAGTCGTGATCCGGCCCGAGCCTGCGTGAGGATTCGAGCCCATGCCCGAACTCCGCGACGATCCCGAGGGCGGGCGGTCCATCGTGACCGCCCGCCTGATCCTCCGGTTCCACCGGGTCGGTGACCGCTGGACCCACGCGATCGAACTCCCCGCCGGGGCCGAGGCTGCGCCGGCCGGGGAGCCATCGGCGCCGGAGCCGGCCGCGCGCCTTCCCCTGGTCTGGGCCGTCGAGGGGGATCCCGCCCGGGACGACCCCGCCAGGGTGGTAAGCCCGGTCTATGGGACAATCCAGTTCTCCGAGACCCCGGCGACGGCGATCCGGGCCACGCTCTCGGGGAGTTGCGGCCCGCACGACTTCGAGGCCACGTTCGACGTCTGGGAATCGGACGGGGGCGCGACCGTCCGCGTCGCCGTCCGCCATCAGACCTCGCACCCCATCGAGGCCACGGCCGCGACCTACTGGGTCGACGCCCGGTCCAGCGACCTGATCGATGCCGACGGCGAGTCGATCCGCTGGGCACCCCTCGGCGAAGGCCGGGGCGAGCTGAACTTCCACGCCGAGCCCCCCGCCCGCGTCGACCTCTCCGAGGCCGGCCGACGCGCCACCCGCGTCCAGGCCAGCACCGGGCCGTCGGCCTTCCTGCCGGGGGACGGCTATGCGTACACGTATTCGTGGATCTGGGTGAAGTCGCCCGTCGATTGATCCGAACCGAACCAACCGCCCGGCGCGCTTCCGCTCCGCCCGGGCGCTCTCCGCCTCGAACCGTTCCAGGACCGACTTTCATGGACCATCTGCGTGACAACGACCCCGAAGTCTTCGCCGCGATCACGGCGGAGGAGCACCGTCAGCGCGAGGAACTCGAGCTGATCGCGTCGGAGAATTACACCAGCGCCGCCGTCATGGAGGCGGTGGGCTCGGTCCTGACGAACAAGTACGCCGAGGGGCTGCCGGGCAAGCGGTACTACGGCGGCTGCCAGCACGTCGACTCGGCCGAACGACTGGCGATCGACCGGGCGAAGAAACTGTTCGGGGCCGAGCACGCCAACGTCCAGCCGCATTCGGGGGCCTCGGCCAACCAGGCGGTCTACTACGCCGCGCTCGAGCACGGCGACCCCGTCCTGGCGATGGACCTCGCCCAGGGCGGCCACCTGACCCACGGCATGAAGCTGAACTACTCGGGCCGGTGGTACCCCACCGTCGGCTACGGCGTCGATCCCAAGACCGAGCGGCTCGACTACGATCAGATCGCGAAGCTCGCCCGCGAGCACAAGCCGAAGCTGATCCTCGCCGGGGCCTCGGCCTACTCGCGGATCATCGACTTCGACAGGATGGCCGAGATCGCGAAGGAGATCGGCGCGGTCTTCTTCGTGGACATGGCCCACATCGCCGGGCTCGTCGCCGGCGGGCATCACCCCAGCCCGGTGCCGGTGGCGGACTTCGTCACGACCACCACGCACAAGACCCTGCGCGGGCCGCGCGGGGGGATCGTGATGTGCAAGGAAGCCTGGGCGAAGAAGGTCGATTCGGCCGTCTTCCCGGGCCTCCAGGGGGGCCCTTTGATGCACGTCATCGCCGGCAAGGCCGTCTGCTTCGGCGAGGCGCTCCGGGCCGACTTCCAGGCCTATGGCGCCCAGGTCATCGCCAATGCCAAGACGCTCGGCGAGGAACTCACTCGGGCGGGCTTCCGGCTCGTGTCGGGCGGGACGGATAATCACCTGATCCTGATCGACATGGGATCCAAGGGCCTCACCGGCAAGATCGCCGAGGCCGCCCTCGGCCGCGCGGGGCTGACGGTCAACAAGAACCTGATCCCGTTCGACACCCGCAAGCCCCTCGACCCCAGCGGCATCCGCATGGGCACCCCCGCCCTGACGACCCGCGGGATGCGCGAGGATGCCATGAAGCAGATCGCCGCCTGGATCGTCGAGGTCCTCGCCTCGCCGGAGGATACCCACGTCGCCGACCGGGTCCATGCGTCGATCAAGGAATTTGTGAAGGATTATCCCGTCCCGGCGGACATGGTCGCCGAGAAGGCGATTTGATTTTGTAGGGTGTGGTGCCTCGCGGACGGTACGTCCGCGACCACCGCGCCGACAGAAGCGAACGACATTACGATGGTAGGGTGGGATGCAGATGCCGACCGCGAGGGAGGCGTTACCCCACCGACAACACGCCCGGAAATGCGGGTGGCTTGGCGCGTCATCCGCCCCGTCGGTGCGGTGGTCGCGGACGTACCGTCCGCGAAGCACCACACCCTACCGGATGCGGAACACGGCATATCTCCCATCCACGCACAGGAGTTCGAGCGGGGAATCCTTCGCCGGCTTTCTCTTCGAGCCGGCGAGGATGTATGAGGCGCCCTGGCGACGGGCGAGGCCGGCGAGGTCGGCGTCGGTGAGCTGGTCGTAGCGGCGTTCGAGGTCGTGGCGGCCGTCGAGGTAGAGGCGGACGAACTCCGCGATCGTGCCCTTGTGGCCGACGTGGTCGAAGTAGCGCGTGGACCAGTCGGCCAGGCCCTTCGCCGCATAGGGGCTGCCCGATCGATTGAAGGCCAGCGACCGTTCCGACCAGAGCCGGAACGTCTTCGGGCCCGGCGGCCCGATGAAGGACGCATCCTTCGGCGTGTTCTCGCGGCACCACACCGCAAGCCGCTCCACGTCGTCCGTCGGCAACGCCCAGAACCGGCAACGCCCGGCGATCTCTCCGAGCCACCTCGCCTGCGTGGGGTTCGCCGGATCCAGCACGAACGGGGCCATTAACGCCACAATCGGCACGACCCAGCAAATCCAGATCAGTTGGGCACCGCCCACCATCAACCTCGACCCGATCCCTCGCCTCAACCACCGATCAATCACCAGGTTCCCGCCCACCACCGCCAGCAAGACCCAATGCCCCGACTCCGTATCGTGCCTGAATAGATACCAGACCCCCCACCCCAGCGCCCCGGCTCCCGCCGCCACCGACCACCGCCCGGGCACCAGCGACACCACCCCCTCGAACACCGCCACCGCCAGCATCAGCCCATCGCCGAACACCCCGGCGACGAGGAGGCTTGCCCGCAGCCGTCCCCAGGTCGTCCCCGACTGCCCCAGCTCGACCACCCGGCCGGCGATCGCCAGTGTCGCCAGCCCTCGCGCGATCGTCGCCATCCGGAACGGCTGGAAGACCGTGACCTTCAGATTGTGAAGCCATTCAATCGCGACGTAAGCGACGAAAAGACTCAAAAGGTTGACGGAAACGACGTAAGTAAAGCGTTTGCGGGCCTCTGGCAACCCTTGCCCCGACCCATTTGCGGGGAGTCCGATTCGAAACAGGGAAAACAAACCCAATCCGGCGTAGCCGAACCACGCCTGCCACTGGAGCAGCCGCCAGGTCGAGGGGAGCATGTGCTGCGGGCTCTGCAGCCAGGCGGTCAGGAGGGTGAAGTCCTCCGTGGGGAGCCCTTCGAAGAGGGCCTTGCTTTGCGCCATCGAACGCATGAGGTTCGGCAACTGGGCCAGGGCCAGGATGCCGATGGCTTCGATTGGTCGTTTCCAGGTCCGGCCGGACAGGCCCCAGAGCATCCAGGACGCGATCAGGGTCAGGGCGAGTTGGAGGCCGACGGTGGGATGGATCCATCCCGCGATTCCCAGCAACACGCCCCCGGTCCACCAGCCCCGATCGGGCCGGGCGAGGCATTCGGAGAGGGCGACCCACCCGAGGGCGAAGCCCATCAGGCGGTCGAGCAGGATGGCCTCGAACAGGTGGTTCGTCCCGATGTTCCCGGCCTTCGCCGCCAGGACCATCCCGAATGCCACAACACCCACCCAGGGGCCGCGTTCCGGCCAGAGCGTCCGCGCGATGCGGTCGATCCCGAACGCCGTCGCCGCGAACGTCGCCACGAACCAGAACAGGAGCGCCCCCGAGAGCCCCGTCACCCGGCTGGTCACGTCCAGGAGCGTCAGATAACCCCGGTGCGGGTTGAAGCCGTCGAAGGCCCTGACGAACGGGTCGTCGGCGAAGACCTTCGGGTCCTGCTGGTTCAGGAGCAAGGGGAGCCGGTACGCCTGGTCGCCGTCGCGGCTGTGGTATCCGCGCAAGGTCAGATACAGGCCGAGGATGGCGACGAAGATCCAGACGCGCGAGCGGGGCATCCTTGCCTCTTCCGGCCCGAACCTGGCCGCAATCCGCCGATGGGATGGCCAGGATCGAACGAAGCGCTGGGCGTGGGTCTCCAGACCTCGCCGCCACCCAGACCGAAGGGGACCACCGGACCCGTTCTCTGATCGAGCCATCAACCAACGGGTCTGGAGATCCGGCGTGGCGTTATCCGTTCTCAAGCTGGGGGCGGGATCCGGAGATCCGCGCCTAGCGCGAGAGGTTGCCCGCCCGAGGGGATTCGGTCAACCCTACTTGGGCATCCTGGCGTTCAGCTCGCGGACGCGGCGGTCGAGTTCCTGGAGGAACTCGGGGGTGTTCGGGTCCAGCATCTGCTCGGCGGCCATCTTCGGCAGGTCGAGCCTTGGGGCCCGACCCTGCTCGGCCTGGACCGCCTTGCTCTCGTCCTTGCCCGGCTTCTTGCCCGAGTCGGGCGTCTTCTCCGCGTCCGACTCGCCCTCGTCGCCGGGGTTGGCGATGCCGTTGCGGTGCACGTAGGCGACCACTTGCTGGACCGGCCCGGAGGACCAGATCTTGTCGGCCGGGTGGAACTTCGCCTGCCAGTTCGAGGACCTTCGAGTCCCTCGCCTGGTCGCCGAACCAGGAGACCTTCTTCGCCTGCTCCAGGCCGTTCTTCTCGAAGGCGGAGAGGCATGAACATGGCGACCACCGCCGCCTTGATGCCCGCCGATCCACATGCCGACGAGCTGGTCGGTTCGGTTCGGTTCGGGATCGCCCAGGGTCCGCTTCTTCTTCAGCTTCACGATCGAGGTCGTGAGCGCCACCGAGACGACATAGATCACGGCCGCCGTCCCCCACCAGAGGAGGCGGTCGAGGATGTCGGGGTGGACGGAGGTCAGATACGGCAAGACGTAGGGCTTGCCGAGGTCCCTCAGCGGGGCCGCGCCGAAAGACCGCGCCGAAGAGCGCAGCGAAGCGGATCCCCTGCGAGAGGAAGCCCTTGAACCAGCCTCGGAGTGCCCCCAGGAGCACAAAGGCCCCAAGCGCGATGTCCAATCCCATCGATCTCGCCCCTGTACGACGCCTTCCGCGCGTTGCCTACTCATGGATTCGCCGGCCAAGGACCGATCTTGAACGCTCTGGTCGAATTATCGGCCCGTGACCGACTCATCGGCAAATCGAGCCGCGTCCTTGAGGCATTTTCCCGAGAAATCTGGGGCGTCTGGGCAAACTCAGGAATTCGAGTGTCGATCGCGGAGGACGTCGATGGTGAACCCGCCGTGCCGGGTGTCGCCCACGGTGTAGATCCAGTCATTCAGGGCACTGACCGAGACCCGGACCCGGCCGCCGAGGCGGACGTTGCGCACCTGGATGGGGTCGTTGTCGAGGATCCCGTAGATCCGATCCCCTTCGAGTGCGGTCACTTGCAGCCACATGAACTCGTGGTCGTTGCCGTCGACGATCTCGGCCTTGACCGAGAACATCTGATTCGACTGGCGTTCCTCGAACGCCCGGACGAACTCCGGCCAGCGTTCCCGGGCCTCGGCCACCGCCGCGACCAGCCTTGGGTCGTCGGCCGCGATCGGCACGACGGGGACATTCGCCGCGACCTCGACCGCCGATCGCGGGTCGTCGCTCGCGAGTCGGTCGAGCAGGCTGGGGTCGAAGGCGTTGATCCGGTTCGTGGCCGGGTCGACGATCGCCAGGACGTCGTCGGCGTCGCGGGCGAACTCGGCCAGGAGCTTGCCGATCACCCGGTAGACGGCCGCGAGATTGCTGTCGTCCCCGTCCCCCTCGCGCAGGAGGTCGACGGAAAGCCAGCCCTTGTGGGACGCCACGGCCTGGCGGAGCCGCAGCTCGGGGATGGCCTCGGCGGCGGCCTCGGCGTCCTGGACGTAGGGGCCGGGGAAGCAGTTGATCAGGAAGGTCCGGCCGTTGATCCGGGCGATCATCGCCGGGGCGGAGCCGACGACGAAGTTCGGGTCGGCGTGGGGATCCGGCTCCTCTTCCAGGGGGTTGTCGGCGGAGGATTCCCCCTGCGAGGCCACGATCTCGACCCCGAGCGCGTTGCGGGCGGCCTCGGCGACGTCCTCGGCCACCATCTCCCTCGGCTCGGCCAGCAGGAAGACGAGCGACACCATCGGCGGATCAGGCCGCTTCTTCGAGAACTTCGACTTGATCCACGTCCAGAGTCCCATGGGACCGCACTCCAGGAGAGATGACCGCTATCGAGGGGACAGGCCGTCAGGAGGCCGATTTCGTCGAACCTGAACCAGCATGGGGATCCTTGGGGATCTCGGAGAGCCACGCCCGGATCCGCCCGGCCCGGGCCTGGTCGCCCGCCTTGTCGGCGTCGGCGGCCTCGCGTTCGAGGTCCGATACGGTCTTGGTGGCCTTGAGCGCCTTGGCCGCCTTGCGGGTCCGCTCGACCTCGTCGCGGTTCAGCTTCGTCCCGGTCGTGCCCGAGGCGAGCAGGTTCGTGCGGTCCTGGCGGTGGGGCAGGCTCAGGCCGTGGCCGAGTTCGTGGGCCGTCACGCGGGGCAAGGGCTCGTCGATGCCGCCGGGGACCGGCCTCAGGGCGGCCGTCTCCTGCACGAACGCGACTCGCCCGCCGAGATACACGCCGTTCACCGAGAACTTGTGGATGTAGTAGACGTGGAAGCCGTCGAACTCCCGGCTCGCCTTCGGCCGGATGCGCCGGAACTCGCCGAGCGCGACCGCCTTGCCCTCGGCCTTCTCCTTCGCCTCCTTGTATTCAGAGACCGCCTCGGCCTTCTCGCGGACGATGGACTCGAGGCCGAAGTGGATGCCGGCGACGTTCCAGATCCGGTTCACCTTGCCGACGATCCGCCTGAGGTCGTCGTCCGACAGCGAACGGGTGTCCAGGTCGGGGCAGTCCTCTGCGGTCAGGACGTGCAGCCGGAGCGGGACCACCAGGAACTCCCCGAGCGCCGGCGGAGCGGTGACATCGGGCGACTTCTCGGGATTGTCCCCGAACGATTTCGATGCATAGACGGGTAAGAGGGTGGCCGAGAGGATCGCGATCGCCGTCAAGCGGATGGCCGCGCGGGGGCTCGGTTGCGGGAGGGGGCGGGACACGATGATCCTCCGGGCGTTCTGTCGACGGCGGGGCTGGCAATCTTTGTATCTTTGCGACGATCGCCGGGGGCCACAAGACCCGAGGCCGGCCGATTCGCGGGGCGACGCGGCACGCCGCGACGCCACCCGGCGTGTTCGGATTCTGGTACAATCATCCGTCCCCTTTTGCTCGGATCCCGACGACGGATGGCGAGGTGCGTCCCGTGATCGAGAAACTCGTGCTCCCCGACATCCGCGAGCTGCTCGCCAACGGCGAAGTCGGGGCCCTCTCGGAGGTGCTCAACGGCTGGCCGCCGGCCGACGTCGCGGGCATCGTCGAGAGCCTGGCCGAGGTCGATGCCGAGGATGAGGACGTCCGGCTGTTCGGGGCGCTGGAGCCCCAGCTCGCCGCACGGACGTTCGAGTACCTCGACCTGCCGACCCAGGAGCGGCTCCTCGCCTCGCTCGCCGACGACCTCGGCGCCCGGATCCTCGACCTGATGGCGCCCGACGACCGCACGGCGCTGCTGGAGGACCTGCCCCAGGCCCAGGCCGAGCGGCTCATCGACCTGATGTCGCCCGAGGAACGCGAGGTCGCCCGCCGGCTCCTCCGCTATCACGAGGAGAGCATCGGGCGACTGATGACCCCCGATTACCTGGCGGTCCAGCGCGACTGGACGGTGCGCCGGGTCTTCGACCACATCCGCACCCACGGCAAGAGCAGCGAGACGCTCAATGTCGTCTACGTGGTGGACGGGGCCGGCCGGCTGGTGGACGACCTCATCATCGGCAAGCTCCTCCTGGCCCCGTTCCACGCCCGCGTCGGCGACCTGGTGGGCAAGAAGTTCGTCGCGCTGCGGACGACCGACGACAAGATGACCGCCGTCGATGCGTTCCGGAAGTACGACCGCACCGCCCTGCCCGTGGTCGACCCCCTGGGCGTCCTGGTGGGCATCGTCACGGTCGACGACGTGCTCGACGTGGCCGAGGAGCAGGCGACGCGGGAGATCCAGAAGTTCGGCGGCCTGGAGGCCCTCGATGACCCCTACGTCGCGACCCCCCTGCTCGCCCTGGTGAAGCGCCGGGCGTCGTGGCTGATCGTCCTGTTCGTCGGCGAGATGTTCACCGCGACGGCGATGGGCTACTTCGAGAAGGAGATCGAGAAGGCGGTCGTCCTGGCGCTGTTCGTCCCCCTGATCATCTCCAGCGGAGGGAACTCGGGCTCGCAGGCCGCCACGCTGATCATCCGGGCCCTGGCGCTCGGGGAGTTGACGCTGTCCGACTGGAAGATGGTCCTGAAGCGAGAGCTGCTCTCGGGCCTCCTGCTGGGGGCGATCCTGGCCGCGATCGGATTCCTGCGGATCACGATCTGGAGCGCGGCGTCGGATGTCTACGGGCCGCACTGGATGCTGGTCGCCTGGACGGTGGCCATCTCGCTGATCGGGGTGGTGCTCTGGGGGACGCTCTCGGGTTCGCTCCTGCCGTTCTTGCTCAAGCGGCTCGGCTTCGATCCGGCGACCTCCTCGGCCCCGTTCGTGGCGACCCTGGTCGACGTCACCGGGCTGGTGATCTACTTCTCGGTCGCACTGCTCCTCCTCCGCGGGACGCTCCTGTAGGCCGTGTGGACAACAGATAGGCAATATCGGTTAATGGCGGAGGCCGATCGAAACCAGGGAGGATCGACGATGCAGCACCGGCACGCCATCTCGGACGACGATTGGGCCCGCATCGAGGGCCTGCTGCCAGGACGGCCGGGCCTGCACGGCAAGGTCGCCCGGGACAATCGGCTGTTCGTCGACGCCGTCCTCTGGATCGCCAGGACCGGGGCCCCGTGGCGCGACCTGCCGGCCCGGTTCGGCAACTGGAATTCGGCCTGGAGGCGATTCGACCGCTGGTCCCGCAACGGGACCTGGCGGCGGGTCTTCGACGCCCTCCAGGACCCCGACCTGGAGTGGCTCATCCTCGACTCCACGATCATCCGAGCCCACCCCTGCGCCGCCGGCGCCCCCAAAAATGGGACGGCACCGGCGGTCAGGGCGAGCAGGCCCTCGGCCGCAGCCGCGGCGGATTCGGGACGAAGATCCACGGCGCCGTCAGCGGCCTCGGGTTGCCGGTCGAGCTGACCCTCACGCCGGGCCAGGCGTCCGACATGTCGCAGGCCGGGGCCCTGATCGAGGGCTCGCCGGCGGAGGTCGTCATCGCCGACAAGGGCTATGACAGCAAGGCGATCGTCGCGGCGATCGAGTCGCAGGGGGCGGAGGCGGTGATCCCCAGCCTGAAGAACCGAGCCGTGCAGCGGGACTACGACCGGGACCGCTACAAGGACCGCAACCTGGCCGAGCGGTTCTGGTCCAAGGCGAAGCAATACCGCCGCGTGGCCACGCGCTACGACAAGACCGCCCGGAACTTCCTGGCATTCATCCATGTCGCCTCGATCATGATCCTGTTGCAGTAGCCCATCCGGCCACAATTGCCCAGCTCTTGTCCACACGACCTAGACCGCGAAACGGAACCGATCGCGACATCGCCGGGGTGGTTGACAACCCGCCGTCGGGTCGTCGCCTCATTGCGCAAAGTTGTTGATAAGCTGTGTGCTCAATCTGTTGAAGGGAAACCACTCGCTCTGAAACTTTTCGCGACGTAGATGTCCGAATCTAAACGAATCACGTCATTTCATTTAGAGTGAACCTGTCGGGAGCGCCAAGCATCCACGACCGCATGCGACCGGTCGATCCGCGCTCCGGGTTTGCCGCCCGCCGAGCCCTGCCTCCAGCCTCTCCCGGACGGCTCGGTCCGATCGATGAGCACACGGAGCCCGTGTGGGATCGATGTCGGCCCGATGCCTTCCCGACGTTTTCCCGTGGAACCACGGCGGCAAGTCCCTCGACGCGATCCCACCCAAGCCGAACTGGCAGGAGAAGGCTGATGTCGATGATGACACGATCTGGTCTGGGGCTCCTGGAACAACGCCTGATCGCCGGCCGCTATCAGCTCAAGTCGGAACTCGTCCAGAGCGAGCAGGCCGAGCAGCACCGCTCCCGCAGCCGCGACGCCGGCTCCCGGTTCGGCTTCAAAAGCGACAAGGCCCGCGTCTACCTCGCCATCGACACCGTCACCGGCCGCAAGGTCGCGCTCAAGTTGCTGGAGGCGTGGTCGGCCATCGATCGCCAGCTCAAGTCGCGGTTCGACCGCGAGGTCCAGACGCTGGAGACCCTCGCCCGGATCGACCACCCGAACATCGTCCGCTTCCTGGGCGCGGGGATCTCCGAGGACGACCGGCCGTACTTCGTGATGGAGTATCTCCAGGGCCGCACCCTGGGCGACTGGATCGCGACCGAAGGCCCGATCTCGCCGGACGACCTGGTGGACGTCCTGAACCAGATCGGCTCGGCCCTCGACGCGGCCCACGCGCAGGGGGTCGTGCACCGCGACATCAACCCGTACAACATCATGATCGAGGAGACGGAGAACGGACCTCGCGTCAAGCTGATGGACTTCGGCCTGGCTAAGTCGGTCGCCCGCGCCTCGCAGGGGGGCAAGGAACTCACGAGCGCCGGCACCGCGCTGGGGACCGCCGCGTACATGAGCCCCGAGCAGGCCAAGGGCGACCTGATCGACGCCCGCTCGGATGTCTACTCGCTGGGCGCGACCCTGTTCGAGGTCCTCACGGGCCGGCTGCCGTACCACGCCCGGACCGAGATCGAGGCGATCCTCGCCCACGCCTCCCAGCCCGTGCCTCAAATGCCCGAGAACTGGTGGTTCGGCGACCGCCGCGCCGGCTCGGTCGAGGCCGTGATCCGCAAGGCCCTCTCCAAGTCGCCCGCCGACCGCCAGCCCGGCGCCAGCGTCCTGGCGACCGAGTTCCGCAACGCCGTCGCCGGGCGCGGGTACTCCCTGCCGCTGGGCTCGAAGGCCCAACTCTTCCGGGGCGTCCTCGTGGCCGCCGGGATCCTGCTCACGATCACGTTCAGCGTGATCGCGTTCAAGTCGCACTGAGCGGGCGGTTGATCGGACCGATCGCAGACGCGGCGGCCGGGGTCGAGTTTCGACCCCGGCCGCCGCGTTGTCATTTCCCGCTCTCCGCGTCCTGGGCGTCTTGGCGGTCCAATCTCCGGGATTCATCCGCTCTCGTTGGTGCGGCGGGACGCGGCCGGATCGGCCGCGTCGCAGCGCACCCTACGGGGATACCGACTCGATCACGCGTTGATCCGGAGGGGATTCCACCCGCCCGAGATCCGTCGGCCGGCGTTGCGGATCCAGCCCCAGCCGGTTTCGCGGGCGCCGTCCTCGCCCGCGGCGGTGGGTAGCACGAAAGGCTCGGGATCGGTCGGCGCCGCGATCACGACGGGCACAGGCTCGGGCTCGACGTCGATCCCGGCGAGGGTCGAGGAGAGCGACTCGACCGCGTCCTGGTAGCTCGCCTCGAACGGGAGCAGTTCGAGCGAGCCGGCCAGCTCAGAGTACGACCGGGCGACGCGGTTCTCGGGCGCGTGCAGGAACACGGGGCGGGAATCCAGGAGCGCGGCCGTGACCGCCTGGTCGAACGGGATCGTCGGCCGGATCAGGTACGAGCCGAGCGAGGCCTCGACCTCCTCCGAGCAGGCGTCGCGCGCGGGCTTCGTGAGGATGATCCCCTTCAGCCGCGTGGGGATCCCCGCACGCGAGGCGGCCCGCAACTCCTCCAGGATCGCCGCGAGTGTCTTGCAGGCCAGCGGCTCGGCGCGGACGACCACGGCCAGCGCGTCGGACACCCGCAGGAGCGCCTGGAGCCAGGGGCCGAGGAACGGCGGGGAGTCGATCAGGATGTGCTCGTAGATCGATTGCTGGCGGATGGACTCGACCCGCGAGGCCAGCTCGACCACCGCCGCGTCCATGCCACCGGATTGCACCGCGAGCGAGAGCAGGTCGAGCCCCGGGATGCCGGGGACGTCACGGAGTCGCTCGCCGGGGGGCAGGTCGAGCGAGGCGGAGACGCCGCCGGCGGGGTCGGCGTCGACGAGCAGGATCCGGGCCCCTTTCGACGCGGCGGCCGAGGCCAGATTGATCGCCGTGGTGGTCTTGCCGACGCCGCCCTTCTGGCTCGTGATCAGGAGCGTGCTCATGTCTCAACCTTTCAAAAGTTCGATGGCCAGCGGGCGTCGCCGGAGCAGGCTGCGGGGCTCGACCATGACGATCTTGTCGTTGAACTTCGGGGCCGTCGGCTGGCTGCGGGTGAACCGGAGCGGGTCCCACGGGCCGTCGTCCGGGGCCGGGGTGGCGTGTGCCGGCGTCGCCGGCCGGTCGCCCGAGCGGACGAGCGCCGGGCCGATCCACGGGATGAGCAGCGAGACCGTCTTGCGGTAGGCCGCGAAGCCGGGGCCCGATTCGAGGACCTCGGGGGTCGTCGGCCAGTCGCGGAGGGCGTCGTCGACGGGGATCTGGTCGGGCAGGATCAGCTCGGGATGCGTGGCCAGCAGCGAGTCGCGGATCTGGCACTGGAGCGCGTCGTCGGCGTCGATCGCGTTGAGCAGGAGTCCGATCAGTTCGAAGTTCGGGTTGGACTCCGCGATGGCCTCGAGCGCCCGGATGGCCGAGGGGATCGTGCGGGTCGAGAGCGGGTCGGCCAGGCCGGTCAGGAGGATGCCGCCCGACCTGCCGAGCACGCCGGCGGCCTCGGGGTCGGTCAGCGCGGGGGCGTCGACGATCGCGATGTCGCCCGCGAACGAGGCGTCCGACCAGTCGAGCTGGCGGCGGAAGCCGAGGTTCTCCCACGAGGCCGGCAGGCCGTCCGGGAAGACGCGGGACAACGCGCCGGCGCGATCGGCGTCGACCAGCGTGGCGGAGTAGCCGGCGCGGGCGAAGGCGAGGGCCAGGGCGAGGGTGGTCGTGGTCCGGCCGCTGCCGCCTTTCTGGCTGGTCACGGCCATGATGTAAGGGGCACTCGGCATGGGCGGGCTCCGGTGGATCGGTCGGAATGTCGAGGTCGGATGGCGGGTCAGTCGTCGAAACCGTTGAAGATCGAGCCGGCGGTGTCGCCGACGGTCAGGCCCGCCGCGGAGACGCCCGGGCGGTGGGTCGGGGTCGTCGCGGGCGCGGGTTCCGGCGGGGGTGTCGGGGCGACGCGGGCCCTCGGCTCGGGCCGGGCCTGCTCGTCGAACCCGGTCCAGTCGGCCTCGTCGAGCCGGAATTGCTCGACGACCGCCGCGCCGGCGGCCCAGGCGAGCGTGTGTTCGGTCGACTCCTTGCGGAACCGCGACAGCCCGTTGAATTCCTCGCCGATCCGGGCCTTCTCCCGCTCGGGGAGGCGCCGGGCGGCGGTCGCCTGCGACTCCGACGGGCCGGCGAACCGCTCGGCGACCGTCAGCCTCGCGACCTGGGCCTGCTCCGCGCGTTCGAAGATCCGCTCGGCGGCCCGGACCTCGGGGGCCGGCGCGGGCGGGGGCGTGGGGGTGATCAGGGGTGCCGCGTAGCGCTCGGCGACGGCGGAGGCAGCGACCGGACCGACAGCCAATCGGTGCTCCCGCTGCGGATCCAGGCCGCCGCGTGCCGGGGCGACCACGCCAGCGCCTTCCGCTCGCCCTCGCGAAAGTCCGCGGAGCCAGTCCGCGCAAGCCTGCCATCGACCTGCCATTGCAAGAGTTCTCCCCTGGGGGTGATGCCGTAGAGCGTCGATCGTGGGTCGTTGCCGAACCGGCCGAAGTCGACGGGGATATCCCCATCGAGGTCGACCGGCGTGATGGTTTGCTCATCCCGTCGGATCTGGAGCAGTTGATCGACCGAGTCGCCCCGCACCGCGGCGACGAGGCCGTCGCCGCTCGCCGCGAGGCCGAGGCAGGGCCCGGGGAGGTCGAGCGATTGCGACACCCGGGCCCCCGCCCCGCCCGGGGCGCCGACCTCGATGATCAGGCAACGCGAGTGGCCGGCGGCCGTCGCGATGGTGAGGGCGATGCGGTTCCCGGCGAGCGGGAGGATCCGCTCGGGCGAGCGGCCGTAGGGGATCGGGAAGGTCTCCGCGACGATCCCGAAGAGGCTGAGGATCCGGAGCGTGCCGCCCGACGCGGCGACGATCCGGCCGTCCTCGCAGGCGACGCAGTCGTCGATCGGCCCGGCGGACTTGTGGTGGAGCGTCGGCTCGGGGGAGTCGGGGGAGACCCGCCAGAGGTTGCCCTCGACGTCGATCAGGAGGGGGTGGCCGTCGTGATCACGCCGGAGCGTCTTGATGGAGGGCGTGGCCCGGAACTCCGGACGGCGTGACTGCCCCGGCCGGTAATGGAACAGCCCCGCGTGCGTGGCCACGAGGAAGCCGTCGCCATCCGGGGCGGCCTGCAGGGCGACGATCTCCATGCCCGGGCAGCGGTCGAAGCGGACGGTATCGTCGTCGACGACGGGAGGCGCGGGAATCTCACGGACTGGAGGCGGAGCCTGCTTCTCGGCGACGTTGGGGAGGATCGTCGCGATGCGGTTCACCGGGGGCTCGGGCGGGGGTGTCAGCGCGGCGAGTCGATTCGCGAGCGAGCCGGCGTCCGGGCGTTGAGTCGGGTCCTTGGCGAGGGCCTCTTCGAGGAGGGTTCGCCAGTCCACGGGCAACTCATCGGAGAATCGCGGGGACGCCTGGATATGCTGCCTGGCGAGCGACTCGGGGCTGCCCTCGAAGGTCGGCCGGCCGTGGAGGAGTTCGAACAGGATCAGGCCGAGGGGGTAGATGTCGCCCGGTCGGCCGGCCTCGCCGTGGAAGCGTTCGGGGGCCATGTAGAGCGGCGTGCCCGAGAGGGCCGCGAGCCGTCCTCCGCCCCTCGCGGGTCGCGACAGCGCCTGGGCCAGGCCGAAGTCGACGATCTTCAGCGGGCCCCTGCCCTCGTCGATCGGGCAGGGCGATTCGGCGGAGATCGGCCGCGAGGCGAAGAGGATGTTCTCGGGCTTCAGGTCGCGATGGATGAAGTTCAGCCTGTGCGCCGTCGCGAGGCCGTTCGCGATCTGCCGGCCGATCTCGGCGACGACGCGGGGCTCGCAAGCGCGGCCGAGCTTGCGCTGGTCGCGCATCGCCTGGCGGAGCGTGCCCCCCTCGCAGTGTTCGAGGAAGAGGTAGCGGAGCTTCGGCGAGATTTCGAGGAGGTTGACGATCCGGACCACGTTGGGGTGATCCAGGCGAAAGAGCGCGTTCAACTCCCGATAGAAGCCGGCGCCGGAACTGAGCGAGCCCTGGAACCGCTTGGCGGCGAGCCGCTCGCCGGTGACGGTGTCGCGGACCCGCCACACCGTCGCGAACGCGCCGTAGCCGAGCATGGCCTCGGCCTCGTAGCGGGGGCTCAGCTCGCGCGCGACCTGGATCCGCAGGCGTTCCTGCTCCTCGGGCGCGATCGCCATGAGCCCGCCGAGGGTGGAGAAGCCCACCGACGAGGCGCTCTGGCTGGCGTTGTCGAGGATCAGGGATTCGGGCATTTTGATGGGCGATCGTGAAGGCGGAGGGATGGATCGAAGGGCCCTTTGGAGTGCGGGAGCGCAGCTGCTCGCTTTCGTGCGGGAGCGGGCGCCATGATCGGAGGCGTTGAGCGGGCTCAATCGCCTCCGATCGGGCCCGTCTCCGCGTCCGAAAGCGGAAGCCTTGCTTCCGCACTCCGAAGTGGGATTACCCGCGGGAGGCGAGGAGCTTGACGAGGATCTCGCCGTGCGACAGGCCGGAGGACACCCACTCGGGGGCGTTGGCCAGGCGCGAGGCGAGGGTGATGACGAACCGGCTGTCCTTGGCCTTGCAGGCCGAGCACTGGGTCTGGACGCAGTCCAGGTCCTCGCCGGTGAGTTCGCGGAAGAAGCCGGCGAGGGTGCCGGCGATCAGGGTGTCGGCGGGCTTGCTGGCCTTGCCGATGAGGCTGGCCATGATCGCGCCGTCGATGATCGCGACGATCACGCCGCGGTCGTGATAGGTCAGGTCGACCTGGAGCTTGCCCCAGCCGTTCTGGCCGAAGGCCTCGACCAGGGTGGCGAAGAACTCGGCGGTGGCGAACTCGGAGACCGGCTGGCCGTAGAACTCGGCGAGTTGGCCGCCGAGCCTCTGGGCATAGGCCGCGCCCCAGCGGACGCCGCAGCTCTTGAGCACGGTCTCGGCCGCCGGCCCGCATTCCTCGGCGATGGCCTTGTGGAAGCCGAGCAGGAATTCGTTCGGCAGCGTGCAGACCCGCGTCCCCGACCGGTCGCGCTGGACGCCGGTCTTGACGTTGGTCCGGACGTAGGAATCCTTGGCGAAGTAGTTGCCGCGGAGCGGGAGCGTGCTGGTCGCGGCGTCGGGCGTCGCGGTCGGGGCGCCGGCGGCCGAGGCGCCGTCGCCGAAGCCGTTGAAGAAGGAGGACATGCGAGGTCTCCGGAGCGAGTGGGCTGAGCCTTGGTGGAAAGATGGGTGAAGGGTGATGAGTGACGGGTGAGGAAGGGATGACGCGAACTCATCGCGACCTTCCACCCATCAACCGTGTCCCATGAACCATCCCGTTCACGACATCAGACGGCGGCGAGGGCGGGCTCGGGGAAGTCGCTCAGGGCCTCGATGGCCAGGTTGAGGTGGGGTTCGAGCAGGGTGTAGGCCGAGGCCGGGAGCTGCTCGCGGAGGGTGTCGCGGAAGATGGTGTAGGAGTCGCGGACGAAGCCGGGGGTGATGTTGAAGGCGGCGATGATCGTCTTGGTCCAGATGTAGAGCTTCTCCTCGGCCGCTTCGGGGTCGTCGAGGATCATGGCCTGGACGGCGTAGCGGAGGACGAGCTGCATGTCGCGGACGCCCTTCTCCCAGCCGCGTTCGTGATAGGACTCGAACTTGGGGAAGCGGCGCTTGATGGCCTGGATGGTCAGGCGGATGGCCTCGCCCTCGACGCGCTCGGCGTGCTTGGCGGCGTCGATGCGGGCGGGCAGCGAGGCGGCGTACTTGAGGACGGCGGCCTGCTCCTCGGCGTTGAGGTAGCGGCTGTCGGTGTTGTTCACGATCTTGAGGAGGCGGGAGTACATGGGATTATCTCCGTGCGCGGGGGTGAGCGTTGGGTTCGATCGCGGGGCGTGGCGGAGCGGATGCGATGCCCGTGGGAGGGCTCAATCCCAGACGAACTGGGACATGAGGTTCTCGACGGTCGGGGGCGTGTCGCCCCCCTCGGTCGACTTCGAGTCGACCGGCTGGCCGAGGTCGAGGAGCGAGGTCGGGAGCCGTTCGCCGTCGGCGTGGGCGTCGTTCCAGTTGACGAGCCCCCAGAATTCGCGGAGCGGCAGGCTCGCGACGGCCCTGCGCTGGGCGGGCTGGGCCTTGGGGCCGGTCCAGGGGATCGACTTGAGGAACACACCGAGGGGCCGGGCGCCGACGAACGTCGTCGCGGCCGGGGCCGGTGCCGCGGCGGCCGCCGTCGGGGCGGGGGCGGCCTGCGGGGGCGACGGCTTGGGTTCGTCTTGGTCCATCAGCTCGGAGAGCAGCGACGAGAGCCGCGAGCCCTCATCGAACGAGAACCTGGAGGACGAGTCGCGCATGGCTTGGATCTCCTTTGGGGAGGACGCGACGGGGGCCGGGGCCCTCGTCAGACGTCCAGAACCTTGCGCTGGATGTCCTTGGACGTGGCACCCTCGTTCCGCCAGAACGCCGCGGCGTTGACCCGCTTGGTGGTGGAGATCAGGAACTTGCAGTAATCTTCACCCGTCGCGTAGCACTGGATCTCGATGCAGCCGAGCGCCCGCTTGGCCAGGACGCTGAACACGGCGGCGAAGAGGCCGGCGTAGAAGTAGCAGACCACCTTGCCGATGTCGCCGATCGACTGGGCGACGGCCGACTCGTAGAGGTCGACGAAGATCAGCCCCTGCTTGACCTGGCGGAAGTCATACCGCCAGGTGCCCCAGCCCTGGACGGTCAGCGGCCACCACCACTCTTCGAGCAGGAAGCCGATGCCCATCTTGCTCATCTCGACTTCGAACTCGGCCTGGATGCGGCGGGAGAACCCCTTCATGTCCTCCAGGCCCCACTCGTAGCCGCACTTGTACATGATCTCGCCGGCGGCATCGCCGACCTCGTCCTCGAGGCCGCCGAGCATGGCGACGACGAAGTCCTCGGTGACGCGGACCACGCGCTGGCCGTAGACGTTCTGGAGGATCTGCTTCTTGGGGTCCTGCCGGAAGAACTGGTCGTCGGTGTAGTAGTTGTGCTTGACCGGCTGGACGCCCTCGATGATCTTGAATTCCTTGCCGATTTCCCCCGGCCCCTTGTTCGTCCTGAGCAGGGTGAGCGCCCGGGCGTCGGGCTTCTCATCCCAGATGATCATCAGACGCTTCTCTTCGCTGGTGAGCGTCTTCTCTGGCGGCGTCACGATCGACATGCGCGGGTCCTCTTGGGGTGGACGAGGCGGGGAGTTCCTGTGCGAATGGGGACGGCGGGGCGGCGGACGCGCCGGGGGGAACGCGGCGGAGGGTTTATTCTTCCGCCTGGCGGATGCGTTCGACCTCGGCACCCAGGTTCTGGAGCTGTTCGAGCCGGCTCTTGGTGATGATCTTGTCCTTGGCGATCAGCACCGAGCCGTTGATCGGATGGAGGATGTCCCGCGAGGCGCGGGTGCCGAGGAGGCTCATCAGGTCCTCGGCCTTTTCGATGTACATACCCTCGGGCAGCTCGACGACCACGCCCTCTCCCAGCACGCGGCACTGGCAGGCCAGGCGGCTCCGCTCGTCCACGCCGGTGACGTAGGAGAGCGTCCGCGACTCGCGCGGGGTCTTCGGCGTGAGCTGGTCGCAGCCTTCGAGCACGTGCACGTGGCAGGTGGCGCACATGCCCTTGCCGCCGCACGACATCAGGACGTTGAGCTGCTTGGCCAGGAGGGCGTCGAGCAGGTTGGTGCGGGTGGCGACGTCGAGGGATTCGTGGATCGGTTCAAAATGGAGGGTCTTCACGAGGCGAGCTCCATGGGGGCGAGGGCCCCGCGTTCGACGTCGAGAACCTGATAGAGGTCGTAGAGCGCATCGAAGGTGGCCGAGGCGGCATCAATGACGCCGCGCGCCTGGGCCTCATCGAGCGGGGCGGATCGGAGCGAGTCGCGGAAGGCGGCCCAGTCGCGCGGGCGGGTCGCCATCCCTTCGGCGTGGTAGTCGAGCCCGTTGCCCGGCGTCGGTGCGACACCCAGGGCCCGGCCGATCGACTTCGCCAGGAACATCGAGCCCATCCGGGATCCCTCGAACACATAGACGGCGCCGAGCAGTGACAACGGAGCGGCGTCGCTCCATCCCTCGAACATCGAGGCGAGTCGGCCGACTTCGGGCCGGGGGGAATCCGGGGCGTCGACGCCCCAGAAGGTCAGGTCGCGGCGGAGGGTCCCGACGCGCGACATCGTGTTCGGGTCGTAGCAGGGGAGTCCCGGGTGCCGGTCCAGGGCCGCTTCGAGCGACTCGTGCACGGCGAGGAACTGCGAGAGCGACGCGACGTAGGCGTCGCGGCCGATCGAGCCGTTCATGATGGCCTGGGCGTAGGGCAGTTGTTCGATACGACGGTGCGTCTCCGCGAGGGCCTCGCGGAGTCGATCGGGCAGGTCGGTCGGCATCTCGTGGGCTCCGGGTTGTCGTGCGGTGACGGAGGGGCGGATGGGATTCGGTCGGGCGAGGCGTCAGCTATTTCTGTCGCGGCCGGTGTTCGAGGCCAGGCCGGTGAGCAGCTTCCAGGGGGCCCAGCGTCGCGAGCCGTCGGAGCGGCCGGTGCCGCTGCCGCTGCCGCCGGTGAGGGGGCCGGTGCCCCGGCTGAGGCCCGCGGCGGTCCGCTCGCGGTTCGCGTTCTCGGCCTGGAGCGACTGGGCCATCGCGATCTGCTCGATCCGCTCGACGACCTCGTCGTAGGAACTCGGCCGGGCGTTGACGTCCTTGGCCATCATGGCGACGACCAGCTCGGAGAGATCGGGCGAGACGTCGGAGACGACCGCGTGCGGCGGGATGACCGGGGTGAGCGCCTGATGGACCAGGATGTTCATGCGGTTCTCGCCCGTGAACGGCGGCGAGCCGGTGATCGCGTGGTAGAGCGTGGCGCCGAGGGCATAGATGTCGGAACGGACGTCGTCGGCGTCGCCCTTGACCCGCTCGGGCGACATGTACTCGGCGGTGCCCAGGCCCGCCTCGCTGTTCTGCGAGGTCTCCTCGGCGAGCGATGAGAGGCCGAAGTCGGTGACCTTCGCCCGGCCGTCGCGGAGCAGGAGGATGTTGGCGGGCGTGACGTCGCGGTGGAGGATCCCCTGCGCGGCGGCGGCTTCGAGGCCCTTCGCGGCCTGGACGATGATGTTCAGCGCCTTGTCGGGCCGGAGCCGGCCGGACTGGCGGATCAGCTCGCGGAGGCTGAGCCCCTCGACGTATTCGAGCAAGAGGTAGGGGTTCGTCGGGTCGTCCTCGAAGTCGAGCACGCGGACGACGTTCGGGTGATTGACCCGGGCGAGCAGCCTCGCCTCGGCGCGGAAGCCTTCAATGATCTGGCCTGCCTCGTCGCCGCCGAGGCGGTCGATCCTCAGCGCCTTGACCGCGACGGGGATGTTCAGCGTGACGTGGAGCGCGCGGTAGACGACGCCATACCCCCCCTCCCCGACCTTCTCGGTCAAGAGGCACTTGCCGAGCTTCTCGCCCACCTGGAGCGGGTTGGACGCCGGCTTCGCGGTGGGCTTCGGCGGGGCGGGCTCCTCGACGGGCTTCGCGGCGACGGGTGCTGGTGCGATGATCGGTGTCGGTGTCGGTGCCGGTGCCGGTGCCGGCGCGGCGACGGGGGCCGGGGGCGGCTGCGGCGCGGGGGCGGGCATCGGTCCCGGGCGGACGACGACCTGCTGGGGCTTCGGCGCGGGGGGTTGGGGGGCGACCGGCGTCGGGATGCTCGGGGCGTCGAAGGCGGCGGTGAGCGAGTCGAAGGTGGTCGGCTGGACCGGTTCGGAGGCGGGCTCGATCGCCAGCCGCTGGAGGCGGTCGGTGCCGCCGGCGGCGAAGAAGCCCCCGATGTAGGGCATCTCCACGTAGCCCTTGAGGCTCAACTCGACGGCGCGGAGGGTGTCGACCCGCAGGACGTCCAGACGCACGAGGTACGCGCCGAGCCCTTCCTCGGCCCGGCGTTCCGACTCCCAGCGCTTCGAGACGCGGTCGGCCTCGGCCTCGCCGAGCAGGCCGTCGCGGACGAACAGGTTGAGCAACTGGATGTCGGAGCGGGTCATGTGAGGTGTCACTCCTTGAGCCATTCGTCCGCGGCGTCATGACGGACGATTGCCAATCGATCGCACCGGTCGTCCGAGGATGGGCCCGCTCGGCGTCGCGATCGGCTCGCGTCGACGTCGGGGGATCCTTCGATCGGGGCTGGCGCCTCGGGCGTCGAGGCTAGCGGCTCGAGCTGACGATCTTTCGATCCATGCGTGTGTCAGCCGGAGCAAGGAAAATGCCACCAGACTTGGACACGCCCGGATTGTTGGAAATTTCTCTCGATTGGGTTGGGTGTAATTTGCTTAAGTTCCAAATATGTGGTCACTTAGGTTGTTTTGGGCGGGGTGGGCGATTCGGGGTTTTTCGATCCGAGACGACGCTGCCATGACATTTGTCTAAGAATTACTCTTGAGTGCCTTCGTTCGGATTGGTTGACAGTCGTTAGCCGGAGAGGGCGCGTGTTGTCTGCGGCGGGTGATGATCCGGGGGCCTCGTCCTGGAGAGGCGCCAGGGCGATGCCGCCGCGAGGCGCCAGCCGGTCGCGATCGAAACGAACCGAGGCCGCCCCGTCGATCGGGGCGGCCTCGGGTTGGCATCGGAAAATAAGATCCACAGGCCATCAGAAATCAAACTTGTCGATATTGGTCTTGTCGAATCGGAAGGGCTTGCCGAGGAGGATGTTGTCCCCCTCGATGTCGACCTTGCCGATCCGGCCGCCGTCGATCGTCCTCGCGCCCGGCTTGAGTTCGCCGTCGGCGAGCATCCGGGAGGCCCGGACGGCCAGGTAGCCGAGGTCCATCGAGTTCCAGAGGATCAAGCAGTCGGTGACGCCCGAGTGGACGTAGGGCTTGTTGTCGTTGGGGAGCCCCAGGCCGATGACCTTCACGTCCTTGCGGCCCGACTGGCTGACGGCCTCGGCCGCGCCCGGGACGGCCGGGGTGCAGATGCCCATGATCACCCGGACTTTGGGGTAAGCGTTGAGGATCGTGTTGGCCTCGTCGAACGCCTTCTTCTGGAGGTCGTCGCAGGGGCGGAGGGCGGCCATCTTGATCCTGGGATACTTCTCCGCCCGGCGCTTCTCGATCTGCTTCTGCCACTCGATCATGTTCCCCGCCGTAAGCGAGGCGGTGATGATGGCGAACTCCCCCTCCCCGCCGAGGATCCGCGCGGCGTTGTCCATGAGGGCCTCGGCGATGCCTTCGGGGGTGGCCTGATTCACGAAGAAGTCGCGTGCGTCGGGCTCGGCGTCGGCGTCCCAGGTCAGGACCTTGATCCCCCTGGCCCGGGCCTTCTTGAGGGACGATGAGATCCCCTGGCGGTTCTCGGCGGCGACCGCGATGACGTCGACCCCCCGGGTGATCCAGGTGTCGACGATCTCGTTCTGGCGGGCGGGGTCGGGATCCGTCGGGCCGTCCCAGAGGAGCTTGATCCCCAGCTCCTTCGCGGCGTCCTCCGCACCCTTCTGGCAGGCGATGAAGTAGGCGTTGCCCTTGCTCTTGGGCATCATCGCGACGACGATCTCCTTGCGGGCGGTGGGCAACGGGGCAACACCGGGTGCGATGTCGCCGGCCCAGGACGCGGGCGGGGGGTTGCCCTTCGGCTGGTTCTGGACCACTTCCCGGACCAGGTAGAAATTCGTGCCGGCGATGAGCAGCCCGGCGGCGAGAATCGTGGCGCAGATGACGGCGACCTGGGAGTTTTTCAACTCGAAGTCCTCCGGGCTTGGGTTCGTTTGGTGGATTTCGGACAGGGGCCGACGGTGCCTCGCGTGGATCGGCCGGCGGTCGAGGAGGATCGAGGCCAGGAGCAAGCCGCCGGTGAGCACCCCGGCGAGTTCGGCCGGTAGGTCCGCCAGCCGCAGGCCGTTCTGGAGCACGGCGATGGCGAACAGGCCGAGCAAGGTCCCGGCGATCGTCCCCCGGCCGCCGAAGATCGAGGTCCCGCCGAGCACCACGGCGGTGATCGCCAGCAGCTCGTAACCCGTCCCGGCGTCGGCCTTGGCCTGGCCCAGGTGGGCGACGTAGATGATCGCCGCCAGGCTGGAGGCCAGGCCCGTGAGGGCGAACACCAGGGTGATCCGACGCTCGACCGGGATCCCCGCGTACCTCGCCCCCTCCGGCGAGAACCCCACGGCCACGAGCGCCCGGCCGATCGTCGAGCGATGCAGCAGGATCCCGAAGGCGACGGTGAAGATCACCAGCGCCGGCAGTTGCGTCGGCACGCCCCCGGCGAGGTAGCCCTGCCCCAGGAACGTGAAGCGGTCGGGGAAGTGCGTGAAGTTGTCCACGCCCCCCGTGAGGGCCTCGGCCAGCCCCCGGAACAGCGAGAACGAGCCGAGGGTCACGATCAGCGACGGCACGCGCAACCTGGTAATCAGCAGGCCGTTCAAGGTCCCGGCGGCGAGGCCCATGAGGAGCGTGACGCCGGCGGCGGCCTCGATCGGCAGGCCGCCGTCGCGCCAGAGCTTGCCGAAGACGACGGCCGACAGCCCCATCAAGGAGCCGACCGAGAGGTCGATCTGGCCGGCGACGATCAAGGGGGTGAGCGCCACGGCGATCAGCCCCAGCTCGACGCTCAGGCGGGTGACCTCGAAGACGTTCGTGACCGAGAGGAAGTTGGTGCCGATCTTCGAGAAGACGGCGAACTCCACGGCCAGGAGTCCTAGCAGGACCAGGACGGGGACGGCCTCGTTCCGGCCGGTTCGCGAGCCGCTCATGGTCTCACTTCCCCTTCCGATCGAAGGCGTCGGACGCCACGGCCAGGAGGATCACCAGCCCCTGGATCGCCTTCTCCCACTGGGGCTCGACGTGCAGGAACGTCAGCGCCGGCCCGATCATCCCCAGCAGCAGGACGCCCAGCAGGCTCCCGAGCATCGTCCCCCTGCCCCCCGACACCGCCGCGCCCCCGACCACCACCGCCGCGATCGCCTGCAACTCCATCCCCATGCCGTCGTTCGGGTCGACCACCGAGAACCGCAGGGCACTCACGAGCGCCGCAAGTCCTGAGAGCAGGCCCATCGCCACGAAGACCCGGAACACGACCTTATCGGGCTGGATCCCCGCCAGCCGGGCGGCCTCGGGATCGGAGCCGGTCGCGTAGACCGAGCGCCCCGCCGCCAGGCGGGTCGAGGCCCAGGTGAAGACCACGAACACGGCGAGCGATACGCCCAGGATGACCCACTGCCCGGTCCCCTGCCCGAGCCCGAGCCACTGGAAGTCGGACGGCAGGTTCCGGACGAACGCCCCCTGGCGGATCCAGCGCAGCGACTCGCGGAGGATGACCATCGTCGCCAGCGTCGCCACGATCGACGGCATCCCCAGGAAGGCCACCAGCACCCCGTTGATCGCGCCGAAGCCCGCGCCGGCGAGCATCGTCAGGGCCGCCACCAGCGGCATCGGCACGCCCGACCGGGCCAGCAGCCCGGCCACGACGCCGCAGACGGAAATCTGCGAGCCGATCGAGATATCAATCTGCCTCGCCACGATGACCAGCGTCATCCCCACAGCCGCGATCAGCACCGGGGCCTTGCTGACGAGCAGGGTCTGCACATTCGTCGGCTGGAAGAACTCGGGCACCCAGATGGCCAGGATGCCGAGCAGAATCAGCAGGGTGACCCCGACGGATGCCTCTCGTTTGAATCGGAACCGCCTCATGGCGACACCCCCGTGACGTGCCCCAGCGCGAGTTCGAGGACGCGTTCCTGGGTCGCCTCGGAGCGGTCGAGCGTGCCGACGACGGTCCCGCCGTGGACGACGGCGATGCGGTCGCTCATGCCGAGGATCTCGGGCAGTTCGGAGGAGATCATCAGGATCGCCAACCCTTTCCCGGCCAGCTCGCACATGAGCTTGTGGATCTCGGACTTGGCCCCGACGTCCACCCCCTGCGTCGGCTCGTCGAGGATCAGGACCTTCGGGGCCGTGGCCAGCCAGCGCGAGAGGGCCACTTTCTGCTGGTTGCCGCCCGACAGGCTCCCCGCCGGGGCGTCGACCGACGACGTCTTCACGCCGAGCGTCTTGACCCAGCCGGACGCGGCGGCACGCTCTCTGGGCCGGGAGATCAGGCCGAGGCGGGAGACGTCGCCGAGCGTGGCGAGGCTCGCATTCGCGGTGACCGACATTTCGAGGATGACCCCGTGACGCCGGCGGTCTTCGGGGACATACGCGATCCCCAGCGCGGCGGCCTGCCTCGGCGAGTGAATCGCGACAGGCTGGCCGTTCATGAGGATCTGGCCCGAGTCGGCGGGAGTCAATCCGAACAGGACGCGGGCCAGTTCGGTCCGCCCTGCCCCGACGAGCCCGGCCAGGCCGAGGATCTCGCCCGAGCGGAGCGTTAGGCTGACATTCCTCACGCCGCCCTGCGTGCAGCCGACCCCCTTGAGTTCCAGGACGGTCTCGCCGATGGGCACGACCGCCTTGGGGAACACGGCGGAGAGTTCCCGCCCGACCATCATCCGGATCAGTTCGGCCCGGTCGACCTGGCCCATCGGTCGGGTGCCGACGACGAGGCCGTCGCGGAGCGCCGTGACGCGGTCGGCGACCTGGGGCAACTCATCGAGGCGGTGGGAGATGTAGATGATCCCGACGCCGTGGGATTTGAGGTCGCGGATCACGCGGAAGAGGTCGTCGACCTCGTTGCCCGAGAGTGAGGCCGTCGGCTCGTCCATGATCAGGATGCGGGCGTCGGAGCCGATGGCGCGGGCGATCTCGACGAGCTGCTGCTCGGGCATCGAGAGTTCGCGGACCTCGGCGTCGGGGTCGATCTTCGCCCCGACCTTCTCCAGCAGCCGCCTCGCTCGGTCGCGGCGCTCCCGCTTGCGGATCACCCGCCAGCCGCCCGTTTCGAGGCCGATGGCGATGTTTTCGGCCACGGTCAGGTCGGGGAAGAGCGCCGGCTGCTGATAGATGACCGCCACGCCGAGCCGTTTGGCCAGCACGGGGTCGAACGTCCGCACCGGCTCGCCCCGGATCTCCAGGCTGCCGGCGTCGGGCTCGTGGGCCCCGGTGATGACCTTGATGAGCGTGGATTTGCCCGCGCCGTTCTCGCCGACCAGAGCATGCACCTCGCCCGCCGCCAGGTCGAAGTCGACCCCTTTCAACGCATCGACGCCGAAGAACGTCTTGCGGACGCCCCGGAGCTGCAGCAGGGTTTCGCGGGAGGCGGCGTCGGGGTTCATCATCGCCTCGCGGACAGCACGTCGCGCTCGTAAGCCCGCACAGGTTCGAGCCAGTCCACTCCGGCCGGAACGCCCGAGGCGCGGCAATGGTGATCCCAGATCGCCCCGAGCGGCAGGGCCTTGCACTCTTCCATCAACGCCAGCCGGCCCGTGTAGTCGCCCTGGTTTTCCAATTCCCGGAGCAATGCGGATGGTTCGAGCAGCGCCGCCAGCAGCGCCTTGAGGAACGCCCTGGTGCCGATCACCCATGCGGCGACGCGGTTGATGCTGGCGTCGAAGAAATCAAGGCCGAGGTGGGTCCGACCCAGGTAATCGCCCCGGACGAGTTCCTGCGCGATGGCCTGCAACTCATCCGTGTAGGTCACGACGTGGTCGCTGTCCCACCGCACGCCCCGGCTGACGTGGAGCAGGATCTCGGGCACCCAGCAAAACACCGACGAGAGCTTATCCGAGATCACTTCCGTGGGATGGAAATGCCCCGCATCCAGGCAGAGGATCTTGCCCCGCGAGATGGCGTAACCCAGGTAGAACTCGTGCGAGCCGACCACATACGACTCCGATCCCAGCCCGAACAGCTTGGCCTCGACCGCGTCGCGATTGTGAGCCGGGTCGATCGGTTCGGCGAAGACCGCATCCAGCGCCGCGACCAATCTCTCGCGAGGCCCCTTGCGGTCGGCGGGGCTGTCCTTCATCCCGTCGGGGATCCAGAGGTTGGTGATGCACGCCTTGCCGAGTTGCTTGCCGATCTCGGCCCCGATTCGTCGGCAGGCGATGCCGTGGTCGATCCAGAATTTCCGGATCGTCTCATCGGCATGGGCCAGCGTGAACCCGTCGGCCGCGAGCGGGTGGGCGAAGTAGGTGGGGTTGAAGTCGATCCCCATCCCCTTAGACCTGGCCCAATCGATCCAACCCTGGAAATGCCCGGGCTCGATCGCATCGCGCCCGACCGGCTTCCCCCGCGTCTCGGCGTAGCTGGCGTGGAGGTTGAGCCTGTGATTCCCGGGGATCAGGGACAGGGCCCTGTCGAGATCGGCCCGCAGTTCGTCGGGCGTCCGGGCCCGTCCGGGATAGCTGCCGGTCACGGCGAGGCCGCCGCCAATTGCCTCGCCGGTGGCCTCGAAGCCGCCGACGTCGTCGCCTTGCCAGCAGTGGAGCGACACGGACAGGTTCGCGAGGCGCCGGGACGCCTCCTCGACGTCGACGCCGAGATCCTCATAGCGTTTGCGGGCCAGCCCGTAGGCTGCGTCGATGTCGGGGTCGCGGAGCGGCGTGGGCACGGTGGTGTCTTGTCGGGATCCAGGGTCCGCCCGCGCAGGAGTTGCCGCGCCGGTTCGCCGTCGGGGATTGCGTCGGGATAGAGGTCGGGAGATGGGAATGTAGACCAGCGCGCGGGGGAACTCAAGGGGCCCCTTTGGAGAGCGGAAGCACGGCTTCCGCTCTCTGCAAGTTGCGGGCACCCTTCCTCGCGGCCTCCCGGCCCTATCGCGGTCCCTCGAACGGCTCCATGTGGATCAGGACCCCCGCGACGGACGGGACCTCCGCGCGGATGGCGGCCTTGACCTTGCCGCCCAGGTTGTGGGCGTCGCGCAGAGAGAGCATCGGGTCGGCCTGGACGTGGAGGTCGACGAAGTGCTCGGTCCCCTGGCGGCGGACCATCAGCTTCTCGGTGTCGAGGACGCCGGGGACCGAGTGCGCGGCCGATCGGATGCGGGCGGTCAGCTCGCCCTCGGGCATCCGATCCATCAGGTCGCCGACCGCCTGCCTCAGGAGATGCACACCATTGAAGGCGATGATCCCGGCGGCGACGAGCGCGGCCCAGTCGTCGGCCGACTCCCAGCCGGGCCCGCCCCAGAGGGCGACCAGGATCCCGAGGAAGGCGGCGGCCGAGGTGATCGCGTCGCTGCGGTGGTGCCAGGCGTCGGCCGCGACGGCGGTGGACCCGGTCTCTTGCCCCACCGCCAGGCCGCGACGCGAGAGGAATTCCTTGACCACGATCACGACCACGACCACGATCAACGTGAACGGGGCCGGCGCATGGTGGGGCGTGATGATCTCGCCGATCGCCGCGACCGTGATGCCGAGGGCGGCGCCCAGGAGCATCAGCGACACGACCGCGGCGGCGACCGTCTCGGCCTTGCCGTATCCGTAGGGGTAACGCTCGTCGGCCGGCCGGGTCGTGACCCGCAGACCCGCCCAGACGATGAGGCTCGAGAAGATGTCGAGCGACGACTCGATCGCGTCGGCGATCAGGGCATAGGAGTGCCCGGCGATGCCTGCGACGAGCTTGATGCCCACCAGGGTCGCGTTGACCGCCATGCCCTGGAGCACGACCCGCATCGCGCGGGTCGCGATGACCATTCGGAGCGAATCGCCCGGAGTTTCGACCATCCCCGACCTCTCCCCAAACCGCCTGACGATACTCGATTCGGGGAGGGACGGACCGCCGGCCACGCCCGGTCTCAGGGGGCGAGGCCGTCGGTCAACGCATTGACGAGTCGCGGGAGATCTCCCCGCCCGCGAGCGGTCAGCACCCCCGACTCGCTCGCGAATCCGTCGTCGACCGGCCGGCCTTTCTTGACCTTGAGCATGTACTCCAGGACCGGCGGCGCGGCGACCTTGCGGCCTTCGAGGAGGTGGGCATCGGCCAGGACTCCGGCCCCCAGGCCCACCGATCCGACGGGCTTGCCCGCCCCCGCCAACTCCTTGAGCAATCCCTGGGCATTCTCGCCCGAGGCGCCGTTGTCGAGGTACTCCCTCACACCCGTCCCGCCGATCACGATCACCGCATCATACGTTTCCGGGCCGGCGGAATCGAGGTTCTGGACCGAAAGGCCAGCGTCTCGGGCCTTCCGGACCTCCTCGGGATCGACCGAGGAGGAGGAGATCAGCACGGGCGTCGCGCCGGCGTTCTGGATCGACTCGATTGCAAGGTCCAGTTCGCCCTGATCGTAGTTCGAGGGGGCGACCAGCAGGCCGATCGTCCGGGGCTTCGCGGCCTCGGCCCGGGGCCGGGCGGGCTTGCGCAAGCCCGGCGGGGGCGGGAGGATCGAGCGGATCGCCTTCGCAACCTTCCCCGGGGGCGGCAGGAGGTCCTCGATCGGGTCCTTCTCCGGGGCGTCCGGGGCCGGCTTCGCCTCGGCGACCCGTGGCGGCGGCGGGAGGCTCTCCTGCGGTGGGGCGGCCAGATTCTTCGGCGGGCCGGTCGGGTGCGAGTGCGACGACCGTTCGGCCACGACCCCCACGGTCGCGACGACGACCATCCCCAGGCAGGTCGAGACCAGCGCCCGGCGCTTCGGGTTCTGCATCATCCTGGAGAACGACCGGGGCTCCTCGCGGACCGAGGGCGGCTCGATGGCGATGGCAAGTTCGGCCACGCCGTCGTGCGCGGCCTGGCTCGACGCCTTGACCGTGAACGGCAGCAGGGCCTCGGCGACCTCGGCCGGGGTCTGGTACCGGTCGCCGGGGCGCTTGGCCATCATCTTCGCGACGATCTCGATCAGGCCGACGGGCAGGTTCGGCCGCAGCTCGGCGAGCGGCGTCGGCTCCAACTCCAAATGAGACATCATCTTGGAGACCGGCGTCCCGTCGGGGAACGGCGGGCGGCCGGCGAGCAGGAAGTAGAGTGAGCAACCGAGGCTGTAGAGGTCGGCCCGGATGTCGACGTTGCGGGAGTCGTTCGCCTGCTCGGGGGCGATGTAGTCGGGCGTGCCCAGCATCGAGCCGACGGTCGTGAGCCGGCCGACCTCCTCGCCGTCGGTCCCCAGCGCGATCCGGGCGAGGCCGAAGTCCATGATCTTGACCTGCCCGGTCCGGTCCATCAGGAGGTTCTGCGGCTTGACGTCGCGGTGGACCATCCCCTGTTCGAACGCGTGCTGGAGCCCCAGCGCCGCCTGGCGGATCGCCTGGCAGGCGAGCACGACGGGGAGCCGCCCCTTCCTCTCGACGAGGCGGGAGAGCGTGGTCCCCTCGACGTATTCCATGACCAGGAAGTGGTGCTTTCCGGCCTGGTCGGCGTCGTAGGCGGTGACGATGTTCGGGTGGGTGAGCTTGGCGGCGGCCCGGACCTCGCGGCGGAATCGTTCGAGCGCCTGGGCGTTGCCGAGTGCCTGCGGGTGGATGACCTTGAGCGCGACCGGGCGGTCCATGATCCGGTGCTGCGCCTGGTAGACGACCCCCATGCCGCCGATGCCGAGGACCCGGTTGATGGCGTACCTCGGGTGCTCCGCCAGGTCGCGGGGGATCTTCATCTCACGCTTCGGAGGGATCCGCGTCGGGAAGTCCAGGGAGTTGTCCGTCTCCATCGTCATCCCCTCATTCAGCTCGGCAGACCAGGCCGGTCGTCCCGACCGCTCGATGCGTGCATGGAAAACAGAGTCGTCCGGGGAAGTCTAGTGCGCGGACCGGCGAGTTGTGACGCCGGGCCCGATCCCGCTGGGATTTTCCGGACGGCGCCAGCGGGAGATGTCCGGGAAGGTGTACAACCGAAGGGCGGCGCGGCGACTTGACGGTGGGTCTGGGGCCGGTCACGATATCGGGCGCTTCGAGATGTTTGCCCGCGTTCGATACCGCCCCGATCCCCCGGACTGGCCGACATGTCGCTGCAGACCCTCCTCCCGTACCTCTACCTGTCCGGCCTCGGCGTGATGGCGATCGGCTGGGTTGCCCTGCTGGTCACGGCGTTCCGGACCTCCTGGAAGTGGGGGGTCGGCTCGACCCTCGTCCCGCCGATCGGGCTCGTCCACGCCTACAAGCATCCCCAGCGAGGGGGCTGGCCGCTGGCGATCGTCGCGATCGGGTTCGCCCTGTTCGCGGCGTCGTTCCTCGACTGGTTCGTCCTCCTGGACCTCGGCGAGCGGGACAGGGTCGTGAACGGCCGGCGGGTCGTCACGCTCACCGGCTGGGACCGCCCGAAGTCGGAGTACGCCCGCGCGATCTACCAGCGTCCGGACACCTCGACGCTCCAGATGGCCAATCCCGACGTGACCGACGACACCTTGAAGGCCGTCGGTACGCTCAAACGCCTCCACGAACTGGACCTGAACACCTCCCGGGTGACCGACGCGGGCCTGGAATCCCTCCGAGGATTGACCGAGCTGGACACGCTCCGGCTCGCCCAGACGGCGGTCACCGACGCGGGCCTCAACGGGGTGCTGGCGAAGCTGCCCGCCCTGCGCCGGATCGACCTGAAGGGGACGAAAGTGACCCGCGACGCCGCCCAGGCATGGAAGGCCGAGAAACCCGGCCGGAGTGTGATGCAATGAGCCTGCAACTGGTGAATGATCGGGCGGGCGCGATCGAGTCCGCCGCCTACCTCGGCGTGGCCTGCGAACTCGCGTATCTGCCCGAGGCCTCGGGCGTCCCCGGATTCCAGGAGAAGCTCGGCCTGACGGCCCGGCTGATCTCGGTCGGGAACACCCAGGCGTACGTCGGCGAGAACGACCAGAACATCGTCGTCGCCTTCCGGGGGTCCGAGGCCCCCGACTCGCTCGACGGGTTCCAGGACTGGCTCGTCACGAACGCGAACAACTTCCTGATCCTGCCCGAGGGCGAGATCGGGGTGGACTTCGCGGCGGCGGGCGTCGGGGCCCGGTTTCACCGCGGGTTCCTTGGGGCGCTGGCGCTGGTCTGGACGCCGGTCTTCACGGCGGTCGGCGAGCTGATGCAGGCGAAGGAACGCCCCCTCTGGGTCACCGGCCACAGCCTCGGCGGTGCGCTGGCGCTCGTGGCGAGCTGGCGGTTCCAGCAGCAGTTCCTCCAGGTCCACGAGGTGATCACGTTCGGGGCGCCCATGGTCGGCAACCAGGCCGCCGCCGACGCCTTCCAGCGTGAGTTCTCGGGGAAGATCTTCCGCTTCATCGACGCGCTCGACGTTGTGCCGCTCTTGCCGACGATCAGCCTGGTCGCCAACGCCTACATCCACTGCCAGGCGGAGCAGGTCCTCGGCGATGCCACGGCGGCCGACGCCGCGGCGGCGCTGGAGTCGCTCGCCGAGCGGGAGAAGGAGGCGTCGGCCCTGCCGGCCGAGTCGATCTGGTCCTGCCTCAAGGACCGGATCGCGCACCACATGGTGTCGAACTACCTGGAGAAGATCGCCGCGAAGATCGGCGGATAAGGCAAAGTGGGGGGCGGGCGGAGGGAGAGGATCGCCCAGCCCCGAGAGCCGTCGCCGTTGCCCCCAGCCCCCCCGAGGCCCACGCAGTAGGCCCGGGGCAGGACTGGGTGAGGAGTCCCCGTTGCCGAGGCCCTCCTTACGACGGGGGCTTAGACGGCGGTGACAACCTCGTCGCCGCAAGCGTTCCCGCGCATAAGGCCTTACCACGCGCAACCCCAGAAGGGAGGCGGGTCAAGCGGATCGATTTTATATTCCAGGTGAGTGGAGAAACAAGCGAGTGTCCTAAAGATTCGATGTTGTTTTTAGATGTATTACCATTAGATTTGCCGATTCGATCGGGTTTTCGCGGAATTTCTTGGACAATTCGAGGCGTCGGCGGCCCGGGGGCGAAACGGGCCGGGCGGCCCCCTCCGAATTGGAGAGGTCCGCCCGGCCGGGTTCGGATTCGATTGACGAGTCGGGACAGAGCCTTGCGACGGCGTCAGGCCTTGCGGCGGAGTCGCTTCAGGGCGAGCCCGCCGAGGGCCCCCAGGGCGCCCAGGGCCAGGGTCGACGGCTCGGGTGCGGCGACGGGCGACGGCTCGACCCGGGCGGGCTGGACCGTCCGCACCACCAGGCTGCCCGAATTGTCCGCGAAGTTGCCGGCGTCGTTGACCAGCAGGGAGAGGACCGTCCCGTCGGCGATGACCACGCCCGAGCCGAAGATCGAGCCCAGGGTCCGGCCGAGCGAATAGACCGTGGTCGGGACGCTGCCGGGCGCCGCGCCGAGGCCGCTCGACGCGTCGGCGGTGAAGAGCGCGTGGTAGCCCAGCGCGCTGTTGCCGATCAGGATCGCCGCATACGGGATCCCGTTGTTGGCATTGATGAACGTCAAGCCGGGGTGCGTCCCCACGTTGGTGGTCGCCGGCCCGACGACGACTCCCGCGGCGTTCGCGGTGTAGTTGCCGTAGGACAGGTCGATGGTACCGATCCCGGCGACGTTCACGATGTCCGTCGCCGTGTAGTTGCCCGAGACCGTGAAGCTGGGGCCCGTGAAGTTGTCGGTGCTGCTGACGACGGCGTCCGGGATGAGCAAAATGGACGCCGATCCCGGCGATGCCGCCAATCCCAGGACGATGACGAGGGTTGCCAAACCCGCTCGGACTGTCATGAAGGTGCTCCCATGCCCCCGGCCTGCCCCGGCCGGGATTCCTGACTCTCGAATGATCGATCTCGCCTACTTATGACCATACTCCAGCGAACATTGTGCCGTGAAGGACGACTCGCAAAAGGCACAACTGTATCGATCATGAGGCGCTCGGTGGCGACTGCGATGGACGGGCAAGCGGCCGCCCAGCGTGCGGACGCGCTGCCTGATTCTCGCCTCAAGGGCGCGAATCTTCCCGAAAGGCGACGATTCGATGCGATTTCGAACCATCCGGGCGCACGTACGTCGGGGTTGACCCTCCCAGGGTGACGTACACCCGTGAACAATTCCCGTGACCCACGACATCGGGGGATTACAATGGCTTCCCCTCGTCCTCCCGACTCCACCCGCCGAGCCCCGCCATGCCACGCCACGGAACGCTCGCCCTGACCCTGCTCCTCTCGGCCGCGTTTCACGACCAGGCGCCGGCCCAGCCGCCCGCCAGGCTCCCTCGCTTCGAGCCACTCACGACCGAGCAGGCGCTCAAGGCGTTCCGGGCCCAGCAAGGGTTCCGGGTCGACCTCCTGGCGGCCGAGCCCCTGGTGATGGACCCCGTCGCCGCCGCCTATGACGAGGACGGCCGGCTCTACGTGGTGGAGATGTCGGACTACCCCCACGTCGAGGAGAAGAACGACAGGGCGTTCCAGGAGAACCTCGGCGATCCGCCGATCGGCCGGGTCCGGGTCCTGATCGACCGCGACGACGACGGCGTGTTCGACGCCAGCCACATCCTCGCCGACAGGCTCTCGTGGCCGACCGGCATCGCCGCCTACAAGGGGGGCGTCTTCGTCGCCGCCACGCCCGATCTCTGGTACCTCAAGGACACCGACGGCGACTTCAAGGCCGACGTGCGCAAGAAGGTGTTCAGCGGTTTCCGCAAGTTCAACGTCCAGGCGGTGATCAACAACCTCCGGTGGGGCGTCGACCACAAAATCTACGGCGCGGGCTCCAGCAACGGCGGCAAGATCCGCGAGGGGGACGACCCGAAGTCCGTCGACCTCCTGCGCCGCGACTTCCGTTTCGATCCCGAGGGGCTCCGCTTCGAGCCGATCTCCGGCGGGGCCCGGTTCGGCAACACGTTCGACGCCTGGGGCAACCGGTTCCTCTGCGACATCCGCAACCCCGCGCAGCAGGTTGTCCTCCCCGCGAACTATCTTGCCCGGAACCCATTCCTTCCCGCGCCCAGGGCCCTGTACGACTCGGCCGAGGGGGGCGACGGCATCCCGCTCTTCCGGGTCTCGCCCCCCGAGCCCTGGCGCGAGCTGAGGGCCAGGCGCTGGGCGTCGGTCGGCAAGGCGATGCCCAGGAGTGAGCTGGTCGGCGCGGGGTTCCTGACCTCCTCGAGCGGCATCACCGCCTACCGGGGGGACGCCTACCCCGAGTCGTTCCGGGGCAACCTGTTCCTGGGCGAGGTGGCGAATCACTTGATCCACCGGATGGCCGTGACCCCCGAGGGGGTGACCTTCCGCGCCCGTCGGGCGGACGCCGGCGTGGAGTTCATCACGTCCACCGACACCTGGTTCCGGCCCGTGAACTTCGTGAATGCCCCCGACGGGACGCTTCACCTGCTGGACATGTACCGCGAGACGATCGAGCACCCCTGGTCGATCCCCGACGACATCCGGGCGCTCTTGGATCTCCGCAGCGGCGAGGACAAGGGCCGTGTCTACCGGATCACCCCCCCCGGCTTCGCGCGCCGGGAGACGCCCAAACTCTCGAAGGCGAGCACCGCCGGACTCGTCGCCCTGCTCGAACACCCCAACGGCTGGCACAGCGAGACCGCCCACCGCCTGCTTTTCGAGCGCCGGGACAAGGCGGCCGTGCCCGCGCTGGCGAAGCTGCTCCGCAAGTCGCCCCACGCTCACGCGCGTTACCTCGCCCTGTTCGCGCTGGAGGGCCTGGGCTCGCTGACCGACGACGATCTTTTGACGGCCCTCGTCGACCGCTCCGAGCACGTCCGCGAGTCGGCGATCCGGCTGGCCGAGCCGAGGCTGGCGAGGTCGGAACTGGTGCGGCTGGTCGTGCTGACGCTCTCGAACGACCCGGGCGTCCGCGTGCGGTTCCAGGCGGCGTTCACGCTGGGGGAGATCCACGGCGAGGAGTCGGCGAAGGCGCTGGCGAACATCGCCTCGCGCGACGCCGGCGACCCCTGGGTCCGGACGGCCGTCCTCAGCTCGGCCGGCACAGAGCCCGCCGCCCTGTTCGCGCGCTTGCTCCGGGTCGAAGGGTTTTCGACCGGGGCGGATGGCCAGGGCTTGCTCAAATCGCTGGCCCTGATGATCGGCGCGAAGGGGGATGCCCCGACGGTGCGGGCGGTCCTCGACGCCCTGGCCTCGACGCCCGCGGACGACAATGCCCTCGTCCTCCTGACCGGACTGGGCGATGGCCTGTCGCGGTCGCGGGTGAGGCTCGAAGGGGTCCGGAAGGGCTTGAACGCCGAAAGCTCGGCCTGGCTCGACCGGGTCCACGGTCACGCCCGCACACTGGCGCTGGATGAGAAAGCGGTGGATGCGAGGCGGTCGCTGGCGATCGGCGTCCTGGGCCGTGACCTGCCGGCGTTGGCGTTCGAGATCCTGCCGCCGCTCTTGAAGTCGTCTCCCCCACTCCAGGCCGCGGCCGTCCGGGCGCTCTGCGGGCTGGATCGGCCGGAGGTGGCGGGGATCGTCCTGGGCGGCTGGAAGGGGTTCAGCCCGGCGTTGCGGAACGAAGCCATCGGGCTGTTGCTGGCGCGCCGGGGCTGGATCCCGGCGGTGCTCGCGGCGGTGAAGTCTGGGACCGTGCCGGCCGCGCAGATCCCCCCGGCCCGGCGGGCCCTCCTGCTGGCCGACCGCGACCCGATGCTCCGGGCCGAGGCCGCCGCCCTGCTCGGCGAGAGCCCCGCGCCCCGTCGCGAGGCCCTGGCGAAGTACCGCCCGGCGATCGAGAACCCCGGCAAGCCCGAACGCGGCCGGCTGGTCTACGAGCGCGAATGCGCCAGTTGCCACCAGCTCGGCCAGAAGGGGCACGCGGTGGGCCCGAACCTCGCCGGCGTCAGGCGCCGGACGGCCGAGGAGATCCTCACCAACATCCTCGACCCCAACCGCGAGGTCTCGCCCGAGTTCCTCGAACACAGCCTCGCCCTCGACGACGGCCGCGTCGTCACCGGCCTGGTCGCCTCCGAGACCCCCGCCGCCATCACCCTCAAGGGGCGCGAGGCCGCCGAGCAGACGATCCTCCGACGCAACGTCTCCGAACTGAACAGCACCGGCAAATCCCTCATGCCCGAGGGCCTCGAGAAGACCATCAAGCCCGACGAGATGGCGGACCTGATCGCCTACCTGCTCAAGATCCAGGTCGAGTGACGCGCCGGGGTTCCCTTGCATGGGGCGGAGGACGGAATCGACCGCCCGTTCGACGGGCGCGCTGTCAGTGGGGTGACGCCTCCCCTTCGGGGCGACGTCTTCACCCCACCCTACTCGCTTCGCGCCCATCCCTCGGGATCACTTCGCCTCGGGCTTGCTCAGCCGGCCGAGGAAGAGGATCTGGCCGTTGCGTCGGTCCTTGATGGCGAACAGGAACGGGTGGTCGGCCTTGAACTCGACGGGCTTGTCCGGCATGAAGGCGGAGGTGGCCCGGATGCCGATGGCCGTCGCGGCGGCGGCCTCGGTGCCCTTCTCGTTCACGTCGACATACGCCTTGTGGATCACCGCCGACACCGCCAGGTCGCGGCGACCGTCCATGCCGGAGAGGTCGGCGTCGTCCGTGAAGAGCAACGACAGCCCCAACTCGGCCAGGACCTTCGACAGGTCGAATTCCGACTCGGCCTTGAACTTCGGGAGGCTCACCGCCACCCGCTGCATCGGGCCGGCTTCGAACAGCTTCGGGTCGAGCTTCGACTCCAGCCCGGCGAGGCCGTCGACGGCGTCGGGGAGGACGATGAGCATCGACAGGTCGCCCCCCTTGTAGCCCAGCTCCAGGACCTGATAGCCGTCGCCTTTCCGGTAGCCGAACCGCCCGGTCTGATGCATCGTCGGCACCTGGACCGGGGCGCCGGCGGGCGTCCGGAATGCCTCCGGACGGGTCGCGAACGCCTCGAACGGCGAGGCCCAGTCGCCCAGGAAATAGACGGCGTTGGTCAGCACCAGCCGGGTGTCCGACCCGAGGAGCCCGGACGGGATCAGGTCCTTGATCTTGTCCTCGGTCTGCTTCTCGACCCAGGTGTTGATGGTCTTCCGGGCCGATTCCGACTGCTTGAAGTCGAGCGTTTCGAGCTCGGCCCCGAAGTTCTCGCGGGTCAGGGCGAGGTACTCGGGCAGGAATGGGAACCCCTGCTGGCCCCAGAGTCGGTTGGCGATCGAGAGGCGATAGCCCTCCGCCTTCTCCTGCCCCGCGACGGCCTTGATCGCCTTCGAGAGCCGATCCGCGGGGAGGTCGAAGTGGAGGGCCTTCGCCATCTGGGCGGCCGTCTCGCCACGCGCACCGGCGTAGACCATCGCCAGGGCGGTCGAGAGGCTGACGGGGGAATAGATCAGGTTGCCCGAGGTCCCCTTGAGCCGGGAGTGGAGGTCGACCCCGAACGCGGCGGTGTTGAGCGGATCCAACGCGGGTTCCTTTCGGGCCTGCGGTCGACGGGGGCGCTGGGGGGAGACGAAGGAGACCGATTTCTCCCTCGACCCCTCGGGGGTGTCGCCGGGCTTCGCCGGGGCCGTCCAGGTGATGCCCTGGGCGACCTTGAGGATCCGGTCCTCCAGATCCCTCAGATCCTTCGGCCCCGCGTTGCCGTAGTTGTCGACCTTCTTCACCTTACCGTCGCGCGAGGCGCTCGTGATATGGCTCGGCTGGTCGGTGATCGGTCGGGCGTACCGCTCCTGGAACTGGAAGAACCCGATCGCGTCGATGCGTTCGACCAGTTTCTTGAACTCCTCGCGCGGGAAGGTGCCGTCGAACTCGCCGACGCGGTCGACGAACCGCTGGCCGCTGTAGGTGGCCGTGCCATCGGGCCGCAGGACGATGGCGTCGATCGGGCAGGCGCCGAAGCAGGGCGTTCGCTCCAGGCGGATCTCGGTCAGCTCGCCGGGCTTGCCCGGCAGGACGACGGCCACCAGGGCCTGGGCGATCAGCAGGAGGATCTGCGTCATGGCTCCCTCGCGTTCGGGTTCGGGCGATCGTTGCGGATCGGGGGTGTTCCGTCTGGAATCACAACGAACGACTTCGGGGATCCTTGGGGGAAAACCGCATGACTGCTTGGTTTCATCTCGCCGTCGGAGTCCTGGGGAGGATCCAGCAAGAATCGTGCGGCTGCATCCCGACGTGGGGATAATAGGTGCGGGCGGCGGGGGCGGCGAGCAGGATGAGCATGGTCTGGTGCCCGGCCGCCTCGTGGGTCCGGCGGATCAGCTCGCGGCCGATCCCCTGCCCCTGGAACGCCGCATCCACGGCGAGGTCCGAGAGATAGGTGCAAAACGAGTGGTCCGTGATCGCGCGCGAGATCCCGACCAGCAGGCCGTCCGAGCGAGCGGTGAGGATCAGGTCGGCGTGTTCGAGCATGCCGGCGATCAGGTCGGGGCGGTCGACAGGGCGGCGTTCCGCGAGCGTGGAGCGGCGGAGGACGTCGACGAATTCCTCGGCGGAGAGCCCTGGCTCGAGGGCATACTCGATGGGCATGGGTTGGCCTCGGTTGGGGTGGTTGTCCCCCGAGTCGACGCGGCCGGTCACGTCGTGTCAACGGGCGACACGACCGGACGCGCGTGTTGGAAAAAAGGTTCGCGGCTTACAGCGGGCCCCGGCGGAGCTTGTCGGCACAGTTGTCGGGCCTATACGATTGAATCCGTCTCCTCTTCGCCCGGTCGGCGCGGGCGCAAACCCCCCAGGAGTGTCCGCCTGTGCCGAACGCGTCTCCCGACCCAGGCCAGGCCGGAACCGGGCCGTCGAAGCCACCGCTCTCTCTTGCTGCGAAGGCGGCGACGGCCCTCTGCGCCCTGTACGCGGCCGGACTCCTGGTGCTGTGGGCGTTCATGGCGATGGCCCCGGCCGGCAACTGGATCGTCACCCTGATCATCTACGGCCCGCGCTGGGTGTTCGCGACGCCGCTCGCCCTGCTCGTTCCCCTGACCGCATTCCGCCCGCGGCTCCTCGGCCTGGTGGGTCTGAGCCTGCTGGTGCTGCTCGGGCCCGTGATGGGCGGTTGTCTGCCCTGGCGGGCCTGGTTGCCCCGCGCGTCCGCCCCGGGCGACCGCCTCAAGGTCATGAGCTTCAACATGCAAGGCGGGGAGAGCGACCTCTTCGCGGTCGGCCAGCTCGTGGCCGCCGAGGCCCCCGACCTGATCGTCTGCGTGGAGTCGAACCCAGACCTCCAGTCGGCGGCCCTCTGGCGCGGCCGTTGGTACGTCGAGAAGCTCGCCGGCATCACCGTCGCCAGCCGTCGCCCGATCTCCCGCGCAGAGACCCTCCGGCATCCGTCGGTCCGGCCGGGGGCCATCCTGGGCTGCGAGGTCGACGTGGATGGCCGGCGGATCCTGGTCTTCGGGCTCCACCTGACCACCCCGCGCGGGGGCCTGGAGGCGGCGACCCACCTCTCTCGCGACACCCCCAACGCGATCCGGAACAGCGTCGGCGTGCAGATCCTGGAATCTCACGAGGTGGGCTCCTGGATCGCCGCCAGGCGCATCGGCCGGCCGACCCTGGTCCTCGGCGACTTCAACATGCCCGAGGAGTCGGCGATCTACCGCGCGGAGTTCGGCGACCTCTCCAATTCCTTCTCGCAGGCCGGCCTCGGCTTCGGCCCGACCAAGTTCACGCGATGGTTCGGCGCCCGGATCGACCACATCCTCCACAGCGGCCACTGGCGGTCGGAGCGTTCCTGGGTCGGGCCCGATCTCGGGTCGGACCACCGCCCCGTCTTCGCCGAACTGCGATGGATCGAAGGCCCTTCCCCCGATGCGAGTTCGAGATCGAAACCCGCGGACAACGGCGCCCGTCGCACCCCCTTGAACTGAGCCCACCCCCGCCATGAACCAGCAGCGCCCCACGCCCGGCCGATCCCGGTCCCGCCTCCAGGTGACCGCCAAGCGGGTGGACCCCAACCGCTCGCTCCGCAACCACCTCGTCACCTGCGCCGCGATCGCGGTCGGCGCGGGCCTGCTGCTCTATCGCCTGATCCCCGGCGACATCGTGACCTCTGTCCAGCGCGTCACGGAAGGCGGCCCGACGCCCGCGACGTCGCCGTCGAGCCCGGCCGACCACTCGGCCCAGGCGGCCCAATGGGGCTCGCGGTTCACGCCGGAGCCTTCCGAACCGGATCGAGCCCCGGAGCTGTCGGCGATCCCGATCCCCGCCACGCCGGGGGGTATGGCGATCTGGGGCGCGGTCGGGAGGTCGTCGAAGGGGCAGATTTACCTCGGCGTCTCCGCCGTCGATTGGAAAGGGGCGAAATCGGGCTCGACACTGAAGGAGATCTCCGCGCGGCTCTTCGAGTTCGACCCCACCTCGCGGGCCCTCCGCGACCGGGGCGGGCCGGTCGAGCAGCTCAAACGCCTCGGCCTGCACCGCCCGGGCGAGCAGCAGCAGAAGATCCACAGCAAGATCGTCGAGGGGGCCGACGGCGCGATCTACTTCGCTTCCGGCGATGAGGCGGGCGCCGACTTCAGCGCCGGCAGCCCCAAGAACCCCACCTGGCCCTCGCATCTCTGGCGGATCAAGTCCGAGGGCTCGGAGTGGGAGCATCTCCTCAGCACGCCCGAGCACCTGATCGCCGTCGCGAGGGGGGGGGACCGGATCTTCGCCCTCGGTTGGCACGGGCACGTGCTCTACTCCTTCGACCCGGCGACCGGGAAGGTCGACCGCGTCGAGGTCGGATCGATGCTCGGGCACATCTCCCGCAACCTCGCGACCGATTCGCGCGGGCACGCGTATGTCCCCAGGGTGAAGGTCGAGAGCGAGGGCGGGGCCCGGCTCGTCTCGACCCTGGTCGAGTACGACGTCGATCTCCAGGAAGTGGGCGAGACGCCGCTGGAACACTACCTCGGCGAGTCCCCCGCGGCCTCGCACGGGATCACCGGCGTCCAGCCGCTGGCCGATGGCTCCATCGCGTTCGTGACCCACGCCGGCTACCTCTACCAGATCTTCCCAAATCCGGACCGGGCGGCGGACGTCGCCAAGCTCGGCTGGTTCTACCCCACCGGGTCCGGACACTACATCGCCAGCCTGTTCACGTTCGACGGCGTCCGGCATCTCCTGGGCGTGAGCCAGTCGGAGTCAGGGGCCGAGTGGATCACGTTCGATCTGAAGGCCCAGCGCAGCCGGGCGGCGAAGCTGCCCTCGAAGGTCCCGGTGATCGCGCTCACGTCGAGTTCCGGTGAGGGCCCGCTGTCGTCGCTGTCGACCGCCGAGCTGGGTTCCGTCTATGGCTGCTCGACCCGGGACGATGACGGGAACTTCTACCTGGTGGGTCGGATCGGTTACGACCCCGTGGCCTATCAGGCACGCGTGGGCGCATCGGATTCCTCGGCATCGTCGAGGTCGGATCGCATCGCCGCGCTCCGGAAGCTGAAGCCCGACCTGGTGCCCGACCGGCTGGCGGCCCTGGCGTCGAAGCCGCGATCGGCCGCCCCGGTCGCGCCCCCCGCCCGTCCCGAAGCCCCGGCCATCTCGCCGGCCCCGAAACCGGTCGCCACCGAGCCTGCGAAGGCCGCCCCCGCCCCGAGGCTGCCCGCCCCTCCCGCCGAATCCCCCCTGCCCGACGCCGACGCGTTCCCGCCGTCCTCCCCCTCGCTCGAATCGTCACCGGCCCCGGCGCCAGCGCCGGCCCTGTCGCTTGAGGTCGCCTGGAAGAAGCGGACCGAGTTCCGAAAGGAACTCTTCTCGATCCTCGATGCGGAGGGGGACAACGCCGGCCCGATCATCCAGGCCCTCTGCGACCGGCTCGGCCGCGACATCCCCGCGGAGGCGAAGGCCGCCGCCACCATCCTGGCCAGGACCCCGGTGGCCCGCACCGAACTCCCCAAGCGGGTCGCCGCCGCGCGGGGCGGCGGCATCCCCGAGGCCGTGATCCTGCTGGACATCCTCCGCCTCGAACGCATCAACCTCGGTGCCCGGGACGGACCGAGGTCGATGGACGAGGCCCGCGTCCGGGCCGCCCGGGCCCTCCTGGCCATCCCCCTGCCGGCCAGGAACCCGGCGCAGAATTGAGGTGGGGTGGGGTGCCGACGCCGCCCCGCAGGGGAGGCGTCGCCCCGCCGACATCACGCCCGGCAATGGGCGGTGGATTTCGTCGCCCGGCGCCACCGGGGCGGCATCGGAAGTGGCTCACCCGGCGCCGTCGGGAACGCGTCAGCTTCGCTCCCGCAGCCCGAGGTCAGTCGGCGATCTCGTAGAGGTGGACGCCGTAGGGCTCGAACGGGTCCGCGAAGGTCTCGCCCTCGGCCCGGATGGTCCGGTTCTCGTCCAGGACCTTGATCGTGGTCCCAGGCTTCAGGCCCTTGAGGGTGAATGTCCCTTCGGCCTTTGCGTTCCGCATGCCGACCGTGAAGACATAGCGGGACGTGCCGACGCGCTTGAGCATCGCCGCGATCGGGGCGTCCTTCTCGGATGAGACAGCCTTCAGCTCGCCCTCGATCGTCGGGCTGTTGAGTGCCGGGGCCAGGGCCTGGATCCGGGCATTGATGGCGGTCACGCCCGCGAGCATCTCGGGGTCGTCGAGCAGGGCGTGCTCGTTGAACTTCGGCGCGAACTGGTGGACGAAGTAGATCAGTCCGGTGGACCCGTGGATCAGGGACATCCACACCTCGGCCTTCACCTGCGAGGGCGTGGCCTTGGCGTTGGGGTCGGAGATCCGGGTGCATTCGATGCAGTTCCAGATCCGCTTCTTGCCGTCGGTCCACTTGCGGAGCCTGTCCACCCCTTTGGCGACGTACCAGAGCTTCTCGCGGCCGTCGACCTTCGGGCCGAGCCCGGCGACGGGGTAGACGTCGAACGAGACGATGTCGGATCCTTTGACGTATCCCGGATAGTCGTCGAGCGACGCGCCCGGCCCCCGACCCTTCCAGTCGTCGTTGGCGACCCCCTGGCCCAGGTTCAGCAGGATCGGCCGGCTGGGGTCGGCCTTGCGGAGACGCTCGTAGTCCTCGACGATCTTCGAAGGCTTGATCGGCGGTCCGTAGCCGCGCTGGCCGGTCTTGGGGTCGCGGACCTCCTGCGCGTTGTCGGGCTCGTCGCCGTGCATCCAGGCGACGATGGTCGGGTCGTCGATGTGCTTGAGGCCGTTGGCGGTCTGGGCGCAGATGACCGGCATGCCGGCCTTCCTGAGGGCGTCGAGCTGCGCATCGGTCGGGCCGCGCCAGAGGCCGACGTAGAGGTTGATCCCGGCGGCCTTGTACTTCCCGGCGTTGCGCGGGTCCTGGAGCCAGACCGCGATCGGGAAGTACGCCGGGTCGGTCGAGAGCCCTCGGGACCACGTGGCGGCGGGCACCTGCGCCGGGGTGAGCGTCAGGGCGAGCAGGATGGGGGCGATCATGGGTGGCGTGGGATCGCTAGGGGAGGGATTAGGGTGGGTGGCCTGCCGAGTCGTTGCCGTTCAGTTCATCTTGGGGTCGTCGGGGATCTCGCGGACGCCCAGGAGGTCGATCCAGTCGGCCGAGCGGATGACGCGCTGGAGGACGTCCCAGAGGTCGCGCTCGCTCTCCCAGAAGATCCATTCGAGGGTCGCGTTGTGGCTGACCCAGGACCCGCCGGCGAACTCGCCTTCGAGCTGGGCGGGACCCCAGCCGGCGTAGTTGGCCAGGATGAGGCTGGGCTCGGGGCGTCGCTTGACGAGTTCCCGCACTTTCTTGGCGTCAACCGTGTTGTAGACGCCCGGGAAAACTTCCTGGTCGCCGAGTTCCTGGACCATGTGCAGGAGCATGACCGGGCCGGCGACGGGCCCGCCGAGGTGGATGGCCTTGTCCCAGTCGTCGGGCTCTTCGAAGACCTGCTCGGCGATGTCGGAGACCGTGGCCTCGGTCGGGCGGTTGAGGATCACGCCGGCCGCGCCCGCGGGGCTGTGTTCGAACATCAGCAGGACGGTCTTGCCGAAGGTGGAATCGTCGAGCTGCGGGGTTGCCACCAGGAGGCGGCCCTTCATCGATTTCATGCGGAACGACCACCCCACGCGACGGCGTCACGGCCCGGGCCCGGCCCATGTTCCCCGGACGACCGGACGAGACTTTCCCCGCTCCAAGTATGGGCAATCCCGACGTTTGTCGCCAGCCGGTCGCGGCGGTTTCGCGGCAAACCTCGGGCCGGTCGGTCCCTTGACCCCCCCACCCCCACGCGCTACCATCAAGCCTCGCCGCCCGCCACCACCGACGCCCGATCCCACACAGGGACCGCCCTCGCCATGAGCACCGACCTGCCTTCGATCATCGAAGCCACCACCGAGAACTTCCAGACCGAGGTCGTCGAGCGGTCCAACGATGTCCTGGTCATCATCGACTTCTGGGCCGAGTGGTGCGGCCCCTGCAAGCAACTCGGCCCGGTGCTGGAGAAGCTCGCCGAGACCTACAAGGGCAAGATCCTCCTGGCCAAGGTCAACACCGAGACCGCCCCCGACCTCGCCGCCGGGTTCGGCGTCCGCTCGATCCCCGCCGTCTTCGCGCTCAAGGACGCCCAGCTCGTCGACTCGTTCGTCGGCGCCATGCCCGAGGCCGCCATCCGGGCCTGGATCGAGGCGATGCTCCCGAGTCAGGTCGAGAACACCATCGCCGAGGCGAAGGCCCTCGAAGCCACCGACCCCGCCGCCGCCGAGGCCCGGTACCGCGACGCCCTCCTGCTCGAACCCGAGGGCAGCCGCCCCCGGATCGCCCTCGGACGGTTCCTGCTGGGCCAGGACCGACTCGACGAGGTCGACACGATCCTGTCCGAGCTGGCCGACCGGGGGTTCAACGACCACGAGGTCGAGAAGCTCCAGGCCGAGGTCCACCTCCGCAAGAAGCGCGGGGAATCCGGCGGCGTGGACGACCTCCGGGCCCAGTTCAAGGCCAACCCGAAGGACAAGGACCTGCAACTCAAGCTGGCCGAGGCCCTCGCCGCCGTTGGCGACTATCGCGCCGCCCTCGAAACCGCCCTCGACCTCGTCGAACGCGATCGCCAGGGCACCGGCGAGCCCGCCCGCAAGCTCATGGTCGAGCTGTTCCAGCTCCTCCCCGACGACTCCGAGCTGACCACCGAGTTCCGCCGGGCGCTGTCGAATGCCCTGTTTTGAAGAATGGGTGATGGGTCATGGGGGATCGTGTGCGAGAACCCGACGGTGCTGGGCGAGCCTCTCCCGATGCCGCCCGACACCTGGCCGAAGGAGACCACATCATCGGATCTCCCGATCCGTCGAAATCTGCCCCTGCAAATGGGTCAGGAGACGCGATTCGGCGGCCCAGCGCGTCATCCGTTGCGGCGGGATCGGGAGATCCTCGCCGAGCGCAGCGAGTCCGTTCCGCAGGCCGATTGACCCATCGCCCATGACCCATCCCCCAACCTTTTGAGGCCTCTCCCCATGTCCCACCTCACCCGCCGCGACCTGCTCAAGTCGGCCGCGGCCGGCGCGGTGCTCGCGCCGACCGTGACCGCAATGGCCCAGGACGACATGATCGCCCTGCCGATCGTCGACACCCACCAGCACCTCTGGGACCTCGACAAGCAGCGCCTCCCCTGGCTCTCCGGGGCGCCCGAGGTCCTCCGCAAGACGTACTGGACGAAGGAGTATGCCGACGCCACATCGGGCCTGAACGTCATCAAGGCTATCTACATGGAAGTGGACGTCGCGCCCGAGCAGCACGTCGAGGAGGCGGAACGCGTTGTCGGCCTGACCTCGAAGGAGGGGGCCACGTGCGCGGCGGTGATCGGCGGTCGGCCGGCGTCGCCGGGGTTTGCCGCGTATCTCGACAGGTTCGCGAAGACACCCGAGGTCAAGGGCGTCCGCCAGGTGCTCCACTCGGCCGACACCCCGGCGGGGTACTGCCTCCAGCCCGAGTTCCTCGCGGGCGTCCGGGAGCTGGGCAAGCGCGGCCTCAGGTTTGATATCTGCATCCGACCCGGCGAGCTGGGCGACGCGGTCAAGCTCGTGAAGGAATGCCCCGACACGAAGTTCGTGGTCGACCACTGCGGCAACGGCGACCCCGCCGCGTTCGCGAAGGGTCCCGGCAAGAAGCCCCACGACCCCGACGACTGGAAACGGAACATCTCCGCCCTGGCCAAGGCGCCGAACACGATCATCAAGATCTCCGGCGTCGTCGCCAAGGCCCCGAAGGACTTCACGCCCGACGACCTCGCGCCGGTGATCAACCCCTGCCTCGACGCCTTCGGCCCCGACCGCGTCATCTTCGGCGGCGACTGGCCCGTCTGCCTCCTCGGCGCCTCCTACCGCGGCTGGGTCGAGGCCCTCCGCGCCATCGTCTCCAACCGCCCGCTCGAACACCGCAAGAAACTCTTCTCCGAGAACGCGATCCGGTTCTATGCCGTGTGAATCCCGGGTAAGTTTCCGCGCTCGTTGCGTCTGCGCTGGGCGAGGATCTCCTGATCCCGCCCGACGGGAGATCGAAGGTGACCAGCGAACCGGATCTCCCGATCCGTCGACAGAGGGCACAAGTCGACGGATCGGGAGATCCGGTTCGCTGGTACGGCGCGACATCCGGCGGGGCGGCATCGGGAGATGCTCGCCCAGCGCCGGGAATCATCGCGGTTATTGATGGCTCTTAATAATCAGAGGGAATCTTATGATGAAATTACACTTTGTCCTGATCGGTTCCTTCGTGCTCGCCTCCTCCGCCCAGGCCCAGGCGCCCAAGAAGGCCGAGCTGAAGGTCCCCGACTCGGTCGTGTTCGAGACCGGCGTCGAATACGCCAATCCGGACGGCCAGCATCTCAAGATGAACATCGCCCGGCCGAAGGGGGCCGAGGGGGCCCGGTCGGCGGTGCTTTGCATCCACGGCGGGGGCTTCCGCGCGGGCAATCGCGAGAGCTATGACCGCCTGGTCCTCCGCCTGGCCGAGAAGGGCTACGTCGCGGCCACGGTCACCTACCGCCTGGCCCCGAAGTACCAGTTCCCGGCGGCCGTGCATGACGTCAAGGCCGCCGTCCGGTTCCTCCGGGCCCACGCGAAGGACTACGGCATCGACCCCGACCGCATCGGCGTCACCGACGGCTCGGCCGGCGGTCACCTCGCCCAGTTCCTGGCGGTCACGGGCGGCGTGGACCAGTTCGAAGGCGACGGCGGCAACCCCGGCCTTTCCAGCCGCGTCGCCTGCGTGGTGAACGTCTACGGGCCCAGCGACTTCACCAAGTCCTACGGCAAGTCGGTGGACGCCGCCCAGGTCCTTCCGCTCTGGCTCGGCGGTGACCTGACCACCGCGCTCCCGAAGCACATCCTCTCCAGTCCCCTCAACTGGGTCACCCCCGAGGCCGCCCCGACCCTCTGCATCCACGGCACCGAGGACAAGTACGTCGCCCACGAGCAGGCCGTCTGGATGGTGGACCGCCTCAAATCCTGCGGCGTCGAGGCCGAGTTGTTGACCCTCCCCGGCGCCGGCCACGGCTTCAAGGGCGCCGACGCCGAGAAGGCCGATGTCGCCCTGTTCGACTTCTTCGCCAAACACCTCAAGCCGTGAGCAATCGACCCCTCCGGTTGAATTTCCCCCCGGGATCGGCTATGCAAGAGTCGAAGGCTTGTTGAACAATTGCTCGGCAAGCCTCAAGCCGATTCCGAAGGGGGAACTCTCATGGCCGACCTCATGCCGCAGCATCCGCGGTTCAGCCGCCGCGTCGCGATCGAGGCGGGGGCGTCGACCCTGCTCGGCCTGGGGATGAACCACCTGGTCGGCCTGCGCGAGGCGGTCGCGGCGGATACGGGGAAGCGGGTCGTCCCGAAGGCCCGGTCGGTCATCTACATCTTCCTCTCGGGCGGGCTGGGCCAGCACGACAGCTTCGACCCCAAGCCCGACGCCCCCGAGGACATCCGGGGCCAGTTCAAGCCGATCGCCACGAGCGTCCCCGGCACGAACATCTGCGAGCACCTACCCCTGCTCGCCCAGAGGGCCCACATGTGGTCGCTGGTGCGGTCGCTGGCGCATCCCTCGAACGACCACTCGGCCGGCCATCACATCATGCTGACCGGCCGGTCGGACCTTCCCGTCGGGTTCAACCCGTCCGCTCCCCGGCCCGGCGACTGGCCCTCGATGGCCTCGGTCGCCGGTGCGGTGACGACTCCCCGGAACAACCTGCCTCCGGCCGTCGTCCTGCCGGACCGCATCGTCCACTCCACCGGGCGGACCCTCCCCGGCCAGTTCGCCGGGATCATGGGCGCCCCGCGCGACCCGTGGTTCATCGAGGCGTCTCCCTTCGACTCCCAGCGGTACGGGGCCTTCCCCGAATACGAGTTCGACCACCAGGTCCGCGGTCGGAAGCCCGCCCGGACGAAGTTCGAAGCGCCCAACCTGAGCCTGCCCGAAGGCTTCGGCAAGAACCGCCTGGCCCGCCGGCTGGAGTTACTCGCCTCGATCGACCGCCAGCGGGCCGACCTCGAATCGCAGGCGGCCTCGGGCGGGTTCGACGCCTACCGCCAGGGGGCCGTCTCGCTGCTCAGCGACCCCCGCGTCCGCTCGGCCATCGACGTCTCCGACGCCGACCCCAAGGTCCTCGACCGCTACGGCCGGAACTCGTTCGGCTGGTCGCTGCTGATGGCCCGCCGACTCGTGGAGACGGGGGTGAACCTGGTCCAGGTGAATCTCGGCAACAACGAGACCTGGGACACGCACGGGAACGCCTTCCCGCATCTCAAGGATAAGCTCTTCCCGCCCACCGACAGGGCCCTCTCCGCCCTGCTCGACGACCTGAGCGCCTCGGGCCTGCTCGATTCGACCCTGATCGTCATGGCCGGCGAGTTCGGCCGGACGCCCCGGATCTCCCACCTCAAGCAGCATTACAAGGAGCCCGGGCGCGACCACTGGGGCAAGGTCCAGAGCGTCTTCCTCGCCGGCGGCGGGGTCGTCGGCGGCCGGGTCGTGGGGGCGTCGGACAAGATCGGCGGCTATCCCGCCTCGGACCCGCAGTCGCCCGAGCAGCTCGCCGCGACGATCTACAAGTCCCTGGGCATCCCCGACACCGCGGCCTGGTACGACGAGGTCGACCGGCCACATTTCGTCTACCACGGCGAGCCCATCAAGGGGCTCAGTTGAGGAGCAGGCAAGAATTGAACCACAGAGACACAGAGGTCACAGAGATTCTGGAAAGTACGTATTCTCTGTGACCTCTGTGTCTCTGTGGTTCAATGGAATTTCGATTATTTCACCGTGGTCGTCCGGGTGGCGCCGGGGCCGGGGTCCTGGCGGTAGACGACGACCCGGTCGTGGACGATCACGACGAGGTCGTTGCGCTTGTCGCCGTCGACGTCGCCTATGGCCATGTCCCTCGGTTCGAGCAGGTCGGAGACGCTCCGGCGGCTCTTGCGCTCGAAGACCTTGAATGCCAGCGCCTTGGCCAGGGTCGGCTCGCCGAGGTAGCTGACGATCTCCAGCATGTGCTCGGCCACGTCCACCAGCACGGCGTCGGGCTTGCCGTCGTCGTTGAGGTCGCCGGCGATCACGTCCGCCAGCCGGGCCTCCCGGCGCGAGGGCTCGTAGCTGGCGATCGTCTTGAGCATCTGGCCCGCCTTGCCGGCGATCACCACCCCGAAGCGCCGGGTGCCGGAGAGGAGCAGGTCGTCCTTCTTGTCGCCGTCGAGGTCGGCGACGTGCATGCCCTGGAAGTCCTCGAACGGGCCGACGGAGAGCGACCCGCTCGGGCGATAGACCCCGTCCTTCTTGGCCAGGAAGACCAGCGACTTGGTCGCCCGGTCGAGCATGGCCAGCTCCTTCACCCCGTCGCCGTCGGTGTCGAGCGCGGCGACGCCGAGGATCTGGGCGGTGGCCCGGCCGGTGTCGAACTGGTCCTTGACCGCCCACTCGCCCGACTTGTCGAGCTGGATGTTCCGGGCGAAATTTTGCTGGCCGACGATCAGGCTCGGGCCGTCGAGGTTGACGATCCCGACCGCGGAGGGCGACGCGTTCGACAGCGGCCCGATGCCCGCGGGGGCGGGGAAGTCGTCCTTGCGGCCGAGGTAGAGCACCGGCGCGCCATAGGTGTTGAAGACCAGGACGTCCGGCAGCTTGTCGTTGTTGACGTCCATGAGCCGGAGCGCGGCCGGGACGCCGTTGACGCCCGGAAGGGGTACCACCTGGGCGGCCTTCCAGGAGAACGGCGTGAGGCTGCCGTCCTTGCCGGGGGTGAGGGCCCGGAGCTGGAACAGGTCGGCCGTGGAGTTCTGGGCGCGGTCGCGGGTGATGTAGGCGACCTCGGGGGTACCGTCGTTGTCGAGGTCGCCGACCTCCAGGGCCACCGGTTCGCCCTTGATCGGCAGCGCGACGGGGAAGGTCAGCCGCTCGCCGGCGAACTTGCTCCGGCCGATCTGGCGCTCCTTCTCGGACAGGACGAGGACCTCGGCCTTGCCGTCCTTGTCGAGGTCCGCCAGCTTGACCGTGCTGCCGTTGACCAGCCCGGGGAACATCTTGCCGGCACCGAGCCCCTTGCCGGGCCCGCCCTGGAGGTAGACCTGGAACTGCGCGGTGTTGGGGTCGGTGGAGACCAGGTCGGCGAGCCCGTCGCCGTTGAGGTCGCCGATGTCGAGCGAGCGGCCCTGGTTGTTGCCGGGGGGCAGCGAGTAGAAGCTGAGCCGGCCCCGCTTGGCGGAGTCGCCGTCGTCGGTGCCGAGGGTCAGGACCTTGAGCCGGCCGGACTGGCCCTCGATGCTCAGGACCTCCTCGCCGGGCTTGCCGTCCATCTGGCCGAAGGCGTAGGCACGTAGGGGTTCCAGCGAGAACCGCTCCTCGGGCCCGAGGCCGCTGGCGGTGGCGAACCGGACCCGGATCGGGTCGTCGTTGCCGCCGTTGAGCATGACCAGGTCGTTCTTGCCGTCGCCGTTGAGGTCGAGCGCCCGGATCATCCGGGGATTGTCGAGCGTGTGGGGCGTGCGCTCGGGGTCGGAGAACTTCCCGCCCTCGCCCTGATAGACGACGATCACCTCGTCCTGGGTCAGGAGGGCGAGGTCGTCCTTCTTGTCGCCGTTGAGGTCGCCGACGGCCAGGGCGTTGGGGGCCTCGATGGCGTCGCCGACGCTGATCCGGCGGACGTCGCCGAACCGGGCATTGCCCTGGTTGTAGTGGATCTCGAGTTCGGACGGCGTGCCGTAGAACGCCAGGTCGACCTTGCCGTCGGCGTTGAAGTCGCCGGCCTGGAGGCTGACGATCTCCTTGTTGACCGCGTGGTTGGCGGGCCGCATGCGGCGGTCGTTGGCGAGTTCATTCGTCTCGCGCGGGCCTGCCTCGTCGTTGGCCCCGGCGGGTGCGGGGGTCGAGAGGAGGAGTTCGATCCGGGAGCGGCCGTTGTTGACGACGGCGATGTCGTCGACCTTGTCGCCGTCGAGGTCGCGGACGATCAGGGATCCGACCCGGTTATCGATCTTGTAGACCTCGATCGGCAGGAAGCCGAAGTTGTCGGCGAGCCTGGGATCTTGCCCGAGGGCGGCGGACGGCAGCGCCCAACCGGAGAGGGCGATGAGGACCAGGGGGAGGGGCCGGTTCCACCGCAGTCGTCGCGAGTTGCGCATCCGTTGTCGCCTCAGCCAGGTCCGTTGCAGTCGGGAAACTCCGCGCGATCCGCGCGGATTCACAGGACCCTCACAGACTAAGCGTCAGGCGCCGGCTCGACAAGGTCAAGGGTCAACGCGAACGGCCCCCGGGCACTCGTCGAGCACCCGGGGGCCGCAGGTGTTGTGAGGACGTCCGGCGCTCTCAGGACGGGAACCGCGCCCCGAGGTTGCCGCCGCCGTTGGCGACCTCGGCGATCAGGGCGGAGCGGCTGAGGTTCTCCTCGGCGCTCAGGGTCCGCTCGGTCTCGACGAGGTCGGGGATCCGGAGCCCTTCGGTGGACTTCTTGCAAATCGCCTCCGCGCGGGCTTCGAGTCCCTCGCGGTTGCGGAGCTTCATGAGCCACCGGGTCGGGATCTGGTCGTAGCCGAAGTGGGCCCCGGCCAGGGCGCCGAGGATCGCGCCGGTGGAGTCGGCGTCGCCGCCGAGATTGACCATCTCGATGAGGGCGTCCTCGAAGCTCTCGGCCATGTGCAGGACGATCAGGCAGGCCGGGATGCAGGCCGGCGGGAAGCCCATGGTCGCCCGCTTGCAGGCGCCCGGCTTGGCGCCGTGGCGGTTGGCCTCCTCGACGATCATCGCCAGCACCCGCTCGCGGTCGTGGGCGAGGCTCTCGATCTCCAAGAGCCCCTCGGCGTGGGCGATGGCCCGGGAGATCGCCGAGCCGTGCTCGTCGATCGCGGTCACCAGCCGGCCGTGCTCGGCCTCGATCCGCTTCTCGGCCTTGTGGACGTCGCCGGCGAGCCGGAGCAGGAAGCTGGGTTCCCGATCCTCGCCGTCGAGCAGCCTGCGGACGGCGTGGGCCACCGCCATCGCGCCGGCGACGCTGCGGACGTCGCGGTGGGTGATGAGGCTGGCGTCGACGATGGCGTTGTGCAGGGCGTCGAGGTCCTCGGACCCGAAGTACAGGGCGACCGGGGCGATCCGCATGGCCGCTCCGACGCCGGCGGAGTCGGGCTGGCCGGTCTCACTGGGGGATCGGCCGGCCTTGAGCGCGCCGAGGACCTGACGGAAGCTCCGGCCGACGCCGCGGTGGGCGCCGGCGTAATTGCCTTCGGGGGTGGCGAGTTCGACGAACACGCGTGCGAGGTGGTCGAGGTCGACCCGGCCGTTGGCCAGGAGGACGTCGGCGATCGCGATGGCTTGCTGGGTGTCGTCGGAATACAGGCCCGGGAGTCGCCAGCGGTAGGGCTTCTTGCGCCAGGCCCGCTGACCGTCCACGTAGTCGGTGACGCGGTCGGGGTAGTGGGCCCGGATCTGCTGGCTGCTCAAGCCCTCGAGCGGGGCGCCGAGGGCGTCACCGATCGCTGAGCCGAGCAGTGCACCTCGGATCCGATCGGTTCGGGTCGGTAGCGGCATCGTGGCGAGGCTCCTTCGGATCGCGGGGCGGGTCCGGCCGGACGACCGGCCGACTCCTCGCTTCTCGATGGAACGCGATGAGCGAAGACAGTACCGAGGCCCGCCGATCCCGCAAAGGGATTTCTCCCCCGCCCACGGTCGGCGCAACCCCCCTGCGACGGCCCGGTGACAACACGGACACCAGACCATTCCACCACTTACGAGCACGAGGACGTGCGTCGAGAATTTTTTGTTTTCGCCCCGCCCTGTCCGCTAAACAGACAATTGTTTAACAAGATGTGGTGATCCGGGTTCTGTGCATCTGGACAGGTGAGGGCGGCCGGTCGAGTCGTCCCCGATGGCCTCGTCGCTTATCGACCGTCCGGGGGCCGGCCCGCGACGATTCCGGGTTTGTTCCGGAGATTTCTCGCGTGCCGCCGCCCGGGCACACATCCCCGCGCACCCGAGGGGCCGACCGTTGACGACCCCGGGGGCGGAGGTCACCATGGGGAGCGTAGACCCGGGCCCGATCCGAACACCCCGTCAGGAGGACTCCCCTCATGTCTCGCGTGCGACTGCTCGCCACCTCCGCGCTTGTCGTTCCGTTCATCGGCGCGATGACCTGGGCGGACGACTTCTACGGCGAACTCAAGGGCCTGACGATCAAGTTCCCCGAGGACTCGCTCCACGCCCGACCGATCCCGCCGCCCGAGGGGTCCGTGGTCCTGTTCGACGGCAAGTCGCTCGACAACTGGCTCCAGGCCCGGGGCAAGGACGCCGGCAAGCCCGCCGCCTGGACGCTCGTGGACGGGGGCGCGATGCAGGTCAAGGGGGGCGACATCGTCACCCGCGAGAACTTCGACGGCCATTTCCTGCTGCACGTCGAATTCCGAGTGCCTTACATGCCCGACAAGTCCGGCCAGGGGCGCGGCAACAGCGGCGTCTACCTCCAGGGCCGCTACGAGGTCCAGGTCCTCGACAGCTACGGCCTGAACAGCCAGGACAACGACTGCGGCGGGATCTACAAGGTCGCGAAGCCGCAGATCAACGCATGCAAGGCCCCCACGATCTGGCAGGCCTACGACATCGAGTTCATCGCGCCGGTCTTCGAGAACGGCAAGAAGGTCAAGCCCGCGAAGATCAGCGTGATCCAGAACGGCAAGACGATCCACAAGGACGTCGACATCCTCCTGGACAACACCGTCTCCGGCCTCGGCGGCGACCCCAGCAAGCCCGGCCCCATCATGCTCCAGGACCACGGCAATCCGGTCCAGTACCGCAACATCTGGCTCAAGAAGCTGGACTGACTTTGATAGAAAAAGGGTGATGGCGCATGGATGTTGGAAGTCCATTCCCAGAGCGTTGCCTCGTCGTCCGTCCTACTCACCCATCACTCAAACATACCGTCCTCGAGGGTGCTCCCTGAGATGTCCCGCATGACCCTGGTCCCGATCGATCGCCCGGACGTCGCGCCTTATCTCATCTCGCCGCGCCTGCGGTCGCAGCTCGTGTACTTCATGAGCGCCCCCGGGGCCGAGGGCATGCCGGAACTCGGCGAGAACGAGTACTGGTTCGCCCCCGGCGAGGTCGCCACCTGGCTCGAAGACGGCGTCTTCTACCTCGTCTCCCCGCTCGACACCGCCAACATGACCGAGGTCGAGATCACCGAGGAGCAGGAGAACCTGCTCGGCTGGCTGAACGCGAATGCCGTCCAGCACGTGCGGGTGGTCGAGTCCTGATCCGAGAACCCCCGGCGCGGTTGGGTTGGGTGTGGTGGCCGCGTCTTCGCGGCCTCCGCACCAATCGCCGGCCAACGGTGCGGAGGCCGCGAAGACGCGGCCACCACACCCTACAGGAGCTTCGATCCTTCCAGCAACTTCGCCATCTCCAGGCGCTGGAGCTTCCTCGCCACGCGGGCCTGGATGGAGCCCTCGGGGGCCCGGGTGCAGAAGTCGACCATCGCCGAGCCGCTCCAGGTCCCCTTCCCCAGCCAGGTGTGGACGTACCCGCGCTCGACGTCCGACAGTCCGACCGACTCCGCGGCGTCCGGGAGTTCCTTGTAGAGCGGATGCGACCCGACCCGCCGGACCCAGTAAAGCGCGTTGCCGGCGTCGGGCTCGCGGCGGTGGGCGATGGCGTGCCAGTAGGGGGCGTCGCGCGACTCGCCCTGGTCGTCCGCCGCCTGCGCGGCGTCGTGGCTGGCGTCCCAGGCGTCGTGGATCTGGAGCAACCCCGCCGCCAGCGACTGACGGTCGCGCTCGATGGCGTGCGGGAAGAGTTCCAGGAGCCGCGACGCCTTGAGCGCCGGGATGATCTTCGGACGGGCCGGTTCCGCCTGGACCAACTCGGGCCCGAGGATCTCGCCCCGGTCCGAGACATCCAGCCCGACGCCCGCCACCGCCAGGATCAGCTCCCGGGCCGACATTCCGAGGGCCTTGCCGATCTCGTCCCAGCGCTCGCCGCGTTCGAGTCGCTCGACGACCTCCGCTGTCCTCGCGTCTTGACCCATCGGGCTGGACCTCGTTCGAATCCAAATTGTGATCCTGATCACGACACCATTGAATCCCCGGGGCCCCCTCGGGACCAGGGGCCACCCGCGAGACGACAACCCCATGAGCACCACCGGCCCCCAATTGACCCTCCTCGAACAGCGAGAGATCGAGGCCCGGATCGTCGGCCCCCTGCTCCGGGCGTTCTCGGACGAGATCGGCCAGGAGCGTACCCTGGAGGTCGCCCGCAAGGTCATCACCGAACTGGCCCGGTCGGCCGGCAAGAATCTGGCCGAAGCCCTGGGTTCGGACACATTGGAGGCGTTCACCCAGGGCCTGGAGCGCTGGAAGGAGAACGGGGCCCTGGAGATCGAGATCCTCAACCAGACCCCCGAGTCTCTGGATTTCAACGTCACCCGCTGCCGCTACGCCGAGATGTACCGGGCCCTTGGGCTGGGGGACCTCGGCTTCTCGCTCTCCTGCCAGCGGGACTTCGCGCTGATCGAAGGGTTCAACCCCGACGTCGAGCTGACCCGCACCCAGACCCTCATGGAAGGCGCGAGTCATTGCAACTTCCGATTCCGCCAAACGAAGCCAATTTCGGGGACTTGAGGAAATCCCTGAAGATTCCCGGCCGGCGTGACGATCCTGACGGTTGGTGCGATGGTGTGGCCCTGGGTGGCGGCCCGCGCACCGGCTGGTCACGGAGGATGGATCATGTCGAGCACGGCCACGGCCCCGTCGAGTCCGAAACCCCGCGCGAAGCGGCCGCGATCCTCGGGCGTCTCGCCGCTGGCGTACCCCGGCGCCTGGGCGGCGATCGTCCTGGCCGTCGCGTTCCCGATCGCGCTCATGGTCTTCGACCCCGAGCTGATGTTCGAACGCGGCTGGGAGCAGTACGCCGGCACCGGCATCTTCCTCTGGGCCCTGTTCATGCTCGGCGGGGAATTGCTCCGCCTCTCGCGCGACGAGAAGTCGTTCGCCAGCGCCGACATCTGGCTCGACGCCGCCGCGCACGGTAAGGCGGCCGAGTCGATCAAGGACGACGATCACCGCGTGTTGCCCGCCCGGATCCGCCAGCTTGCCGTGTTCGCCAGCGAGGCCAAGTCCGCCTCGGTGTCCGAGCTCATGGAGATCAACCGCGAGGCCTCGGGCCTGGACCAGGAGCACGCCTCCGGCCGGTTCATGCTCGGCAAGTACATCCTCTACCTGCTGCCCGTGATCGGCTTCATCGGCACCGTCGAGGGCATCTCCAAGGCCCTCATGAACATCAGCCGCGTCCTGCCGATGGTCAAGGAGCTCGACGGCTTCATGTCGAACCTGACCGGCGTCACCTCGGCCCTCCAGGTGGCGTTCGACAGCACGCTGCTCGCCCTGTTCCTCAGCGCGTCCTTGATGTTCGTGATGACGCTCGTCCACCGCCGCTGCGACGACCTGCTCGCGCGGGTGGACCGCTGGGTGGTCGAGAACGCCTTGCCCCGGCTCGGCTCGGTGACCGACCCCACCGCCAACCGCATCGCCGAGGCCATCCGCGGCGAGATCGGCCAGGCCCTGGCGCCGGCGGTCGTGGCCCTTCAGGAGCTATCGCAACGGCTCGGCGACGGCTTCGGCCCGCACGTCGAGCGGTTCTCGCAGACGGTCGACCGGATCCCCGGCGCCCTGTCGGGCCTCCAGAAGGGCGCCGATTCGTTCTCGCGGCTGGGCGAGGACCTCGCCGGGCTGGGAGCGGCCGAGGAGTCCCTCCGGCGCGGGGTGGCGTCGCTCTCCCGGATCGAGGCCACGCTCGCCAATCCGCCCGGCGACCACCTCGACGACCTCCGACGCGGCCTCGACCGCGCGTGCGCGGCCATCGAGACCCTATCGCAATCGTTCTCGCAGTCCTTCGAGCGTTCCAGCCGGGCCAACCAGGAGCAGCTCGCCAAGACCCTGCACAGCCTCAAGGACGCCCTCGACCTGCTCAACGTGAGCATGGAACAGGGGAACGTCCTCTACCGCAGCATCGTCAAGAAGATGCTCCCCGTCTACTCGCCCAGCAGCACCGACGAACGGGCCGCCTGAGCACGGCAACACCCATCACGGACGAACTCCCGATCGGCGAGATCTGGAGTGCGTCCGCTTGCTGACGCTCTACCCCGGCGGGAGCTTGCTCCCGAGAAGACGCATCGAATCGAAGGCTAAGGCTTCGTTCATGGACGCGAAGCGAGCTTCGCGAGAACAGAGCGGCAGCAAGCGGCCGCACTCCAGATCCGCTCCAGGGGATTTCAGCGGCACCCGCACGGCACAGGCGCGTCGCGGCGCATCCTACTGATCGTCCGATTCCTCGATCGCCAGCCGCTCGACCTCGTCCCAGTCGGTGATGCGTTCGGTGATCGGCCAGACCCGCTTCTGGACCCGCGTGTAGCCGAAGTCTCGCAGCACGACGCCGATCAGCATGCCGATCATCAGCGCGGCGCCGAGGGGCATTTCGGACCAGACGAACCAGGCGATCCCCGCCCCCATCACGGCGAAAAGGCCGATGTAGGCGGGGAGCATCCAGCGGTAGAACTGTCCGTAGCTGTAGCCTCGCCCGCGGAGGAGCAGCATCCGCCGGAGGATCAGGGCCTCGAACTGTCGGGTGCGGTCGGGGCGTGCCATCGGTGTAGGTTCCGGGGTCGCGGGTCAATCCTCGTCGGCCAGCTCCAGGTCGCCGTCGTCGACCATGGCCTGGGCCTTGGCGGCGAGCTTGGCCCGCGCCGCTTCGAGTTCGGGCGTGAGGGCCCCGGCGGGGATCGCGTCCATGACCCGCAACGCCGCCGCGGGGCGATGGAGGTGCCGGATCAGGATCTGCGCGTGACGGAGCCGGACCCGCGCCGAGGCGTCCGGGAACCGCCGCTCGAAGTCGCGCATGAGCGGCAGCGACTCGACCTCGGCCCCCCGCTCGTGCAGGACCTTGAGGATCTGCTGCAATGCGGCCTGCGAGGGCCAGTTGATGAGCGTCCGCGCGCCGCGATCGTAGAGCGCCAGGGCGCCCTGGACGTCGCCGTCTTCGAGGGCCGCCTGGACCTTCCGCAGCATCTTCCCCGCGCGGTCGTCGTCGTCGGCCCCGGCATTCGTGGATCCCTTGGAATAGACCTTCTCGAAGGTCTTGCCCCGGACCTTCGTGTCGGCATCGGCCTTCTGCGCCAGGACCGTGTTCCGGAGGCTCTCCTTCATCGCCTTGTTCTGCCGGTCCAGCCGCTCGCCCCGGGCCTCCCACTCGACCGCGAGCGTCTTGCGCCGGGACAGCAGTGAGAAGACGTCCCACCCCTCGCAATCGACCAGGCGCAGCTTCACCAGGGCGACCGCGATGATCGTGCCCCACAAGGCCCCGGAGAGATGGCCCAGCTCCGAGATCATGATGTGCCCGTGCAGCGAGGCCCCCAGCGCCAGGTTCAGGACCTCGGTGGCGATGTACCACAGGGCGACGGTCGTGTAGTACAACTCCGGGTGGTAGACCAGGACTCGGAAGCCAACGATCAGGATGATCGTGCAAGTAAGCTGGTTCCTCGGCGCCCAGATCATGCAGGTCGAGAGCAGCCCGAAGATCACGGCCGACGCCCCGGCGGCGTGGATCTCGGTACCGCTGCGGATGAGCAGGGTTTGCGTCAGGGCGCCGTGGAGCGTGCCGATGCCCAGGTACATCAGCACCATGCCGATCGGCCCGATCTTGCCCTCGACCACGATCCCGAATGACCAGAGGAACAGCATGTTCCCCGCGAGGTGGATCAGGTCGAGATGCAGGAAGTTGTGGGTCATCCACTGGATCGGGTAGACCTTCCCCTCGCCGAGTGCCAGCGAGTAGCGGTCGAATGCCGTGACCTCGGCAGGCGCGACGGCGACGACATTGTCATCTTCGTCGAACTCCGGCTCGGCCGTGGACCTCGGCGGCACGACGAAGAAGAGGATCACATTCAGGACGATCAGGCCGACGGTGGCGTACGGCCAGTGGTAGATCGGGGCGTCGGTGTTCGTGGGGACGACCAGCATCCGGGGGGCCTCCTGTCGTCGGTGATCGCGGACGCGCGTGAGGATACGCGAAGCCCGGGGATTTGACCACGGGGGCATTCGTCGTCGCGGCAGTCACATTGACCGTCCTCCTCGGTATATGTACGATCACCATGCGTGGAGAGGGATTGACGCACGTAGTTTCATGTGTTTGAGCATGTCCCGGTCGGGCACGGCCCCCTCACCCAGGGCCCGGGCGTCGGACAGGCTCCAGGCGAGGCCCCCCATGCCACGCGCTCCCCTGTTTCTCCGATCGATTTCGTTCCTGCTGCTGGCGTCCGTGTCGGGCGTGACGCTCTCCGGCTGCGGCGGCAACGTGCCGGCGCCCAGGAACTTCAAGCCGTTCCTGGACGGCGGCGGTAAGTTCGTCTGCGACGCCCCCGAGGGCTGGGAGACCGCCAGCGGCGGCAAGCCCGACTCGCCCAACTCCTTCGCCAAGTTCACATCCGGCTCCGCGCTGATCTCCGTCAACGCCGACTTCGGCGGCTCACTCTTCGGCGACATCGCCCGCGCCACCGGCGGTCAGGGGCCCGACGCGGAGGCCCCCGTGGCCAGGGTCCACCCCATGGGCGAGCGCCACATGAAGGAAGACTACTCCGACTACAAGGAACGCGACGCCAAGCCGTTCCAGTCCAAGGGCCTCGGCGAGGGCCGTCGCTCGACGTTCACCGCCAGCCAGACCATTGGCGGCAAGGTCTTCGGCTATCGCGCCACCCTGCTCAGCGGCGACCGCCGGATCGAGGTCATCACCGTCTGCCCGGCCACCAACTGGCAGGCCCTCAAGCCGGCGTTCGAACGGGTCATCAACAGCCTCCGGACGAGCCCCTGAGCCCGATACATTCAAGGATTGTTCGGGCTGTGCCGATCGAAGGGAGATGAGGGATTCCCCGGCATTTCGGGGAGCCCGGCCTTCGATGAGGTGCATGGATGCGCCGGACACGACGCGGCGGACACGGGGGGATGGAGTTCGGCGGCTCGGGCGAGGACTCGTTCGTCGCCGTCGTCGTCACCAAGCTCACGGGGGCGCTCCTCTTCATCCTCCTGCTGACCATGGTCATCATGGCCCTGCTCCCCAAGGCCGTGGACCAGGCGGCGGCCTCGAAGGCCTCCGCCGGCGCGGCGGAGAAGGAGAAGGACGAGGCGGCCGAGCTGACCGTCGCGACCCCCGCGACCCTCCCCGAGGCCATCGCCGGACGCCCCTACTCGCTCGCGATGGCCGCGCGGGGCGGGAACGGAACCTATGCCTGGACCTTGATTTCCGGCAAACTCCCTGCCGGCCTCTCGTGGAACTCGAAGGACGGCCGCATCGAGGGCACGCCCGAGGTCGGCACGCCCGAGCCCGTCGCCCTGGCCCTCGCTGTCAGCGACGGGGAGCACCGCGCCATCCAGTCGACCACGCTGGTCGTCTATCAGCCCGACGGCCCGCTGACGCTGCCGTCCAAGTGGGCCGCGAAGCTGCCGGTCATCCCCTGGAAGTCGTGGCTGGAACACGGCTTCGGGTTCCTCGTGCTCTGGCTGACGCACCTCGTCGCGATGGGCCTGATCGGCTCGCTCGAACGCTGGTCGCTGGCCGAGGCCTCCGAGTCGGGCCCCGACCTCGAAGAAGAAACCGCGTCCCTCGCCCGCCGATTCACCGCCTACCGCTGGATCGCCCGCCTCGCCAGCCTCTCCGCCGCCATTGCGCTCGGCTTCTGGATGACCCGGTAAGGTGGGCACCGCCCACCGTAACCGTGGTTTCGTCATGGGTTATGGTAAATGATCCGTGTCGCATGTGCGTTCCTGGCGTCGCTCGGAATCGCGATCGGCACTCGCGACGGATGCTGTTTGCCGTAATCTCTGTGTTGTCATGGGTTATGTCGAATCGCTTGTGTCCCACGTGCGATCCTGGAGTCTCGCGGAATCGCGATCGGCATCGGTCGTGGTGGGCAGTGCCCACCCTACGGGCGTGTCATCCAACTTCCCGATCCAAAATCCCGACTTTTCGGGCCCGGTGGGCTGCCGTTTGCCGCTGATTTCGGGTTAGATGGGTGAATTGCCCCCTCCTCGTCCTGCGGTCGCATCCAAGCACACAATCAAAAATTGGGTTCGTTTGGTCGATCCGACGAGGAGATGTCGGAAATACTCCGTTTGGCTCCTGAACTCGGGGAGGTCGTGACATCATGATGCGGACGTCTCGTTGGACAGCGTTGGCGCTGGGATTGGCGCTCGTGGCCGTGGCCCCGATGGCCTGGGGTCAGGGGCCCGGCGGTAACCAGCAGGGTGGCGGCGGCGGACGCGGCGGTCGCGGCGGCGGCCCCGGCGGCGGCGGCCCGGGCGGGGGTGGCCCCGGCGGCGGCGGTCCCGGTGGGGGTGGCCCCGGCGGATTCATGGGCGGTCGCGGCGGCGGCCCCGGCGGCGGCGGGCCGGCCAGCCTCCTGAATGATCCGGCGGTCCAGGAGGAGATCAAGCTCACCCAGGACCAGAAGGACAAGCTCAAGGCCAACGAAGACCGGATGAACAAGCGTCGCCAGGCCGCCATGGAGACCCTGCGGCAGCAGGCCCAGGCGAACCAGCAGGCGGTTCAGGAGGCCCAGCAGCAGGCCCAGGTCGAGGCGCAGGTCGCCCAGCAGCAGGCCGCCATCGCCCAGCAGCAGGCCAATCAGGCCGGCTTCGGCACCGACGGCATCGGTTCGATCACCGGCAACGGCAACATCAACGGCGGCGGGAACGCCGGCTTCGGCGGCGCCCCGGGCGGCGGCGGTGGCGGGAACTTCGGCGGGTTCGGCGGCGGCGGTGGCCGCGGCGGGAACGGCGGCCCCGGCGGCGGCCGTGGCGGGTTCGGCGGCATGGACTTCCAGGCCATGATGGCCATGAACACCCAGCTCGGCGCCGAGAACACCGCCGCGATCAACAAGATCCTGGACGCCAAGCAGCAGGCCCGCCTCTACAACATCTACCTCCAGCAGCAGGGCGCCAACGCCTTCATCAGCCAGAATTCGGGCCTCGACAAGAAGCTCAAGCTGGCCGAGACCCAGCTCACCAAGATCCGCGACATCGTCGGCGGCGGCATGCGGCAGCAGATGCAGATGCGGATGCAGGCGATGCAGAGCATCCCCGGCGCCCCCCAGGGCTTCGGCAACTTCGGCCGTGGCGGCCCCGGTGGCGGCGGCCCCGGCGGACAGGGCGGCAATAACGCCGGTGGCAACGCCAACGGCCAGAATGGCGGCGGACGCGGCGGTCGCGGCGGCAACAACGGCGGCGGCAATGCCCAGAATGGCGGCGGCAACGCCCAGAACGGCGGCGGTAATCGCCCCGACCGCGCGGCGATGCAGGAATTCTTCCAGAGCAAGGAATTCCAGGACGCCATGGCCAAGGCCAACGTCCAGTCCGAGAAGGCGAACGAGGAGACCCTCAACCAGGTCCTCACCGCCCTGAACAAGACCCAGCTGACCACCTACAAGAAGCTCCGCGGCGAGCCATTCGACGTCAAGAAGCTCCAGGCCCGCGGCTTCGGCCGTGGCGGTCCCGGCGGCCCGGGTGGCCCCGGCGGTCCGGGGGGCGGCGGTCGTGGCGGTAACAACGGCGGCGGTCAGAATGGCGGCGGCAACGCCGGCGCGAACACCGGCGCCGTGACCAACGGCAACGCTCCGGCCGGTAACGCCGGCGCCACGACCGGCGGCACCTCGGCCCCGGCCCGCGGCAGCCTCCGTGCCCGCCGCGGCAGCGGCACGCCGAACAATAATTGAGATCCGAAGTTGTTTTCTTGAAACAGCTTGTGGTTCGTGCGACCCGGCGTGGGGATCTCTCCCCCCGCCGGGTTCGTCGTTTCGAACGCCCGCCGTCTGGCCTTCCCGGATCCCGGCGATCCCCGTATAACCTCCCCGAGCGTCGCGAGGCCGTGGCGCATTCCAGGGAGGAGCCGGGGACATGGTCGTTCGCCCTTCGGTCTGGTTCTGGCGCGGGCTCGCCGTCGCCGCGTTCGGGTTCGGGGCCGTCGGCCTCGCCGGGGCCGCCGACCCGCCCTCCACCGCCGCCAGCGGGCCGTCTCAGCTCCCCGACGACCGCCTCGGGATCCGCACCTCGCCGTTGCTGCTTCTCACCCGGACCGACGTCCGGGACGACCTCAAGCTCAACCCGCAGCAGGTCGGCGACGCCGAGCGGGTGATCGCCGAACTCTATTCGAAGGCCCTCCAGCTCCAGGGCAAGCGCGACCCCGCCACGATCGCCGCGCGCCGGGCGATCGACGAGGCCCAGGTCCGCTGGATCTCCAACGTGCTCTCCGCCGACCAGCGTCAGCGCCTGGAGCAGCTCGACCTCCAGTGGGAAGGGCCGTCCGCCGTGCTCCGCCCGCCGGTCGCGTCCGCTTTGGCCCTGTCGCCGGAGCAGGGATCGGCGCTCGCCCGCGCCGTGGCCGAGCGGAACTCGAAGCGGGCCCGGACCGGCTTCGACCCCGCGTCCGAGCGGAAACTCGCCGAGGCGACGCTCGCGATCCTCAGCGACGGCCAACGCGCCCGCTGGGAGGCCATGCTGGGGCACGTATTCCGGTTCCGCCCGACGGCCGTCGCCGCGGCCCCGGCCGCCGCCGTGTCCCCGAGGTGAGTGGCGTCCGGGGGACGCGAACCCCCGACGATGCCCCGGGCTCCTTTCTCCCGGGGAGTCTGTCGGTTAGAATACTGTCGGAAAGGTCGGTCCAGGCGGCCAACTCCGCGCAGGCGGACGCCCCGGACCCGTCGGACGTTCCCCTTCCAGCCGGGGCCGGACTGATGAGCGATCGCATCCGTCGACACCTCAGCGAAGCCGAAGGGTACTTGATGCTCGACATGGCCTCGCGCGCCCTCGAGATCCTCGAATCGCGCGAGGACTGGGCGACGATGCAGTTCGAGGCATCGTTCCTGGCCGGCGAGGCGCTCCGCTCCCTCGGCCGGTTCCGCGACGCCATCCGGCCGCTGGAGATCGCCGCGACCCACCGCCCGTCCGACCCCGCCCTGGCCGTCGCCCTGGGCTGGTGCTACAAGCGGACCAACAAGCTTGCGCAGGCGATTGACGCCCTCAATCGGGCGGTCCGGGCGCATTCCGAGGACGCCCTGCTCCACTACAACCTCGCGTGCTACTGGAGCCTCGCCGGCAATCCCGACAAGGCCGTCGAGTCGCTCGGGATCGCGTTCGACCTCGACCCGATGTTCCGAACCCTCGTCCGCGACGAGACCGACTTCGAGACCCTCCGCGGCAACCCCGAGTTCGAACGCCTGGTCAACGACCCGGCGACCTTGACCTGAGATCGCGCGGCGAACCCGGCCTCGCCGAGCCCGCCGCCGCCTTGCGGGTCGCTCCCGTCAATTCCGGCTGAACGTCCCCGTCACGTGGAACTCGGCCACGGCCTTGCCGGGCGTGGTCGCGGGGTGGATGTCGGCGAAGATCTCGGCGCATCGGCCGTCGTCGAGGACGAGCCGGTACGAGTTGTTCTGGTCGAGTTTCTTGACCTTCTCGGTCGGCGCCTCGAAGTCGCCGAAGTACGAGCGGCGACCGTTGGGCCTGGCGTGGCAGCCGAGGTAGCCGTCGACGTCGTCCAGCAGCACGGTGTCGCCCTCGCAGGGCTTGCCGTGGATGTGTTCCATGTGGTCCATGATGACGCACTCCCGACCGTTGGGCACGGGCCGGCGGCGGTGCGACATCCGGGACGTTCTGGTCGGGGCACCGCGGGGGCATCCCGCTCGGCGCGGCGTCTCGGCCCGCCCGGAGGTCGTGGCGGCCCGGCACTTCCGCGAGGATCCGACGCCGGCGCGGCGGCGCGATTCGGTGTCATTCGCCGATCCGGCCGATCCTCGCGGTTCGCCGGCCGGGTCGGGATGGTGTTTCGATCCGTTGCGGATCGCGAGGACGGCTCGACGGCCCAATCCGGGGGCCGGTCAGACTTCGCGTGTTGGCGGCGCCCCGCCGGCCGAACGCTCATCCATCGGGAACGGGCACGGATTCGAATCTCGAACAGTTTTCGATCCGGGCCGTGGCATCGAAAATCCCCAGTCCGGGGCGGGCCGACGTCGGCCCGCGGGGGATTAAACCCCGGGGGCGGGCAAGGCGACCGGGGAATCGAACAGCGATTGCGTCCGGAGGATCGATTTCTCGGCCGGGAAGGAGTGGAACGAGTGGACCAGCAGGCCCCTCGCCCGCGACTCGATCCGGATGTGCGTCAGCGAGGCGGGGACCAGGCGGTTCTTGCTGCTGAAGCTGTGGACCAGGCAGTTCCGGCCGGCGTCGAGGGCCATCTCGTCGCAGGTGTGGCGGAAGACCTCGGGGTCGTCCTGCTCCAGCTCGAAGCACATCTGGTACTCGATCCCCGCGCCGGGGCGGAGCAGGGTCGAGCGTTCGCCCCGGATGTTCGAGTGGTAGAGGAGCCCCGCCTCGGGCAGCGACAGGCTGGCGACGGTCAGGACCTCGGTGAGGCGGATGGGGCCGTATCGCCAGGTGATGGCGTGTCCGCCGTCGACGATCCGGACGTCGGCCTCCCAGCCGTCCTGGACGACCCGGCGGTGGGCGCGGACCTCGAACCAGTCCGGGTGGATCGACCGGCTGAACACCTGGAACGCCAGATCCGAGACGTGAGGTTGACTGCGACTCGACTCCATGCCGCCCCCTTCAACGCCTGACCGATCGCTTTGCACCAATCCTTCGGGGAATAGGCGAGAATCCGCCTCGATGTGACGCGAGGTCGGGGGATCTCCGAGAGATCGCCTTCGACGTCGCGACGGGAGGACGGGCGACCCGCCCGAGGGGGCGGATCGAGGCCCGACACTCCAGTATAGGTCGCACAACCGGACTGGCAAACCGCAACGGTGCCGGATTCTCAGCCCGGCTTGACCATCCCGGCGGTCCGCCTTACACTCCCCGCGCCGTGCCGACGAGCCCGCCACCTTTGCGACATCCACCTCGTGCCTTCCCCGCCCGCCCGCCGGTCAGGAACGAACGGAGTCGCGCCGTGCCCGCCCAGCTCGAAATGCCCCCCCTGCCCGTCCGCGTGCTCGACGCCTTCAAGCGTCGCGGCCCGCGCTACGTCCTGCACAAGGCCCTCCGGCGGTCGCTCTCGCGCTGGCCCGACTGGAAGCGCCGGCTGGTCTACGACGACCCCCGCGCTTACTGGACCCTCCGCGGCGGCGACGACTACTTCCGCGAGCAGGAAGACCACCCCAAGCGCGGGGAACGCTCGAACTGGCTCGCCGACCGCATCGCCTCGTATCGCCCGACCTCGATCCTCGAAGTCGGCTGCGGCTACGGCAAGCAGCTCCGGGCCCTCCGCGATCGCCTGCCGGGCGTCCCCATGTTCGGCGTCGACTTCAGCCCGACCCAGCTCGGCCGGGGCCACGCCTATCTCGCCGACTGCGACGGCATCTCGCTCGCCCTGGCGACCGGCACCCGCCTGCCGTTCGCGGGCAGGACGTTCGACCTCGTGCTGACCTCGGCCGTGATCCTCCACAACCCCCCGCCCCAGGCCGAGGCGATCCGCCGCGAGGTCATCCGGGTCTCGAAGCGGCTGACCGCGCACAATGAGGACACCGACGTCACCTACAACCGCTACGGCTACGACACCGCCGCCTGGTACCGCGACATCGGCGTTCCATTGCTCGAATCCGGCCCGATCCCCTGCGAGCCCGGGCACTCGCAATTCTGCGTGGCCCGGCCGTGGGAAGCCTGATCCCGGTCGTGGAGACGCCGCCGGACGCGTGCGACGTCGCGGCAATGCCCGAGTCGTCGAAGGCCCTGCGCGATAGCCTGATCGTGACCCTCGGAGGCCAGCTCGAACGGGCCCTGGGGACGTTCACGACCATCGCGCTGCGCTGGGGTCTCGAACCGGGTTCGCTCGGGGTCTACACCGGCCTGCGGCTCTACCTCGACAATACCAACCGCACCAGCCTGGGCGTCGGACTCGGCGCCGTGCAGGAGATCCCGATCCTCCGCGCCTCGGGGCGATTCGCCGAGGCCGAGCGGGTCGCGAACCTCGCCCACACCACGAACACGTTGACATGCCTGGTCTATTCGCTGGGTCTGCTCGGATTGGCCTGGTGGCAGTCGTACGGGCTGGCCGGATCGGCGTTCGCCGCCGAGTGGACCTGGGGCCTTGCGGCCGTGGCGGGGCTGGCGCTGCTCAAGAGGTATGAGAGTTTCTTGATCGCCGTCCTACGGGCCTATCAGGAATTCTCGCTCACGACTCAGGTGGACGTGGTCGAGTCGATCGTCTCGGCGTTCGCCGTGGGGATCGGCCTCTGGGTGGCGGGGTTCTGGGGCCTGCTGGTCGCGGTGGCGGTGATCCTCGTCGCGAAGATCGCCTTCCTGCATGCGCGACACCCCTTGCGGTTTCGATGGGTCTGGGACGCCCCCTTGATGTGGCGGCTGATGGTCCTGGGCCTTCCGATCCTCGCGAACACGGCGGCGTTCGGGGCCCTGCTCAGCCTGGACCGCGTCCTGATCCTCACGATCCTGCCCGACGGCGAGAAGGCCGCCGGCCTGTATACGATCGCGATCCTCGGGACGAGCTGGAGCCTCGACCTGGCGGGACGAATCGTGACCGTCATGTATACCTATTTCCAGACGACCCTCGGCCGCACCAATGACCCCCGGGAGGTCGCGAGGCTCGCCCTGCGGACGACCGAGGCGCAGACGCCCTGGCTCCTCGCCGGCAGCGCGGTGGCGTATCTAGTCGGTCCGGTGTTCCTGGGGACGGTCATGCCCCGTTACGTCGACGGCCTGCCGGCCATCCGCCCGCTCCTGCCGGGCATGACGTTGCTGGGACTGGCGTGGCCGGCGCGGCAGTTCCTGATCACGATCGAGCGGCCGTATCGCCTGGCCCTGGCCACCGTGGCGGGGCTGGTCCTCACCGCCATCGCGGCGACGACCGGCGGGGTTTACGGCGGGATCGTCGGCGTGGCCTGGGGGATGAGCCTGGGGTATGCGGGCGTCTTCCTGTTCACCTCGGCCGCCGCGTACGTGAAATATGTTGGCGTGAACGAGTGGGCGCGGCACCTCGGACGGCTGGGGCGGATCCTCGCGGGGTTCTCGCTCGCGACGCTGGCCGCCTCGCACGTCCCGCTGGGCGGCTGGGGAGAGTGGCCGGCGTTCGCCATGCGCTGCGGCTTGCTGGCGGGCTGGCTCTTGCCGACGCTCTTCTGGATCGGCTCGACGCACGGATGGGGGGGCCTGATGCCCCGTCGCCTGGCACGACGCCTGGGCGCCTGAGTTCCGCCCTCACGGAGTCGCACGGATGCTGCTCGACCTCGGGTTCCTGTTCGTGCTGGCCTTCGCCTCCATCGGGATCGGCCTGCGCGTGCTGCGGCTGTTCCGGGTGGAGCTGGGCCGCGACGCCTGGCCCCTCGCCTCGGCGATCGGGCTGGGGGGGATCGCATTTGGCATCGCCGGACTGGGTTTGATCGGCAGGCTGCGGCCGATCGAACTGACCGGTCTGTTGAACATGACCTTGTTGTTTTCGTTCCTGCCCGTGCTCGCCTGGTGGCGCGGGGTGTCGCGGGAGGAGCGAGCGGGCGTCCGTTGGTCGATTTCCGATCCGGGGACATGGTTCGATCTGTCGTTGATCGCGACCGTCGTTGCCACCCTGCTGGCCTCGCTCGTGCCGGTGACGGACGGCGATGCCCTCTGCTATCACCTGCAGGTGCCGAAGGTCTTCCTGAACGCTCAACGCCTGACCTTCGAGCCCGACCTGCATGAGACGATCTATCCGCTCATCACCGAACTGCTCTACGCCCTGGCGCTGGCCGTCCGAGGCCCCGTGGCCTGTCGGCTGGTGCAGTGGTGGCTGGGACTTGTCTTCGCCGGCTGCGTGACGGCCCTGGCCCGACCCGTCCTGGGCGACCGTGCCCGATGGGCGGGGACCATCGCGCTCCTGGTCCCGGCGATTTCCAACGGGATGTCGGCCCCGCTCAATGACGTCGCCCTGGCCGCCTTCGGCAACGCGGCGATCCTGGGTTGGGTGTTGTGGAAGGATCGGCCTTCGCTCTCGCGTGCCGCCCTCGCCGGTGGCTTGATGGGCCTTGCGTTGGGCGTGAAATACCCGGCGCTGGTGTTGTGTGCATGGATTGGCGTCGCGATGGGTTGGCGCCTTTTGGAGTGCGGAGGCTTGCTTCCGCTCTCGCTTGGCGGGAGCTTGCTCCCGAGAGACCACGATCGGTCGCCAGCGAATGCTTCGATCACGGGCGCGGAGCAAGCTCCGCGAGAACCGAGCGGAAGCAAGCTTCCGCACTCCACGCCTTCGGTCTCGCACTCTGGTTGGTCGTCGCTCCTCGCCTTCGTCGGCGCTGCGGTCCTGATCGGCGGGTTCTGGTATGCGAGGGCGTTCGCTCACACGGGAAACCCCGTCTATCCGTTCTTCAAGCAGGTCTTCGGCGGGTCGGGGATCGATGATGTGCTCGACCCCATCAAGCGGCCGATGCCGGCGACGGTCGGCAACCTACTCACCGCGCTCGGGCCGATGACGCTGGATCCGGGCCGATTCGACAGCGTCTCGCACCAGTTCGGGCCGGTGTTCCTGATGTTCCTGCCGGCACTCCTGCTGTACCGGACGCCCAGGCATGTCTGGATGCTCGTCGGGCTGGCGTTCGCGTTCTACCTGACCTGCCTGACCCAGCGCCAGAGCATGCGATTCCTCCTGCTGATCGTCGGGCCGTGGTCGGTGGGAGTGGCGTGGCTCGCGCGGGAGGTCTGGCAGAACCGAGAAGGCTGGGCGTCCCGACTGGTGGTGGCGTCGCTCCTGCTGTGCCTCGGGTTCGAGGCGACGATCGCCGTGGCCCGGGTGCGGAACGGCATCGGCGTGGTAATGGGCCGCGAGACCGAAGAGGCGTACCTGAGCCGGAAGGAGCCGACCTATGTCGTCGGCCACTGGATCAACGCCAACCTGCCCGCGGATGCGAAACTGATCGGCCAGGACCATCGCGGGTTCTACCTGCCGAGGCCCTACACGATGGAACTGGCCCACCGCAGGCGGACGGGCGTCGGCAAGCATGGCGAATCGCCCGAGGTGGTGCTGGCGCACTTCCGCGAGCAAGGGTTCACGCATCTGCTGCTCTGCCCGCCCGCGAAGGAGAAAGCGGTCGAGTTCGACCCGGCGCTCGGCCGGATCCTCGAGCCCTGGACCTCGGCACAGACGCCGCTCTATCGGGCGGACCTGGCGGACGGCGACGGCGTGGTCCGCAAGTATGCGATCTATGCGATCGACGGGGCGAGGCTGGCCTCGGGCGACACGGAGGCCCGGCGATGAGCGCGAACCCCGACCGGCCGACGCTCGGAGAGCTTCGGCTCCGGGCCCAGAAGGCACACCACACGGTCATCGGCAACTGGCTCGCGCGGAGGGTCGGCCGGCCGTCGGCGATCTACGGGACGTGGCTTGCCGTGCGGCTGGGCCTGACGCCCCATCAGGTGACCTCGGCCGCCCTGGTGGCGTCGCTCGCCGGGGCCGTCGCGATCGGCACGGGGACGCGTGCGGGATTCGTCGCCGGCGTGGTGCTCCTGCACCTGGGGTTCTGGCTCGATCATGTCGACGGGCAGCTCGCCCGCTGGCGGTCGAGGTCGAGCCTGGACGGGGTGTTCTTCGATTATTTGATGCATCACGCGGTGAACATGGCGCTGGGCTTTGCGCTGGGGTTCGGCTGGGCCATGCGGCAGGGCCAGCCCCTGTGGGCCGTTGCCGGCTTCGGCATCGCGATGGGTTGGACGTTCCTCAATATCCAGAACGACTGCCGCTACAAGGCGATCTTCCAGCGCCTGAAGTCGAGCCGGGCGACCTACCGGATCGAAGGCGGCTCCGGCGACCGACCCAGCCCTCCGGCCCCCTGGCCGAGGTCGGGCCGGGGGATGATCACCTGGCCGCTCTACAAGGCGTGCGAGCCGCATGTGGTGCTCATGGTCCTGACGCTGCTGGCCGGGGTCGCGATCGTCTGGCCCGAGGGGTGGGCCTGGGGCTGGTGTGCGGGGACGATCGGGATGGCGGTCCTGGCTCCGTTGCTGGCCGTCGCCCGCTGTGCCAGGCTGATCCGGCGCGGGTTGGTCGAGGCGGAGTTTGAGCGTTGGTGCGAACCGTTTGACGATCGGCCCGAGCCCCGGATGCTTGTGGCGGGGCTGCTGGAGTCCTAGAATCTCGGTCGATCCCCCGAAACCGACCGCCGAGATCGAGGACGCGACCGATGGCCGATACCTTGGATCCCCGATCCCTCGGCTACCTGCCGGAAATGCCGCTCAATCCCGGGAATTACCCCATCGGCATCGTCGGCGCGGGGTTCATCGTCCGCGACTGCCACCTCGTCGCCTACAACAATGCCGGCTTCCGGGTCACGGGGATCACCTCCCGCACCCGCGCGACGGCCGAGGAGGTCGCGGCGCTCCGGGGCGTCCCGGCCGTGTTCGACTCGGTCGAGGAACTGCTCAGCGGGGCCGAGGTCGCGATCGTCGACGTGGCCGTGCCGCCGCTGGAACAGCCGGCGATGATCCGGCGCATCCTGGCGCACCCGAGGAAGCCGAAGGCGATCCTCGCCCAGAAGCCCCTGGCGATGACGCTCGAAGAGGCGACGTCGCTGGTCGAAGCCTGCGAGGCCGCCGGGGTGGTGCTCCAGGTCAACCAGAACATGCGGTATGACCAGTCGGTGCGGGCGTGCAAGACGCTCATCGATCGGGGCGACCTGGGCGAGCCGGTCCTCGCCACCATCGACATGCGGGCCATCCCGCACTGGATGCCCTGGGCGAAGGGGGGGCGGTCGCTCTCGACTTTCATCATGAGCATCCACCACCTCGACACCCTCCGCTACTGGCTGGGCGACCCGATCCGCGTCCTCGCCAGCACCCGGCCCGACCCTCGCACGAAGTTCGACCACGACGACGGCCTGAACCTCTACATCCTGGAGTTCCCCGGCGGCGCCCGCGCCAGTTCGTGGGATGACGTCTGGGCCGGCCCGGCCCGCGAGGGTTCGGGCCAGGATATCCGCATCCACTGGCGCGTTGAGGGCACCGAGGGGCTCGCCAACGGCGTCATCAACTGGCCCAAGTGGCCCGAGCGGGCCCCGAGCACCCTCGACTATTCCAACACCGCCGACGGCCAGTGGCACCGCCCGCGCTGGGAGGAGGCCTGGTTCCCCGACGCCTTCGTCGGAACCATGTCCGGCCTCATGGTCGGGCTGGAACGCAACCAGACGCCCGACATCTCCGGCCGGGACAACCTGAAGACGCTCGCCCTGTGCGAGGCCGTCTTGCTGGCCGCGAAGGAACATCGCGTGATCGAACCCGCGCGGCTGCTCGCTAAATGATTGAATCAACAGCCGTCGCTTTGTTTGGGGCCAGTTCGTGTGCCAGTGCCGGGGACAGCCCCGAATGCATGGGATGACCCGGACGGCCGATGCGATCGTCGCACTGGCACAGCCAGTGGCACACGAACTGGCCCCAAACATGGCGGAGCGGGCCTGTTTCCTGCAGATTTCTCCTCAAAAGGGTTAAAAATATGAAACTCGGCCTCATCAACTCGGCCTGGGCCCAGACGGGCCGGGATACGGCGTACGGGATCCGGAAGACCAAGGAACTCGGCTTCGACTCGATCGACATCTTCGCGGACCCGCTCGACATCGATCAGAAGGAGCGGCTCACGATCGTGAGCGAGTGCGCGAAGGCGGACCTGCCGATCGTCAGCGTGGCCTGCGTGGCGGTCGGGCTGATTGATTTCAACCCGAGCGTCCAGCGGTTCCATGTGGACCGGGTCAAGAAATACCTGGATATGTGCCAGGAATTCTCCGCGAAGAATCTCTTGCTGGTGATCGGCGAGTACATCTGGCAGAAGGAAGTCATCCCGCCGGCCGAGCAGTGGAAGACGGGCGTCGACAACGTGCGGGTGCTCGGGGAATACGCCGCCGGCCTCGGCCTGGAGATTGCGCTGGAACTGGAGCCGTTCCACCTGTCGCTCCTGAACGACGTGCCGAGCATGGCGAAGTTCCTCGACGACGTCGGCCACCCGGCGGTGAAGGCGAACCTGGATATCTCGCACCTGGTGCTTTCGAACCAGCCGCCGGAGTCGATCGAGGTTCTGAGGGGGAAGGTTGCGCATATTCATATTTCGGACTGCGACGGCAAGGTCCACGGCGACCTGCCGCCGGGCCGGGGCGTGGTGGATTTCTCGGGCTATCTCAACGCGATCCGCAACCTGAACCTGAACGAGGCGGGGGTGACGACGTCGATCGAACTCGAATACTCGCCCGAGCCGGACAAAATCGAGGACTGGGTGCGCGAGGCGTACGAGTCGACCGCATCGCTGATGCGGGCCGCGGGGCTGCGGGCGTGAGCATCCTGGGCCGGGTGGTCTTCGTGGTGTTCGTGGTCGGTGTGCTGGGGGCGGTGTTCGCCTGGCCGCTGGCGGCGACGCTCGTGCAGTCAGCCCGCGTCTCGGATCGGCTCGGACGGGCGTTGCGTTCGGCGGGATGGGACGAGACCGCCGATCGGGTGGCGGGGTGGCTGGGGACGGAGGGGAGCGTCGGCGGATCGGGGTTCGTGGATCCGTCGCAGATCACCGGGGACGACCGCGTCCGGCCGTTCTGGAGGCTCGCGGGCGAGTCGGCGCGGGTGGTCGCGCTGAGCGTGGCGATCGCGCTGGGGATCGGCGTGCCGGTGGCGCTCCTGCTGTTCCGGACGGACCTCTGGGGGCGCCGGTTCCTGCTGGCGTTGCTGGCCCTGGTGGCGTTCGTGCCGTTGCCCTTGCACGCGACGGCGTGGCTCGGCGGTTTCGGGAACATGGGGCGTTCGCAGGCGATCGGAGGCGGGCCGTTGATCGTCGGGTGGGCCGGCGCGGCGTTCGTGCACGCGATGGCCGCACTCCCCTGGATCGTCGTGCTCTGCGGCGTCGGGTTCCTCTCCGTCGAGCGCGAGCTGGAGGAGCTTGCCTGGCTGGATCGCCCCGGCTGGCGGGTCTTGCTCGGCACCACCCTGCGCCGGAGCTGGGGCGCGATCGCCGCCGCCGCTCTGGCCGTGGCCGTGCTGACGGCGGGCGACATGACGGTCACCGACCTGCTCCAGATCCGCACGTATGCCGAGGAGTCGTATGTCCAATACCAGATCGGGGACGACGCCACGGCCGCCGCCGTGGCGTTGCCGCCGATGATCGTGCTGGGGCTATTCGTCGCGATCGGAGCCCGCACCGTGTCGCGGATGGATCCGGCGAAGCTGGCCTCGGCGTCCCTGCGGGCGAAGGTCTGGGAACTCGGCCGCTGGCGGGTCCCGCTGGGTGTTTCGCTCACATTCGTGCTGGGCAACCTGATCGCCTGGCCGCTCTACGGGCTGGTCTGGCGGGCCGGCCGGGTTGGCGGCGACGCGGCGAAGGGAGAGGCGCCCCACTGGTCGCCCGACGGGTTCCTCGGGACGATGCGGTTCGCCGCGAAGGAACTGGTCGGGCCGGGGCTCTCTCGCGTCTGGCGGAGCCCGCTCACGTCGAGCGTGCTGCTGGCCGCGATCGGCGCGACGGCGACCGTGGCCCTGGCCTGGTGCCTCGCCTGGGCGTGCCGCCGGGGGCGGTTCTGGCGAGGAGTGACGGGAGCGACCGTGGTCCTGGCCCTGGCCGTCCCCGGGCCCGTCGCGGGGATGGCCCTGATCCTGGCCTATCGCAACTGGCCGGATGTTTATAACTCGATTTTCATGGTCGAGATGGGCTACGTGCTGCGGACGTTGCCCTATGCCCTGCTCGTCCTCTGGCCGGCGATCCGCGCGGTGCCGACTTCGTATCTGGAAGCGGCGACTTTGGATGGTCTGGATGAGGAATCGCAGGTCCGGCGGATCGCCTTCCCGCTGACCCGTTCCGCCACCTTTGCGGCGTGGTCGGTGGCGTTCGTGCTGGCGTTGGGGGAATTGCCCGTCACGAACCTCGTCGTTCCGCCCGGGGCGACGCCGTTGTCGTTCCTGGTCTGGAGCCTGCTGCACACGGGGGTCGAGAGCCACCTTGCGGGAGTGGGATTGTTGCTCCTGGGCGGGATCGCGGTGCTGGGGGGGACGTCGGCTGTGCTCGTGCGTCGGGCCTTTCGGCCTGGACTTCCCTGACAGTCTTGCATCGAGGAATCAGGAAACCTCGGCGCAATTTGGGGCCAGTGGCACATGGACTGGCTCCAGACAGGTCGAAGGTTGTTGGGGTGAGCCGATGTTGCGGTGGGCGGTGATTACGCTAAACGACGAGGCTGGGGTTGGAGAATTCTTTCAGCGGGAGGTCGATCGGGGTGAGGTGCCGCGAGCTGCGGGCGACGGCCTCGGTGAACTGCATGTACTGGAGGCCGGCCTCGAAGGTCGTCCGGCGCACGGGGCGTTCGCCGCGGATGGCGCCGATGAACTCGGCCTCCACCTCCCAGCCGCCCTGGGGGTGGTCGGGGATCGGGAGCAGTTGCATCGGCTCGCCCCGACGGGCGGCCCGGATGCGGTCGCCGGTGAGGTCGTAGACGAGCGAGCCCTCGTCGCCGTAGAGGGCGATCCGGGATCCGGCGTCGTGCCAGAGGACGCCGCTGAGGCGGTAGAGGCCCCGGGCGTTCTCGGGCAGGACGGTGATGACCTGCACGCTGTCCGGGGTCCCCGCGCGGACGGGTTCGCCGGTGGCCAGGTCGGTGCGGGTGGGGATCAGGGTCGAGCCCAGCGCGATGACCTTCCTCGGCTGCGGGACCCAGCGGCTCAGGGTCTCATGAAGGATCCCGAGCGTGAGCATGTTGAAGCCCGAGTAGCGGGTCACCTGCCGCCAGTGGAGCGGGGTGTTCGGGTCGGCGAGGTCGGTGTTCAGCCCTTGCACGAAGACCTCGCGGAGTTTGCCGAGGTTGCCGTTTGCGATCCACTCGCGGACGGTGTCGTCGCCCGACAGGCCGAGCGGCGAGGGGACGATCATGGCGGTGGGGCCCGGGTGCTCGCGGGCCTTTTCGAGCATCCGCGCGGCCTCGCGGGTGTTCATGGCCATGCGGGCCTGGGTCAGGACATGCTTGCCGGCGTCGAGGGCGGCGAGGGTGATCGGGCAGTGCAGAAAGGGCCATGTGCCGATCAGAACGGCGTCGACGTCGGGGTCGTCGATGAGGTCTTCCCAGTTGACGTGGACCTTGGGGATCCCGAATTCCATGGCCACCCGGCGCGAGGAATCGCGATGGCGGTTGCAGACGGCCACGACGCGGACACCCGGGATGGCCCGGAAGCCGGGGAGGTGCCTGGACCGGGCGACCTGGCCCGCCCCGACGATGCCGACCCGGATCTCGTCTGCCCGGCTCATGGTCGTGACCTCCGAAGGGCGGATGTCCGGCGGCGGCCGGTCCGGGCTTCCGCGATCCCCACCCGCATTCTACGATGGCCGGGAATGACGACCACGACCCGCGAGGCGAACGCCATGCGACGCTCCCATCCCGCCCCTTACCCGATCCTGACCGCGATCTTACTGCTCGCGATGGCGACCGCCGCCCGCGCGGAGCATGCCAAGATCAACCTGGAGGTCTCCGCGCCGAGGGCGCAGGAGACCGCCTTCGTGGACCAGACCCCGCCGGAATCGGGCAAGAACCCGAGGCCCGTGCTGAAGTGCAAGGTGGGCGAGCCGGTGAAGGTCCAGTGGATCCTCACCAACGTCTACCCGCACAAGACGCTCCAGAACGTGGTCGTCCACTTCTTCATCGCCAGGGAGCAAAAAGTCGGCCAGAAGCCCCTGCCCGACCTGAATGTCGAGGACAACGTCGTCGTCGAGACCGCCTTCGAGATGGACTTCAAGCCCGGCGGGAAGGCCGGGGCGCGTACGACCGTGAACATCGATAAGCCGGGGAATTACCTGATCCGCGTCGAGACCAAGGGGACCCAGAGCGACCACGAGCACTTCGCGGCCATCGACCTCGTCGTCGAGCCGCGCAATCCGTGAGAAGAAGATTGCTCGTCCGAAGGCTTGAGAATTGAACTGCCAGAACGCCAAGCACGCGGAGGATACTCGGCTCTGACCTTCGAGTCGCGCCCAGCGCATAGTGGGGGGGACGCTGGCGTGCCGTGGTCCCGATGACAGGACCACGGCCACGAACGTGGGATTACGTCAGGCTCAGCGGCCCGTCGAGGCAGAAGTCGGGGTTGCCGAAGGACTTGACCCGGTGGCCGAAGCCGTGGGCCAGCGACATCAGCAGCCGGTTGTGGGCGACCTTCTTCTTGGTGTAGTCGAGGCCCCGGCCCATCTTGAAGTCGAGGCCGTTGCCGACCAGGACGAACGGGATGTTGTCGAGCGTGTGCGAGTTGCCCTTGCCCAGCTCGTTGGTCCAGATGATGAGCGTGTTGTCGAGCAGGGAACCCTTGCCGCCGGGCTCGGGGGTCTCGGCCAGCCGCTTCGCCATGTAGGCGACCTGCTCGCAGTACCAGTGGTTGATCTTCGTGAGCTTCTCGACCGACTTCGTGTCGCTGTCGGGGTTGTGGGACAGCTCGTGATGGCCCTCGTCGACGCCCAGCCACCGCATCCGGGCCTGGCCGACGGAGTTGGTGTACTGGAGGGTCGCGACGCGGGCGAAGTCGGCCGCGAAGCTGTTGACCATCAGGTCGATCTGGAGCTTGCTGATCTTGGGGATGTTGTCGTTGTCCTTCTTGACCCCCGGCTCGGGCTCGGGCACCGGGTGATCCAGCTCGGCCTTCGCGCCGGCCTGGAGCTCCTGCTCCATCTCGCGGACGAACGTGGCGTGCTCTTCGAGGAGCTTCCTGTCCTCGCCGCTGACCTTGGTCTCGACCCGGGCCAGGTCCTCGCGGACCTCGTCGAGGATGCTCTTGAGGCTCTCCTGGTCCTTGAGGCGGCCGTAGAGCTTGTGGAACATCTGGTAGGGGTCGTCGATCGGCGCGACCGGCTTGTTGGCCCCGTTGTAGACCATGCGGGTCCAGGTGTCGGCGCGGTCGGGGACCATCACGCCGAACTCCAGGGAGCCGAAGCGGGTCCTGGTCTCGGGCTTCGCCTGGAGCTGGTTGCGGATCTCCTGGTCGATCGAGATGCCGCTGGCCCAGCCGGCCGGGGTGTGCGAGCCGCCCTGGATGTTGCCCGGGAACAGCTCGACGCCGGTCAGGAGGCAGCCCATGCCGCGCATGTGGTTGTCGCCGTCGCCCCGGATCTTGTCGCAGACGCCGTGCAGGGTGAGCGTCTTCGACTTGAACGGCTCAAGCGGCTTGAGGCTCTCCTTGAGGGCCGTGAGCGGGCCCTCGGCGTCGGGCCAGAAGTTCGACGGGATGACGCCGTTGGGGCTGAACATGACGATCAGGCGCTGCTTCCTCGCGGCCTGATTGGCGAAGCCCAGGCTCGGCAGGTTGAGCAGGAACGGCAAGGCGGCCGTCCCGATGCCGAGGTCGCGGAGGAACTCGCGGCGAGAGGTCGTCTGGGGCATCGTCGGGGGCTCCGTATCGTCGATCGAATCGTGTTCGGGGCGTGGTCGGGTGTGCGAGGCGGGCGGACTGGGTGCGGTCGGATCCCTATCTTGAACCATCAACCATCACCCATCAACCATCTCATCCGGATTATCGGCTCGCCGTGGTCGTCGGCCGCTCACGGGCGACGGGGACGGACCGGGCGAGGATCTCCACGATCAGCTTCCGGATGTGGAACTGGTTCGCGGCGAAGCTCGACCGCAACTCGGCCAGGGAGTCGGGGCCGTAGGCACGCAGGGGCTGCTTGACGAGGTACTGGAAGAGCTGCTCCACGAAGGCGTCCTGCGCCTCCTCGCTGCGGGCGATGAAGGCGGCGAGGTCGCGGGCGTCCTTGAACTGGACGCGGTCGCCGGACCGGGCGTCGTAGTGGCCGGTGGCGTCGATGGGCTTGCCCTTCTCGTCCTTGCGGTAGCGGCCGACGGCGTCGAAGTGCTCCAGGCCGAAGCCCAGCGGGTTGATCATGCTGTGGCACGCCTGGCAGGCGGCGGGCTTCGTCTGGGTGATGACCCGCTCCCTCGTCGTGAGCGACGGGTGGAGGTCCGGGGCCAGGGGGGCGACGGCGATGGGCGGCGGACGCAACGCCCGGCCGAGCAGGCTCCGCGACACGAATACCCCCCGGTGGATCGGCGAGGTCGCCCCGGTGTAGGCGTAGGCCGCCAGGAGGTACGGGTGGGTCAAGACCCCCGCCCGGTCGTTGGGCTCGATCGAGACCTTCGCGAAGCCCCCCTTCTCCGGCGGCTTGGCGCCGTAGTACTTCGCCAGGCGGTCGTTGAGGAAGATCCCGTCGCCCAGGAGGAACTGGCGGAAGTCGGAGGCGTCGCCCCAGACCACGTCATCGACGCCGAGTTCGAGCGAGGCCCGCAGGTCGGCGATGAGCTGGGCGTCGAAGCCGGGGAAGGCCTTCGGGTCCTTGGCGATGTCCGGGTGCTGCTCGACGTTCAGCCACTGGAGCAGGAACTCGTGGACCTTCGACCGGCCCCGGAGGTCGCCCAGCATCCGCTCGACCTGGGCGGCGATCTGGTCGCGGGTCTTGAGCTTGCCCTGGGCGGCGGCTTCGAGGAGCGGCTTGTCGGGGAGAGAGTCCCAGACCGCCAGGGCCAGACGGCTGGCGACCTCGTAGCCGTCGGGCTCGCCGGTGGGGACGTCGTGGTAGAGGAACCTCGGCGACTTGAGGACCAGCAGGGCCACCCGCTTGAGGGCGAGGTCCGGGGTCTTGGCCCCCTGGAACTGGCGGTCGACGTAGAACGCCTTCTCCTCGGCCGAGAGCGGGCGGCGGAAGGCCCGGTCGGCGAGGCGGCCGGCGAACTCCTTCATCTTGCCCGCGCGGTCGGCCGTGTCGTCCTTCACGCCGGCCAGCTCGCGGAGCCGGACCGGGTCGGAGATATGGTTGGCGAAGGCGATGGCGGCGTCGGTCGTGGCGTTGTCCCAGGCCTTCGAGACCGAGGTGCCCCGCTCGTAGCCGATGCTGCGGTCGTCGGGCGGGAACGGGGTCTCGACGACGTAGAGTTCGGGGTTCCGGACCGGCGAGAGGAACCGGGCGGGGACGGTCTCGGCTGGGCCGTGGGGCGGCTTCCAGTGGAGCGAGACGAACGCCTTCACCTCGGGCGGCTTCTTGTCCTTGTTCTTGGCCGAGTCGTCCACGCCCTGCTTGGCCTTGGAGAAGTCCATCCGCAGGGTATACGCCCGGCCGCCCAGGAGCGGGATCGAGGCCTTGAACTCGGTGTCCTTGCCCGACTTCACCCAGGCGTCGATCAGCGGGGTCGCGGTGGCATTGACCCACAGCCGCGCGGCGTGGTCGGTCTTGATGATGAAGTCGTAGGTGCCGGTCTCGGGGGCGTAGACCGAACCCTCCCAGCGGATCGAGAACTCGTGGTCCTCGATCTTGCCAGGCTCGGGCGACTTGACGCCGAAGTCGAAGGCGACGGTCGGGTCGAGGCGGTCGAGGGCCTTGTCGCCGGAGCGGAACCGTCGGTTCTTGAAGTACTGGCCGGTGAGCCCCTGCTTCGAGCGGTCCCAGTTCGCCTGGCCCCGGAAGCCGCCGACGAGGTCGGCGACGGCGTTGCGGTACTGGCGGACGGTCAGCCTGGCCATCTCGACCCGCGCGGGCCTGTTCTTGGCCTGGGCGAGCCGGGAGTAGAAGGTCTCGTGGATGTAGGCGGCGACCTTCTCGGCCTCCTCGGGCTTGAGGGAGCCGGGGTCGTCCTCGGGCATGGTCTTGGCGATCTGCTTCGCGAGCTGGCCGACGGTGCGGTCGCCGATGAGCGGCTTCTTGTATTCCTTCGACCCCTCGCCGGCGGGCCCGTGGCACCGGACGCAGGCATCCTTATAAATGGCGGCGCCGTCGCGGTCGGCGGCGAGCGTCGGGGTGGCTAGGCCAAGGAAAGCCATCAGGCCGAGGGGCAGCCTGGATCGGGTCGGGGCGGGCGTGTTCATGGGGAGAGTCCATCCAACACGGCGGGGCGGGCTCGGCAGGAAAGCCTGGCGGCTTCGACGATTCGGGCGGGTCGCCCGGGGCGGGGAGGGGTGTCCGGGGCGCGGGGACGCACCGATCGCCACTCTCTTATCGAGTGTAGGCGGTCGGGCCTTCGCGGTAAACAAGGAAACCGCCGGATTGGTTGGTCGGATGGGGCCATTCGGGCAAAGGCGATCGGTTTGGGCTTGTAAATCGGGAGCCGGGAGGGATAATCGTACTCTTTTCCGCGATCGTCGAAGCCAGTCGGTCCTGAGGGAGAGCGCCGTGGGTGTCCCAAAGAGAAGGAAGTCCAAGTCCGCTAAGGGAATGCGTCGCAGTCACGATGCGCTCGTCGCCCCGGCGTTGAACATCTGCCCGCAGTGCAAGCTCGCCGTTCCGCCGCACAAGGTCTGCGAACTGGTCGAGGAATGCGGCAACATTCAGCGGTCCAAGCCGCACAACCCGGTGGCCAAGGAAAAGGTCTGAGGCCCCCGAGCCGGTGGCCGGAGCCGACCCTGTCGTCTGCTCCTCGACGGTCCGCCACCCTCGCCGTGAGGCGCGGTCGCACGGATCCGCCCCACCACTTTCACGGCTCCGGTCCTCGCACGCACGATCCAAGTCGAACGCTCGTCAGGAGTCTCGTCCCATGGGACGTCAGTGTGAAGTGAGCGGCAAGAAGACCGCCTTCGGCAACCACATCACCCGTCGCGGCAAGGCCAAGTACCTCGGCGGCGTCGGCATCAAGACCACCGGCTGCAGCCGCCGGACCTTCAAGCCGAATCTCCAGCGCATCCATATCTGGCTGCCCAACGGCACCACGCGCTGGGTCCAGGTCGCCACCTCGGTCATCCGCTCCGGCGTCCTCACCCTCGAGGTCGACGGCAAGGAGAAGACCTTCCCGCTCATCAAGGCCAGCAAGGGCAGCGCCAAGGCCCGGGCCGAACTCAAGAGCCTGTTCCCGATCTGATCGAATCGAAGCCGATCGGAACCGCTCCCCGAAACACGGCACCCCCGCGTCTCCCGGCTCTCACCGGGAGGCTCGGGGGCTTGCCACTTTGGGGTGCGGCAGTTCTGCTGCCCCTTTTCAAAAATACGGGAACAAACCCAATCGCCCCTCGATCCCCTCTCATCCATCCCCAATTTCGCCAGAATCCATTTTACGAAACGAAGCCAATTTGCCATAAAGCAATGGGATTTCAGGGCTTAACGATCAACACTCCGTAAGTCACCTGAAGCGTGCGAAATGCCAAAGAACGTGGGAGATCAGTTGGTTCGAGTTGTCCATATTGACTATTCGGCCTAGATTTCCCAAATTCAAGTCGCGTTGATGATTTCCAACGTCATCCTGCCGGATGCAGACATCGATCCGAAGGCATGGCAAGGCGCGTCGTTCGACCCCGTCGGTGGGCCGGACGGGCCGCGTCCGAACCCCACTCGACCGGGAGGTGGTCGGGGGGCGTGGAATTTGGATCGAATATCGGGTCGGATCGCCCGAATCCTCGGTAGGTTGATCGGAATCCCCTCCCCACCGCAGAGGTTGGCCGTGAACGAAGCCCCGTTGCAACTGGTCACGATGATCGCCTCTGGCGCGGTCGGATGTGGCGTGATCGCGATCATCGGCGGGTTCCTCCATTACCGTCGCGAGCGATTGCTCACGCACAGCCGAGCGGATGAAGGCGCTCGAACTGGGGCGGGAGTTCCCCGATGACCCCAAGGTGGCGCAGATGCGGGTCCTGATGGGGCAGGATTCCAAGGGGAAGTCCGATGAAGGGCCGGCGTCGAGCCAGTGTTACTCGACGGCGTTCTGGGTCGCGTTCTGGGGATTCGTCACCATCGGCGGGGTGGTCCGGGCGGACGTCCCGGTCGTGATCCCGATCCTGATGGCGTTGGGCGTGGCGGCGATCGGCGTGGTGTCGATGATCTGCGGGACAGTCCTGGCGCAGAAGGAGATGGAGCGGCAGGACGCCCAGGCGAGGAGTTTCCAGAAGCCCGTCTACGAGCCCGACGCCTTCGACGTGGTCGGCTCGCGGGGCTGACCCCGGCACTGGCCCGCCCTGCTCGACCTGATACACTGGTCGCCGATCGGCCCGGGATCCCGGGTCGGTCGGCGACTTCGCGTTTCCGGGCCGGAAGGACGAGACGATGGCGGCTGCTCCGAACGTGCGATGGGGGTTCATCGGGTCGGGCAAGATGGCGACGGCCCTGGTCCAGGGGATGATCCGCGCCGGGACCGCGTCGCCGGGCTCGATCGTCGCCAGCGACCCCTACCCCGGTGCGCGCGAGGCCCTGGCCAGTTCGTCGGGCATCCGCGCGACCGACTCGAACGCCGAGGTCGCCCGCGAGTCCGACGCGATCGTCCTGGCGGTGAAGCCGCAGAGCATGCCCGCCGTGATGGCCGAGCTGGCGGGGCACCTCGAATCCCGGCACCTGGTGATCTCGGTCGCGGCCGGCGTCTCGCTGGGCACGATGGCCCACGCGCTCGGCGGTCAACATCGCCTGATCCGGGTCATGCCGAACACCCCCGCGCTCGTGGGCGAGGGGGCCGCCGCGTACTGCCTCGGCGCCCGCGCCACGCCCGAGGATGAGGAGGTCGTACGCAGTTGCCTGGCGGCCGTCGGCCGGGCGGTGGCCGTGCCCGAGACGATGCTCGACGCGGTGACCGGGCTGTCGGGCTCGGGGCCCGCGTTCGTCTACGCGATCATCGAGGCCCTCTCCGACGGCGGCGTCCGGGTCGGCCTGCCGCGCGACGTGGCGACGCAACTGGCCGCGCAGACGGTCCTGGGCGCGGCGAAGATGGTCCTCGAAACCGGCCTGCACCCCGGCGCGCTCAAGGACCAGGTCACCAGCCCCGGCGGCACGACCATCGCCGGCCTGCACGCCCTGGAGCGAGGCGCCCTGCGAGGGACGTTGATGGACGCCGTCGAGGCCGCCACGAAGCGCTCCGCCGAACTCGCCGCCCAGGCCGCGCGATCGTGAATCGGTAGACAATCGCTCCGTTTGACGCCAGTTCGTGTGCCACTGGCTGCGCCAGTGCGAGGTCAGTCCGCGCCGGAAAGATCACCAACGAACACCCGTCATCCGATGTCCGGACCCCCCCTCCGTGCCCCCGCTGTTGTCGCACTGGCACGGCCAGTGACACACAAACTGGGCCCAAACAGGTCGACAGGTTCCTGGGTTTCGTCGATGTGAGTCGGAGGGGCCCACTGTCTGCGGTGCCCTGCGGGGACTAAACTTGGGGCAGGAGTGTCGAGGGTTCCCGACGGGGGGGGAGCGATGGGCGTGGGGCGTCGGATCTCGGGGCGGTCGGTCTGGGTTCTCCTCATGGCGTTTCGGGGCCCTGCTCGGCCCGGCTGGGTGCTCGAAAGAGGATTCTCAGGCCCTCGCCGCGCGGCAGGCGATCGAACAGGGACGCTGGGAACAGGCCCGGCCGCTGGTCGAGGGGCTGGGCGAAGCGCGAGCCGAGGTCGGTCGACGCCCAGCTCGCCGTCGCACGAGTTGCCTATGCCCAGGCGCGAGCGGGCGATGCCTACGAGGCGATCAAGGCGGCGAAGGCCCTGAACGCGCCCGCCGGGGCGGTCGAGCGGCTCGAAGGGCTGATCCTGGCGAAGGCCGGCGAATCCGCCCGCGCGGAGCCTTTGCTCAATGCGGCGCACGAACGCTCGGGGCGCACCGACGTCGAGGTCATGGAGGCGTTGTCGCGCGTGCTCCTGAACACCTACAAGTTCCAGACGGCCCGGGAGCTTCTGAATCACTGGGTGAAGGTATCGCCGGGGGGTGCCAAGCCGTACCTCTGGCTGGCCGAGATCGATCGCCGGACGGACACGCTCCCCGATGAGGCCGTGGCCCATTACAAGGCCGCGCTCGAACGCGACCCGTCGCTGGTCGAGGCGCGACTGGGGCTGGCGGAGGTGCTCTGGGCGGCGAAGCGGTCGTCGGAGGCGTCGGAGGAGTTCGCGGCCTACCTCAAGGCGAAGCCCGACGATGCCAAGGGGCACCTCGGCGCCGCCCGCGCCGCGAAGGATCTCGGGGATGACGCCTCGGTCGAGTCGCACCTGAGGAGCTCGCTCGAACTGGCCCCCGACGACCCGATGGCCCTCAAGGAGCTGGGTTCGCTCCATCAGCGCAGGAACAAGCCGGCCGAGGCGCTCGCGGCCCTGGATCGGGCGTACAAGGTCGACCGCTACGACGCGGAAGTCCTCTACCAGCGCGGGCTCCTGCTCGCACGGCTCGGGCGTGGGCCCGAGGCCGTCCAGGCCCAGCGCGAGGCGGCGAAGCTCCGCGACGACCAGGCGAAGCTCCTGGAGGTCCAGAACAAGCTCCTCAAGGACCCCAACAACCCCGAGCTTCGCGGCCGCGTGGCGCGCTGGATGTTCGAACACGGCCAGGCCGACGAGGCCGCCCGCTGGGCCCGGATGATCCTCGAACGCAAGCCTGGCGACCCCGCCATGAACGGCCTGCTGGCCGAGTACCACGAAGGCCGCGGCGAGCCCGGCCTGGCCAATTCCTACCGACTCCGCGCCGGCGGGCCGTGATACGCCTCGCCGTGTTTATCTTGCCCCGGGCGAACATCTCCCGATGCCGCCCCACCGGAGACTCGCCTTAACGCGAAACCGGATCTCCCGATCCGTCGCCGTTTGCCGCGGTCGACGGATCGGGAGATCCGGTTCGGTGTTCCCCTTCGATGTCCGTTGGGGCGGCATCGGGAGAGGCTCGCCCCGCGAGGAGACCGGCGGGCCGGGGTCTCGGGGAAGACCCCAGCCACGAGGAATGCGTTAGTTGAGGAACGGGCCGAGGAAGCCGGTGAAGCCGAGGTTGGGGTTGGTGGTGGTGACGAAGCTGTTGAACCCGGTCCCGAACGACGGGTTGAAGCCGGGGTCGGTGGTGGTGCCGAATCCGGTGAAGCCCGAGCCGAACCCGCTGTTGAACCCGTTGCCGAAGTTCGAGTAGGTCGAGCCGATCGGGTTGGTGAAGCCGGTCGTCGGCAGGCTGAAGGTCTGGTCGGCGGGGAGCCCGAACGCGGTCGAGAGGGACGACGAGGTCGTGTTGAAGGCGTTGGTGAACGCCGTGCCCGAGAGAGTCGAGAAGTCGGTGTTGGTGCCCGAGCCGACCAGGCTGCCCAGCGAATTCGCCAGGCTGGTGCTCGTCGGCAGGTTGCTGAAGAGCGAGGTCTGGAGCCCAGGTGTGACGTTGGTCGACATGCCCGGGAACAGCGACAGGTTGTTGCCGAGCTGGAAGGCCACCGTGTTCAACGCGTTGCCGTATTGCGAGGCGAACGCCTGCTGCGCGGCGGCCGTCGAGGTGGTCGAGCCACTGGGGAAGAGGGCCGAGTTGCCGACGGTCTGGAACGACGAGGCGAGCGAGCCGAGCGAGTTGCCGTACTGGTTGATGATCTGATTGCCCAGGTACTGCTGGAGCCCGATCCGCTGGCCGCTGGCGTCGACCGAGTTGCGGTTGAGGCCGGCGTTGTTGAAGTACGTGTTGTAGACGTCGTTCGTCTGCGTGATCGCGCGGTTGAGCTGGTTGTTCACCGCCGTCCGGAGGGCCTGGGCGGAGCGGGTCTTATTCCCCGACTGCACGATGCCATCGAGGCGGCTGAGGATGCCGTTGGTGTTGTCGCGCAGGAAGGCCTTCTGGATGTTCGGGACGAGGCGGTTGCTGGCGTTGGGCAGCAGCGAGGCCGACGCGGTCATGCGGATCACGTCGGCGTTGATGATGCCGTTGAGCCGGTTGCGGAAGTCGTTGAGCTGCTGGGTCGTGGGTTGCTGGCCGTTGGCGTAGAGGTTTGCGATCTCGCTGTTGACCGTGACGCGGAGGTCATTGTTGATCGTGCGCAACTGGGTCCGGTAGGCCTGCCGCACCTGGTTGGCGGTCATGCCGGACTGGACGCTCGCCTGGAGCTGCTGAGCCCCCGCGCCGTTGAGCACGACGCGTTCTTCGAGCGGCTGGGTGTCGAGGTTCGGACGGAACGCGCGTCGGTTCGCTCTCTGGCTGATCATGGGACCGGATTCCTGGGTTCGGGTTCGAGGTGGGCCGAAAGGCGTGCGGGACGTCCGTTTCCCCCGCCCTGAACCCCAGGCACCCCGCATGCCGCCGTCCTCGCACGCGGGGCGAATCCAGTTAGATTCTCAGAAATCAGCATCAAGTTGCGCGTCTTTGGAGTCCGCAGGGTGCGCGTCGCGGCGCACCCTGCCATCACTCCTGCTCGCCCCAGACGGCCGGGGCCTTGAAGCCCCGGGGCGCGGGCCTGGCCCTGGGGGCGACGGCCTGGGCGGCGAGGGCGTCGTAGCGTTTGCGGAGTTCGGCGGTCTTCGCGGGCTGCTTCGCCGACAGGTCGGTGGTCTCGTAGGGGTCGGCCTTGAGGTCGAAGAGCTGGAGGGCGTCGCCTCCCCGAGCGGCGGCCTTCTTGCGCTTCGCCTTGGCCTGGGCCTTCGGCTGCGGGGCGGGCTCCTCGTCGACGTCGTTGCCGTCGCCGGCACCGTTGGCGCGGACGATCAGCTTCCAGTCGCCCACGCGGATGGCCCCGGCGTTGGGCGCGGTGTTGAGCAGGATCTCGTCGTGCGGGCCCGGCTTGCCTTCGACGATCGAGGGCCATGCGTCGCGGCCGTCGAGCGGCGAGGGCTGTTCGAGCGAGGCCCCGGCGAGCCTCAGCAGGGTGGGGAACCAGTCGACGATGTGCAGCGGGGCGTCGACGACGCTCCCCGGCTTGATGCGTCCGTCCCAGGTGGCGAACGCCGGCACCCGGACGCCCCCCTCGTAGAGCGTGGCCTTCGCGCCCCGGAGCGGGCCGTTGCTCGTGACCTTGCCCGGAGAGGGGCCGCCGTTGTCGCTGGAGAACACGATCAGCGTATCCTTGCGCATCCCGGCGGCGTCGATCGCCTCGACGACCTTGCCCACCGCCTCGTCCATCGCCGCGAGCATCCCGGCGTAGGTCCGGCGGGGCTCGGGCAGGTCCGCAAACGGGACCTTGTACGACTCCGGCACCTGGTGGGGGGCGTGCACGGCGTTGAAGGGGACGTAGAGGAACAACGGCTTCGACCTGTCCCGGGTCTGGATCAGCCGGACGGCCTCCTTCGCGATCAGGTGGGTCGAGTAGCCCTCATCCCGGTTGACCTTGTCGTCGCGGTGCCAGTCGAAGCCGCCGTCGCGGATGTGCGTGAAGTAGTCCAGCGCGCCGTTGTAGTGGCCGTACTGGTGGTCGAAGCCACGCCTGGTCGGGAGGTAGGCGGGCTGGAAGTGGCCGAGGTGCCACTTGCCCACGATGGCCGTCTCGTAGCCGGCCGAATGGAGCGCGGCCGGGAGCGTGCGCTCCTCCAGGGGCAGGCCGTACTGCGCCCAGGGGCGGACGACCCCCACCTGGAGCCCGTGCCGCATCGGATACCGGCCGGTCATCAGCGCGGCGCGGGTCGGGGAGCACACCGGCTGGACGTAGAACTGCTCCAGCCGCGCGCCCGAGGCCGCGAGCCTGTCCAGGTGCGGGGTCTTCAACTCCGACTTGTGCCAGCCGACGTCCCCCCAGCCGAGGTCGTCGGCGAGCAGGTACACGATATTCGGCCGGGGCGCCCTGGCGGCGTCCTCCGCCCGCAACGGGCCCGCCGCGATCGCCAGCAGCCCCAACGTGAGCAACGACCAGCCGCAAGTTCGCATGTGCATTCCCTGGAATGAGCGGAGGGATTCGGTCGGCGACGGGGCCATGCCCGGCACAGAGAGTACAGGGGCGGCCCGGGCGATATCAAACCCCGCAACCCGCACGGGGGATCGCCAAGAGGCCCCGTCCGCCCGGCGGGGTGCTTCTCGCGGGGGCCGGCGTTGACGTATGATGTGGCCCCTGACACGAGACGCCCGAGCCTCCGACCGAGCCGACCGAGCCGCGACGCATGCCCGAAACCAACGCCACGCGCCAACCTTCCGAGGATTCCCCGTTCGTCCGGGCCTGCCGTCGCCTGCCGACCGACGTCACCCCCGTCTGGCTGATGCGCCAGGCCGGCCGGTACATGCCCGAGTACCGCGAGGTCCGGGCGAAGGTCTCGTTCCTGGAACTCTGCCACGACCCCGACCTGGCGACCGAGGTCACCGTCACCGCCGCCGAGATCCTCGGGGTCGACGCCGCCATCCTCTTCGCCGACATCCTCCTGATCCTCCAGCCGCTCGGCTTCGACCTCGAATTCGCCAAGGGCGAGGGGCCGATCATCCACAACCCGATCCGGGAAGGGTCGGACGTCGATCGCGTCGTCCCGCTGGAAACCAACGAGCCGCTCGACTACGTCGCGCAGGCCGTCGGGCAGATCCGGAGGGCGTTGAACCCGAAGACGCCGCTCATCGGCTTCGCCGGCGCCCCGTTCACCCTCGCCTGCTATGCCATCGAGGGGGGCGGCTCGCGGCATTACGAGAAGGCGAAGGCCTTCATGTACAAGGACCAGGGGGCCTGGGACGCCCTGATGACGAAGCTGGTCGACGGCACCGCGATCTACCTCAACGCCCAGGCCGAGGCCGGTGCCCAGGTGCTGCAGCTCTTCGATAGCTGGGTCGGCAATCTCGCGCCGAGCGACTATCGCCAGTTCGTCCAGCCGCACATGACCAGGCTGTTCCAGAAGCTCAATCCCGACGTCCCCGCGATCCACTTCGGCACCGACACCACGACCCTGCTGGAACTCCAGCGCGACGCCGGCGGGCACGTCATCGGCCTGGACTGGCGGGTCGAGCTCGACGAGGCCTGGGATCGCCTCGGGCCGGGCGTGGCGGTTCAGGGGAACCTCGACCCGACCGTGCTGTTCGCCCCGATGCCCGAGATCGAGCGCCGGACGGCCCGGATCCTCGACCAGGCGGCGGGCCGCCCCGGCCACATCTTCAACCTCGGCCACGGGATCCTGCCGCACACCCCGGTCGACCACGTCGTCCGTCTGGTCGACTTCGTGCACAACTACAAGGCGAAGTCCCGGGCCTGACCTGACCGGCCGTTGACCGCCCGGTTAAAATACCCCTTTCCGACGACCGCCCGCGCGCCGAATCCAACGACCGAAGCTCGCCCATGACCACCACCTCCGCCCCATATGACAGCATCCTCCTCATGGCCTACGGCGCCCCCGAGCGCCTTGAGGACGTGCGGCCGTTCCTCGACAACGTCCTGCGGGGCCTCCCGGTCCCGAAGGAGCGGTACGAGACGGTGGTCCACCACTACGAGGTCCTCGGCGGCAAGAGCCCGCTCAACGAGCTGACCGCCCTCCAGGCCCAGGGGCTCGCGAGGCTCCTGGAGCAGGACGGCCCCGCGCTGCCGGTCTACGTCGGCATGCGGTTCGCAAAGCCCTACATGTTCACGGCGATCCGCGACCTGATCCGGGACGGCCGGAAGCGGACCATCGGGATCATCCTGGCCCCCTACCGCAGCGAGCCGAGTTTCGAGAAGTATCAGGAGACGGTGCAGGAGGTCCTCGACGCCGCCGGCCCCGAGGTCGCCCCCCGGATCGACTTCGTCGAGCCCTGGTTCGACCAGCCCCGGTTCGCCGAGGCCCAGGCGGATCAGATCCGCAAGGCGCTCGAGACCATCCCGGCCGAGCGTCGCGACGCCGCCCCGTTGATCTTCACCGCCCACAGCATCCCGCTGCGGGTGGCGAACAAATGCCCGTATGTCCAGCAGATCGAGTATTGCTGCGACGCCGTCGGAAAGCTCCTGGGCGGCCGGACCTGGCAGCTCGCCTGGCAGTCCCGCAGCGGCAACCCGCGCGACCCCTGGCTGGAGCCGGACGTGAACGCGATCCTGCCCGAACTCAAGGAGAAGGGTGCGACGGATGTCGTGCTTTGTCCGATCGGCTTCATTTCGGATCACGTCGAAGTAATGTATGATCTGGACCTGGAGGCCGCGCAGGTCTGCAAGGAGCTGGGCCTGAACCTGGCCAGGGCCGGGACGGTCAACGACCACCCGGTCTTCATCCGGGGGCTGGCCGAGCTGGTCCGGGGCAAGATCGCCGAGGCGACCGCCGCGGGCTGAGTCGGGTGTGGTCTCGGGGCGGCCTTCGGCAACCCATCGCCCCGGCGGGAGACGGGCGCGAGAGCGGGCAGACACGATCGGATCGGGACGATGGACGGCGCGAGTCGAGAGAACGGTTGGACGGCCCCGGCGGATCGCACCTCGCGGGCCGACCGGGTCGTCGTGATCGGCGGCGGGCTCAGCGGGCTCACCGCCGCCCACCGCCTCGTCACCCGGGCGAAGGCCGCCAGGCGGAACGTCGAGGTCACCATCCTCGAATCCCGGGACCGCGTCGGCGGCGCCGTCTGGACCACCCGGCTCGACGGCGGCTTCACCGTCGAAGGCGGGGCCGACTCGTTCATCACCAACAAGCCCTGGGCCCTGGAACTCTGCCACGAGCTGGGACTCTCCGACCAGCTCATCAGCATGGATTCCGCCAACCGCCGCTCCTTCGTCGTCCGCGAGGGCAAGCTCCACCCGGTGCCCGAGGGCTTCGTGCTCATGGCGCCGAACCGCCTGGCCCCGATCCTGACCACGCCCATCCTGTCGCTCCGGGGCAAGCTCCGGATGCTCATGGACCTGGTCATCCCCCGGAAGACGGACGACTCCGACGAGAGCCTCTCGTCGTTCGTCAAGCGACGGTTCGGCCGCGAGGCGCTGGAACGCCTGGTGCAGCCGCTCGTCGGCGGCATCTACACCGCCGACCCCGCCGAGCTGAGCCTCAGGGCCACGCTGCCGCAGTTCCCCCAGATGGAGAAGACCCACGGCAGCCTGATCCGCGCGGCCTTGTCGCAGGCGAGGGCGAACCGGGCGGTCGAGAAGAACGCCTCCGGCGCCCGTTACGGCCTCTTCGCCAGCCTTGCCGGGGGCATGGACACCCTGGCGAAGACGCTCGCCTCCAGCCTGCCGCCGGGCGTGATCCGGCTGAATACTTCCGTCCGGCGCCTGACGCGGCTCGACGGCAATCGCGAGATCCCCTGGCGGGTCGAGCTGCTCGATGGGCCCCCGATCGACGCCTCGGGCGTGATCGTCTCGACCGAGGCCCACTCGGCCGCGCGCCTGCTGGACGGAGTCGACCCCGACCTGGCGCTCCACTTGCGGTCGATCCCCTACGCCTCCTCGGCCATCGCCGTCGTGGGCTACCGCCGCGACCAGGTGGCGCACCCGCTCGACGGGTTCGGGCTGGTCGTGCCGGCGATCGAGAACCGGCAAATCCTGGCGGTCTCGTTCCTGAGCGTGAAATTCCCGACCCGCGCCCCGAGCGGGACGGCCGTGTTCCGTGTCTTCGTGGGCGGGGCCACCCAGCCCGAGCTGTTCGACCTGGACGACGCGGCGATCTCCGCGATCGTCCGCAAGGAGCTGGGCGAGTTGCTGGGGGCCTCGGGCGAACCCCTGTTCCTCACCGTCGAGCGGCACAACCGGGCGATGCCCCAGTACACCCTGGGGCACATGGACCGGGTGGCCGCGATCGAGGAGCGGCTGGGCCGGCACCCGAGGCTGCTCCTGGCGGGCAACGCCTATCACGGGGTGGGCGTCCCCGACGTCGTCCACTCCGGCCAGCAAGCCGGCGATGCCCTGCTCGCCGCCCTGGCCGACGCCCAGGCCATCGCCGCCGCCTGAAACGACAGGGGTGATGAGGCATGGGTCATGGGTGAGACGGACGCGGGGATTCGCCGCCTTTCTTCTCCCATCGACCATCACCCATCCCCCATCCGGCTTCCGAGGAGGATCCCGTGGCCGCCCGACGCCCCGATCCCGACGCCCGCGAGGTCGCCCGCGTCGAGGGACTGTTCGCACCCACCGAGGCCGCACGCGCGGAGGAGTTCCTGGCCCGCTGCGTGCCCGGCTCGACCTGGCGCGTCCTGATCCGGACGGCGAACGTCGAGGGCCGGCTCATCCGCCGCGCGCCCCTGGGCACGTTCAAGGAGACCGACTGCACCTGCCTGAGCCTCCGCCTGGCCCTGCCCGTCCCCGTCGAGCCCGGCCTGCGGATCGCCATCGAGGCCGACGACGAGCCCGGCCTCTCCGCCACCGGCGTCGTCCGCCCCTGGCCCACCGGCGGCTCGATCGTGCCGGGCGGTTGAGCCGAGCCTCCGGGCGTGTTAAACAGGGAGGCGACCATCCCACCGCCTCCCTCCCGCCGCCCTCGTCCGGAGCCTACCCCCATGCGCCTGCGACTCGCGTCCCTGGCCCTCCTGCTGACTGTCGGGTTCGCCGCTGCCGCGCCTCCGGGCGACCCCGAGGACGGCTTCGTTTCGCTGTTCGACGGCAAGACTCTCAACGGCTGGAAGCGGATCGCTGGCAAGAAGGCCGACGCGTTCGGGGTCGAGAATGGCCTGCTCGTCAGCCACGGCGAGGGGGGCGGCTGGCTGGGGACGACCAAGCCCCATGCCGACTTCGTCTTCAAGTTCGACTTCAAGTTGAGCCCCGAGAGCAATTCCGGCATCTACCTCCGCGCCCCGGATGACGACTCGCACATCTCCCGCACCGGCATGGAGATCCAGCTCCTCGACGACCCCCATCCGCGCTACAAGACCATCAAGGACTGGCAGAGGACCGGCGCGATCTATCACGTCGCCCCGCCCAAGCCCGGGCACCTCAAGCCGGTCGGCGAGTGGAACAGCATGGAGATCCTCGCCCAGGGGCCGCATGTCGTCATCAAGCTCAACGGCGCCGTGGTCGTGGACGATCAGATCGACAAGCACCCCGATCTCGCCGCCGAGCACACCGGCCTCTCCCGCAAGACCGGCCTGCTGGGCCTCCAGTCGCACAACGGCCGGGTCGAGTTCCGCAACCTGCGGATCAAGGATCTTTGATCCCGGCCCCGGCTGGATCAAGACGACCGGCGAGCGTCGAACCGGGCGCGGGTCGAACGCGCTCGGCGCGGGTCTCCCGACCCCGCCCTTGCCCTCGCCTCCCCATACCGCATGACCGGGGCTCCAGACCCGTTGCGATGGGACCAGGAAACGGGTCTGGAGGCCCGCGCCCAGCGCTCGCGCTTCGACATTGAGGTCAAATGATGATGTTTTTGCTCGTTGTGATCGGTGTCGTCCTCGCCGACCCCCCCCTCGCCCGACTGCCCCTGGCCGGCGAGACGAAGGGCGTCGCGGTCTCGCTGGTGGACGACCCCGCGCGGGGGAAGGTCGCCCGTTTCGACGGCAAGACCTCCTCCATCCGGCTCGACCCGATCAAGCTCGGCACGGGCGACTTCACGATCAGCGTCTGGGCGAAGGCCGATGACGACGCCGGCGACGCCCCCGGCGACCTCCTCAGCCAGTACGACCCGGCCACGCGCAAGGGGTTCAGCCTGTCGCTCAAGAGCGCGTGGGTCACCAGCAGCCAGTCGAACGACCGCAACCTCCAGTTCGCCATCGACTCGGGCACGACCCCGAAGTTCCTCGACCGGGGCCGTCCGGGGAATGCCGTCTACATCATGTCGATGGCCGTGCACGAGGGCTCGCTCTACGCCGGCACCTGCGAAGCCGGCGAGACCGAGGCCGGGCACGTCTACCGCTACGACGGCGCGAAGTGGACCGACCTCGGCCACCCCGACAAGTCCAACGCCGTCGTCTCGCTCGCGTCGTTCGACGGCAGGCTCTACGCGGGGACCGGCAAGTACCGCCTGGCCGGTTCTTCCCTCCAGGAGTCGAAGAACCTCAACCTCGGCGGCGGGATCTTCCGGCTCGACCCGGACGGCACCTGGGCCGACTGCGGACGCCTGCCGGGGACCGAATCCATCGGGGGGATGGTCCACTTCCGTGGGCATCTCTACGCCAGCTCGCTCTACAAGCCCGCCGGCTTCTTCCGCTACCGGGGCGGTAGGGACTGGGACGCCATGCCCGTCCCGGTCGGCCCGAAGCGAGTGGACGCCCTGTCCGTGTTCAATGGGAAGCTTTACGCAACGTCCTATGACGGATGCGACGTCTACTGGTTCGATGGAAAGGCGTGGGAGTCCCTCGGTACGCTGGAGTCGAGCGGACAGACCTATTCCTTCGAGCCCTACCTCGGCAAGCTCCACGTCGCAACCTGGCCCAAGGGCCGGGTCTTCCGGCTCGACGGCGACAAGACCTGGGCCGAGGCCGGCCGGCTGGGCGAGGAGCTTGAGGTGATGGCGATGCAGGTCTTCAACGCCAAGCTCTACGGCGGCACGCTCCCCCTGGGCGAGGTCCACCGGCTCGACGGCGAGAAGACCTGGACCCGAATGGCCCAGCTCGACACCACCCCGGGCGTGAAGTACCGCCGCGTCTGGTCGATGGCCGCCTTCCAGGGACAGCTCCTCTGCGGCACCCTCCCCTCGGGCCACGTCTACGCGATGGAAGCCGGCCAGGTGGCCACCCACGACCACCGGCTCCCCGGCGGCTGGCACCACATCGCCGCCAGGCGTCAGGGTACGGCCCTGTCCCTCTTCCTGGACGGCAAGCCCGTGGCCTCCTCGCCGACGACCCCCGCCGCCCCGCTCGACCTCGACGGCAAGGCCCCGCTGCTGATCGGCGACGGCCCCAACGACCATTTCCTGGGCGAGCTGAGCGACCTCCGGTTTTACGGCAAGGCCCTGGCCGACCCCGAAATCGCAGCCCAGGCGAAGGCCCGGCCCTGAGATCACCGAGGGGCCAGGGCCTCCTCGAACGCCCGGAAGGTCCGCGCCGGTTCGCCCCGGTCGAAGACGGAGAAGAGCACCGACCGGAAACGTCGCGACCATCCGCGATCGAAGAGCAGCTCGGCGAATGCCGTGGCGACCAGCGTTGGATCGTTCCGGAAGACGCCGCAGCCCCAGGCGCCGAGGATGATCCGCTCGCAGCCAGCCTGCACCGCGAGGGCGAGGACCAACTCGGCCCTCTTCCTGAGCGTCGCCGGGATGAGCGGCAATTCCTCGGGCGCGTTCGCGGCGATCGCGCCCGCATTCGGGGCCGGGCTGGTGAGGAAGGTCACCGGGTACGGCTCGTCCAGGAGCTGCCCCGCGTCGTCCCGGAAGACGGGGCAGTTCGGCGAGAGGATCATGGCGTCAGTGTAGAGGCAGCTCGACTGGGCCCGGTGGGCCTCATAGAACGAGAACACCCTGAGCTGCGACGCATAGAGCGCGGAGCTGCGGGCGAGCGACTCCTCCTGGGCCTCGCTCCCCTTGAGGAATCCGCCGCCGGGGTTCCTGGCCGAGGCGAAGTTGAGGACGGCGATACGGTCTCGGGAGTCGGCCCGTAGCCGTCGGGCACCGGCGAGCGTCGTCTCGTTGCAGACGTCGATCGTCGCCCCCGTCGAAAGCGGCTCTCGCGACAGGACGTCCCGGCGGATCGAGTCGAGTTCCTCGGGCGGGAAGATCCGGGTGCCTTCGAAGCAGGCGGAGAGGGGTTCGCGGATCGAGACCGTCTTGCCGTCGGCGAGGCGATACTCGCCTCGCTCGGAGATGGTCACGGTTGCCTCGGCCAGGGTGGATCGCTCGCTACGCTTCATCGGCTCGGACTCCTTCGTCTGGAATTCCACAGGGACAGCCGACCCGGGCGGGAGGTTCGCCCGGGTCGCGATTTCGGACCATTCCCGGGCATCCCCGGCCGATTGACGGGGCGGGATTGGGGCCCTAAGATCGGTGTTCTCCAACCCCCAGACCTGCCGGTAGCGGGCCGCCGGGATGTGCGATCCCGACACGACTTGCGCCCGCGTCGACGTCCCTCGCCGATTCCTGCCTCGGAGCCCGACGACCATGTCCGATAGCGGTGGTGGTTCGATCCATAGCGTCCTGGTCGAGAATCGGGTCTTCCCGCCCCCGGCCGAGTTCTCCGCGAAGGCCCACGTCAAGAGCCTGGCCGAATACGACGCCCTCTGGAACCGGGGCAAGAACGATCCCGAAGGCTTCTGGGGCGAGGTCGCGACGGACATGATCTCCTGGGCCACCCCCTGGTCCAAGGTCCTCGACTGGTCCGGCGCCCCGCATGCCAAGTGGTTCACGGGCGCGACCCTGAATGCGGCGTACAACTGCATCGACCGCCACTGCGAAGGCCCCCGCAAGGACAAGCCGGCGCTCCTCTTCGAAGGCGAGCCCGGCGACCGCCGCACCCTCACCTATCAGGATCTGAAGGACGAGGTCAGCCGGTTCGCCAACGTCCTGAAGTCGCTCGGCGTCAAGAAGGGGGACGTCGTCGCGGTCTACATGCCGATGGTCCCCGAGGCGGTCATCGCCTGCCTCGCCTGCGCCCGCATCGGAGCGGCCCACACGGTGGTCTTCGGCGGCTTCAGCTCCGAGGCCCTCGCCGGCCGGATCCAGGACTGCTCGGCCAAGGTGCTCGTCACCGCCGACGGCGGATATCGTCGCGGCAAGGTCGTCCCGCTCAAGGAGAACGCCGACGGCGCGGTCGCCCACTGCCCGACGATCGAGAAGGTCGTCGTCTACAAGCGGACCGGCAACGCCATCAACATGGCCGAGGGCCGCGACCTCTGGTGGCACGACCTCGCCGCCAACGCCTCGACCGATTGCCCCGCCGAGCCGTTCGACAGCGAGAACCCGCTGTTCATCCTCTACACCTCCGGCTCGACCGGGAAGCCCAAGGGCATCCTCCACACCACCGGCGGCTACCTCGTCGGCACGGCGGCGACCACCAAGTGGGTCTTCGACCTCAAGGAAGACGACGTCTACTTCTGCACCGCCGACGTCGGCTGGATCACCGGCCACTCCTACATGATCTACGGCCCGCTGGCCAACGGCGCCAGCGTGCTCATGTACGAAGGCGCGCCCAACTGGCCGGATGAGGGCCGGTTCTGGAAGATCATCGAGGACTACAAGGCGACGATCCTCTACACCGCCCCGACCGCCATCCGGGCGTTCATGAAGTGGGGCGAGCAGTTTCCCAAGAAGTACGACCTCTCCAGCCTCCGGCTCCTGGGCTCGGTCGGCGAGCCGATCAACCCCGAAGCCTGGATGTGGTACCACAACGTCATCGGAGGCGGCCGCTGCCCGATCGTCGACACCTGGTGGCAGACCGAGACCGGCGCGATCATGATCTCGCCGCTCCCCGGCGCCACGCCGACCAGCCCCGGCTCGGCCACGCGTCCGCTCCCGGGCATCGTGGCGGACATCGTCACCAAGGACGGCAAGTCGGTCGGCCGCGAGGCCGGCGGGTTCCTGGTCATCCGCCAGCCCTGGCCGTCGATGCTCCGCACCCTCTACGGCGACGACGCCCGCTACGTCTCGACCTACTGGAGCGACATCCCCGGGATGTACTTCACGGGCGACGGCGCCCGCTGCGACAAGGACGGCAACTTCTGGATCATGGGCCGCGTGGACGACGTCCTCAACGTCTCCGGACACCGGCTCTCCACGATGGAGATCGAGAGCGCGCTGGTGAGCCACCCGAAGGTCGCCGAGGCCGCCGTCGTCGGCCGACCGGATGATCTGAAGGGCCAGGCCATCTCCTGCTTCGTGACCCTCGAATCGGGCCAGAAGGTCTCCGAGGAGCTGAAGAAGGAACTCCGCGACCACGTCGTCAAGGAGATCGGCGCCCTCGCCCGGCCGGACGACATCCGGTTCACCGACAGCCTCCCGAAGACCCGCTCCGGCAAGATCATGCGGCGACTGCTCCGCGACATCGCCGCCGGCCGCGAGTCCACCGGCGACACCACCACCCTCGAAGACATGGGCGTCCTGGCCAAGCTCCGCGAGGATGACGAGGCCTGATCGCTATTGCGCAGGTTTCCTCTCCATTTGGGGATGGTTCGTGTTCCAGGCGCTGGGCGAGCATCTCCCGATGCCGCCCCACCCTGAGATTCGACACCATAGAAGGGGGGCTCCCGACCCGGAAATCAGATTGTTCGATCCGCTGGGCTTTCCCGAACGGGTCTGGAGACCCGATCTGGTCGTCCCACGCGTCGTCCGTAGGGGCGGGGTCGGGAGACCCGCGCCCAGCGATGAAATGGGGAGGGAGCGGCCAAGATGCCGTTCTCTCCCTTTCTTGCGTCGACGATCTCGGGGACTCGCCCGTACTCCTGGCTCCGGCGCGTACAATGCTAGAGGTTGCCGTCGTGCCGAACCGGCGGCATGCCCGGCGGCGATGATCGCCCGGGGCCCTCTCCTCCCTCGGATTGAACGAAACAGATCGGACGAACGGATGGATCGCGACGACAACAGGGCGGATCGGAACGAGCTGACGCCCAACCCGACCGAGAACAAGCACCGGCCCCAGGACGCCGACGCCGGCCGCCGGCTGGTGATCAATACCAACGTGGCCGCCGTCGCGGCCGCCAAGCACAAGGGGACGGAGGACGAGCAACTCCTCAACCGCCCCATGCCGACAATCCCCAGCGCCAGGGCCTCGGCCGAGCTGACGGCGTTCACGCACTCCGAGCCCTGGCGGGTCCTGCGGATCCAGGGCGAATTCGTCCACGCGATCAACTCGCTCGCCGAGATCGGCGCGGGGATCGCCGTGTTCGGATCGGCCCGGTTCAAGCCCGATCACCCGATGTACCAGGCCGCCGAGGAGATGGGGCGGAAGCTGGTCGAGGCCGGCTTCGCCGTGATCACCGGCGGCGGACCCGGGATCATGGAGGCCGCCAACAAGGGGGCCATCGAGGCCGGCGGGCTCTCCGTCGGCTGCAACATCGAGCTGCCGTTCGAGCAGACCGGCAACGGCTACACCAACATCTCGTTGAACTTTCGATACTTCTTCGTGCGCAAGACGATGTTCGTGAAGTACTCCAACGGCTTCATCATCTTCCCGGGCGGCTTCGGGACGCTGGATGAGCTGTTCGAGGCCCTCACGCTGGTCCAGACCCGCAAGATCAACCGGTTCCCGATCGTCCTGTTCGGCAAGTCCTACTGGAGCGGCCTGCTCCAGTGGATCGAGGACACCCAGCTCGAAGAGGGGACGATCTCGCCCGAGGATCTGAACCTCCTCGTGGTGACCGACTCGATCGACGAGGCTCGCGACATCGTGGTGGATTGTTACAATACCCGTTGCTGGACCACCTGGAAGAAGTCGGAAGGGGCCAAGGTCGCCTCCGACCCCCCCGGTGCCCCCGCCACGGCCGTGGACCCGGCGAAGTCCGACGCCCAGTGAACCCCCTTTGTCGCGGCGACGCAGCGGTAATCCGGAGCGGACGACGATGGAATCTCCCGCGCGGCCGGCATCCCGGCTGACATACAACATCCGCTACATGATGTTCATCATCGCGACGATCGCCATCGGCACCACCCTCCTCAAGCCGCCGCCGCGCCCCGCGCCGGCGAGACCCATCCCCCCGAACACGTTGAGGCCCGTCGCGACGATGCTCCCCGACGGCACCACGGTGGTGAGCTTTGAACCGGTTACCCCCCTCGCCGCTCCAGGCGACCCAGTTGCCCCGGCGCCGACCCCTTCGCCTCGCTGATCGAACTCGAAACGAACCGTTCCCGCCCTAACCGCCCTGCCCCGGAGTCCGCACGCCATGTCCGCCCCGATCGAGACGACCGAGACCGAGGCCCAGGACGCGGCGTTCGAGGCGATCGACCGGACCCTGGCCGGCGGCGGCGGCGCCCTGGCGGCGATCGAGCAGGCGTGCCAGACGCTCGAAGAACGCGGCGACTACCGAGGCTGGCTCGACGGGCTGCTGCTCAAGGCCCGGGTCGAGATCGGCCTGCCCGCCGTGCAGGTCGGCTCGCTCAATGACCTGCCCGAGCCGGGGCGATCGAAGTACGAGGAGCGTTACGTCGAGGCCCTCCGGACCGTCGGCAAGAAGCTCCTCGGCAAGGGCGAGATCGCCGCCGCCTGGCCGTATTTCCGGGCGATCGGCGAGAAGGAACTCGTGACCGGGGCCATCGACGCCTACGCCCCCGGGCCCGATGGGGACGAGCAGCTCGGCGGGGTCGTCGACGTCGCGTTCAACCAGGGCGTCTCGCCGAAGAAGGGCTTCGAGCTGATCCTCCGGCACTACGGCACCTGCTCGTCGATCACCGCGTTCGAGCACCTGCCGCCCGACGAGGCCGTCCGGGCCCACTGCGCGGGGATGCTGGTGCGGCAGCTCCACGAGCACCTCGTCTCGAACCTCCGGGCCGACTTCGAGCGGCAGGAGAAGCCCTTGCCGCCGGAGGGGACGTCCATCGCGGGCCTGGTCGAGGGCAACGACTGGCTGCTCGCCGACGACGCCTACCACATCGACATCTCGCACCTCGGCTCGACCGTCCGGGTCGGCACCCTGCTCTCGGACCCCGAGGCCATCGCGCTGGCGGCCGACCTGACCGAATACGGCCGCAGGCTCTCCGAACGCCACAAGTACGAGGGCGATCCGCCCTTCGAGAATCTCTACGAGGATCATCGCCTGTTCCTGCGAGCCCTGCTCGGCAAGGACGTGGACCAGGCGGTCGCCCACTTCCGGGGCAAGCTACCTCCCATCGACCCCGACGGCAGACCGGACGACACGGCCCCCGCTCAGGTGCTGGTGAAGCTCCTCAGCCGGGTCGGCCGGGAAGAGGAGGCGATCGGGGTCGCGGCGGACTACCTGGCCTCCATCCCCGAGGGGCTGCTCACCTGCCCGGGGCTCAGCCAGCTCTGTCAGAAGTCGGGAAGGCTGGACAGACTGGCGGAGGTGGCGAAAGCTCGCGGGGACCTCGTCGCCTACCTCTCCGCACGGCTGCCCTGACGAAGTGCGTTCCGTCGGCGGTCGACCGTGAAGAGTTCTTGAAATCGTTGATGATTTGAAAAGTGATTCTTGACGCGTGGCGGAACCGAAAGTAGTGGTGAGTAAATCCCACTTCCTCCGCGAGGCATTCGTGCTTACCAGGCTCGGTCACACTCAGCGACGGCGTCGCCTGGGGATCTTCATCCTGATCCTCAGCCTCCCTGCCCGTCTCCTCACCCGGCTCGACCGGGGGGCGACCGGGTCGCGGAGATTGCTGCGCCCGTCGTGCTGGACCGGAATGCCCTGGATCCTTCCGACGCGACCAGTGAGGAATCCGACGAGACTCCCTCCGAGGAGTCGATGCCGGAATCCGAGGAGCGCGGGGGGAACGAGTCGGAGGGGGCGGATGCCTCGGAATTCTCCGAGTTCCTGCCGGGCCAGCGGTTCCGCAGCCTGGTGGGGCCGGGGCGACCTCGATCGGGTTCGTCGCCCCCCTTGATCCCGAGGTCGGACGTCGCCCCCGTCCGGCCGTCGCGCTGCACCGAAGCAGTTCGCGCACTCGTTCGCCGGGTCGAACTCGACCTGCGAGCGGACCCAACGCTGGCGGTTCTGATTCAAGACGCCAACCGCGACGCCCCGCCCGCCCTCTCCCGGGCCTGCTCGCGCGTCTGCCCGCCCGCTCCCCCGGCCGGGTGATTCTCTCGACGGCTCCTTCTTCCGTCCGACGGCGAACCCGTCGCGCGGGCCAGTTTCCGCATATCCGGGGTGGGTGCCCCCGGATCGCCGCGGCAGGGGGACGCCGTCGCCTTGTGAAACCCTTGGCTGCCTGATTCAAATTTTCGATCATCATCCGATCACTCAGGAGAGTCCCATGAACGATCCCAGGAAGCCCGCGTCTGCCCTCCAGTCCAATTCGACCGGCGTCTCGACCATCGTCGCCGACCGCGTGGCATCGCAGCGCGCGAGCGGAACACTCCGCCTGCTCGAACAGCTCGGCCTGCTCCTCGTCCCCCGAGCAGGAAGACGACGCGACCCTTCCGCAGCACCACCCGGATCGCCGGCGATCAGTGAACACTCGACGATTCATGGTTGATGGGAGGTGGGGGATATAGGGCATCGGGCGGCCGCTCGCGGTCGCTCGCTGTCCGGATCGGATATCTCTCATCGCCCATCAACCATGGCCTACTCTCCCGGCCACTCGCGGGCAGCCCTCGATCGATTCGGGGCTGCCCGCCGGCGTTTTCGGGGGTTTGACACCCGATTTCGACGGCGCCTAGACTGTTCGTGGAAGTAGGCCCAGGCGCGACCGCGAGGGTCGAACCCGCCCCTCCCTCGCTCGCATCCAACGGAGTCCGCACCACGATGTTGCGTCATCTCGCTCTCGCTTTCGGCCTCGGTCTGGGGCTCGCCCTCTCCGCGTCGGCGCCGTCCTTCGCGGCCGATGTGGCCAAGGAGACGGAGGCCCCGAAGCCTCCCGTGATCGTCGACCTCACCCTGAAAGGCTCGATCTCCGAGGACCCCGCCCCCGGTCGGCATCGAGGGGAACCCGATCAAGGACAACCTCAAGGGGATCGGTCGACCGGCTCGCGAAGGCGAAGAACGACGACGCGGTGAAGGGGCTCGTCCCTCCGCATCCAGTCGCTCGAAATCGGCTGGGCCCGTGTGAACGAGCTGCGCAAGGCGATCCGGAACTTCCGCGACTCCGGCAAGCTGGTCGTGGCGTACCTCGAAGGACGGCGGCAACGCCGAGTACGCCGTGGCGGCGGCGGCCGACGAGGTTGTGATGCCCGAGAGCGGCTCCCTGATGATCAAGGGGCTCGCGGCGGAGATCACCTTCTACAAGAAGCTCTTCGACAAGCTCGGCGTCGTGGCCGACTGGATGCAGGTCGGCGAGTTCAAGTCGTACGGCGAGCCCTACACCCCGGACCCAGATGAGCCCGGCCTTCCGCGAGGAGATGACCTCGATCCTGGGCGACACCCTACGCCCTGCTGGCCGAGGTCATCGCCGAACGCCAGGGCATCACCGTCGCCGACGCCAGGACTCTGATCGACGGCGGCCCCTATCGCCCGAAGGACGCCAAGGCCGGCCGGCCTGGTGAACCGGATCGCCTACGAGGACCAGATCGAGGCCGGGTTCAAGTCGGCCTTGAAGGTCGCCGATGTCAAGCTCGACACCAAGTACGGCAAGAAGACCGAGCAGCTCGACATGAGCGGGCTCGGGCGGGTTCCTCAAGATGATGCAGGCCCTCTCGGGCGAAGGCCCGAAGAAGGCGGCGTCGAAGAACGACAAGATCGCCCTCATCTACACCTCGGGCGCGATCAACACCGGCAAGTCGTCGGGCAGCTCGCTCCTGGGCGAGGCGACGATGGGCTCCGAGACGGTCATCAAGCACCTCCGCGAGGGCCGAGGCCGACAAGACGGTCAAGGCGATCGTCCTGCGGGTCG
>CBDIHP010000038.1:0-261122 GCA_965279195.1 Isosphaeraceae bacterium
CTGCGCGTGCGTCCCGCCCCTGATCCTGCTGGCGTTGATGACAATCGTCCTCCTCGGGGCATGGGCTGGAAATCGGACGGCTCTCCCGGCGGGTACCGGGGAACGCATCGGTGAGGGGGCTATGTGGACGGCCGTCGTGACGGTCGAAGCGCTTACAATCGCCTATCCCTGGGGACTCGCGATCGCGGTCTATCTCTCCGAGTTCGCCATGTCGCGGACCCGCCGTGGGTTCCTCCAGCTCCTCGAACTCATGGCGAGCGTCCCGACGATCCTCCCAGGCGTCCTCCTCGTGCTCGTCATCCTCCCCGCGTTTCAGCGCTCTTGGTCGGGAGTCGGGCCCTGGGCCTTCGGGATGGTCGTTGGCGTAATGGTTGGGATCATGCTGGTGCCATCGGTGGCGGTCGCCTGCGTGGCGATCCTGACCGACGTTCCTCGTAGCCTCCGCGAGGGGGCATTTAGCCTGGGGGCCTCCCGGTTCGAGGTCGCGACGAGGCTGGCCCTCCCCTCGGCCCGCTCCGCTCTCCTGGGTGTGCTCCTGCTCACAGTGGCGAAGGCGGCCGGGGAGACGGTTGTCGTCATGCTCGCCAGGGAAGCCGCCTGGTCGACAGCGACTGGGCAATTCTCCACCCTCTCGACCGAAGCCGTCAGGACCACCTTGACCGAGTGGTACCAACCGCCCATCGGTCTCGCCGGACTGATCCTATTCCTGCTCTGCGCCGGACTGATCCGGCTCTCGCTGCGATTCCGTCGCCGTCTCGAGGAGCTCACCGGATGATGGGTGAGGGCGTTGAAAGTCATTCACCGAATGCGGCCGCCCGGATTGCCGCTGCGCTCCCGGGAGCCTGTCTGTTCTCGCTGATCCTCCTCGTCGGTCTCTTCGGGCTTGGTGCCTGTGTCCTCCTGGGACTTTCCTGGGAGGACGGCCTCATCAACCAGTTCCGGTTCCTGCGATCTCTTGCGGACTCCGGCCTCGACCGGGACGCGAGCCGAGCCGGTTATGCGGGGGGCCTGGCCGGTTCGCTCTGGTCCGCGGTCGCGGCCACGGCAGTCGCAATCCCGATCGGAATGGGCTCGGGGATCTACCTGGAAGAATTCGCCCCGCCCGGCCGCTGGCAGCGATTCCTCTCGCTCATTCTCGCGACCCTCGCTGACTTGCCGCCCGTCGTCTTCGGCTTCCTGGGCCTGGGCCTCCTTCATTATGGACCGCTGAGGGGCGCGGCCTGGACTGCCGGGGCGATCGCGATCGGGTCGATGCTGCTGCCAGTGGTCGCGACGGAGACCAGGATGGCGTTGCGATCGGTGGGCGGCGATGTCCGACTCTCGGCCCTGGCCCTCGGCGCGACCCGCTGGCAGGTGCTGCGAGACCACCTCCTCCCGGCCTCGGCGGTCCGGTTGCTGTCCGGGATCCTCCTGGCGGTCACGCGTGGGATCGGTGAACTTGCCCCGCTGCTCGTCCTGGGTTCCTGGGTTTCGAGTCTCCCTTCGGACCTCTATCATTACGTGAGCTTTCGCAACCCGGATTTCCAGCGTGTGGTGGCCGGCGGGGCGATCCTGCTCCTGACGCTGACCCTGATCCCGAATGCGTTCGCCATCTTCCTACGGGGCCGTTCCGGCCCGGCCTCGAAGGACTGACGCCCATGACGCTCGGACCGAACGAGACCGCCCAGGAACCCGGCCGACCGGATTCCCCGGCCAGGAGTCGCCCCGTGCTCGCCGCCGAGGGACTTTCCGCCTGGTACGGACCGGTCCGGGCGATCCGCGACATCCGCATCGAGATCCCCCGGCACCGAGTCACGGCCCTGATCGGACCGGTGGGCTCGGGAAAGTCGACGTTGCTGCGCTGCCTCAATCGGATGATCGACCTCCAGCCCGAGGCGCGGGTTGAGGGTAAGGTCCGGTTCAACGGGGCGGACATCCTCCCGAAGGACATCGACCCGGGCCCCGTCCGCCGGCGGATCGGAATGGTCTTCCCCACGCCGAATCCGTTCCCACGCAGCATCTACGAGAACGTCGCCTGGGGGGTGCGGATCCACGGAAACGCCGGGGACCTCGATACGATCGTCGAGAATTCTCTCCGCCGGGTGGGATTGTGGGACGAGGTGAAATCCCGACTGCACCGGAGCACCAACGAATTGTCGCCCGGCCAGCAGCAGCGGCTCTGCATCGCCCGGACCCTCGCCGTGGGGCCCGAGGTGGTCCTGATGGACGAGCCCTGCTCCGTGCTCGACCCGGCTGCCACGGCCAGGGTCGAGGATCTGATCGATGATCTCCGATCTGAGTACACCATCGTGATCGTCGCCCACAACCTCCAGCAGGCGCGCCGGGTGAGCGACATGACGGCATGCCTGATGTACGACGACCTCCGCGGGGAGATCCCGCCGGGACAGCGGTCGGGGATCCTGGCGGAGTTCAGCCCGACGGCGCGGCTCTTCACCAACCCCCTCGACCCCCGGACCGAGGCTTACATTACGGGACGCATCGGTTAGACCGATGGCCCGACGACTTTCCCTGAACATCCGGGCACTTCGGGCCGATCTCAGTGGAGAAATGGTGGGGGGAAGTTCGGGCCGAGGGGAGGGCGGTCGAGATGGGGACGTGGGATCAGAGAGTCGACGAGTACATCGCGAAGGCGAGGGACTTCGCGAAGCCCATTCTGGAGCATCTCCGCGAGGTCGTCCATGAGGCCTGCCCGGAGATCGAGGAGACCTGGAAGTGGAGTTTCCCGCACTTCCAGTACAAGGGCATGCTCTGCAGCATGGCCGCCTTCAAGGAGCACTGCGCCTTCGGGTTCTGGAAGGGCGAGCTGGTCCTGGCCGAGGTCGGCGAGGCCGACCGCACCGCCATGGGCCACTTCGGGCGGCTCACCTCGGTCGAGGATCTCCCCTCCCGCAAGCAACTCATCGGCTACATCCGGAAGGCGATGAAGCTCAACGACGACGGCGTGAAGGCTCCCTCCCGGATGAAGGCCAAGGGCCCGAAGAAGGAACTCGTCGTTCCCGACGACCTGCACGCCCGCCTCCAGCAGAATGAGGCCGCCCGGGTCGCCTTCGAGAATTTCAGCACCAGCCACAGGCGCGAATACGTCGAGTGGATCGAGGAGGCCAAGACCGCCCCGACCCGCGAGAAACGCATCGCCACCACCCTCGAATGGCTCGCCGAGGGTAAGCCCCGCAACTGGAAATACATGAATTGCTAGACAGACCAATTCTTCTTCATCCGTGACACAGTCTCGCTGGTCGCACCGAACGAAGTGGGCGAAGCGAAAGCGCTGGGCGAGGGTCTCCAGACCCCGCCCTTGCCGGAACCGAAGCGGACTACCCAACCGGGTCTGCAGACCCGCTTTGTGTGGCCGGTCAGAACGGGTCTGGAGACCCGGTTTTTCGGCAACGCGCGTCAGGGCAGGTGTCGGGGTCGGCAGACCCGCGCCCGGCGCCTTTGCTTATTGTTCACCTCTTTATTTGACCATTGCGACAAGTTGTTGTCGCGTGCGACTCCACCCGCCGCACTTGACACCGGCCCTCGAAAACCGCCCAATATTCTCCAACGATTCTCAAACCTTTTCGAAGCCCCGGGCGAGTCTGTTGCCGATGTCGTACCAGTCCCAGAGGCAAACGACCCGCCGCGAAGCCCTCCGCATCGGCCTGACGGGGATGGGGAGCCTGTCGCTGCCCGGACTGCTCCGCCTCCGTGCCGAGGCGTCCGCGCCGAGGGCCACTCACAAAACCGCGCTGATCGTGGTCTGGCTCCGGGGCGGCTGCAGCCATCTCGACACCTATGACCCCAAGCCCGAGGTTTCGTCCGACTACCGCGGCCCGTTCAAGACAATCGCAACGAAGACGCCCGGGCTGAGGTTCACCGAACTGATCCCCGGCCAGGCACGGATCAGCGACAAGATGGCCGTGCTCCGCTCGATGGCCCACACCGGGGGCGGACATCCGGCGGGCTCGCTCCAGCTCCTCTCGGGCGACCCGGACCCGATGGACAAGCTGACGCCCTTGTATCCCGACGTGATGACCGTCGCCCATTACCTCCGGGCGAAGGAGTCGGGCCCGCGGAGCTTGCCGAACTACGTCGGCGTCAACCCGATCATCCGCTACGACAACTTCACCATCGCCGGCCCCGGCTACCTCGGCCCGAACTACGAGCCCTTCGCCGTGCTCGGGGATCCGAGCCAGCCGTCGTTCCGGGTCCCGAACATCGGCGGCGGTTCGCCCGAGCAGACGGCGCGGATCGGTGAGCGCGTCAGGCTCAGGAAGTCGTTCGACCAGATCCGTCGCGACCTCGACAGCCACGGCGCGATCGAGGCGATGGACACGTTCGAGGCCCAGGCGCTCGGCCTGCTCACCAGCCGCGACGCCGAGCGGGCCTTCGACCTGACCCGCGAGGATCCCCGCACCCGCGAGCGTTACGGCATGAACCAGTGGGGCCAGCAGTGCCTCATGGCCCGGCGGCTGGTCGAGGCGGGCGTGGAGATCGTCACCACCACGTTCGACGGCCCCCTCTGTGGGCGCGTGGCGAACTGGGACGATCACGCGGTCAACCACCACGTCTTCGACGCCCTCAAGTTCCGGGCCCCGGTCTTCGACACGGCCGTCACGGCCCTGATTGAAGACATCTACGAACGCGGTCTCGACAAGAAAGTGCTCGTCGTCGTCACCGGCGAGTTCGGCCGGACGCCCCGGATCACCTACGTCGCCAGCAGCGGCGGCGGGGTCGCCAGCGCCCCGGCCGGGACGGTACAGCCGGGTCGGGATCACTGGCCCCGGGCCAATTCCATGATCTGGGCCGGTGCAGGCATCCGAGGCGGCCAGGTCATCGGTGGCACCGACCGCAAGGGCGAGGACGTCACCGAGCGCAAGGTGAGCCCCCAGGATTTCCTCGCCACGATCTATCACCACCTCGGCATCGACTACAAATCCACCAGCATACCCGACCGTTTCGGCCGCCCCACCCCCATCGTCACCGATGGCCAGGCCATCCCCGAATTGGTGTAGGTCGGGGTGCGGGCTGTCTTCGGCCAACCCCAACCGACTTCAAGCCCGGACGACGGGATGGTCAGGCGAATCATCGGCCCCGGTCGCTGGGATTGACGCGGGCCCGTGGGACCGCGTCCCCACGCCACCTTACCTGGCCATCGCCCAGTCGATGGCGTTCCGGAGCAGCTTGCTCACATCCGCCTGCGCGAAGTCATCCACATGCCCGAGCGAGGTGTAGAACACCCGCCCCTTGGCCGGGGACTCGTTCGTCCAGGCGATGGGCTCGGGCGACTCGCCCGGGATCGAACCCAGCAGCAGTGGCCGCGCCGACTTGGCCAGAGGGCTCACCTTGTAGAGAGAGCCGCAGCCGGTGATCTTCGACGCATCCACGCCCTTGAGGATGACGTCGGATTCCGCCCCCGTCGCCACGACCACGGAGGACTTTGGCCCGACCTTGTGATGGTTCGTGTAGTGCCCCCCGAGCACTTCGGGATCGAAGGTCGCCCACCCGTCGCGGCCCTCGGGCACCTTGGCGCCGGCCTTCGGCGCGAAGGCGTGACTGGCGGTCCGGATGCCGACAACGGGCTTGCCACCGGCCACGAACTTCCTGATGGCGTCGAGCTGCTCCTTCGGCAACACCTTCCGCCGGGCCGCGACGAACATCAGGTCGGCATCGGCCAGCTCGTTGATGCCGGGGAGTTCGTTCTTCGTCGATTCGGAGTTGAGGATGAACGTCGTCCGGTAGTCCTTCAGCAGGTGCGACGACACGAACGCGGGCAGGGTCGCCTCCGTCTTGTACTCGTCGTCGGCGATGATGAAGGCGATTGTGGGCCGGGGGTCGGCCTTGAACTTGAACGGCGTGCCGCCGAGGACCTGGTCGCTGGTGATGCTCGGGCAGACGAACTTCTCGACGTGCTCGATCATCAGGTCGGTGCCGGCGTAATGGCTGACGTACGGCGACCGCTCGGGGTTGTACATCGTGTCGGTCATGTCGCGCATGAGGACGACGTGCCGGCCGTTCTTCGCCATCTGCCTGAGCCCGAACGGACGCCCGAGCACGCACATGTTCAGATGCACGCCCATGAGGACGACGTTCTCGATCTTGCGATCGTCCAGGATGCTCCAGACCTCCTCGCCCTTGTCGGTGATGTAGTCGCGGGCGTTGTCGATCGTGAGCAGGTCGGTCTGCGACTTCCAGGGCAGCTTGGGGTTCCGGCCCATCCCTGCGAGCTTCTCAGCCCAGGCCTTGTGCTCGGCGAGATCGTCGTCCTCGCCGCCGTCGGTCTGGTCGATCGGGTAGGCCCCCTTCTCCTCGGAGGGGATCTTGCGGCACCAGGTGCCGATGTCGGCCGGCAGGGACTTCGACTTCGGGGTCGCCTCGGCCCGCTTGCGTGCGGGGTTGTCCTTGTAGGTCGCCATGCACTCGCTGGGGGAGTGGATGATCGTGGCCCCCTGAGCGCGCAGCAACCTGAGGACCTCGTTCATCCTCGGTGCCATCTCCGTCTCGCGCCGGACGGCGTTGAGGCAGTGGTGCAGGTCCCACATGTCGCAGACAATGACGGCCGTCTTCGACGAGTCCCAGTTCTCCGGCGTCTCGACGAGCGAGTAGCGGCCCGACTTCTCCCTGTCCTCGACCCGCGACCGCAGCCGGACCGGCAGCTTCCCGGCCTCCGCCGCATGCGTTCCCACCCCCAGCAAGGCCAGCAGGGACCAGACAACCAGTCGGCGCATGGGATCCTCCGTAGCGTGGGCACCGCCCACCACAACATCGGCGAGGATGTCCCGGCGGTGCTCGGCTCGAAACGGGTGGGTTCGAAGTTGGGGCGGGGCGATGCCCACCCCACGTAAGCCTACTCGACGCGTCCGATGGTTCCAATCACCGAGAACGGGCCCGACGGCCATCGAGCCAGCCCTGCGCCCGGGCCTGCCATGTCTTCCACAGGATCCCCAGCTCGCGGAGCGGCTTGCCGTATCGACGGACGCAGAACGGGTAGGCGATCAGGCCGGGGGTCGCCGTATTGCCGACCACGAGCATGTTCACCAGCCGGGGGATCCGCAACCGGGGCGGGGAGTGCTTGGACAGGACGAAGGCGTGGTTGTACGCGCCATTGTAGATCTTGACCGACAGATCGCCTTCGCGTTTGCCATCGTACGTCGCGTTCGTGGGGAAGTGCCCGACGACGTTGCCGAAGTCGAAGAGGATCCGGAAACCCCGGGCCTTCACCTGGAGGCAGGCGTCGGCCTCGAACATCTGCCAGTAGCGTCTGAGGCCCGACTCGAAGCGGTCGACGGCCGACTTGCGGAGGCTCATGTTGTAGCCGACGAGGTGGTCGACCTCGATCGGCGGCCGGTCCCGCCAGTCGGGATCCTGGTCGTGCATGTGGCCGATGAACTTGCCGAGCCGGGTCAGCTTGCCGATCGGCTCCCTCGGCCAGGGCTTGAACGGCTCGCCCGTGGCAACATGGTGATTCACCGCAGGTCCGCCGACCGCGCCGACGGTCGGGTCCCCATAGAACGCAACATGCCGCGCCACCCAGTCGGGCGGGGCAATGGCATCGTCATCGATCAGGAGGAGGATTTCCCCCCTGGCCGCGTCGCGACCTGCGTTCTCGGCCGCCACGACCCCGGGCTCCGGGGAGTGGACGAGGAGTAGGTCGCAACCGAGTCCGGACCGGTTCGCCTCCGCCCAATCGCGCGTGGCCGTGTCGTCTCCCTGCCAGACGACGAGGATCTCGTCGGGGAGGACGACCTGCTGCCCCAGGGCTTGGAGGCAACGTGTGACGTCCTCCGGCCGTTTGTAGCTGACGATGAGGACGCTCGAACTCGGCTGCGTGCTCATCCCGCCGACCCCGGCTCCCCAGCGGCGGGCGATTCGACCTGCAGCGCCCCGTCGCTCTCGATGGGCGATGGCCGGCCGGTCAGGACGCCGAAGGCTTCCGAGAACACCTGGCGGATCTTGGCGTGGAACAGCAGTCGGTTGATCTCGTCGAACGGTCCCCAGCGGCACCAGTGGCCGGCGTTGTCGGCGACGTGCTCGGCCGACTGGATCGGCTCGGCGTTGTCGTCGACCTCGACGAGGTAGTAGGTCACGGTCTTGAGGACCTTGCGGCCCCGCCGGACGTAGGTGTACGAGAGGCTGCGTTCGAAACCGTCGACGAAGTGCCAGTTCTGGAGCCCGGTCTCCTCGACGAACTCACGGGAGGCGGTCTGCCTGGGGGTCTCGCCGGCTTCCATGCCGCCTTTGGGGAACTCCCAGCGGGCACGAGGGTTGCGCACGGTGGCGGAGTGCAGGATCAGGAAGACGAATCCTCGCTGATCGTCCCGCCTGAACGGGATGACTCCGGCCGATAGCTCATGCTGCGCCGTCATGACGGGGACCCAGAGGCGGACGGTCCCCTGGGGCCGGGCGGGCGGAGGCCGCCGGGGCCGTTCTCATCGTCGGGAATCGAATCGTCCGCGACCGCGACGAAGCCGAGAATCGCGCCGGGGGCCACCCGGTCATCTTCGCGCCCGTGGATCCTGGCGAGCCGGCCCGTGATCGGGGCCGCGACGTCGAACGTCGCCGGGCCGACCACCACCTCCACCAGACGATCCCCTTCCCAGACCTCGTCCCCTCGCGCCGCGAACCAGTGACTGACGATGATCGGCTCATCCGGAGCGGTGCCCAGTTCGGGCAGGATCACTGCCTCCAAACGCATGGCGTACCCCGTCTTAGCCCAGGGTGGGCCGGACTCCGCCATTAAGCTGGCGGACGTCGGCCTCGATCCAAATAATGTACCGCCGCCCCCGGCGATTGACCAGTCCAACACCACCCAGACTTCACCCGCAACCGACGGGCCGGCCGGTGGATCGGGTCGCGACCGCCCGCGAGAATCCGAAACTCCTCGGGGGTATTTCGGGTATCATGAGGGGATGCCCTCGCCCGACCGCCTGTGCGTGCGCCCGCCCGACAACGATTCTGGAGAGGTCCCGGATGACTGGTCCTTCACGCATTCTGCTCGCCGCCGTCCTGCTCGGCTCCTGCGTCACGATCGGGAATGTCGCGGCCGAGGATCTTCCGGCCGACCGTAACATCGGGCGCAGGATGCCCAACTTCTCGCTTCGGAACGCCAAGGATGAACCCGTGAGCCTTTACGGCTTCCGGGGCAACAAGGCCGTCGTCCTCATCTTCCTCGGCGTGGAATGCCCTCTGGGCAACCTCTACATGCCCCGCCTGGAGGAACTCTCAAAGGCCTACGCGGACAAGAAGGTCAAGTTCATCGGAATCAACTCGAACGCCGGTGAGTCCTCCGAGGCGATCGCGAAGCACGCGAAGGAATTCGGCGTGACCTTCCCGATCCTCCGCGATAAGTCCAATCTCGTCGCCGACCTGGCCCTCGCCCAGCGCACCTGCGAGGCCATCGTGCTCGACGGCACGGCCGTGATCCGCTACCGGGGGGCGATCGACGACCAGTACGGCCTGGGTACGCGTAAACCCAGGGCAGAACACAACTACCTCACCGACGCCATCGATGAGGTCCTGGCCGGCAAGCCCGTGAAGGTCGCCGCGACTGAGGTCGCCGGCTGCCCGATCGACCGCCTCGAGACGGTCAACGCGCAGAAGCCAAACGTCCCCAGGATCCGCTCGGCTCCCAGGAGCATCCAGGAGTTCCGGGACGCCGAGGAGGCGAAGGTCGGCAAGCTCGACGGCTCGAAGATCACTTACGCCGCCGACGTCGCCGGGATCCTCCAGAATCGCTGCCAGAGTTGCCACCGCCCCGGCCAGGTCGGCCCCTTCCCGCTCTTGACGTACGACGACGCCCGTAAGCACCTCGCCGGGATCGCCGAGGTCGTCGAGGATTACCGGATGCCTCCCTGGCACGCCGACCCGCGTTATGGCCACTTCACCAACGACCGCAGCCTCGATCCGAAGGAACGCGCCACCCTGCTCGCCTGGGTTGAAGCCGGGGGACCCCTCGGAGACGCGTCGAAGGTCCCCGCGGCGAAGACCTTCCCGGGAGGCTGGTCGATCGGCACGCCGGACGTCGTCTTCGAGATCCCCGAGCCCTATGTCGTACCCGCTCAGGGGGTGGTGGACTACGTGACCGTCCGCGTCCCGACCAACTTCAAGGAAGACGTCTGGATCCAGGCGGCCGAGGCCCAGCCGACGGACCGCTCGGTCGTTCACCACATCATCGTGTACGTGGACGATCACGGCCGGGGCAAGAACCCGGCCAAGCCGAGGGCCCGGGGCTTCGGCGGCGGGCGGGATCACCTGGTCGGCTACGCCCCCGGCGACATGCCGCTCCAACTCCCCGACGGAATCGGCAAGAAGATCCCGGCCGGCTCCGACTTCGTCTTCCAGCTGCACTACACGCCCAACGGCAAGATCCGCCCCGACCGGTCCAGGGTCGGCCTGATCTTCTCGAAGGCCCCGGTGAAGCAGGAGGCGTTCACGCTGGCCATCCCCAACACCCGTTTCGTGATCCCGCCGGGGGCCGACAACCACGAGGTCCGCTCGACCTTCAACGTCCCGGTCGAAGGGTACCTGCTCAGCTTCATGCCTCACATGCACCTGCGCGGCAAGGACTTCGAGTACGGGCTGACCCTCCCCGGGAAGACCCGCCAGACCCTCCTGTCGGTCCCCGCGTACGACTTCGCCTGGCAGAGCTACTACGCGCTCAAGGTGCCGATCAAGCTGCCCGTCGGGGCGAGGATCGACTGCATCGCCCACTTCGACAACTCGGAGAAGAACCCCAATAACCCCAACCCGAAGCAGGCCGTCGGTTGGGGCGACCAGACGTACGAGGAGATGATGATCGGCTACATCGACTTCGTGGTCGACCTCCCCGCCCCCGTCACCGCCCTGCCGCCGACGCGACGCTGAAACGTCGAGTGTCAGCCCTCCCCAACGGATACGCTTCCCCCTGGCCCGCATGATACGATGAGTTTGTGCGGGCCTTTCCGTTTCGAAGCCATGTCGAGGGCAGCGCCATGACCCGTCGGGCACCGTTCGGCCGTCTCCTGGCTCTCCTGATCCTGACCGTCCCGGTCGCGCCGACCTTCGCCGACCTCGACGACATCCCGCCGGCGTTCGCCCCCTTCGATTACGTCATCGGTGGCTGGAAGGGCACCGCCCGCCCGGCCGCCCAGCGCGTCCGAGGGTGGAACGAGACCCACCGCTGGGCCTGGAAGTTCGAGAAGGGCACTCCCGTCGGCCTCTCGGTCGAGTTTCAGGGCGGCAAGTTCCTCTCCAAGGGGAGCCTCTCCTACGACGCACCCTCCACCAGCTACGTCCTGACCGGCACCGACGCCGCCGGCAAGCCGGTCGCCTACAAGGGGAGCCTCGGGAAGGACGGCAAGACGCTCGTCCTCGACCGCCAGGAGGACAGCCCCGAGGGCAAGGAACGCCTGACGATCCGCCCGAATAGCAACAAGGTTCGCTACACGATGCTCCTGGACCGCCAGGAACCGGGGGCCCCGCAGTTCAAGAACGCCATCGACATCGGCTTGACCAAGGAAGGCGAGACCTTCGCGGCGGGCGGCGGCGGGGATTCCAACCTCCCCAAGTGCATCCTGACCGGCGGCGCGGCATCGATGACGGTCACATACCAGGGCATGTCGTACCCCGTCTGCTGCACCGGCTGCCGCGACGCCTTCAACGATGAGCCCGAACGTTTCATCGCCAAGGCCAAGAAGATGGCCGCCCAGGCCGCCGCCGGCGGCGACTCAAAACCCAAGGCCTCCGGCGGCTCCAAGGACGACGGAGGCTTCGACGGCCTCGTCGGCGACAGCAAGCCCGCCGTCAAGGCCATGCCCAAAACCTCCTCCAAGGCCGCCGCGAAGGCCGCCGCCGACTCCAAGCCCGAAACCAAACCCGCCGGCGACGCCCCCTCGAAGGCCGCCCGCGAACTCAGGATCGCCCAGAACCTCGAAAAGTCCGGCAAGAAGTCCGCGGCCCTCTCCTACTACAAATCCATCCTCAAGGCGTACCCGGACACCCCCGAGGCCAGGACCGCCGCCGCCCGCATCGCGGCCCTCAAGTAGGGAGCGACGCCATTATCCCGAGAAGGGCCGCTCGGAGATCCTCAAGACGCCCCCCCCTTCCTCGCTCGCCCCGGTCGGCCGGCCAGACGCCAGGGCTCTCCGCATGTTGCTTGAGATCGAGATGTTGTTAAATCGAAACGCACGCTTATAAATCGAAACAGGGGCGACTCGGATCCTTGCCGCTCTCCGCCCACCCTGGTTAGGTTGGTGCGAAGTGAATTGATACGGTTCCTTCCCCTACGTATCGTCCAAGGACGTGAACGCATGAGGTTCGGAATTCCTCTCGTCTTAACCGCCCTGTTCGGGCTGGCCGCTTCGCCCGCCGATGCGGGAACCATTACGGCCTATTCAAATATCAGCACATTTTCGGGATTCGCATTAAGCAACGGATCCGCGACATCCCAGTCGGGCAATACCATCACGGCACTGATCGCTGACGACATCACGCCCGTGTCGGGCCTCGGGGGCCTCGGTGTGGTGGAATTCACGTTCTCGGTCGTGAATTTGAACGCGGTCGCGGTCACCGCGCGGCCCGGTGTCCGATTCTACCAATCCGACGGCGCGGGGGGCGGCCCGGGTACTCTTATCCGTGCTTTGACGCTCGGAAATGTGAGTTTCGCTCGCGCGACCCCGGTGACGGTCACCGCCACCGCCAGTCCGGATACGCCCCTGTTCACGCTGCCCGGCGGCACCTTCTGGGCTGGCCTCGTCTTCGACGACGCTGACGGCACCACGGGCGCCACGGCGGCCCAGCTCAGTAGTTTGGGTCAGGGGATCTACAGCCCGCCGACCGTGGGTTCCAGCCTCGATCGGATCTTCCGGACATCGAGCGCAGGCTCGTTCGATTCCAGCAATCCCACCGGCTCTCTCCTCACTTTCGGCGGTGCGCCTGTTGCCAATTTCGGCTGGCAATTCAAGGTCTTCCAGGCCGACCCGACCGCCGCGCCCGAGCCCTCGACCCTCGCCTCCGTCGCGATCGCGGGCCTAGCATCCGCCGGCAACGCCCTCCGGAAGCGCCGGGCGAAGTGACGGCCCATGCCCCGCGCCTCCGTTCCGGCCAGGGCCATCACAAGTGCAACGACCTCAGAAGCAAATCTTGCCGCGGACGTCGCAGATGTCGTACGAATTTGCGGCGTCCTTGTAGATCCCGGTGAGCGGCAAGGTGGCGGCGCTGCGGAGGGCGAACCGGCCCATGCGTTGATTGACCTCGCGCTTGAGCCGGGCCGATTCCCGGGCGCGGTGGGCCTCGGGCTCGGGGTCGAACAGCGGCAGCGCGAGCTGCGTGTCGGCCTTGGGCCGGAGCATCTCGGCGATCAGGTGCATGCGGTTGGCCTGGCCGCGCCGGATCCAGGCCGATCGCAGGCAGGGGCGGGCGGCGTCGAGGAGCAGGTCGAACCGGTTCGTCGGGATCGTGAGCGTCGTCTGGCCGACGGCGAACTGGCCGTCCTTGTACGACACCCAGATCGTGAGGCGGCCGGCGAGGACGTCGTGGAACTCCAGCTCCTCGATCAGGCGTTCGAGGTTCCGGACGAGCCAGGCGTAGAGCACGATGGGGTCGGACGTGGCCTCGCCGAAGCTCCCCCCGCGCGAGATGGCCTTGTGGGCCGGCCGCCTGGAGTGGATCGGCTGCGACGCCTCGCCGTTGAGTTCCCACCAGAGGGTCTCGCCCGAGGCGGTGAGCAGCTCGCGGACCAGCCGGCGGTCGGCCCGGGCGAGGTCGAGGCAGGTGTGGATCCCCCAAGGGGCCAGCCGCTTCGCGCGTCGGCCGGCGATCCCGGTGATCTCGGTCACCGGCCGGCCGGCCAGGAGTTCCTCCTCTCCCTTGGCGTCGAGCAGCGCCAGCGCGCCGAAGGGCTTGGCCGAGTCGGAGATCAGCTTGGCGAGGGTCCGGGTCCGGGCGATGCCGATGGTGACCGGCACGCGGACCTCCTTCCAGATCGCGTCGCGGATCGCCTCGGCCGCCTCCTGGAAGTCGCCCGACTTCGACGGCTTCGCGACGAAGAAGAACTCGTCGATCGAGTAGAACTCGACCTTCTGCGAGTACCGCTGGACGACCTCGAACATCTCGCGGCTGAGGGTCTCGTACCAGCGGAAGTCGCGCTTGATGTAGACCCCCGAGGGGCACTTCACGAGCGCGTCCCAGATCGGCATGCCGGTGGTGACGCCGTCGGCCTTCATCTCGTAGCTCTTGGCGATCACGCAGGCGCCCTGGTTGCCCAGGACGCCCACCGGCTTGGCGCGGAGGAACTCGTCCCGGACCCGCTCGGCCGAGACGTAGAAGCAATCGGCGTCGAGATGGGCAATCGCCGTCGGCATCCTCATGGACGGAAGTTTATTCTGTACAAAACATCACGTCAAGGCATGCTCAACGGGGCGGCTCGGGCGCGGGGGGAGGCGGCCGGTCGGGGCGGAACGCGGGCGGGAAGATTCGCCCCTCGGGACGCCCATCGGGCCGGACATCGGGGCGACCGCCCCGGCCGCCTCGCCTCTGCCCCTGCGGCTGCCGACGGCGGAGGTCCTGCGCCAGGGCGCGGAGGGACTCCGCGCGGGCGGGGTCGCGGATCTCCCGCACCTCGGCCAGGTCTTCGGTGAGGGCCCCGAAGTCGTTCCAGAGGATGGGGACGACATTCCGGGAATCGGCCAGGGCGCGGAGATCCTTCTCGATCGCCTCGAGTTCGAGGTCGGACGCCGCGGCCTTCTCGTTGGCCAGCAGGCGTTCGGCCAGCGAGACCCGGGCCCGCAGCGTGTTCAGCGCGGCCGACGACCGCTCGGGTGCGTCGCCCGCGAGCGATTTCCAGAGACCGATCGCCTCGCGGAGGTGCAGCTCGGCCTCGGCGTCCCGTCCCAGTTCGGCCTCGATGTCCCCCAGTCGCCGGAGGGCCCTCGCATGGACGTCGCGCGCCGCGTTGGCGTGGGGCGAATCGGACGGGATCTCCCGGCAGAGCCCGATCGCGCGGTGGCAATCCGCGAGCGACGCTTCCAGTCGCTTCGGGTCGCCCTCCGGGACCGGGGCCATCGCCAGGATCTCGGCCAGTTCGACCTGGCTATCGGGCTCGGCCCCGGGGCCGGCGACGACCGTCGAGAACAGCTCGGCCGACCGCTTCCGCGCGGCCTCGGCCTCGTCGTCCTGGTCGAGCCATCGGTGCAGTTCGGCCGCGCGTCGGTAGGAACGGGCGGCTTCGAGCTGGAGCCTCGGCCGGGTCGCGTTCGCCGTCGCGTAGCGGTCGTAGAACGACAGGATGGTTTCGAGGAGCGCGAGGTCGTCCTCGGCGTTGCCCGCCGGCTGCCGCCCCGGGCCTTCCCGATCCCCACGCGCCGCCTTGGCGAACGCCTTCGCAAACGGCCGGGCCTCGAACCCATCGCGAGGCCCGCCGAGACCGTCGTCGTGCGAACCCTTGAGGGCCTCGAAGATCTCCTCGAACGCCTCCAGCGACAGCTCCAAATTCCCCTCGGCGAGCTTTCGTGCCTCGTCGAGTTCGAGACTCCGGGCCGACTCGCGTTTGAGGGCGTCCCTCGTATAGGCATACCCCGCCCAGCCGACGATGGCCGCGACGACCAGCGAAATCGCCGCCGTGGCCGAGAGCGCCGCCGTGCCCCGGTTCCGCCGGCACCATCGCCAGAGCCGCTCGGCCTGGCTGACGCGACGCGCCGCGATCGGCCGGTCCTCCAGAAATCGCCGCAGGTCGGCGGCCATTTCGCCCGCCGTCTGGTAGCGATCGCCAGGGTCCCGGGCGATCGATTTGAGGACGATCGTCTCCAGGTCGCGCGGGATGTCCGGGTTGACCTTGCGCGGGAGCGGCGGGGCCTCCTCCGCGATCTTTCGCATCAACCGGGTCGGATTGGTGTCCGCGAACGCGGGCTCGAGCGCCAGGAGTTCATAGAGGGTCAGGCCGAGCCCATAAACGTCGCCCCGGCGATCGAATTCTCCGTGCAACGACTCCGCGGGGACGTACTGCAGGGTCCCGATCAGGTCGCCGGTGCGGGTCAGGCCGTCGTCGCCGGCGAGTTTGGCGAGTCCGAAGTCGGTAATCCAGACCGCGCCGGAGGGGTCGAGGATCAGGTTCGAAGGCTTGATGTCGCGGTGCAGGACGCCCTGCTCGTGCGCGTATTCGAGCGCATCGGCCGCCTGGATCCCGATGCCCGCTGCCTGCCGGTACCGGGCGCGATCGGAGCCGGAATCCGCCGCCTTGCCGTGCTGAGCCTTCGCGCGTTCCTCGACCACCTTGTGATGCAGGCTGATGCCTTCGATATATTGCATCACATAATAATGCAAACCATCCTGGTCGCCGAATCCGAACACCGGCACGATGTTGGTGTGGTGGAGCTTCGCCGCCGCGTGGGCCTCGCGGCGGAAGCGCTGAAGCCGCTTCGGATCGAGGAGCGCATGCTGCGGAAGGACCTTGAGCGCGACGTGGCGGTCGAGCGATTCCTGGGTCGCCTCGTAGACGATGCCCATGCCTCCCCGGCCGATCTCGCGGATGACCCTGAAGTCGCCGACCCGTTCCAGCCGCTCGGACGCCCGCTCCGACGGCCGCCCCGACCGCCGCTGCCGCTTGAGCTGCTCCATGATCGCGAGGGTCGGGAAGAGTTCCCGGATCCGCTCGGCCACTTCGGGGTAGCGGGCGGCGTAGTCGGAAATCGAGGGCGTCTCCCCGCGCCTGAGGCGGTCGGAGAATTCCTCCGCCAGCTCGTCGATGCGGTCGCGTTCCTCGCTGATGTCCCGCGTCGAATCACCCACGGCGTCGCCTTCCGGGTCAGAACAGCAGGTCCTCTAGACCAGGAACGCGTTCGAGGGCCGTCTTGAGACGTTCGAGCGCGCGAACGTAGCGCTTGCTCGCCGCCGCCTTCTGGATCCCCAGCACTTCGGCGACCTCGTTGTTGCTCAACTCCTCGAAGTGCCGCAACGCGAGGACTTCCCGGTCGATCGGGTCGAGTTCCCCGAGCGCGGCCTCCAGGCGTGCGAGGGCTTCGAGCCGCATCGCCGCCATGCTCGGCGAGGTCATCGGGCCCGCGAGCCGCGCCGCCAGGCAGGCCGAGCTGGCCGAGGCGTACGCGCCCTGGGTCAGCGAGATTTCCATGCCAGCATCGCGCATCTTGGCGCCGAGGTGCTGACGGTGGATCTCGATCAGCCGCTGATTGGCGACGATCCTCAGCCAGACGAAGAACGGCATGTCCGGCTTGTCGAGGAAATGCTTGAGCCGCTTCGCCGCTTCGAGATACGTGTCCTGCACCACATCCGAGGGTGACACCCGCCCGGCCAGGCGGCCGTCGAGCCGCAGGTCGATCATCCGCCAGAGCCTGTCCTGGAACGTGGCGAAGATCTCCGCCAGCGCCTTCGTGTCCTCGGCCTCCAGCCTGGCCCGGAGCGACTGGATCAGATCGTCGTCGTTCTGTTCGGGCATCGCACCCGGGCCGCTGAGCCCGATCTATTTGGCCTACCTGGGATTGCCTCCCCCAGAGGATACCACCCACCCCGACCCCGAGGGAAGCGACCCTTCGGACTGCGGCCGTCCGGCTACCGATTTGTTCAGATGAAGAATCGAAGCCGAGACGGGAGATCCCTTCGTGGTACTTCGCTGTTGTTCTCCTCGGAGCGCGGCGGCCGGACTGTCGCACTCCAGAGGGGGAGAAACCAATCCTCCATTACGCTGTTGAATAGATCAGCCGAACACATCCCGACCTCACCGAGAGTTGGCCCAGATGCTCCCCATCTTCCTACTCGCACTTTCGCTGCCGACGGATTACAGCCCGCTGGCCCTGCCGCGCGATGAGGCGGCCCCCGTCTCGAAGGACTTCGATGTCCACGACCGTGCCCGCAAGCGGACCATCCCGGTCCGCGTCTATATGCCGGTTCCCGCATCACCCGCGCCGGTGATCCTGTTCAGCCACGGGCTCGGCGGGGCAAAGACCAATAACCGGTATCTGGGCGATCATTGGGCGCGTCGGGGATATGTCGCGGTGTTCGTGCAGCACCCGGGGAGCGACGAATCGGTCTGGAAGGATGCCCAGCTCGGCAAGCGGATGGAGGTCCTCAAGCAGCAGGCCAGCCTGGCCAACTTCAACCTCCGGGCACGCGACATCCCCGCCGTGCTCGACGCGCTGGAGGTCTGGAACAAGGAGACCAAGCACCCGCTAGCGGGACGTCTCGATCTGAGACGCGTCGGGATGTCGGGCCATTCCTTCGGCGCGGTGACCACTCAGGCGGTCAGTGGGCAGTCGTTCCCGCTCGGGGTGACGCTCGCCGACCCGAGGATCAAGGCGGCCGTCCTGATGAGCCCGAGCCCCCCGCGCCGGGGCAACCCGGGCGTGGCGTTCGGCAAGGTCGCGATCCCCTGGCTGCTGCTGACCGGCACCCGCGACGACAGCATGGCGATGAGCAACACCACCCCCGAGGACCGCCTCAAGGTCTTCCCCGCCCTGCCCCCCGGCCGCAAATATCAGCTCGTACTCGAAGGCGCGGAGCATTCCGCCTTCAGCGAGCGGGCCCTGCCCGGCGACCGAGCCAGTCGGAACCCCAACCACCACCGCGCGATCCTCGCCCTCACGACCGCCTTCTGGGACGCCTACCTCAGGGACGATCGCGCCGCAAAGGAGTGGCTCGACTCGGAGAAGTCTGTCAGGAGCATCCTCGACCCGAAGGACCGATGGGAGACGAAGTGAGGCGGCCCGCCGATCTTTGGTAAGGTGGGGTACGGACGCGTCCCAAATGCCGCGTTTCCCCACCGAAAGGGGGCAAATGTCGCCCACTCGGAATTGCATCCTGCGACCGCCCTTGAGTTCTCGACACGTTTTCGAAAGGAAAACAGGCCGGGTCCGTAGGACCGCGGCCTGTTCCATGCCGGAATATCCAAGGTCGAGGACGCCGACCGATCAGAGCGGTGTCGCGACGCTCTCGGAGGCTTCCTCCTCGGAGGTCGCCCCGCCGAAGAAGCGGTCGGCCTTGGGGCCAGTGGCGAAGGCTTCGAGCGACAGGCCGACCTTCGACGCCATCTCATTCTGGTTCTTGGTGTCGAAGACGTAGATCAGGGCGACGTTGAACGGGTCCTTCTCGAACGTGTAGAGCTGGACCGTCTTGTCGGCCGCGGGGAACACCCAGCGCTTGAAGGTATTGCCCTTCTTGGTCTCCGGCTTGGACTTCTCGGGAGCGAGGGCGTCGACCGGGCCGAACTGGGCAGTGAGGATGTTCATGACATCCTGCAGGAAGGGCCCGCGGGGGATATCCGGAGCAGGCACCGCGCCCTTCTTGGGGGCGGCCTTCGGCATCTTCTTGCGGGCCAGGACGTGCAGCGAGGCGCCGCCGGTCGCCGAGTAACTGGAGGCGACGTCGAATTGCCCCTCAGGTACATTGCCGAGCGCGAACGCCTTGGTCTGCTGCTGGCCCTTTGGCGCGCGGACCCAGATCGACAGCTTCTTGAGGTCGCCGTCGCCCGGGCCTGGCTCCAGGTTCGCGTTCAGGCGTTCCTGGTACTTCAGGTCCTCGATCGTCTTGTCCATGCGCGCGACATATTGCTTGCCGCAGCCGGCCACGACGAGCAGCGTAGAGAGTGCCAGCACCACCAACCGTCGCATAACCACCTCGCGCGTGCCTGACCGCCGGGGGAAAGACCCGGCGCGATCGGACTTGGATCGACCGGGTCGTTGAATTACTCTCCGGGCTCGGGCCGGGCTTGTCAAGGATCACGGCAGGCCCGGATCGGCGGAATTCCCGACGCGGCAAGGACAATGCCCATGGTCCAGATCATCGCCCTCGTCAAACCGTTCCGCGCTGGCGCGGTGTTCGACGCGATCCAGAGCCTCGATATCGAGATCCTCGGCGGGACGGTCCGCGAGGCGATGGGCTACGGCCGCCAGAAGAACCGGCTGCACCGCTACCTGGGGAGCGAGTACAACGCCTCGTTCCTCCCCAAGGTCGAGCTGTCCCTGTTCGTGCGGGACGAGGACGCCCAGGCCGCCGTCAAGGCGATCGTCTCCCAGGCCCGCACGGGACGCATGGGAGACGGCAAGATCCTCGTCCTGCCCTGCCTGGACGCCTCGGTCCGTTGGTGAAGCGAACCCGGTCAGTCCTCGTCGTCGAGCTTGATGTCCATGAGGAAGTCGGCGATGGCATCGTCGGCCCCATCCCCTTCCTTCATCGCCGGGAAGTCCTCGGTCGCCTTGACCTCGGACGCGGGCTTGGCGGGGGGCACGGGCGGGGCGGGTTTGGCCGGGGCCGGCTTGGATGCGACCGGGACGTCCTCGATCGGGATCGGCGCATCCGGGGAGTCGTCGAACTCGAAGTCGACCTCGACCTCCTCGGGGGCGACCGGCTCGTCATCGAACTCGATTTCGAATTCGTCGTCGTCCACCACCGCCTTGGCGACCATCATGCCGGTGTCGCCGGGCCTGGCCGCGGGCTTCTCGGGGGCCCTCTCAAGCGCCGGCTGCCCGAGCTTCTGGACCTTGAACTTGATCGGGCCGATCGTGACCTCGTCGCCGGCCTCCAGCACGCGCTGGCCGTCGATCTTCTTGCCATTCAGGAAGGTGCCGTTGGACGATCCCAGGTCCTTCACGAGCAGCATGCCGTTCTTCTCGAAGAACTGGCAGTGCTGTCGGCTGACCTGCGACGACTTGATCCGGAGCTGGCATTCATCCTGTCGTCCCGCCGTGGTGACGCCGTCTACGAGATTGATCACCGTCGAGGCGCTCCGGCCCCGCGTGACGAGGAGCTGATAATCCATGACGACCGGCCCCCGGGAGGGTTGGCGAGTGAATGAAGACTGGGCCGGCAGGTGAGTGGAGTTGCCGGCCGAAATCGGGACGGAACTGAGCCTTCCAGACTATCCCGGCTTCCCCATCTTGGCAATCCCCGGAGGTCCCTCGCGTGCGTACCTGTAGCATAAGAAATCCCGTCCACGCCGAAGGTGATCGAGATGCGGCGGACATCCGGCGAGCGAGAAAATTGTCGGACTGGCGTATTGCAATCGCGGCCCGGGGCCCTATACTAACACTCGTTCCGGCCAACATGGCACGGGACTGAAAAATCGGGTCGCCGACAGATCATCTAGATCTGATTGGTTTTATGGGCGGGAGTAGCTCAGGGGTAGAGCGCCACGTTGCCAACGTGGTTGTCGTGGGTTCAAATCCCATCTCCCGCTCCATTTTCTTTTTTCCACCCGACCTTCCCCGGGCTGGCGGCATTCGCTCGACGCAAGGGTGCGTGATGGCGGCCCAAGCCATCCCGGCCGGTCGTCGCGTAAGGAATGCCGTCGATGAGCACCGGGGAGCATGACGTCGACACGACTGGGTCTGCCGAGCAGAGCGAAGCTCCGGCCAAGCCCAAGCTCGATCTCGACGTTCAGATCAGCGACGTCGGACCTTGCAAGAAGCACATCAAGGTCACCATCTCCCGCGAGGACGTCGACCGCCAGTTCAAGGAGTCGCTGGGCTCCATCACCAGGGAAGCCCACGTCCCCGGCTTCCGCCCCGGCCACGCGCCCAAGGGGCTCGTCGAGAAGCGGTTCCGCAAGCAGGTCGTCGGACAGGTTAAGTCGAGTCTGCTCATGAGCAGCCTCGAACAGCTCGACACCGATTACAAGCTCAATCCGATCTCCCAGCCTGACCTCGACATCGACTCGATCGAGCTGCCCGAGAACTCGTCGTTCACCTTCGAGATGGACGTCGAGGTCCGCCCCGAGTTCGACCTGCCGGAATACAAGGGCCTGAAGATCAAGCGCCCGGTCCGGACCATCTCCGACTCCGACGTCGAGTCGCAGATCAAGACCTTCCTCGAACGCTACGCCCAGATCGTCCCCAAGCTCGAAGGGGGCGCGGTCCAGGGCGATTTCCTCGTCGCCGATATCCAGTTCCTGCTGGCCGGCGTCGTCATCAACGAGGCCAAGGAAGCCCAGTTCCGGGTCTTCCCCGAGCTGCGGTTCCAGGACGGCACGATCCCCAACGCCGGCGAGATCCTCGAAGGGGTCAAGGCGGGCGAGGAGCGGACCGGGCAGGCCAAGATCGGCGACTCGTCGCCCGACACGAGCCTCCGCGGCCAGACGGTGGACGTCAAGTTCGTCGTCCACGACGTCAAGTTCCTCCGGATGCCGGAGATCAACGACGAGTTCGTCCAGCAGACCGGCTTCCGCACGCTCGACGAGCTGAAGACCGTGATGAAGGACGTGCTCGAACGCCGCGCTGTCTCCCAGTCGCAGGAGCAGGTGCGCCGCGACGTCATGTCGCAGCTCCTCACCAGTGCCCCGTTCGACCTGCCGGCCGACCTGGTCAAGCGTGAGGAACGCTCGACGATCCGCCGCCTGGTGGACAACCTCCGCCAGTCGGGCCTCTCCGGGGCCGACATCCGGGCCCGCGAGGCCGAGATCCGGGCGAACGCCCACGAGCGGACGCTCCGCAGCCTCAAGGAATTCTTCCTCCTTGCGAAGGTCGCCGAGGCGGAGGACCTCAAGGTCGAGGACGAGGACATGGAGCTCGAGATCGAGCGCCTGGCCGAGCGGAACGACGAGAGTCCCCGTCGGATCCGGGCCCGGATCGAGAAGGAAGGGCTGGCCGACACCCTCGCCACCCAGATCCTCGAACGCAAGGCCCTGGACAAGGTCCTAGAATACGTCGAGTTCGAGGACGTCGCTCACGTCGAGGAGGCTCAAGTCGAGACCCTCGACCAGACCGTCGCCTCGGCCTCGGCCGCGGCGGACGCCGAGGAAACGCCGGAGTCGTGACGCGGACGCGCGGCGACGGCTCCCTCGGGACCCCGCCGCGAACGTGACGTCATCGGGCCTGTCGACGGAGGCAACCCGCCTCCGTCGCGGCGATTCTGGCTCCTGGTTCTCGGTCGGATATCCCCATCGACGGTCGAACCGCCGCGACCCTCCCCGCCGACAACGGCCGGGCGGGGGCTCGCGGCCTCGCTCCGCAAGGACCAACGCATGACCTTCGACCAACCGTTCCTCCCCCCCAGCCTCCAGCGTGGTCAGAGCTACGCTCGCCAGCGCCAGATGACCCTGGGCGACCTGCTGCTCGAGAACCGGATCGTCTTCCTCGAAGGCGTCATCAATGACGCGGTCGCCAACGCGACGGTCATGAAGTTCCTGTTCCTCCAGTACGAGAACCGCTCGCAGGGCATCAGCTTCTACATCAACAGCCCGGGCGGCAGCGTCACCAGCACGCTGGCGATCTACGACACGATGCAGTTCATCGAGTGCCCGATCGCCACCTACTGCATCGGCCTGGCCGCATCGGGCGCCGCCGTGCTGCTGGCCGGCGGGACCAAGGGCCGCCGCTTCGCCCTGCCGCACTCGAAGGTGATGATCCACCAGCCCTACGGCCAGGTCTCGGGCCAGATCTCGGACATCGAGATCCAGGCCGAGGAGATCGTGGCCAACAAGCGGGTCATCAACGAGATCCTGGCCAAGCATTCAGAGCAGCCCTACGAGCGCGTGGCCAAGGACACCGAGCGCGACCGCTTCCTCACGGCCATCCAGGCCAAGGAATACGGCATCGTCGACGAGGTCGTCGGCCACATCCCGCCGAACGAGGCCAACAAGCAGCACGCCGCGTCCTGATCGCGACACTCCCCGCACACCGCCAATCGTGCCCGATCGTCCGCCGGGCTGGCTCGAGATCGACTCTTCCAAAGGACTAGACGATGCCTCTGATCCCGATCGTCATCGAGCGGAGCGGTCGCGAAGAGCGGGCGATGGATATCTACTCCCGCCTGCTCCAGGACCGCATCATCATCCTCGGGTCGGCCATCGACGACAACGTCGCCAACCTGATCGTCGCCCAGATGCTGGTCCTCGCCCACCAGGACGCGAAGGCCGACATCCACCTCTACATCAACAGCCCCGGCGGCTCCGTCACCGCCGGCATGGCCATCTACGACACGATGCAGTTCGTCCCCTGCGACGTCGCCACCTACTGCATCGGCCAGTGCGCCAGCATGGGCTCGCTCCTGCTGGCCGCCGGCGCCAAGGGCAAGCGCAACGCCCTGCCCCACGGCCGGATCATGATCCACCAGCCGCTCGCCGGCATGGAAGGGACGGCCACCGAGATCCTCATCCATGCGGAGGAATTCATCCGCATGAAGAAGCAGCTCAACGGGATCTACCAGCGGCACACCGGCCAGTCCCTCGAGCGACTCGAAGAGGACACCGACCGCGACCGCTTCATGGGCCCCGAAGAGGCCAAGGAATACGGCCTCATCGACAGCGTGATCGACCGCGAGCCGAACATCCCGCTCAACCCGAATCCGATCCCCTGATCGGGCGGTTGGTCGATGGTTGAAATCACGACGGCCCGCCGGATCTTGCGATCCGGCGGGCCGTTGTCGTTGATGACGGGGACATCTTCAGATCGAACGGCCGCCCCTCGCGAGAGTTCACGAGGGGCGGCCATTCCGATGGATCGTCAGGTAAGCGGCAGCCGTACGGCCGCGCTCCGAGGTCAGGCGGTCTTTTCGGGGAGCTTGGTGATCCCGGGGCGCGGGACGGGGCGGACGGGGGCGTCGGCCCAGGCGTAGGTCGCGGGGCCGAGGTTCTCGGACGAATTCAGGGCGGCGTCCCAGGTGACGACCGAGCCGGTATAGGCGGCCATGCGGCCCATGATCGCCAGCAGAGTGCTGTGCGAGGCGTGCACACCCTGGTTGATCGGCTTGCCGGCGCGGATCGAGGCGAACAGCTCGTCGTGCTCGGTCTGGTACATGTTGTTCTGCGGGGCCTTGGTCTTCCAGGTCTTCTCGCCGGTGATCCGGCCGCCGAAGACGTCGACGGTGCCCTTGGTGCCGATGACGTAGTCCTTGGTGCGCTGCGCGGTGTTCCGCCAGTGGCGGCAGGTGTGGTAGCCGCGGACCCCGCCCTCGTACTCGTAGACGATCGAGAAGTGGTCGTAGATGTTGCCGTAGATCGGATCGGTCCGGACCTGACGGCCGCCGGAGCCCCAGCACAGGAGCGGGGGCTTGTCGCCCATCGCCCAGCCCATCGTGTCGATCCCGTGAACCGCCTGCTCGACGATGTGGTCGCCGCTGAGCCAGTCGTAGTAGTACCAGTTGCGCATCTGGTACTCCATCTCCGACTTGGTCTCCGAACGCGTCTTCCTCGGCTCCCAGACACCGCCCGAGTTATACGTCGTCTCGATGGCTTTGATGTCGCCGATGGCCCCGCCTTCGAGGGCATGCTTCATCGTGTCCCGTCGCGGGTTGTGATACCGCCAGCAGAAGCCGGCGACCATCGCGAGGTTCTTCTTCTTCGCGACCTCGGTCGAGGCCAGGACCGAGCGGACGCCTGTGGAGTCGGTGGCGACCGGCTTCTCCAGGAACATGTGCACGCCCTTCTCGGCGGCGTACGCGATGTGCTGCGGCCGGAAGTGCGGGGTGCTGGTGAGGACGACCACGTCGACCTGGTCGATCACGTTCTTGAAGGCGTCGAAGCCGACATACTGCTTGTCGGTCGGGACCTCGACCCGCTCGGCCACCGGCGAGCCCTTGAGCGCCGACAGGCTCTCGCCGATGCGGTCGGCGAAGGCGTCGGCCATGGCGACGAGCTTCGTGCCCTTGTCGGCCGTGAGGGCCTGCTCGGCCGCTCCGGTGCCGCGCCCGCCGCAGCCGACGAGCCCCACCTTGAGGGTATCGCTCCCGCCGGCGAAGGCGCTCCGGGACAGTTCCAGGGTCGAGGCGGCGGCCACCGTGGCGGCCGAATGCATGAGGAACGTCCTGCGCGACGAACTGGGCTGGCGCATCGTCGGGAGTCTCCGCACGTGGGGAAGGTGGGCTGGTGGGGCAAGCCGGCAGCGGGGCAAGATATCTTATTCTGCCCGATCCGCCCGCCCGAGACAACCGCACAGCCCTCGGATCGGGCTGGACGAAGCTCCCGCGAAACGTACCATCGCGACGGTGTCTCGCTCGGACCTCCACCCTGCGGCCTCATATCTGTGCGGTCGCGGGTCGAAAGCGATGGGCGCGGGTCTCCAGACCCCGCCCTTGCCGTGATCGGAGGTAACCACCGATTCGGGTCTCGAGACCCAATCACGGCGGCCTCGGAATAGGGTCTGGAGACCAATTATCGCGGTTCGGCGTGGCGACGGTGGGGGCGGGTTCTGGAGACCCGCGCCCGGCGCTTCGGGATTCGAAAGGGAGTTCCCGCGATGCCCCGACTGGCCCTGATGCTTTTGCTCTTACCACTCTGGCTCGCGGGATGCACCCCGTCGCCCCGGGTCGAGGACCTTCCTCCAGGCACCGAGACCCTCGAACGCGTCCGGCAGCGGATGGGGACCGAACTTTCGATCCGGAAACTCCAGGAGTTGGTGGCCGACGGCGACCGTGTCCTGGCCGGCCTCACGCGCGAGGAACGCGACGCCCTGGGTCGATGCTGGATCCGCTTCCGGGTCGATCGACCGGCGGTGGTCACGATCCTCGCCCCGGCCCGCTCCGTCCCGTTCTGGCTCGCGGATCAGGGCTTCCGGCAACGTCCCGAACGCTTGAACCTCGAAGACGAGGCGTTTCTGCCGTTCCAGAAATCGTGCCCCGCCGGCTGGATCGGCCTGGGCGTGAATAGCCTGGATCAGAAGAGCCCGGCACACTACGCGATCCTCCTCTGTGGCCCGAACGGCGAGCCTCTCACTCCGACCGACCTCCGAGGCGCGGTGGACGCTCCCAGTTCGGCGTCCCCCTTCCTTGATCTCCCCGCCGACCTCAAGACCGCGATCGTCCTCCCGACCCGGCACGATGAGCGTCACGCCGCCGCACTGGCCACCGGACGCGTCTGGAAGACCCGTCAGCCGTCCACGACGAAGCCCGACCAGATCGTCGTCTCCTATGGCGAACAGTCGGGCGAGAGCCTCTCGTTCACCTGGCGGACGTCGCGGGATCGCGACGCCAGCGTCCTGAGGATCGCGCCGGACGCCTCGAAAGAAACCCTGAGGATCATCAAGGGCGACTCGCATGAAATGGATTCCGCCGGCTTGCTGAACGACCGCGTCATCCGACGCCACCGCGCGGTCGCCTCGGGGCTGTCGCCCGACACGCCCTATCGCTACTCCGTCGGCGACGGCTCCCCCGAGAACTGGAGCGACTGGCACTCGATCAAGACCGCCAAGGTCGACGCCCGCGACATGAGGTTTTTGTACCTCGGCGACGCCCAGTGCGGCCTCGAAGGCTGGGGCAAACTCCTGCACCGCGCCTACCAGCACGCCCCCGACGCCGAGTTCCTGCTTCTGGCCGGCGACCTGGTCGACCGGGGCAATGAGCGTTCGAACTGGGACTTCTTCTTCGACCGAGCCAAAGGCGTGTTCGAGACCGTCCCCTTCCTGCCGGCCGTGGGGAACCACGAGTACCTCGATCGCGGCCCGCACATCTACCGTAACACGTTTGATCTTCCCAGGAACGGCCCGGCGGGGATCGACCCGAACCTGGTCTACTCCTTCGAGTCGGGCGACGCGTTCTTCGCGGTGATGGACACCACCTTGGCCGTCCACAGCCGGCCGCTGGCACGTTTGCAGGCGCAATGGCTTGATGGTGTGCTCGCGAAGACGCGAAAGACGTGGAAATTCGTGATGTTCCACCACCCCGTTTATGCGTCGCACGTCTCGCGTGAGAACCCGATCCTCCAGCAGGAGTGGGTGCCGACGTTCGACAAACACCACGTCGATGTCGTGCTCCAGGGCCACGACCATGCCTACCTGCGGACCTTTCCCATGAGGGCCAACCGCCGGGTTGAATCGCCCCGCGAGGGGACCGTCTACGTCGTCTCCGTCTCCGGTGAGAAGTTCTACGAGCAGGGCCCCCGCCCCTATATCGCGCAGGGGTACGTGAACCTTGCGACCTATCAGATCCTCGACCTCAACGCCGACTCTAACCGGCTCAGTTATCGGGCTTACGATGCCGAAGGCCGGGAGGTGGACCGGTTCGAGATCCAGAAGGAACCGGCGGAGGTGAAGAACCGGGTGGCGAAACGGTAGCTCCGAAAACCACCCCGTCCGGGACCATCCTCCTCACCCGAAGCGTACCGCGGATCTGGAGTGCGGCCGCGTGCTGACGCCATCGCCCGGGGGGAGCTTGCTTTCGGGAGAAAGCGTTCGGTCGGGGGTCAAATCTTCGATCAAGCACGCGAAGCCAGCTTCGAGAGAACAGAGCGTCAGCAAGCGGACGCACTCCAGATCCGCCCGACGCTCCGTTCTCCGCGACCTGATGCGTTACTTCTTCTCAAGCAAGAACTTGATCAGATCCTGAAAATCCGACTCCGCGATCTGATCCGACAGATTCGCGGGCATGGGCGAGAGAGGCGAGACGAGGCGCTCCTCGATGGTGTCGACCGGCACGCGGACGTCCTTGCCCTGGGAATCGGCGAGGATGACGACCTGGCCCTCCTGACGCAGCACAAGCCCGCTGACGGTGCGGCCGTCCTTGAGGGCGATGTTCGTGGAGCGGAAGGCCTGGTCGACGTTCCGGTTCGAGTCGAGGATGTCCTCGGTGAGCCGCTCCGCGCCGCGGACGCCCACGCCGTCGAGCTGCGGGCCGACCTTGGCACCCTTGCCGCCGAGCTGGTGGCAGATGGCGCAGTTCTTCTCGAAGACCAGTGCGCCGCGCGAGGCAGACGCCGTGGCGGCGTTCGCCAGGAAGGCGGCGCGACGCTTGTTCAGGAGTTCCTGCGTCTTCGCGTCGGCCGGGGGCAGCCCCTTGAGGAGCTTGGCCACCCGGGCGTCGAGGTCGGGGACGGCCCTGGCGGCGAGGTTGACCGACACGGCGCGTTCCTGGAGCAGCCGGGCCGATGCCTTGCCGGCCTCGATCGCCGCGAGCAATGCATCGGCTCCGGAATGCGTCCGGGCGAGGCCGAGGGCGATGGTGGACTGGAGCCGACCGGGCGCGGTGGCCAGCGACTTGACCAGGGCGGCGCGGGTCTCGGGCTGGTTCAGGCCGTTGAGCGTGTTCGCGGCGTGCTCGCGAATCTGGATCGGGTCGCTGGCACGGTCCACGACGGCCGATAGCCGCGCGACGAGGTCGGCCGGCCGAATGGCGGCGAGGGCGGTGATGGCCGCGTTGCGCTGGGGGTTCGGTGCCTGGGGAGAGGCGATCAGGTCGGAGATCGCCCCGGCGGCCTCGGCCTGCCGGAGACTGCCCGCGAGGTCCAGTGCCAGCAAAACCTGATCATTCTTGCCCGACTTCAGGAACGAGCGGGTGAGGTCGAGGGCCAGCGCCGGGATGTCCCCCGTGAAGCCCACGCCGCGCTCCTGGAACCCCTGCTGGATGGCCCGGATCAGCGTAGCCTGGTGGGTCGGATCGTTGCTCTTCCGGACGAACGCCGCCAGCTTGGCTTCGGCCTGGTCGCCGTAGCGGGCGATGTGGCGGACGTAGCGCTCCTGTCGGTCGGCGGGCTCGGAGACGCCGGCGATGTGGCCGAGCAGGAACGCGGCCGACTCCTTCGAGGGGACGCCCGTGGCCACGTCGGCGATGTCTCGGCGATCGGCCTCGGAGAAGCCCGCGCCCTTGAGGGCGTCCCAGTTCGGGGCGGGGCGGAGTTGGTCGCGGAGGGCCATCCGGACGACGTGCTTGAGGTGATCGTCCGCCGGAGGGACCGCTCTATTGGCTTCGAGCAGCGGGTGCAGGTTCTCGACCGCCGGGTGGCGCCCCAGTGCCTCGGCCGCCGCCCGCTCGACGAACGGATTCGCGTCCTTGAGTCCGTTGAGGGCGAGTTCATGCAGCCCATCCTTCAGATCCGGGCGCTCGGCGAGGATCCGCTGGGCGTGGACGCGGACCTGCTCGTCGCCGTCGCGGGCGCCTTCCTTGATGCGACCGGTGTCGAGCGCACCAAGTCGCTGGAGGATCCAGGCGGCGTGGACGCGGCGGGTGGCCGAGGGATCAATCGCCGCCGCGTGGGCCGCATGGATCACCGCCTCTCCGCCCTTGGCCACGAGCTGGTTGGCCGCGCGGAGGCGGAGCGGCAGGTTCGGCTCACCCAGCAGCTTAACCAAGGACGGGATGTCCAGCGTCGTGAGGTCGGGCGAGACCAGCGGCTTGCCCTTGTGGGAGATCCGCCAGATACGGCCTCGTTCGCGGTCGCGGCCGGGGTGGGTCAGCGGCACCTCGTAGTGGCCGATGATCTTGTTGTAGAAGTCGGCCACGTAGAGCGCGCCGTCGGGCCCGAGCTTGATGTCGACCGGGCGGAACCAGGGGTCGTCGCTGGTCAGGAAATCCGGCTGCTCGACGGCCCTGGGGGTCGAGCCGCTCCAGGCGAACGTGTCGCGGTTGATCTTGTTGGTGACCACGTTCCCGATGAACACGTTCGAGTGGAACGCCTTCGGGAACTGGTCGGCGGTGTAATAGACGATGCCCGCGATCCCGGTCGAGCCGTGGTCGTGCGTCATGACCTCGGGCCCGAAGCCGATGCCGTCGTGCGGCTTGCCGAAGCTGGGGTAGTACGCGCCTCGGAGCAATGCATAGATCGGCCGGCTGTGGCAGTCGGACGAATAGAGGTTGCCCAGCGGGTCCATGTTCAGGCCGAACGGGTTGACCTGGCCCCGGGTGTAGGGCTCGACGTGGCTGCCGTCGGCCTTCATGCGGTAGGTGTTGCCCGACGACAGGGCCATGGGGGCGTTGTCGCTCCCCTTGATCTCTGAGTCGTTGTTGAACCCGTGGCAGGCGTAGATCCAGCCGTCGAAGCCCCAGGTGAAGGCGTTGGTCATGCCGTGGGTGTCGCGGAAGCCGAACTTCTCGTACGCCACCGTGACCTTGTCGGCCTTGCCGTCGCCGTCGGTGTCCTCATACTTCCGGATGGCCGGGATGGAGTGGACCAGCGCCGACTTGCCGTCGCCGATCGGCAAGAGCCCGATCGGGATGTTCAACCCATCGACGAACGTCGACACCTTCCGGGCCCGGCCGTCGGGGCCGAAGTCGTCGAGGATGACGACCTTGTCCCGGGGCTTCCGGCCGTCGGTGACCGGCCAGGGGTACTCGATCGTGCTGGTGACCCAGAGCCGCCCCTTGTCGTCGAAGGCGAGGTTCATGGGCTTGTTGATCTCGGGCTCCGCCGCGACGAGTTCGATGGTGAACCCTTCTGGCAGGTGGAACCCCTTGCGTTCCTCCTCGGGCGTCCTCGGGCCCGTGGGCGCGACCAGTTGCGGTGGCTCGGGTTGCTGGGCCGCGACGAGGGCCGGCAGGCTGAGCAGGGTGAGCGTCAGGGAGAGCGAAGCCAACCTCATCGCGTTGCCTTTGATTGTAGGGTGTGGTGCCGCATCGGGTCGCCTGCGAGCCGACGCGGCTCCGCACCGACGGGAGCGTTGATGGATCATTGTGGCGAGGGCGGTCGTCGGTGCGGAGCCTCGCGTCCCGTTGGTCCGCGACGCACCACCCCCTACCAGAATGGTTGAATCGTGGTGGCGTGGGCGGTCGTCGGTGCGGTGGACGCGGCCCGATCGGCCGCGTCGCCTCGCACTCTATCTAAATCAGCACCGGCAGGACGTAGGGGCCCTTGGGGATGACCGCCAGCTTTGCGTCGGCGCCGTATTCGGCCAGGCTGTCTGCGACGGCGGATTCCACACTGGGGGCGGATTCGACGAACAACCCGTTCAGGGTCACGCCGGGGATGCCGTCGCTGACGATCTTGACCTTCACCTTGCGCCGGACCTTCGCCAGCTCTTCGAGCTGCCACTGGTCCATGACGAAGTAGTCCTTGCCGAGGATCCGCTCCATGAAGCCATCGAGGGAGTCGTTCTCCTCGAACAGCTTGCAGAACTCGGGGCTGCCGATCCCTTCACTCAGGCTGGCGGCGAGGATAATCGTTCCGCCTTGCTTCACGATCGGCAGGCAGCCGGTCAGGCCCTTGATCGCCTGGTAGAAGGTGGTATCGAGCGGGTATCCGGCCGAGCTGGTCACCACGACGTCGACTTCCTTCTCGACGGGCGCCTTGACGATGTCGGCCATGAAGGCGACGCCCGCGAGGAACGCCTGTTCCATGTCGCCGGCGACGACCGAGGTCACCTTCCGCTGGCTGTCGAGCGTGACGTTCACGATGAAGTCGCAACCGGCCATCTTCGCGATCCGGGTATTCTCCTCGTGCACGGGGTTGCCGTCGAGGTAGCCGCAATCGGCCTTGGGATGTTCAAGGAACATCGGGCTGTGCCAGATCTTCACCGTCTCGAGCGCCGCCAGCCCGGGGCAGATCAGCTTGCGGCCGCCCGAGTAGCCGGCCATGAGGTGGGGCTCGATCAGGCCGGTGGTGATCTTCAGGTCGGCGTCGACGTACCGGCTGTCGATCCAGGCCGGCACGCCCTTCGGCGTGGTGCCCAGGTAGGTGTGCTCGTCGAGCCGGGTGCCGTAATGGTCCTCGACCCGGTACTCCCGGGCGATCGGCTCGGAGAGCATCTCGATCCGCTCGGCCTCCGTGCTGGGGCGGTGGAGCCCGGTGGCGACGAGGATGAGGATGCCCTCCTTCGCGATGCCGGCCTCATGGAGGACCTTGAGCATCGGGCGAAGGATCGTGGGGTTGGGGACGGGCCGGGTGATGTCGCAAACGACGATGCAGGCGTTTTTGCGGCCCTTCGCCAGTTCGGCCAGTGGGGCGGTGCCGATCGGGTCGGCGAGCTTGCGGGCAACCTCGGCCTCGGGGTCGTCGAGCGGGGTGGCCTTCCGGATCTCCAGCGGGCCGACGACACGGTCGGCCGGGAGATCGACGGGAAGGCCGGTCCGGCCGTAATCCAGGACGAAACGCCGGGTGGGAGACCCCTGCGGGGAATTCGGTGTCATGGCGAGGGCACGCTCGGGTGGGTTCGAGGATCCGGGGAGACCCCAGGATACCCCAGCCGCGCGGCCTGATCAAATGCGTCCGCCGTCGGACGACTCGCGAATCAGAGCGACCCGGTCACCTGGCGGAAGCCCCAGAGGGCGTCGAAAATCGAGCCGCAGCCGTTGCAGCGGAAGACCGTGATCCGGTCCATCCCGTTCCGCTCGTTGCGGCGGGGGACCCAGCCCGTGGGGGCCATGTCCGTCCGGCATTGAGGACAGCTCGGAGGCGCCTCCGAGGCGGTCGGTGGAGGCAGAAGCGTCGCGGGCGACATGGGTTCCATTCCCCTCTGGCTTCAACCGAGTTCATTCAGACTGCGGTAGTCTCTTTGTACGCGATCGCATCAATAAATCAAGCACATGCCGGGGATGTCGCGGCGAAACCACGCGGCGCCCGGGCCCGGCGGCAGCTCGACTGCACAACGACTCGGACATCCACTCACGCCTGCGAGGCCAGGCGTTCGAGTTCGTTCTCGTCTATGATCGGTATTCCGAGCTGCCGGGCTTTCTCCAGTTTCGAGCCGGCGGCCTCCCCGGCGAGCAGCATGCTCGTCGCCTTCGACACAGACCCTGTGACCTTCCCGCCCAGCGTCTTGATCAGGGCCTCCGCCTCGGGCCGGGTCCGCCTGGGCAGCGTCCCCGTCACGACCAGCGTCTTCCCCGCGAGCGGCAGGTTCCCCGAGGCCACCGCGACGGGATGCACTTCGGCCGGCTCGACACCGACCGAACGCAAATCGGCGATCAGGGCCCGGTTCTCCTCATCCTGGAGGAAGTCGAACAAGCTGGCCGCCACGACGGGGCCGATCTCCGGCACCCCCTCGATCTGCTCCAAGGTCGCGCCCAGGATCGCGTCGAGCGAGTGGAACTTGACCGCCAGGACCTCCGCGCTCCTCGTCCCGACGTGCCGGATCGTCAGGCCCGTCAGGAACCGGTCGAGCGACCGCTTCCTCGTCGCCGCGATCGCGTCCACGAGGTTCTGGGCCGACTTCTTGCCCATGCGTTCGAGGTCGGAGAGGGTCGCCACGTCCAGGCGATACAGGTCGGCGAGGCTCCTCAGCAAACCCTTGTCGACGAGCTGGCCGATCAGCTTCTCGCCCAGGCCGTCGACGTCCATGGCGTCGCGGTGGGCGAACCAGCGGATCGACTCCTTGAGCTGCTCGGGGCACTTCGACGATCGGTTCGTGCAGCGCACGTCCACGCCGTCGGGCTCGCGTTCGACGGGTGCGCCGCAGCTCGGACACGCGGTCGGGAACTGGTAAACGACCTCGGTCCCGGTGCGGGCCTCGGCCTCGACCCGGACGACCTGCGGGATGATCTCGCCGGCCTTCTGGATCACGACGGTGTCGCCGATCCGGACGTCCTTGCGGGCGATCTCGTCGGCGTTGTGCAGGCTGGCACGCTTGACGGTCGTCCCCGCGAGCAGGACCGGGTCGAGGTCCGCCACGGGGGTCAGCTTGCCGGTCTTGCCGACCTGGACGAAGATCGAGCGAACCTTCGTGATCGCCTGCTCCGCCTCGTACTTGAACGCGATCACCCAGCGCGGGCTCTTGCTCCGAGTCCCCAGCCGGGCCCGCTGGCCGAGGTCGTCCACCTTCACCACCAGGCCGTCGGTCTGATAGTCCAGCGTATTCCGCTCGGACTTCCAGCGCTCGGCGTGCTGGATGACCTCCTCAATCGTCCGGTACGACGCCGTGTGCGGGCTGACGGGGATCCCCCAGGTCTTGAACTTCCGGAGGATCTCGACGTACGACGCCGCTTCCAGCCCCTTCGTCTCCCCGAGTCCGTGGGCGATGAACTGGAGTCGCCGGATGGCACACAGACGCGGATCCAGCAGCTTGAGCGAGCCCGCGGTCGCATTGCGGGGATTGGCGAACGGGGTCTCCTCGGCGGCGGCCCGAAGCTCGTTCATCCGGACTAGTTCGGCGTTGGTCATGTAGACCTCGCCCCGGATCTCCAGGAGCGGCGGCGGGTCGTTCACCAGCGACAGGGGGATGCCCCGGACCGTCTTGATGTTCGTCGTGATGTCGTCCCCGCGCTCGCCGTCGCCCCGGGTCGCGCCCAGGACGAACTTGCCGTCGTCGTAGCGGATCGACGACGCGACGCCGTCGACCTTCAGCTCGACGACGTAGCAGATCGGCTCATCGGGGTTGAGCCCCTTGCGGACGCGGGCGTCCCACTCGCGGACCTCGTCGTAATTGTACGTGTTCTCGATCGAGAGCATCGGGACCGCGTGCGTGACGGTCGTGAAACCTTCGATCGGCTGCCCGCCCACGCGCTGGGTGGGGCTATCGGGCGTGACGAGTTCGGGGTGGGCGGCCTCCAGCTCCTCCAACTTCTTCAGGAGGTTATCGAAGTCGCGGTCCGAGATCTCGGGCGCCGCGTCGACGTAGTAGAGCCGGTTATGCCGGTCGATCTCCGACCGGAGCGCCTGGATCTCGCGTTCCACGTCCTTGTGGGCCATCGCGCGTCCCTCCCGAGTCGCCAGGTCGAGTTGACCATCCCCGATCCGTCGGGAATGGACTTGCGTTCAGTCGGCGAGGCAAGCGGGCATCATGACTTTTTCTCGCCGGAGAACCAGGGATCGGTGAGCATGGCGAGCAGGCCCACGACGATCAGCGCGACGACCTCGACCGTGAGGGCGGTCGCCCCGTTCCGGTCGAGCCAGGCGGCCAGGGCGATCGAGCCCCCCGAGGGCTTCGGCGCCCCGGGGGTCTGCACCTGCTGCTGGACGTAGGGGACCATCAGGTAGCCGAAGCAGGTGAGCACGAAGAGCGTGCCCACCAGCGTCACGGCCACGTAGAAGGGGTTCGGCAGCGGTTTCTTGGGGGATTTGCCCATGGGAAATCAGGCGCCGTCGAAGACCCACTGGCTGCCGGCGAGGCTGTAGTCGACGACCTCACCGGCCCCGAACCACAGCGCCATCTCGCGGGCGGCCGACTCGGGGCTGTCGGAGCCGTGGATCAGGTTGTTCTGCTTGGAGATCGAGTAGTCGCCGCGGATCGTGCCGGGGGCGGCGGCGGTGCCGTTGGTCGCGCCCAGCATCGTGCGGACGACCGTGATCGCCTCGTTGCCTTCGAGCACCCCGACGACCACCGGGCCGCCGGTGATGAACGAGATCAGACCCTCGAAGAATGGCTTGCCGTTGTGCTCGGCGTAGTGCTTCTCGCCGAGTTCCCGGCTGACCTGGAGGAGCTTGAGGGCGGCGATCCTGAGGCCCTTGGCCTCGAATCGCGCGAGGATCTGGCCCACGAGCCGGCGCTGGACGCAATCGGGCTTGAAGATGATCAGAGTGCGCTGCATAGGAATCGAAAATCTCCCGCCGGGTACGGACCGAGCCGGTTCCCCCGCGTGCGAGTCGCGCCCAGGAATCGAGACCGGCCCGAACCGTCGGCCGGCACACCTCGCCCGCCTCCGCGCGTTCCGGGAGACGGGGCCATAGTGTAGGCCAACCCGCCGTTCTCTTCAATCCGGCTCGCGCCGCGACCGCACGGCCGGGGGCCCCTGCTCCGACGCCCTTCGCTCCAGGACGCCCGCCCGGACCAGGGCCTTCACGTGCTTGCAACCCGCCGGGTCGAGCCCGTCGCGGCGGAAGATGAAGTCAGGGCAGTCGCACTGCAGGCCGTATCGGGTCTGGGCCACGTCGTAGATGGTGCCGTCGGCCTTGGCCAGGCGGAAGCACCGCATGGCGACGTCGGGGGCCGTCGGGATCGGCTCGACCTCGTAACCGATGCCGCCGATCTTCAAGGTCAATTCCACGGCCGGTGCCACGTTCCGGGCCGGCCGTATCAGTGTCGCCGTCATGGTGATGTCCCTCGAAGGGAGGGCCGAGGTCGTCTATTGCTCCAGCAATTGTAACCGAGATTCCAGAGAAATCTATACTTTTGTCCAGTATTTCGTCCGTCGGACGCGGCGTCGTCCCGGGACGACATCCTTCCACGCCGCTCGGCGGATTCCGGCGACACCCCGGGTCGCGGCCGGGGTTTCTGGTCGTAAGTGACGGGCCGGCTCGCATGAGTCGGACTCGGAGATCCTTTCCGGTCGGGTTTCCAGCTCGGGGGTTCCCATGCGATTGATGCTCCGCCTGGCGTTGAGCGGCGTCGGCCTGACCGTCGGCCTGTCGGGGGCCTCTGCCTTCGCGCAGGTCGGCAACGCCAACCAGTTGATCCAGGGACTCGACGCCAACAACGACGGCATCATTGAGACGGGCGAGGTCCCCGAGTCGGCCCGGCCCCAGTTCGAGAAGGTCCTCAAGCTGGCCGACACCAACAAGGACGGCAGGCTAGACCGCGACGAACTCCGGACGATGGGCCGCAAGCTCCGCGAGGCCGGCCCCGCCATGGCCAAGGCCCAGCCCGGCCCGATCGGCAATCCCCAGGAACGGTTCAAGCTGATGGACCGGGACGGCGACGGAAAGGTCACCAGGGACGAGTTCACCGGCCCCGAGGCCCTCTTCGACCGACTCGACGCCAACAAGGACGGCGCGATCACGAAGGACGAACAGCCGAAACCCGGCGCTCTCCCTGACTCGGGCGGTGCCGGCGAAGGCCGGGCCTTCATGCTCAACCGCTTCAAGGTCCTGGACAAGGACGGCGACGGCAAGCTCACCCGGTCGGAGTTCACCGGCGTCCCCGAGAACTTCGACCGCATGGACCGCGACCAGGACGGCACGCTCTCCTCGAAGGAGCTTGCAGCGGCCGTCGACTTCTTCATGAGCGTGCAAGGACCCGGCGGCGCCACCCCCAAAGCCCAGGCCAAGGGCAAGGCCGCCGCGAAAGGCGCCGGCGAGGCAGGCGGATTCGTCCCGCCCCGGTTCAAGCAGATGGACAAGGACGGCGACGGCAAGGTCACCCAGTCCGAATTCACCGGCCCCGCCCCGCTCTTCTACCGCATGGACAAGGACGGCGACGGCTCCCTCACCATGGACGAGATGAAAGCCTTCGCCGCCGCCAAGGGCCAGGCCAAGAAGCCCTGAGATCGAGAGATCAAGCGGACGCACTCCAGAACTCGCCTATCTGGAGTGCGTCCGCTTGCTGACGCTCTGGCCCTGCGGCAGCTTGCTGCCAACGACACCGATCGAACCGGAGCCAGAACCCTTCGATCCGGCTCACGAAGCGGGCTTCGCAGCAGCAGAGCATCAGCAAGCGGACGCACTCCAGATCCGCCTCACGCGCGATCCGACGACTCAGTCGAGGTAGAGGAAACCGTTCGAATTCAGGAGACCCAGGGCCAGATCCGCCAGCCCGTGCTCGGCATCGGCTCGGACGAATGATTCCGAGGCCGTCCTCTCAGCATCCCCAGGCGCACGGCCCAGCACGACCAGAAACATCTCGCCGACCTGACGCTTCACATCATCGCCCACCGATTTTTTCACGAGTCCGGAGATCGAATTCGCGGCGTCCGAGCTGAGTTTCGAGTTCAGCAAGGAGAGCGATTGCGTGGCGATCGTCGTTGTCGACCGGCGGGGGCAGCTCGCGTTGGTGTCGGGTCGGTCGAAGACCTCGAAGAAGGGGTATCGCAGGTTCCTCCGGATGAACACATAAAGGCTGCGGCGATTGCGGTCCTCGACTTGCAAGGAGACGGGCCAGAGTTTCGACAGATCCCCCAGCTCAGCGGGCAGTTCGGGATAAACCGGCGGGCCGCCCACGCGAGCATCGAGCTGGCCCGAGGCGGCGAGGATGGCGTCGCGGATCGCCTCGCCGTCAAGCCGGCGGCGGTTCTGACGCCACACCAGCGTGTTCTCCGGGTCGGCCTTCATCCCTTCGGATGAAGATCGGCACGATTGCCGATAGGTCGAACTCGTGACGATCAGCCGCTGGATGGCCTTGAGCGAATAGCCCTGACGGACCAGCTCGGCCGCGAGCCAGTCGAGCAGCTCGGGGTGCGTCGGCGGGCTCCCCTGGGTGCCGAAGTCGCTCGGCGTGGCCACGATTCCCTTGCCGAAATGCTGCTGCCAGACCCGGTTGACGAACACCCGATTCGTCAGAGGATGGTCCGGCCGCGTCAGCCAGTTCGCCAGCGCCGTCCGCCGCCCGGAGGTCTTCGCCTCGGGTCGGATGGAAGCGAGCGGCACGCCCTCGAGGACCGTCGGCACGTCGGCCGAGACCTCCTGCCCGCGATGCGGGTATTCGCCCCGGATGAGAAGGAACGTCGGCCCCGGTGAGGCCGTGGCCTCGTCCAGCCCCCTGCCCTTCGAGAAGGCCGGAGGCGCGGCGGCCCGGATCACCTGGATCCGCGACTGCAGGGATTTCCGCCTCGCGACGCCCTCGGGGCCGAGTTCGCGGGCGAACCGATCGTCCGACACGCGCCTGTCTCGTGCGAGCATGTCGAACAGCCTGAGGACCTCGGCCGAGGTCCGATCCTTCGCCGCCTTGTGGTGGATCGACACCACCTCGTCGAGGGCCCCCATGGAGAGGCCCGGGGCCAGGCGTTCGCGGATCGGGGCCTCGAGCGCGATCAGCTCGGCCTCGGCCGATGCCAGGTCCGACTCCCACCTCGCCACGGCCGCCTCGCGCCGGGCCCGCTCGGCGGGGGAGGCGATCGGGAAATCATCACGGAACCGGGCCGGGGTGAAGAAGGCCTGGAGCCGGAAGAAATCGACCTGGCGGATGGGCTCGAACTTGTGGTCGTGGCATCGGGCGCAGCCGATCGTCAGCCCGAGGAAGGACAGGCCGGTCGTCTCGGTGATGTCGTTGAGGGCGTTCTGGCGTCGCAGCCCCTGGTCGTTCAGATCCACCATGTCGGGGTAGCCGCGATGGAACCCGGTGGCGATGAAGGCCGATGGGTCGTCGGGGGCCAGTTCGTCCCCCGCCACCTGGAGCCTGAGGAACTGATCGATCGGCAGGTCGCGATTGATTGCCTGGACAACCCAATCGCGGTACTTCCAGGCGTCGGGCCGGATGTGATCGAACTCGAACCCATCCGTATCCGCGTGCCTCGCCAGGTCGAGCCAGTGCTGCGCGAAGCGTTCGCCTCGGTGCGGCGACGCCAGCAGCCGGTCGACTGCCCGCTCGTAGGCCCCCGGGCGGGCGTCGGCGAGGAATTCGCGGACCTCCTGAGGGGTCGGCGGCAGGCCTGTGAGGTCGAACGACACCCGCCGCAGGAGGGTCGCTCGGTCGGCGTCTGGGCTGGGCGAGAGCCCGAATTCGCCGAACGAAGCCAAAATGAAGCGGTCGATCGGATTCCGGCCCCATCCGGGCCGTTTTTCCGACGGAACTTCGGGTTGCTTCAGGGGTTGGAACGCCCAGTGGGCGCGATCCTCGGCAGTGATGGCTTTGCCGGCCCCGGGGTTTGGCTTTGTTCCCGCTTTTTTCGTTTGGGCCCTGCCCGAAGAGGGGGTCGAGAGAATCCCGAGGAGGGCCAGACCCGTCACCGCGATGGATTTGGTTCGCAACGGAGGCCTCCCGTTCACGCGAGGATCGATCGGATGACCTTGCCGGACGTCTCGGTGAGCCGCTCCTCCCGCCCGTTGACCGGGAAGGTCAGCCGGGTGTGGTCGAGGCCGAGCAGGTGCAGGATGGTGGCGTGGAGGTCGTGGACGTGGACCCGATCGACCTCGGCCCGGAGACCGACCGCGTCGGTCGCCCCGTGGGCCACGCCCCCTTTGACCCCCGCCCCGGCGAACCAGCAGCAGAAGCCGTGGGGGTTGTGGTCACGCCCTCGGCCGCTCTCCGACATCGGCATCCGCCCGAATTCGCCGCCCCAGATGACCAGGGTGTCGTCGAACAATCCGCGACGTTTGAGGTCGGTCAGGAGCGCAGCCACCGGCTTGTCGGTGCGGCGGCACATCGTCAAATGATTCTTTTCGACATCATCGTGGGCGTCCCAGCCGTTCGTATCGCCCGAGAAAACCTGAACGAAACGCACACCTCGCTCGACCAGCCGCCGGGCCAGGAGGCAGCGGGTGCCGAAATCCGCCGTCTCGGGCCGGTCGATGCCGTAAAGTCCTTTCGTGGCCTCGGTTTCCGATGCCATGCTGACCGCCTCGGGGGCCTCGGCCTGCATCCGGTAGGCGAGTTCGAGGTTGGAGATCCGGGCCGAGAGTTCGTCGTCGTCCGACCGGCCAGCCAGGTGCTCGCGGTTCAGGGCACCGATCAGATCCACAATCCGCCGTTGACGTTGCGTCGAGCGGCCGTCGGCCGGCTTGAGGTCGAGGATCGGGTTTTCGCCCCCCCGGATGACAGTCCCCTGGTAACTCGCCGGCAAATAGCCCGCGCCGTAGGACGGCGGCCCCCCCTTGATCCCCCCGCGCGGGTCGAGCAGGACCACAAACGCGGGCAGGTTCTGATTTTCCGTCCCGAGTCCGTACCCCGTCCAGCTACCCAGGCTGGGCCGACCCATCAGGATCGACCCGGTGTTCATCTGGTAGACCGCCTGGGGATGGTTGACGCTATCCGCCCAGCACGACCGGACCAGGGCCAGGTCGTCCACGTGCCGGGCGATCTCGGGCAGGAAGTCGGAGACCTCCAAGCCGCACTGGCCGTACTTGCGGAAAGACCGCTTCGTGGCCAGGAGGGGGTTCTTTCCGACCTGCCGGCGTGTCGCGACCGGCCCGAAACTCTTGGGAAGTGGTTGACCGGCCAGCCTTTGCAACTCGGGCTTGGGGTCGAACGTCTCCAGGTGGCTGGGCCCGCCGTGCATGAACAGCGAGATGACCCGCTTCGCCTTCCCGGGGAAGTGCGGGGCCTTCGGGGCCAGGGGCGACGGCAACTCGCCGGCCCGAGCCGCCATCTCCGGGGCCAGGATCCAGGCCAGGGCGAGCGAGCCAAACCCGCCCCCGGCCTCGCGCAGGAAGGCCCGACGGCCCTGGGGCGGTACCGGTCCGGGGACGTGGCGTCCGGTCATCGAGACCTCGGCGGCGGGTGGGGAGGTCGGCAGGGTTCACGGTCGGTTCAGCATAGCCGCCGTTCGGACCGAATCCTAGGATGGATTTCCTCGTCCGACCAACCACTTCGCAACGCTAGGCGATCCCTGTCTCCCATGAGCCGACGCCTGTTCCTTATCCTCGGCCTCGGCCTGATTGCCCTTCCCGCGCTCGTCGGGCTGGCTCAGGTCGCGATGACCTGGTTCCTTGGCGTCGTCGTTGTGTTGGGGAGCCTGGCTCTGGTCTGGATCGCGAGATCCTTCCCGAAACTGCTCCGCCCAGGCCCCGACCTTCACCGCGCGGAACGCCTGGCCAGGTTTCGAGATGCGAGCCCTGCCGACGGGGTGGTGGGCATCGCAGCCTTGGAGTCCGTTGAGGCTGAGCCGATCCCCGGACTTGAGCCATTCCTACGATTCACCCGGGAACGATCGGACGAGTCGATCCGGCCAGCCAAGCTGGAATCGAGGAACCCGCCACTCCTGGGACGTGTGGCCGTGGTTTCCATCTTCCTGGGCCGGCACGGGATGGCGTGGTCCGAGAATGAAATTGCTCAGGCCCACGAAGAGCTGAACTCCGCCGCGACCTGGATCGAACAAGAGGCCCTCCGCTGGTCGGCAGGGGTCAACCTGGAATTGTCGCAAGTCGTTTTTGTTCATGAGGAAACGGTCGAGGAGGACGTCGAGGTCGTCCTGGCCCTGGAGTCTGCCTCGCGAGGTCTCTGGGACCGCGATACGGAGGTCAAGCATCTGAGTGCCGTCAGCCGGGCCGCACGGGCATGGGGCTTTGCCGACGGGGCGGACCTTCTGGCCCGGACGAATGCCAGGCTGGACGCCGAGGCGGTCGTCTGGGTCTTGCACCACCGTAGCGCGGGTCGGTCGGTGGCGATCCCGGCGGCCCGGGCCCAGCTTCCCGGGGTGGGAATCGCCGTCCTCTACAGCCGTTACGCCAATCTGCCCGAGCCCCTCGGCGACGGCGAGGCGCCCTGGCCCGATCCCCTGACCCTGGCCCACGAAATGTTCCATCTCTTCGGTGCCACCGACAAGTACGGGCACCGCCTCAGCCGGTACGCCCTGGGGACGGTCACCAACCGGGATATCATGAGACTCGGGGCGAAAACCCTGACGCAGCATGAAGTTGGGCCGCTGACGGCGTACGAGGTCGGCTGGCTCGTCGATCTTCCTACAGGCGAGTCAGTGGCCATCAAGCGGCAACGCCCGGCGGCCTCCCGGAGGAGGCGCGGCCGGGCGTTTTGAGCGGGGGGCGACGGTTCGTATCGTGGTCCGCGTCTCGGCCTGCCGGGTCGAGGCGCGGGGCGTTTCGACAATCGGATCTCAGTTCAGGTTCGACTCCGCCGAGTGGGCGAGGTGATTCGCCAGCTCGGCGGCATCCTGGGCGCGCCTGATGTCGGCATACTTGGCGAGGACCGCCGAGCGGGAACCGTCGGGGTAGACGCCGTAGACCGTATAGAGGCCATTCAACTCGCCCATCTCGGCCTTCGAGAACAGACCCGACCTGATCAGCGACGCAAGGTTCCGCTGCCAGAGCTGGGTTTCGGCCAGTTTCATCATCATGGCGAGCCCCTAATCTACGATTGTGGAGGACGGCCCAGTCCTTGGCCCGGAGCGGCCATACACGCTGCCCGCTCCACTTAAGAATACGATCCGAACCATCGCCTCAGTTCATTTCGGGGGAATTTTTTGACAATCCCCGTCCATGTTGCCCAGCCTCAACACTGGCCCTCATCTGTGTCTTCGACCAATCTCCCCGATCCTTGCCAACTGGACACGCGGACCGATGGAGAAGTTCGGGATCGGATCGTTCGAGGCTCCGCCGCCGGTCATCTCATCCGGACCGACACTTGGCTCAGTTCGTTACGACTCGCAGGCGAGAAATGGACACCGCAAACATCAGACCGCCGCTCGTTTTCACACAATGTTGCCCCGCCTGAACACGCGGAACACCCACAACATTGCCTGGAATCGTCATAGACCGTCCGGGCCGAGGCCGCCATCGCTCGTCGCCTCATCACGTAGTTGCCAAGATCATGGGCACACCTGACTCCTGTCTGCCGAGAAATCGCGCCCGACTTGAGTCGATCGTCGTCCCCTCTGGAGTTTTTCGACTTTACCCCCCCGAGTGTCAAGGTCACCCAACCCGACGGGACCGGACTAGAGTGATTTCTCGCGTCACCGACCCGTCTGTCAAGTGTTCCGGGAGGCGATCGTTCGTGTAAACTCGTTGACACATCCGGAGCAGGATGTCCCAAGGGCATGGTACGCGGTCAGGTCACGATCTCAAGGGTGGGTGCATGTCGGACACTCCCTGGAATGTCACCCAAGGGCCCTTCTACCCCGCCGCAGGTCGTCCACTCCTCCCGTTCCTGAAGCGCTGGTTTCTCCGACTCGGCCTGGCGGCCGGCCTCCTCGGTGGTTTGGTAGTGTTCCACAAGCCCGCCCTCGTGGGGTTCGCCCAGGCCTTCCGTGTCAACGACCCCGAGCCGTCCGACGCGATCGTCATCCTGCTCGGGGGGGCCAGTCACCGCCCGAAGCTGGCCGCCGACCTCTTTCATCGCAAGATTGCGCCGCGCATTGTCTTCTGCCAGATCGTCGGCGGCCCGGACGACCTGGTCCACGAATCCGAACGCACCCGCGACATGCTCATCGAGTCCGGCGTCCCCGCCTCGGCCATCACGGTCCTGAACGGGAATGTCGCGAGCACCCGGGATGAGGCCCAGCGGATCGAGAAGGAGTGGGAGGCCGAGGGCAAGGCCTGGAAGTCCGTGACCGTCGTCACAACCGGCTTCCACACCGCCCGCGCCCGATGGATCTTCCGGCGCACATTCAACGACCCATCCATCACCTTTCACATGGCCGCCGCCGAGCATCCCAGGTTCAATGAGGACAACTGGTACCGGAACGAGGACGGCCAGATCTTCTACCTCAACGAACTGATCAAGACGATCTTCTACCGTATCAAGTACTGAGCCCGCTTTTTCCCTGGGGAAACCCGGCCCGTCGATCTATACTGTAGCATCTCGACCCCTGATCGCCCCCGCATGGTCCGACCCTCCTCCACCATCGGACACCCCAGCATGCCCCGCCCCGGTCGATTCCCGCTGTTGATCGCATCGCTCGGCCTTTTCGCGTCGACCGCCCGGGCCGACGACGTCGGGCTGTCGCATTTCGAGCAGAAGATCCGGCCCGTCCTGGTCAAGGAGTGTTACGGCTGCCACGCCTCGGGTGCAAAAAGCATCAAGGGCGGCCTCCTCCTGGATACGAAGGAAGGGCTCCTCAAGGGGGGCGACTCGGGCCCCGCCCTGGTCCCGGGCAAGCCCGGCGAGAGCCTCCTCATCGACGCCCTCAAGTACGAGGGAGTGTCGATGCCGCCCAGGGGCAAGCTGCCCGCGAGCGTCGTCGCCGACTTCGAGCGCTGGATTGCCCTTGGTGCAGCCGATCCACGCACAGGCTCGGCCGAGAAACGCACGGGCATCGACATCGAGGCCGGTCGCCGATTCTGGGCCTACCGCGATCCGATCGACGCGCCGGCCCCGAGCGTGAGCGACCCGGCCTGGCCGCGCGGCGAGATCGACCGGTTCCTTCTGGCCGCGATGGAGGCGAAGGGGGTCCGGCCGAACCGAGACGCAGATCGAGTTACCTTGATCCGTCGCCTGTCGTACGACCTCACCGGCCTGCCTCCGACCCCCGACGAAATCGACGCCTTCCTGGCCGACCGATCTGCCGATGCCTATGAAAGGCTCGTGGGCCGTCTCCTCGCCTCGCCCCGCTTCGGCGAGCGCTGGGGGCGTCACTGGCTCGACGTGGTCCGCTATGCCGATTCCTTGACCTTGCGGGGATTCGTCCTGCCCGACGCATGGCGCTACCGCGACTACGTCATCGAATCCTTCCAGAAAGATGTCCCCTTCGACCGCTTCGTCCGCGAGCAGGTCGCGGGCGACCTGATGACTTCCCAATCCCTCGAGGAGAAGCGCCGCCAGCTCGTTGCCACCACCTTCCTCGCCCTGGGCAACTCGAACCTCGAGGAGCAGGACAAGGCCCAGCTCCGGATGGACGTGGTCGATGAGCAGATCGACACGATCGGCAAGGCGTTCCTGGGCCAGACGATCGGATGCGCCCGCTGCCATGACCACAAGTTCGACCCCATCCCCACGAAGGATTACTACGCCATCGCCGGCGTCTTCCGCAACGCCAGGGCGATGGAACATGCGAACGTCTCGAGGTGGATCGAGGTCGACCTGCCGCTCCCGCCCGATCGCGAGGCGGCCGTCGCGAAGGCCGAGAAGGCCATCGCCGGCCTCGAAGCCCGGATCAAGTCCGAACGGGCCCGACTCGCGTCCTCGGGCAAGGCCAGCGCCGCGCCCGGGCCGCTCGCCGCGGATGCGATCCCAGGCATCGTGGTCGACGATGTTCAGGCGAGGCTCGTCGGCGAGTGGAAGCCGTCGCAGCACGCGAAGACCTACATCGGCTCCGGATATATCCACGACCTCGATTCCGACAAGGGCACCAAGACCGTCACATTCCAGCCCGACCTGAAGGCGTCGGGACGTTACGATGTCTGGCTCGCCTACTCACCCGGCGGCAACCGATCGAAGTCTGTACCCGTGACGATCATGAGCGCGGACGGCGAGAAGTCCGTCAACGTCGACATGGTCGCCCCGCCGCCGATCGACGGCCGCTTCATCTCGCTCGGGCAGTACCGCTTCGAGAAGAACGGCCAGGGCTTCGTGATCGTCTCCAACGAGGGTACGAAGGGCCACGTCACCCCCGACGCCGTCATCTTCCGGCCCGCCGGTGCCGGCGTCTCCGACGGTGAGAAGCCGAAGGCCAGGGTGGAAACCGAGGCGAAGGTGCTCAGGTCGCTCGAGGCCGAACTCAAGGCACTCAAGGCCACGGCACCCCGCAGGGAGAAGGTGATCTCGGTCGTCGAGGAGTCGAAGATCGAGGATGCCCGCATCCACATTCGAGGCACTGTGCATAACCTGGGCGAGACCGCCCCGCGCGGGGTGTTGGGCGTGGCATCACGTAGGATGCCCGCGTTTCCAAGCACGCAAAGCGGTCGCGTCCAGTTCGCCGGTTGGCTGGCCTCGCCGGAGAATCCCCTCACGGCCCGGGTCTACGTCAACCGGGTGTGGCACTGGCTGATGGGCGACGGCCTGGTACGGACCACCGACAACTTCGGCAGCACGGGAGAGGCCCCGTCGCACCGCGAGTTGCTCGACCACCTCGCGGTCCGGTTCATGAGGGATGGCTGGTCAACCAAGTCGTTGATCCGTTCAATCGTGACGTCCCGCGCGTACCAGCTCGCCAGCGACGACCGGCCCGACGCCCGCTCGATCGATCCCGAGAATCGCCTTCGTTGGCGGATGAATCGTCGACGCCTCGACGCCGAATGCATCCGCGACGCCCTGCTCGCTGCCAGCGGCGAGCTCGACCTCAAGGCCGGCGGCCCCGACTTCCCCGCCGATCTCGCGGCCGACTACGGATATCAGCACACCAGCAAGCGGCGCTCGGTCTATCTGCCGGTCTTCCGCAATGCGCTCCCGCCGATTTACGAGGTCTTCGACTTCGCCGACCCGAGCATGGTCGTCGGCCGTCGCGACGTCAGCACCGTCGCCCCCCAGGCCCTCTTCCTGCTCAACAACCCCTTCGTCATCGACCAGGCCAGGGCAATCGCGAAGCGGGCCGGTTCGGGCGCGAACTCGGACGATGAGCGGATCTCGCAGGCCTACCGCCTGATCCTGGGCCGTGCCCCGACCGGCCGTGAACGCGATGTCGCAGCCAGGTTCCTGGCCGATTCGCAGGGAGACGACCCGGACCTGGCTCTGCTCTGCCAGGCCCTGATCGGCTCGCTCGATTTCCGATACATTGATTGATCGAACACCGGAGGTCGGCCCGTGGACATCCAGAATCTCCGCCGCCGGGACGCCCTGAAGTCGGCCGCCTGCGGCTTCGGCTACCTCGCGTTCGCGGGAACGGCCAGTCAAGCCGACGCTGACTCGTCCCCGAACCCGCTCGCTCCCCGCCGGCCGCAGCATGTCCCGAAGGCGAAGCGGATCATTTTTATCTTCATGCAGGGCGGCGTGAGTCAGGTCGATTCGTTCGACTACAAGCCCCGCCTGATCCGCGACGACGGCAAGAGGTTCGGGTTCGACGATGCGCGGGTCATCGCCAACACGGGAAAGAAGGGCTCCTCCCAGCGCGTGATGAAGCCGCTCTGGAAATTTGCCCGGCACGGCCAGACCGGGCGATGGGGATCCGAACTCTTCCCCGAAATGAACAAGCACATCGATGATTTCTGCCTGATCCACTCGATGCACACGGAGGGCGTGGCCCACGGCCCCTCCACCCTCTTCCTGCACTGCGGCGCGGCCAATTCTATCCGGCCCTCGATGGGTTCCTGGATCCTCTACGGTCTGGGGACGGAGAACCAGAATCTCCCCGGCTTCGTGTCGATCGCGCCGTCCAGCGGCAACGGCGGGGCCCGCAACTACGGCAACGCCTTCCTGCCCGCCGTCTACCAGGGCACCGCACTCGGCAAGGCCGGGGCGCCCGCGGCCGACGCCACCATCCGCAATCTCGCGAACGGCTCCCAGTCGGTCGACGACCGACGCCGCGAGCTCGACCTGCTCCGTCGCCTGAACGCCGAACAGCTCCGCAGCCATCCGGGCGATTCCGAGCTGGAGGCCGTCGTCTCGTCGTACGAACTCGCCTGGCGGATGCAAGGCGAGGCCCCCGACGTGCTTGATCTCTCACGCGAGTCGAAGGCCACCCGCTCCCTCTACGGCATCGGCGAGCCCGAGACCGACAACTTCGGCAAACAGTGCCTGCTCGCCCGCCGGATGTGCGAGGCCGGCGTGAGGTTCGTTCAGGTGACCTACGGCGATGGCACCGCCAACCCGGCCTGGGATCAACATTCCGACATGCCCAAGCATGCAAGGCATGCGAAGGCGGTGGACAAACCGATCGCCGGGCTCCTCGCCGACCTGAAAGCCCATGGCCTGCTCGAAGACACCCTCATCTGGTGGGGCAGCGAGTTCGGCCGGACCCCCTACGCCGAGAAGAACGGCACCGGCCGCGACCACAATCCCTCGGGCTTCACGGTCTGGCTCGCCGGTGCGGGGGTCAAGGCCGGCCACACCCACGGCGCGACCGACGAGTTCGGCCACTTCGCGGTCGAGGACAAGGTCCACATGCACGACCTCCACGCCACAATCCTCCACATTCTCGGCCTGGATCACGAGAAGCTCACCTATCGCTACAGCGGCCGTGACTTCCGACTGACCGACGTCCACGGCCGGGTCGTGAGCGAGATTCTCTCCTAGCGGCCAGGTCGGACGAGTGCTGGCGGCTGGAATGTTCGAGATCAGGCCGTTACAGTGGGCCGAATTCGCCCCAGCCGCAACCCTTAACCGCACCTGGACTTCGACCGCGCATGAGCCTGAACCTCCTCGATTACGCCGTGATCGCGGCCTACGTCGTCGGCTGCCTCGTCATCGGCGCCCGCATCGGCGCGGGGGCATCCGCCCACGGGCTGAAGGGCTACTTCCTCGGCGAGAGCAACATCCCAGCCTGGGCCGTGATGATCTCGATCGTCGCCACGGAGACGAGCGCGGTCACGTTCCTGAGCGTGCCCGGCGTGGGATATCGGGGCGATTTCACATTCCTGCAACTGGCGATGGGCTACATCCTGGCTCGGATCGTCGTCACCTATGTCCTCCTGCCGAGCTTCTTTCGCGGCGAGATCTTCACCGCCTATCAGGTGCTTCAGGAGCGATTCGGCGGCGCCACGCAGAAAGCGGCGTCGATCCTCTTCCTCGTCACCCGGATGCTCGCCTCCGGCCTGCGGCTGTTCCTTGCCGCCAAGGTGCTCCAGGTCATCACCGGGTGGGGGATGCCGGCGTCGATCGTCGTCATCGGCGTCGCCACGATTGTTTATACCCTGTTCGGCGGCATCAAGGCCGTCGTCTGGATCGACGTGATCCAGTTCGCCGTGTACCTGTTCGGGGCCTTCTTCGCCCTCCAGATCCTCGTGGGCAAGATCCCCGGCGGCATCGGGGCCATCGTGGAACAGGCCCAGGCCGCGGGCAAGTTCCGGATCTTCAACTTCTCCACCGATCTTACCATCCCTTATACGTTCTGGGCCGGTGTCATCGGCGGGCTCGTGCTCGACACGGCCACGCACGGCGTCGACCAGATGATGGTCCAGCGCTATCTCACGGCCCGCTCGCAGAAGCAGGCCGGCGGCGCCTTGATCGTCAGCGGCTTCGTCATACTCGCCCAGTTCGCCCTCTTCCTTTTTATCGGCGTGGGGCTGTGGTCGCTGTACAAGGTCGAGCCCCCGACAGGCGGCATGAGCAAGGACCAGGAGTTCGCTTACTTCATCATCCACTACCTCCCGAATGGGTTGCTCGGCCTCGTGATCGCGGCCATCTTCTCCGTCACCATGAGCACGCTCTCGGGCGCCCTGAGCGCCTCGGCCTCCTCGACCATCAACGACCTCTACCGTCCGATCTTCCCGCAGACCGACGAGCGACGCCTCCTCATCCTGTCGAAGGTCCTGACAGGCGTCTGGGGCCTGGTCGTGATGGGCGTCGCCCTCGCCGCCTCGCGCGGCCTCGACCAGAGCGTGATCGACGCGGCACTCCAGGTCGCCTCGTTCGTAACCGGCATCTTGCTCGGCATCTTCCTGCTCGGCATCTGGACGAAAAACGTCGGCCAGGCCGGGGCGTTCGTCGGCATGATCGCCGGCATCGCCCTGGTGTCCTACCTCTACTTCGGCACCAAGGTCGCCTACCCCTGGTACGCCCCCGTCGGGTCGAGCACGGTCGTCCTCGTCGGCCTGCTCACCCAGTCGCTGCTCCCCCGCCCCACTCAAGCCTGAGCAACCTTGAATATTAACATGCGACGATCCATCCTCACCGCTGGCTGCTGGCTGCTGGCTGCCGGCCTGGCGAACGCGCAACTCCCCGAGGCCGCACCGGAATCCGTCGGCCTCGACGCGTCCCGACTCGCGCGGATCGATGGCGCCGTCCAGAAGGCCATCGCCCGCAAGGAAATCCCCGGGGCCGTCGTCCTCATCGGCAGGCGCGGGAAGATTGCTTTCGTGAAGACCTATGGCCAGCGGGCCGTCGAGCCGAATCCCGAGCCGATGACCAGGGACACGCTCTTCGACATGGCCTCGCTCACCAAGCCGATGGCCACGGCCACGGCGATCATGCTGCTCATCGAGCGCGGGCAAATCCGCCTCTCCGACCCCGTCAGCAAGTACATCCCCGGCTACTCCGCCAACGGCAAGGGCCGGACGACCATCGAACAACTCCTCCGCCACCGCGCCGGCCTGATCCCCGACAACGCCCTCGTCGATTACCTCGATGGTCCCGAAAAGGCATGGCAGCGCATCAATGCGTTGCCGCTCCAGTCGGGCCTAGATGAGAAGTTCGTTTATTCGGATGTCGGCTTCCTGGTCCTCGGCCGGATCGTCGAGATCGTCTCCGGAAAGCCGCTCGACCAATTCGTGCGTGAAGAGATCTTCCAGCCCCTCGGCATGGGCCGGAGCGGTTATCAGCCTTCGAAGAAAGACACCGCTGCCCCGACCGAGAAGGAGAAGGGGGAGTGGCTCCAAGGCATCGTCCATGACCCCCGGGCCCGTGCGCTGGGCGGGGTCGCGGGCCACGCGGGCCTCTTCAGCACGGCCGACGACGTGGCAATTTACGCCCAGACGTTACTCCGCGGCGGCCTCGCCCCGAATGGTCACCAGCTGCTCTCGGCGCTCACTGTGCGAGCCATGACCGACGCGGCCGGGACGCCCTCCCATGAGCGCCGGGGCCTCGGCTGGGACGTCGATACAAGCTATAGTGCCCCGCGCGGCTCGCTGTTCGGCCCCAACGGCTATGGCCACACCGGATTCACCGGAACGAGCCTCTGGGTCGATCCGGAGACCGACACATTCGTCGTCATCCTCTCGAATCGCCTGCACCCCTCAGGACGCGGCAACGCGACCCCGGTGCGGGCCGAGGTCGCGACCATCGTCGCCTCGTCCATCGTCGATGCGTCTCCCAGGCCATCGGAACAACCAGCCGTATCCGAAATCCGGCTGGCGCAGACGAGACCGGCGGTCAGGGAAGTGGCCTGCGGGATCGACGTCCTCAAACGCCGGAAGTTCGACCTACTCCAGGGGAAACGCGTCGCCCTGGTCACGAACCACACCGGCCGCACCATAGACGGTGAATCGACGATTGATGTCCTGTTCAATGCGCCGGGTGTCAGGCTCGTGACGCTCTTCAGCCCCGAACACGGTATCCGCGGTCTCGTGGACAAGGAGGTAGGAGACTCGAAGGATGAGAAGACCGGGCTGCCGATCTACAGCCTCTACGGCAAGACCCGCAAACCGACGGCCGAGACCCTCAAGGGCGTCGACATCATCGTCTACGACATTCAGGATATCGGCACGCGATTCTATACGTACATCAGCACCATGGGCCTCGTGCTCCAGGCCGCCCGCGAGAACAAGCTGCCGCTCATTGTCCTCGACCGCCCGAATCCGATCGGCGGAGTGGCCGTGGGCGGGCCGGTCCGCGACGTGGATTATCCTTCGTTCATTGCCTTCCACGCCCTGCCCGTCCGGCATGGCATGACGGTCGGCGAACTCGCCAGGATGTTCAACAAGGAGCGTTTCGTCGATGCGGAGCTGACCGTGGTCCCGTGCGAGGGCTGGCGTCGGGGCGACCTCTACGACCGCACCGGCCTCGCCTGGGTGAACCCCTCGCCCAACATGCGGAGCCTCACGGAAGCCCTGCTCTACCCCGGCATCGGGCTGCTGGAGGCCACGAACCTGGCGACCGGGCGTGGCACCGACACCCCCTTCGAACGCGTCGGTGCTCCCTGGATCGAAGCCCGGCAGTGGTCGAAGGCCCTCAACGAGCTCAACCTGTCAGGCGTCCGATTCCTGCCGAACACATTCTCCCCGTCCGAGCGTCAATTCAAGGGGGAGCGCTGCAATGGCGTCCTGATCATGATTACGGACGTCGATACGTTCGACCCGATCGACGTCGGCCTCGGCATGGCCTGGACGCTCCGCAAGCTCTACCCGAAGACCTGGCAACCCAAGCGTTTCCTCGAATTTCTCGGCGATCGCGACACCTACGAGGCGCTCATCACCGGCAAGCCCTTCGGCCCATTCCGACAGGCGGCGAACGCCGACCTCGACGCGTTCCTGGAGGTCCGCTCGAAATATCTGATCTATCGCTGAGCATCAGCCCAGCAACGCATCGACGATCCTGGCTCCCGTCACATCCGCATCCGTCAGGCTCGTCTCGCGGCCGTCGTAGGGCAGCGACAGGGCCCGGTGGTCGATGCCGAGGTCGTGCAGCAGGGTGGCGTGCAGGTCGTGGACGTTGACCACGTCCTGCACCGCCTTGTAGCCGAACTCATCCGTCGCCCCGTGGACATAGCCTCGCTTGAATCCGCCCCCCGCGATCCATGTCGTGAATGCGTGGCGATTATGGTCTCGGCCGTCGGTCCCCTGCGAAACCGGCAGTCGGCCGAATTCGCCGGTCCAGATGACGATCGTGTCGTCGAGCATCCCCCGCCGCTCCAAGTCGAGCACAAGCGCCGCGCTCGGCTGATCGGTCGTCGCGCAGAGCCCCTTGAGGCTCTCGGCGTTCTTGCTGTGGGTATCCCAGGGCTGCCCCTTCATGTAAAGCTGGACGAATCGGACCCCGTTCTCGACCAGCCGACGCGCGAGCAGGCAGCGTCGGCCGTACTCGGCGGTGGTCGGATTGTCGAGCCCGTAGAGTGCCTTCGTCTCCTTCGACTCGTTCCCGAGATCGAGCAGTTGGGGCACCGTCGTCTGCATCCGCGCGGCCGTCTCGAAGTTCTTGAGTCGGGCCTCCAGATCGGTGTTGCCCGGGTGCCTGGCGAGATGGTTCTGATTCAATCCATTCAGGAATTTCAATTGGTTGGCACGAGCATCCTCCGTGACGTCGACCGGGGTCTTCAGGTCGAGCACCGGGGCCACACCGGCGCGGAAAGCGGTCCCCTGATAGATCGCCGGCATCCAGCCCGATGACCAGTTTCGCTCGCCGTCGATCGGCAGGCCGCCGGGGTCGGTCAGCACGACATAAGCGGGCAGATTCGCGTTCATTGTCCCGAGGCCGTACACCACCCACGAGCCCATCACGGGCATACCGGCGAGGAACCTGCCGGTGTGGATGAGTCGTAGGGCCGCCTCGTGATCCACCGACTCGGTCATCATCGAGCGGATCATCGTCATCCGATCTACAATCTTCGAGGTGTGAGGCAAGAGTTCACACAGCTCGATGCCACTCTGGCCGTGCTTCCGGAACTTGTAGGGGCTGCCGAGCACGTTCCCTTGCTGCTTGTCGAAATGCGTCTCCAGTGGCCCCGCCGGGTACGACTTGCCGTGGTACTTCTGCAACGCCGGCTTGGCGTCGAAGAGGTCCATCTGGCTCGGGCCGCCGTGCTGGAACAGGCAGATGACCGACTTCGCTCGCCCCGGCTTCCGTTTCGACTGCGGATCGCCCGCACGGGCTGTCGCCCCCTCGCCGAGCAGATGGGCCAGGGCCAGACCTCCGAGGCTACCTGCGTAGCGATTCAAAAAGGCGCGGCGGGTCACCGAATCACGAATCGACGCGAGTTGCTCCGACATCGTCCACGCTCCCGTCGCTTCGTTCAGTCGAGATAGAGGAATTCGTTACTGATCAGGATGGCCTGGCAGAAGTCGGACCATGCCCGCAATTCGGCTTCGGCCTTGCCCGAGTAGGCTTGCAACTGAGAATCAAGAAATGCGGAGGAGTTCCGCCGCTCGGAGGGCGTCGGCGATCGCCCGAATGCCGCGAGATAGACGGCTTCGATTCGATCCTCAGCGCTCCGATGCCTTCGGAGAATTCGCCCCGCGAATGCACTGGATCGGGCCCGGGCAAACTCCGAATTCAGCAGCGTTAGGGACTGGAGCGGCATCGCGGTCCGGCCTCGACGGATCGAATTGAAGACGATTGAAGGTGAGTCGAACACCTGGAGCAGGCTGATCACCTGAGAGCGTCGGCTCTGCAGATAGACCGACCGCCGCTTTGCCCCGGGCGCCGCCTCGGCGATGCCCACCGCGCCGTCGTCGGCGACCTGCACTGGCACATAGGGGCCGCCAAACGAGGGATCCAGTTCTCCACTGACCGCGAGCATGGCATCGCGGATCGCCTCCGCTTCCAGCCTCCTCGACGGGAAACCCGCGTACCTCGGACCGGCAATCGCCGAATCGCTCGCCTGTCGAAATGTGCGACTTTGAAGGATCAAACGATGAACGTGCTTGAAACTCCACCCCGATCGGACGAACTCGTAGGCCAGCCAGTCAAGCAGTTCGGGATGAGTGGGCGTCGCTCCGCTCATCCCGAGATTTTCCGAGGTCGAAACGATGCCTTCGCCGAAATACGACTGCCAGATTCGGTTCACCTGGACCCGCGCCACCAGGCCGGAGGCACGCTCACGGGGATCAGTCAGCCAGCGGGCGAATTCGAGGCGGCGGCCCGTGGATACGGAAGCAGCCCCCGATTTCCCGCCGAAAACGCGATCCTTCGAGCCCAGCGCCGACAGGGGTGCGGGGGGTTGGGTCGCGCCGGGTTTGCCGTAATCGCCGCGGAGAAGCAGCTTGGTCTCGGGCGGCGACGCGGAGCGGTCTGTCACCCAGGCGATCCGCCCCGGAGGATTCTTTTCCAGTTCCTTCCGCCTCGATTCCAGGGCCTCCAGCGACTTGCCGCGTTCTCCTCGCTGGCGCGAGAACTCCGCGAACTCCGGGATGAGCCTTGTCGGGATGCGTTCCACGACGATGTGGTCGACGACGAAGCTGCGGTCCCGATGGAACTCGAAGCCGAACGAACCGATGGGTAGGTCGTTACTGGTTACCTCGATCGAATTGGACTCCGGCACACCGTCAACCATGTGCTCAAGTCGAAACTTGCTCTTCCCGATATTCGTGACCCGGACGCCATAGTTACGGCCAGGCCGGTAGCCAGTCGATCCGATGGAGCGGATGGGCCTCTGGTCTTTGCCAGGATAGTCGGCGACGACGGACGAAGGCCCGTCCGGATGGCCGTCGACGAGGATGTTACCGCCGGTCTCCGCCGTGGAGTCGTCGAAATCACGGGCGGCCAGGAAGTAGCCCATCCGCTCGGCGGGTTGGCTTCCGCCCAGGCTGTTCGCCACGAGGTCGAAGGTCACCTGAATGGCCTCGCCCTCGACGTCCGGGGACCAGTCGAATGATTGCTTCGTGACGATCCAACTGTCCAACGTCTCGGCCGATAGAATCTCAAGCCGGCCGTCGCGGATCCTGACGGACGGCCCCTTCGGGCCGTCGATCGTCACGGGAGGTTTGCCGCCGGGTGCACCATCGCCTGGCGCCGTGTTGCTCCAGCGGTCTGTCAGGGCGCCAGGGCCATCGAAGTTATCGCGGAAAATCACCTCGCCTCGCGGGCGATGATTCGCCACCCATCGCTTCGCCTCATCGCGTAGTTTGACGAGTTCTTCATCGAGCGACTTGCTTTCTCGCTCGACGTAGGATTTTTCCTCCGAGGTGGGGGCGTGAATGATCCGCTCCTGCGGCTTCACCCATAGGTCGGGATGGTTCGCAGGGAAGGCGGGGTAGAGGATGGCCTGGAACCGATAATAATCCTCATGAGTGATCGGCTCGAATTTATGAGCATGACACTTCGCACACTGAATGGTCAGCCCCAGGATCGAACTGCCGATGATCTGCTGGCACGTTTCAAGCGCGGTGTACCGATCGACCCGGCGTTCATCGGGATTTCCGTCGCTCTCGCCCGACCCATCCTGACCGTTGCGAAGGAAGTGCGTCGCCGTCAACAGCTCGATCTGTTCGGGAGTGGCCGAGCCACCGGTTTTGAAACCCGCGAGCTCATCTCCCGCGAGCTGCTCGGCGAGGAAGCGGTCGAAGGGCTTGTCGACGTTCAAAGAACGGATCACGTAATCGCGATAGCGATAGGCGAGCGGCCGGTCGCTGTCGGCGTTGAAGTATCCATTGGAGTCGGCGTAGCCTGCTCCATCGAGCCAGAACCTGCCCCATCGCTCGCCGTAGCCCGGTCGGCTGAGATAATGATCAACCATCCGCTCATAGGCCTCAGGCGATCGATCCGAGAGGAAAGCCGCCCGCTCGGCCGTAGTCGGGGGGAGACCTGTCACGCCGAGCGCGACCCGTCTGAGGATCCGCTGCCGATCGGCCATCCCGGCGAGCTGGCTCGACTCATGCTCCAGCGTTGACTCGACGAAGCGGTCAATGGGGTTCTCGATCAACTCCGCCCGGGCCACTACGGGTAGGGCCGGGCGTCGCAGCGGCCGGAATGACCAGTGGACCTCATCATTCGCCGCCGATCGTTCGAGGCCGCCCGCACCGCCCGCGATCCACTCCTTGATCCGGGCCTTCTCGGCCTCGGGGAGCGGATGCTTCGGCGGCATCTCATCGTCTTCGATGCGCTGCCAGAGCAGGCTCTCGTCCGCATCGTGCGGCCGGATCGCCGGGCCCTGCTTGCCCCCCTTGAGGATGCCCTTCGGGGTGCTCAGATCGAGCTTGCCTTCCGACTTCGCCGGGCCGTGGCAGGCCACGCAACGGGCCTTCAAAACCGGCTGGATGTCCTCGGAGAACCGGACGGGCGACTGCCCCCGGGCCGCGCTCAGGCCCATGGCGAGCATAAATGGCGCCAGTAAACATCGAGTGAGCCATGGCAAGCCTGTCGTATATTGCATGGGGAGGGCCATATCGGGCTCGACACATGGTCGATGGATGCGTCTATCAATCCTTGCCGCTGCTGCCGAGGGTTTCCGCCAGGAAACGATACGCGTTCTGGCGCATCGGCGTGGGAAAATCGTGCTCGCAGTCGGGATGCTCGACGCGCAGCCGGTCCGTATGGCCGTAGAGCCGATAGATCGGCCGGGCCGCCTCGACGATCCGATCGACGCTGGCAGAGCGGAAATTGTGATCTTTCAATGGCGCGATGATCAAAACATTCCTCGGGGCCAGCGCGCCGATCATCTCGTGAAAATCGAACGGGATGTCCTGCAGATGACCGCGGAACCCGGCGAGTTTCCGCATGTAGCGGGTCTGGCACCAGCCCTTCTCGGGGTACCAGTTCTTCTCGTTGCCGTCGTAATAATCGAGGTAGGAATCGAGGCCGCAGCTCGAAACCACGGATTTGATTCGTGGCTCGAACACGGCCGTGTAGACCGAGTTGTGCCCGCCGAGCGAGTGGCCGATCGCGCCGAATGTTCCCTTCTCGATGTAGGGCAAGGTCTCAAGCAGGTCGATCCCCCGGATGTTGTCCCAGACGGCCTTGAGACTGCCGCTCTCCCATCCGAGGGCCCTCAGGTCGGGCTGATACTTCGCCAGGAGAGGGTAATTCGGTGAGAGTGTCACGAAGCCCTTCTCGGCCAGCTCAGCAGCATATTGGCGGTTGGCCCGTCCGAGGCCGACGACCGTGCCGTGGCCGATGACATTGTCCGTCCCGTGCAGGCAGAGGATTCCCTTCGCCGACTTCCGGGAGCCGTCGAGGAGCGACTTCGGGATGCACAGATAGGCCGGGACGTCGCTGCCGGGCTCGGAGCGGTAAGTGATCAGCTTGCGAACATAGTTGCCGCAATCGACGGTTTCTTTTTCCTGCATGCTGAGGGGGCAACGCTTCTCCGCGCCGGGAAGCCGACCCATCACCGACTCCATCGCCTTAACAACCTCGGTCCGCCGCTTGAGCCAGTCGTCTGTTGAACGGACCTCGCGTGCCTTGCCGTCTTCGCTGCGGTAGAGGAGGAGATTCTCGCGCGGCAGCCTTGTCGAGCCGACGGGGGCATCGGCCGAGAGTGTGAGCGCAAGCAGGATGGCGGCGACATACATCGGGGAGGCTCCGAATCCGGACCCAGACGGGCTCAGACGAGTTCTCGGATGAGTTTACCTTCGACGAATGTCAGGCGTTCGTCGCGTCCGAGGTGAGGATATGTCAGCTTGTTCTGGTCGAGGCCGAGCAGGTGGAGGATCGTGGCGTGGATGTCGCGGAAGTGGCATGGTCGCTCGAGCGCGCGGAGGCCGATGGCATCGGTGCTCCCGATCACCTGCCCCCCCTTCACCCCGCCGCCGGCCATCCACATGCTGAAGCCGAGGTTATGATGGTCACGGCCGCGGCCGGATTCGGCCTGGGGCGAACGGCCGAACTCCCCACCCCAGAGGACGAGCGTCTCATCCAAGAGCCCACGCCTCTTCAAATCCTTCAGCAAGCCCGCGACCGGCCGATCGGTCTCGGCGGCCTTGCGGTGGTGATTCTCCTCCACGTCGCTGTGGGCGTCCCACTGCATGTTGCCGGGCCCGCCGCCGGAGACGACGCAGACGAACCGGACGCCCTTCTCGACGAGCTTGCGGGCCATCAGGCAACGGCGGCCGTAGTCGTTCGTGGGCTCGCGGCCGATGCCGTAGAGTTCACGCGTCTCGTCGCTCTCCTTCGAGAGGTCGAGCACCTCGGGGGCCTCGGTCTGCATGCGGAAGGCCAGGTCATAGGCGTTCATCCGCGCGGAGAATTCCTCATCGAGCGGGTCCGGCCCGGCCTGGTTCAGCTCTCGCAGGAATTCGAGCGTCTTCGATCGCTGCGCCCGACTGACGCCCTTGGGAAGTTCGAGATTGAGTACCGGCCTCGCCCCCGGCCGGAACATGGTGGGCTGGTATACGGCGGGCAGGAACCCATTCATGTACATGGGCTGTCCGGCCTCGAGCGCCCCCTTGGGATCGGGCATGACGACGTACGAGGGGAGCGAACGGCTCTCGGATCCGAGGCCGTAGACCATCCAGGATCCCATGCTCGGCGCCCCGGGGACCAACCGGCCGGAGAACAGTTCGTACTGGGCGGCCGAGTGGACGACCATGTCGCCGTGGCACGAACGGATGATCGCCAGATCATCCACGCAACTAGCGATCTCGGGGAAGAGATCGCTGACCTCGATGCCGCTCTGGCCGTGCTTCTTGAACTTCCGAAGCGTGCCGAGCAGCTTCGACGTCCCCTTGACGTTCTGATACTTGGCCTCGCCGAACTCCTTCGGGATCGGTTGGCCTTCGAGCTTGTTCAGGAGCGGCTTGGGGTCGAAGGTCTCCAGGTGGCTCGGGCCGCCGGCCATGAACAGGAAGATCACCGACTTCGCCCGCGAGGGGAAGTGCGGGGCCTTCGGCGCCAGCGGATCGGCCGGTGACGTACCGGCACATGTCGATTCCCCGAGCATGGACGCCAGTGCAAGTCCGCCGAAGCCGCAGAAACCGTCGCGCACGAACTCCCGTCGCGTGCGAGTGGGCCGGCTGTGGGCGTCGGGCTCAGGGAACATAGAAGAACCCATTCGTGTTGAAGAGGGCCAGCGTGAATTCCCGCAGCGGCTGGGTTTCGAGGAACCGGGCCGAGGCGGACGCCTCGCGGTCGGTGGGACGTCGGCCGAGCACAAGCCGGAATGCCCGATCAACAGCAGCGTGGGCGTTCCCCCCGCCCTCTCGCTCCAGGCGATTCGCGAACGCCAATGCGAGGTCGTTCGCGAGCGTGCCGTTGAACATTTCCAGGGCTTGGGGCGCGTGGGTGCTCGACTCGCGCCGGCCGCAGGAAATCAGCAAGGTCGGGGCATCGAAGACCTCGAAGAACGGCAGGCGGAGATTCCGCTTGCCCATCAGGTAAATCGAGCGACGGTCGTGCTCGGCGGCATCCGGCGTCACCTTCCATTGCGACGGCTTGTAGAGCAGGTTCACGAGTTCCTTGTCGACGGGGATCATCACGCTCGGGCCACCGAGTTTCAGATTCAGACGCCCGGAGGCGATCAGCATCGCGTCGCGGATTTCCTCGGCCGAGAGCCGCCGGCGCGTCATTCGCCAGAGCAGCCGGTTCTCGGGGTCGAGCCCGGCCCGCTCATCATCCGTCGAAGACTTGCTCGTCTGACGATACGTCGAACTCAGGATGATCAGCCGATGAATGGGCTTGATGCGCCAGCCGCCGGCGACGAACTCGGACGCGAGCCAGTCGAGCAATTCGGGATGGCTCGGCGGCTGGGCCTTGGTGCCGAAATCGTTGACCGACCGCACGAGTCCCGTTCCGAAGTGGTGCTGCCAGACGCGATTGACGTAAACCCGTGCGGTCAGCGGGTTGTCGCGGGAAGCGATCCACGACGCCAGTTGGCTGCGAGGGTTGGGCGTTTCGCCCGGCAGTTCGGGCGAACCTCCGGCGATCAGGACCTCCGGCGGACGCGGCCCGACGGGCTCGCCCTTGCGTTCCCACTCGCCACGTTTGAGGACATGAACGATCGTCCGGATTTTCATGTCATTGCGCGTCGCGGGGATCGTCGCCGGCGGGGCGGGGAGGCGGGTCTCCAGGGCCTCGGCCTCTTCGAAGAGCTTCTCCTTCGCCGCGCCGGATGCCTTCTTTGCCCTGGCCTGGATCTCCTTGATCTGACCCTGGATCTCCTCGGTCGCCTTCTTCCAGGCGGACTGCTCGGCCTGGCTGGCCTGCGCGATGTTGTTCTCGTCGGAGGCGGCGAGGTAGGCCTGGAGCCGGTAATAGTCCTTCTGGCTGATGGGTTCGAGCTTGTGATTGTGGCAGCGGGCACAGCCGATCGTCAGCCCGAGGAAGGCACTGCCGATGATGTCGGTCCGCTCGGTGAGGACCTCGTTCCGGCTCAGGGCGATCTCGGGGTTGCCCGCGTTGCGCCGGACTGGTCCGAGTCTGTGGAAGGCCGTGGCGACCTGACAGGTCGGGTCGTCGGGGGCGATTTCGTCGCCGGCAATTTGCTCGGTGAGGAACCGATCGTAGGGTTTGTCGGCGTTCAGGGACTCGATGACGTAGTCGCGATACCGCCAGGCGTCGGGGATGTGGCGGTCATATTCGTACCCTTCGGACTCGGCGAACCTCACCAGGTCGAGCCAGTGCTGCGCCCAGCGTTCGCCGTATCGGGGGCTGGCGAGCAGGCGGTCGGCGACCCGCTCGAACGCATCGGGGCGTGAATCCTTGACAAACTGTTGCTGTTCCTCGGGCGTGGGCGGCAGGCCGGTCAGGTCGAACGTCACGCGACGGAGCCAGGTGAGACGGTCCGCCGGGGGCGAAGGGGACCATTTCTTTGATTCGAGTCGGGCGAGGATGAAGCGGTCGATCGCCCCGCGCGGCCAGTCCTTGCGAGCGACGTCCGGCAGGTCCGGCCGCTTCACCGGCTGGAATGCCCAGTGGCGACGGGGGTCACTCTGAGCATCGGCTGTCGCGGCTTCATCGGGGGCCGGGGCCCCCTGCTCGATCCAGATCCGGATGGCCTGGATGTCCTTCTCGGCCAGCCTGGGCTTGCCGGGCGGCATTTCCATGCCATCCTCGTGGCGGATGGCCTGGAGGAGCAGGCTCTCGGCGGGCTTGCCGGGCACGAGGGCGGGTCCGCTGTCTCCGCCTTTCAGGCGGGCGGAGTGCGTATCGAGTTTCAGGCCGGCCTTCACGGACTTCGCCGAGGACGAGTGGCAGCCGAAGCATTCCCGGGCCAGGATCGGGCGGACGGTCTCGCGGAACAGTGCCGCGGGCGTCGGGTCGGCGGCGCGGGCCGGGTCCGCGAGCGGGACCATCGCCAGCAACAGAGCCAGGAGCGCCGGGGCTCGATTCATGGCGGGATCCTCGGTCCGCGGCGGGAGGAGGAGGCGCGGGTGTTATCCGGGTGGGGATCGTCGGCGACGACATTGATATTGAACCATTGTGGAACAACCGCGTCCAACCTTTTCGGCGCGGGGTGGTGACTTGCCGGTCGAGTCGGGGGCCTTTATGGTGCACTCGGCAGGGCCGGACGCCGGTCGGCCGCGTAACATTCCGCCAACCGGAGCTGCTCCCGTGCGAAGATCGAAGTCGTGGATCTGGATCGCCGTCCTGGCCTGCACCCTGCCGACGCCGGCATGGGGTCAGGGCCTCGACGAAGTGAAGGCGCGTTACACCAAGTATGAGTTCCGGATCCCGATGCGGGACAAGGTGGAACTTTTCACGGCCGTCTACGTCCCCAAGGATAGCACGCAACCCTACCCCATCCTCCTGACCCGAACGCCCTATGCGGTCCGGCCGTACGGGGTCGACCAGTACAAGTCGGACCTCGGCCCCAACCCACTCTTCGGCAAGGAAGGCTACATCTTCGCCTACCAGGATGTCCGGGGCCGGTGGAACTCGGGGGGGACCTATGTGAACGTCCGTCCCGAGGGTGCCACGGACGGGATCGACGAGAGCACCGACACCTATGACACGATCGACTGGCTCATCAAGAACGTGAAGGGTCACAACGGAAAGGTGGGGATGTATGGCATCTCCTACCCCGGATTCTATACCGCCTGCGGGATCCTCAGCGGCCACTCTGCCCTCAAGGCGGCCTCGCCCCAGGCGCCGGTGATCGACTGGTTCGTGGGGGACGACTGGCACCACAACGGTGCGTTCATGCTCACGCACTGCTTCAATTTCATGTCGAACTTCGGACATCCCCGGCCGGAGCCGATCACCAAGTCGACTCAATTCCCGTTCGACCACGGCACGCCCGACGGCTACGACTTCTTCCTCCGGATGGGCCCGCTCTACCAGGCCGACGCCCGCTTCTTCAAGGGAGACGTCGCGTTCTGGAACGAGCTCATGGCCCACCCCAACTACGACGACTGGTGGAAGGCCCGCAACCTCCGGCCGCACCTCAAGAAGGTCACGAATACCGAGGTCGAGGTCCTGACCGTCGGAGGCTGGTTCGACGCCGAGAACCACTTCGGGGCCCTGGAATGCTACAAGGCACTGGAAGCCTCGGGGGCGAAGGAGAAGAATCGGCTGGTGATGGGGCCCTGGTTCCACGGCCAGTGGGCGCGGGACGACGGATCATCTCTCGGGCATGTGTCGTTCAATTCGAAGACCAGCCAGACCTACCGCGAGCAGATCGAGCTGGCGTTCTTCAACCGGGTCCTCAAGCAGAAGCCCTCGCCCCACGGCGAACTGGCCGAGGCGAACGTCTTCGAGACGGGCACCAACGTCTGGCGGAAGTTCGACGCCTGGCCCCCGCGCGGCTCTCGCACGAGGTCGCTCTATCTCTCCGAGAACGGTGCGATCGAGGATCAGGCCCCCACGGCGTCCGAAGAGGTCTTCGACGAGTACACCAGCGACCCGGCGCACCCCGTGCCCTACCAGGGCGAGATCAGCATCGGGATGGCCCGAGAGTACATGGTCGCCGACCAGCGATTCGCATCGCGGCGCCCGGATGTGCTCACTTACTCGACCCCCGAGCTGAAGGCCGACCTGACGATCGGCGGTCCCATCAAGGTTTCCCTGAACCTGAGCACGACGGGCACCGATTCGGATTTCGTCGTGAAGGTGATCGACGTCTACCCGAACGAAACGCCCGACCCCGAACCGAACCCGACCGGGGTCAAGATGGGCGGGTTTCAGCAATTGCTTCGGGGGGACGTGATGCGCGGCCGTTTCCGGGAGAGCTATTCCGACCCGAAGCCGTTCAAGCCGGGCGAGGTGACGAAGGTGGAGTTCACCCTTCACGACGTCCTGCACACCTTCCGGCCGGGGCACAAGCTGATGGTGCAGGTCCAGTCGAGCTGGTTCCCGCTGATCGACCGCAACCCGCAGTCGTTCGTAAATATCTACGAAGCCAAGTCGGACGACTTCCGGAAGGCCACGCAGCGGCTGTACCGATCGCAGGCGCATCCGTCGAAGATCGAGGTGCTGGTTACCCCGTAGGTTGCGCCGCGACGCGTACTCGCGTCCACCGCACCGTCATCACGCCATTCCGACCCGAACGCACCCTTCGAGCATTCGCCCCCGTCGGTGCGGTGGACGCGGCCCGCTCGGCCGCGTCACCGCGCCCCCGACTTCAGAACGATGTTGCGGATGTGGCCGACGGACTCGAAGCTGGCGAATCCGAGGGGCTGGCAACTGCGGACCTCGATGCGGGTGCTTAGTTCCAGCTCGCCGTGGACGATCGAGCAGGTTTCCTTGTCATCCACGTAACAGCGAACGTGGGTGTTGGTGACGACGATCCTGAAGCGATACCACGTGCCGTTCTTGTAGTCGATGAACTTCGTGGTCTCGTTCTCGGAAGCGTCGGAGCCATTGAGCGAGGACAGGCCCGTGACCGAGTTGCCCCAGCCGCCGTTGACGAAGGTCAGGAATGATTTGCCGACGGGGAACGTGCACGCGGCGAAGAAGTCGTTGCCTTCGGTACGCCTGGCCTCGTAGATCAGCTCATAGTCGGATGTCGGGAGATCCTTGAGCGTGGATGTGATCGCAGTCATCCGGTTGCCCTTGCCCAGGACGATCGCGCCGTCTTTGACCACGACCTCGCCGGGTTTGTAGACCCTGGTCTTCTCCCAGCCTGCCAGGGTCTTTCCATCAAAGAGGAGGCGAGGCTTGGGGGCGTCGCCAACGATGAGCAGGGAGGCCAGGCAGGTCACGAGGGCGGGGATCATGGGGCGGCCTCAGCTTGAGTAGGTAGGGTCTGGAGGCCGCGTCCTCGCAGCCTCCGCACCGACACAAAGCACGGCCGTCGCATCCAGCGTGCAACCCTCGGTGCGGAGCTTCGCGTCCCGTTGGTCCGCGAGGCTCCGCACCCTACGCGTCGATGCGTCGACCGGAGAGATCAAAGCCCCCAGCCGGGTTCGAACTCCGGCTTGATGAGCCGGGCGGCCTCGGTGGAGTTGGTCACCTGGCCGGTGGAGGGGTCAAATTCCAGCGGCTTCTTGAGCCGGACGGCCACGTTGCCCAGGAGCATGGCCTCCGTCAGGGTGCCGGCGTAGGCGAAGTTGGACCGGGCGATCGAGGGGTTGTTCTCCTTGATCGCCTTGACCCATTCCGCCTTGTGCATTTCATCATGGTTGATCTTGGGGCCGCCCTTGGCCCTGGCCTTCTCCTCGGGCGAGGGCGTGTCCCTGCCGAGGACGACCTGCTCCGCACCGTAGTCGCTGGGCGAGAAAATCGAGCCCTTGTCGCCGACGAGCAGCGAGCCGGAGTCCGACGCCTTGCGGCCCTGGAAGAGGGCCTCGGGAGGCAGGTGACGCTTGCCGTCCTTGGCCCCTTCGTACCAGGTGAGCTTGACCGGCGGCAAGTCGCCGCGGGCTGGGAACTCGTAGGTGATCGTGGCCCAGGCCGGGTAAGTCTCGTCGTTCAGCTCGGCGCTCTCGGCCGAGACCTTGGTCGGCAGGCCGAGCTTCAGTGCCATGAACGGCAGGTTGGTGGTGTGGCAGGCCATGTCGCCCATTGCGCCGGTGCCGAAATCCCAGAAGCCTCGCCAATCGTGAGGGTGGTACACCTTGCTGTAGGGGCGAGGCTTCGCCGGCCCGAGCCAGAGCTTCCAGGCGAGGTTGCTCGGCACGGGCATCTCGGGCGGGCGGCTGACGATGTCGGGCGACTGCTTCCAGTACTTGAACGGGCGATTGGTCCAGACGTGAAGCTCGCGGATTTGGCCGATCTCGCCCGAGCGGATCAGCTCGATCCCCTTGCGGAAGCCCGGGTGCGCGGTGCCCTGATTCCCCATCTGGGTCGCGACCTTCCTCTCGGCCGCCGTCTCGCGCATGAGCCGGGCCTCAGAGCACGAATGGGCCAGCGGCTTCTGGCAATAGACGGCCTTGCCCAGCCGCATGGCCATGAGGGCGGCGGCGGCGTGGGTGTGGTCGGGGGTGCTCACCACCACGGCGTCGATCGCGTTGGCCTGCTCGTCGAGGAGCTTGCGGAAGTCGGCGTAGCCCTTGGCCGAGGAGTACTTCTCGGTCTTCTTGCCGAGGCGTTCGGAATCGACGTCGCAGAGGGCGAGGATGTCGCCGAGGCCGCCGACGTGGTCCGTGTCGCTGCCCCCCTTGCCGCCGACGCCGATGCAGGCGAAGCGGACCCGCTCGTTCGGCGACGTGCTCTCGCCATAGGCGGTCGGGCGGGCGACGTAGATCCCGAACCCGGCGAAAGCCGAAGTCTGGAGGAATCGGCGGCGATCGAGGCGCACGCTCATGGTGCTGCTCCTTGGCGGAAGGTCGGCGGGCCAGCGGTAGGTCGACGGGGGCGATCCTGACATTGAACCCGGTCGGTCGGCGGCCATCCAGAGGGCACCGGCGCGGATTGAAACCTCTGAGCGGGCATGCGACGATGTGGCCCTCAGCCCCAACCCAACCCCCGCACCCCTCCGACGGAGGCCCGCCCGATGTCGCCCCGAAGTCTTGCCCTCGGACTGGCCCTGATCGGCTTCGCTCAACTGAGCCATGCCGGGGAACGTCTGCCGATCCCCGACAAGCTGGTCGTGCTGACCTTCGACGACTCGGTCAAGTCGCACCACGAGGTCGCCCGGACCCTGCTCAAGAAGTACGGCTTCGGCGCGACGTTTTTCGTCACCGAGGGGTTCGCCTTCCCCAAGGATAAAACGAACTACATGACCTGGGCCGAGATCAAGGCCCTCCACGACGACGGCTTCGAGATCGGCAATCACACGCGCGACCATTTGGGCGTCTCCTCGAGCAATGTGGGCAAGCTGGAGGAGCAACTCGCGGCGATCGACGCCCGCTGCAAGGAATACAGCATCCCCAAGCCGACCTCGTTCGCCTACCCGGGCAACGCGATCGTGCCGGAGGCGATTCCCGTGCTGAAGGCCCACGGGATCACCTTCGCCAGGCGCGGCGGGGCCCCCGAACAGCCTTACGATCGGGGTCGAGGCACGGCCTACGAACCGGGCAAGGACCACCCCCTGCTCCTCCCGACCGCCGGCGACGCCCGGCCGTTCTGGAACCTCGACGACTTCAAGGCCGCCGTGGCGAAGGCGAAGGACGGCAAGGTCGCCGTCCTCCAGTTCCACGGCGTCCCCGAGGGCGAGCATCCCTGGGTCCACACGCCGAGGGAGCGGTTCGAGCAGTATATGGCTTACCTCAAGGACAACGGCTTCCAGGTCATCGCCGTCCGAGACCTGGCGAAATACGTGGATCCGAAGAACGAGCCGTCGGATCCTTATGCGATCATCAAGGCACGCCTCGCGAAGCAGGCCGCGGCCGAGGTCAAATCCAAGGGCTGGACGATCACTTCAACCCGCCCGGAACTCGAACCGAATCTCTGGACCGACGGCACGACCTTCAAGCTCTCCAATCGCAGGAAGCCGAGCATCGACGGCGCCTGGGCCACGACCTACGACGTGGCCGGCGGCAAGACCTATCGGTTCTCGGCGAAGTACAAGGCGAAGGATGTCGAGGTCGAACGGTTGAGCGTCGTGGCCGAACTGCGCTGGAAAGACTCTCAGGGCAAGAGCGTCAAGCGGGACGAGCCGAGCGTCGGCGGATACATGCGAGGGTCGCTCCCCACGGCCGAGACCGATTACCCCGCCTCGTCCGTGCCCGACCGCGACGGCTGGATTGAGGTGGCCGACACCTACACCGCCCCGTCGAACGCGTCCCAGCTCTCGGTCGAGCTGCACCTGCGCTGGACGGCCCACGGCGAGGTGACCTGGAAGGATGTGCGGCTGGAAGAGGCCGAGCCCCTGCCCTCGCGGAAGGTCCGGCTGGCAACCGTCCATTACGTCCCGAAGGGCGGCAAGTCGCCGATGGACAACTGCCGCCAGTTTGAGCCATTCATCGCGGACGCCGCGAAGCAGAAGGCCGACCTGATCGTCCTCGGCGAGACATTGACGCACCCCAACATGAACAGGGCCTATCACGAAGTCGCCGAGCCGATCCCGGGGCCGTCCACCGACTACTTCGGCGACCTGGCGAAGAAATATCATATGCACATCGTCGCGGGCCTGTTGGAGAAGGACGGGCCGCTGGTCTACAACGTCGCGGTGCTGATCGACCCGGCGGGTCGGATCATCGGCAAGTACCGCAAGGTCTGCCTCCCGCGCGGGGAGGTCGACGCGGGGATCACGCCGGGGACCGACTACCCGGTCTTCGAGACCAGCTTCGGCAAGGTCGGCATGATGGTCTGCTACGACGGGTTCTTCCCCGAGGTCGCCCGCGAGCTGTCGAACCGGGGGGCGGAGGTCATCGCCTTCCCGGTCGCCGGCTGCAATCCCCTGCTCGTCCGGGCTCGGGCCTGCGAGAACCACCTCTATGTCGTCAGCAGCACCTACACCGACGCCGGGGCCAACTGGATGATCTCGGGCATCTTCGACCACAACGGCGACATCCTCGCACAGGCACCGAGGTGGGGCAGCGTGGCCGTGGCGGAGGTCGACCTGAACCGAAAGACCCACTGGGTCAGCCTGGGCGACTACCGCGCCCAGCTCCCCCGGCACCGGCCCGGTTTGCCCTCCAGCCAGCCGCCCGTCCCATGATCGGCCCCTTTCGTGTTCGGATGAGGTTGTACAAACCGAGGGAATTCGGTCGAATAGTTGTTCAACGCCCGCGCGAACGGCCGGGCGGTCCGTGGCACCCGAGCGAGTCAGGCGATGACGATTCCGACGCATCGGCATCCTTTCGGAGTCATCCGCCGGGAATTCCTCCAGGTGGGGTTCTCCGGGTTCCTCGGCATGGGCCTGCCGGGGATCCTCGCCAGGCAGTCGCAAGCGGCGGGGCGCGGGGCGAATGAGGTCTCGGCCTCGCCCCGGGCGAAGTCGATGATCCTGGTCTTCCTGACCGGGGGCCTCTGCCACATCGACTCGTTCGACCCCAAGCCCGAGGCCCCCGACGGCATACGGGGCGATTTCAAGCCGATCCAGACCGCGGCCCCCGGGGTCCACTACAGCGAGGTCTTCCCCAAGCTCGCCCAGCGGGCGGACCGGCTGGCGGTTGTCCGGTCGATGTCGCACGGCTTCAACAACCACCTGAACGCCACGCATGAGGTCCTCACGGGCCACCCGCAGCCGGGGGCGTTCTTCGATAAGATCGCGTCTCGGACCGACTTCCCCTGCTACGCCTCCACGCTGAGCTACCTCCGTCCCCAGCCGGACGGGGTGCCCAGCGGCGTGAACCTGCCGACGTTCCTGATGGAAGGCCCGCTCGTTTGGCCGGGCCAGCATGCCGGGTTCCTCGGGCCCAAATATGATCCCTGGCAGATCAAGCAGGACCCCAACGGCAAGCGGTTCAAGGTCGAGGACCTGAGCCTGCCCGAAGGGTTCAGCGTCGAGCGGCTCGGCTCGCGCCGGGGGTTGCTCGATGAGATGGCCCGGCAGCGCGACCACCTCGGCGAGGCGACCTCCGACGACCCGATGGGCGGGCCACGCGACCTGGCCTACTCGCTGCTGCTCTCGGGCAAGGTCGGCCGGGCGTTCGAGTTGGGCCGCGAGCAGGACGCTGTCCGCGACCGCTACGGCCGGCACGCGTTCGGGCAGTCGCTCCTGCTGGCCCGCCGGCTTGTGGAGGCGGGAGTGCCTATTGTTCAGGTGAACATGGGTCGGGTCCAGAACTGGGACACCCACGACGCCAACTGCAAGACTCTCAAGCAGCGCCTTGTTCCGCCGACCGATCAGGGGGTCTCGGCCCTGCTCGACGATCTCGCCGAGCGCGGCCTACTGGACGAGACTCTTGTCATCATGACCGGCGAGTTCGGCCGGACGCCCCGGATCGGGGCGAACGCCGGCAACGGAAACACCGCCTCGGGGCGCGACCACTGGTCGAACTGCTTCTCGACCGTCTTCGCCGGCGGCGGGATCCGAGGGGGCCAGGCGATCGGGCAGTCGGACCGGCTCGGGGCCTACCCCGGCAGCCGGCCCTACCGCCCGGCCGACCTCGCGGCCACGGTCTACTCGGCCTTCGGGCTCGACCCCGCCGTCGAGCTCAGGGACAAACTCGACCGGCCCATCCGCCTCTGCGACGGCGAGGTCATCCGGCCGCTCTACGACGGCGCAACCGTCTGACCCTCAATGACTTCTGTTTGCCAACAGTGGCGACAGCCCGCCGGGGAGGGGTCCCACGCGCGCCCCAACACAGGGCGACGTGACTCCCCGGCGGGCCATCCTCTCGGACAGACTTGATACTGAGATTCAGTCTCAAGACGGGTCCGAGTTTATTCGGTCCGCCGGGGCGGGTCAAGGGGATGTCGCGTTTTCGCGACGGGCTCGCTTACAAGTTCTGGTCGAAGTATCGGGTGATGAGCCGATAGAGATGCTTGCTTGTGCCGGGCCCCTCGCTGATGCCGTGGGTCCGGTTGGGGTAGGCCATCATCTCGAAGGGCTTGTCGAGTTCGACGAGGCGGTTGATCAGGCGTTCGCAGCTCTGGTAGTGGCAGTTGTCGTCGCCGGTGCCATGGATCAGCAGGAGCTTGCCCTTGAGGCCGTTCGCGAAGGTGATCGGCGAGCCGTCGCGGTATCCGCCGGGGTTGTGCCGGGGCAGATCCATGTACCGTTCTTGATAGATGGTGTCATAGAGCGTCTGGTCGCTGATGAAGGCGATGGCGACGCCGACCTTGTACAGGTCCGGGTGGCGGAACATGGCGTTCAGGGTCATCGAGCCGCCGCCGCTCCAGCCCCACACGCCGACGCGGTTCCGGTCGAGGAACGGCCAGGCCTTGAGCAGGTTCCGGACGGCCCCGGCCTGGTCCTCTGAGGCGAGCACGCCGATTTGCCCATAGATGCTCTTGCGCCAGGCACGGCCGCGCGGGGCGGGCGTCCCCTGGTTGTCGATCGAGACGACGACGTAGCCCTTCTGGGCCATCATCCAGTGCCAGAGTTCGTGCCGGCCGCCCCAGCGGTCGAGGACGGTCTGCGCGGCCGGTTCGCCGTAGACGTGAACAAGTAAGGGGTATTTCTTGCTCGGGTCGAAGCCGGGGGGCTTGATGACCCAGCCGTCGAGGAGAATCCCCTTGCCGTTGTCGACCCGGAAAAACTCGGCCGGGCCGACGTCGAGCTTGCCCAGGGTCGCCCGCAGCCTGTCGTTGGTGACGAGGGTCCTGATCGTGTCGTGCTCGGGCAGGCTCACCAGTTCGATCCGCGGCGGGCCGGCGAGGCTCGACCAGGTGTGGAAGGCGAAGCGGCCGTCGGGGCTGATGTCGTAGGAATGGGTGCCGGTCTGGGCCGTCGGTGTCAGCTTCCGGGCCGGGGATTTCCCATCGAGCGAGACTCTGTACAAATATTTGCGCGTGGGGTCGTCGGGCGAGGCCATGTAATCGACCGCGCCGGCCCTGGGGTCGATGCGGACGACCTGGATCACATCGACGCCCACCGGGCTGATGGGCGTCGGGGTGCCCCCGGCGCGGGGGAGCGAAAAAATTCGGTTGAAGCCGTCGGCCTCGCTGAGCCAGAGGAACCGCCTGCCTCCATCGAGCCAAACCGGGTCGTCCTGAACCTCGACCCAGGTCGGGTCGCGCTCCTCGTGGACCTTCGCGGCATGTCCCGTCGTGGCGTCGGCCAGCCAGAGGATGTCCTCCTTCTGCCGGCGATCGAGGCGCTGGATGAGCAGGCTCTGGGAGTTGTCGGCCCAGCCCATGCGGGCCAGGTAATAGTCGCGCGGCTCGCCGGGGAAGTGGGTCCAGTTGACCTTGCCCCCCTCGGCGGGGACGACGCCGATGCGGGCGGAGGGGTTCGTGGTGCCGACCTTGGGGTAAGGGATCCTCGTCAGTGTCGGATAAAGGGAGTCGGTCGTGTTGACGAGAACATAATCCTTGAGCCCGCTGGAGTCGATCTGCCAGAAGGCGATGGATTTGCCGTCGGGGCTCCAGCGGAAGCCGTCGCGGAGGGACCACTCCTCCTCGTAGACCCAGTCGAAGGTGCCGTTGATGAGGGTCGGCGAGCCGTCGGTCGTGAGTTTCGTGATCGTCCCCGACCTCAGATCTTCGACCTCAAGATTGCTGGCGCGAACATAGGCCACTTTCGTCCCGTCCGGGCGGAACTTGGCGAACATCAGCGACGGCTCTTTCGAATCGCCGCCGAGCTTGCGGAGCGTCTTCGCCTTGAGGTCGAGGACCCAGTAGTCGCCCCGGGTGTTCTGCCGCCAGACGCGCCTGGTGTTCGTGAAGATCAGGAGCTTCGACCGGTCGGTCGACCAGGAATAGTCGGCGATACCGAGTGGCCTCTCGGCCCCCCTTGGAGTGAGGTCGGCCTTGGAGACCAGGATGCTCCGCTCGCCCGACTCGGTGTCATAGCGGACGATCTCGCCCTTCTCCAGGGTCGTGTAGGCCGCCCCGCCTTCGAGCCAACGGGTCGGCCCGAAGCCCTCGGCGTGGAAGTCGCCCGATTCGAGGATCCGCTCCAGCGTGAGCCGGCCCAATTCGTCGGCCCTGGCCACAGAGGCGGCGGTGATGAGCACGATCCAGAGCCAGGGGCGGGACATCGCGGCACCTCACAAATCACTCGTGACCTGGAAACGCGAACGACCGATGGAACGGGAACGGCCGCGAGGGCGAGGTTCCGGTCCATCGGTCGTGGGTTCGGGGCGAGGGGGCGATGGTCATCGACGCCCCGGCTGGATCATAGCATGCGGATCAGTTGCTGGCGACCGAATCGGCGGCCCGCTCGGCTTCCTCGGGCGGGATCCAGTTGTCGGGGAGGCCGGCCTGCTTGCGGAGATCCTTCATCGAGTCGGACACGGCCGTGCGCATCTGGTCGGCCAGGGTCGGCATGTAGAACCGCGCGGCGAGGGTGCCCGACGGGCCGAAGAGGCCGTCGTAATTGATCGGGTCGCGGCGGTCGAGCGTCTGGACGTAGTAGCTCAGCTTGGGCTGGTCGGGGAGGACCGCCACCTGGCCCGTCTTGAGGTCGAACAGGCTGGCGATGAAGTCCGAACCGGCCGTGGGGATCTGCGGCAGGTCGGTCGGGGTCGGGGCGCCCATCGGGCCTTCGAGGCCGGGGAACGGGGCACGCATCCTGGACACCGAATCGATCTGGATGACCGGCTTCCCGTCGACGACGGCATCCTTGATGGTGCCGCCGGCGGCCTTGACCTTGTCGGCGTACTTCTTGGCGTCGGCCTCGGCCATCGGCCGGGCGCGGTCAAGCTTCCAGGCGCGGACGACCTGGTCGCGGACTTCGGACAGCCCCGGCATGCGGGCCGGCTGGTCCGACATCTTACGGACGAGGTACCGGCGCTGGAGGGGGTCGGCCAGTTCGAAGCCGTCGTAGAGGTCAGTCTTGGCGTTGAACAGGATGTCGGCGAAGCGCTCGCCGGAGGTGCCGCCGCCGTTGGTGGCGAGGGCCACGAGGCCGTAATTCTCGGCCTCGAGCTGGCTGAGTGGCGGGGACAGCTCGTAGGTCAGGCCGAGGCCGGTCGCCAACGCCTTGAGTTCGGTCGGGGTGGGGAGCTGGACGCTGGTCGTCACCCCTTCTTTCTTGGCCTCGGCGATCTCGTCGGCCGCCTCGTGGTACTTGTCCGAGAACGGGTCGATGGCCTCGTCGCGGATCTTGGCGAACTTCTCGCTGACCTGGTCGCGGGCCCGCTGCTCCGCCAGGCCGAAGGTGAGGACCTCCTTGATGTCCGCGAACGGCTGGTACCGCTGGGGGGTCAGGGTGGCCTTGGCGTCGTCGGCGAAGAGGTCGAGCGGCAGGCCGGTGGTCTCGCCGTCGAGGGCGAAGTCGGCCTTGCGGGTCTCATAATATTCCTTGAGGTCGGCCTCGGTCAGCTTCTCGCGGATGGTCTTGGCGAGGGCCTGTGCGTCGGCACCGATGACCTCGGCGGTGACCTTCCGGGGGATCTTGAAGCCGGGGCTGGGGCTCTGGGGATCGGCCAGGGTGTTCTTGAAGATGTCGAAGAGGAGGGCGAGGTCGGAGTCGCTGGGCTCGCCGACCTTGTTCAGGTACGACTCGACCGGGAATCCGAGGACCTTGAAGGTCGACTTCTCGGACTGGTCGCGGTAGGTCTCGTAGCCGTCGAGTGGGGTACTGAAGGTCGGGGCGAGCATCTGCTGGGCCATGACCAGCCGGAGCTGGGAGGACATGGCCGAGAGGACCTCCTCGCCGCTGACCTGCTCGGCCGAGCGCCGGACGGCGGCGTCGAAGAGGAGCGGGGAGGTGCCCATCGACAGGAGCTGCCGGCGGGCGAGGTCGGGGGACTTGGGGATCCCGAGGCGATCGGCCTCGTGTTCGAGGATCTTGCCGTCGACCAGCTCTCGGGTGGTGTAGCCGCCGAAGCGGTTCGGGCTGCGGGGTTCGAGTTCGAACCAGACGCGGTTGGCGATCCGCCGCTGGTAGGCGAGGTACTCCAGGTCGGCGCGGTAGACGGGCTTGCCGAACACGTCCACGACGACCGAGTTGGCGCCGCGGTTCCGGTCGTTGCCCATGAAGCGATAGGCGGAGTCGGACAGCACGAAGGCGAACATCGCCATGATGCCGAAGATGGCGATGAGCTTCTTCTGGTGTTGACGGAATACCTCAAACGGCATGACGATCCTCGTGTCTCGAAACCGTTGCGGACGGCGTGGCGGGACTCCGCTCCCCTTGACAGGCCACCATACGCTAGCTATTTGAAGGGCGCGGGCCTTCTCGATGCCAGCCCATGCCGCAGTTTAGCAAGTCGGCACGATCCGACCAAGGGCGTGGCGGCTCCGGCCCCGGATGCGGCCCCCGCCTCACCCGACGCGCACCACCTCCGAACATAAAGCCCAGGCTCAGGATAGGATCACACCGTGGCCCGAAAGTCCGCCAAGTCGACCGAGACCCCCGCCGACGCCAAGCCCAAGGCCAAGCCCAAGACGACCAAGGCCAAGGCCGGCGACACCAAGACGGCGACCCGCGCGAAGTCGGGCTCGGCCACCTCCTCGCGCCCCAAAAAGTCCTCGTCCGAGGGACCCGTCACCCCCAGCGGCAAGAGCCTGGTGATCGTCGAGAGCCCCAAGAAGGCCAAGTCGATCAACAAGTTCCTCGGCTCCAAGTTCATCGTCAAGGCGAGCATGGGGCACGTCCGCGACCTCCCCAAGCGCAAGCTCGGGCTGGACGTCCTCCACGGCTATCGGGCCGATTACGAGGTCATGCCCGCCAAGAAGGACACCATCAGCGAACTCAAGCGCGAAGCCGCCCGAGCCGACATCGTCTATCTCGCGACCGACCCCGACCGCGAGGGGGAGGCCATCGCCTGGCACCTCAAGGAGGCCCTCGACCTCCCCGACGAGCGGACCAGCCGCGTCCTCTTCTTCGAGATCACCGAGCGGGCCGTCCGCGAAGCCTTCCAGCACGCCGGCCCGATCGACATGGACAAGGTCAACGCCCAGCAGGCCCGGCGGTTCCTCGACCGCTTCGTCGGCTACGAGCTCTCCCCCCTGCTCTGGAAGAAGGTCGCCCGGAACCTCTCCGCCGGCCGCGTCCAGTCCGTCGCCGTCCGGCTCATCGCCGAGCGCGAGAAGGAGATCAAGGCCTTCGTCAGCGAGGAGTACTGGCGGATCGCCGGCCTGTTCGCCCCCGCCGGGAACAAGGAGGAATCGGACCGCTTCGAGGCCGAGCTCGTCGAGTGGAAGGGGGAGAAGTTCGCCGCCAAGGACGAAACGACCGCCCGGGGCATCCGCGACGCCCTGGCCTCCGCCGCCTTCAGGATCGGCGAGGTCAACGAGTCCGAGAAGCTCGACAAGGCCGATGCCCCCTACAAGACCTCCACGCTCCAGCAGCAGGCGGCCATCCGGCTCCGCTACTCGGGCAAGAAGACGATGAAGATCGCCCAGGAGCTGTATGAGGGCATCGACGTCGGCAGCGACGGCCCCGTCGGCCTCATCACCTACATGCGTACCGACAGCCTCCGGGTGTCCGACGAGGCGATCAAGGGGGTCCGCGAGAAGATCGAGAAGGATTACGGCCCCAGGTATCTCCCCGCCAAGCCCAACAAGTACGCCGCCGCCAAGCAGGCGCAGGAGGCCCACGAGGCCATCCGCCCGACCGACCTCAGCCTGGTCCCGGAGCAGATCCGCGAGAAGCTCACGATCGACCAGTTCAAGCTCTACCAGCTCATCTACCGGCGGTTCGTCGCCAGCCAGATGACCCCGGCCGTCTTCGCGGTCACGGACGTCTCGATCGTCGGCGGCGAGGGGCGGTTCAAGGCGCAGGGCAAGATCCTCAAGTTCGACGGACACCGCCGGGCCATGCCCCCGGGCGGCAAGCAGGAGGACGCCCTCCTGCCCGCCCTCGCCGCGAACCAGTCCCTCGACCTCCACGAGCTGAACCCCACCCAGCACTTCACCCAGCCGCCGCCGAGGTACACCGAGGCCACGCTGATCAAGGCGCTCGAGAAGGAGAACATCGGCCGGCCGTCGACCTACGCCCCGATCATCCAGACCATCCAGGACCGCTTCTACGTCGAGCAGAAGGAGCGGCGGTTCTACGCCACCCCCCTGGGGATGGTCGTGACCGACGCCCTGGTCCAGAACTTCCCCAAGATCATGGACCTCAAGTTCACCGCCAAGCTGGAGGACGAGCTCGACGAGATCGCCCAGGGCAAGGTGAACATGGAGAACGTCCTGGATGAGTTCTACCATCCGTTCCAGGCCGACCTGAAGCGGGCCGAGACCGAGATGCAGCGCGTGCAGGTCCTCACCGATGAGGTCTGCCACGAGTGCGGCGCGCCGATGGTCGAGAAGTTCAACAAGAACGGCCGGTTCCTGAGCTGCTCGAAGTACCCCGAGTGCAAGGCCACCCGGTCGCTCGACGGCACCGTGCGGGTCGCGGCGGTCGAGACCGAGCACACCTGCGCCAAGTGCGGCAAGCCCCTGCTCCTACGGGAATCCAAGCGGGGGCCCTTCCTTTCCTGCTCGGGCTACCCGTCGTGCAAGGAGTCGTACAACATCGACCCGGTCACCGGCGCACCGGTCCCCTCGGTGGTCGAGACCGATCACGTCTGCGAGAAGTGCGGCAAACCGATGGCCCTGCGGCAAGGGTCGCGCGGGGCGTTCCTGGGCTGCACCGGCTATCCCAAGTGCCGCAACACCCGGCCGGTGGACGACCAGGGCAAGCCGGTCGAGACCGTCACGGTCGACGTCAAGTGCGAGAAGTGCGGCGGGCCGATGGGCATCAAGCAGGGGCGCCGGGGGGCGTTCCTGGGCTGCCTGGCCTACCCCAAGTGCCGCAGCACCGCGCCCATCCCCGATGACCTCAAGGAGAAGCTCGGCGAGACCGCAACCGCCGCCCCGGCCTCGGGTTCGGGACTGGACTTGAAGACCATCGAGCCGGTGGAGACCTGCGAGAACTGCGGCGGCAACATGATCGTCCGCCAGGGCCGACGCGGCTACTTCCTCGGATGCGCCAAGTACCCCAAGTGCAAGGGCACCAAGGAACCCGGCCCCGAGACCCTGGAGAAGATCTCCGCCGCCACCGGCGGAACCACCCCCGCCTGATCCAGCAATTTCCGTCGTAGGACGACCCCGCCCAGTGTCCCCAGACTCTGGGCGTGGGTCTCCCGACCCCGCCACGCCCCACCACCCTCACCGGGTCTCCAAACCCGGACTCCCTGCCCTACTCCGCCTTCTTCTCGGCCCCCAACGCCATCGCATACGCGGTCGCATACGTCCGGCAACGCGAGATGCTGACCAGGATCTCCCCCAGGCCCAGGCGGACCGCCTCCTCCTTGGCCCGGCCGGCGATGTAGACCTGGAAGGTCCCGGTGCCGGCCGATTCGCGGACCTCCACGTCGGTCCACAGGACCCCCCGGCGCACGGAGGTCCCCATCGCCTTGAAGATCGCCTCCTTCGCCGCCCAGTGCCCGGCGAAGTGCTCGATGGCGTGTTTCCTCGCCTGGCAATCGCGGATCTCCCGCTCCGTGTACACCCGGCGCAGGAACAGCTCCCCGTGCGTCTCGATCATCCGACCGATGCGCGGGCACTCCACGATCTCCGTGCCAATCCCAAGTATGTTCATGGTTTTAATCTTTGTTCGTGAAGCGTCTCCCTCTCATCCTAACGTACGGCGGGCACCGCCCACCACAGCGTAGGCTGTGGTGGCCGCGTCCTCGCGGCCTCCGCACCGGTCCCCGGCCGATACATCGCGGCGTTTCTCCTCCTCGGCGCGGAGCCAATGGGACGAGATGTGCCGTCCCGCGGGAACCACGCGCTACCCCCCGATGCGGCCGACCGCGAAGTCGAGGAACCCCACACCCTCGTCCGGCCGAACGAAGCCAATTTCGGCCGTAAGGGTTTTCCTCACGGGGGTTTGCATCGGACACGGCGGATCGACCCGGACGACCTTCGCGGGGGCGACGGCCGCCTCAACGACCGCGACTACCTCCGTCGGAGCGTCCTCGACCGGCTCCGCCTTCGCCTGGATCGAACGCCACTGGATCAGTTCGCGACGCGCCCGGCTCAGGGCCGAGCGGATGCCGCCGAGGTAGCGTCGACGACGCTGTCCGGCCGCGTCGTCGTCGTGGGCGGCGATCTCCAGCTCCCAGCCCATCCGCTCCTCGTCGGACGCCCGGTACTTCCCCTCCATCGCCATCATCCGCTTCGCGAGGCACGCATGCTCATACCGCTCGCCCCGGCGGAGCTTCCACGAGAGCGTCGCGATGTCGGCCGCCAGCTCCGCCTCCACCGCGTCGCGCGGGTCGATGGCCCCGATGATGGCGTCGACGAACCCCTGGACCTCCTCCGGATCCTCATGCGGCAAGGCCAGTTGCGAGGCCCTCAGCCCGTGCGTCGTCGCATTGGACCGCGAAGCCGCTTTCCCCTCGGCCGTCTTCGGCCCCGTACTCTTCTGCGCATTGCGACGATTCGCTTCGATCTGCTTCGCCGTGGCCATGATCCCCTCCGCGTCGAGGTGCGTCCCGGTTGCGTAAATCCAACGAATCGCCACGTCCGGAAACGTAGTGCTGCCCACTACGCAACCCGGACGCCGAGGAATTCCTCTACCTTCAAGGTAGGGGGCCCCGGCAACCCTTGACGGCGATTTCTCGAATTTGCTCCGGTCCAACCTGACGACACTGGCGATCGTGCCGCCTGTAGGGTGGGCTGCGGCGCGTACCCGCGTCCACCGCACCGACCGGAATCCCGGCCGCGCGGTGACGTTGACCCATCGATTGCCCCCGCCAGTGCGGTGGATACGGCCGATTCGGCCGCATCTCAGCGCCCCCTACGAGGAATGGCCATGCCCCGGGATCAGGGCATGCCCCAGCCACCGTACATTCGGAGGACCGAACCGGCACCGGGGAGTCCGATGCTGGAGAGCCAGTCGGCCGTGGACGAGGGGCTATTCAGGCCTCGGGTCCAGCCCCAGTTGAAGAAGTCCGATGGCCTCTGGCCGCCGAAGATGTTCGTGGGGGTCGAGGTAGTGACGAGGTTGGTGATCGCCTGGTTGCGGTAGTAGCGATCGCCGGTATTGCCGCCGACGACTGCACCCGAGACGACATCGGATAGGTCGTAGACCATCGCGTCGTTGTCGCCCTGTCCATAGACCTTGTCGGTCCCGAGTCCGCCGTCGATCAGGTCGGAACCGCTGCCGCCGAAGATCGCGTCGTTCCCCGAGTCGCCCATCAGCAAGTCGCCGCCGCCGAGCCCGCCGAGGATGTCGTTGCCCAGCCCGCCGCTGATGATATCCCCGCTGTAGCCGCCCACCAGCAGGTCGTTGCCCGACCCGCCGCTGATGATGGATGGGATACTGTCCACGTCCTCAGGTCGACGACGTCATTCCCGCCGCCCGCCTCCACAATGATCATCTTGATCGAGCTGATCCGATACGACCCCACGCCGCCGACCGAGATGGTCGTGCTGCCCTCGCTGAGCTGGATCGTCTCGGCATAGTTCGTCCCGCGGACGTACAGGACGTTCCGGTAAACCCCCGCCGCCGTCAGCAGGGCCCGATCTTCCATGCGATCCACAACCGGCTGGAAACTCTTCGCCTTACGAGCCGTCCGCATGAGCCTGTCTCTCCGGAGTTGCTGGTACGGAAATCTCTCCGAACGATCGTACGAAGGGGCATGACGGCTGACTTCCAATTCTTATTTGAAGCATGCATCACGACGATTGTCCAGGAACTTCCGTGATGTGTTGGATTAATGCATCCGTCCGCGCCCCGAGTGCCATTCCAGGGAGGTGGTCAAATGCTGAAAACGACCAGCTTCCCCGTCTCATCGAAGTCGCCGACCCACCCGCAGGGATAGCCGTAGGCCCGGAGGGCCCGGTACATCTTCTCCGGCCACAGATGCGACATGCCGCCGAGGGCCCGACAGAGCATGATCGCGTTGAGCATCGAGGCGATTTCCGAGATCTGCTCGCGCGGGAGTTTCGATCTCAACTGGTGTCTTAGTAGGCGTTCAAGGTTTTCGACGGTGTTGTCCACGAGTCGACTCGCCTCAAGCAACATCGCCTCGCCGCGTTCAGCGGAGGTCTTATAGAATTCATCGACATCGTTATCGAGAATCCCCTGCCATAACAGCATATCCCCGATGAGTGCCCCGGGGGTCATGCAATCACGAAAGCGGTCCAGATTTTTGCAATTTTTTATGATATAAACAGGATAGTCTGTGAAAGCCTCCGGATTGAATGATGCGCTGAGGAGGTTCCCCTGCATCACGAATTCCGCGACCTCCTTCACCGCCGCTCGATCGATGCGGGTCGCCATGATCCAGGGTCCTTTCTCGACGCCGACATGGGACGGGAGATGCCCGAGTTTATCGACCCGACCTCGCCTCGCGAAGCCATCCCTGAACTTCTCATCATCGCGGAGTCCTGCTAGATTCTGTCCGGGAGGGATCCATGTTCGACGACATCCGACTCTCGGAAACCGCCATCACCGTCCTCCGGTTCGAACTCCGGGGCTGGGCCGCGAAGGATCCGGCCCGGCGGCAGGACGCCTATCGCGAACTCGCCGATGCGGGCCTGATGGAGCCGGTCTCCCCCAACTCGTCCTCGTATCGACTTTGCCCGTCCGCCCTCCATGCGTTGCCCGCGATCCTCGCACAGCAGGAGAAGCTGCTGCGCGACGAACGACGGCCGGCACCCGGCCTGGATTCGCTGAGCCTGCCGGCTTTGCGGTTGTATGAGCGGTTCCTCAATGACTCGCCCCACGGTTGGTTAGTGGAGGAACCAAGCTGCGTTGAACTGGTGACTCAGGGAGTCCTGTTCGAAGCGCATCCGTTCAATGATGATAGCCGGGTTGCATCTCGCCTGAGTTACTCGGGCAGGCAGATCGCCGCGTTGGAGATACGGCAACGAATCGAAGCCCGGGAAGCTACTCCATCATCGAGCGGAGGAGGCCCCGGGCGAGACCCGAGATCTGCAGCGATGTGAGCGGAGCCTTCTGCAATGCGATCTCGTGAGATCCACCGAGCATCTCCTTGAATTCATGCGCGATGATGGCATCAATCCGGTCGCGTAACCGGGCGTCACGCCATCGCTGACCGATCACGCTGTCACCGAGGAGTTTCGGGTTGAGACATCCGGAATTGACCGTCATCCCCCGGGAGTTGTACCCTCCGGACCATTCCTCCGGTAAGTACGCTCGCCACAGTCCAGACTCATCCTCGCCGATCCAGTCCAGCGGAATTCCGAGACCCTCCATCCGTACCGCGCAATACCGATCGAGGACATCCGCCCACTCTCGGGCGAACGCTCCAGCATGATCGGCGGGATCGCTGGCGTATGGGGTACTCATACCCCAAACCTACGACCCGGTCGTACTAGAGCGCCTTCCATCCGCATAGCGCACGGCGTAGGCTGAAGGTCAGTGGGGAAGGAGGCACGCCATGCGTCCGTACTCCGAAGACCTGCGGTCCCGGATCGTCGGGGCCGTCGAGCGGGGCGAGGGTTCGTGGCGCCAGATCGCCCGGCGCTTCGTCGTGAACCTTGCCACCGTCGTCCGGCTGGTCCGGCGCCATCGCCAGGACGGCACGGTCCGGCCCAGACCCCATGGCGGCGGTCGTCGCCCGGCGCTGGGGCCGGAGACGCTCGCCCGGCTCCGCGAACTCGTCCGGGATCGGCCCGATGCCTTGCTCCGCGAGTTGCGGGACGCGCTGGGGGCCACCTGCAGCCTGGCGACGATGTCGCGGGCCCTGAAGGCGATGGGCCTGTCGAGGAAGAAGAAGGTGCTCCACGCCGCCGAGCGGGACACGCCGGCGAACAAGGGGAAGCGGACGGTCTTCCGCAAGAAGTTCCGGTCCCGCGACGCCCGATCCCTGGTCTTCGTGGACGAGGCCTCGGTGAACACGGCCATGACGAGGGCCTACGGTCGGGCGCCGGTCGGGGAGCGGGTCGAGGGGTCGGTGCCCTCGCAGTGGCAGACGGTGACGCTGATCTGCGGGATGCGGCTGTCGGGCGTGACGGCACCGCTGGTGGTCCGGGGCGCGGTCGACTCGGCGACGTTCGCCAGCTACGCCGCGGAGGTGCTGGCCCCGCGGCTGCGTCCCGGCGACGTCGTGGTCTGGGACAACGTGGCCCCGCACCACGCGAAGGACGCGGTCAAGGCGGTGGAGGCCCGCGAGGCGGAGGTGCTGCGGCTGCCGCCGATGAGCCCCGACATGGATCCGATCGAGGAGATGTACTCGAAGGTCAAATCCGAGCTGCGGACCGCCGCGGCCCGGACGACCGAGGCGGTGATCGAGGCGATCGGGTCGGCGCTGCGGAAGGTCTCGCGTGAAGATATCCGAGGCTGGTTCAACTCTCGCGCCTCGTATGCTATGCAAGCGTGAGGCGCTCTAGGCTGCCGACATCTGGACCCGAAATCGGTCCAAAGTACTACGGAATTGAATGACACACTTCGTGGCTAGAAGTCGGAGACTCGGCTCACAACCGCCTCAGGCGTACCAGACCGAACACGATCACCCCAACCCCAAGTGAGAGCACGATCAGGCCGGGGACACGCGGCGGGCGCAGGTAGGGCAACATCAGTCCGCAAACGAACATCGCACCCGCAATCATCAGTTTTGTATCATATTCTGCTTGCGGCCGCATGGAAGCCTCGCAAGCAATCAGCAACAATTTATGATGTTTTAATTTTTGTCTTGCGAAGAAATGGAGACGATGGGGGTCGAACCCACAACCTCCTGGTTGCAAACCAGGCGCTCTCCCAGTTGAGCTACGTCCCCGGCGGTTGGCCGTGGAGAATGATCTTACACGATTGCGGACAATTTTCAAGGGAAACGGGTTCGCGAGACGGGGGCCGGAATCAGCGGCTGTTCATCCATTGCTGGGCGTAGAGGACGGCCTGGGCCCTGGTGGTGTGGGGGATGGGCTGCCACTCGGGGGCGTTGCCCCGGGGGTTGGTGACGGTGTCGACCCACTGCTCGATCATCGACATCGACTGGCTCACCATCGCCCGGCGCACCAGGCCGGCGGGGGTGGCCTGCTCGTAGATCACGGCGAAGTAGGGGAGCGTCGCCACGCGCCGGAACTTCTTGTTCAGGGAGGCGTTCATCGTCCCCGACAGCTTGCCCAGGTTCTCGCCGAAGACCGCCTTGAATTCGGCCAGGTGCTCCTCGGGCGTGTGCTTCTCGAACGGGGCGAACTGGCTCAGCTTGCGGAGGTAGGCGGTGAATTCCTTCTCGCGGTCGTTGGCGAGGAAGTAGGTCAGGGCCCATGAGAGGGCGTAGTCGGTCGGGTTCAGCTCGGCGCGGGTGACGAGGTAGTGGACCAGGGGCTCGTTGCGGTTGCGGGTGAACGTCGGCTGGTCGCGCGGGGAGAGCAAGGTGGAGGCGGGGTCGTCGAGTTCCCGCAAGGTCGCGACGTGCAACGGGTTCACCTGCCCGATGCCGGCCCAGTCGGTTCGGCCGTCGGCGAGGAGCTTGGGGGACGAGCAGTACTCGGCGAACCCCTCGATCAGCCAGGGGGGCCAGTCGGAGAGCCGGGGGTGGACGCCGATGTTCTGGAGGATCTGGTGCGTCCCCTCGTGGGCGACCGTCTGCGGCTTGCGGAGCCGTGCGATCTCGGGGGCGTTGCCGGCGCGGGTGGCCTCCTCGTAGAAGAAGATCCGGTTCGAGAGGATCTCGTAATACGCCTGGACCTCGGACGCCACCTGCTTGTGGGCCCGGAAGTCTCGCTCGGTCCGGAAGATGATCGCGACCAGCGGGAACTCCGGCTCCTTGATCGGGAACGCCCGCTTCTCCAGCGCCCCGCTCAGACGCTCGTAGAGCTTTTCGAGGACCTGGAGGCTGGCGTTGGCGAAGTGCTCCGACGCCTGGTAGACGAGGACGTAGTGCCCCTCGCGCCTGGTCTTGAACCCGGGGAATTCCTCGCGGAGTTCCTCCTCGATCCGCTCGGCCGAGTCGGGCTGGAAGGGCTGGTCGGTGCGGATGAGGCCGTCGGGCCAGCCGATCTGCCCGTCGGGGAGCATCACGGCCGTCCGGGGGCCCAGCTTGCCGTGGACCCTGGCCACGATCGGCCGGCCGTGGCGGTCTCGGACCATCAGCCGTGTCGCTGCGGGCGTCGGGGCGGGCGGGGTGTCGGCGACGGACTCGGCCGGCTTCGGCGGCGCGGGGGAAGGGATATCCGGCTTCGGCTTCGACCTGGGCGTCGAGGGCTTCGAAACGGGGCGCGGGGGCCTGGGCGGGGAGTCGGGGTCGTCGGCCGCGATGGCCACCGGCGCGGGCTCGATGGCCAGGCTGTGGGAGACCCCGGTGTCGATCCGGATCGGCGGCGAGAGCATCACGATGGATGCCTTCGAGTCATACGGCGAGGCCAGTTCCGCCGACGCGAGCAGCGAGTGGGCCCCCGCGCCGAAGGGTCCGAGATTCAGGATCAGGGCGGCGGCCGTCCCCAGGACCAGCGACGGCAGGATCACCCGCATCGTCCGGGATTCATCCCGGATCGCTTCGGGACGCCTGCGACGGACGATCCCGAACTCGGAGGCGTCGAGCATGGGCTGACCGCAATTCGGGCAGTCGCGCAGGCCCGGCGCGTCCGGACGGGAGGTCCGAACCCGGACGAGGCAGTCGGCGCAGACCAGATGGAGGGCTTCCATCGCGGAGACGCTCCCGACCCGAGTTGACTGGAGTGCGGACAGAAGGAAGGAGAGGTGTCTATCCAGGGTAGCTCATGGCACGCGACTACGAAAGTCTTCGGTGACGAAATCCCCTGGGCGAGCGGCCCCGGGGAATCGTCCGCGATCGACGGTCACTTCGGGGACCCGCTGGTGAACACGCGGATCTTGAATCCGAGGGCCTGGCTGAGCGCGACCACCTCGCCGAAGATGTCGCCGTAGGCGACGGCGATGTGGTTGCTCATGTAGTGGGCCATGATCGACTCCATCGAGCAGCCGAGGTCGGCGGCCATGAACGGCCATTGCCGGGTTGTCCCCTGCCACCACGACTCGCGGACCTGTTCGGGGAGCGTGACGACCTCGCCGCGGCCGATGTCCATGACCAGCTCGCCCTTGCGATCGATCCAGCTCCGCGCCCATGTGATCTCGCCCGGCAGGCTCTCGCCCGCGAACGAACCGCCGGGGACGGGGAAGTAGCCCGAGGGCTGCCGATACGAGTGGACGCCTTTCAGGCTGTTCACGTCGTGGTTAAAAGCATAAGCGGAGCACGAGCCGGAATTGAGCAGGACCCAGAGGAACCGGCCCTCGTGGACCGCCCCCCAGCGGATGTCGTGGAACATCACAGCGCCGGGGAGCCCCTTGGCTTCGAGGATCCGCTTCATCAGCTCCATGGGGACCAGGTTGCCCTGGTCGGCCTCGGTGCTGCAGATAATCGGGTGTCCGTTGCCCTCGGGCCGGGAGTGGGAATTCAGGAGTCCTTCGTTGAAGTCGCTGGGCGGCAACAACTTGAGGAGGCCGAGCTGGTACTGCCAGCCCAGGCAGTCGGCCTTGAACTCGTCGACCAGGTCGAGCACGGCGAGGTAGTCGCGGAGCTGGGCGCGGGTCGATTCGGGTGTGAAGTCCTCGGCGTCCTTCTCACCCCAGTGGAAGGTGACGCCCTTGTCCTTGACGAAGGCGAAGGCGTCGTCGATCCGCTTGTCGATGATCGACCTGCCCCGATCGATCAGCCAGGCCTGGTCGACCTTGTGCTCGGTGAAGCCGATGGGATAGAGCAGGCGCGGGCCGAAGTAGCCGTTGATCATGCCCATCGACGTGTCGCCGAGCATGAGGGCGAGGATCCGGCGCTTGCGGATCTGCTCCAGCACCCCGCTGGCGACCGCCTGGGCCTCGGCCGTAACGGCAGCGGAGCCATGGATTTCGGACGTGTTCCACTCGATGCGGCCGGTGGTGCACCACTCGTCGAGGCTGGCCATGAAGCCGTCGTCGGCCGTCCAGTCCTCGGCGTCGGTCCAGGCGCGTGAGGCATGCCGGCCGACGCTTTCGAGCGAGGCCCCGGTGTTCAGGAGCGCAACAAGCCCCGGCCAGGTGCCGGAGAAGTTCGACGCCATGAGCAGCGGGTTGTCCTTGCCGACGACGCCGTCGACGACGTGCGGAGCATAGGTCCAGTGGACGAAGACGCCGACCATCGGATCGTCGATCGGGCCGAGCTTGCTGATCGCCTCGTCCGGACGGGTGAGGTAACCTTCGACCATGTAGGGCGTTCGGCCCAGCGACTTGAGCGCGGCGAAGAGCTGACGGGTCGTCTCCTGCGACTGTGGCAGGGCCCACTCATTCGGCTTGGCGCGGTAATCGCCCGGCCAGAAAACGGCGACCTTCCGGGACATCGTGAGGAGACTCCGATCCGAACCGAGCGTGGAGAGTAAGGAGGCGAACGGAGAGGGGCCCGATCTTGCCACACCCTCGTGGCAACTTCCAGCGCGGATTCGGGGCGTGGGAGGACCGTGGGCTCGGTCGACTTGAAACGTGGTACGCCGGTCAGAGCGATTTGTGTCACCGCTTCATCTTGTCGCGCTTCCGCTGGAGCCTCCTTGCGAAGCGGTCGACGTCGATTACCCTCCGCTTGTGGAGCCCCCTGGAGACGACCTCGACCCCATCGTGGGCCTCGACCTGGAACGTGACGACCGTCCCCTCGGCGTGGATCACCCGAGCTCGGCAGACGACGTGGAAGCCCTCGGGGACCGGGGCCAGATGCTCCACATCCAGGTACGTGCCGACGCTGCGCTCATGCTCGTCCAGGCAGGGCGCGATGGCGTTGCGGGCGGCATATTCGAGGTGGGCGATCAGCCAGGGGGTCGAGAGGACGGCGGGCATCCGGGCGTCGGCAAACACGATGATATTAGACGGTCCTACGACGATCCGCTCCTCGGCCGTCATGCCGATGCGGGGGATCTGTTTCACGATTCGGGATCCTCCGGGTGTTCAGGGCGGGTCCTTGAGGTGCACGATCTCAACACAATCCTCGGGAACGCGCCGAGGGATTCTTGACCCCCGGGCCGGAGAGAACGATAATCATTATCGTTAGGCCGGTACCAGGGCCCGGATCGAACCTCCGGAGGTTCGCTGTCCGCCCTCGGGCCGCCCCGAAATCGCCAGGGACCAGAAGCCATGGCCAAGATCGCCGGAAAGCCCCGCAAGGTCGTGCCCAAGATCATGGCGGTGATCACCGCCGACAACTGCACGGGCTGCGAGGCCTGCCTCGAAGTCTGCCCCGTCGACTGCATCTACAAGGTGCCGGGCGAGGATGTGGCGAGCCTGGGCACCTGGTGCGACGTCGACCTCGACCGCTGCATCGGCTGCAAGCATTGCGCCCAGATCTGCCCCTGGGATGCCATCGACATGGTCGACACCAAGGTCGTCGCCCACTCCGTCGCCCTCAAGGGCGGCCCGCCCGAGTACGTCGACCGTCACTGGGACGACCTCGTCGACGCCGCCCAGCGCAATGCCGACAAGCTGATGGCCGGCAAGAAGTAACAGACATAACACCGGGCGGCCGTCCCCGGCATCTCCAGGCCGTCCGCCCGGCCATGACTCCGCCACGACGACGTGCCTCGTCACGCCCAGCGCCATCCGCCCTCGCGTCCGCAGGGCGGGGTCGTTCGTCGTCCGTGCATGAGTTCCGTACCGACGTGCGGTGGCCCTGGAATACCGGGCCACGCGTGGGAGAACCTCTTCGATGAAACGACTTGAGTCCAGACTGGCTCTCGGATTGGTCACGGCCGGGCTATCGCTCGCCGGCCTGGGATGCGGGGGCACCGGGACGGAAACCCCGATCCAGCAGACGTCCGCCACGCCCGCCCCCGCCCCCGCGGTGGCCGCGACCTCGGATCCCCTCCACAAGGCCGGCAAGGCCGAACCGGGAAAGGGTCAGCTCGTCACGCCGAACGAAAAGGTCGACACCTCGCAGCTCATTGACGTGGTGAACAAGGAAATCAAGGGCGGCGAGGCGTCGGGCCAGCCGACCCCGACCTCCTACTTCTGGCTGCCGGCCGACGAGAAGCTGATCAAGGACGAGCCCTTCGCCATCAAGCCGCCGCTCGGCCTGCCGCCCGTGGCGTCGTTGATCCCGCAGTTCAACCCGGTCACCAAGGGGAAGATCGAGCTGGGCAAGCAGCTCTACTTCGACCCCCGCGTCTCGAAGGACACCACCGTCTCGTGCGCGACCTGCCACAACCCCGAGAAGGGCTGGACGGATAACCTGCCGACCTCGACCGGGATCTTGGGCCAGAAGGGGGGCCGGAACGCCCCGACCGTCCTGAACACGGTCTACGGCCGCACGATGTTCTGGGACGGCCGCGCACCGTCGCTCGAAGGCCAGTCGCAGGGCCCGCCCCAGAACAAGATCGAGATGGGCGACCAGACCTACCAGGAGATCATCGACCGGCTGCGCAAGATCCCTGGTTACAAGGAGCAGTTCGCCAAGGTCTTCGGCACCGACGTGACCCTCGACGGCTTCGCCAAGGCGATCGCCTCGTTCGAGCGCACCGCCCTCTCGGGCAACTCCGCCTATGACAAGTACGACCGGGGCGACACCCCCGAGTCGCTCAAAGAGCTGACCGAGAGCCAGAAGCGCGGGATGGTCCTGTTCGGCCTCCGGCTCCGCGACGACGACACCTTCAAGGCCGACTCGAAGCTCTTCAAGAAGGCCAACTGCACCCTCTGCCACGCCGGCCCGAACTTCAGCGACGAGCTGTTCCACAACCTCGGCGTGGGCTGGAACGCCAAGGAGAACAAGCTGGCCGACCTCGGCCGGTTCCCGATCGCGCCCGTCGGCGCCAAGAACATCGCCGAGTCGGGCGCGTTCAAGACCCCGACCATACGCGACATCGCCAAGACCGGGCCCTACATGCACGACGGGTCCGAGAAGACCCTCGAAGCCGTGGTCGAGTACTATGACCGCGGCGGCAACGCCAACCCCTGGCTCGACAAGGACATCAAGAAGTTGAACCTGACGGCCCAGGAGAAGAAGGATCTCGTCGAGTTCATGAAGGCCCTGAACGGCGACAACACGGTCGTCGCGCTGCCGAAGCTGCCCCCCGGCCCCGACGGCAAGAGCCCGGACCCCCGCGCGGCCCTGACGCCGCCGGCCCCGAAGTCGGCCTCCACCGGCATGGGCCTGCACGGCCTGGTCGCCCGCTGAGCTGATTCCGGACCGTCTTGAAAACCTCACGCCCGCCACGATTTCCGGATCGCGGCGGGCGTGCTCATGCGCCCCGCTCGCGCCGGATGTTAAGATCGTGGGCCGCATCCCCGGGCCAACGTCTCAGTGCCATCCGCAGGCCGTTCCAGAGTCGTTCCGTTGGGAGTCAGTTCGTACGCCACTGGCCGTACCAGTGCCGGGGAAGGCCTGGGAGCAGGACATCACCGGTGAATGACCGGAAGTTCCTCCGTCTTCAGCCTCAGCTCTGGTCCATGGCTCCTGTCGCACTGGCGTAGCCGGTGGCACACGTACTGGCTCCAAACGGGTCGAGGCTTGGTGAACGAACCAACGCAGAAATTCATCCGTCATCATCCCGGCCCTGGGATCGGGGGACGTCTCACCACATGCCTCGTCGATACGCCCTGCCGCTGACGTTCGCGGTCGGCCTGCTCCTGACCCTGCTGTTCTACCGGTCCGCGCTGTTCCAGGGCGGGCAGTTCGCCTACCGCGACGCGGGGCATTTCTACTACCCGCTCTACCAGAAGGTCGAGCAGGAGTGGGACTCCGGACGCTGGCCGCTCTGGTCGCTGGAGGAGAACGCCGGGATGCCGCTGCTGGGCAACCCGACAGCGGCCGTGCTCTACCCGGGGAAGCTGATCTACAGGATGCTCCCGTACGCCTGGGGGGCTCGGGTCTACACGACGTTCCACACGCTCCTGGCTTTCGGGGCGATGATGCTCCTGGCGCGGCACCTCGGGCTGTCGTGGGTGGGGACGTCGATCGCATCGCTCTCCTATGCATTCGGCGCCCCGATCCTGTTCCAGTACTGCAACATCATCTTCCTCGTCGGGGCCGCCTGGAACCCGCTGGGGATCCTGGCGATCGACGCCTGGCTGCGGCTGGGGCGACGATCCGGGCTGCCGGTCCTCGCGCTGGTCCTGGCAATGCAAGTGCTGGGGGGCGACCCCGAGTCGGCTTACCTGCTGGGCCTCTGCGCCTTCGGCTACGCGCTCGCCCTGAGACGCTCGGCGGCCAGGCTGAAGCCCGGACGGCATGCGTTGACGTATTTCCTCATTGGGATCGGACTCTGGATCGGCCTCACGATCGCGGCGGGGTCGGTCCTGCCCGACCTCCGCGAGAAGAAGGGGCCGCCGGTCCCGACGTTCTGGTGGAATTTCTACCTGTCCAAGGTGGTCGCCATCGCGTGGGCCCTGTGGGCCATGGTTGCGCTCCGCCGCTGGCGGCGCGACCCCTCGGGGAAGATCCTGTTGCGCGGCCTGTACGGCCTGGGCGTGGCGGCGGCGATCGGCGGCGCGATGACCTCGGCCCAGTTGCTGCCGGTGATGGAGTTCACGAGCATCTCCGCCCGCGCCACGGGCGAAGGGCCGCACGACATCTACCCGTTCTCCCTCGAACCCTATCGTGTCATCGAATTCGTCTGGCCGAATGTGTTCGGGCAGACGTTCGCCGAGAATCGCCTCTGGATCAACGCCATCCCCCCCCGCGACAACCATCGGATCTGGGTGCCGTCGCTCTACATCGGCGGGTTCGCGGCGTTGCTGGGGCTGGCGGCGTTCGGGTTCCGGAACCGGCCGGTGTGGGTCGGCTGGATGTCGGCGATCCTGCTGGTCAGCCTGCTCGGGGCGTTCGGCGACTTCGCCAGCCCGCTGTGGTGGGCGCGTTGCTCGCCGACGCTCGTGAATGCGCTCGACCTCGGCCGGCACGACCTGCCGAACGACAATGCGATCCGGCTCGACGGCTACCTGCGCGACGGCGAGGGGAGCCCGTACTTCTTCCTCGCAACCCTGCTCCCCGGCTTCGGTTCGTTCCGGTATCCCAGCAAGCTCCTGAGCCTGAGCATCCTCGCGCTCGCGTCGCTCGCCGGGTTCGGGTGGGACCAGGTGCTCGCGGGTCATCGCGAGAGGATTCGCAGGCTGTCCGTGCGCGTGCTGATCGCGAGCGGGGCGGTGCTGTCGCTGACGCTGATCTTTCGCGGCATGCTCATTCAATGGTGGACTGATGTGAGGCCCGTCTCGGCGTTCGGGCCGCTGATCACGTCCGAGGCGTACAGGGATGTCCTCCTGGGGCTGGGCCGTGGGATGCTCCTGCCCGCGCTGCTGCTGCTGGTGCTCCGCGTCTCGAAGTCCCGACCGGGCCTCGCCGCCGGCCTGGCCGTGGGCTTGCTCGGGGTCGATCTGTTCGTGGCCAACGCCCCGTCGATCCGGACGGTCGACCAGGCGGAGTTCGACAAGACCCCGCGCGTGCTCCAGATCATCGCCGAGGCCGAGAAGGCCAACCCCGCGTCCGGGCCCTACCGGATCCACCGCGCGCCGATCTGGTCGCCCTACGCCTGGACATCACGGATCTCCGGGGACCGGGTCCGCGACTTCGTGGAATGGGAACGCGACACGCTCCAGCCGAAGTACGGGCTGCCCTACGGGGTGGAATACACGATGACCCAGGGGGTCGCCGAGCTGTTCGACTTCGAGTGGTTCTTCGGGCCCTTCACCCGGCTGGTGAGCGAAGAGACCGCGCGATATCTTCGCATCAACCCGAAAGAGCGCGCGATCGTCTACCCGCGGCGGGGGTTCGACCTGTGGAACTCCCGCTACTTCGTGCTGCCCGGCGTGCCCGCCTGGACCGACGCTGAGCGGGGGATCGCCTCGTTCCTGCCGCGGACCGAGAAGATCTATCCGCCCGACGACCTATTCCAGGGCCCCCAGGCCGAAGCCAACAGCAAACGCTGGAGCGAGGAAGAGGATGTCCAGATCCTCCGCAACCTCGACGCCTACCCGCGAGCCTGGATCGTCCACTCGGCCCGCACGGTCCCGCCGATCCGAGGGCTCAACCGCGCCGAACGGGCCCGGCCGATGGAGGAGATCCTCTACCAGAACGATGACTTCTGGAACGACCCCGCCCTCGTCGTCTATGACCCGAGGAAGATCGCCTGGGTCGAGAGCGACGACTTCCCCAAGATCGGCAACAACCTGTCGGGGATGTCCAGCTCGCCGAGGGAAAAGGTGGACATCTCCTACGAGAGCCCCCAGCGCGTCTCCATCAAGGTCAATCTCGAAACCCCGGGTATCGTCGTTCTGGCCGACGTCTACTACCCCGGCTGGACGCTCACCATCGACGGCAAGCCCGCCCCCCTGCTCCGCGTCAATCGCATGATGCGCGGCGCGAGCGTCGAGGCTGGCGACCATACGGTTGTCTTCTCATATGAGCCGAAGTCGTTTCGTTACGGCCTCATCCTGAGCGTGGCGGCCTGCATCGCGTGGCTGGGTTTGGCCTTATGGAGCGCGGCAGTCCGGCTGCCGCTTTCCGGACGGCCGGCTCGAACATGAGCACGTGAAAGATAGGCCGCCCTGTTCGCCCCGTGACACGAACTCCATCCCCACCGGACCGAGCGGAAGCTCTGCTTCCGCACTCCAAAGGGCGTTCCTTCGCGCAGTGGGCGGTGATACCATGAGGCGAATTCACAGAATGGCCGGTCCCGGAGTCGCCCTCATGCGTCCGCGTGTTGTTGTCTGGATCGCGACACTCGCCCTCGCCTCGCCGGCGCTGGGCCAGACGCCGAAGCAGCCCAAGGTCGCGCCGGGGCCGAACGAACCGGATTGGGCGGTCGTGCTGGAGAAGCTGTACGGCCTGTCGATGTTCGGCGACCTGCTGAACCCGGTCGAGACGAAGCCGGAGGCGACGCCGGGACTCTTCAAGAAGGCGGGCGCGGGGCCGGTGACGTACACACCGGTGATCGCGCTGGGGTTGGAGACGACCAACCGGGGCGGGTGGTACCGGCCCAAGGGGATCACCCCGGAGAAGTTCGAACTCTGGTCGTACACGTTCAAGAATACGACGTCGGACATCGAGACCGGCAAGAACCTGCCGCCGAAGGTGCACGAGAGATCCAGGTTCGCGTTCGACCCGGGCGAGGATCCGTTCGGCGTCTGGATCTCGAACGACGGCCTCAAGGACGGTGGCGTTTTCAGCGAGCCTGCCCTCGTGGCGTCGATCAATCAGCGGTTGGCGAAGCAGCCGTACAAGATGATGGTCTATCCGTACAAGGATAAGGCAACCGGCAAGGTCGTGCCCCGCAGCTACCTGATCGGCTGGGAGTACTCGACCAACGACGACTTCCAGGACGTCGTCTGCCGGATCGACAACGTCGAACTGATCAAGGCGCCTTGATCGCTCCAAACATCCAAGATCTCTCGCCGGATTGCGCCTTCATGTCCATCGTCGCCCGCCATCATCGCACCGGCTTGTGGGTCCGGATCAAGCTGGACGGCCCGAAGATCGCCTCGGTGGAGCCCGCCGACGGGCCCTCGCCGGTCGAGCCGGGGGACGACTGGGTGGCCCCCGCGTTCTGGGATATTCAGATGAACGGGCGGTGGGGCGTCTCGTTCTCGGACGGGACACTGACGGTCGAGCAGGTCGTCGCGATCGTCCGGGCCCAGGATCACCTCGGCACGGCGAAGGTCTGCCCGACGCTCATCACCGCCTCGCGCGAGAGCACGATCCACGGCCTCAAGACCATCGCCGCAGCCTGTGAGTCCGTCCCGGCCGTGGCCGCCCGCGTGGCGGGGATCCACCTCGAAGGCCCGTACATCTCCGAGGTCGACGGCTACAGGGGCGCCCACCCCCTGCCCCACGTCCGCAACCCGGACCTCGACGAGTGGAGGGCGTTTCAGGACGCCGCCGGCGGGCGGGTCAACATCATGACACTTGCCCCGGAACGCCCGGGTTCGATCCCGTTCATCGAGACGCTCGTCTCCGAGGGCGTGGTCGTCGCGTTAGCCCACACTGCGGCGAACCCGACCACGCTGAAGCAGGCGGCGAGGGCCGGCGCGAAGCTGTCGACGCACCTGGGAAACGGGATCGTCGCGACCCTGCCGCGGCACCCCAATCCCATCTGGATCCAGGCGTCCCTGGATGAACTGTCGGCCTCGTTCATCGCCGACGGCCACCACCTCGACGGCGACTCGCTCAAGGTTCTGGCCCGGGCCAAGGGGCAAGATCGCGTCATCCTCGTGAGCGACGCCAGCCCGCTCGCCGGGCTGCCGCCGGGCAAGTACGGCGACTGGGCGGTGGATCCCTCGGGCAAGATCGTCGTCGCCGGCACGACCTACCTGGCCGGTTCGAATCAGGGCCTCGAGACCGGCGTCAACCTGCTCCAGCGCGCCACCGGCTGGCCGATCGGAGACGTCCTCGCCACGACCAGCGCCCACCCCGCGCGTCTGCTCGGCCAGCCCCAGCCCGAGCTCTCCGCCGGCCAGCCCGCGAACCTCATCCGGTTCCGGCTCGACCCGACGCTGGTCGTCGAGGGCAAGGAACCCTTCCACCTCCGCTCGACGTGCGTCCAGGGCGACTGGACCGAAGCCGGGGCGGGCGAGGTTTCGCCCTGGGCCCTGTCAGGTCCGCGATAGCTGACTCTACCGGAACCCCTGCTGTTCGAGCAGCCAGAGGGCGGGGCGTTCGACGAGGAGCGGGGTGGGGAGGGGTTGCGGGGCGTCCTCGCGGTCGGGGGCGGCGTCGCCGAGCGCGGAGCAGGCGAAGAATCGGTGGTTGGGGAAGTGGAGCGCCACCGATTCGAGGAAGCCCGAGGCCCCCCAGTGTCGCAGGGCCGATTCGACCTCATCGTGGACCTGCTGGTCCATCGCGCGGTCAGCCGGGCGGGTGAGGACGCTCGTGGCGAGGTCATGCAGGATCGTGCCGGGTGCGAGGACCTGGCCCCAGCGGTCGAGCTTGTTCAGGACGATCGCGAGCGGGGTCTTCACCGGCGTCTTCGGGAAGAAGGTCGCCAGCTTGCGGATGTCGTTGAGGTAGTCGGCCTGGGGGACGCGGCTCTCCTTCTCCGTGAGATGTAGCCGGCGGTCGAGGGCGACCTCGCGGATCCGCAATGGGTCGATCAGGAACAGGAGCCCGCGTGCCTGGCCGAGGTAGCGGGCCTCGGACCGGAGCAGCTCGATGTTCATCTCCCAGTCTTCGCCGGCGGTGTCGAAGAACGACAGGAGTGTGCTGGACCGTCTACCCTTGCTGCGCCGCTTGTGCAGGCGATAGACGAGCGGTTGCAGGACGCCGCGGTTGATCTCCAGGCTGGGGGTCGCCGAGTGGCTGCGCCGGAAGCCGTCGCCGTGCAGATCCTCGCCGATACCGAACTGGCTGCCGCCGTAGGTGACCTCGCGATACTCGCGGTCGTAGCGGTCGCGGATCTCATCGGTGAGCGGGTCGAGGACGAGGTTCAGCTCGGGCCCGACGCGGCTCTCAAGTTCGTGGATCAGGACGGTCACGAACGTCGTCTTGCCGACCGACTGCGGGCCGAAGATGGCGATGTGGCCGGCGTCGAGCGTGACCACGGCGTCGGGCAACTGGGCGTGGCAGCGGGGGCAGAGCCGGGTGCCGGTGGGCCGCTTGCAGTTAGGGCAATCGAGAGTGCCGGGGAGGATCATCCAGTCGAGGAAGCGTCGCAGGCCGCGCTTCTTGTTGTGGACGGGGTCGGTCCACCAGGGGCTGCGGAGATTGGTCCCCTGCCCCGGCCGGCCGGCGTGCGCGCGACCGCTGAGGGCGCGGGAGAGGATGGGGTCGTCGACCATCCGGGCGAAGTCGGTCTTGCAGTACGGGTCGTTGCAACGGATGTGCATCTCGAACGCCGCGAACCGCTCGAAGCAGAACGGGCATCGGACCCTCCGCAGGGGGTCCAGCCGTGTCAGCCAGTCCAGCGCCATCGCGAGCGTCCCACCGCCAACTCAACGGCGACCGCCCGGCCGGCTGCCCACCCCGGCCCGTCGCGGTCGCCCGTTGAACATCTATCGTCGTCGATCAACGCCTTCGATTCAACTCACCAGGTGGGCAATCGGCAGCACGCGGAATACCTCCGCGAGGTCCGTGACGTCGGTGACGACCCGGCCGGTCAGGAGATCCGTCCAGCGCCTCCCGGCGAGTTCCCCGGCCAGGCTCGCCCGAGTTCCCGACCAGGCTTCGCCGGTCGGGGAAATCGTCCCATCCGGCCCCATCATGCCGGCGACCAGCCGGGCCGCCAGGGTCAGGGTCGCCCGCGCCTCGTGGCGACGAAGGAAGCCGATCACCGACCCTGCCCGATCGCCCTCGGCCTCGACCGGCAGATAGTCGTCCTGCTGGTAAAGTGCGGCGTTCTCGCGCCGATGCTTCAACATCTCCGCAATCACGAGGAGTTTGATGCCGCCATCCGCCGGTTGATCCCGGAGTTCCGCGACGACCTGCTCGCGGGAGGGGGCGGATGCGATCCGATCCTCGATCCTCGTACGCAGGTTGTGTCGAAACTCGTAGTCAACCGGCTGGCGATTGTCGGGGTCGACCAGGCGGAGGTCCCAGAGGTCGCTCCCCTGGTAGATGTCGGGGACGCCCGGCGACGCGAGCTTGAGCAGGGTCTGCGAAAGCGAATTCACGAGCCCGACACGGGCGATCCGCTCCTGAAACGGCCGGAACGCCGGCAGGAATACCTTCGAGGTTTCGCCTTCGAGCATGTTGCCCACGAATTGATTGACGCCGTCGGTATAGGTCGAATCCTCGTCGGTCCAGGTCGCGTTGAGCTTGGCCTCGCGGATCGCCTTGGTCAGGTATTGCTGGATCCTTTCGACCAGTCCTTCGGGGGAGACTTCCGCCGGGGCGTCGAATGGCCAGGCGCCGAGGAGGGTCTGATAGAAGAGATATTCCTCCCGTGCGTCGGGGATCGGCGAGCCTCCAGGACGCTCGACCTTCGCGGATCCGGCGATGCCTCGCCAGATTTGCAGGTGCATATTCCAATCCTCCGGCAGCTCCGAGAGGACGTTGATGCGTGCGCGGACATCCTCGCCACGCTTGGTGTCGTGGGTCGCGGTCGTCGAGAACGAGCCGGGCCACTGGTCCAGTCGGTGCAGGTTGAGCCGGTGGAAGAACTCGGGGTCGTTGCCGAACCGCTTCGGGTCGCCGCCGACCTCGTTGATCGAGGTCAGGGCGACGCTGCGGTAGAACGTCGTGTCCTCCAGCCCCTTCGCCTGCACGGGGCCGGTCGTCTGCTGGAACCGCGACACGAAGGCGTCGCGGCGGGCGATGTCTTCCTCCGAGAGGCCCTCGGGGAAGTTGCGCAGGAGGAGGTCGTGGAGGAAGTCGAAGACGCCGGGGTCGATCGATCGGTTCCGTCGCCTCGCCCGGATCAGTGCGGAGCGGATCGTGCGGGCGTCGGCCTCGCTCACGGGCTGGCCGGGCTGGATGTAGGTGCGGTAGATCGGGAAGGTGGCCAGAGTGGCGCGGATGGCCCGCCTGAGGTCTCGCTTGGTGAAGTCGCGGCTGTTGCGGTCGCTCGCCGCGATCCGCGAGAGCCGCCGGGCCAGGAGATTGACCTCGCTGGCCAGCGAGCTGCCCGCGATCAGCGCCTTCGACTCGTGCAGGACGCGTTCGATCGATTCGGCGTCGCCGGTGAACTCGGAATAGATCGCCCGGATCGCGTCACGCGATTCGGGCCGGACATAGAGCCCGTTCAACGCATTCAAGAATTCGTATCCGACGGTGCCGTCGATGGTCCAGTTCGACGGCAAGGCCTCGCCACGGCTGAGGATCTTCTCGGCAACGATGGGGAACCGACGGGCTTCGGGCGACATCGGACGTTCTTCGATGACCTGGCGGAACATCTCGCGGAGCTTCCGGCCCACCGGACGCCAGTCGACGTCATGGCCCTCGGACTGGAAGCGGAGGTAGCAGGCGCGGAGGAACAGGCGTTCCTGGAGTCGCCGGAAGTAGCCGGTCGGGTCGGCGAGGCCGTCGGGGTGGTCGATCCGGAGGGCCGAGACGCCCCCCTCGCCGACCCACTGGATGATCCGCGCGTGGGTCTCCTCGAAAACCCGGATGTCCTCGGTGCGGATGCCAGCGAGGTCATTGATGTCGAAGAAGCGGCGGTAGTTGATGTTCTCGGCCGCGATCCGCCAGAAGGCCAGGCGGTAGACCTGGGCTTCGAGGACCTTGTGCAGGGCGTCGAACGAACGCGGCCCGCCCGGCGTGCCGGCCAGTTCGGCGATGGTCTCGTCGAGGAAGTCGCGGATCCGCGGGCTCTCGTCCAGCAACCGATGGAGGCGTCGCTTGATGACGTCCTTCTCGGTCTGGACGTGATCGATGGCCTCGACGCTCATGTTATCCCGGCGGGGCAGGCAGCGCGACGACGATGCGATGCTGCGGTACTCCTGCACATCCTCATCCTCGGCGTCGAACCGCTCGCGCAGGACATTCGCCCGGGCCCCCAGGATGAGCGAGTAGGAACGTGGGTCGAGCGGCAACAGGAGATCGTGGTAGCGGATCACGAGGCGCCCGCCTTCCCGTTCGAGCATCAATTTGCCCGCTTCGAGAACCTTGCCGTACGCGTCTTCGAGGATCGGCAGCAGGACACGCCCGTCGAGTTCCTTGTCTTCCGAGTGCCAGTCGATGTCGAAGTAGCGGGCCGAGCGGGACTGGGCGCCGGTCTCCAGGACATCCTGCCAGTAGGGGTTCAGGCCCGCCACGCCCATGTGGTTGGGGACGATGTCGAGGACCCGCCGCATCCCGCGCTTCGCCAACTCCTGCACCAGGCGTTCGTGGGCCTCGCGGTCGCCGACCTCGGGGTTGATGCGGCGGTGGTCGAAGACGTCGTAGCCGTGGGTGCTGCCGGGCTTGGAGCTGAGGAACGGGGAGAGGTACACGTCGGTGATGCCGATGGCGTGGAGGTCGTCGAGGATGGCCGAGACGTCGTCGAGCTTGAAGTCCTTGTGGAGCTGGAGGCGGTAGGTCGCGCCCGGGCGTTCGGGCTGGTTTTCGATCTCGGCCCGGAAGAGGGCGTCGGCGACCTTCGAGGCGGATTCGACCTGCTTCTCCGAGCGGTCGCGGGCGGAGGGGAGGACGTCGCGATTCACGGTCGCCATGCTTGGTCCCGGTGGTGGTCGGGCGCCGCCGTCGGGGCGCGTGGTACGTCTCATTGCGATGAGGAATTGCATGTCGATCCTCGCAAACGTCGGACCACGCGGTCGGCACGGTGTGATTTGGCACGGGAATTGAATCCGTCGGCGACCGTGACCGCGGTGGTACGATGGAGGTCGCGATCAGGGACGTTCTCGCAGCTCGCGAAATCCCCGATGCGATCGTTCCCCGCGCGGCGGTTCTGGACCCGACTCACGGCCTCGGCGTCTTCGAGGCCCGGACGAACGAAAGGGCGGCGCGAGCCGCATTCGCAACGATGCCTCGGATCAAGAGCATTCAGCCCGGCAGCCCCGAGAAACTCGGCCCGACGATCACCGACGACGGGATCAACTTCGCCGTGCACTCCGCCGGGGCGACTCGGATCGAATTACTCCTCTTCGACAACATCACCGACCGCCGCCCCTCCCAGGTGATCCCGCTCGACGCCGAGGTCCACAAGACCGGCGACATCTGGCACATCTTCCTCGAAGGCCTGCCCAACCGGACCCTCTATAACTATCGCGCCGATGGCCCCTACACGCCGGCCGAGAACGGCAACCGCTTCAATCCCACCAAGACCCTGCTCGACCCCTACGCCCCCGCCATCACCGGCGACTTCTACTGGCTCGGCGGCGACGCGCTCGGATATGATAATTCCAACCCCGAAGACCCCGATCGCCACCTGAAGCCCAGCGCGCAGGAGAACATCGAGGGTGCCCCGCGCTGCGTGGCCTACCGCTCGGACTTCGACTGGGAGGGCGACCGGCACCCGGACATCCCGATCGAGCAGTCGATCATCTACGAGGTGAACGTCCGGGGCTTCACGCGGCATCACTCGTCCGAGAGCGACCTGGGCGGGTCGTATCGCGGGTTCATCGAGAAGATCCCTTACCTCCAGCAGCTCGGCATCAACGCCGTCGAGCTGCTGCCGGTCTTCGAGTTCGACCAGTTCGACGGCCCGTTCCGCGACCCGCTCACGGGCGAGCGGCTGACGAACGCCTGGGGCTACAACACCGTCGGATTCTTCGCCCCCGAGTCGCACTACAGCTACTACGGCAAGGTCGGCGAGCAGGTCGACGAGTTCAAGATGATGGTCCGCGAGCTGCACAAGGCCGGGATCGAGGTCATCCTCGACGTGGTCTTCAACCACTCGCGCGAGGGGAATCATTACGGCCCCTCGGTCAGCTTCAAGGGGCTGGATAACAACGTCTATTACATGCTCGCGCCCCAGCCGCAGTACTACATGGACTTCACCGGCTGCGGCAACACGATGAACTGCAACCACCCGGTCGTCCGGCGGTTCATCCTCGACTGCCTCCGCTACTGGGTCACGGAGATGCACGTCGACGGCTTCCGGTTCGACCTCGCGGCCGTGTTCGCCATCGACGTCGACCAGCAGGAGAAGGGCAAGACGCCGATCATCCACGAGATCGAGACCGACCCGGTCCTCTCGAAGATCAAGCTGATCGCCGAGCCCTGGAGCATCACCCAGTACCGGCTGGGGTCCTTCAGCGACCGCCGATGGGCCGAGTGGAACGGCAAGTTCCGCGACGTCGTCCGCAAGTTCGTGAAGGGCGACGCCGGCATGGTCGCCGAGATGGGCGCCCGCGTCACCGGCTCGTATGACCTGTTCGTGAACGACAACGCCGACGGCGAGAGCCGTACGCCGTACCACTCGATCAACTTCGTCACCTGCCACGACGGCTTCACGCTCAACGACCTCGTTTCCTATAACGAGAAGCACAACGAGCGCAACGGCGAAAAGAACCGCGACGGGGCCAACGACAACGAGAGCTGGAACTGCGGCGTCGAGGGGCATAGCGACGACCCGGCCATCGAGGCGCTCCGGAACCAGCAGATCAAGAATTTCCTGACCCTGCTCTTCCTGTCGCAGGGGACGCCGATGTTACTGTACGGCGACGAGATGCGCCGGACGGCCGAGGGGGACAACAACACGGTCTTCCAGGACAACCAGCTCAACTGGATCAACTGGGAGGACGCCAAGCGGCACGCCGACATCCTGCGGTTCACACGGCTGATCATCGCCTTCCGCAAGCGGCACTCGTTCGTGAGACGCTGGCGTTACCTGACCGGCGACAACGTCGACACCCCGAACCTGCGGCACATCACGTGGCACGGGGTCAGGCCGAACGAGCCCGACTTCTCCGACGGCTCGCGGTTCATCGCCTGGTCCCTCGAGGCCTTCCAGAGCCAGGATCGGTCGGACTTGCCAATCTATATTGCGACCAACGCCTTCTGGGAGCCCCTGGAGATCGAATTGCCGGCGACTCCGGACCGCCGCTGGTACCGGGTTGTGGATACCTCGTTGCCCGTCGGCGAGGACATCGTCGCCGAAGAAGAGGCCTTCTTCCTGCCCGAGCGGAAGTACATGCTCCGGCCGCGGAGTTCGATCGTCCTGATCTCAAAATGAACATTTGAAGTGACTTGCGCCGACATGTCACCCCCGGGGCGTCCCGCCGGATCCGATCCGGTCGGACGCCCGTTCCTTTGCCAGATCGGACGATTCAAGATCTCTGGGGATTTCTGGGCCGACCCGGCTCTGCAGAATCCCTCCGGGATGATTCTATAGAATGCATGTGTTCGCCGGAAGCACTGAAACCGTGTGGACTTCCATCTTGTGGATCGCGCCGTCCAAATACGTATTGAAACCGGTTCAACAGGACCCCGGAAGAGGCCGATAGGTATGGCGTCGGGCCCCTCGCCCGAGGTGCGAAGGACCGCTCCGAAGCGAGGCTCGAAGGACGAGCGAGGAGTTCAGGATCATGTCGATCGCATGGATGGCGGTCGGGTTGTCGTTGCTGGGGCAATACCCGACCGATTCGACGCCAGGATGGCTGTCGCGAGAAGATACGATCTGGAAGCAGACGGCGCGGACGTCGGCCCCGAGCCGCGACCCGTTCGCCCGCCAGACTCAGGCCATGGCCCCCATGCCCGACCCGACGCCACCGGGCGTCGTGCCCGACGCCCCGGTCGCCCCGGCCGCCCCGTGGGAGGTCGCGGGCCAGCCCGCCTCGGCTGCGGTCTTCGCCGAGGAGCGTAGTCCGTTCCAGAGCGATCACGAGTTCGACAGCTTCATCGGGCCGTTGAGCAACCCGATCCAGTTCAAGGACCCCCGGTCCCTGACCGAAGCCCGTTTCGTGTTCCTCAATAACTACGGCCGGTCGAACATTCCGGTCCTGGGCAAGGGCACGTTCCAGGTCTACGCCCTCCAGCTCCGGCTCGCCCTCAGCGATCGCCTGCAGATTTTCGCGGACAAGGACGGCATCGTCCGGTTCAACCCGCAGGTCGGCAAGTCGTACACCGGCCTGGCGAACATTAATGCCGGTGCCAAGTACGTCGTCTACCGGAACGTGGAGACCCAGACCCTGTTCTCTGTCGCCGCACAGTATGAGCCCCCCACGGGCTCGGCCAACATCTTCCAGAACCAGGGCGCCGGCTCGCTCGGCGTCTACGGGATCCTCGGCAAGACGTTCGGCGACGAGTGGCACCTGCTGCTCCAGGCCGGCCAGAGCTTCCGGATGGACGACGTCCTCTCCGGCTACTTCATGACCAGCGCCCACATCGACAAGCGTTTCGGCAAATTCGTGCCGTTCTACGAGGCGAACTGGTTCTACTACAACCAGAACGGCAACTTCCTGCCCGCCTCCGTCGGCATCGAGGGCGGCGGCCTGCTGAACCTCGGCACCAAAGGAGTCAACGGCCTGAACTTCGTCACCAACGCCGTCGGCTTCAAGTACGACTTCAACCAGCACGCCGAGCTGGGCGTCGCCTACGAATTCCGCGTCTCCGACCGCACCATGCTGCTCAACCAGATGCTGCTCGTCGAGATGATCTTCCGCTACTGAGACCGTCCGGTCCCGGTATCGAAGCCCGACGCCCGATGCGTGGACGGTCACGCGTCGGGCGTACGTTCATTGATGGCTGTCGCCCAGGTCGGTCGCATTGGTAGGGTGTGGTGGCGGCGTCCTCGCAGGATCCGCACCGAACTCGATTCCCGAAATGACTCCCACCCCGATGGATCTCACCATGGATATCACGAGAGTCGGCTCGCAACCGTCTGCAAAGGGCCCGGGCGACTGGTTCACCGGGGCCGTCCGGATCGACCCGCTGTTCCCGGCGAGGCCGCCTGCACGGGCTGCCGGGAACCTGGTGACCTTCGAGCCCGGTGCCCGCACGGCCTGGCACACGCACCCGCTCGGCCAGACCCTCATCATCACCGCCGGCTTCGGATGGGTCCAGCGCGAAGGAGGCCCCATCGAGGAGGTCCGCCCCGGCGACGTGGTCTGGTTCCCCCCCGATCAGAAGCACTGGCACGGAGCGACCCCGACCACCGCCGTGTCCCACATCGCGATCCAGGAAGCCCTCGACGGAAAGGCGGTCGAGTGGCTTGAGCACGTCAGTGACGCGCAATACGAGGCCCATGTGTAGGGTGTGGTGGCCGCGCCCTCGTGGCCTACGCACTTACCAAACGGCCTCGCTCCGTTCCCATGGCACGGTGCGGAGCCTCGCGTCCCGTCGGTCCGCGAGGCCCCACACCCGACGGGTCAACCGAGCAGCTTGTGAACATCCTTGAGCTTGGCTGCGATGTCGATCTCCTGCGGGCAGGACGGGAGGCAGTCGCCGCAGCCGACGCAGGAGGTGCCGTTCTTGGTGAGGGCGGCGTATTCCTTCATCGCCCGCTCGGTGTCGAGGTAGTCGCGGGCGTAACGTTCGTATCGGAAGATGTCCGCCACCGCGATGTGCTCGGGGCACGAGTTCACGCACTCGGCGCAGAGGAGACAGGTCAAGCCCTTGTTGTAGCCCGAGAGGAGCGTGAGGACGGCCGAGTCCCTCGGGGCCATCGCAATCGTCGAGGCGGCGCCGAAGTTCTCGCGGAACTGGTCGGCGTTGCTGATGGCGATGACCGCGCCGGTGAGGTTCTCGTTGGACTTGAGCCACTTGACCATCGCCGCGCCTGGTGTGCCGCCGGCGTACTTCGGGTCGGCGAGCAGCTTCTGGAACTTGGCGTCATTGGCCGCGCGACCGACGCCGCCCATGGTCTTCATGGCGATGGTGGCGATGTCTTTCTTCTTCGCCACGTCGATCCACTCGGCGATCTCCTTGCGATCGTTATAGGTGTAGAAGAACTGGGTCGCCTCATATGGTCGGTTGTCGGCGAGCCAGTGGAGGATCTCCCAGGCCATGTCGCCCTTGATGTTGTTGTAGTGGTGCTGCGAGATGGCCAGGTGCTTGACCAGCCCCTCCTTCTTGAGCCGCTCGAACGCCCGGACCATGCCGGGGTTCTGCTTGGCCTCCTCGATGGAGTGGTAGCCGAAGTGGAACTTCAGGACGTCATAGTAGCCGGCGCCGGACGCCTTGAGCCGGCTCTTCACGAACTGGTAATGCGACTCCTCATCGATCTTCCCGCGCGTGTGGTCGCCGTTGATGCGGTCCACGACGCATTCGAGGAAGTACGACTCGCGCGGCTGGGCCTTGATGGCCGCCGGCATGGTGTCCTCGGTCCACACCTGGGCCTTGTGCCAGTAGTTGACGCCGGCCTGGACCGCCCTGGGGATCAGTTCCTTCTTCCAGCTCGATGCCCCCATCATCCAGCCGATTTCCAGCCCCGTGCGGCCGTAACGCCGCTTGGGGATCCTGTCCCCGCCGGGCTTGTCATCCGCGACGACCGGACGCCCGCCGATGCTGGCCACGGTCAATCCCGTCGCCCCGATCTTCATCATGTCCCGGCGCGAGAGGTCGTGAGAGCCGTCCGACATTGCGGTACTCCTGTCCTGTCGTGAGATGGGGAAGAGAGGTCGGCGGTCTTGCTCGTCGCGTCAGCCTGTGAGAGGGAATCGGGGCGAACGAGGAGAGGGGGAGCTGGGGAACGTTCCGGCGAGCCGCCGCAGGCGCATGGAACGGCCGTTCGACCCGAGTGGGTCGGCCTCAACCCATCCTTTCGACCATTCGTTGCGAAAGCAATAAGAAAAGCCCTCGCATGAAGCGAGGGCTCGTCTGCTCTTTTCGAGAGTAGTCGGGGCGAGAGGATTTGAACTTCCGACATCACGGACCCGAACAAGAAGATCTAGATCGATCTAATATGGCTTAAATTATTTTCATAGAATGGTTTACGGTGAGCCTTGGTGTTGAAGTTGGTTTTCCGTCGGATCTCATTTTTACTTCAACAAGTATCTGTGCCTCGATCAGCTATGGGACGAGGACCGGTTTGGAGGCGTCGGAGAGATCGTCGGCCCGCTTCGCGTCGGGGAGTACAGTCTATCCATCCGTCAGATCCCCGCGGCTCGCTGCTCGACCAGGGTGGCGACGAGGGCCGTCCACCCGGTCTGGTGGCTGGCCCCCAGGCCCTGGCCGGTGTCTCCGTGGAAATACTCGTGGTAGAGCACGTATGGCTTCCAATGAGGGTCGTCCCGATACCGTTCAAAGGTCCCGTGGCACGGTCGGGGTCTGTCAGGGGCGGGCAGGAAGAGCCCACCGAGTCGCCGGGAGAGTTCATCCGCCACCTGGCCCAGGTTCATCTTCACCCCGGACCCGGTCGGGCACTCGACCCGAAAGTCGTCCCCGTAAAACACGTGGTACTTGCGGAGCGCCTCGACGAGCAGGAAGTTGACCGGCATCCAGACCGGCCCCCGCCAGTTCGAGTTGCCGCCGAAGTCGGCACTGTCCATGTCCCCGGGCACGTACCCGACGGTAAACTCACGGCCGTCGGCCCGGAAGACGTATGGGTCCGCCGCGTACACCCTCGACAGTGACCGGACGCCGAATGGGGATAGGAACTCGGCCTCGTCGAGCAGCCGGGCGAGCACGCGTCCGAGCCGCTCGCGGGTCGGGAGCGCCAGCAGCATCGTCCGATGGCCCCGTTCGCCCCGCTCTTCCAGGGCGGCCACGTGTTTGAGGACATCCCTCCGGTTGTCGCGGAACCAGAACATCCGCTTCTCGAACTCGGGCAGATTCGGGTGGATGACTTCCTCCGTGAGGATGTGGTTCGCAAGGAGCGGCACCAGGCCCATCATCCCGCGGAGCTTGAGCGGCAGCGTCTTGTCGCCCCACTTGAGCTGGTCGTAGTAGAAGCCGTCGGACTCGTCCCATAGGCCGACCCCGCCGATGTTGTTGAGCGCGTCGGCGATGGCCACGAAGTGTTCGAAGAATTTGCTCGCCACGTCCTCGTACGCCTTGTTGTGGAGCGCCAGCTCCAGTGCGATCTCCAGCATCTGCGTCGAGTAAAAGCCCATCCACGCGGTGCCGTCCGCCTGCTCCAGGCGGTCGCCGACGGGCAGCGCCCTGCTGCGGTCGAACACGCCCAGGTTGTCCATGCCCAGGAACCCGCCGCCGAAGACGCCCTTTCCCTCGGCGTCCTTTCGGTTCACCCACCAGGTGAAGTTCATGAGCAGCTTGTGGAACGCCCGCTCCAGGAACGGCAGGTCCCGCTTGCCGTCGCGGACATACACCTGCCAGCAGGCCCAGGCGTGGACCGGCGGGTTCACGTTCGAGAGGTCGTATTCGAATGCCGGGAGCTGCCCGTTCGGGTGCAGGTACCACTCGCGGAGCAGGAGGAGGAGCTGGCCCTTGGCGAACCCTGGGTCGATGTGGGCCATCGGCACCATGTGAAAGGCCGTGTCCCAGGCGAAGAACGCCGGATACTCCCACTTGTCCGGCACGCTCAGCACATCCCTGCTGAACAGGTGTCGCCAGTCCCTGTTGATGCGGCTGTCCACCACCTCCTGGGGGTTCAGGTGGGTCTGGTCCCCGGCCACCCAGTCGGGGATAACGTAATGGTAGAACTGCTCGCTCCAGAGGAGCCCTGCGTAGGCCTGCCTGGCGACCGCCCGCTCGGTGTCCGGCAACTGAATCGGGATCTTCTCGCGGTAAAACTCGTCTGCCTCGCGAATGCGGTCGGCGAACACGCGGTCGAAGTCCGCGAACGGGGCATCCGTCACCTCCCCCTCCGCCGTCAGCCGGAACCGGAGCGTGACCTCACCTCCGGCCGGCACGTCGAGCCGGTAGACGGCAGCTAGCTTGGTGCCGCCGTCTGACCGCACCGCGTCCTTCTGGCCGTCGACGATGTAACGGTGGAATGCGTCCTTGAAGAAGCCGGCTGCCGGCCCGCCGCCCCCGAAGACGGCGGGGTTCGTCTCGTTCTCGGTGAAGACCCACTCGGCGGCCGGGGACTCGGCGGACAGCCGGAACCGCCCGAGGGTCTCGTGGTCGGCCATGGCCCCGCCGTTGAGCCGGTCGATCCGGGGCTTCGCCCACCGGCCCTCGTCGTAGGCCGCCCCCCACGCCCAGGTGTTCCGGAACCAGAGGGTCGGGAGCACCTGGAGGACGCCCGCCTCGGGGCCGCGGTTTGAGACCGTGTAACGGACGAGCAGGTCGTCCGGCGAGGCCTTGGCGTACTCGACGAGCACGTCCCAGTACCGGCCGTCGTCGAAGGCCGCGGTGTCGGTCAGTTCGTACTCGGGCTCCGTCCGCCCGCGCCGCCTGTTCTCGGCCCGCAGGTCCGCGTACGGGAAGGCCCGGTGCGGGTACTTGTAGAGCGCCTTCAAGTAAGTGTGCGTGGGGGTGGCGTCGAGGTAGAAGTACACCTCCTTCACGTCCTCGCCGTGGTTCCCCTCGGGGTTCGTTAGCCCGAACAGCCGCTCTTTCAGGTGCGGGTCAGCCCCGTTCCATAGGACAGGCGCGAAACACAGGCGGCACTCGCGGTCGGTGACGCCGAGGAGTCCGTCCTCGCCCCACCTGTACGCCCGGCCGAGCGAGTGTTCGTAGGGGAACGACTCCCAGTTCCGCCCGCCGACCGAGTAGTCCTCGCGGACCGTGGCCCACTGCCGCTCCGGCAGGTACGGCCCCCAGCGCCGCCAGTTCGCCTCGCGGCGGTCGGCGGCGCGGAGCCTCGCCCCCTCGGCCGTCTCGGGCCGGCTCTCGGGGTTCTCCTCGGTCCGGGGATTCGCCGTCACAACGACCTCCCGCTCGAGGAGGCGGGCAGTCCGAGCGTCTGCCGCACGTCGAGACCGCGCATGTTCGAAGCGTACACCGGGCTGCCGACGTCGAACCCCTGGGCGCGTGCCAGGCCGCCGATGAGGACCGGGTCGAACCCGGCGTCACGGACCGGCTCGGCGACGAGACGGTTGTGCTGGTTCAGCCAGAAATCGGCGAAGGCCTGGGGTGTGAGGTCCGGTCGTCGTCGAAGTGCGTAGGTGAGCTTTACCATGGCGAGTCCCTCAGGGTTTTTCGGCAATGCTTTTGACTTCCGGCTGGATGAGGTTCAACACCGTGTGCGGGTCGCGGCCGGACATGAGGAACTTGATGACGAGGGCGGCCGACGCTTCCAGGAGCCGCGCGTATTTCAGTTCGCCGACATCGACCGGCTCGCTGCCGACGGCCTCGATGAGCGTCGCGACCTGGCCCTTGGCCTCCGCGTCGTCCCCGCAAAAGAGGGTGACGAGTCTCCGCCCGTCGAAGAGCGGCGGGTCCATCCCCCACACTCGCGCCTGGCACATGTTGAACGCCTTCACCACACGTGCGGCGGGCGCGGCAGAGGCGATGGCCTCGGCGAGCGATTTGCCTTCGTAGGACTTCACGAGGAAGTCGCCGGCCTGGTAGTCGACGACCGGGTTGTTGATGTCGATGATGACCTTGCCCGCGAAGGCACTCGCCCCGCCAGCGGCCGTCATGGCGTCGAACGTGGCTTCGTGCGTCGTTGCTAATACGATGACTTCGCCGAATTTGGCGGCGTCCGCTTCCGAGCCGGACTTCGTGCCGTGACCGAGCTTATCCGCCAGGGCTTTCGCCTTGGACGCGTCCCGCCCGCCGACGAAGAGTTCGTGCTCGCCGACCCATCTCGCGCCGAGCGCCGCCGCCATGTTGCCGTAGCCGAGGAAACTGATTTTCATGGTTGAGACTCCATGTTAGTTCGTGGTTATCTCGACGGACGCCGATGACTCTGTCTCGTCGAGTCGCGTCCAGTCTAGCGAAACGTTCGCCCGCACCTCATACCGGCTTCTTACCAGCCCGGCGGAGGAAGGCCGCGAGCGACTCGAACGACACACCCGGGTAGCGCGTGTTGTCGAGCGGGTCCAGCTTCGCCCGGCCGCTGACCATGTTATGCAAGTACTGGAGCTGCTGGTAGACGGGGAACGGATCGTCCTCGGACCCCCGGAACGCCTCCTTTTCCACGGCGATTTTGCGTTCCAAGTCCTCTACGCTGCCGAGCTGCTTCTTCGCGAGCCGCCGGCCCGTCGCCTCTTCCAGTATGGCGTGCAACTGGTTCATGGTGACGACCGCCCCTGCCACTCGCAGCGCCCGCGGCGCGTCCGGGTCGAGGGCCGCCGCCGCGGTGAACGCGGCGGTATCAGCGGTCGTGGTGAAGTCGCACGGTTGCTCGCCATCGCCCCAGTAACCAAAGCTGTCGTCCTCGCCTGCACCGGCGAAACCGCGGAAGACCATCTCGGCGAACGCGCCGTTCAGCACCGATGTGCCGCGGACACCCGAAGCGTCGAGACGGCTGTCGAACTCCCGGCGGAGATCGAGGTTGCGGTTCTCACCCGCTTTCAACTTGAACAGATCGACGCAGTAGTCCGACGGGATCATCCGCCCCACACCGGCCGCCTCCGCCGCTCGGAGCAGGTTCGTCTGACCGTCCACGACGATCTGGCGCATCCCCTGCAGCGCGGAGACCACCACGCCCACGCCGGCGCATGCGGCGGCCAGCGAGGCCGGGTCGAAGAGGTCACCCTCCGCCGGCGTCGCCCCGTCCCCGCGGAGCTCGCCGACTTCCTTCGTCTTACCCGGGCGGACGAGGGCGCGGACCGTTGCGCCCCGCGCGACCAGTTCGCGGGCGATTTGTCGACCCATCATGCCGGTCGAACCGACAACGAGCACGGTTTTATTCATACATGCGAATCCTTTACATGTGCTACGGTTTTGCGGAATCAGGAGGACTCTTTTCCAAAGCAACCCCGAGGACGAGGGCCGTGATGAAGATGGCGCAAATGATCGGCTGAATCGGCATCACTCCGCCCACGTACGCGCCGGGGCGTTCGCGGAACTCGGGATCGACCAGTGCAGTGCCCGGGAAGGGGACACTGCCGAGTTGCGCGACCCAGTAGAGCGAGGCGACGACGGCGGCCGCCTGCAATTGCCGCCGGCGATCCCCGACGGGACGCCAGACCAACCAAAGGGACGTCAATCCCAGCAGCGTACTCAAAATCATCGTCTGGGCGTTGTGAAACTTGGCGTGCGGCGGCCATTTCGGGTTGAAAATGTGCGTCTCGTTCCAGTCGAAGACGTAGGCCAGCACCGCCGTCAAAACGGCGACGGTAGATACGATCGAACGACTTGTATTTGACCCATGAAAAGTCCTTCGCGTTAAAAACGTAGCCCGCCGTTGGCGTCGAGAAACTGCCCCGTCACCCAACGGCCGTCGTCGGAGCAGAGGAACGCGACCACGTCCGCGATGTCCTCGGGCGCCCCGAGCCGGCCGAGAGTGGTATTGGCGATCATGTGATTCTTCATGTCCTCGGGCAGACCGTTTTTCAGCATCTCGGTCTCGGTCACCCCTGGGGCGACGGTATTCACCGTGATTCCCTTGGCCCCCAAGTCAAGTGCGTGCCCGCGGGTCAGCCCTTCGACGGCAGCCTTCGACGCGCAGTACACCGCCGCGCCGGGCATCGCGCCGCGGGCACCGCCCGAGGAGATATTGATCACGCGCCCTGCTGTTCCCTTGAACCGGCGGGCGATCTCGGCGGTCGCGAGCAGTGTCCCGAGGACGTTCGCGCGGAAAATCTTTTCGAAATGGGCGGTGTCGGCTTGCTCGACGGGCCGCAAATCATGGACCCCGGCGTTGTTCACCAGCCCCGTGACGGGTCCGAACGCTTTCTCGGCCGCGTCGAACAGCGTCGCTAGCGAGGTCGCGTCGCTCACGTCCGCCTGCACCGCCACCGCCTTCCCGCCTGCCGTCGTGATCGCCGCGACCGTCTCCTCTGCTTGCTTCTCGCTCGTGCTGAAGTTGACCACCACTCGGGCCCCGTCCGCCGCGAGGCGCTTCGCGATCGCCGCCCCAATCCCTCGTGCCGCCCCGGTCACCACCGCGACTTTTCCGCTCATCTTCTTATCTGCCATCGCAATCCCCTTCATGGCACTTTGAACCTGTTCACCCCAAGCCGCCCGTCGCCCCGATGATTTCCTTCGTCACCCATCGGGCGTCTTGCGAGCAGAGGAATGCCACCACGTCGGCGATGTCCTCGGGCTTCCCGAACCGGCCGAGCGGCGTCTGGTGGAGGATCTGGTCCTTCACCACCTGGTCGAAGTCCTTGTTCAGATCAGTCTCGGTGAACCCCGGGCAGACGGCGTTCACCCGCACTCCCTTTGGCCCCAGCTCGGCGGCCAGGACCCGCGTGACGGCGTCCACCGCCGCCTTCGTCGCCGTGTAGACCGCCGCCCCGGGGAACGTGAGTCGGGTGATGTTGCTCGAGATGTTGACGATCACCCCGCCCGACGCGTCGAACTGCCGGGCGGCCGCCTGGCAGCAGAGGAGGAGGGCCTTTACATTCGTGTTGAAAAGCTTGTCGAAGTGGGCCACGTCGAAGCCATCGAGGGGCCGCATGTCGGCCACACCGGCGTTGTTGACGAGGATGTCGACCCGCCCGAACGCCCCCTTCGCCGCGGCGAAGAGCGCGTCGACCGCGGCGGGGTCGGTCACGTCGGCTTGCACGGCAAGGGCTGCCCCGCCGTCCTTCGTGATCGCCGCGACTGTCTCCTCAGCCGGCTTCGCGCTCGTACTGTAGTTGACCACCACGGCGGCCCCGTCGGCGGCGAGTCGCTTCGCGATCGCCGCCCCAATCCCTCGTGACGCCCCGGTCACGACGGCCACCCGGGCGGTTAAGTTCGCCATATCATCTCCTGTGTGAGGGACTTCGGATCCGCTTCGTTCGAGGGGTTTATCATCAACATCTTTCCGATGCCGCGTCCGACATCCGTTCACGCACCCCGCTACTTGTGAGGCAGTCGAACCCTCCCACCGAGGAGTGTGAAGCACCTGCGGCCGCCCGCTCGCGTCCCCGTCAACCGCGACCCGGACAGACGCCGCCAGAACCCGGACGTCGGCGAGCAGGGCCCCTTCGGTCATCGGCCGGTCCGAGTCGCGAAGGCAAGCCTGAGGGCCATGTCCGACGGCCTCCCGGCGTTACCCGATGAACTACCGTACTGCCAAGCGGCACGATCGGGAAACGAAAGTCAAACCACCGTGGATTGCAAATCACGAGCCGACGTTCGGGCCGCTGCGTCGCGACGGAGTTGCCCCGGACGCACCTCGGCCGAGACGGTCGAGAGGATGAAATGAAAAGAGCCCGCCGCTTTTTTGCGTTCGTCCGTGCCGCACGTCGCGAGGAACCGCGTGGCTCCGAGCTTCCGCGTCTCATCTCCTCATCGTTCGACGCGACGGCCGTCACCGCACTCCCACCTTGATCGGGGACTGGACACCTTTGTGGCCGAGCCCGCCGACCCCGATGATCGGCGTCGGCGCCTCGCCCGTCGGGGATCGGCACCACGATCTCCCGGTGCGCCCGAACCTACTCGGCCCATCCGGCCCCTGGTGGCCGACGATGCGCCCTGGTTCTTCGCGCACAGGTGATCCTCCGCCAACGTGCACCACTCACACCGCTGGCACGAGCCGCACCGCCAGCCGACCCGACGCGGGAACCGACGCTTACCTGACCCCGACTCTGGCATCGGTGAAGACCAACTCGTGCCTCGGGAGAAGCGGATACCGGGAGCACCCCGAGTCGTTGTCGACCTTGGCGATTTCGCAGTGGCAGACGCCGTAGTGCGCCACCCGGACTTCGACCTCGTCGCCCCCGAGTGCCCTCGGGTCCCACTCGAACGCCTCCAACTGCCGGTTTGAGGAGTTCGGAGCCCGGTATTACCCGACGAATGCCTGGCCGATCCTGTCCGGTTGAAACGCCGTGCCCGCCGCCGCCCGGCCCATGATCGTGACCGTGCCCGCCTGCACGCTGGATCCCTGGAGTTCCTCAATCAGCATGAGGGCGAGATGCCCTGAGCCGGCCTTGCCGATGGCAATCGAGGCTACGTCGGAGGACGGGTAGCGGGGCCACCCACCGCCGTTCACAATTTTAACCACCACATGTTGAAAGTACTGGATCAGAGTTCCCGTACAGATCCGCGACCACGGGTTGGGGCGGACATTCGCCTTCCGCTCAACGTTTCAATGCTATCTGAAAAGTCACGCCGAGTTTTTGCGGTAATTGAAGGGTTTCGGCTTCCTTGGCTTCGGCGTGACTAGACGTTTCAACATGACATGAATCATACCTATCTTGATCAACGACTCGCTCGACTCGACGTAGGACTCCACGTCCTTCGCCAGGCGGCGGTACCGCCCGAGCCGGCCCCACGATCGCTCGATCACCCAGCGCTTCGGCTCCAGCCGGAACCCCTTCGCGCCCGCCGGTCGCTCGACCACCTCCAGGCGATAGCCGGGCGCGTTGTGCTCGAGGTAGCCGGTCAGGCCGTCGTTGCGATACTTGACGTCGTCGCGGACGGGCTACATTCTCGTTTATCTTAACATGTCCAATTGATTTAGAAACCGGGGCGCCGTCGTGCCATCGTCGGCCCTCGCGGAAGTGACGATCACGGCCAGCTGCAAGCCCATGGTGTCGCACAACATGTGGCGTTTCCGGCCGTTCACCTGCTTGCCCCCGTCGTAGCCCCGCTCGCCGCCAATCTCGGTCGTCTTCACGCTCTGCGAGTCGATGATCGCCACGCTCGGCGTCTCCTCGCGGCCGGCCTGCTTGCGGACCTTGGTCCGCAACGCATCGACGATCGCCTGCCACGTGCCGTCGTCGCGCCAGGCCTTGAAGTACTCGAAAACGGTGCTCTTGGGGAGCAGGTCGTGGGGCAGCATGTCCCACTGGCAGCCAGAGCGGTCGAGGTACAAGAGCGAATTGAGGACCTCGCGGAGGTCGACCGATCGGGGCCGCCCGCTGGGCTTGGCCTCGGGCAGCATTGGCTTGATGTGGTCCCACTGGACGTCGGTCAGGTCGGAGGGGTAGGCCTTCCGCAGATCGGCTCGCACCGTCGGTCGGATGTCGCTGCGGTCAATCAGGTTGCAGCGGCATCATCGCACAGCAGAGCGTTCTCGGATGGCCTCTTAATCCTTCCCCGGCTTCCGAAATCTCCGGGCCTTCGCCTTCTCGACCATGGAGATTGCCGCGCGGCGGACCGAGTCCGCCACCTCCTCGGCAAGCGAGGCGTCCTTCACCGCCCGCGCCATCGACACCCCACCGACGAGGATGGCCAGGAGCGCGATGGCCCGGCCCCGACCGTCGTCGTCGCTGTCGGGCTCCAGCCCCGCGGCGACGGCGTCGATGACCCGGCGGAACTGGCGCTCGTATTCCGCCCGCACCGCGTCGTCGGCCCTCGCCACCTCGCCGGTCAGACTTTGGAGGGCGCAACTCTCCGCCAGGTCGCACGTGCGGCGGTCGCCGAGGTAGAAGTCAATGAAACCCTCGCGCCAGCCGCTCCCGAGAGCCTCCCGCATCCGTTCCACGCCCAGGAGCAGGTCCTCCATCCCGGCAGAGACCGCCTCCCGAAAGGCGGTGGCCTTCGAGTCGAAGTGCGCGTAGAAGGCACCCGAAGTCACGCCCGCCTCCTTCACGAGGCCGTCCACGCCGGCGGCGCCGAAGCCGTTTTTGCGGAATCCGCGGGCCGCACTGGCGAGAATGCGCGCCCGACTTTCCTCTTTTTTCCCTTTGGGATGAGCCATTTGGAATCCTCCACGTAACGATCGTAATTTTGCGATTGACCGGATAACGATCGCGATCTATAGTGACTGCATCACGATCGTTATATCACGTTCGTGATGTCGGGGCGAGTGCCCCGGCACGGTAACCGTTTAGGAGACACGATCATGAACAAGATCTTCTTGTACGCGGAAGTCCAGGCATCCGTCCCGTTCGCAAACGCCCCGTGGCAGCAGTTCAACCCCGCCATGAAGCGGGAGCCCGGGCTCATCCGGAAGACATGGCTGAGCGGACTCGACACCCTGACGGTGGGCGGCCTCTACGAGTTCGACACGCTGGAGAACGCCCGCGCCTACGTCGAGCGGTACCTGGCGGGCGAGGCCCGCGGGGTCGGGGGCGCCGGGAGCCTCTCCACCCGCTTCTACGACGGCCAAGTCACCGAGGCGGCGAGCCGGGAGATGAATTCCCCCTGGTTGATTCCGGGGACGACCCCGCGCAGGAACGGGCGAGTGTTCCTCTTCAACGACATGAACTGGAGCATGCCTTTTGACGAGGTGCCGTGGCGCGAGCTGAACGTCGAGCTGCAGAAGCAGCCGGGACTGCTGAGCAAGCAGTGGCTGAGCGGGATCAACACGGGGAGCGTCGCCGGGTTCTACGAGTTCGACGGCAAGGCAAACGCGCTGGCGTTCGCCTTCGGGATGTTCGCCCGTGAATGCGCGAAGCTCGGAGTGACGGCGAACGTGAAGCTCTTCGACGCCGACTCGGTCGAGGGCGCGAGTCGCGACATGGGCTCACCGTACTATGGCTGAGCGGACTCGCCCACGGACTGAGAAACGACGGCGAAATCGGTGTCGCCACGATGTGGCGTCGCCGCAACAGAGACCCGTTGCGACAGGTTCTCTCCGGGCCGAGGCGTTGGCTACGCGGCTGCACACTGCGTCGATCAACGCCTCGAGCCGGCGAGGCGCGAGTGCGGGCAGGTGACCGCGAGCGAGCCGTCGCCGACCGCGGAACCGACCCGTTTCGTCGCCCCCTCGCGTACGTCGCCCGCGGCGAGGATCCCGGGAACCGTCGTCCCGAGCAGGGATGGGGCCCCCTCGGAGCGCGGCCACTTGCCGGATTGGACCGCGTCGGCCCCGGTGTGCACGCACCCGAGGCGGTCCCGGGCGACGCCCTCCGGCAGCCACCCCGCGACCGGCTCGGTCCCGATGAACACGAACACGCCGGCACAATCGAGCCGCGTGCCATCCCTCAGGATCACGGCGTCGACCTGTCCCCTCCCCTGACCGGATTCGATCTCGCTCCCCTCGTGGACCGACACGTTCGCCGCGCCCCTCAGGCGGCTCACGAGGTAGTCCGACATCCCGTCGCCGAGCCTTCCCCGGAGGAGCCGGTTCACCCGGCGGGTGCGGCAACACTCCGCGAGGTGCAAGGCCGCCTGCCCCGCCGAATTCCCGCCCCCGACGACCGCCAGGTCGCGCGAATCGTAGTTCACGGCCTCGACGGCGATGCATACGTAGAGCACCCCGGCCCCCTCGAATTGGTCGGCACCTAGGGCCGGGAGCTTCCGCCACCGGACGCCGGTCGCTACGAGAACCACCTTCGCCCGCGGCACCGACCCGCAGTCGAGGTGGAGGAGGCGCGGCTCGGCCGGATCGCTCGGGGATTCGAGCCGCTCGACCGCTACGGAGGCCATCATCCTCGCTCCGGATTTGAGCATCTGGATGACACCGCACGTCGCGGGCTCGGTCCGCTCAGCCCCGCCGGGAATCCTATGAAGATCTCCATCTTCGACGACCCGCCGGCCTGCCCCTCGCGGAAGACAAATTCGCCGTCGTGAAAACCTTGCTCTCGCCGAGCCGGCGGAGAAGCCCCACCCCGGCGTCATTGAGAGACGGGAACGTCGTTCGGTCGATCTCCTGACTCATCCGGGAGACCTCTTCAAGCAGACGGCACTCCGCACTGCGTGCGGTGCCGAAAAAACACTTCTACCAGCTTTATCGGGCCACCACGAGCGCCGGTCGGCCGGCGAGGCCGTGCTTGACAAATTCGTTGACTTAGTCAATTAAATTCTGGCGGCGGGCCAGAGAGCCAACAAGTGAGGCCCGGCGGCGCCGGTCGCGGAACCCGACGTGTCCGCGAACGGCTGCGCGAGCCGCACAAACCGGAGAATCACGATGGTAGACACCACCTCGACCGATGTGCTCGTCATCGGCGCCGGCCCGGTCGGACTCACGCTCGCGAGCGAGCTCGCTCGGCACGGCGTCAGGCCCCGGATCATCGACAAGGCCGCCTCCATCCGCGAGGTGAGCAAGGCGCTGATCCTGCACGTCCGCACACAGGAGATGCTCGACAAGGTCGGCATCATGGAACAGGTCGTCCGCGAGGCATCGCCACTCACCGAGGTAGTGGTCCACGCCTACGGGAAGCACATCGGCAGCTGGCACCTCGAGGGCATCGATGGTCCCTACGACCACCCGCTCATCCTCGGCCAGAACCGCACCCAGCACCTCCTCGAGGACTGCCTGAAATCGCGGGGAATCCCGGTCGAATGGAACACCGAAGCCGTGTCACTCCGGTTGGACGACGACGGCGTCGACGTCACGCTCGAGCACTCGGACCCGGCCACGGGGGCGTCCTCACGGGAGCACGTGCGTGCGGCCTACGTTGTGGGGTGCGAGGGCTCGAACAGCATCGTCCGGAAGACCCTCGGCTTCACCTTCGAGGGGGAACGCTACAGCGGCGAGCAGTTCATCCAGGCCGACTGCAAGATCGCCTGGGCGATGCCCAGGGGGCGGTCGCACCTGTTCCTGACCGAGGTCGGGTACATGATGGTCATCGAGATGCCGGGCGACACCGTCCGCATCTTCATCTCGGTCCCCGACGTTGCGGCGAGCGGGAACGAGGCGCAAGTTACCGGCGCCGTCGAGGACACGAGTCACGAGCCGACATTGCAGGAGATCGGCGAGACGTTCGCCCGCCTCACCGGCATCCGCCCCGAACTCTCCGAGCCGACCTGGCTCGCCCGGTACCGCACCTCGCACCGATACGCCGACCGCTTCAGCGCGGGCCGGGCGTTCATCGCGGGGGACGCCGGCCACGTCCACGTGCCGATCGGCGGCCAGGGGATGAACACCGGCATTCAGGATGCGTTCAATCTCGGCTGGAAGCTCGCGGGCGTGGTTCGCGGGGCGTATCGGCCGGCCCTCCTCGCGACTTACCAAGACGAGCGACACCCCGTCGCGAAGGGCCTCATCCGGGGCACCGACCTCGCGTACAAGGGCGTGCTCCATCCGAGCGAGTTGAAGCAACGCGCGGCGCGCCTCTTCGGACCGTTCATCATCCGGTCCGAGACCGCCCAGAACTTCATGCGCGGCACCCTGGAAGAGCTGAACATCGCGTTCCACGACTCGGCCCTGAACGAGGACCTCTCGGGCGGGGCAGGGCCGAAGCCTGGCGAGCGCGTCCTCGACGGCGACGTGGTGCGATGGTCGGACCGGGCCACGGTGAGCGTGAACAGTCTCACACGCACGACCGAATGGACGCTCCTCCTCTTCTGGGGGACGGTCCGTCGGGACGCGTCGGAAGGGCTGACGAGGTTGGCCGACGCCGTCACGGCTCGGTGGCCGGGACGGGTCCGGGCTTTCCACGTCCTGGCTGCGACCGAGCCGCCGGTTGATCCCCCCGCCCATCTCCTCATGGACCCGTACCGGCTACTCCACGAGAAATACGGCGTCTCCCAACCGGCGCTCTATCTGTTGCGCCCCGATTGTTGCGTGGGCTTCAGGGGATTCTCCGGCGACGCTGATGCGCTGCTCGATTACCTCGGACGGATCTTCGCATAGGACACGTGCGAGGAGGCGCCTCGTCGTGGGTCGAGCTCGCGAGGACCGGCCGGTCAGTCGTCGCAGGCGTCGACCGGGAACGCTTGCTGCGGGAGGCGTTCGCCGAGCGTCCGCAGCAGGCCGAACAAGGCCTCCGCGTCCTGCGGTGGCAGCAGACTGCTGAATTCGCGGTTGGTCTCCTTCGACGCCTCCACCAATTTCGGGAACAGCGCCTCGCCCGCCATGGTGAGCGCGAGGACGGTGCGACGCCCATCGGTCGGGTGCGACGTCCGCCGGACCAGCCCCTTGCCTTCGAGTTGGTCGATGATCCGGGTGACCGCCGCGCGGTCGATGCCCAACTGGCGGGCCAGCGCGACCGGGGTCGGCTCGTCGCCGCGGGTCCTCGCGAGAACCGCCCACTCGGCGCCCGTCACTCCGAGCTTCCCCAGTCGCTGCGTGAAGGCGGCGTGCATCGCCCGATGGATGCGGAACACCCAGAATCCCAAACTCTCCGCCTGCGGGTCGCACTCACGCTTGCCCATTTCCGTCCCGTGTCTTCCTAAAAGTAAGCCGCCCCGCCGGCGGCGTTGTCCTACTGGAAGTGATTCGGCCCCCGACCCTTCGGCCTGCGCGAGCGTCGCCCGGGATTATCGTTGACCGAGTCAACGATAATCTCTACCCTTCGTCGGTGAGAGCTGGGGGCCTGGACCGTCCATGTATTTTACCCCAGAGCCGTCATGCTCGAAGCATTCCGTCCCGGCCCGAGAGGAGGTCGTTCCTCCTCCGGGGCCCCGCAACGGCATTCACCCTACTCGCACGCCGCGGCCGTAAGGAGAAGATTGTGAAGATCGCAGTCATTGGCGCAACGGGACCGACCGGTCGAGAATTGGTGAGACAGGCGATCACCGCCGGGCACACGGTCACCGCGGCCGTGAGGAAACCGGACGCGGCGGCCCTGCCGGCGGGGGTCAAGCTGGCGAAGGCGGACGTGACCGACCCGGCCTCCCTCGGGACGCTCGTCGCCGGCCAGGACGCCGTCATCAGTTCGCTCGGGTCGAAGCTCAGCCGAAAGCCCACCACGCTCCTCTCGGGCGGCACGACGCACGTCGTTGCGGCCATGCGCTCCGCCGGGGTGCGACGCTTCGTCTGCATCACCGGCATCGGCGCCGGGGACAGCAAGGGCCACGGCGGCTTCCTCTACGATCGGATCATCCAGCCCCTACTGCTGAGCGAGGTCTACAAGGACAAGACGCGGCAGGAAGCGGTCGTGGAGCAGAGCGGTCTCGACTGGACTATCGTCCGGCCCGCGCTCCTGACCAACGGCCCGCATACGGGGGCCTTCCGCGTGCTGACCGACTTGACGGGCGTCACGGCGGGCAAGGTGTCGCGGGCGGATGTGGCCGCCTACATCATCGAGAACCTTGCGGCGCAGGCGACGTACCACTCGACGGTCCTGCTCTCCTACTAGCGGGTCAAGCGACTTGCCTGTGGCCATAAGTTGGCCTCTTTCGGGATCGGGAACCTGGAGCATGCCCCGGAGCCGCCGAGGGCGTGCCGTGACTCTCGCTGGCGACGCCTGCGGTCGGACCGCTTGCCGCCCCAGACGAACGGGGTCGGGGCCGCGTCCCAGTGCCGGGCCGCGGCCTCGTACCAGCTGATGATCTGGGCCGTGTCGGTCGGATACTGGCCGTCCAGCGCCCGCCGCTTGAGGATCCGCTGCACGCTCTCGGCCATGTTCAGCCACGAACCGCCCACGGGGGTATATAAGGGCATGATCCCGTGATCGAACAGCCATGCGACGAACGAGGGCGTCTTGTGCCCGGCCAGGTTGTCCAGCACCAGGAGCATCCGCAGCGCGGGCGGCTCGTCCGGCAGGGTCGGCCGGATCGAGAGGCCCTCCTGCCAGCGTTCCCAGGCCGATCGACAGTCGGCAGTCGGCTCGGCCGATGGGGCTGGCATCGCGGCCAGGATCCCGGCCGGTTCGCCCTTGAGCCAGGGATGCAGCACACTGTTCGGGCAGGTCGTCACGCCCTTGACTCGGACGCGGCCGTCGGCCGGGCGGAAGAGGGTCAGGGCCTTGGCCGTGCCGTCGCGGAGGTACTCGTGCGGCTGCCGCGCCGGCTGGCCCTCGGGCTGCCACGACTGGCCGGGGTAGGGGATCGTCTGGTAGGGGCCGGCCTGGTCGGTGCACCAGACGGGCAGGCCCATTGCCTCGCCGGCGAGGTAGGCCGCTTCGATCAACTTTTTTTCGGATCGGCATCCGGGTCGGCGACGACCGCGGGCCCGGCCTTGCGGCGCCTCAGGGCGTTGCCGGTGGGGCACCAGGTGCGGGTCCGCTGGTAGCTGGCGCCGGACTGGTGCAGGGCCCGACGGATGGTGTCGGTGGAGATACCGGGCAAGCCATCGGGGGCCTTGCGTAGGGCCTCCTGAAGGCTCGAGAGCGACCAGGTCGCGGTGCCGTCGGCCTCGGGGGTCGGCCGGCGTGCGGCCTCGGCGACGATCCTGGCCCGATGCTCCGGTCCGTAGGTCGCCCGCCGGCCGCCGCCGTGTCGAGGCGTGAGGGCCGCGAGCCCCTCGGCGTTGAAGCGAGCGACGAGGTGGGCGACGGCGTCGCCGGATCGTCGTCCGACGGACAGGGCGGCCTCCTGGTAGTCGTCGCCCGAGGCGACGGCCAGCAGGAGTTTGGCCCGGGTCACCTCGACGGCGGGGGCGACCTGAGATCGGCTGAGCCGGTCCAATTCCTGCCGCTCCGATTCGGTCAATTCGCGGAGCGGGTCCTTCTTGCGACGCGACATGGCGGCCTCCGTGGTGCGAGAGGCAGCCTACCGTACAGGGACCGGGCCATTATGGCTATGGGCAAGTCGCTTGACCCAGTAGTTCACCGACCGTTCACGGGCCGACGACCGGGCCTGTGGAACGAGATGACCGGGTGCCTCGTTATCGCACGTAAGCAATAAGCCCCCATCAAATCCGGAAGTGGCCGAAGTTCCGAGACGGTGAGCCCTTGACGGATGATGTTGTATTTGCAACAATACGCACATGGCCACCTCACCCATCGACGAGATCGTCCGTGACTGCCTGGCCGCCAGGGTGCGGATGATCGGCCGCGCCGTGACCGCCATCTATGAGCGCGCCGTCGCCGGACACGGGGTGACGATCGCGCAGGTGAACCTCATGGCGGCCCTGGGGAAGCTCGGTCCCTGCTCGCCGACCCGGCTCGGCGAGGTGCTCCAGCTCGAACGCTCGACGGTCAGCCGGAACCTCGACGCATTGCTGCGGAACCGATGGATCGAGGCCGTCTCCTCCGACGCCAAGGGAGTGAGGGAGGTGGCCCTCACGAAGCGGGGGCTCGAGAAGGTCGAGTCGGTCCTCGTCGCCTGGCGTTCGGCCCAGAAGGAGGCGGCGAAGTTGCTCGGCGAGGACGGCGTGCGCGCCGTGAAGGCCGTGGCCGACTCATTCTGGGCGGGCGCGTCCCCGTGAGGATCGCGACGGTCGGGCACGAGATTTTTTTTGCCCTCAATGTTGTATCTACAGCAATGAGCTTTGATGGAGACGCGTGGAGTTATCCCGGCAGGGATCGCGGGCCGGCTGAGGCCGAAGGGAGGCGGACGATGATCGGATCGGCCGGCACTGCCTTTGTCCTCTCAGCGACCGTCGCGGGAGTCATCGTCGCCGCCTCGCTCGGCATCGGGCGGGCGGCGGCCAGGCGCAGATATCCGAATCCCACGGCGCTTGCCGTCTGGGTCGCGACGGGGCTGGTCGCGTGGCTCGCCGCCACCGCGGCGCTCGCCGAGTCCGGCTCGCTCGGCGTGTGGGACGCGCGGCCGCCTCGCGAGCCACTCCTGCCGCTGACGGCGCTCGCGACGTTTCTTTTGTGCAGCACCACCGCGACGTTCCGGGACCTGCTCCCGTTCATCCCGAGGTGGCAGCCGGTCCTGCTCCAGGCCTTCCGCCTCGGCGTCGAGTTCGCGTTCTGGCGGCTCCACGCCGAAGGCCTGGCCCCGGCCCAGGTCACGCTCGAGGGCCGGAACCTCGACGTGCTCGTGGGGCTTTCCGCACCTTTGGTCGCGGCGGGGATCGCCTCAGGGCGCATCGGCCCACGGGCCACGATTGCCTGGAACCTATTCGGCCTGGCGATGCTGCTCAACGCGATCGGGACGACGGCCACGTCGGTCCCAGGCCCGGCGCACCTCGACTGGCCCGGGGAGCCGTTCACGGCGATCGCCGCTTGGCCGGTCGTCTGGATCCCGGCGTTCCTCGCGCCCGCCGCATTCTTCCTCCACGTCGTCTCCATCCGCCAGTCGCTCTCCCGCCTTGCGACCGTCGGAATCTCAACCTCGGGCGGATTCACAGGGGGACCCACGCATGTCGAAGCGTAAATATCTGGTCACCGGAGCCACCGGTGCCACGGGCGGCGCCACGGTGGACGCCCTGATCGAGGCCGGGCAGGACGTCCGGGCCCTCGCCCACCGAGACGACGAGAGATCGGACCGGTTGCGCGAGCGGGGCGCGGAGGTCGTCCTCGTCGACTTCTCCGACCGGGACTCAATCGGACGAGCCGTCGAGGGGGTGTCGGGGGCGTACTTCTGCTACCCGATCAGCAGGGGGATCGTCGAGACGACCGCGCTCTTCGCCCACGCGGCGAAGCGTGCCGGAATGGGGGCGGTCGTCAACATGTCGCAGGCCATCGCCCGCGAGGACGCGAGGAGCCACGCCTCGTACAACCACTGGCTCTCCGAGCGGGTGTTCGATTGGTCGGGGCTCGCGGTCACGCACCTGCGGCCCGGGTTCTTCGCGGAGTGGCTGCTGAGCTTCGCCCCGATGATCCGCGAGGGGACGATCTTCGCCCCATTCGGCGACGGCCGGTGCGCGTTCATCGCGGCCAAGGACCAGGGACGCGTCATCGCGGCGATTCTACAAAACCCGGGCGCCCATCGGGGCAAGACGTATCCGCCAACCGGGCCGGTCGAGCACACGTTCGCCGAGGCAGCCGGGGTCGTCGGGCGAGTCCTCGGGAGGCACGTCGCCTACCATCAGGTCTCGTTCGAGGCGATGGCCGAGGCCATCCTCGGCCGGACCAGGGGCCTGCCCCGCAACGACGCCCTGAGCGGGTACGCCGAGTTGAACCCGCCCGACGCCGCCGGGGGCCGCCCGTCATCCAGCACCTGCGCGAGGCCCTGGAGGACCACCACCACGGCCTGTTCGCCGGGACCAACGACTCCGTCGAGCGGATCACGGGCCGACGGCCGATGACGGTCGAGGCGTAGGTGGAGAAGCACCGCGCGGCGTTCGTCCCCGCCGCTGACTGAGCAGATAGCGACAACGGAGCGACGCCGGACGCCCGTGGCGCCGGAGCGGACCCGAACCGAAACGACAAACAGCGACGCGAAGTATGAAGAACGAATCGGCAACCGAAGAATCCTTCCCGCAATTCAAGGCGATGCAACGCGAAATCTGGGCCGGCTTCGCCGCCAACGAGGGGTTCACGACACTCGCGGCGGCCGAGCTGGTCGCCTTCGCGAAGGTCCGCGAGGGCGAGGCGGTGCTCGACGTCGGCTGCGGGACGGGCGTGGTCTCCGTCACGGCGGCCCGGCAAGGGGGCCGCGCGAAAGGGCTCGACCTGACGCCGGTCCTGCTCGATCGGGCGCGGGAGAACGCGTCCATCGCCGGAGTCGAGATCGAGTTCGTCGAAGGCGACGTGGAGTCGCTCCCCTATCCCGACGCCTCCTTCGACGTCGTGCTGAGCCAGTTCGGCCACATGTTCGCGCCGCGGCCCGAGGTGGCGACCGCCGAGATGTTACGGGTGCTCAAGCCCGGCGGGCGGATCGCGTTCGCCACCTGGCCGCCCGAACATTTCATGGGCAAGACCTTCGCCCTGATCGCGAGCTACATGCCCGCCCCGGCCCCGGGCGGGCCGGTCCCCGCGCCCCCGCCGCTCTGGGGTGACCCGAACGTCGTGCGGCAACGCCTGGGCGAGCGAGTCTCGGGGCTGGGGTTCAGCCGATCCTGGCTGACCATGCCGGCCCTGAGCGCGCGCCACGTGGCGATCGGCGCCGAGGCCACGTTCGGGCCGCTCAAGGCCTTGCTCGCGAGGTTGGGCACCAACCAGCCGGAGCGGGCCGCGTCGCTCCGCGCCGCGGTGGCCCGGCTCGTCGCGGAGACCATGGAAGGCAACCACCTGCGGCAGCACTACCTGATGTCGCTCGCGACCAAGAACGCCTGACGAGGGCGGATACGCCCGGCACCCGCCGACGCGGGGACGCCGCAAGACGAAAGAAGGAATCATGACCAAGCCGAAGATCCTCGTCACGGGCGCGACTGGTAAGACCGGGAGCGCCGTCGTCTCCCAGCTCCGCGAACGGGACTGGCCCGTCCGCGCCGTCGTCCACCGCCGTGACGAGCGGAGCGACCGCCTCGAACGCCTCGGGGCCGAGGTCGTCGTCGCCGACCTCTACGACTCCGAGGAATTGCTCTCGGCGATGAAGGGCACGCCACGCGCTTACTACTGCCCGCCGGTGGCCCCGTACATGATCCAGTCCGCCGCGGCGTTCGCAACGGCGGCGCGGAAGGCCGGACTCGAATCGGTCGTGCAGATGAGCCAGTGGCTGTCGAGCCCCGACCACCCCGCGCCGATGACGCGCCAGACGTGGCTGGTCGACCGCCTGTTCGCGATGATCCCCGGGGCATCGCACACGATCGTGAACCCAGGCTTCTTCGCGGACAACTACCTCGCGCTGACCATCGGCACGGCCGCGAGCCTCGGAGTCTTCCCCGTGCTCACCGGCGAGAGCCGCAATGCACCCCCGTCGAACGAAGACATGGCGCGGGTCGTTGTCGCCGCCCTCAAGGACCCCGAGCGCCACGACCGGCGAGCGTATCGACCGACGGGCCCCGACCTCCTCACGGGCGGTCAGATGGCCGCCGTCGTCGGCCGCGTCCTGGGGCGCAAGGTGCGTGCCGTCGCCGTTCCGTTCTGGCTGCTCAACAAGACGCTCCGGCTGAAGGGCATGTCGCGGTACGAGGCCGGGCTCACCCGCTTCTACCTGGAGGATCACGCGGCCGGCGCCTTCGAATTCGGGGCGCCGACGGCCCACGTCCTCGAGCTGACGGGCCGTCCGGCCGAGGACTTCGAGACGACGGTGCGTCGCTACGCCGCCCGGCCGGGATCGCGACGCACGGTCGGCAATTTCGTGAGGGCGCTGGGCGAATTCCTAATCACCCCGATCTGGCCGGGCCACGACCACGAGGCGTGCGACCGGCGGCTCGGATTTCCCTCTCCCGCGAGTCCCCGCTTCGCGGCGGAGAGCGAACGCTGGCGGTCCGAGCACAACGGGGAACTCGCGAACGCGACAGATGGATTCGCGGGTCCACTTGTCTCCCCACGGAAGGATGTGAAGGCATGAAACATCCAAGAATCCTGGTCGTCGGGGCCACGGGCCACGTTGGGTCGAAGGTCGCCGTCCTGCTCGCCGACCGAGGCCACGACGTCACCGCGCTCGTCAGGCGGGACGGGGCGACGATCCGCGACCCGTATGAGGGGCCGATCCGCTAAGTCACCGGCGACCTGTTCGACGAGGCGTCGATCGCGCGGGCCTTGGAGGGGATCGACGTGGTCGTCTCGACGGCCAACGGCGTCGTGCCGCAGCATCGGAGGGAGGAACGACGCATCGAGCGTGAACGGGGCAGCCCTTCGGCTCATCGCCCTGTGCGAGGCGGCCGGCGTTCGCCGTTTCGTACAGTCCTCGGTGCCGCCGTACAGGCGCGAGCGGCGCGTGCCGGAGCTCGTAGGCAAGCGGGCGATCGAAGAGCGCCTCGCCGCCTCGCCCATGCAGTCGGTCATCATCAGAAACGCAGGCTTCATGGACGTCTGCCTCGTGATGGGCGGGTTCAAGCAAGCCGCCGACCGATCGGCGCACGCGACCACCGGGAGGGACTACGGCTTCACGAAGCTCTGGATGTCGCTCGTGGGCGACCTGGTGGAGCGACACGGCTACCTACTGGCGCCCGGCGGCACACGCCACGGCACGCCGATCATCGCGACAAGGGACGTCGCCGAGATGCTGGTCGGCGGGGTGCTCTATCCCGGAAGCGAGAACCTGCTGATCGAGTCCGGCGGCCCCGAGTGGCTCACGTGGCGCGAGATCGCCGACGCGATCGAGCGGAAGACGGGACGCAGGGTGAGGGTCCTCCCCATCCCCTCGTGGCTCGCCCGGATGAACCAGGCGTTGGTGCGTCCCTTCTCGGCCTCGGCGGCGAGCATCTTCGCGCTGATCGGCTTCGTCGCCGACTTCCAGCCGCGGTGGAGTTCCGAGGACGCCCTCCGCACATTGAATCTGCCGAAGCAGTGGACCGTCGCCGATTACCTCGACGCCAACTATTCAAAGGAGCCGAAATGACGAAGCCCATGATCCTCGTGACCGGCGCGACCGGCAAGACCGGCGGCGCCGTCGTTGCCCGCCTCCTCCAGCTGAACTGGCCCGTCAGGGCGGTCGTCTCCCGCCGGGATGCACGGAGCGAACGCCTCCAAAGTCTCGGAGTCGAGACCGTCGTTGCCGACATGTACGATCCCGAGCAGCTACTCGACGCGATGCGGGGCACGTCGCGGGCCTACTTCCTGCCCATCTTCAGGCCGTACATGATCCAGAGTGCGGCGGCATTCGCGGTGGCGGCCCGGGAGGCGAAGCTCGAATCGGTCGTCCAGATGAGCCAGTGGACCTCGAGCCCGTCGCACCCGGCGATCCTGACGCGTCAGACCTGGCTCGTCGACCGCCTCTTCGCCCACATCCCTGGCGTCGCGCACACGATCGTGAACCCCGGGATGTTCGCCGACAACTTCCTGCGGACGATCGACATGGCGGCCCTGCTCGGCGTCTTCCCGCTCCTGACGGGAACAAGCAAAAGTGCGCCGGTGTCGAACGAGGACATCGCCCGCGTCGTGGCCGAGATCCTGACCGACCCCGCCCCGCACGCCGGCAAGACGTACCGCCCCACCGGGCCGAAATTGCTCTCGGGCCGCGAGATGGCCGAAGCGATCTCAAGGGCCGTCGGCAACCGAGTCCGCCCGGTAACGACGCCCGTCTGGATGCTCTCCAAGGTCGCCCGCCTGCAGGGGGTCGACCCGTTCGAGATCGCGAGCCTTCGCTATTACCTGCGCGACCACGCTCTCGGCGCGTTCGAGTTCGAGGGCGGCGTCACCGACGTGGTGCAGGAGCTGACCGGCACCCCGGCGGAGGAATTCGAGGCCACGGCCCGACGCTACGCGGCCCTGCCGTTCGCCAGGAAGACCCTCACGAATCGCGTGCGCGCCCTCGTGAACTTCGGCCTCGTGCCCGTCGTCCCCGGCTACAACCTCGATCGCTACGAGCGCGAGCACGCGTTCCCCCGGCCGGCCGACCCGCGGCTGACGCTAGAGTCCGAGACTTGGATTCGGGAGCACGCGCGTCTCTCGCCGCTCGGGGGCTCGGCCGACACGAGTGTACCGGCGACTTCGCCCTCGGGCGCATCCCGCCGCAACGCGAGCGCGAGCGTGGCATGAACGGAGAAAACAAGACGGCCATGAAGGACCATCCCACGGTCAGGAAGCATCGTGAATCTTCGGCGGGATACCAGGCGCAGCGTGCCCCACGCATCCTCGACGCGGCCTGGCTCCGACAGCTCTGCCTCGAGTGCGGAGCGGACGACGTCGGGTTCGTCGAGATCGGCCGGCCCAATCTCGACGACCAGCGCGACGACATCCTGAAGGTCTTCCCCGGCTCGCGGACCCTCATTAGCTCCGTGTGCCGCATCAACTTGGGGCCAATCCGAAGCCCCGCCCGGTCGGTGACGAACAACTATCGCGAGTTCATGGGGGGCTTCCACGACTGGGTCGGCACGGTCGCCGACAGTCACAACGAGCTCGACTACCGGAGGAAGGTCGACGACGGCGAGACCGCCTCGCTATGGCAGAGCCTCGCCTTCGGGCCGAATTACAAGGCGGCCTAGTATTACAGTTGTAACTAATCCGGCGGCACCGCCCCCCGGCTGCGGTAGTGGCAACGCCGGGCCATCGCCTGGTGGGCGCGACGCCATTCCGACCAGGACAGCACCGCGGCCGGCTCCGGCACGCAGTCCCAGAGCAGGCGGACCAGCAGCCGGCGGATCTCGGGCGAGGATAGCCGGATCAGCTCGCGGTCGCCGGACTTTTTGGGGGCGCCTCGTCGGCCAGGCGGCGCACCGCCGCCAGGATCGCGTGGGCCAGCATCGACAGCGTCACGTGCCGGTGCCAGCCGGTCCAGCTCCGCACCTCGTAGTCGGCCAGCCCCGACTCCTGCTTCGCCGACTCGAACGCGCCCTCCACCGCCCAGCGGGTCCCGGCGACCCCGGCCAGGCGGGTGAGCGTCGTGCGGGCCGGGCCGGCCGCCAGGTAGTAGGCCAGTTCGCTCGGGTCGTCGGGACTGCGGCGGATCAGCAGCCAGCGGGCCCGCGACGGCCCGAGGTCGTGATTGATCGCCACCCGGGCCCAGTCGTGCTCCCTCGGGCCCTTCGACCCGGCCGCGACCGAGATCCGACGCCAGGCCTGGCGTCGTAATGACGCGGCCAGCGCGGCGACCGTCGCCTGCCGCGTCCCGACCCAGACCTGCTGGTTCGACCGCACCGCCAGGACGTAGGAGCGCCCGCGGTCCTCCAGCCAGCGGCGCAGCTCCCAGGCGCCGTAGACCTCGTCGCCGGTGACCCAGGCCGACGGCACGCCGGCGTCGAGGGCACGCCCGAGCATGTCCTTCGCCAGCGCGATCTTGGTCGCGAACCCGGTGCCTTCGGGGATCCCGGCCGAGCGGCAGCGGTCGGGGTCGTCGGCCCAATCCCGAGGCAGGTACAGCGCCCGGTCGATCAGGGCCGTGCCGTGGGGCGAGGCGTAGGCGAGGAAGACGCCGACCTGGGCGTTCTCGATCCGGCCGGCGGTGCCGGTGTACTGCCGGGCCACGCCGGCGGACTTGGTGCCCTTCTTGAGGAACCCGGTCTCGTCCAGGATCAGCACGGCGTCGGGGTCGCCGAGGGCCCCGACGGCGTAATCGCGGAGGTCGTCGCGGACGGCATCCGGGTCCCAGTCGGCGCGCCCCATGAGGTACTGGACGCCGTAGGGGTCGGCGTCGCCGATCCGCTCGGCGACCTGCCAGGCATTCTTCCTCTGCACGGGACCGAGGAGGCCGGCGAGGTAGGAGCGGACCCGGTCGCGTGTCTCGCTGCGCGGGAACCGGCCGCCGATCCGCCGCGCGACCTCGTCGAGCTGCCTGCCCCAGACCCGGACCTCCTCGATGCCGACCGCGACGCCAGTGCTGGCCATGGCGACGCTCCTGATATGTTTCCATGGACAGACTAACGGAACCTTCGGTTAGTTACAACTGTAATACTAGGGGGGCGAATAGATTGACCACATTGCCGTCGGGGTCGAGCACTCGCGCAAACCGCTGGCCCCAGAAGGCGTCCCACGGCTCTTGGTAGCTCTCGTACCCGGCCTCGATCAGGCGCGCGTGGGCTGAATCGACCTCGCCCGACTCCTCGAAGCGGAATTGAAGATTCAGCTTCTGCCCGGCCCCGTCCCGCCATCGCGGGTCGGTCTCCCGCACTAGCGATTCGGCCACGAAGCCGATTGAGTATCCGCTCGGGCCCGCGTACTCGACGTGCGTGCTGTGATCCTCCCCGGCCGGGATGTCGAGCCCGAGGGTCCTGTAGAAGGCCAACGAACTCGGCATGTCGCGCACCACAATTCCGACGGTATGAAGGTAAGGTCTCACGGACAAACTCCCTGGGGTATAGTGGCAAATCGGCCGAACTATCGGCCCTCTTCTTTACGAAACGATACCGTATCGAAATGAGTGAGTCAACTCCTCCTCGCGGCCGTCCGCCTAGTCCCGACACGCGGACGGCCATTCTCGGGGCGGCCTTCCAGGTGCTGCTCAGCCGTGGCTACGCGGGCATGGCGATCGAGGCGGTCGCCACCGCCGCCGGGGCCGGCAAGTCGACGGTCTACCGCTGGTGGGCCGGGAAGGCCGAGTTGGCCGTCGACGCATTCTTCCACGTGACCGAGGCCGAGCTCCGGTTCCCAGACACGGGGTCCGCCAAGGAGGACTTCCGGGGGCAGATCACCGAACTCGCCGCGCTGCTGCGTGGCCCGCGGGGGTCGGTGCTCGCGGCGATGCTGGGCGGGGCACGCACCGACCCCGCCCTGGCACGGGCCCTGGGCGAGCGGTGGCTCGAGCCCAGACGACGCTGGGGCGTCGAGCGGATGACGCGGGCAGTGAAGGCCGGCGAGTGCCGGCCCGGGACCGACGTTGCAGCCGCTCTGGGTGTGCTCTACGGACCTCTTTACGCCCCCCTCCTGTTCGGGCAGGAGGTGCCGACGGCCGAGCAGGTCGAGGCTCACCTCGCCGTGGCGTTCGCCGGGGTCTTTCGCTAGGATCGGCCAGGGCTTATCCGCCACGGCTACGAGCACTTCCACGACGGCGGCACTCATCGCCAATGCGAGTGGAGCATCACGAGCGTCTCCGGTACTCCGTGGTCAGCACGCCCGCGAAGCCCCAATTCTCCGGATCGACCTCATCGATGACGATGTGGGTGTGCTCGGGCTTCTTGCCGAGGACCCGGACGAGCGTCTCGGTGATCTCGGCCACGAGCTGGGCCTTCTGGGCCGCGGTCACGCCGTCCTTGGTGATCCTCACGTTTACGTAGGGCATGGGCTTACCTCCGAGCATCGAGCGAAGTGGGCGAGCAGGATCCGCTCACGCGTGACTCATCAGAGCGTCCCCTGGGACGCCTTGCCGTCATGATACTGAGGCTGGAGGAACAGGGGCGAGTCGTTCACGGCCTCGGCCTCGAACTCCTCACGCCCGGCGTCGGTCAGGCCGGCCCACATCCTCTCGAACGCTTCCGTCGCCTGAGAGTTGGGCTGGATCTCTTGGGGGCCGTCGCGCCGGGGGCGAGCTTCGCCGACCCTTGCCTCAAGGAGGCGGGAATCGATCGCCCCCGGCCGTTCGCAGCATCTCGGTTCGCCGCGTAGTCATAAACAATCGCCGAATTTGTCGGCGTCGGTGATCGAGAGCGTCCTCGTCACGGGCTTCCCCGACGTGGGGTCGAGGATCTCGTCGTTGAACTCGAGGGTCTTCAAGTTCTCGGAGATGGTGACCGAGACCGACGCGATCAGGGACTCGGCGAAGTTGAGTTCATCCCGATACCGCTGCGGCCCCTGCGCTCTCGGGGCAGGCCTTCCGCTAGGCCATCCTTGGTCATCGTCCCCTCCCCCGATTCGAAAAATCACACCATCGGTCGTGTTCCAGGGTGATTGGATTCGACTCGACGGACGGGTAATCTGCCCGCCCCGGAGTCGAATCGCCCCACAAACCCGCCCCATCCCATCCTAGGACGACCTCGGCCGTTTCTGCTGCCTCAACCCCGACTACCCCCGATGCGGCCAGCGTGGCTCCGGCAATCTCACTGTCTGCGACGGCATAGGCTGCTCTACTGCAACGCCTGCAAGGCCCGCTTCTCCGACGCTACAGGGAGGCCACGATGAACCGCATCACGGTCTTCGAGCACCCGGAAGGAAAGGAGCAGGCTGCCAACTACACGGCACTCGTGAAAGAGATGGAGAACCGCGGGACCAAGGGAGCTTTCGGCGCGACTTTGAACCCGCTGCCCGATGTGAGGATGGTCGATCAGGTCATCCGCGAGGACGCGCCCGAGGTGGTCAATGGCCAAGTTCAAGCCCGGAATCCCCGAGAGCTTCACTCTCGACGTCACGGCCGTTAGAGACCTCGACGACTACTTCGACGAACCGAACCCGATGCCGCAGCGGAGGGCAAGGCCTCAGGCGATGCAAGAAGGGGAGGAGGAGGCGCTGCGGATCTCGGACGAGCCGCTCGCAATGATCCGCAGCGGGACACGAAGGCCAACGAACTCACTCGCGCTGTCGTCCTTCTCGTGCACGAGGCGACGGACGAGCACGACCCGCAGGCGATCCCGAAACGCGGCAGGCGGGGGACGCCGACGGCCAGGGCGGATCCGCTCGAACTCAAGAACGCATTCCTCCGGGCGTTGCTCAGGAAAAATGGCACGGAAACCGCAGCCTGATCGCAGGTCGCAGGCGGCGAGCGGTTCCGACGTGCCCTGCCCACGGGCGACGATGCCGCGGCGGGCGAGACCATTGGGGCGCCGGGGCGACGGGCCTCGATCAGTCGTCAACTTCCGGCTTGGCGAACGCCACCGCCTCGGGCCAAAAGCTGCCGAAGGCGAGCGTGCCCGCGACGCGTCCCCTGAGCGGGGGCCGGACCGTACGCACGAGGTCGAGGCCGGCTCCGGCGAGGGACGCGGAGTACTCCCGGACGTGCTGGATGTCGGAGATAAGGAGATGACCGCCCGGCCGGAGCACCCGGACCATCTCGACGAGCGCCCGGGCTCGTTCGGGCGCATCCCCCACGTTGTGGACGGCCCAGGCCGAGACGACCGCGTCGAAGTGGCCGTCCGGGAACGGCAGCTCTCGCATGTCGGCGGTACGGACCTCGATCCGCTCGGAAACACCCTCGATGCGCGCGTTCTCCACGACGCCCTCCGGCCCGTTTGCGCTCTGGTCCTCCGCCCGCCACAGGTCGATTCCCACGACCCGACCCGACGGGACTCGCCTCGCGGCCGCGACCGCCAGCAGGCCCCGACCGCAGCCGACGTCGAGCACCCGCTCATCGCCACGCCAGGGAAGCAAGTCGAGCAGCCGCTCGCGCCCGCGGACCTTTCCGACCCGGCTCTCGAAGACCATGAAGCCACCCATGCCGAGGGTGTAGATCCCCACGCCGGCGACAAGCCCGCCGAGCACCCCGGACCAAGGTCGGCCCGGCCAGCCGGCGAGCGCCGTAGGGGCGAGCAGCGAGGCGGCCAACGCTCCGACCAGGAACAAGCCGCGGCCCAGGCCCGGCGCGTCCAGGCCGTAGTCGGGCCTCCGGTTCCAGGGGAGGGCCATCAGCCGCCGACCTCGGTGCAGAGCTCGACCAGGAACCCGTCGGGATCCCGGATGTAGGCGACCGTCTGGCCCCACGGCTTCTCACTCGGCGGGGCCACAAGACGTGCCCCGGCCGAGACGGCCCGCTCGACCTCGCGGGGTACGTCATCGGTAACCAGGCCGACCTCGACCGCAGGCGCCGGCTCTTCCGGGCCGGATTCCCTGAACTCTACCCCGTTCGAGCGGGCGAGTGAGTGCGTGGCGAAGGCCAAGGCCGTCCCCCCCGTCTCGAGCTCAGCATAGCCGCTCTCGTGCACGAAGCGCCGCACGAGGCCGAAGGCGGCCTCGTAGAAAGCGACGGCCCGCTCGACGTCCGCGACGTACAAGATCGTGTAGCCAAAGCGCATCGGGAATTCCTCCACGAAGATTTTCGACGCGTCCCTTCTAGCCGACCGCTTGGCCACCGTCTTGAAGGAATCGGACATCCCCACCGGACCGGCCTTCCCCGCCGGCCGGGGTCCGGCGTAGAACCAGTCCATGGGAACGTACCGCCAATTCCGGCCGCCCCCGCACCTGTCGGCCTTCGTCGACGCCTTCTGGCTCTATCTCCCGGCCGAGGGCGCGACCGAGGCCCCGGAGCTGCGGGTCCTGCCCGACGGCTGCATCGACTTGATCGCCGGCCTCGGACTTGGCCGTCCCGGGGAGAGCGTCGCGCCGACCTCCCTCGAGGTCTGCGGACCGACCGACCGGCACCGCCTGGTCGGGCTCCCGCCCGCTGTCGCCTGGGCCGGGGCCCGCTTCCGCATCGGCGCCGCCGCGCGATTGCTCGACATCCACCCGCCGGACCTCTTACGCAGCCAGGTCCCCGCGCTCGACTGTTCGTGCGGGTACGCGGCGCTCCTGGACAGGATGGCGATCTGCCCCACGCCGGGGCGGGCGCTCGAGGCGATGTCCTCGTTCCTGTCCACCCTCGCGGACCGGGCGCGGATGGGCCCGAACGACGATCGGACGGCCCGGGCTATCTCCATGCTCGGACGACCCGGCGGCGACGCGCGGGTTTCCCAGGTGGCCCGGACGCTCGAGGTCAGCGAGCGGACACTCCACCGCGACGTCCGTGCCGCCGTCGGCCTGTCGCCGAAATCGCTCGGACGTGTGCTCCGGTTCCAGCGGCTGCTCGCGCGGCTCGAGAGCGGGTCGTTCGCCGACCTGTGCAGCCTCGCCCTGGACACGGGGTACTCGGACCAGGCACACATGACCAGGGAAGTCGCGGAATTCGCGGGGGTCACGCCGACGGCGTTGGGCCGGTCCGGCCACACGAAGAGCCTCTTTGAATGAGGGCCCGTACGGGCGGTTACCGCAACCGGGTCTCGGGCATCGACTGTCAGGGGGAAGGCGCCATGAGCAAGCCGAGTCACCTCGAATTCGACCCGTCGAGGTATCCGTGGCGTCCCGACGTCGACTACCGTGCCGATCCGGGAGCCTACCGGGTGGGCAAGGGCGAGCAGGGCGTCCTGATCTGCGAGCCGTACAAGGGAGAGCTGGTGCCACTCTGGCGTTTCAAGACGCCGGACGTCGCCCGGGCCAGCAGCAGGGCGATCTACAGGGCCTTCCTCGCGTATCTCCGCGCTGGCGATTTCGTCGGAGCCGACATGGCCCGGAAGTTCCTCCAGATGGGCTTCACTCGCGCCCGCCGCTACGCGAACTATCGGGGCGGGCGGAAGTACGACCGGGAGGACAAGCACCAGCTCGAGAAGGGGACGGGGGATCCGCAGAAAGCGGAGGCGGCCAAGATCTTCTACGAGGCGTGGCAGAAGGCGGAAGCGAAGCCGGCATACGCGAAGCAGAAGGCGGAATGGCAGGAGAAGTACGGCTGATCGGTCCCGTGTCGCCTGGCCCGTCCCGCGGGCGTGCGGCACCCGAATCTGCTACCCTGTTCCCATGGAACTTGTCCTCCTCACCGGCATGTCCGGCGCCGGTAAGTCCACGCTCACCCGCCTCCTCGCCGAGCCCGGGGACAAGGCGGTCGACCTCGACTCGCCCGATTGGTCGGAGTGGGTACCAGTAAACTTTGAGGGCGACGCAACCTCGCCCGGATCCCCGCCGAGCCGGGGCCGTGACTGGGCCTGACGAGAAGGGCGGGTCAATCTCTCCTCGGCACCGAGGACGCCGACATCGTGATCGTGATTCGTGCATACGTTGCTTTCCGAGTCGCGCAAGAGGGCGCCGGTCGACCAGTCGAGGACCAGCCGCGAGACGATCTCGCGGGCACGGTCGGTGAGGTAGATGACGCGGTGGTGCTTCTTCCCCTTGGCCTTGTTCGGCAGAACACGATCGGCCACGAAGCAAGGTCGACGAAGCGGGACTCGAGCTGCCGGAACTTCTGCATCCGAGCGCCGGTCTCCCACGCCATCTGGATCAGGTCCCGGAAGCCGGGCTCCTCGACGGCCTGGAGGACAACCGCGCACTCCCCGGGCGAGACGGCCATCTCGCGGGCCTCCCGCGCCGGCTTCTTGATCCAGGCGAGCGGGTACCGCTCGATCAGCTCCTCGTCGGCCGCCCAGTTGAGCGCGCGCTTCACCGAGCCGATGAAGTCGTGCTTCGTGTTGTTGCCCCACCGGGGAAAGTCGGCCAGGGCATGCGTGCCTTGGAAGGGCTTGGGGTCCGCCACAGTGAGCTGACGCGTGATCCGCTTCGCGAATCTCTGGTGGTTCTCACGGTAGAACTCGTAGGTGCGGCGGGCGGGCGTCCGCTCGCACCAGTCGCGGAACCGGTCGAGCACCTCGACGTCGAGGTAGGTAAAAAAGAAGAGACCGCGGGAGGGGAGGGATTAACCTCCGGCCCGCGGTCCATCAATTCGTGGTAGAGGCGAAAACGCCTCATCATTGTCGGGCAAGAAGCCAGTCTGCTTCATACCGACCTGGACATACCAGCAGGAGGTGAACTCCCGCCAAAACGGCTGCCGATAACGGCGAGGAACGATACACGCCCGGCAACTCTGCAGGAGCCCGAAACGGTGTATCGTACGTTCGCCGCAAGACCTAATCTACATTCAGTCGGGGCGAGAGGATTTGAACCTCCGACCTCACGGACCCGAACCGTGCGCTCTAGCCAAGCTGAGCTACGCCCCGTCTATCGTGCGAGAGAGATTGTACCGGACCTCGGGGTCCTGTCAACCGCAACTCACCTGGCGGAAGTATCGGCAGACTTCGCATCAGGATTTAGCAAAAGCAGAGCGGGAGGTCGAACCTCCCGCTCAGGAGAACTCCCCGACTAGGACTCGAACCTAGAACCTAGCGGTTAACAGCCGCTCGCTCTACCGATTGAGCTATCGGGGAATCGACGGGCGAGATCCTACCGGGTGGAGCGGAACCGTTCAAGAGCAGTTTCCAAAAGTCACCCGAAGCTTCGCCGGAAGTCGCCGGGGAGGAATGAGTTGGGTCATGCATCCCCGGCGACTGGGCTCATGGCCGGGCCTTTACTCTTTGGGGGAGTCGGACTTGGCCGAGTGGTGCTCGATGGCCTTCTCGAGGATGCCGACGATCAGGGCGTTCAAGGAGGCCTTGTCCTCCTTCGCCCAGCTCGCGAGCTGCTCGTGGAGCACCGGTGGCATCCGGATCTGGAAATGGACCACGGTTTCGGGCATGACGGGGACTCCCCTGAGAGAGGTTCCAGAGGCCGAGCGGCGGACAACCGGGGGTACGACGCAAACCGAGTGGATCACTCGGATTGCTGCTACACCTATTGTAACCGAAGATCGGGCGCGGATTCACCAATTTCCCGATAAACTCCTAGAGCCCCCGTCTTCGCGCCCGAAGAGGCGCCTCCGCGTTGACCGGGCGCGGTCCTCGGGATACTGTCAATCCGGCCATCTCGCCCCGCGTTGGGTCCGCGAGGGGATGGCCCCCTTCCGACACGACGGCCACCAGGATCGACGCACGCGATGGAATCCAAAGGGCCCACGCAGTCGGAGTACACCCCGCCGGACGATCCGGGCGGGATCGTCCGCAGCTTCGTCGAGCACTGGGGCATGATGGCCCGGTCCTGGGGCATCAACGCCACCATGGGCGAACTGTTCGCCCTCCTCTACGTCACCGGCAACGACTGGACCGCCGAGGACCTCCGCGACCACCTCCGCGTCTCGCGCGGGAATGTGAGCATGAACCTCCGCGAGCTCATCGCCTGGGGCGTCGTGCACAAGGTCCACCGCCAGGGCGAGCGACGCGAATTCTACCGCGCCGAGGTCGACGTCTGGACGCTCTTCCGCCGTATCCTCCGCGAACGCAAGAAACGCGAGCTCGATCCCACGCTGCGGGTCCTCGACCGCGTAGTCGACCAACTCGGCGACGATCCCGAGGGGGCGAGCCGTCGCGCGAGGATCGTGGCCCTGCAGGAATTCTTCACCCTCATCAACAGCCTGGCTGGTCGCCTCCTCTCGCTGAACCCGCAGGAAATCGAGCATCTCCGCGAACTCCTCGGGCCCCATGGCGAGGAACCCGCCGGGACCTGATCGTGTCGAATGTCTTTTCAGAAAAAATTGAGACACGCCCCTTCACACCATCCCCGGAACGCCTAGAACATGACTGTCGGTGATGGGATCCAAGCGACCGTCACCCGCAAGTCACGAGCAAACGACCCTGCGAGCCGTCTTCGCAATCTGGGCGGAAGGCGAGGACAACCTACCTTGGGGGTAGGAGCACGCAGGGTAGTCTCTGTACGGGGGACCGATCTCGCCATTCGCGGGGTCGAGTCCCCCGTCGGTGTTTCGGGAATCGGTCCCGGACGTGCTGGCTCTTGACCTGCCGTCGTCCAACGTGTGAAGCCCCTCGGACCCGCATTTTGCCGAGGAAACCAAAGGAGGAGATGCTCCTCGCCCTTTGACGGAAGGCACTCCGTCGGTTACGTTTTCGAGGGTCGCGACCGTGCCACGCGGTCGGCCGACGACCCGACCGAGCCACCGGCCAGGCGAGCGCCCGCGTAAGGTCCTCAGTCCCCGACGCGATCCCCGTCCCCCGCCCTGCCCCACCAAGAGACTCGGCCCACCACGATCGAGCGGAGTTCGCCATGAGTAATCCGACGGAAGAGTATTATCCAGGTCTCGAAGGCGTGATCGCGGCCGAGTCGGCGATCGCCAACGTGGAGGGGCGGCAGGGCAACGGCGGCCTGGAGTACCGCGGCTACAAGATCGAGGACCTGGCCGATCAGGTCTGCTACCTCGAAGCCGCGTACCTCCTCCTCCATGGCGAACTCCCCAACTCGGCCCACCTCGCCGAGTTCGACGCCCGTCTCCGCTCGCACCGTGAGATCCCGTCCGCCCTGCTCGAACTGCTGCCCAAGATCCCCGGCTCGAACCACCCGATGGACGTGCTCCGGACGAGCGTGTCGATCCTGGCCCACTTCGACCCCGAGGTGAACAACGGCCCGTCGGACCACGCTGCGAATGTCCGCAAGGCCGAGCGGATGCTGGCCCAGGTGCCGACCGCCATCGCCGCCCGCGAGCGGATCTCCAAGGGCAAGCAGCCCGTCTCGCCCCGGGCCGACCTCGACCACGCGGCCAACTTCCTCTACATGGTCCACGGCGAAGTGCCGTCGGAGACCATGCGGAAGGCGTTCGACCTGTCGCTGGTCCTCTACGCCGAGCACGAGCTCAACGCCTCGACCTTCTCGGGCCGCGTGACCGTCTCGACGCTCTCGGACATCTACTCGGGCATCGTCGCCGCGATCGGCACCCTCAAGGGACCGCTCCACGGCGGTGCGAACGAGGAGGCCTGGAAGGTCCTCGAACAGGTCAAGTCGCCCGAGCTGGCCGAGCAGTGGATCCAGGACGCCCTCGCCCGCAAGGAGCGGATCATGGGCTTCGGCCACCGCGTCTACAAGACCGGCGATCCCCGGGCCCGGACCCTCAAGCCTCACTGCCAGGCACTCGCCAAGGAGGTCGGCGACGAGAAATGGGAGCAGATCGCCGAGCCGATCGAGAAGGCGGTCACTGAGCAGAAGCAGCTCCCGCCGAACGTCGACTGGCCGAGCGCCCGGCTCTACCACTACATGGGCCTGGACATCCACATCTACACGCCGATCTTCGCCATGGCCCGCATCGCCGGCTGGGCGGCCCACATCATCGAGCAGCTCGACCACAACCGCCTGATGCGTCCCCGGGCCCGCTACATCGGCTCGCCGAACCGCCCGGTCCCGCCGATCGCCTCGCGGAACTGAACCCACCCGCATCCGTAGGGTCCGCCATCGCGGACCGGTCTTTCATCCCACGAAAGACCGGTCCGCGATGGCGGACCCTTTTTTCGTTGGTCGCCCGAGCTGAACTGCAATCACGGAGGGAATTCCTGGAGGAAACCTTCATTCAGGCGATCGTACGTGTTCATCCATTCGAGACAACGCAACCGGACCGCGACTCGGGACTCTCCTTCGAAATGACACGGCCCCGGTGGATCTCACCGGGGGCCGTTGCGAATCGTAATCCGCTCAGATCACTTGGGGACGTCGCCGCCGGGGGCCGGAGCCGGGGCGGGCGCGTCGTTGTTCAGGGGGACGTCGGGAGGCGGGGTGTTGCCGCCGAGGGTCCGGCCCGAGGGCTTCATGAGCTGCTTCTGGGCCTCGCGATTGACACGGTCGAGCTGCCCCTGGCCCTTGTCGCTGTGCGAGTAGCCGAGGTAGTCGAGCAGTCGCGAGAGCGGCAGCGGGCGGATGCCGTTGACGCGGGCCTCGCGGGTGGCCTCGGAAAGCTCGCGGACGTAGTCCTGATCTTCCTTGGTCTGGTTGACCGGCTCCTTCTCATTCGGATTCAGCGCGACCCGATCGTCGGTGACGTAGGCATACGCCAGCCCCGAGATCTTGCCGACACCGCGACCCGTGGAGGGCGGGACCGGCTGACCGAGCTTCGAGAAGAATCGGCCGACGGCCTTGCGTCCCGAGTCGGGATCGACCGACGGAGGGGCCAGGTCGAACTCGACGGCACCGCCGGCGTTCTCGATGAGGCGGATCACGTCGGCGCGGTCGTCCTTTCCGTCGCGGTTGATGTCGAGCTTGCCGAGCAGCACGAAGCGCTGCGGGCGGTTCGGGCTCCAGGCGGGCGAGTAGACCAGGTCGCCCGTGCGGATCGGATCGGTCGGGTCAACCGTCCGGATGATCCGGCCGAGGCTGTCGCTCTCGGACGAGCCGGGCTCGCCGACCCGGATCAACTCGATGGTCGCCTTGGGCTTGTCGCTGGGGATGCCCGGGGCGGTCCGGTCGAAGATGGTCATGCGCATCTGAGCCCGGGCGCCCTGCGAGCGGTTAATATTCAGGCGGACCTCGCCGCGACCGTAGTCAACGTACGTGATCCGGCCGCCCGGGGTGCCGAGGATGTTCTCGCTCTTGGCCCGATCGTCCTGGAGGTCGCGGTTCACCAGGCGGAGTTCATCGACCATCTTGGTGTAGCGGTCGTTGGTCTGCTGGAGCTGATTCTGGACGTTGGCGATCTGGGTCTGACGATCGGCCAGTTCCTTCTGGTACTGGTCGACCTTGGCGATCAGATCCTGGCGCTGGGCCTCGTGATCCTTGATCTCCTGCTCCGACTTGCCCTTGTAGAGGTCCCGCTCCTTCTCGATCTCGGCCATGGCCGCGCGGTTGACCGCGTCCATCTTCTCGACCCGATTGCGGAGGTCGAGATAATTCAGCGAGAGGGCCGTGGTCGTCTGCGCCTGGTTGGACAGGATGTCCTTGAGGCGGTTGAGCTGAGACACGTACGAGAAGTTGGGGTCGGCCAGGAAGCTATTGACCAGGGGCTGGCCGGCGTTCTTCAGCTCGTCGAGCTTCGGATTCGCCTCGCCGGCCTTCTGGACGGCCGCGACGGCCTGGGTGATCTGGCCGTTGATGGCCTGGATCTCTGTCTTGAGCTTGTCGATGTCCTTCTTGATGGCGGCCTTGAGGGGCTCGTCTTCAAGGATCTGGGGGTAACCGGCCTGAGTCGCCAGGGTCTGGACCTGGGCCAGGGCCGCCTGCGCCGCCTGATTCGCCTGCGAGGCCTTCTTCTCGGCCTCGTCCCGCTTGGCGAATTCCTTGTTGTAATTGTCGTTCAGGAAGTAGACGGAAACGAGCAGGATCACCGTGATGGCGATGCAGACCGCCGTGGTGACCTTCAGCCCGAAGGATTCATTGGCCTGGGCCATGGTTCATGCACTCCGGACGACGAACCGGGCCAGCTCCGGAAGGGAGCCGACTTTCCGGCGGTATGCCGATAATATGTCACACGGGGGAGCCGATGACCGGAGGATTTCGAAGAGGGAGGCCCGTCCCTGAATCAGCCAAGACGAATCACCCGGCCGCAAAGACTTTAGGGATTTTACGACCTGCCGGTTCGACAGTCAAAAAGAAAGGACACGATTCCAGAAGATAGGTAGACTGGCAAAAACGGAAGGACTGGACAAAGCGGTCATGCAGGATGGCAACCGATGGTGAAGCACGAACCCGCGACGAGGGAGACCCCGGAGTTCTGCCCGCGCTGCAAGGCGGTCGGGGCGGCCGGGAACCGCCTGTGCTCCGAGTGCGGCGAGACGCTCGCGAAGCAAGGTTTCTGCCCGATCTGCGAATCCTACTGGAAATTGCGTCAAGGCGTGCTGTGCCCCAAGCATGAGGTCGAGCTGGAGGAGCCGCCGTCGGATCCGGGCCCGGATGCCCTGAGTTCGCGACTCGTGGCCATCCGGAGCTATCCGTCGCCGAACGAAGCCAACGCCGCGCGGATCCGGCTCCAGGCCGAGGGGATCCCGACCTTCCTCGACGGCGAGCGGATGGGCAGCCAGTCCCTCTACCAGGTGGCCACCGGCGGGGTCCGGCTGATGGTTCCGGAGGATCTGGCACCCGAGGCGCGTGTGATCCTCAACCAGACCTGGGCCGTCGAGACGCCCGAGGACGACCTCGAAGACGCCTTCGAGACCCTCGCCCCCGAGCCCGGCCGGAGGCGTCGCGCGATCATGAAGGGGGCGATCCTGCTGTTCCTCTTCGGACCGACGGTGATCGCGGTGGTGTCCGTGCTGCTTCAGAGCCTGGCCCGGCGATGAACCCAGCCAGGCGATATTCTCTCTCAAGGTGAAGGGCGCGGGACAGGGAAGCGCTGGGCGCGGGTCTCCAGACCCCGCCCCCGCCGTGACCGGAGGAAACCCGGTTCGGTGGTACATCGTGGCGGGGGTTGGGGTGGGGTCTGGAATCTCGCGCTCGGCGCCGGTGCGGTCACCAGTTGGGCCCTCAAGCCCCGAGGCGTCACGCCTTCGAGATGACCTCCTGGATCAGGTCGCCGAGCCGTTCCCCCGCGCGGAGGCCGGCGGCGAGGACATCCTCGTGCGTGATCTCGTCTCCCGTCACGCCGGCGGCGGCGTTGGTGACGAGGGCGAAGGCGAGGACCTCGATCCCGCAGTACCGGGCGACGATGGCCTCGGGGACCGTCGACATCCCGACGACATCCGCCCCGAGGGTCCGGAGCATCTTGATCTCGGCGGGCGTCTCGTAGCTCGGGCCGGAGAGGGCGGCGTAGACGCCCTGACGGAGCGTGATGTTCCGCGCGGCGGCGACGTCATTCGCGATCGCCCGGAGTCGGGCCGAATAGACCTGGGTCATGTCCGGGAACCGTGGCCCGAAGGTCTCGTCGTTCGGGCCACGCAGTGGGTTGGTGCCGATCAGGTTCAGGTGGTCGGTCAGGATCATCAGGTCGCCGGCGGCGAAGCCGGTGTTGATGCCCCCGGTCGCGGCGGTGAGGACGAGCGTGGAGACGCCGAGTCGCTTGAGCGCGCGAACATACAACGTCGTGGTGGTCAGCTCGTGGCCTTCGTAATAATGGAACCGCCCCTGGAACACGGCGACGCGGGTGCCGGAGGGGGGCAGCGTCCCGACGAGGAGGTTCCCCTTGTGCCCGGCGACGGTCGCCTTCGGGAAGTGGGGGATCTCGCCGTAGGGGATCGTGGTGACGTCCGAGAGGCGATCGGCCAGGGCACCGAGGCCGGAGCCAAGGACGATCGCGACCTTGGGGAAGTCGGGGACGACCGCGCGGATGGCGTCGGCGGCGTCCTCGGCGCAGAGGGAGCATTCGGGACGGCTCATAGTAGGATCCCCGCGATGCAGGCGGACAGGAAATTGGCCAGCGTCCCGGCGAGTAAGGCCCGGAATCCCAGCCGGGCGAGGTCGTGCCGGCGTTCCGGGGCCAGCGCCCCGATCCCACCGAGCTGGATGCCGATCGAGCTCAGGTTCGCGAACCCGCAGAGGGCGTAGGTCGCGATCGTGAACGCCCGGGGCCCGAGCTGGCCGGCGAGCTTGGCCTTCTCGGCGTAATTGCCGAGGTCGCCGAACGCGATCAGCTCGTTGAGGACGGTCCTGGTGCCGAGCAGGCCGCCGACGATCCGGCAATCGGTCCCCCAGGGGACCCCCAGGAGCCACGCGACGGGCTGGAGCACATAGCCCAGGATCGACTGGAGCGACAGCGATGCCAGATCCTTGGAGATCAGACCTCCGATCGAGCCAAGGATCAGGTTCATGAGCGCGATCAGGCCGAGGAATGAGATGAGCATGGCCGCGATGTTCAGGGCCAGTTGCAGACCTTCGCGCGTGCCTCGCGAGGCGGCGTCGAGCAGGTTCGTGTCGGGCTTCTCCGAGTCCTCCTTGACGTGCCCCAGGGTCTCCGGCGTCTCGGTCTCGGGGATGAGCATCTTGGACATCAGGATCGTCCCCGGCGCCGTCATGATGACGGCCGTGAGGATGTGCCTTGCCTCGATCCCGAACGCGATGTAAGCAGCCATGACACCGCCCGAGACGTGGGCCATGCCCGAGGTCATCACGGTGAGAAGCTCGGACCTCGTGAGCCTCGGCAGGTAAGGCCGGATGGTCAACGGGGCCTCAGTCTGGCCGAGAAACAGCGACGCCGCCACATTCAGCGACTCCGCGCCGCTGGCCCCCATCAGCCAGGCCATGACGATCGCGAAGCCCCGGACGATCCGCTGCATGACGCCGATGTGGTAGAGCACCGCGAAGAGGGCGGCGACGAAGATCACCGTCGGCAGGACGCGGAACCCGAAGACGAACCCCGCGGGCCCGCCGGGGTCGGCGAGCTTGGGCCCGAAGACGAACGCCGCCCCTTCGATGGCCCGGTCGAGCGTCGCCTTGACGACCTCGCCCGCCTGGCTCAGGACCTCTCGCCCCGCCGGGACGCGGAGCACGAACACGCCGAAGACGAACTGGAGGAACAGGCCCCAGAACACGATCCGCAGGGAGATCGCCCGGCGGTCGGAAGAAAGCGCGAACGCCACGGCGAGGATCACAAGGATCCCCAGCACGCTCTGCCCGCGCTGGAGGATCGGCGTCTCGCCCCAGGTGCCACCCCCTGCCCCTGTGACGAGGAGGAACGCGACCGCGACCCCGAGGACCACGGCGAGGATCGTACGACTGGGCATTCTTCGCAACCTTCCCCTTCGTCAAGGAACAGCACTCGGCGTCGAGCGGGATGACCAAACTCAGCGTATGCGATAGCTGGACGACTGCGGGATCCGGACCGTCCCCTTCTCAACGAGGATCTTCAGGGCCCCCGGTCTCGGCTCTCCAGGGATCGCGGCGGAGACAGCAATCCGCCCGCCGTCGATGAAGGCTTCCACAGAACCAACGTCGCGGATCACGTGGAGTTCATCCATGATCCTCAAGGGAACCTCAACCTTGCCAACCTGGAGCTTTCCCGCTGGCCGGTCCCAGCGAATCTTCGCTCCCGCGTAGTCCATCTCCATCACCGCATCGACCGAGGAATCGATCGTCATGCGGACCTCCGAGGGACACCACTGGGCGTCGATGTAGATTTCCTTCTCGGACGACTTCGGAATCTCATTCCTACGTCCACGGTGAGGCTTCAGCCTGGGATCCGCCTCCCGGACAGGTACTGCGTATAGGGATAGCGAATCGGGACGTCCCCGGAGTGTCATCTCAACCGGGATCGTCATCTGCTGATTAAACGGCTTCTCCGGGAAGGTGATCCCGTTAGCCCAGCCGATCTGAATCCTTCGGCCCTCGGGCGCGTTCGAGTAGGTCTGGGCCGCGTAGAAGTTGCCGTACCAGAGCCGCTGCTTCTTCGGCGAGTCGGGGACAAACGCCTTGCCGTCGAACTGCCCCAGAATGTATTCGCCATCGGCGGCGTAAAGCACCCAACGAGAGATCGAGGGATTGTCCCTCGACTTGATCTTGAACAGGTCCGGGCACTCGAAGAAGCCTTCGATGCGGCTCTGGTAGGTCCAGGTCTTGAGGTCGGGCGACGTGTGGAAGGCGATCCAGCGCTTGCCTTCGGCCTCGTCATACACCGCCATGACCCAGCTATTGGTGGGCTGATGCCAGATGAGACGGGGGTCGCGCCCCTGATGCTTCACGACCGGGTTGCCTTCGTACTCGGTCCAGGTGCGTCCCTTGTCGTTGCTGTACGAGATGCATTCGCCCCGGCCGGTGCTGGTGTAGGCGAGCACCATCAGCGGGGTCTTCCCGCTCTGCCACCCGGAGGTGTTCTCCTTGTCGACGACCGCACTCCCTGAGAAGGCCCAGTCGCCGTAAGCCCGGGGATATAGCGCCTCGCCGAGTTCCTCCCAGTGCAGCAGGTCCTTGCTGACGGCGTGGCCCCAGTGCATGTTGCCCCAGCTCCAGCCATAGGGATTGTGCTGGTAGTAGAGGTGCCACTCCCCATCGAGATAGACGAGGCCGTTGGGGTCGTTGAGCCATCCGCGATTCGAGGTGAAGTGGATCTCGGGGCGACCTTTCTCGCCCGGCATAGGGGTCGGCGGCGGCCCGCCGCTCAGGCGGACCGACTTGAAGAGATCGGCGCGCGACGACTTCGCGACGACGAGCGTCCCTTCCTTGCCCATCCAGGGGCGGACATCGAGGGTCGCCAGGAACTGGGCCGAGGCTGCATCGTCCTCCAGCTCGATGTCGAACTCGCGGACGATCTTGCCGTCGACCTTCAACGCCACCCGTTCCTTCCGGGCTCCTGTCCTCACGGGGAGGACGAGCCAGTCCTTGTCGAGCGCCAGCATCCGTTCAACGGGGGCCAACTTGACCTGACGGTCGCTCTGAACGATCTGGTCGACGTTGATGTGTCCCCAGCCGCCCTTCTTGTCGTCGACGATCCGGATCCGGGCCCTCTTGCCCGCGAACTCGCGGACATCCCACGAGTCAGGTTCCAGAGCCTCGGAGCCCCCCGGCTGGTCGTTCGGGCCTGTCGCGGAGCGTACGACCTTGCCGTCGACGACCAGTTCCACTCTCAGCTTCCCAGCATCCTTGCCGCCGCCGATCAGGAAGTTTAGATAGGGCCGTAACAGCTCGAACTGGGGCGATTCGAGCGTCCCCGTGGCGTCATCGCCGCCGAGGAAGCTGTTGACGAGCCCCTTGCCCTCGAAGCCCGACACCGACATCTGCCCGGGGAGCGTCCCCTTCGCCGGACCCTTCCCGAACGCGGTACCGGTTGTCTTCCATGCTCCGTAGTCGGCCGACTCGAAGTCGGCGACGATCACAACGGGGCCGTCCGGAGAGGCGACCGCGATCAGACCGAGGTGGAACACGAGGGAGAGCACTGTCGGCGACATGGCGGAGCGTCCTGGGCGGCCGGTAGAACCCGAGGAGAGGCGGGCGGATCGATTGTCCACCCGCCGAAAGCCCCGGTCAACCGGGCCGTAGGACGACCGCCGTCACGCCGCACGGGCGCCGCAGCGGTCGCATACTCCGCACGCCTGCTCGTCGGGATCCTGCTCGAAGTACTTCCTCAGGAACGCCCAACGGCAGCCCCGGCCCTCGGCGTATTCCAGCATCTGCCGCTGCTTGATCTGGTCACGCTCATCGCGTTCGCGGTAATCGGACAGGAGCCGCTCGAACTGGCTGAGCGTGACCTCTGGATCGATCACGGTCAACGAACCGTCCTCGTCCTCGCGGACGATGTTCCTGGTCTTGAGGAACGTCAGGATCGACTTGAGTCGGGACTTCGGCACCGGGCTGACCGCCGCCCACCGGTCGAACGTCGCGGGGGATTCGGCCGAGGCCCGCTTGAGGGCGTGGTGGGCGTTCACTAGGTCTTCCGGCTCGGGATACTTCTTACCCTGGAAGAAGCGGTGGAGGGACTTGTCCTCGGGGTCGAATAGCAGGACGCATTCGGCCGGCTCGCCGTCGCGACCGGCGCGGCCGGCTTCCTGGTAGTAAGCTTCGAGCGTGGCCGGGATGTGGTGGTGGATCACCGCGCGGATGTCGGGCTTGTCGATCCCCATCCCGAAGGCGTTGGTGGCCACGATCATCCGCAGCTCGCCGGCCATGAATCGATCCTGGATCGCATGGCGCTCGGCGGTCTTCATCTCGCCGTGGTAGCCCTCGGCGTCGATGCCCTCCCCCTGGAGGTAGGCGGTCAATTCCTTCACCGCCTTGATCGTCGCGGTGTAGACGATCGCGGGGCCTTCGACTTCCCGAAGGCGCCTGACGATCTCCGCCCGCTTGGAGGTCTCGCCCGCGACGGGGACGACGACCAGGGAGAGGTTCGGGCGGTCGATGCCGGTGTAGACGATCTCGGTGTCGCCGAGCCGGAGCTGGCGCCGGATGTCCTCGATCACGTCGGTGGTGGCGGTGGCGGTCATGGCCAGGACGGCGGTCGGTTCGAGTTCCTCGATCACCGATCCGAGTTCGAGATACTCAGGCCGGAAGTCGAAACCCCACTGGCTGACGCAGTGGGCCTCGTCCACGACCACGAGGTCGATGATCTGGGACTTGAGCAGGGCGCGGAACTCGCGGTTGGCGAGGCGTTCGGGCGTGGTGTAGACGAACTCGACGGTTCCGGCCCGGATCGCCTCGATGGAGGCGGACTCCTCGGCGGCGGAGATCGAGCTGTTGTGGACGGCGACGGAGATCCCCTTCTCGCGGAGGCCGTCGGCCTGGTCCTTCATGAGCGCGATCAGGGGGCTGACGACGACGGTCGTTCCTTCGAGTTCCAGGGCGGGGAGCTGGAAGCAGAGGGACTTGCCCGCGCCCGTGGGCATGATGGCGATCGTATTCCGACCGGCCATGGCGGACTGGACGACCTCCGCCTGGCCGGGCCGGAACTTTCGGAAACCGAAGTGCTCGCGGAGCTTGCCCGCGAGTTCTCGCGTGGAGGGGGGAACCCCCGGCGGCTGTGCGGTGGACATCGGAGAGTCTCGGGCGGGAGAGGAGCGGGGAAGGCGGACCGGTCGGCCCGCGTTCCCGAGCGGAATGCACGGCTCATGCCGATGCCCGTTCATCTCACCAGAACCGTTCCTCGGTCCAGGGGTCGCCGTGATTGTGGTAGCCATTCTGCTCCCAGAACCCCGGCTCGTCGTGCTCCAGGAACTCCACACCCCGCACCCACTTGGCGCTCTTCCAGAGGTAGAGCCGGGGCACGACCAGGCGGAGCGGCCAGCCGTGGTCGGCGCTCAGTTCCTTCCCGTCGTGCGACCAGGCGAAGAGGCAGTCTTCGCCGAGGAAGTCGGACAGCGGCAGGTTGGTGGTGAACCCTTGCTCGGCGTGGATCAGGGCGTACTTCGCATTCGGCTTCACCTTGACGTGCTTCATCACCTCGCTGACGAGCACGCCCTCCCACTGGTTGTCGAGCCGGGACCAGCGGGTGACGCAGTGGATGTCCGAGAAGACCCGGGCCGGCGGCAGGGCCTTGAACTGCTCCCAGTTCCAGGTGACGGGTTCCTCGACCAGCCCGGAGAACGTGAGGTCCCACCTGGCCAGATCCATGCGCGGCACGCCGCCGGCGTGGAGCACGGGCCAGCGGTGGGTCTCGGCCTGGCCGGGCGGGATCCGGACGGCCCGCTTGGTGTCCGTGCTGATGATCAGGGGCAGGTCAGCCATGCAGGTAATCTCCGGTTGCGGGAGGGTCGCCGGGGTTCGTCGCGTCGAATTCATCAGACTTCTGACCCCCATCCCGATCCGGGCGAGGACGTCGGCCAGCCGGGTGGAGAGGGGGACTCGGGCCATGTCAGTACTTCATCCCATTCTGGCGGAGGTGGACATACGGCTCGGCCAGCTCGCCGTTGACCCGGCCGCCGACGATCTTGCCCAAGAACAGGATGTGGTCGCTCGCCTGGTGCTCGCCGACGACTTCAGCCTCCAGCGCGGTCAGGGCCCCGGCCAGGAGTGGCGGAGTGGACGCCGAGGGCGCTTCGAGCAGCGGGATCCCCTCGAAGGCGGATTCCTCGGGAGCGAACCCCTTGCCGAAGTGCCGGAGCAGGATCTTGTCGCCCGACGCGATCTGGTTCACGCCGAACCGGCCGGACTCGCGGATCCAGCTTGCATGGTAGCGGTCGGCCTTCACGGCGACGCTCACCACCGGCGGGTCGAAGCCCGCCTGCTGGACCCATGAGGCGAGCAGGCCGGTCGATGCCTCGCCGCGACGGATGGTGACGATGAACAGGCCGCTCGGGATCCGGCCGAGGGCGCGGGCGATGCCGTCGGCCGGCGGGGTGATCGGGTCGGACATGGGGAATCCTTCGGGGCGGGTCGATCGCGGGGGTCGTCCCCGGGCTCGCTCGCGACCTTTCCATTGTATCCGGGGGCGAAGTCCGTGCGACGTCCGTCCAGGTCATCTTGATTCTTCGAGGCCATGACGGCACACTATGATCTTTTCGCGGTCCGGCGAACTCGCAATAGGTGCCCCATGAAGGTCAAGACTCGTCATCGCAAAGGCCACAAGTGGCGGAACAAGGCGGATTCCTCGCCGATTGCCAAGGGCCGTCGTCCCAAGCGAAAGGGCCGCAACCCGCGCAAGCGGAAGAATCTCGGCGGCACGGGGCGCTGAGCCTCCCGCCGCCCTGAACGCGGAATAACAACACCGACGGCCTCGCTGTCCAGTGGACCGCGAGGCCGTCGGTGTTTTCGAACCATGGAAAACAAGCCACCCCCCCGGACCTCGGTCCGGGGGGGTGGCTGTGTGCGTTCCGGGCGATCGATCTGGCCGGATCTCAGCGGTTGCGACCGCGGCCGCCGCCGCCGCCGCCACCCCCCATCATCCCGCCCATCATGCCACCCATCATCCCGCCGTAGCCGCCCATGCCGGGCTCACGGACCTTGCCGGAATCCTTGAGGGCCTGCTTGTAGTTCTCCTCCATGTCGCGCCTGACGTCGTCGGTGAGGTCGTCGGCCTGATTGCGGACGGCGACCGTGCCGTCGGCTCGGACGACCAGGGCGATGGCGGGGGTTTCGAAGGGGAAGGCGCCGATCCCGAGCTGGGACGGGATCGGCTGCTGCCCGCCGATCGCGTCGAGGAGCACCGACCGGCTGTTGTAGTCGATGTTCTTCGAGTCGGCCTTCTTGCCGTCGGTCGAGGGGATCTGGGTCGTCAGCGGCTCGCCGACGATCTGGCCGGGGCCGGCCTCGTCGGTGCGGACGAGGGTGTGGCCGTCCTCGGGCGACCAGCGGACGACCTGGAACCGGACCGAATCGGCACGCCGGGTGTTCGGAGGCAGCTTGGTCTGGACATAGGTGGCGACGTCGGCCGGGACGGTGACGTCGTTGGACAGCTCGCTCCATGGGCCGAGGAGTTCGGTCGCCTCGGTGTCGGTGCCGGGGCTGACGTCGGTACGGCCGAGGTTGGGGTTCTTGGCGACGACCCGGGCCCGGAATCGGTATGTCGTCTCGGGGTCGACGGTGAAGTCGAGCGAGCGGACCATGACCTCGTCGGCCTGGGACTGCGGGAAGCTCATGTCGTCGGCGGGCTGGCCGCCGGCGGCACCGCCGCCCCCGCCCATGCCCATCATCCCCATCATGCCCTTGCCGCCGCCTTCGCCGCCCATCATGCCGGGCATACCGCCGGACATGGCACCGGGCATACCGCCCATCATGCCCTTGCCGCCGCCTTCGCCGCCCATCATGCCCGGAGCCATCATGCCGCCGGACATGGCGCCCGGCATACCGCCCATCATGCCGCCCATGTTGTTGCTGGGCTTGGCGATCTCACGCTTCTCCTTAGGGACCAGCCGGGCAACATGCACCCCGGTCCAGTAACCGGCCTTGAGGAACGGCAGGGGGTCCACCAGGGCTTCGAGGCGGACGTCGTCGGGGGTGAGTTCGTCCTCGAGCTCGGGCAGGTTGTCGAGGACCTCGTAGTTCTTGTCGGCGTTGACGGCGGTCCAGTCGCTCCACTGGCCTTCCGGCGAGCGGATCTGGCGCTGGACGTCGAGCCGGAGGTAGTTCGGTTGGGAGACGGCGGGATCCTTGAGGGCCGCGAGCCAGTTGTCGCGCATCGCCTTGTGGTCGAGGGTGCCGGTGAGGACGACCCAGCGCTTGCCGACGACTTTCTCCTTGTAGGGCTGCTGGGGCCCGGCGGCGGCGGTGAGTTCCCCTTCCTTCTTGGCGGCTTCGGCCTCCTTCTTGGGGTCGACCTTGCCGACGAGCTGCTTCTTGAGGTCGGCGTTGGCCTTGGCCAGGCGCTTCTCGGCCTCCTTCTTCTGCTGCTCGGTCATGGGGCCGCCGCCCCCCTCACCGCCCATGCCGGCCATGCCGGGCATACCGGCCATTCCGGGCATGCCGCTCATCATGCCGCCGCCCCGATTGCTCCGGCGGCGACGGGAAGGCTGCTTGGACTTGGCGTCGGTGCCGTTGTCGACGATGCGCTCGCCCTTGGCGTCGAGCTCGAACATCAAGAGCCCGCCGCGCCCCGGGAAGGCGTAGAGGTCCTCGATGGCCAGCAGCTCGGGCTGGTCGCGGATCAGGCCCGCGCCCGGTTCGGGGGTGACCCAGGCCGACCGGACCTTGTAGTTGTCCGGGTTGAGAGCGTTCTTGAGCTGGTTGTCGACGACCTTCTCGAGGCCCGGGTTCTTGACGCCGGCTTCTTCGAGCTTGGCGAGGATGTCGGCCGGATCCTGACGCTTCTGGAGGTTCGCGTCGGCATCCTTGGCGATCTTGTTGAGCTGGTCGGGCTGGATGTCCGTGACCGCGCCCCAGGTCAGGGGCAGGACGACCAGGGCGAGGAAGGCGGCGCCGGCGATCCCGACGACGACCTTCTCCCCGTGCTTGAGCCCGAAGGCCTTGAGTTTCTCGGCTGCCGCGTTGGCCATGTGACTGGCTCCCCTCCGTCGATCTGTCGGGACCGGCCCAGGAACGGCCGTCGCCCGGAATTTCGAATCGTGTACGTCACGCAGATGGGCCGGGACCGGGGGACGGGCCGCATTCGCGACAGGGCCGGTCCCGGCGGGGAGTGTCGGATTTCAGGACTTCGGGGCGTCCGCTTTCGGGGCGTCAGCGGCCTTGGGAGCCTCAGCGGCCTTGGGGGCGTCCGCCTTGGGAGCGTCAGCGGGCTTGGGGGCCTCAGCCGCCTTGGGCGCGTCAGCCTTGGGGGCATCTTCCGCCTTGGGCGCGTCGGCGGGCTTGGGCGCCTCGGCCTTGGGGGCTTCGGCGGCCTTGGGGGCCTCAGCCGCGGCGGGATCGGCGGCCTTGGGGGCCTCGGAGGCGGCGGCGGGCTCGCCGGCGTTCTCGGACGTGGTGGCCTCGGCGGCGGTCGGGGAGTTGTAGAACCGGGCCTGGCCGTAGATGGTCACCTCGACGACGTTGTAATAGATGTCGACCTTGGTGGCGTTGGGGTTCTTCTTCTTGGCCTTGTCCTTGCGTTCCTTGGCCTTGTTGACGGAGCGGATGTCCTTGCCGGTGCGGCTCGGGGCACCGCCACCGCCCACCATCCCCTGGCCCATCATGCCGGGCATCATGCCGTCGTCGCCGCCCATCATGCCGCCGCGCATCATGCCCTGCATGCCGGCGCCGCCGCCCATCATGCCGGGGGCCATCATGCCGGGCATCATGCCGTCGTCGCTCATGCGGCCCATCATGCCGCCGCGTCCGCCCATCATCCCGAAGTTCATCTGCGAGCCGACCTCGGGCTTCTGGACCAGGCTCATCGGCTTGCTGAACTCGAAGTCCATGACCTGGATGGTCATGGGGGAGTTCTCCAGCCCGATGAGGAAGTCCTGGAGGCGATTCTGGTCGACCAGCACGCTGAGTTGGATCGGCATGACCTTGAACTGGGCGTTCTCGGTGGCGGGCTTGATGTAGAAGAGTTCCTCGGTCTTGCTCGCGCCGCCGGACATGCCGCCCATCGCGCCCGGCATCTCGCCGCCGGCTCCCTTCATGCCGCCCATCGGACCGGGCATGCCGCCCTCACCACCGGCGGTGGCGCCGGCCTCGGGGACCGCGACGGTGCCGTCCGGGTTGAGTTCCGGGGCCTGCTCCAGGGTGTCTCCCTTGACCAGCGACTTCTGATCCTGGGCCTGGGGCACGCCGACGTTCAGGAAGTTGACCTGCTTGACGATCGCGCCGTCCCAGTCCTTGGCCTTGCCGTTGACCTTGGCGATCACGTCGAGCAGGGTCCCCTGGATCCAGAGGCGTTCCTGCGCGGCCCAGACCTTCCCGAGGGTCGGCGGGTTCTCGATCGTGAAGGCTGCGGGCATGAGGAGGGCCTGCTCGGGGGGCGCGGCGACGATGCCGGTCCCCTCGATGGGGTCGAACGCATTCAGCGTCTTGTAGGTCTTGGTGACGAACTCGGGATAGGCGATGACGTAGTCGGCGATGGCCTTCTGGACGACGCCCTTGTCCACGTTCTGGGGCCACTTCTTGCCCCACTCCTGGAACTGCGACTCAACCACGGCCGGCCAGCGGAGCAGCGGGGCCTGGCGTTCGTAGAGCTTCTTCCAGCTGGCGTCGACGTCCTTCGAGAGGATCTCCTTCTTCTCGGCGACCAGCGGCTTCCACTGGTCGTTGGTGACGCCCGGGGTGGTGTACTTGCTGGCCTTCTCCTTGGCCCCCTTGATCTCGGCGGCGGCCTTCGTGGTCTCGGACTTGATCGTCCCGGTCCCGACGAAGTAGGCGATGAGCGGCAAGAGCGCGGAGATACCGGCGGAGATCCAGAACCGGTATGTCACCATCGCTTTCAGGAAGACTTTCACTTGATCCATGGCGCGGGAACCTCAGCGCGGCGAGGAGGGAATTCGAGGAGGCCGGGCGGCGGGCGACGGCCCGCGCGGCCCGGGAGACGCGACGACCTCGGCGGGAGGCCCCGGGGTCGGGGCCGTCCCACGCCAGGGATTACTTGGGAGCGGCCGCCGGCGGCGTGGTCGCGGCCGGGGCGGTGGGAGCGGCCGGGGCGGCGGCATCGCCGGCCGCCGAGGGCACGGCCTGGTTGGCCTGCTGGGCCTTCGCGGCCGCCTGCTTCGCGGCGGCCTGGGCCTTCGCGATGATCTCTTCCGACGCCTTCTGGGACGCCTTCTCGAGATCCGCCTCGGTCGCCGACATCACGTTCTTGGACTTCGCCTCCGCTTCCTTGATCTCCTTGACGATGTCCTCGATCGGCTTGGCCGGGACTTCGGCGGTCGGGGCCTGCCAGATGAACTGGATCAGGAAGTCCGTGCGGGTCAGGGTGGTGAGCTTCTTCTTGGTGGGGTCATTCTGGCCGCCCATGCCGCCCATCATGCCGGCGTATCCGCCCATCATGCCGGGCATCATGCCACTGTCGCCACCCATGGCGCCGGGCATGCCGCCGCGGCCGCCGCCCATCGCACCCATCATGCCGGACATCATCGAGGCGTAGCCGCCCTCACCGCCCTCGCCGCCGGCCGCGGGGGTCGCCGCCGTGCCGCGGGCCAGGAGCGGGGCCGCCGCCGACGAGCCGTTGCCGGCCGCGCCCTTGTCGGACGTCCACGCCTTGTCGGTCAGCATCCAGGCGAGCGTCGCGTGGTGCACGCCGTAGGCACGAGGCCCGGCGCCCCAGAGGGCCGGCAGGACCCGCAGGTAGAGGTAGTTCAGCGGCCCGAAGCTCAGCCGACGCTCGGGCGGCAACTTCTGGTCCTCGGCCGTCGGGGTCGGGTTGTAGTGGTGGCCGATGACCTGGATGATCCAACCCTCACCCGACGGCGCGGCGTCGCGGTCGAGCGGGTGCATCACGTTCTTGAACTTCTCCGGGATCGCGTTGTACCACTCGGCCACGTCCGACCGGTACACCGGCTTGATCTGGTCGATGTGGATCCGGAGCTTGTCGATGTACGGGACGTCCCGGGGATTCTTGGGGTCGAGCTTGTAATAGGCGACCGGATCCGGGAAGAACGTGTTCATCTTCTGGAGGAACGACGGCCACAGCGCCCGGTCGGCGTCGGAGACGATCAGGGCCTTGCCCTCGGCGAGCTTCGAGTCGAACTCGCCCTTCGCCGCGCCGTAGTCCGACTCGTAGCCCGCACCACGTGTGGACGCCGCATTGGCGGCGGAGGTGGCCGACTTGAAGGCCGGGTTCACCACCGTGGCGTAGGCCCGGTAGGTGAAGAAGTACATCCAGGTGAATCCGAGCATGATGAGCGCGGAGGCCGCCAGCACCCAGGGCTTCTTGGCCCGGATCATCCGGACCTGCTCGATCTCGGGCGGCAGCAGGCTGGTCTTCAGCACCGCCCGGCCGAGGCCCTGCGAGGCCAGGCCGTAGCAGACGGCGAACGAGCCGAGATTCTCGGTGAACTGGGGCGCGCCCTTGACCTCGTCGCCGGTCAGCTTGGCGAAGTTGTCGTACCGCTCGACCTCCAGGCCGTTGAGGTTCTGCTGGAGGAACTTCACCAGGCCGGGGAGCTTGAAGCCGTTGCCGAGACCGACGACCTTGGCGATCTTGGCGTTGCGGTTGACGCTGCCGTAGAAGCCGATCGAGCGGTTGATCTCCGAGGCGTAGTCGTTGAAGACTCCGCGCATGGCGGTGAAGACGGCCTTGGGGTCCGGCGCCTTGGTGGCGTTCCGCTTCAGGTGCTCGGCCTTGGCGAAGGTGAGCTTCAGCTCCTTCGTGAGGGCGCGGGTGAAGTGGTTGCCGCCGATCGGCACGTTGCGCTGCCAGATCCGGACGCCGTCGGTGATGATCAGGTCGGTCTTGTCCGCCCCCATGTCGAGGAGGACGACCGGCTCCTTGATGCCCGACCCCTTGAGAAAGTCGAACGTGATGAAGTTGTAAAGCGCGAGGGGCGTCATCTGGACGACGTCGACCTCGATGCCCGCCGCCTTGAAGGGCGCGATGGCCCGGTTGATCTGGTCGCGCTTCATCGCGAACAGGCCGACCTCGACCATCGAGAAGTCCTCGTCGCCCCCGTCGTCGTCGCCGATGGGCTGGTAGGCCCAGACGACCTCGCTGAGGGCGAAGGGGATCTGCTGCTTGGCCTCGTAATTGACGATGTCGGGGATCCGCTTCTTCTCGACCGGCGGCAGCTTGATGAACTTCACCAGGCCGGCCTGGCCGGGGACCGAGATCGCGATCTTGCAGCCCTTGAGGTCGTTGCGATCCATGAACGTGCCGAGCGCCTCGCGGACGAGCGCCTCGGGCTCGGCGTCGGGCTGGCTCAGGATCTTGGGATATTCGATGAAGTCGAAGGCCTCGGCCAGCACCTGGTCCGGCTCGTCCCCGGGGACGAGCTTGAGGGCCTTCAGCGCGGCCTGGCCGATGTCGAGGGCCCAGACGGCCTGGATCTTCGCCATGCGATCAATCTCCCGGGGGGTCGATCTCGATCCCCGACCCATCGTGACCTGCGGATTCGACGAACGGAAGCGGGCGGACCTGTCGAGGCGGAGTGCCCTGCGGCTCGCGCCGGGGAGAATCCGGCATTGCAGGCGTGATTGGCTGCAATGCGGCCGGCCCGAGGGCCGCCCGGCGCTTGAGGTTGCGAGACGCTAGCACAGGCGGAGTTCGACCGTCAACGACCGCCGAAGGCCCCGAGACCAGGACGACGGCCGGTCGGGGTCGTGACCCAACGTCGGCCGGCCGCGCCGGGTTCGCCTGACACCCTCTTGGACGACTCCTGGCCGGAAAGAGTTCCCTCGGGCCGCGCGGACGGGCCCGAGACCCCGATTCCGGACGGGATCGCCGACGCTGCAATCTATCCCACGGCCGACGCCCCGGCCTCCAATCCGCCCGGCGGCCGCCCCCCGCGGGGCCAATCTCCCCGATTCTTCCGGATTTTCCGCCTGTTCTGCTTGCTTCGATCGGACTGGTGTACTAGGCTGCCTCATCTAACCTTTACACAACCGCAGGGTCTGCAACACCCGCCGCAACCGACGGCGGCGGCGACCCGTCCCCCAAAAGTGCGAGGTTCCGCGCGCGATGAGCAAGCTGCAACGCAAGTCCCTCGGTGCCCTGGCCCTCTTCCTCGGTTCCATGGCCGCCCCCCTCCTCCTCGCCGGCTGCGACAGCGCCGAGCCCACCGGGACCAAGGTCACCGAGACGACCCAGGCCCAGCAGGCGAACAACGAGATGGAGAACTTCATGAAGAACCAGAGCAAGAAGAAGTGACCAATCGTCGGCGGCAAGGGGCGGCCCGGTGGCTTCCCCGGGCATCATCGCCGACGCCGTCTTCCGCTGTTCTGATTCAAGCAGCGCGGCGGGTGAGTCGATCTCGATAAGTACCTGTCCGTCTGCCCTCTCCCTCAGAAAGCCGCCGTTCCAGATCACGGGGGGTCGTGCCTCGCAGTGATCGTCCTTTTCTTCCCGTCATAACGATCGCTCAGGAGAGGTCCATGATTCGTTCGCGCTCGCGTGGTTTCACGCTGATCGAGCTGCTGGTGGTCATCGCCATCATCGCCGTCCTGATCGCCCTGCTCCTCCCGGCCGTGCAGTCGGCCCGCGAGGCCGCCCGACGCAGCCAGTGCGTCAACAACCTCAAGCAAATCGGCCTGGCGCTCCACAACTACCACTCGACCCACAACATCTTCCCGCTCGGGTCGTCCCGCAACCCGTACGACTTCGCCAACAGCTACGACACCCCGTCGTGGTCGAGCTGGTCGGCCCAGGCGCTGATGCTCCCGTTCCTGGAGCAGAAGCCCCTGTATGACGCCATCAACTTCAGCTTCAACCCGGCCCGCGGCCCGGCGGACGTGGTCAACACCACCGTCTACCTGACCGTCATCAGCTCGTTCCTCTGCCCCTCCGACGGCAACGCCGGGTCGAAGTCGGGCAACATCAACAGCTACTTCGCCAGCACCGGCCCGACCACCTACAACTGCTGCAACAACGACGCCAGGAACGCCCCGGGCATCTTCGCCTACGAGCGGGCCGCCTCGATCGCCGACATCACCGACGGCACCTCGAACACGATCGCCTTCTCGGAGGGCGTCACCAGCGAGGCCTCGCCCCGCCTCGGCATCCGCGGCAATACCATCGGCAACATCGGCTCGAACAACATCGCCAACGTCCTCGACGTCTCCTCGGTGCCCGTCACCGGCGGCCGCTCGGCCGAGGATCGCGTCCGGGCCGACATGCAGCTCTGCAGCGCGGCCTACGCCACCCGCGTCGGCGGCGGCATGGGCTCCCGCTGGGGCTGCGGTGCCATGGGCTACGCCTTGTTCAACACCGTCGCCACCCCGAACATGACCCGGTGGTCGGCCTGCCGCATGGACTGCTGCAACCAGGCCCAGCACGCCCACTACATCCAGGCCATGAGCAACCACCCCGGCGGCGTCAACGTCGCCGCCGCCGACGGCTCGGTCAAGTACATCAAGGACTCCGTGAACATGCGGACCTGGTGGGGCCTCGGCACCAAGAACAACGGCGAAGTCCTCTCCGCCGACTCCTACTAATCTAGGGTGGGCACCGCCCACCGTCGCATCCGGACGCGGTTGGTCCCCCGGGGAAATCTCGGGGCACCAGCCGCGTCCTCGTTTTTTGTACGATGTGGCTTTCGAGGCAAAGACCCGGCCCACGCCCCGGACGACCATGCTCGACCTGCCGATCGACCGCGCCCTGCCCGAGATTCTCGAAGCCCTCCGCGCGACACGTCGGCTCGTCCTCGTCGCACCGCCCGGATCCGGCAAGACGACCCGCGTTCCCCCGGCGATCCTCCGCGCCGGCCTGCTAGGTCGAGAGGCCCCCGCCCTGGTCGTCCTCCAGCCGCGACGCGTCGCCGCGCGTGCGGTCGCCGCGCGGATCGCCGACGAGAACCGCTGGACCCTCGGCGAAGAGGTCGGCTATCACGTCCGATTCGAGAGGAAGCTCGGCCCCAGGACGAACCTCCGGGTCCTCACCGAGGGCCTGCTCAACCGTCAGATGGTCGCCGACCCCTTCCTGCCCGGCGTCGGCGGCGTGATCCTCGACGAGTTCCACGAGCGCAACCTCCACACCGACCTCGCGCTCGGCCTCCTGTCCGAGATCCGCAACACCGTCCGCGACGACCTCCTGCTGATCGTCATGTCGGCGACCCTCGATGCCGAGCCGATCGCGAGGTTCCTCGACGATGCCCCGATCGTCCGCGTCGAAGGCCGGGCCCACACGGTTTCGATCCAGTACCGGGGCTCGGATAGCAGTCCCCTGCCCGACCGCATGACCCAGGCGATCCGCGAGCTTCGCGACGAGTCGGCCGGGTCCGGCCACGTGCTCGGTTTCTTGCCCGGGGCGGAGGAGATTCGACGCACCCTGAACCTGCTCCACGGCTATTGCCAGGAGCGCGGGCTCGATCTCCTTCCGCTTCATGGCCAGCTCGGCAGCGACGAACAGGACCGGGCCATCCGCCCTTCGGCACGGCCGAAGGTCGTCCTCTCGACCAACATCGCCGAGACCTCGATCACCATCGAAGGGATCACCGGCGTCGTCGACTCGGGCCTGGCTCGCTACCCGATGTTCGACGCCTCGCGAGGCCTGGACCGGCTCGAACTGGGGCGGATCAGCCAGGCATCGGCAACCCAGCGCGCGGGGCGTGCCGGCCGCACCGGGCCGGGTGTCTGCGTCAGGCTCTGGTCCGAACGCGAGCAGCGTGGGATGCCCGAGCACGACACCGCCGAGATCCACCGCGTCGACCTCGCCTCGACCGTCCTCGACCTCCACGCCTGGGGCACCCGCGACCCCCGCCAGTTCGCCTGGTTCGAACGCCCCCCCGAGGAATCCCTGCTCGCCGCCGAGCTGTTGCTGACCAGGCTCGGTGCGATCGACGATTCGGGCTCGATCACCGACCTGGGCCGGGCCCTGAGCATGGTCCCCGCACACCCTCGGATCGGCCGAATGCTGGTCGAGGCCGCGCGGATCGGCCTGGTCGGCGAGGGGGCCACGCTCGCCGCCCTGCTATCGGAACGCGATCCGTTGATCCGCAAGCCCGGCGATTTCCGCTCCCGCAAGCCGGCCCTCCACGGCGCATCCGACCTCCTCGAACGGCTCGACCTCGTCCACGACATCGAACGCCGACGATTCCCCGCCAGTGAACGCGACCGGGGGGTGGATGTGAACATCATCCGCCAGGTCTGCAAGGTCCGCGACGACCTGGAACGCACCGCCCGCAGGCTGGACGGTTCCGGCCACCCGCCGGAAGACACCGACGGTGCCCTGCTCCGCATCGCCCTCCTCGGCTACCCCGACCGCGTCTGCCGTCGCCGAGACGCCGACCCCGCCGCAGGCACGATGGTCGGCGGCAAGGGCGTGAGGCTCGAACCGGAGTCGGTGGTCCGGGACGGCGAACTCTTCCTGGCACTCGACCCCCGCGAATCACCAAACCCCCGCGAGCCCGACTCCCGCGTCCGCATCGCCAGCGCCATCGAGCCCGAGTGGCTCGACGATTGTTTCCCCGGTTCGGTCAGGAAGCAGAAGACCGTCCGGTTCGACCCCGAGCGGCGTCGGGTCGAGGGCGTGGTCTCATGGACCTATCTCGACCTGACACTCCGCGAGGAACGCCACGCCGCCGTCGAGCCCGAGGAAGCTGGTCGCGTGCTGGCCGAGGCGCTGGCTCCCCGGGCCCGCGAGCTGTTCGAGGCCGACGAGCGGGTCGCCGGCTATCTCGCCCGGCTCGACCTGCTCCGACGCGCCATGCCCGAGGCCGACCTGCCGGCGCTCGACAGCGACGACGACTGGCGATCGCTCCTGGAGCCCGCGTGCGAGGGGAAGCGGTCGGAAGATGAGTTGCTCAGATCCTCACTCTTGAACATTCTCAAGGATCGGCTGACTTACGCCCAGTCCCGGTTCGTCGAGGAGCACGCCCCCGAGTCGCTGGCCGTCCCGAGCGGGAGCAAGATCCGGCTCGTCTACGAGAAGGACCGACCGCCGATCCTGGCGGCCCGGTTGCAGGAACTCTTCGGCTGGCTCGAAACCCCCCGGATCGCCGGCGGTCGCGTCCCCGTCGTCCTCCACCTCCTCGGACCGAACTACCGCCCCGTGCAGGTCACCGAGAACCTCCGCTCGTTCTGGACCGGCACCTACTTCCAGGTCCGCAAGGACCTCCGCGCCCGCTACCCGCGCCACTCGTGGCCCGAGGATCCGTTGACGGCGAGGCCCGAAGCCAAGGGCGGACGAAAATCCTGACCACCCGGAGTGCGGAAGCTCGCTTCCGCTCGGTTCTCGAGAAGCTTGCTTCGCGTGCCTCAACCAAGCGACATCCTTCGATTGAACTTACGGGTCTATGTTGCGCGAAAATGTCGCGATCTCGATAAACGAACGTGCCATCCTTCGATGTAACGCGCGGAGCAAGCTCCGCGATAACAGTGCGGAAGCAGGCTTCCGCACTCCACGCTACATTCCGAGCTGGACCAGCGACTTCCGCACATCCTCCAGCGTCCCGAACGGAACAATCACCCGAAAGGAATACGTCCCGCCCTGCTTCGGATCGCGAACGCGGAAAACGGTGTTCCACTTCGTCACATGAGCGTCTACGAATCGAAAGCGGCCGTAGCCGGCCCCCTGATATCCGGGGGAGGGCTGATCCGGGTATAGACCCCCATGGCGTAGGCTCCGTCCCTGGTGGCGAGGACGACCGGCCGGTTCTGCTCGCCGGGCCCGTCGCTCAGGGGTTCGAGGCGTCCGGTTGTGCGATCAAATGACCAGAACTCTGAGAATCCCTCCGGCATGTAGCCCGTCAAGACTTCGAACTGTGCATACGTGTGAGATTCATCCTCGGGCAGGGAAAACCGCACGTCGAATCGGAGCACGTTCGGCATCCCCGGCTGACCGAGCGTCACGCGCTTGTCGAGCAGGTGCTTGGACGTGATCGTCCGGTTGCTCGCGGGGAACCCGCCGGACTCTTCCCCCGGCTGGAGCCAGAACGCCATGGCCACGCGGCTTTCGAGCCAGTCGGGCCCGCTCCGGAGGGACAGGACGCGGCTGCGGGTCGGCTCGTCCGCGCCGTCGTCACGCGAACCGGCCTCGGTGGGATTGAACGTCTCGGGGTGGAATGGCTGTTTCAGGTCCAGGTTCGAGGCCGACTGGATCTGCCGGCCGTGGTCGAAGCTATCGACGAATTCCTTCCCCTTCCACTTGAGGGAGTGGACCGCGAACGCTACCCGGGGCGTGAACGTCACTTCCACGTCCCCGCCCAGGGCCTGGCCCTTGAGGACCACCGGAGCCCGCTGGGGCTCCGGCCCCGGCCCGAGCCCCAGTTCGATGGCCTCCGTGAGCCACCCGCTGTCCCAGCGGTGGGGGCGCCTCGGGCCAGATCGGTAGGTGTGGGGGACACCCCTGAGCAGGAGTTCCGTCCGGCGATGCTCGGGGCCGAAGTTGGACTGGCCGAGGTGGATCAGGCCGGATGTCGCCTTTCCGTTGCGGAGCATCCGGAAGATCTCATACCGCTCGAAGTTGGCCTGGTTGCCGAAAATGGGGCCCGAGCCGTAGAGCCCCGGCCTGTCCATCATCAGGGGGGCGTCCCAGGCGACGGCCTTCGCGAACAGCCCAGGGTTTCGCAGGTGGAGGCTCCAGGCCCCGTAGCCGGACTTGCTGAATCCCAGGAGGACCGGCTTCGAGTCGGAATAGGTTCGCGACACGAACGGCACGACGACCTTGAGGAAGTGCGACTCCTGGCGGATCCGCGGGTCCTTCGGGTGATCGGCGTACCAGGGGAGCTGCGAGAAGCTCGGGGCTACGTAGTACGCCGGGAAGGCCTCGTGCAGGTTCGCCGCCCGGATCGCGGCCAGTCCGTCGCCGTACTTCGACTCTTCCCCCGCCTCGACCGGCAACACATAAACGACCGGCAATTTCTTCCCGGCCGGCACAGCCTCCGGAACGAGCACCCGGAGCAGGGTCGGGCCCGACTGGTACGGCGACTCGACGCGGTGGACCATCAAGCCCGAGACGTCGCGTACCGCCGGAGAGACGTTTGGTTCGGCCTGCGCGGTTGTGACAATCGCGACGATCAATCCGATGGCAGGGATCATGGAGACGATCTCGGCGGGGACGATCTGGGGAGTGATGGCGAGAGTATCGCATCGCCGGGATATGCGATGCCAGCGACCCGCACGAAGCCGCCCCTCGCCGCTCCGCGGACGACGGATGGCTTTGTTCCCTCGATTTCGAAACCGGCCCTCGCATTGTCGGGGCCCGTTTGTTGGGTCATACTGACGCCCCGGGCGGCCAGGTTGGCCCCCTAAACGGGCAGAGCGACCCCAACGGAATGGTGACCACCCCCAAGATCCTGGCCGTCGTCGGTACCCGCCCGGAGGCGGTGAAGGTCGCACCCGTGGTCCTACGGCTCCGGCAGGATCCCCGGCTCTCGGTCCGGATCCTGACCTCCGGCCAGCACCGGGCGCTGCTCGATCAGGCCCTGGCCGACTTCAGCCTGACTTCCGACCGCGATCTCGACCTGATGCGGCCCGGCCAGACCCTGACCGACCTCACGGCCCGGGCCCTGACCGCACTCGGCGGGGCGTTCGCATCCGAGTCGCCCGACCTCGTGATGGCCCAGGGGGATACGACGACCGTCCTGTGCGCCGCCCTGGCCAGCTTCTACGCCCGAATTCCCTTCGCCCACATCGAGGCGGGCCTCCGGACGGGCCAGCTCGACAGGCCGTTCCCCGAGGAAGCCAACCGGGTCCTGGCATCGCACCTGGCCAGCCTCCACTTCGCCCCAACCCCGGGCGCCCGGGCCAACCTGCTCAAGGAAGGGATCCCGGCGGGCAAGGTCCACGTCACAGGGAATACGGTGATTGATGCCCTGACCTGGATCGCCGGCCGCAACGTGCCCTGCCCGATCTCCTTGCCAACGGAGCGCTTCCTCCTGGTGACCGCACACCGACGCGAGAGCTTCGGCGAGCCGATGGCCCGGATCTGCGACGCCCTCCTGGCGGTCCTGGATCGGTGGGATGACCTGTCCCTCGTGTTCCCCGTCCACCCCAACCCGGCGGTGAAGGGCGTCGTGGAGCCGAAACTCGCCGGGCATCCCCGGATCCGACTGGTCGGGCCCCTTTCCTATCCCGACTTTGTCGCGACCTTGAAGGCGTCCGAGCTGATCCTGACCGACTCGGGCGGGGTTCAGGAGGAGGCCCCCTCGCTGGGCAAGCCCGTGCTGGTCCTGCGCGAGGAGACCGAGCGGCCCGAGGCCATCGAGGCGGGGACGGCCGTCCTGGTCGGGACCGACCCGGGTCGGATCCTGGCCGAGGTCGAGCGGCACCTCGATCGAGTCGCCTCCTCGTCCTCAACCCTCTCGATCATCAATCCTTACGGCGACGGGTTTGCCTCGGAGCGGATCGCTCGTAGGCTCCTGGAACGGTTCCACCTTTCCATGCCCCTGGTCCCGCCGGGGTATGCCGAAGAGTGGGTTCCGCCCGCGCGAAAAGGTGGGCCGGGCTCGGATTGACCGTTTCCGGTAATTTGGCGTAAAGTCCGCGAACTCCACCGGAGTCCGTCCCGGGGCGGGATGCCCCAATCCAATCGCGACGGCCGGGTGGTCCGCCACGACTGACGGTCAGGGGCACAGGGAGGTGCGCCCGGATGCGAGACAACACCAAGGCGTTCTGCCGGCTGGTCGCCGAGACCCTCGACTGCCCCGGCCCCGTCTACGAATTCGGGGCCTATCAGGTCGAAGGCCAGACCGGCTATGCCGACCTCAGGCGCTACTTCCCGGGGAAGCCCTACGTCGGCTGCGACGTCCGGCCCGGCCCCGGGGTCGACCGCGTCGAGGATGTCTCCGCGATCTCGCTCCCCGACGAATCCGTCGGGACCATCCTCTGCATTGAAACATTCGAGCACGTGTTCGAGGTCCGGCGGGCATTCGACGAGGTCCACCGGGTGCTCAGGCCCGGCGGCGTCTTCCTGATCACGCTCCCGCTCAACTTCCGGATCCACGCGTTCCCCGAGGACTACTGGAGGATCACCCCCACCTGCCTCAAGCGGCTGATGGAGCCCTACGAGGCCCGCCTGACCGGCTTCCAGGGGTTCGCGAAGTTCCCGCACACCGTGCTGGGCCTGGGCGTCAAGTCGCCGGCCCCGGCCGACGTCGAGGCCAAGCTCGCCGGGATCAAGCATGCCTTCGAGCGCTGGGCACGTGACGAGGAGAGGGCCCTGCCGATGGCCGAGCGGGCCCGGCGATTCGTGGGCGGCCTGTATCGCTCCAAGGGCGAGCGGAACCGGATCGCCTGTTACTTTCACGCGGAGTTGGACATCGATCGGTCGATCCCGGCGGCGGTCACCACGCCACCTCGGCCCCGAGTCGAGCCGGCCCGGACCCGACCGATCCCCAGACCCCGACGATCCCAGGAGTCGCCCATGACCGGCCGCGATCAGAGGCTCTTGATTCTCGGGCTCGACGGGGCCACCTGGACCGTGCTCGACCCGATGCGTCGGCTCGGCCACATGCCGAACCTCGACGCCCTGCTCGCGCGATCGGCCCACGGCACGTTGCGCTCGACGATACCGCCCGTCACCTCCGCCGCATGGTCCACGATGATGACCGGTTGCGGGCCCGCCCGTCACGGGGTCTTCGATCATCGATACTTCGACATCGGTGCCGGGCGACTGAAGGTCAATCACTCGGGCCGGCTCCGGGTGCCGACCTTCTGGCACCTGCTGTCGCAGTCGGGCCGGTCGGTCGCGAGCATCAACCTGCCGGTGACCTACCCGCCGCTCGACGTCCGGGGTGTGATCGTCTCCGGCATGGACGCGCCCCACCTCGATGCCGCCCTCTCGGGCTCGTCCGAGTTCGCCGCCCGGCTAAGGGCGGAGATCCCCGACTACCACCTGCGGACCCTCTGGAAGCGTCCCCCGCGGGACCTGGCCGAGATCCGCGAGAACGCCGACCAGACCATCAAGCTGTTCCAGGCCAGGGCGAAGGCCGGGCTGCTCGCCGACGAGATGGTGCCCGACTGGTCGGCCCTGATGGTCCAGTTCCAGAACCTCGACCCGTTCCAGCACCGCGCGTGGCGCTACTTGAACGTGGATGAGACGGGCATCGACGACCCCACGTTCAACGCGGCGGCCCATGACGTGATGCGGGGGCTCGACCGGGCCATCGGAACACTCTGCGAACTGGCCGAGAAGCGAGGCGCAGGCGTGATGGTCGTCTCCGACCACGGCTTCGGCCCCTGCCTCGGCCGGATCCACGCCAACCGCATCCTCATCGACGCGGGCGTCGCCCGGCTCCCGGGGGCGTTCGGGCATCTCAAGCGGCGGGTCAGTCAGGTGGTCGAGCACGCCCGCCTCTGGCACGAGAAGCGGAACGACCCCGAGGCCCGCTCGGCCACGTTCGAGCAGTCGATGTCGGCCCAGTTCCCATTCGACTGGGGCAAGACCCTCGCCTTCGCCCCCCACCAGGACACGGCGGCGATGGTCTATCTGAACGCCATCACCCGCCGCGCGGGCGCCCCGCTCCGGACTTCCTCGCAGATCGACGACGCCCTCCGATCCGCGAGCCAGGCACTGGCCGAGGCCCGCCACCCCGAGACCGGCGACCTCCTGTTCCCGCAGGTCGTCGACACGGCCACGACCTACGGCATCGACCCGGCGCGTGAGGGCTATCCCGACCTCATCGCGATGCCCGACGAGTCCTACTGGGTGCGCACCAAGCTCGCGCCCGGCACCGCCTGGGTCGAGGCCGACCCGAACCTGCCTGGCACACACCGGCCCGAAGGCGTCGTGGCGCTTTGCGGGGCCGGGATCCTCCCGGGCCGTAACCTCAGAGCCCAGCTCCGCGACGTCACGCCGACGATCCTCACGTGGTTCGGCCTGCCGATCCCCGGGCACGTCGAGGGGGAACCGCTGCCCTGCCTCGCCGGGTCGGCCTGGGTCGGCGAGACCGAGAGGAACGACGCAGCGCATACCGGTTATCGAGGGCCCCATCAGCCGGCGTCGGACTTCGAGTACACGCCCGAGGAGCAGGCGATCATCGAGCAGAGGCTCGCCGACCTCGGCTATCTGGAATGAGCCTCCAAAGAGGTCGCGGCCGCCTCGTCAGATCAGGTCGAGGCGGCGCCGGGGGCTCTTGGCCCGGGAGCAGGCGGAGCAGACGCCCGTCATCATGAACCGGTGCCCGCTGGCCCGGAAGCCGTGCTCGGCCGCGATGGCATCGCGGAGCCGGCGGATCTCGTCGTTCCGGAACTCGATCACCGTGTTGCATTCGGTGCAATGCATGTGATCGTGAGACGGGTAGCCGTAGTCGTGCTCGTAGGCGGTCCGGTTCGTGAGCCGGAGTTCCCGGAGCAGGCCGGCATCGACCAGCAGCCGGAGCGTGCGATAGACCGTCGATCGGCTGACGCGGCGGTCGGCCCCGTGCAGTTCGGCGACCAGTTCGTCGGCGTCGAAATGCTTGTGCGAGTTGAAGATGTGCCGGATGAGCACCTTCCGGGGCTCGGTGAGCTTCTCGCCGCGGATCTCGAGGAATTCCCGGAACTTGTCCTCGGGGCTGCTGACGATTTCGAGCGGAGCCAGAGGGGCTGGATCGACCACCTGTGTCCACCCTCGACGGGACGAGTCGGACGCCGCGACGCCGGCGCCGCGACGAGGAATCAATAACAATTCTTGATTCTACTCCAAGCCCCGTCGAATTTCCAATTCCACTCCCTGCGAACCCGAGGCCGTTGTCGGAAATCCCGAGGGTTCGGATCGGGCCGATTTCAGTCCGGCATCCGCGAGACGAACGCCTGGAGCAGCACCCTCGCCAGCTTCCGGCGCTGTTCGGGGGTCCATTCGGCCATGGCGAGCATGTCGAGCAGCGACTGTCGATCGCCGGTGGGGTGGTACACGAACGGGGCGGCCTGGAGGATCTCGTCGAGGGCATCTTCGGTCGTGGAATTCTGGATCGCCGCTTCCAGGCGATCCGCCACGCTCCGATAGCGGCGAGCCAGGATCGACTGTCTGGCGCTGAGCGCGAGATCACGAGCCGTTTCCATCAAGAGTCCGGCGTCGGAGCGGATTTCGGGAATCGGAGCGTCCCGGTGTCCCCGAAATGGGGCGGCGCCTGGCATCATCTCTGATGTCTCCTCGCATGGATTGATGGGGGGAAGCCTTATGACTGTCCCTATTCTTCCGCTCGCTCCGCCAGAAGGAAGAGTGCTCCCGAAAGTGCAACATTTCCTGACAAATCGTTGCTTTTTCGCATCGAGTGGAAGCCCAGGGGCGTTGCCGGCTTGTCTTCGATGCCTCCTGACACCACTCGATACGAAAACTTACAGCTCCGGGACGGCTTCAGTTGGCGCCGGGAATCGGGTTCGTGAGCGGCAAGATGGGCGACGAGAGGGCGGGCTTGCTCGGCTCGGGAGTGAGGGCGGCCGTGGGAGTGGTCGCGATTCCCGAGGCCGGGGCGACAGCTACGGACGGGCTCGCGAGCTTCATGACGAGCTGATCCACGGCAGCCTGGAGCTTCTTGACCGACGGGTCGCAACCCTGGGGGTTGCCGGTGAACGAGAAGGCCCCCGCCCGGAGCTTGCCGTAGGAGCGGTCATAGACCATGTAGTGGACCTGCTCCACGAAGTCTGTGGGGGGTGCACCGCAATGTCCGCGGAGCTTGCCCAGGTCGCCCGACTCCAGGATCTCCACGATCGGACGCAGCGAATCCCGGCCGACACGATGCACGCCTTCTCCATCAAGTACCGTGCCGTCCGCGAAGATCTGGAGAAACATCCCGAACTGACCGCCGTTGTCCGACCGCCCGATCGTGAACCGGGTGAGGATCGGATCAGACTCGGTCACCGGGCGCTGGACACGCGACTGGGGCAGCAGCCGGGGGGCCGGGCCGGTCTCGGTGGCGATCGGTGTGCTCGGCCCCGCCGTGCTGGGGGCGCCCAGGATCGGGCCGCCGGCGGCGGTGGTCGAGTTCATCGCGGGGGTCGAGACCGGGCCCGAGATGACCTTCTCGGAGATCACCTTCGGAGCGTCGGCGGGCTTGTCGTGGTCGTGATTGTGCCGCGCCGTGCTGGCCTTCTTGGCTGGGGATGTGTTCCCGCCCAGGCGGAACAAGCGAGCGAGTCCCCTCGGCTCGTCCTCGGCCGCCTGGGTCCGGGCCCCGACCGCGAGGGTCATCGTACCGACGACCAGGATCGTCCCGACCGACCGCCAACCATTCGCTGAGTACATCGCCCGACCTCCTTGCCGGCCTCGATCCGGGGCTGCCGTGCCGGGCCGCCACTCCTCCGGCGACCCGTCTTCCCGCGGACCTCCGCGTCGAGGCGTCCCGGATGGACCGGAATCACCCCGAAGCGACAGCCCGCAGAGCCCGTAGGTTTTCGAGACTCTCTGTCTTTCCAGATCGATCCGGTGACGGGGTCGAGTTGATGGAAATCCAGAGAATTTGGGTCACATGGCGATGACCCGGTAAACCTCGTCGATCGTTGTATACCCCTCGATGACCTTTTCAAGGGCCGACTGTTTCAGGGTTTGCATGCCGAGTTCGATGGCGACCCGGCGGAGGACGTCCTTGGAGATCTGCTGGAAGATCAGCTCACGGAGGATCTCACCGATCTCCATGATCTCGTAGACGCCGACGCGTCCGAGGTAGCCGGTCTGGAAGCAGGCGGGGCAGCCCTGGCCCTGGTTGAGCATCAGGCCCGGGAGGTCGTCGGGGCCTAGCCCGAGCACCTGCCGCTGGGACTCGTCGGGTTCGAACTGGACGCGGCAGTAGGGGCACACCCGGCGCAGGAGGCGCTGAGAGACGACGCCGAGGAGTGTGTTGGACAGGAGATAGCCGGGGATCTTGAAGTCGTAGAGGTTGCCGATGGTGCTGGGGCAGTCGGAGGCGTGGATGGTGGAGAAGACCAGGACGCCGGTCATGGCGGCCCGGATGCCGATGTGGGCGGTCTCCTCGTCGCGGATCTCGCCGATCATGATCACGTCGGGGTCCTGGCGGAGCATCGCCTTGAGCCCTTCCGTGAACGAGTTCTCATGCTTGGAGTCGACCTGCGACTGGTTCACGCCGGGGAGCCGGAATTCGATCGGGTCCTCGATCGTCAGCAAGTTCCGGGTCGGGATGTTGACCCGGGAGAGGCACGAGTAGAGCGTTGTCGTCTTGCCCGCCCCGACCGGCCCGGCGACCAGGACGGCACCATAGGGCTTGGAGCAGAGGTTGCGGAGCTGCTCCGCCTGGCGATCGCTCAGGCCGAGCTGGTCGAACGACAGGGCCTCGTGGAGGGCCTCATGGATCCGGACGACGACCTTCTCGCCCAGGATCGTCGGGAACGTGGCGATGCGGAGGTCGCGGTTGTACTGGTCCAGGCGGATGGAGATCCGGCCGTCCTGCGCGTGGCGTCGCTCGACGATGTTCAGGTTGGCCATGACCTTCATGCGGCTGACCAGCGAGACGGCCATGTCCTTCTGGAGTTCGAGGACCTCGTGGAGCTGGCCGTCGATCCGGAAACGGATCCGGCAGCCGCGATCCTGGGGATCGAAGTGGACGTCGGTCGCGCGGGCTTCCAGGGCGCGCTGGAAAATCTGCGTCACCAGGTCCGGGGGCGAGGCGGACTCGGCGATCTCCTTGAGGTCGTTCTTGATGTCCTTCTCTTGCTTGAGCCGGTCGAGCGGCAAGGGGGGCACGGGCTCGACGGCGGCCGGGACACCCCCGCTGGAGTCGACGACGGCGACGGCAAGGGTCTCGGTCACGACGGCCGGGGGGTAGGCGGGGAGCCCGGGGCTCCCCTCGGCGGGGGCGACCGGCTCCAGGGCGGGCACCCGATCGGCCAGGATCTTCTCGACCGTCTCGGCGGGCACGAGCTTGAGCTTGAGAATCGCCTGGCGAAGGTCGAGCCGATGTTCCCAGGCGTATTGCTGGGCCCCGAGCAGTTGCGCGGCGGAGAGCAGGCCCTCCTGGACCAGGAGGGCACCGAGGGCCTGTTCCGTAGCGGCGGGGAGCCGTTCGTGGGTCGTGGACATGTCGAGGACTCCCGGGATCGCAGCGTCGCGAATCGGTCAGGGCTGGGACGTGGTTCGGTTCGACAGGTCGGAGCGCCTCAGACCTGTGGAATCGTTGGGCCGGGCTGGGAGGGTACGGATCGCCCAGATTGTTCCCCAACCGCCGGGGGATTGCCAGATGGAACTCGACGGAGGAGTGGGAGTTCGAAACGACGACGATCCGCCGGGAGGGTCCCCGACGGATCGTGAGCGATTCCGGAGTCTTGGATCGAGATTCGACGACGCCCGGAGGGCGTCCCAGCCGGACAACCAGAGGGTGATTGGGGCCAATCGTAGGGGACAAGTCTCGGGAGAAGAAGACTCGACCATCCCTGGTCGAATGAGGGCGTGGCGGGTGCACCCCGATCCCCTTCGTCGGGGATCGAGGACAGCCGTCAACGGATCGCTCAGAAGCCGCTGAGCTCGTCGATCATGCGATCGAGGGCCAGTTCGAGCTTCTCGGGGGTCTCGTAAGTCCCGGCCGCGATCTCTCGGCGGACGGCCTCGACCCGTTCGTGACGAATCTCGGGCATCCGGCTGATGCTGTCGAGCATCTGGCCGAGCGGCGAGATTTCGATCCGATCGCGGGGGGTGCCCGCCTGGATCGTCTGTCCTGCATCCACGCTGAACGCAGCCAACCGCGGGTAGATGGGTTGGGGGCCCTGAGTGCCCCCCGCTCCGTAGATTTCCATGTGTGCCTCCGCTGGATGATGTCTTGGCCGACGGCTCCCGAGCCGGGCCTCACGGGCGTCGAACGAGGAGTCAGGTCGTGGGTGAGTCCCGCCCGTTTCGGGAGGTCCAACCAGGCGACCGCGGGCAATCCCTCTCCCGGTCTTCGCCGTGGGCCCCAGCCACTGGCTTGGGCGACCACACCAGGAGTATCGGCGCGGAAGTTGGGAGGAATTTAACTTTCCGGCCGGAAATCGCGGTATCGTGACGCTTGCACACCAAGATCTCCCCAGAATAACGACTTACGGCAAGCCGCCGATCCCCAAATTCTTTTTCGCCCAGCGTTTGTGTCACGGAACCGGCGTCGCCCTGGGTCATTCCGGCGGCCTACGCAATGGCGGCAATCCGGGCAGAGTCATCTGACCGGGCAATCTGGACCGTGTTCAACGCATTGGACCCCGGCGGGCCGGCGGCCGCATGGCCTCGCTGAGCTGGCCGGACATCTGCTCCAGGCGCGAGGTGACAGCGTAGACGTGCCGGCGGATGGCCTCGACGTCCTCGCGTTGCTGGGCGGTCAGCGGCCTGGCGTTCATGGCGTCGAGGGTCTTCACGGCGTCGTAGAGTTCCTTGGAACCCTTCGCGAACACCTGGGCGGTGTCGTACACCACCTGGACCCGGGTGTCTTCCTTGTCCGGCTTGTAGAGCGGGCTGAGCACGAACGGATTCGCGAAGATCTTCTGGACCAACTTGTCGGCCCAGTCGGTGGCGTCGCGGACGTTCGAGACGGTCCGCTCGACATCGGCCCGGTTCTTCACGACCATCTGCAAGCCCTGGTCGGCGATCTGGTCGGCCTGGTAGAGGACGCGATCGACCCGGGCCCGGGTTCCATCCAGGTTCACCAGGATCTTCTCGAACTTGTCCTGGTCGCGGATGATCGCCGTCTTCAAGGTGGCGGTGATGTCCTTCGTGGTCGCCAGGATTTCGGCGATGTTGGGCCGGTTCTCGCCGATCAGGCCGTCGGCCTGGGCGGTCAAGGCTTCGAGCTTCGCCAGCGACGCCTCGATCTTGGGGGTGGCCGCCGCGATCTTGCGGGTCATCTCCTCGATGTGCGAGGCGGTGCTCTCCAGCGAAGGCCGGACGCTGTCGGAGGTCTCCTTGAAGCCGGCGGTGATGTCGGAGAGCGCCGCCATGATCAGGCGGATACGGGGCGTGGCGGCGTCGACCGTCTGGCGGATCTCGCCGATCATGTGGGCGAGATCCTTACGCTGCTCGGGCCCGAGGCCGACCTGCTCGATGATCGGGTCGAAGAAGCTGCTCTCCACCCCCTCGACCACCTGACCGGGGACGAGTGCGACGTTCGAGCGGCCGGTCGAGACGATGTTGAGCCGGGCCTGGCCGGTGAGACTGGCCTGGATCGTGATCTTGAGGTCCTGCTTGAGCTTCTGGGCCAGATCCACCGGGATGGCGATCTTGACCCGGGCCTTCAGGGTGCCGTCGGACTCGGCGAGGTTGACGTCTGCGACACGGCCGACGTCGAGCCCGGCGATCCGGACGGTGCTGCCGGGCCGGATGCCCTGGCCGTCCTTGAAGTCGACTTCAATGTAACGGCGCGTGGAGAGGAAGCCGGGGCCGCCTGCGGCGAGGCCGAACAGGCCACCGAGGCCGATCAGCCCGGCGATCACCACCAGGCCGACCCGGACCTCATGGCCCTTGGTGCGGGTACTCATCGGGGTTCCCTCCCCTCCGGACGAGCCGGGACCTTTCGAAAACGGGCGTCCTGCCCGATGTTGTGGCGACGTTGTGGACGCAGAGAACGATAAAGCCACGGACGCGTCAACCCGAGTTGCCTCAGCGCGGCGAGGGCAGCACCGTCGGGCCGAGCCCGGTCCCCGCGTGGTAATGGACCAGGAACCAGCCGGAGTTGATCATCAGGATCATCATCGTGGCGAGCACGAAGGCCCGGCAACCGAGGCGTGCGACCCGCTCGAAGTCGGCCGAGGCGTCCGCGGTGGGCTCGGGGCAGTGGACCCCCTCGTAGCAGGCCATCAGCGACGCGATCCCGCCGTAGAGGGCGCCCTTGGCGACCAGCCCGGTGGCGTCCCGGAACCACATCATCTCGAAGAAGTACGAGAAGTAGCCGTCGGTCGTCACCCCGAGCAGGCTCATCGAGACCGACCAACCCACGGCCGTCCCGATCGCCGCCGACCAGAACGCCAGGAACGGCCCGGCGAGTAGCGCGGCCACCACCCGGGGCGCGGCCATGCGTGCGGGCTCGACGGGAGTCCGCTCGTCGAACCGGAACCCCCGGGCGACGTCGCGATCGACGGCCGTCGCATCTGGGTCGTCGAACCCGACTTCCGAGCGGCCTCGCCGCAGCTCGGGGATGTACAGGGCCGACAGCAGCCCGGCGAGGGTCAGCCCGGTCATGAGCGGGGCGACATTGCGGATCAACCCCACACCGACCACCGCGCCGTTGCCGTCGACGAACGTGGCCCCGAAGTACGCCTGCATTGCCATGAACGAGCCCATGCCGACGTGGATCACGGCGAGCATCGGCATGCCGAGCACGAAGAGCCGGTCCATCTGGCGGATGGTGGTCCGGACGAAAGCGGGGGCGTTGCCCACGGGCCGGACGATGGCGCGTGGGATCGAGAAAGCGAGGATCCCGATGCCGCCGAGGTAGCCGACGACGGCGAGCGTGGTGTGGCCGATCAGGCCGATCGGCCCCGGCTCCCCCCCCGCGGGGGAAGCGTTGAGCGCGTGCTCGGCGGGCATGTAAGGTCGGCCCTCCCTGGCCGTCGGGGCTCAATCCCTGAGACTGTTGTATCAAGAAAGCATGTCTACGAGAGACGGCAGGTGAGTTGCGAGTTTTCCGGGGAATTCTGCGATTTTGGCGAGCGTCTTGGACGACGTGCCGGACGTGTGAGGGGGCACTTTACGATTTTCTGCGAGGCTTGGCTAGGGGGTTGGCCGGCATCTTCGACCGCCACCAGGCAGTCCAACGCGCAACCGCCGGAGTGCGCTCCTCCGGGCTGGCCCAGGGGACGAATCCGAAATCCTTCCCAGTCCTGCGTTTGAGGGCATCATTCGAGGTCATCCGGACCACCGGGTCGGCGTCCTGTAAATGCTCGATGAGTTTCGGAACAGCCACCCAGTCAGGCTGAGTCTCCTCATACCCGACCGCCCTCGCCCGCTTGATCGCGGCGGGGTGCTCCATCGCCCGGAACGACTTCGGCGCCAGGCTGCAGCCGGCGAGCACGCCCGCCGTCGTCAACGCCACCAGGGACCAACCGGCCCACCGCAACCGTCGCCAGGCGCCCACATTGCCCCCCTTCCGTGGAGGTGGGAATCCCGAGAATCACCCGATTCCCTGGAATTCCGCAGGCGTTTTACCGACACGCCCGATTTCAGGCAACGCCGATCGCGTACGGTGTGCTGCGACGCGTCCGCCGCACCATGCAGAGCTGGCGTGGCGACCATCAGACCCTCGTGGCCCGGCCGGACATCGGTGCGGTGGACGCGAGGCCGCGTCGCAGCGTTCCCTACGCCGATTGCCACGGCAATTCTTCGTAGCTGTCCGGGTCGAGTCGCCAGTTACGGATCTCGGGCGGCTCGGCGCGGAATGAGACGATCAGGCGGGGGACGTCGCCGTAGTAGTTCTCGCGCAGGTCCACACGGCTCGGCGTCGGGGCCGTGCGGGGGTGCGAGTGGTAGATGGCGACGATCGCCAGTTCCTCGGCCCGGAGCTTGTGGTAGGCCGTGATCAGATCCTGCGGGTCGGCCGAGTAGTGGACCGGGCTGGCCGAGACATTGCGCAGCGGGAAAAGCTCTGAGGCCAGGCCGTCGCGGCCCAGGAGCAGGCCGCAGCCCTCGTTGGGGAGTTCCCGGCGGAGGTGCGCGAGCATCTCCGCCAGGATCGGCTCGGGGATCGTCAGCACCCCGCTCACTCGGGGAAGAGCGAGGTCGAGAGGTAGCGCTCGCCGAGGTCGGGCAGCACGACCACAATCAGCTTGCCGGCGTTCTCGGGCCGCCTCGCCACCTGGATCGCCGCCACGGCCGCCGCGCCGCAGGAGATCCCGCAGAGCATGCCCTCTTCCTTCGCCAGCCGTCGGGCCATCTCGAACGAATCATCATCCTTGACGGTGAAGACCTCGTCGATGATCTCGGTGTTGAGGACGTCGGGGATGAACCCCGCGCCGATGCCCTGGATGCCGTGCCGGCCGGGCTTGATCGGGTCGTGCTTGCGGAGCTGAGTGAGGACCGGCGAGTTCTCGGGCTCGACGGCGATGACCTTCAGGCCCGGCTTCCTTTGCTTCAGGACCTCGCCCGTGCCGGTGATGGTCCCACCTGTGCCGACTCCGCAGACCAGGATGTCGACCTTCCCCTCGGTGTCGGCCCAGATCTCCTCGGCCGTCGTCTTGCGGTGGATCGCCGGATTCGATGGGTTCTTGAACTGCTGCGGCATGTAGGAGTTGGGTGTCGTCTTGACCAGCTCCTCGGCCTTCCGGACGGCCCCCGGCATCCCCTCCGCAGCCGGCGTCAGGACGATCTCCGCCCCGAAGGCCTTGAGCAATCGCCGGCGCTCCACGCTCATGCTCTCGGGCATGGTCACGACGAGCTTGTAACCCCGGGCGGCGCAAGTGAATGCCAATGCGATCCCGGTGTTGCCGCTGGTCGGCTCGATGATGATCGTGTCGGGCTTGATGAGGCCGGCGGCCTCCGCGTCGTTGATCATCGCGACGCCGATGCGGTCCTTGACCGACCAGAGCGGGTTGAAGTTCTCGAGCTTCGCGACCACCGTCCCGGCCGCCCCCGCCGACACCCGACGCAGCCGGATCAGCGGCGTGTTGCCGATCGTCTGCGTGATGTCGTCGTAAATCCTCCCGCGAGCCCGTTCGCCCGTCGACATGCAAACCTCCCCGTCCGAATCCTCATCAAAAAGATCGAGTTAATGATACTTGAATTCAACGGTCGAGGCAAGGCGAGTTCGGCCCCCGGGCGGCCGCGAGCTTGGCAACTCGCGGCGATTACCGCAAGGCCAGCGGCCGGAGCGCGAAGCCCGCGACGGCCCCCTTGATCTTGTTCACGGCGGCCGAGTAGCAGAATGTGTACGCCTTCGCCTTGCTGAGCCCTTCCAGGTTGTGGAACTCGGCGATGTGGACCCCTTGATCCACCAGCAAATATCGATGGACGTCCAGCCCATTGTGGGGCTTACCGGTGGGAGACTTGGCCTCATAGCCGCTGTTGTCGGCCCCGACCATCATCGCCCCCTGGACCTCGACCAGCCACTTCGTGGCGTCCAGGTTCACCCCGGCGGAGTCGTGCTCGCCCAGCGTCTTGTGGTCGGCCCCGTCTTCGCCCCAGTAGCGGGCGGTACCAGTCCGGATCAGGACGACGTCCCCCGGCTGGATCGTGACGCCCTCCCAGGCCAGGGTGTCCTGCAGATCCTGCTTCGTGATCTCGGCGAAGGCCGGCAGGGCGTCGACCTTCTTGTAGGCGGCGACGTCGATGAGGACCCCTCGCGCGATGATGGGCGGGATCGTCGTGGCGTCGCACTTCCGGATGCCCCAGTCGCCGCCGTCCTTCGACTCCTTGAAGCCGTTGTACCAGTGGAAATCGTCGCCGGCGACGATGTGCCCCAGACCGTCGATCTGGGTGGCGACGTTGTCGTTGATGAACATCGCGCTCGAGTGCCAGAGCACCTTGCCGGGATTGATCTCCGCCGGCGGGTAATCCGGGTCGCGCATCCGGTCGAGGCCGTCCGGCGAGCGGAACGTCAGGATCTCGCCGGGGCTGTGGCCGGGCCACTTGAACGACCGTCGGCTGTAGGTCAGCCCCAGGTCGTAAACCTCGCCCCGGGTCGCCAGCGCCAGCGCGGCCGCGCGGGTCTGGTTGGTCATGGCGTTGAGGGCCCCGACCTCGTCCTCCTTGCCCCAGACCCATCCCCAGCCCTTGCCCTTCGTCCAGCCCTTCGCCGGCTCGGCGTCGGCCGCGCCCGACGGGCCCGAGACCAGGGCGAACCCGGCGACTCCGACCGCGAGGAAGAGAGGAATCCAGATGCGTGCGGCCCTCGGGCCGGGGATTCGGGGCATGGGCGTGGCTCCTGGGGGAGTCGAAGGGAGAGGTTCCGGGGGGCCTCGGGCCGGTTTGCCCCCCGGGTCGCCCGCATGATACTGTGAAGTCCAGCCCCCCGATACGAGGAAGTCGCACGCCAGGCGAGGCGACGTGGCCGAGCGAGGCGTTCGGGATCCTCGTCCCTCCAAGGAGGTCCCACGGTGACCGACACCACCTCGCCCGTTCGGTCGCGTCTCCTCGTGATCGAGGACAATCGCCCGGACCAGCTCATCTACAAGCGGACCCTCGCCGACTTCGACATCGTCTTCGCCGATTCCGGCGAGGCCGGCCTCGACCTCCTCGACCGCGAGCCCTTCGACCTCGTCGTGCTCGACTATCAGCTCCCCTCCATCAACGGCGACGAGGTCCTCAGGCGCATCCGCGACGCCCTCGGCCTCGAAACCCCGGTCGTGATCGTCACCGGCGGCGGCAGCGAAAACGTCGCCGTCGAGATGATCCGCAAGGGGGCGAATGATTATGTGACCAAGGACGAGCTCCAGACCCCCCGCGTGGCCACCGCCGTCCGGGGTGCGATCCAGAGGCACAAGCTCCTCCTCGCCCGACGCCAGGCCGAGGCCGAACTGCGGCAGCAGAAGGCCGAGCTGGAATCGACCATCCGCCAGCTCCGGGAGGCCCAGGCGCATCTCGTCCAGAGCGAGAAGATGTCCAGCCTCGGCCAGCTCGTCGCCGGCATCGCCCACGAGATTAACAACCCGCTCGCCTACGTCTCCAACAACCTCGCCGTCCTCGACCGAGACGTCCGCCACATCGCCGACATGATCGATCGCTACCGCGGCCACTTCCGCGACCAGATCCCCCGGGAAATCCTCGACCTGGAGGAGCGGCTCGACATCAACTACACGGTCACGAACCTCGATCGCCTGCTCCGCTCCTCCCGGATGGGCCTCCAGCGCGTCCGGGAGATCGTCGGCGGTCTCCGCGACTTCTCGCGGCTCGACGAGGCCGAGCAGAAGTGGATCCAGCCGAACGATGCCGTGAAATCGACCCTGGAGATGGTCCGCTACCACGTCCGCCAGAAGGGCGTCGAGCTGGCCGTCGACCTCGCCGAGATGCCCGAGATCTGCTGCTACGCCGGCAAACTCAATCAGGTGCTCCTGAACCTTTTGATGAACGCGATCCAGGCGGTGCAGTCCGGGGCGACGATCAAGGTCTCGACGAGCTTCAACCTCGACACCGACGAGGCCTGCTTCGCGATCGAGGACAACGGCATCGGCATCCCCGAGGCGATCAAGACCCGGATCTTCGACCCCTTCTTCACCACCAAGCCGCAGGGGGTCGGCACCGGCCTGGGGCTCTGGATCACTTACAACATCGTCAAGGAGCACGACGGCCGGATCGAACTCGACAGCGAGCCCGGCGTCGGCACCACCTTCCGGGTGATCCTCCCCCGGAAACTTCCCGGGGCCCCCTGCTGACTCTACAATACCTCCCTCGCCGTCCGAGCGAACCCTTGCTCGATTTGGACCCAGTTCGTGTGCCGCTGGTTGTGCCAGTGCTCTACGAGCTTGGACCGGGGCGGCTCGAACCGATCGTGCTCAAAATCAGTCGGAGTCCAGTTGGGGACGATGGCCGCAATCGTCGCACTGGCCAGCCGGTGGCACACGAACAGGCTCCAAACAGATCGACACTCGGTCAAGTTTGCAGTTCTCTAGTAGGATCGATTTCATGTCTCAAGGCACCGAACAAGGCACACACGGCCACACCCAGCCCGGTCAGCACGGCCATCGCCCGATGTCCACGGCCCACGTGCCGGCCACGCTCAATCCGGAGACCGGCTGGCATTTCCTGCACGTCTTCTACCGGGTCGACCGCCACCTCCTCACGACCCTCTCGGCCGAGGCCATCGCGAAGGGCCGCGAGCAGATTATCCACGCCCTCGACCCGAAGCGTGAGAACGCTCCGGATCAGGTCCAGTGCTTCGCAATCCCCGGCCACAAGGCCGACTTCGGGATCATGATGGCCGGCAATGACCTCAAGAAGGTCCATGAGATCCAGATCGCCATCCAGGCGTCGCCGCTCGGCCCGGCACTCGTTCCGACCTACTCGTTCTACTCGATCACCGAGGTCTCCGAGTACGTCCCCGACGCCGACCAGTACGGCAAGGTCCTCCGCGAGAAGGAGGGGGTCGATCCTGAGAGCAACATCTACAAGGCGAAGGTCGCCGCCTATGCCGAACGCCTCGGGCCGATGAACAAGCAGCGCCTCTATCCCGACTTCCCCGACTGGCCCTGCCTCTGCTTCTACCCCATGAGCAAGATGCGCCAGGGCGACCAGAACTGGTACATGCTGCCATTCGAGGACCGCGCCGAGTTCATGAGCGCCCACGGCCGCAGCGGGATGAAGTTCGCCGGCAAGGTCAGCCAGGTCATCACCGCCTCCACCGGCGTCGACGACTGGGAATGGGGCGTGACCCTCTGGGCCAAGAATCCCATCTACCTCAAGGACATCGTCTACACGATGCGGTTCGACGAGTCCTCCGCAAAGTACGGCCTCTTCGGCGACTTCTACTTCGGCTACATCCAGCCCGCCGCCGAGCTGATGGGCACCCTCCGGCTGAACGGCAACCCGGCCTGAGTGTTGCTTCTCGACCACAATCGTTCGCAAACCTCCCGCACGCGCCTGATTTCGTGAACTAGGGTTCTCCCGGGCGGATCGATCCACATCGATCCGCCCGGGCGTTTTCGTTCCCCGGTTCCGGTCCCGAGGCGTGTCCATGTTCCCGAGGCGGGTCGATCGAAGGTCGAGGCAGATTGCGAGGAGGCGGAACCGGCCGGACGTGTCGGAACTGCCCGCCCGGATCCTCCCCGCGATCGACTTCCAGACCGTCCTCGGCCTCGCCGCGACCGGGCAGGTGGGCGACTTGCTCCCGAACGCGGTCGCGTACACGTCCGGAGGCGACGTCGTCGTCGCCGGCTCGTTCCAGGGGACCGTCAATTTCGATCCTTCGGGGAACACCGGCGGGAGCCTGACCGCCACCGGCTTCCGCGACGGCTTCTTCGCCCGCTATCGCCGGGACGGCACGTTCGTCTGGGCCAAGCGCCTCGCCGGCACGGTCGGGACCGACGTCAGCCAGGTCTCGTCGCTGGCGGCCGGGTCCGACGGCACACTGACCCTCGCCGGCTCCTTCAGCGGGACGGTGGATTTCGACCCCGGGTCATCGACGAGCAACCGCTCCAGCCCGGGGAAGACCGACCCCTTCGTCCTCAGACTCGACGCATCGGGGAATTTCACCTGGGTCGCCGCCGCGTCGGGCCCGGCAGGCGCGAACGCGCAGGCGTACGCCGTCGCCGTGAACGCGAGCGGGCAGGCGTTCGTCGCCGGGTCGTTCCAGGGGACCACCTCGTTCGGCAGCACGACCGTCAACGCCGGTGGATTCTTCGACGCGTTCGTCGCCCGGATCGGCGCGACCGGCCAGTTCGACTGGGTCCGCGCGAGCAACGGCTCGGGGGCCTCGTCGGCGGAGGTCCGCGGGCTCGCGGTCGATCCGTCGGGAAACCTCCTGGCCGCCGGTTTCCTCGCCGGTTCGGCGGCATTCGGCGCGAATGGGCTGTCCTCGACGGCCGGCACCCGCGACGCCCTCGTCTGGAAGCTCGACACCGGCGGTTCGACTCTCTGGGCCCGCGACTTCGGCGGGCCTGACTTCGACCAGGCCACGTCCATCGCGGCGGCGAAAAACGGCGACGTGCTGGTCGCCGGCTCGTTCTCAGGGGCGGTCGATTTCGGCACCAGCAACACCGGCTCACCGCTGAATGCCGGCTCCGGCTTCGACCCATTCTTGCTGCGACTTACCGGGTCCGGCGACCTCACCTGGGCGCGTTCTTTCGCGGGCTCGACCGGAGCATGCCCTTGACGGCCTCCTGGTTGCGGCGCTGGGCGCTCTCGTATTCGTGCTCGTCGGTGCGGTTGTCGGCGGCGGCCTCGAACATCTCCTCGTGGCCGGTGACGAACCGGTCGCGGCGGTAGTTCTCCTCGGGGATCGTGCGGGCGAAGTTCTTCATGATCGCCCAGGAGGCGTACGTGGAGAACTTGTTGCCGCGGGAGTAGTCGAACTTCTCGACCGCCCGGATCAGGGACATGTTGCCGTCGGAGACCAGCTCGAAGAAGTTGTTCGAGGGGCCGACGTGCCGCTTGGCGATGGAGACGACCAGCCGCAGGTTGGCGCGGATGATCTGGTTCTTGACGGCCAGGGCCTCTTCCTGGAGCCGTTCGACCTGGTCGAGGTCGGCGGTCTTGGCCTTGACGGGGTCGACCTTGTCGCGGAGCTGGTTCGCCTGGAACTTGAGGAAGTTCATCTTCCGGAACAGGTGGGCTTCCTGCTCTCGGGAGAGGAGCGGGACCTCATAGAGGCTGGCGAGGTACGGCGGCAGGCCCTTGGGCGGCTTGGTCTTGCGCGGGGGCTTGCCGTCGGCCGGCTCGGGCAAGGGCCCGAGGATCTCGGCGTGCTTCGCGGCCTCGTCGAAGCTGGTGTGCGGCATGAACTCCAGCTTGTTGCCGAGGATCCGCCTGGCCCGCATCTCGTTGAGGACGCGGTAGACGCTCGACCGGGTGCGGCCGAACTGCGAGGCGAGGTTCTCGACGGAGATGCCGCGTCCGCCGTTGTGGAGGCGGTGGATCTGCGCCTTGGCGTCCTCATCGAGTGGGGACGACGAGGGGGGGAAGATCGCGCGATCCGGATGCTCGCGGTCGTAGTTCTTGAGGGTCATGCGGACCGTCTCGGTGGAGCGTTCCATTTTTCTAGCGATCCTCCGCGCGATCTCGGCCAGGCGACCCCGGCCGAACGGCGCCATGCGACGGGCACGCCGGATGATGTCCTCGCGTTCCTCGTCGGTGAGTAGTCGGAACCGGGATCCGCGGTCCACCTGGTCGCGGTGCGTTTCCACGAACCTCGACAGGCTGGACTCCAGAAACCCGACCTTGGTTCGCCCGTCGATCTTGACCCGACGAGCGACCAACCCTTGCCTCCGCCAGCGCCTGACCGTGCGGGTCGAGACGTTATATCGGCGGCTCACGGCCTCGACGGTCAGGACCGGCTCGGAGATGGCGTCGGCCGGCTGACCGACGGTCGCCGAGAGGTCTTCGACGAACAGACGCAGATCATGGATGACGTCCCCGCCCTCGAGGATGAGGGCGGGGGTCGCCTCCGGCCGGTAGCCCGTGATCCGGAAGCAGAGATATTCGTAAGGGTAGCGGCGTGCCGGGTCGATCTCCGCCAGGAGTTGCTCGGCCCGGTCGATCTGCTCGACCCGGCGCTCCCTCGGGGCGAACCGCGCCTGCTGCTCCTTCAGTTGCTTGAGCACCGGATGTTGGTACGCGCTGCCCATCCGCTGACCTCTCTTCGCCGGGCCCCCGTCTCCGGGGCACCCTTCCAGTCGGACCGGGACCCGGTCGGGGCGGGGCCGTCTCGGGCACCCTCCCCTCCCGCACCCCAACGGTCCGAAGACCTTCATCCATCCCTTAGACGTCGGATCGGGGCGAATCGTTCAGACGGGGCACCTCTAACATACGCAAAGAAAGTGCCCCGAGATCGGAGAAAACCGATGAGTCGACCGAAATCGGCGGAATTCCCCGTTTTAACGGCCGTCCCGGGCCGGTCTCGAACCCGGTGATTGAGGTTAACCCCAAGTCTCACAATATCTTACGGGAAATACCGCCCCGCCGTGACTCCCGACCTCCTCCCAATCATTCACGCTCGCCCCCCTGCCCGATGCCTGCCCATCCCCGGTGTCCAGGCGTCTCAAATTGCGACATTTCTGCCGCCACGAGTGTCAATCCTGAGAAATTCGACCGAATCCTCACCTTGCATGAGTGCATTCATGCAGTCATTACGCCTTGGGGTGTAAACCGTGACGGACAGCTGGTCGAATTGACAAGGTGTCCCGGGGGGATAGATTGGGGCCCGGCGCCCCGCGACCGGCGGACGGGATGCATGCATGGCCCCGGTCCCGGACGGCCGCGTCCCGTATGGGATCGGCGAGGGATCGGGCGGGCCTCCAGCCCGGCGGGGGTGCCGGATCCTCCGAGGAGCACGAGACATGGCGCGCGGACATGGGTGGAAGCGGGCGGCGGCCGGCCTGGCGTGCGCGCTGGGGGCCGCGTTCTGGCCGGCGACGGCCCTGGCCGGCGACATGCTCGTCGAGGTCGACCGGGTCGGCGACGTGGCGCGGGTCAAGGTCGGGCTCAAGGCCGAGGGCACCTTCCGGCCCGCCCCGCCGCCGGGATCCAAGGAGGAGCCCAGGCCCCTGGCCCTGAAGGTCGAGAGCCGGCTCGAATTCTTCGACAAGGTGGCCGCCGTCGGGGCCGACGGCGCGGCCAGCCGCTCGGTCCGCTGGGTGACGCAGGCCGGCGCGGCGATCAATGGCGAGATCCGGCCGGCGTCCTCGGTGCTCCGCGCCGAGCTGGCGAGGCTGGTGGCCGAGCCTCGCAAGGGGCAGGTGGTGGTGACGAGCACCGGGGGCCCGCTGACCCGATCGGAGCTGGAGCTGGTCCAGGGGGTCGGCGACCCCCTGGCGTTCCCCGCGCTCCTGCCGGCGACGGAGGTGAAGGTCGGGAGCCAGTGGACGGTCGGGGCCGACGCCGCGAGGGCGGTCACGGGGTATGACGCCCTGGCGTCGAACGGCCTGGAGGCGACGGTCGAGTCGATCGACGCCGAGAAGGCGGTGGTCGGGCTCAAGGGGAAGATCCGGGGGGCGACGCTGGGTGGCGACGGCACGATCGAGTGCGAGGGAACGTTCACATTCGACCGCAAGGCCAATCGGGTCAGCCGCCTGGAGCTGAAGCGGGCGGAGGTCCGCAAGCCGGGGCAGATCGAGGCGGGGCTGGACATCAAGAGCACCCTGACGGTCGAGCGCGCGGCGGCCGAGGCCCCGGCGGAGCTGGCGGACTCGGCGCTCGAAGGTCTGGAACTCGATAAGTCGTTGCCGGAGAGGGAGTTGCTGGTTTACCAGTCCCCCTCGGGCAAGTTCGAGCTGCTGCACGACCGCGACTGGCACATCTACTGGGACGACACCCGGCTGGCGGTCCTGAAGCGGCTGAAGGACGGGGCCCTGACGGCGCAGTGCAACCTGGCGGCGGGGCCGAACGCGGGCAAGGGGCGGCACCAGGACCCCGGGCAGTTCCGCGACGACGTGAAGAAGGCGCTCGGCGCGAGGTTTCGGGGCATCCTGGCGGAGGGGGAAGTGGAAGGGGCTGATGCCGGGAATTATCGCTACCGTGTCGCGGCGCAGGGACAGGATGGCGAGGTGGGCATTCTCTGGTACTATTACTTGCTGGCCGGGCCGGACGGGGACCAGGTCGTGGCGACGTTCACGCTGGGGATCCCCGAGCAGAAGCGGTTCGGCGATCAGGACCTGAGGCTGATCGGCTCCTTCGAGTGGAAGGAGCGGCCGGCGAGGCCCTGATCGGGGCCGAGCCCGGCCCCCACGCGACTCCTCCCCACCCTGCCCGGCCGCGTCGCGGGACCCGGGCCGGTGCCGGGCCGGCGGGCCACCGCCCCCGGACCACCGAGCTGAGGCACACCATGAAGACAGCACCCCGGCCGGGGCGGATGCTCGGGCTTGCGATCGTCCTGGCGGCCTCGATGGTCCCGGCCGCCCGCGCCCAGGCCCCCGGCGACGCCGCCAAGCCGGCGCCCCGGCCGACGACGGCCCCGGATCCCTCCCCCTTCGACGCACCCAAGGGCAAGGCGGCCCAGGCCGCGGCCGCGTCCGCCGGCGACAACGCGGCCGACAAGACGGTCCCCTACATCGACCTCACGAATCGCTATCTTTTCCTCGAGAAGTACACGAAGTTCGAGGAGCGGGCGGTGGACGGCCTGATCGGCCAGTACCGCGTCGGCATCACCGAGGTGCTCCGCGACACGATCGACGTGGCCGAGGGGGAGCCGAAGACGACCGAGGTGACGCGCCAGACGCTCTTCACCGAGCGGCCGGCGGAGGTCAACGGGCTGGGCATGGTGGCGGCGACGATCCGGAACTACTCGCGGTTCCAGATCCGCCCGGACGACGTGGTGCGGAGCGTGGGGCCTAGGCCGCTGGACGGCCTGACCATCTACGTCCGGCCGCAGCAGAACCAGTTCCCCCTGATCCTGTCGCTGTCGGAGGACCGCCGGCTCCGCGAGCGGGAGTATGAAGTGGCCGCGCGACAGGTGTTCCTGCCGAGCCTGGCGGCCATCCTCCCCGGCTACGCCGCGCGGGTGGGCGACACCTGGCGTGTCTCCCGGCGCGGCGTGCAGGTGCTGGTGGGCGAGTCGAACATCCGGGGCGAGTCCCTCACCGGCAAGTTCATCGAGCTGAGGCGCGAGGCGGAAGGACCCAGGCGGGTGGCCGTGTTCTCGATCACCGGCCGGGTCGCGAACGCGTTCGCCGAGACCACCCTGAACGTCGAGATCCGGTTCACCTTCGTGCCGGTGCCGATCGCCGCGCCGTCGACGGCCGCGGCCAACGACCCCGCCGCCAAGGCGACGACGGTCGGGAAGACGCGTCGCGAATCCGGGCCGATCGACACCATGGAGGCACGCGGGGGCATCACCGACGTCCGCATGGCGCGGGTCGCCACCGGCATCCTCCCGGGATCCAAGAACAAGAACCTCAAGTACAAGGCGAGCCAGGAGCTGACCCTCCGGCGCCAGATCGGCGTCATCGGCGACCCGCTGAACCTGCCCGAGATCCCCGCCTCCACCGACGTGAACACCTGGCTGACGTACGTCGACGCACAGGCGCGGTTCTTCTTCCACCACCCGCAGGAGCTGCTCCCGCCCGAGCGTTACCAGTTCGTCCCCACCGACAGTTCGGGCAACATGGTGACGCTGGTCAAGAACCGACCCGAGGGGCCGGACCTGGTGCGGGTCTCGATCTACGACCGGGAACTGAAAGAAGAAGACGTCCGCGGCCTGCTCGCCGCCGAGTGGGAGCCGACCAAGCTGGAAGTCATCAAGGGGTCGGAGGAGTGGCTGCCCGAGTCCGACTGGCCTGGCATGAAGGTCTTCCGCGTCGAGGCCGCCCTCAAGACCGGCGAGCGAGCCAAGGGGTCCAGCCGCCTCCACTACGACGGCTACCTGCTCCAGCTCGGACCCCGCCTGAACGTGATCGCCGTCGCCACCACCCCGCGCGACACCGTCAGCGGCTTCCGCCGCGACGTCGAGCAGATGCTCAAGACGTTCAAGGTCGGCCCGGGGAATTGAGCCCCGACTCGCGTCCTTTGGAGTGCGGAAGCCGAGCTTCCGCTTTCCGTTGGGAATCGGCAGAGGCGGAGCTGTCGAAGTCCCGTCGGCCTCGGCTGCGTGCGGGCTGGAGTAAAGCGGAAACCCGGCTACCGCACTCCAACGGGGGGGCGATGTGGTCCGCCGGGGCTTCCGGGAACGAAAACCCACGGACACCCTTGTCATGATGCCCCGGCCGACGTCGAGCGGTAAAATCGGGCGCGGGTCGAATGCGCTGGGCGCGGGTCTCCAGACCCCGCCTCAACCTTCGCCGCGCCCTACCCCATAACCGGGTCTCCAGACCCATTTGGGAACCTCCCCGCATCGGGGCCCTTGATTCTCGGGTCTGGAGACCCACCCTTGTGGTCGGCGTCTCAGGGCAAGGGCGGGGTCGGGAGACCCGCGCCCAGCGCGGGGCTCGGCGATCCCCCCGGAGAAAAAGGCGGCAGCCGGACTGCCGCACTCCAAAGAGGTTACTTGATCTCTTCGCGGGCCTTGAGGGCCTCGGGGTGCTCGGGGTCGCGTTTGAGGATCTCGTCGAGGATCGCCTTCGCGGCGTCCTTCTCGCCGAGGCCGAGTCGGGCGCCGGCGAGCTTGACCTTGAGGTCGTCGGCCTTCTTGGGTTTGAGGCTCAGGGCGACCTCGTATTCCTCGACGGCCCCGGCGAACTTCTTCTGGGCCGACAGGGCGTCGGCCAGGAGGACGTGGCAGCTGGGGTCGTAGACGTCGATGTAGAGGCACTCCCGCGCCCACCTCTCGGCGTCGGCGTAGGCCTTCGCCGTGAGGTTGCGCTCGGCGAGGGTCTTGCGGACGTCGATGTCGTCGGCGTCGTTCTCGGCGAGGTGGGCGAGGTCCTTGAGGAGCTTCTCGGGGGCCTTCTGCCTCAGGTGGACCCGGGCCAGGCTGGCGATCCACTTGGAGTGCTGCGGGTCGTCCTTGCGGGCCATCTCATAGAGCGCCTCGGCCTCGTCCAGCTTGCCCTCCTTGAGCTTGAGGTCGGCCAGCAGATCGACCACGCGTTCGTTGGGCTTCCTGGGGTCGAGGGCGGGCTCCAGCACCTCCATCGCGGCCTCGTCGTCGCCGATCGAGGTCAGGAGCCGCGCCTTGACGTAGCTGGCGAGCGCGTGCTTCGGAGACAGCTTGAGCGCCTTGTCGGCGAGCGGCCGGGCGAGCTTGTAGTCGCGCCTGGCGTAGTGCTCATAGGCCATCCTGGCGTTGAGGTCGGGGTCGTCGGGCTTCGCCTTGAGCCGCTTCTCCAGCTCGGAGAACTTGATCGGCTTCTCCTCGCTGACGCGGGTGCGGATGGTCTTGAGCACCTCGTCGAGGAACTCGATGTACTTCGCCTCGAAGTCCTTCTTCTCGACGTTGAAGCACGACTTCACCGCCTGATCGGTGGTCTCGCCCCGGCGGTAGGCGTCGAGGAGCTTCATCAGGGAGTCGGGGCCGAAACGCTTGAGCATGTACTGGGCGTAGAGCTGCGCCTGGCAGTAGGCGAGCTGGCGCTCGTCGGCCTCGGTGGGGCGGATGAAGCCGAGGTTGATGGTGTCGAGGTTCAGGAGCCGCCGCGCGGGGACGCGTTCGAGCAGCATCTTGTTCCAGGGCTGCGGGCGGGGGTAGCCCTCGCTCTCGACGGCCAGGGCCTCGGTGTACCAGTGGGGGATGTTGAACCGGGTCTGCTGGAGCGTGATCACGTGCACGATCTCGTGCTTGAGCACGCGTGCCCAGTTGAATTGCTGCTTCGACGACCGGGGGCTCGCCAGCGCCACCACCTTGCCGGTGCAGGCGCCGACGGTGGGGATGAACGGCAGCGCGACCGTGCGGCCCGAGAACTTCTCGTGGTCCTTCATGATCTGGACCGAGGTCGAGACCGGCGGGTTGTAGCCGAACCGGGTCGTCAGTTCGCCGTGGATCGATTCGAGATATTTGGCCATGTACTTGCCGAGCAGCGTGTCCTGCTCGGGGTCCACGAGCACGCTGTAGTGGGCGCTCGTGACGGCGGTGTACTTGGCCATGTGCTTGAGGATCTTCTGCATGTTCTCCGCGCGGACGTTGAAGGGGTCGGCGGAAAAGGCGGCGTCGAACAGCGACCGGGCCTCGGCCTCGCGTCCGATCTGCATGTAGAGCATGCCCAGGCCGATGCGGGTGTCGGCCCGCTCGGGGTCGGCGGCGATGCCCTTCAGGAAGGCCCGCTCGGCGTCGGGATACTTGCGGCGGTCGGAGAGCCGCTCGGCGAGCGCGGCGTAGAAGATCGCCGGGCGGGGATTGATCGACAGAGCCACGGCCTCGGCCGCGAGGTACCCCAGCGGATCCACCAGCAGGCGGCAGGACGCGGCCAGCCGCGCCAGGGCGTCCTCGTCGCGGGGGTTGGCCTCGACGGCCTTCTTCGCGGCGGCGTGGGCGTCCTTGAACCGCTCGTCGGAGATGTTCAGGTCGGCGATCAGGACATTGGCCGCGCCATAGGCCGGGTTGATTTCGAGGGCCCGCTCCGCCTTCTTGCGGCCCGCGGCGAGCTTGTAGCCTTGCAGGTCGGCCTGGCCGAGCGTGACCAAAACTTCGGCGGCCTGGGGGTTGATTTCGAGGGCCCGCTTGAGTTCCTTCTGCGCGTCGCCTTCCTGGTAACCCGAGAGGAACAGGCGACCCTGGAGCCAGGCGGCCTGCCAGCAGTTGGAGTCGAGCTGGATGGCCGGCTCGTAGAGGTTATTGATGAGGGAGTTGAGCGACTCGCCGAGTTCCTGGCCGCGGGCGTTGGCCTTGTAGTAGCGTTCGGCGGCCTGGCCGACGATCAGGAGGGCCTCGGCGTCCTTCCCGACGGCGGCCTCGTGGGCGTTGTGATAGGTGACGAACCACTTGTACGACTCGTCGGCCTTCTTGCGGTCGCCCCGGGCGTCGAGCAACTGGGCCTGGACCCAGCGCGCCAGGAGGTGCTCGGGCTTCGCCTTGAGGGCCTTCGCGACGGCCTCGTCGGCCTTCGCCCAGCGGCCCCGGCGGAAGTTCAGGTCGGCGAGCCGGGCATTCAGGTCGGCGTCGTCGGCCTTCGCCTTGAGCGCGGCCGTCAGGGTCTCTTCGGACTTATCGAGTTGCCCCTGGCTTTCGAGGGCATTCGCCTTGCCGAGGGCGACGGCATTGGCAATCTTCGGGTCGTTCGCGGCCTTCTTTTCGAGGGCCTCGAAGGCTTCGAGCGACTCGCCGTAGCGGCCGGTCTGCCAGAGTTCCCTGGCGCCGGCGACCTCCTTCGCCAGTTCGCCGCCGGCCGGCTCCTTCTGATTCGGATACGCCAGGGCCGTCGCGGCCCCGATCGAGATCACTGCCAGACTCATCCCGAGGATCGCTCGTCGCAGCATGCCGGCCTCCTGTGTCGGAACCCTTCCAGGCTAACAGAGCGACGACGCCCCGTGCCAGGCCCCTGGAGTGCGGCAGCCGCGCTCCGGCACTCCGAAGGGGCTTCCGGTGCGCGCGGGGGTGGCGTATCTTCGGTTCTCCAGGAACGCGTCCGGGGAGATTGGGCATGCCGGGGTTGGCGGAACGGCGACGTCAGGCGGAGGTGATGGACCAGCCGGGGCTGGATCGGGGGGAGCACACGCAGGCCCTGGAGGCCCTGAGGCGGATCAACCGCATCAGCCTGGTGGCGGACACGCTCTGGAAGGAGATCCGGGCGTACTGCAAGGCGCACCCGGGCCCGGTCCGGCTGCTCGACGTGGCCACCGGGGGCGGGGACTTGCCGATCCGCCTGGCGCGCAAGGCCCGGGCGGAGGGGATCGACCTGGAGGTCTCGGCCTGCGACATCAGCCCGGTGGCGCTGGCCCATGCCGAGGAGCAGGCGCGCGTCGCGGGGGTCCCCGTCCGCTTCTTCCTCCACGACGGCATCGCCGCCGCCCCGCCGCAGGGATACAACATCCTGACCTCGACCCTGTTCCTCCACCACCTCGACGAGCCCGAGGCGATCGCCTTCCTCCGGGGGCTGGGGGAGTCGGGCGACCTCGTGCTCGTGGACGACCTGGAGCGCAGCCGGCTGGGCTACTGGCTCGCCTGGCTGGGCGTGCGGCTGCTGTCGCGGTCGAAGGTCGCCCACGTCGACGGCCCGATGTCGGTCGAGGGGGCGTTCACCCTGGCCGAGGCGCGACGGCTGGCCGACGAGGCGGGCTGGACCCGCACGAGCCTCCGACGCCGCTGGCCCTGCCGATTCCTGCTGATCGCGAGGCGTCCTTGACCTTAGCCGCGACCGAGACCTACGACGTCGCCATCGTCGGCGCGGGCCCCGCCGGCTCGATCGCCGCGCGATCGCTCGCGGGTTCCGGCCGGAGCGTCCTCCTGATCGACCGCGCCCGGTTCCCCCGGCCGAAGGTCTGCGGCTGCTGCCTCAACCCCCGCGCCCTCGACGCCCTGACGCGTGCGGGGCTCGGGGAACTGCCAACCCGCCTGGGCGCGGTGCCGTTGGGTTCGTTCGAACTGGGCGCGAACGGCCGCCGGGCGGTCCTCCGGCATGACCTGGGTGTCGCCCTGTCGCGCGACGCGATGGACCTGGCCCTGATCGACGCGGCCCGCGACGCCGGGGCGACGGTCCTCACCGAGACGACCGCGAGCCTGGTCGGCGCACGGACCCTCCGGCTCGACGCCGGGGGCACCGAGCGTTTCGCGTCGGCGTCCTCGATCATCGCGGCGAACGGGCTGGCGGACTCGTTCCGCGAGCACGTCGCGGGCGAGCCCGAGCGGTTGGTCTTCGAGCCCGAGTCGCGGATCGGGGCCGGGGCCGTCGCGCCGAGGATCCCCCGGGGCTACGAGCCGGGCCGGATCTACATGGCCTCGGGGATTCGGGGCTACGTGGGGCTCGTGGGGCTGGAAGACGGCCGGTTCGACATCGCGGCGGCCTTCCGTCCCGAGGCGGTCAAGGCGGCCGGCGGGTTGGGACACCTGGCGGCGCGGATCCTCGAAACGGCGGGGTTCCCCGGGGTGCCGGGCATCGCCGACCTGGCCTGGAAGGGGACGCCGCCCTTGACTCGCCGGGCGGTCACGCTGGCGTCGGCGGGGGTTTTCCGGGTCGGCGACGCGGCGGGGTACGTCGAGCCGTTCACCGGCGAGGGCATGGCCTGGGCCCTCGACGGCGGCCTGGAGCTGGCCCGGATCTTGCACGAAGCCCTCGGCCGAGCCGACCTGGCGTCGGCGGAGACGGCCGAGCGGCGATGGCGACGGGCCTACCGGGGGAGGATCGCCCGGTCGCAGGTGGTCTGCAAGCTCGCGAAGCTCGCGATGCGGACACCCTGGATGACGTCGGCGATGGTGCGTGTGCTGGGGGTGTGCCCCGGGGCGGCGCGGCCGTTCCTGCGGTCGATGCACAGGCCGCGCCTCGGGGCGGCGGTTTGACGGTTCGGACGTGTCGGTGGGCCATACCCATCCCAAGAGGTGATCATGCAAGGACCCGCGCTACTGGGGATCGGGACCGCGGTCCCGGCGCTGCGGATCTCCCGAGCGGAGTCGGTGGACGCCGCCCGGGCCCTGTGCGCGGAGGATGACGACCAGGCCGGCGTGCTGGAGAACCTCTACCGCCAGGCCGGTGTCGAGTCGCGGCACATCGTGCACGGGGCCGACGAGTTCCGCCGGATCGTCTACGGCGAGGGGGACGTCGACACCGTCTGGGTCTCCGACTTCAAGGGGGACAAGGGCCCCTCGACCGCCGAGCGCATGATCCGCTACGAGAAGGAGGCCCCCGCCATCGCCGAGGCCGCCTGCCGCGAGGCCATCGCCGCCTCGGGCGTCGCGCCGGGGGAGTTCACGCATCTGGTGACCGTCTCCTGCACCGGATTCGCCGCCCCGGGGGTCGACATCCGCCTGATGAAGTCGCTCGGGCTGCGGGCCACGGTCGAGCGGACCAACGTCGGCTTCATGGGGTGCCACGGCGCCCTCAACGGCCTGCGGGTCGCGCGCGGGCTGTTCGCCGCCGAGCCCGACGCGAGGATCCTGCTCTGCGCGATCGAGCTGTGCAGCGTGCACTACTCGTACGGCTGGGACCCCAAGCGGGTCGTCGGCAACGCCCTGTTCGCCGACGGCTGCGGGGCGGTTGTTCTGGGCGCGGGGGAGGAGGAGGCCGGGCTCAGGCTGGCCGCGAGCGGGGCCTGTCTGTTCCCGGATTCCGAGCCGGCGATGGCCTGGAACGTCCGCGACCACGGGTTCGACATGGTGCTGTCGAGCAAGGTGCCGAATCTGATCCAGGCCAACCTCAAGCCCTGGCTCTCGGCCTGGCTGGATAAGCAAGGATTGAGCATCGAGGACATCCGATCCTGGGCCATCCACCCCGGCGGCCCCCGGGTGCTGACCGGCGTTCAGGACGCCCTCGGGCTGCCGGCGGGGACGACGGACGTCTCGCGGATGGTCCTGGAGCGCAATGGCAATATGTCGTCCGCGACCGTGCTGTTCATCCTCAAGGAGATGCTTTCCCGAGGCATGTCCGGCCCGTGCGTCGCCATCGGCTTCGGCCCGGGGTTGGCGGCGGAGGTGGCGCTCTTGCGGTGAGCCAACCCTGGAGTGCGGGAGCTTGCTGCCGCACTCCGGGTGGACGGCTACGCCCTGGCGAGGGTCCGGCGCTTGGCGGGCTTCTTGCGGGGCGGGGGTTCGGGGGCGCGGCCGGTGAATTCGCGGAGGAGGTCGGCGGGGTGGAGGTCGGCGATCGAGTCGACCACCTTGTCGGGGCGGTAGGCGAAGTTCGACAGGTCCTCGCGCCGGGTGCCGCCGCTCAGGACGAGCACGGTCTTGAACCCGAGCTGGACGCCGCCGAGGATGTCGGTCTCCATCGTGTCGCCGATGACGACCGTCTCGTCGGTGACGAGCCCGAGTTCCTTGCGGGCGCCCCGGAGCATGATCGGGCTGGGCTTGCCGACGCTGAACGCCTTGACCCCGCTGGCGGTCTCCAGCATGGCCACGGTCGCGCCGCAGCCGGGCCGGAGGCCGGTCTCGGTCGGGCAGTTCGGGTCCATGTTGGTGGCGACCAGCTTGGCCCCCTTCATGATCATCTTGAGCGCGTTCTCCAGCATCTCGAAGCTGAAGGTCCGCCCCTCGCCGACGACCACGTAGTCGGGGTCCTTGTCGACGATCGCGTAGCCGTTCTCGTGGAGCGCGGTGAGCAGCCCGCCCTCGCCGATGACGTACGCGGTGCCGCCGGGCCTCTGGGCCGCCAGGAACCGGGCGGTGGCCATGGCACAGGTGTAGACGTGTTCGAGTTCGACGTCGAACCCCAGGCGCTGGAGCCGCGTGGCGACGTCGCGGCGGGTGCGCTGGCTATTGTTGGTGAGGAAACGGAACGGGATGTCGGCCTGTCGGAGTTCGTTGATGAATCGGTCGGCGCCGGGGATCAGGTGGCCGCCCCGGTAGATGACGCCGTCCATGTCGATCAGGTAACCAAGCACTACGGATGTCTCCGCGACAGCGATGCGGAACGCGGCGCCCCGTCCTCGTCCCGCGGAGAGGCGGAGGACGGCGCGACGCCCATCATGGCCGAACGCGAATGACGTACCGTGCCCCGAATGCCCTCGTTCGATTCGCCATAAAGCCTGACTGGGAAAGGTGTTCTCGCGATTCGCACGTCGTCGGTCGCCTCGGCCTCCCCTGCCCCGGCTGCCTACCGTTGCGGCAGCGGAGGGGGCGGGCCGATCAGGCCCCGAAGCTGAAGAGGTGGTTCCAGGCGATCCGCCCCTTCGCGGCATACCAGACCGACCCGGCCCACTCGTGCAGCACCTCGACGCAGACGCCGGCCGACTTGGGGTTGGGGAGTTGGTCGCCCAGCGACCAGTTGAGGCTGGTCGCGCGGTGGTTGCAGGCCCAGGGGATGACGTCGATCCCCTCGGTCTGGAAGACCCCGGCGGCCCGGTTCATGTGCATGGCCTCGGTGATCAGGACGGCCCGGCTCACGCCGAGCGACTTGAGCCGCGACGCCCCCTCGCTGGCGTTCTCGTCCGTGGTCCGGCTGCGGTCGTCGACCTGGATCTGGCCGGAGGGCACGCCCTGCTCGACGAGGAGATCCCGCATCAATGGGGCGACGGCGGGGAACTTGCGTTCGTCCGGCGAGCCGCCGCAGAGCACGATGGGGACCGGCGGGCCGGCGCGATAGACGTCGAGCGCGAACCGGCAGCGGGCGTAGCTCGAACGCCCCAGCTCGGGCTTCGCGCGGATCTCGTCGGCCGGCAGGACGCTCCCGCCCAGGACCACGATCGCGCCCACGCCGTCGGGCCTGGCGTGCCTCGGCGGGTACCGCCACTCCAGCGTCCCGAGCGCCACGAAGCCGACCGCCGGGAGCGACATCCCCACGAGCGCAGCGAACCCGACCGAGATCGCCACCAGGGCCCTCGACCGGGCCGCCGGCCGACGCCACTGGGCGACCAGTCCGGCGAGGATGAAGCACAACAGCCAGGCGTAGGCCTGATCGATCACGAAGTTCATCGGATGTCCGGGGGGTTGAGGCGCGTCGTCCGCCCCCGTCCTGGGGGGAATCCCGCATCGGCCGGGCCGATCTCTCGCGGGATGTTCACACCCGTTGTATGCCAAAGGCATCAGGTTTCCGAACGGATGCTGACGAAAAACGACAATTCATGCCTTCGGATGACGCAATCCATCAACGCATCGAGGGTGGACGGTTTCATCAAAATTCGTCGATTTCATCGACCCGGCCGATGGGCGGCGTCGGGAGGTTTGCCAGCGGGCCGGGAATTCCGTTAAGATCGGCCGACTATGGACGAACCAAGAACGGGCGGTGTGACGCTCAAGGCCCTCCAGCGTCGGATCTTCGAACTCTACGGCGAGAAGGACGCCGCGCGCGGGGACGCCGCGACGTTCCTCTGGCTCACCGAGGAGTTCGGCGAGCTGGCCACGGCCCTGAGGTCGGGGACCCACGAGGAGCTGGCCTTCGAGATGGCCGACGTCCTCGCCTGGCTGGCGACCCTGGCCAACATCCGGGGCGTCGACCTGGAAGACGCGGTCTGGAGGAAGTACGGGCTGGGGTGCCCCGGCTGCGGCCAGGCCCCCTGCACCTGCGACCTCTCCGAGAAACCTTGACGTTTGTCCGACCCGGGCGTTGCACCCCCCGCCCCCGCGCCGTATTGTTTCGTTTTCGGGGCCTTGCGGGATCCCCGGCGAACCAAACGGGCCCGGGCGTCGTAGCAGCCGTGTTTCCGTGCGCGCGTGCCGTGTCGTCCCGGATCGGACCGGATCCCCTCGCCCGGGACGCCCCTCCCCAGTCAGTCAGGATGCCTGTCGTGAAGCCAACTCGTCGCGGTCGCTGGGTCCCCGGGCTCCTCACCCTCGGCGCACTGGCGCTCGCCGCGTGCGGCCAGGCCGTGGCGCAGCAGCCCCGGGCGGTCGAGGTCGAGAACGTGCGGATCGGGTTCGACGACCGCTTCAAGGTCGGGACCTGGACGCCCGTCCGGCTCCAGCTCCGGGGGGGCCCGGTGGGGTTCGCCGGCGTGATCGAGCTGGTGACCAACGACGCCGACGGCACGCCGACGACCGTGCGGCAGCAGGTGGCCGTGGCCGCCGGCGGCTCCCAGCGGGTCACGCTCTACACCCGCCCCGGTTCGCTCGACGCCGAGATGTTCATCCGGTTCTACGACGGCAAGTCCGGGCGGAAGGTCGGCCCCGACCTCTCGACCCTCGCCCTCATGGGCAACAAGAATCTGAACCCGCTCTGGGCCGAGGACCTCTCGATCCTGGCCCTCGGCACCCCGGCGGGCGTCGAGATCATCCCCACGATCCCCGGCTTCAGCCCCTCGAACGTCAGCGGCCGCATCCGCGAGGTGTCGGTCGTGAAGATCAACGTCATCGACGACCTGCTGCCGGCCTTCCGGCAGGGGTATGACGCGATGGACGCGATCATCCTCGACACCGCCGACAAGGCCATGATGGCCCAGGTCGGGGCCAAGATCGACGGGATCGAGCAGTGGGTCCGGGCCGGCGGGCACCTCGTCCTCTCGGTCGGCTCCAACTGGCAGGAGGTCAACGAGCGGCTCGGCAAGCTCCTGCCGGCGAAGCTCGAAGGCCAGGTCGCGGTCAATGACCTGGGCTCGATCGAGTCGTTCGTCACCGGCACGACGTCGCCGCTCCTGCCCGTCGGCAGCGAGGCGGTCCAGGTCGCCAAGATCACCGGCGTCGAGCAGGAGGGGAGCAAGGTCCTGGCCTCGACGGCGAGCAACCCGCTGATCGTGCGGGGGACCTTCGGCTTCGGCCGGGTCACGATGATCGGGCTCGACACCGACCGGCCGCCGTTCCGGACCTGGGACGACCGCAAGAACTTCTGGGTCAAGGCGGCTGACCTCAAGCCCGTGACCGCGTCGAACAAGAACGTCGCCACCAACCGGGGCCGTTTCATCCAGTCCGACGTCAACGACCTGGCCACGCAGCTCCGGCGGTCGCTCGACCAGTTCCCCAAGGTGAAGCTCGTGCCGTTCGGCTACGTGGCGTTCTTCATCTTCCTGTACATCCTGCTGATCGGGCCCGGGGACTACTTCTTCCTCAAGAAGGTCCTCAAGCGGATGGAGCTGACCTGGATCACGTTCCCGATCATCGTGCTGTCGGTGAGCCTGGTGGCCTACTACGCCGCCTACGTGATCAAGGGGACGGAACTCCGCGTCAACAAGGTGGACGTGCTCGACATCGACCAGCAGGACGGCCTGGCGCGCGGGATGTCGTTCGCGAACGTCTTCAGCCCCCGGAACGACGACTACAACGTCAGCCTGACGCCGCTGTCGCTCGCGAGCCCCGCCCCCGAGCCGGGCGCGACGATCCCGCCGCCGCCGGCCGCCACCCAGACGCTCGTCTCCTGGTTCGCGGCGTCCGAGTCGGGGCTCCGGGGGATGAACACCGGGCGACGGGGCGTGGGATTCGGCGCGGCCGGTTACGCCTACACCCCGCTCGGCAAGGCCGAGGAGCTGGCGGACGTCCGGATCCCGATCTGGAGCACCAAGTGCTTCCAGTCGAGCTGGATCGGCCCGGCGACGACGAATCCGATCGAATCGGATTTCGTCCTGGTCGGCACCGACCGGCTCAACGGCACGTTCACGAACCGGCTGGGCATCCCGATCGAGGACGTGATCGTCGCGTTCAACGGCACCGTCTACTACAACATCGGGACGGTCGCCCCCAACGCCACCACCCGGATCGAGACCCAGAGCAACCGCACGCTGTCGGGCTATCTCAACGACCTGCGGCCGAAGTACCTCTCGGCCGACTACTTCCAGTCGAACGCCATCCAGCGCGACCCGCTGCTTCGGGCGGTCCTGTTCCGGGACAGCGACGTGGGCAGCCAGGGCGAGATCCCCAGCCGGGTCCTGCACGGCCTCGACCTGACCGGCCAGTTGCAACTCAACCGCCCGATGGTGATCGGCCGCATCGCCCGCCCGGTCGCGGCCCTCGGCCTGGGCGACGGCAAGATCAAGCCCGAGGTCGACCAGACGACCCTGCTCCGCGTCGTCCTGCCGGTGGCCCGCAACACGCCCGCGAAGCCGAACTGAACCGCAACCGGGAACCACTCGCCGTACCGCATCGCAACGCGTCGCACCGACCAGCCCCGATCGCAAAGGCCCGTACCCCATGATCGAGACGAAAGACCTGACGAAGATGTACGGCGAACTCTACGCCCTCAACCGGCTCAACCTGACGTTGAACCAGGGGGACGTGTACGGGTTCATCGGGCCCAACGGCGCGGGCAAGACCACGACGATGCGGATCCTCGCCACCCTGCTCAACCCCACCTGGGGCGAGGCGACGGTGTGCGGCTACTCGATCTACAACGGAGCCAAGGAGATCCGCCGCGCCATCGGGTACATGCCCGACTTCTTCGGCGTCTACGACGACATGAAGGTCATCGAGTACCTCGAATTCTTCGCCGCCGCCTACCGCATCAAGGGGGCGGCCCGCAAGAAGATCTGCGAGGAGGTGCTCGAACTGGTCGACCTGACGTACAAGCGCGATGCGATGGTGACCAGCCTGTCACGCGGGATGACCCAGCGCCTGGGCCTGGCCCGGGTGCTGCTGCACGACCCGCAGGTGCTGCTGCTCGACGAGCCCGCCTCGGGCCTCGACCCCCGCGCCCGCATCGAGATCCGCGCGTTGCTCAAGGAGCTGCGGTCGATGGGCAAGACCATCATGGTCTCCAGCCACATCCTGCCGGAGCTGGCGGACATCTGCAACAAGATCGGGATCATCGAGCAGGGCGTGCTGATGGTCAACGGCTCGGTCGTGGACGTGATGAAGCAGGTCCGGGCCGACATCGTCCTGAACATCGCCGTCGGCGACCGCCTCACCGACGCCGCCAACTATCTCGAAGCCCAGCCCGAGGTCGCCGAGGTCCAGGACAAGAACGGCATCCTGATCGTGCGGATGATCGAAGGCACCACCACCTACAGCTTCCTCGCCCAGCGCCTCATCGAACAGGGGTTCGAGCTGTCGCTCTTCAAGGAAGACGAGATCAACCTCGAAACGGCGTTCATGCACCTGACCAAGGGCATCACGAGCTGATCGGCCCGACCGCCCGCCCGGAGTGCGGAAGCTCGCTTCCGCCCTGGCCCGGCGGGAGCTTGCTCCCGAGAGACCAGATCGAGTCATCCGTCGTCGCCTTCGATTCGATGGTGCGGAGGCCGCGAGGACGCGGCCACCACACCCTACTTGTCGATTTCATGGCCTTCTGCCTAAAACGTAACACCTGATCGCCGGGCGTCCGCGCACACTCTCCGCGCGGGGGGCATCGCCCGATGGTCGACGGCCGTCCCTCTCACCGACGCTCAAACACGGTCGGCGGCGCGTTTCTCCGTTTCGAAGCAAGACGCGAACACGCTCGAAATCGACTCGAATCCTCATCTCCGGAGCTGCCCACGATGCGTCCCGACGTACGGAAGTCGACCCGCTACGGGTCGGCGGCCCTGGCATTGGCATTGGTCCTCGCCGCGCCGATGGCGGCCCTCGCCGACAAGTCGAAGCCCGAGGGGGCGGACAAGCCCGCCTCCTCGACCCCGGACCTCAAGATCGAGAAGTACACCCTCCCGAACGGCCTGGAGGTCATCCTCCACGAGGACCACACCACGCCGATCGTCGGCGTGAACGTCTGGTACAAGGTCGGCTCCAAGGACGAGAAGCTCGGCCGCACCGGCTTCGCGCACCTGTTCGAACACCTGATGTTCCAGGGCTCGAAGAACCACGACTCCGAGTACTTCGGACCCATCGAGAAGGTCGGCGCCCAGATCAACGGATCGACGACGACCGACCGCACCAACTACTTCGAGACGCTCCCCAGCAACGCGCTCGAGCTCGCCCTCTGGCTCGAAGCCGACCGCATGGGGTTCCTGCTGCCGGCGTTGTCGCAGAAGAAGCTCGACAACCAGCGCGACGTCGTCAAGAACGAGCGTCGCCAGCGGGTCGACAACGTCCCCTACGGGCAGTCGCAGGAGGCGATGCTCAAGGCGATGTATCCCGAAGACCATCCCTACTTCCACAGCGTCATCGGGTCCCTGGCCGACCTCTCGGCCGCGAGCCTGGCGGACGTCTCGGCCTTCTTCAAGACCTACTACGCGCCGAACAACGCCAGCCTGACGATCGCCGGCGACTTCAAGCCCGAGGAGGCCAAGGCCCTCGTCGCCAAGTTCTTCGGCTCGATCCCCCGCGGCCCGGCGGTCCCCAAGGTCGCCGCGCGCGGCACGACGCTCAAGGAACCCAAGCACGTCGTCATGACCGACCGCGTGCGGTTCGCCCGCGCCCAGCTCGCCTGGCCGACGGTCGAGGTCGGGCACAAAGATGAGGCGCCTCTGGATGTCCTGGCGACCGTCCTGGGCCAGCTCCCGCAGCAGAGCCGCCTGTTCAAGGCCCTCCAGTACGACAAGCAGCTCGCCACCGCGGCGATGGCCATGCACGGCACGAGCATGCTGACCGGCACGTTCAACGTCATCCTCTCGCCCACGCCGAACGCCAAGCTCGAACAGCTCATCGAGATCGTCGACGCCGAGATCGAGCGCCTCAAGAAGGACGGCCCGACGGCGGACGAGGTCTCCAAGGCCAAGACGATCACCGAGAGCCGCCTGATCTTCGGGCTCCAGCAGGTCGGCCGCAAGGCGGACTTCCTGAACCAGTACAACGTCTACTACGGCGACCCCTCCGCCTACAAGAAGGAGATGGCCGACCTCCTCGCCGTCACCCCCGAGGACGTCAAGCGGGTCGCCAACCAGTACCTCACGGCCAACCGCGTCCGCCTGGACGTGAACCCCGGTGCGCCGGCCAAGCGGGCCCCCGAGGTCGCCGTGAAGCCGGAATCCCAGACCTCGGCCGACGCCGCCAAGCCGATCGAGATCACCGACAGCTTCGACCGCTCCAAGATGCCCAAGCTCGGCGAGCCGCCGGTCTTCACCCCGCCGCCGGTCGTCCGCAAGAAGCTCTCGAACGGGCTCGAAGTGCTCGTCGCCGAGCGCCACGAGCTGCCGATCCTGGCCATGAGCCTTGTCATCAAGGGGGGCGAGACGCTCGTCCCCGAGGGTAAGGAAGGCCTGGCCGAGCTGACCGCCTCGCTCTGGAACCAGGGCACGAAGACCCGGACCGGCGTGCAGATCGCCGCCGCCCTGTCCGACCTCGGCGCGTCGCTCGGCGCCGGCGGCGGGCTCGAATCGAGCAGCCTCAGCCTCACGACGCTCAAGAAGACCGAGGACAAGGCGCTGGAGCTGTTCACGGACGTCCTGCTCAATCCGACGTTCCCCGAGAAGGAATTCAACCGGATCAAGACCCAGCGGCTCGCCGGCCTGATGCGCCGCGGCGACAGCGCGGAGTCGATCGCCGGCTACGTCTTCCCCAAGCTGCTCTACGGCGACTCGCACCCCTACGGGCGTTCGGAGACGATCGCCTCGGTGAAGGCCCTGACGCCGGCGGAGCTGAAGGACTTCTACAAGAAGATCGTCGTGCCGAACAACGCCGCGCTCGTCGTGGCGGGCGACACCACGCCGGACGAGGTCGTCGCGAAGCTCGAGGCGGCGCTCAAGGACTGGAAGCCGGGCGCGGACGTCGCGGCGGCGACCCTGCCGGAGGTCCCCCCGGGCAAGCCCGGGTTCTACTTCGTGAACAAGCCCGAGGCCGCGCAGTCGGTCCTGGCCGTGGGCGCCGTCGGCGTCCCCCGCAAGACGCCCGACTACTTCGCGATCAACGTCATGAACGCGATCCTCGGCGGCCAGTTCTCCAGCCGGATCAACCTGAACCTCCGCGAGGACAAGGGCTACACCTACGGCGCCCGCTCGGGCTTCTCCTTCCGCCAGGGCCCCGGCCCGTTCGAGGCCAGCGCGCCGGTGCAGACCGACGTGACCCGCGACGCCCTCGATGAGCTGGTCAAGGAGCTCAACGACATCGGCGGCAAGCGGCCCGCCACGGCGGCCGAGATCGCCTTCGCCAAGGACCGTATGGTGAAAGGGTTCCCCAGCCGGTTCGAGTCGGTCGGCGGCGGCGGCGGCCCCCGCGGCGGCGGCGGCCTGACCAGCACGCTCGCCGAGCTGGTGCTCTACAACCTCCCCGATGACTACTTCACGACCTACCAGTCGAAGGTCGAGGCCATCACCAAGGCCGACGTCGACCGGGTCGCCAAGCAGTACATCGACGCCGGCAAGATGACCATCCTGGTCGTCGGCGATCGCGAGAAGGTCATCCCGACCCTCAAGTCGCTGCCCTACGCCCAGACCATCATCGAGCTCGACGCCGAAGGCAAGCTGGTCAAGAAGTGATCTGGCGTGATTGATGGGTGTTGATTGAAGCGAGGGGCCGGCGGGATGACCGCCGGCCCCTCGTCATTTCCCTGCACCCGGCGAACTCACCGGACGGGCTTCAACTCGCCCGTCTCCTTGAGTTCCTCTCCGCTGGCTCCGTCCTTCCCCGGGCAGGGCTCACCCTTCGCCTCGGCGGCCATGCAGGGGTCGGTCACCTCGGCCCAGACGAATCCGTTCGGCTTCGACCCCGCCGCCGGCGAGCCGGCCACGTACAGGCCGAGCGCGAGCACTGCGGCGAGGACGCACAGGGCAATCCAGGACTGCCGGGGCATTGTCATCGGTCCGGACCTCGGGCGAGACTGGGGCGCAGGATGCGACATCCCAATGTAGGCCGCGATTCTGACAGGGGGTTGTCGGTTCGATGAAGGTCCCGGGAAGTCGACCAGGCGTGCGGACGCTCGCTTCGCTTTAGATCGAAGGGGACGCGGAATCTGGAGTGCGTCCGCTTGCTGACGCTCTGTTCTCGCGAAGCTCGCTTCGCGCGTGAGATCGAAGCGTCCGGGTTCGATCGGTTGTGGTCTCTCGGGGGCACGCCCCCGCCGGGCGAGAGCGTCGGCAAGCGGACGCTCTCCAGATTCGCCGGTGAACCCCGCCCCGGCCTACTTCATCAACCCCGCGCGGCTGACCCCCGGCAGGCAGCAATCCTTCAACGGCCCGCACGCCTCGGGGCTCATGGGCGGCGCCGACGTCTGCGTCGGTCCCGCCTGCATCCGCGACGCCCCCGCGAACCAGCCGATGCCGAGCCCGACCGCCAGCACGACGAGCACCTGAATCGTCGAATTCTTCAGCATCGTCGGGACTCCTCGCCGCGAGGGATCAGGATCCGCATGGAGGGATCATAGCCGGTCGCCCGGCCACGATCAAACGACACCACCGCGACGTCGGGCGGTCAGGGGAGCCTGCCGAGAATCGACACCCGTCACGTCGGCTCTCTTCGATACATGACGTCGCTCCGCAAGACGTACTTCCGGCCGGAGGTGACCGGCTGCCCCTTGTGGAGGATCTGGTGGGCGAACACCAGCGCCATTCCCTGCTCGGGGAGGACGTCGACGGTCTCCAGCGTGGTCGCGCCGCCTTCGAATCCGTCGTTCAGGTAGATGAGGAGCGTCAAGCGGCTCCGCTCGTGCTCGTCCCGGGCGAAGCAGCCGTCGCGGTGCCATTCGAACCTCTGCCCCCCCTCGTAGCGGTAGAACCGGAACCTTTCGTTCAGGCCGCAGGCCCGCCAGGCCCCGATCGTCTCGGGGACAAACGGTGTGATGCGTTCCCAGAGGAGCGAGGCGAGCCCCGGGTCGTCGAGGATGACGCGAGTGTTGTCGCGAATATCCTTGCGCATCACCGGCCCGTCCCAGGTGGTGATGGGCGCCTCGTCGAAGCCTTCGGCCTCAGCCACCTCGATCGCCTCGCGGCACTCCTCGGGCGAGTAGAAGTGGCGGATCACGAAAGCATTCTCAGAGACCGGCTGGCGCTGCATCGCGAACATGGACAGGACTCCGCCATCGGGGGGGATTCTGGAGATGTTCACCTGCGCTCGGTTGTCGGGTCCCCCGGAATATGGACACGCATCCCGGCCGCACGTTCGCGGCGACATGAGGCGAGGCGGCGGCGACGACGATCCCCGAGAACATCCGACGGTCGGGGATCGCCCGACTCCCCGCAGCCCGCAGGACCTGCCGTCGAGGTTGCTCACTGATCAGAAGAGGAGTGACGCGATTACCTAGGCATTTGCTTCGATCTGGGGCCGGTTCGGGTGCCACTTGCTCGGCCAGTGCGAGGGAAGTCCCTGGCGGATCAGGCGCACTCAGAACACCCGAGACGCCCTGTCCGACGCCCATGTTCCTGCCGTCGCCACCGTCGCACTGGCCGAGCCGGTGGCACCCGAACCGACTCCAAATGGGTGCGGCACACGGTGGGTTCCGCGATAGAGCGACAAGAGGGAGAATTATTCTGGAGCCGATCGAGCAGCTGTGACACAGATTCCACAGCGCCTCGATGCGCCGAGGGCACGGACCGGCGACGTTTTGCTGATGACGATCCTCACGAGCGATCTCTCAGCCGCTCCAGGGTGGCGATGTCGTCGGCGAGGTCCTGCAACATCGGCCGCTGGATGGCGATCTGCCGGTTCGTGAGTTCCTGCTCGAATTCGACCCGGCTCATCCCGGCCATCTTCGCAGCCGGCCAGAGATGCAGCTTCCCGATGTCGAACATCCGGCAGGCGATCTCGACGAGGGCCTCGCTCTCCGACAGGCCGGCCTGGCGCAGGGTCTCATCGGAGATCACGACGGGCATGGTCAGGACTCCTTCGATACCGGGGCGATCCTCCCTCAAATCATACGACCCTCGGCCGTTTCAGACCACGACCCGCAGCCGCTTGAGCCGCTCGACGGCCGCGTCGAGGGTGGCGTCGGTCTTGCAGAAGCAGAAGCGGATGAGGTTCTTGCCGAGTTCCTTGTCGCGGAAGAAGCTGGAGCCGGGGACGGTGGCGACGCCGATGTCGCGGACGAGGTAGCGGGCGAACTCGACGTCGTCGACGGCACCGAAGGCGGTGATGTCGGCCATGACGTAGTAGGCACCCTGGGGCGGGTCGAGGTCGAAGCCGACCTGGAGTAACGCCGAGCAGAGCTTGTCGCGGCGGGCCTGGTAGTCGGCGGCGAGCTTCGTGTAGTATTCGCGGGGCATGCGGTAGGCGAAGGCCCCGGCGGCCTGGAGCGGGGCGGCGGCGCCGATCGAGACGAAGTCGTGGATCTGGCGGAAGGTCTGGGTGAGGTGCGGCGGGGCCAGGATGGTGCCGATCCGCCATCCGGTGACGGAGTAGGTCTTGGACATCCCGCCGACCGTCACCGAGCGTTCCCACATTCCGTCGAGGCCGGCCAGGGCGACGTGCTGGCGGCCGTCGTAGAGGATGTGCTCGTAGATCTCGTCCGTGATGGCGATGACGTCCCACTTGCGGCAGAGTTCGGCGACCTTCTCCAGCTCCTCGCGGGTCAAGACGGTGCCGGTGGGGTTGTTCGGGTTGCAGAGGATGATGGCCTTGGTCTTGTCGTTGAACGCGGCGGCCAGCTCGTCGAAGTCGAACGTCCAGCCCGGCGGGCGGATGGGCACGAACCGGGGCGTCGCGCCGGCGAGGACGCAGTCGGGCCAGTAGTTCTCGTAGAACGGCTGGGTGAGGATGACCTCGTCGCCGGGGTTGATGAGGCTGATGAGCGTCACCAGCATCGCCTCGGTGCTGCCGCAGGTGACGGTGATCTCGGTGTCGGGGTCGATCTTCAGGCCGAGGTGCCAGTCGGCGTGCTCGGCGATGCCCGAGCGGAGGTCCGCCGCGCCCCAGGTGATGGCGTACTGGTTGATGTCGCCCTCGATGGCCCGGCAGGCGGCGGCCTTGAGCTCGGCCGGGGCGGGGAAGTCGGGCATCCCCTGCGCGAGGTTCACGGCCTGGTGCTTCCGGGCCTCGATCGACATGCCCCGGATCACGCTCTCGGTGAACCGCGACGCCTTCAATGAGAGCAAGGGATGCTGCATCGCCGCAGGATCTCGACAGGAAAGGGAGAGGGGTTCCAATGCACCGCGCCGGGCCGCCCATGATAGCCGCTCGGCGGCCCCCCGGCCAAGCGAGACCGGACAATCGCCAGGGGCGGCACGTCCGGCAAAATTTGCCCGTCCGTCGCCCGCGGACTTGCCCCCGGCCGCTTCGGCCCGAATTCTTCCGCGACGCGTCAAAGCTCGCCGATACCATCCCAGGAACAGGGTGCCCGGCGCGTCCCGAAGGGGCGTCGAGCGTCCGCGTGCCGTTTCGGGGCACGGCGGACGGTCCGGGGGCACCGCGAAGGGATTCGCGCCTGGGGCGCGTCCGGGATCTCCCTCGGGGAAAGGATGTATCCGATGTTTCAGACGCGCGCGGATCGCCAGAATGCCCGGCGACGGGGCTTCCAGCCCAGCATCGAAGGCCAGCGGCTCGAGCCCCGCGTCCTGCTCGCGACCGTGCCCGCCACCGTCAAGCAGGGAGGGTTCACGTTCTCGGTGGCGGCCGGCGGCCAGGCGTTGCGGATCCGCGACATCGACGGCGAGTACTTCTACCTCGTCGTCACCGGCGGCGGCAGCGTCCGCGCCCAGGCGGCGGCCAACGGCCGGGTGAACATCATCCTCGACGGCACCACCGACCGCTCCGACCTCTCGATCAACCCCTACACCCCCGCCCCGGGCAAGAACAGCGCGCACACGTTCCGCAACTCGCTCTCCGCCGGCAACGGCCTGCTGCTGGTCAACAACATCGTGGTCAGCACCGGCCAGATGAACTCGATCCTCGGCTACAAGACGGCCAACCTCTACGGGTCGATCCACCTGACCGGCAACAACCCGATCGACCGGATCGCGTTCAACGCCATCGCGCCCGGTGCGTCGATCACGACCCAGGGCGACATCAACACCCTGGAGATCTTCCGCGACCTGACCCTCAACGGCACGGGCACAGGCATCCGGGTCGGCCGGGACCTGAACTTCCTCCACGTCGGCGGCAACCTCACGATCGCCAACACCTCGAACCTGATCATCACCCGCGACGTCGGGCTCCAGGCCCAGGCGGCCAAGGGGACCGGGATCGCCGGCCAGGGCGCGCTGATCGAGGGCAATGTTGTGGTCGGGCCCGGCAGCACGCTCACGATCGGCCGCAGCATCGTGAACATCTTCCTCGTCAACGGCACGACCGCCGGCGCCAGCCGGATCTTCATCGGCAACGCCGCCACGAGGGGCAACTACATCTCCCGCGGCGGCTTCGTCGCCTGACGCCGCCCATGGCATCCGGGGCGGGACCGCAGTCTCTTGGCGACGGTCCCGCCCGCTCGCCCCGTGCGGGGCGGGACCGCCCTGTTGCCAGGGGCGCGGCAATGGTAAGATCGAAGCATACTCGACCCCCTATCCGACGGGGGCCCCGGTTCTTCCGGGGAAGCTCGGCCCGCGACGTCTCGGGTTTGCCCCCCGTTCGGATAGTCGGACGGTGAGGTGCAGCCATGACCCGCTTCCAGCATATCCTGGTCACCATGGACCGCGACCCCGCCCCCGAGGCGGTGCTCGCACAGGCGGAGCGCCTGGCCCGGGCGGCCGGGGCGAAGATCACGCTCCTCTCGGTGATCGAAGACCTCCCCTGGTATGCCCGGCTCGGATTCCCGCCGGCCGATGACATCCAGGCCCTCGTCGCCGGCCATCGGGGCGAGGCGATCGCGAAGGCCGCCGCCGGGCTGAAGGCCAGGGGCATCCGGGCCGACGCCGTGGTCGTACGCGGCCGGCCGCATGACGAGACCGTCCGGGAGGCGATCCGGGGCGACGTCGACCTGGTCATCAAGGCCGCCGACCCCGTCGCGCCGGTCTCCGCAACCACCGGCGACATGCGTTTGTTGCGGAACTGCCCGTGCCCGGTCCTCCTCCTCCGGCCCGGGCAGGGGGCGTCGCCGTTCGCGACGGTCCTCGCCACCGTCGACCCGACGCCCCCGGAGGACGCGACCGACGCCCTCGGCCTCCGCACCGAGTTCGACGACCGCGACCCGACCCTCGACCGGAAGGTGCTCGACCTCGCCTCCACCTTCGTCGCGCCGGAGGGCACGCTGCATGTCCTCCACGCCTGGGGCGTGCCGGGCGAGGACCTGCTCCGGAGCGAGACCCTCCTGTCGGCCGACCAGGTCGACGCGTACGTCGAGAATGCCGAGTCGACCGCGCGGGCCTCGCTCGACCGCCTGCTCGGAGCAACCCCTCCCCCCGCCGCGACGCGGCGCGTCCACCTCGTGAAGGGGACGGTCGACGAGGAGATCGCCGCCTTCGCCGACCGGGAGAAGGTCGAGCTCGTCGTCATGGGGACCGTCGCCCGGGTCGGCTTTCACGCCTTCCTGATGGGGAACACGGCCGAGACGATCCTGTCGCGCGTCGGGTGCTCGATCCTGGCCGTGAAGCCCGAGGGCTTCGCCTCGCCGATCAAGGCCTGACCTTCGGACCCGGCGGCGGGCCCGGGGCGGGCGCGTCGGGCGGCGACGACGGCACCTTCGGGATCGGGGGCACCGGCGGCCTCGGCTTCGCCCGGTCGGGCCGGACCGAGAAATAGATGAACGCCGCGAACAGCGCGATCGGTAACGCGACGAACAGCAGGAAGTTCCGGATCGCCCGGAAGAAGAACGACACCCCCTGCTTCAGGTCCGACGCGAAGCTGTCGTGCGCGACCGGCCGCAACCGCGTCGCCGTGCGCCCCGACTTCTTCGGCTTCGCCTCGACGGGTTTCGGCTGCGCGAACGCCACGGGGGCCTTCGAGCGGTCGTCGAGGTAGTCGGTCAGGGCCTCGCTCAGCTCGTCCATGCCGGCGAACCGGTGCGAGGGGTCCTTCGACATCGCCTTCAGGCAGATCGCATCCAGCCTCGGGTCGATCCCCGCCAGGCACGTCGACGGGGCCGAGGCCTCCTCGTTGAGGATCTTCTGGAACAGCAGCCCGAACCCGCCGGCGTCGAACGGCAGTCGTCCGACGAGCAGGCGGTAGAGCAGCACGCCCAGGCTGTAGATGTCGGTCGCCGGGCCGATGGCGCGGTCGTTGTTGACCTGCTCTGGCGACATGTAGGCCGGGGTCCCGAGCGCCTCGTGCGTGAGCGACGGCCCCTCGGAGTCCAGGGTCTTCGCCAGGCCGAAGTCCATCAGGATCGGCACGCCGTCGGGCGTGATCATCACGTTCGACGGCTTGAGGTCGCGGTGGATGATCCGGGCCCGGTGGGCGACCGAGAGCACCCGGGCGATCGTGCGCACCAGCGACGCCGCCTCGCGCTGGGGGATCGTCCCCTCGGCTTCGAGCTTCTGGGACAGCGTCCTCCCCTCGACGAACGCCATCGCCAGGAACGGCGGGTCCTCGCTGACCTCGAACACCGGGCAGGAGTTGGGGTGGTGGAACCGCGCGGCCGCCTCGGCCTCGCGGGTCAGCCGGTGCCACGCCCGGGGGTCGCTCTGCCTGGGGATCTTCAGGGCCACCCGGCGCTTCATGCGGACGTCGTACGCCAGCAGGACCCGGCCCATCCCCCCCTCGCCGAGGACCCTCTGCCCGCCCAGATCATCCTTCTCGATCCGGTACCGGCCGCCGAAGAGGTCGGACGGGCTGTAGGAGCCGGTGTCCTCGCCCGCGGAGGTCCCCGCGAGGGTCGCGTCGTCGCAAACCGGGGCCGCCGTCTGGTCGGGATCGGCCAGCGTCGGGCTTTCGAACGGGCTGAGGCACTTCGGACAGCGCGGCGTCGAGCCGTCGGTGAGGCTGTCGTCGACGTTCAAGGTCCCCCCGCAGCGGGTGCAGACCATCGGGACATACGCCATGAGACCGGCTCTCGGCTCGGAACTGTCTGAGGGCGATCGGGTCGCCCGATCGAGATCGGATATTGTTCGCGCGTGCCGGGCCGCGGGGCAAGGCCAACCCGATGCTCAGTCGGGAACAGGTCGGCAGGAGATTTTCCGAAAACGTTCGACAGCCTGAATCCGCGGGACGTCCGATCGCGAATACCCAGGTGTGCCCGGCTCGAGACGGGCGGAACGAACCCACGCGAAGAACCGCCCCGAGGATTGATCCCAATGCCGCCGCGATCCTGGCTCGCCCTGCTGCTCACCGCCGCGTCGACGACCGCCATGGCCTACGACGAGGACGCCTGCCCGTCGCAGAAGTCCGCCCCGAAGCGGGTGGTCTTCACCGCGCAGAAGAAGTCCCAGAAGGAGAGGCCCCAGCTCAACCTGCTGGAGACGGCGTCCTCGACCGGCAAGTTCACCGCCCTGGTCAACGCCGTGGCCGCGTCGGGCCTGATCGACGTGCTGGTCGGCCACCAGGATTACACGATCCTGGCCCCGACCGACCAGGCGTTCCGCAACCTCCCCGCGTCGGACATCGAGGCCCTGCTCAAGGTCGAGAACCGGGCCAAGCTGAAGGAGATCCTGACCTACCACGTCATCAAGGGGCGCATCACGGCCGAGGAACTGGCCGAGAAGTCCTCCGCGATCACCCTCAACGGCGCGAAGGTGACGATCGCCTCGAACAAGAAGGGGCTGGCGATCAACGAGGCCACGGTCCTCCAGGCCGACATCCGCTGCACCAACGGCGTGATCCACGTCATCGACCGCGTGCTCACCCCCGCGGAGCCCGACATCCTGACCATCGTCGAGCGCACGGGCAGCTTCAAGACCCTGCTCGCCGCGATCAAGGCCGCGGGGCTCACCGACGCCCTGGAGGCCGACGGCCCCTTCACGCTCTTCGCCCCGAGCGATGAGGCGTTCGCGAAGCTCCCCAAGGAGACCCTCAAGGATCTCCTCGATCCCCACAACAAGCAGGCGCTCGTGGATGTCCTGAAGCTCCACGTCGTCGCGAAGGATTACGAGGCGTCCGACCTCGCGGGGCTGAAGTCGGTCCCCACCCTGCTCGATGGCAAGTCGCTGGCGATCACCACCCGGGGAGATCGACTCAAGGTCAACGGCGTCTCGGTGATCCGGGCCGACCTCAAGGCCGGCAACGGGATCATCCACGCGGTCGATGAGGTCCTCAGCCCCGGGCCCAAGGCCCCCCGCCTGCTCGAACTGGCCGCGTCGAAAGGCCAGTTCAAGACCCTGATCGCCGCCGTCAAGGCCGCGGGCCTCGCCGATGCCCTCCAGTCCGACGGCCCCTTCACGCTCTTCGCACCGACGGACGCCGCCTTCGCCAGGATCCCGAAGGCGAAGCTCAAGGCGCTCCTCGACCCCCACAACAAGCAGGCCCTGGTGGACTTGCTCAAGCTCCACGTGATCCCCGGCAAGTTCAAGGAGAACCAGCTCGCGTCGAAGGGGAGCGTGGGCAGCTTGCTGGAAGGGAAATCCCTGACCTTCGGCGGCTCGGAACTCAAGGTCAACGGGGTGAAATTGATCGAGACCGACATCCCCGCCGGCAACGGCCTGATCCACGTGGTGGACGAGGTGCTCAGCCCGAACGGCAAGCGGACCGGCGTGCTCGAGGTGGCGGAGTCGAAGGGCCAGTTCAAGGTCCTGCTGGCCGCGCTCAAGGCCACCGGCCTGGACGAGGCGGTCGAGGAGGACGGCCCGTTCACGATCCTCGCCCCGACCGACGCCGCCTTCGCCAAGATCCCCGCCGACAAGCTCAAGGCGCTGCTCCAGCCGTCGGGGCGTGGGGACCTCGCCCAGATCCTCAAGTATCACGTCCTCCCCGGCAAGCAGAAGGCCTCCAGCCTCTTCCGCGCCGGCAAGGCGAAGACCATCCTGGGGGGCAAGACCGTCGAGTTCGACTTCGAAGACGGCCGGCTGACCGTGAACCAGTCGAAGTTCCTCGCGACCGACGTCCCCGCCGGCGAGAGCCTGATTCACGTGATCGACAGCGTGCTGATCCCGTGAATGGTGTAGGGTGTGGTACCTCGCGGACCGTCGGTCCGCGACCACCGCACCCAGGACGGCGGTTGCCATGACGGGATCGCGTCCCGGCGGGGCCCGATGTGGGTGCGGTGGACGCGGACCGGTGGTCCGCGTGGCACCGCACCCTACAAGGAATCATTGTGAACGTCCTCGAACGCATCGCCGCCGGAGATCGGGCCGCCGTGGGGGAGTGCCTTTCCCTCCACGGCGGCCTCGTCTGGTCGCTGGCGAGGCGGTATTGCCGCGACCGCGCGGAGGCCGAGGATGCGACCCAGGAGATCTTCCTCGACCTCTGGACCTCCGCCGCGCGATACCGCCCCGAACTCGGCTCCGAATCGACGTTCGTCGCCACCATCGCCCGGCGTCGGCTGATCGACCGCAACCGCAAGGCCTCCCGCGAGCCCGAGTCGGTGCCGATCTCGCCCGAGGTCGCCAACATCCTCGACCGCCCCTGCGACGCCCAACGCCTGGCCGACGCCCGCGACGAGGCCGAGCGGGTCCGCGAGGCGCTCGGGTCGCTCAGCGACGATCAACAGAACGTGCTCACGCTCTCGCTCGAACATGGCCTGACCTACGACCAGATCGCCCGGCAGACCGCCCTGCCCCTGGGGACCGTCAAGACGCACGCCAGGCGCGGCCTGATCGCCCTCCGCGAACGCCTCGCCGCCCGCGCCGAGGAACCCCGCCCATGACCATGGAACCCCGAGACCCCCTGACCCGCCTCGACGAACTGCTCGCCGACCGCGCCCTCCAGGGGCTCTGCCCCGAGGAGCAGGCCGAACTCGATGCGCTCCTCGCCGCCGAGGACGACTCCCTCGAAATGACCGCCTCCCAGGCCGCCGCCTTCCTCGCCCGGACGGGTGACGCCTACGAACCGATCCCGGCCGACCTGGCCTCGCGGATCCAGACGTCGGGGATGGATCGCATCCCGGTGGCCTTCGCCCCCGCTCGGCGGTTCCGCCCCCTGCCCTACCTCGGCTGGCTCGCGGCGGCCGCGTCATGGCTGCTCGTGCTCTGGCGGGCGACCCCGCCCCCCGAGGCCCCGACGCCGCCCACCAGGCCGGTCGTGTCCCTCACCGTCGAGCAGAGGCGCGAGCGACTCCTGGCCCTGGCCTCGGTCAAGCCGCTCAACGCCAGCGAGCACCCCCTGGCCCGGGGCGCCTCGGGCGACCTGGTGTGGGACCCGAAGTCGCAGGAAGGCTACCTCAACCTCAAGGGCCTCGCCGCCACCAATCCCCAGCGCGGCATTTACCAGCTCTGGATCTTCGACGCCAAGCGCGACCAGCGCTACCCCGTCGACGGCGGAACCTTCGCCATCGACGACCCCGACAGGCCCACCGTCGTGCCCATCCGCGCCCAGATCCCGGTCAACGACGCCACCCTCTTCGCCATCACCCTCGAACCCCCCGGCGGCGTCGTGGTCTCCGACCGCAAACGCATCATGCTCACGGCTAAATAGTTGCAACCACCTGGAGTGCGGAAGCTTGCTTCCGCTAGGGCCCGGCGGGAGCTTGCTCCCGAGAGAAGACCGCAAATCGACAGCCTGACGCTTCGTTCAGGCATGCGGAGCAAGCTCCGCAGCAACCCAGCGGAAGCAAGCTTCCGCACTCCGGGTGGTCCGCAAAATCCGAAAAATCCCTAAAGTCGCCGCCCGGGTCATGCCGATGAGTGATGACGATACGGGATAGTCCGCACCGGCCTCGCGGTGGGAGGCAAGGCTGGGGTGGGCCGAAGACACAAGGATGTGGCTCCATGGGGTTCTGGAAGACGTTTCAGCCGCAAGGCTTGCGCGACGACTCGGCGACGCAAACGCAGATCACCACCGACCGCACGAAGGTCAAGCGGGCGTTCCAGCCCGGGGTGGACGGGAACCTGGAAGCCCGTCAGCTCCTGACGACCCTGCCCTCGGGGTTCAGCGAGACGACCGTGGCCGGTCAACTCAACATGCCCACGCGCATGGCGATCGCGCCCGATGGCCGGATCTTCGTCGCCGAGCAGGCGGGGACCGTCCAGGTCATCACCAACGGTCAGCGAGCCCCGAATCCGTTCCTGTCGGTCTCGACCGTCTCCAGGAACTGGGGGGGCCTCGTCGGGCTGACGCTCGACCCCGGATTCGCCCAGAACAATTACCTGTACGTCTTTTACACCACCAAGGATTCCAACGGCGCCGTCGGCCGGGTGAGCCGGTTCACCGCCGGGACGACCCAGGCCGAGCCCGGGAGCGAGAAGATCCTCCTGGAGATCAAGGGCCTGAAGTCCAACGGCAAGAACTCCCCCGTCGGCGGGGCGCTCCAGTTCGGCAACGACGGCAAGCTCTACATCGGGGTGGGCGACGCCGGCCAGAAGAACAAGGCCAAGTCGCTCAACTCCCAGTTCGGCAAGGTGTTGCGGATCAACCCCGACGGCACCATCCCGGCCGACAACCCGTTCGCCGACAACAAGAACACGAGCGCACAGACCGTCTGGGCCGCCGGCCTGCACGACCCGATCGCCGTCATCAATGACGCAAAGTCCGGCCAGCTCTACATCAACGACGAGGGCCGCCCCAAGGCCCAGGTGATCGCCGCCGGGGTCTCGAAGGGCTACTACGGCTGGCCGACCAAGGTCAAATCGTCCAAGACCTTCCTGGTCACGAGCCCGCTGGCCACGGTCCCCAGCGGCAAGAAGGCAACCCAGGCTCGCCAGCTTTCCGGCGGGGCCTTCTATCGCCCGGCCACCGCAACCTTCCCCGCCGGCCTGGTTGGCGACTTCTTCTTCGCCGATGCCAAGAACGACTCCATCCGGGTCCTGGATCCCCAGACCGCCCAGGTCGGTAATTTTGCCACCAACACGGCCGACACCCCGGTCGACATGCAGGTCGCCGGCGACGGCCGCCTGGTCTACCTCGCGCGGGGCAACAGCGCCGACAGCGGCACGCTCAACGCGATCCAGTTCACCGTCTCCGACGCCCCGACGGTGATCCTGGATCCCAAGTCTACCACCGTCGCCGTGGGCCAGCCGGCGACGTTCTCGGCCGCGATCAACGGCAAGGAGCCCTTGACCTTCCAGTGGCAGAAGAACGGCCAGGACATCCCGGGCGCGACCGGATCGACGTTGACGCTGAACTCCGTCGCCCTGACCGATAGCGCAACGACGTATCTGCTTGTGGCGACCAACGCCAGCGGCACGGCGAAGACGAACCCGGCGACGCTGACCGTGACCAACGAGGCCCCTCCCTCGGCCACGATCCTCGCGCCGGCGGTCGGGACGGCCGCGCACGCGGGTCAGATGCTCGCGTACTCCGGCTATGGCCAGGACAACAACGGCAAGAACCTGCCGGTCAGCTCGCTGAACTGGCGGGTCGACCTGATCAACCCCGGCGGCTCCGTCGCGCCCATCCTCCTGTCCGACCCGGGCGTGAAGAACGGCTCGTTCCTGGTGCCCACCAACGCCGTCGCCGGGGCGACGGTGCGCGTCTACCTCACCGTCAGCTCGTCCAGCGGCCTGTCCCAGACGACCTACCGCGAACTGACTGTGTCGTGATGTGAACGTCCTAGCCCGACACCCGCGCCGGGGGTTGCCCCGGCGCGGGGGGGCGGGCGACAATGCGTGGTGTCATCCTTCGCGGTTTCGGACGCTCCCCCCGACGTGACGGACCCCGGTCGCCCATGCGCACCCCGTTCTGGAACCCCCGACGCCGGACCCTGGCCCTGCTCGCCTGGCTGGCGGCGATCCCCACCATCGCCGCCTCCTCGGCGTTCGAGTTCGGCTACGACGTCCCCCCCGACTTCAACGGCCCGGCCGTCGTCATCCCCCCCGGGGCGACCCGGATCGACGCCCGGCAGATCGAGCAGGAGCGTCCGAAGGCCGGCAAGGTCTCCGATGACGTCACCTTCCGCCCGACCGTGATCGTCCGGCGCGGGCATTCGCAGGGGTCGGGGACGCTCATCGCCTCCGAGCCCGAGGACACCTGGGTCCTGACCGCCTGGCACGTCATCAACACCGACGGCCAGGCGCTCATCGAGCTGCACCGCTACAACGTCGGCGGCGAGAAGAACCTCGCGAAGACCAACTGGCCGAGGAAGTACGCCGCGACCGTGGTCGCCAGCGATCCCAACGCCGACCTCGCCCTGCTCCGCGTCCGGATCAAGGGCCTACCGCGCCTGCCGTTCCTGGCCAGGGTCGCCCCGGCCGAACAGGAGCCGACGCCGAAGACGGTGGTGACCTCGCTGGGGATCGACCGCGGGGCGAAGCTGAGCAGCTGGGTGACCGAGGTCCTCGGCGAGGCCCGGCTCGACTTCAACCGGGGGGGCGGCGACCGCCCGTTCCTGATCACCGCGCATCCGCCGGATCACGGCCGTTCGGGCGGCGGGCTATTCCGGCCTGACGGCTCGGTCGTGGGCGTCTGCGTCGGCCACGCGCGGTTCAACAACAGCCAGCCGCTCGGCATCTTCTCCTCGACCCGGAGCATCCAGGCGCTCCTCGCCAGGGCCCCCGACTCCCTGGCCGCCATCAGCCGGTCCGAGTACCGCAGCCCGAACCCCCGGACGGTCCCCGCGACGACCTCGACCTCGGCCGGCGGCTCGGGCGGACGCTGAGGTTGCCCGCAGGCATCGCCAGCGTGAACAATCCGGCCCGATCCATCGAAGAATCGGATATCGACGGCCCGATGCGGCCGGTTTGTCCGGTTCCCCCCGCAAGCCTGGTTGCCAGGGCGCGGGTGATCGGCAACAATCAATGTCGACGGGGGCCGAGTCCCGCCAACGCGGGATGCCCAGGGCACCGGGGATCGTGACGGTCCACCCCCGCCGAGCGATCCGACTGCCTTTCGAGGGAGAGACCATCGTGCAATCGAGCAATCCGGCCTTCAATGAGAACCTGCTGGGCCACTTCGACTACGCCTCGCCCCGCTCGGCCGTGATGACGGTCCAGGGCACCGTGGTCAAGTCGCTCGTGCTCCTGACCATCCTGATGGGCACCGCCGGCTGGGCCTGGACCCAGATCCAAGCGAACGAGCTGAAGCCCGCCGTGTTCTTCGGCGCGGCGCTCGGCGGCACGATCCTGGCGTTCGTGACCATCTTCTCCCAGAAGGCCGCCCCCTGGACGGCCCCGGTCTACGCCGCGCTCGAGGGCGTGTTCCTCGGCGGGATCTCGTTCTTCACCGACCAGAAGTACCCCGGGCTCGCCATCCAGGCCGTCATGGCCACCGGCGGCGTGACGTTCGTGATGCTGTTCCTCTACGGGACCCGGATGATCCAGGTCACCGGCAAACTCGCCGGGGCGATCGTCGCCGCCACCGGGGCGATCTGCCTGCTGTACCTGATCTCGATGGTGATGAGCCTGTTCGGCACGTCGATGCCGTTCATCCACGCGTCCGGCCCGATCGGCATCGCCTTCAGCGTGTTCGTCGTCGGGCTCGCCGCGTTCAACCTCCTGCTCGACTTCGACTTCATCGAACGAGGCGCCGAGCACAACCTGCCGAAGTACATGGAGTGGTACGGGGCCTTCGGCCTCATGCTGACCCTCGTCTGGCTGTACCTCGAAATCCTCCGCCTGCTCCGCAAGCTCAGCGATCGTTGAGCCCGGATCGGAGCCATGGAATCCATCGAGAGGCCCGCGGCCGTCCGAGCGACGGTCGCGGGCCTTCTTCTTTGGAGCGCGGGAGCGAAACGCCCGCTCTCCACCGGCTTCGTCGGTGAAGCCGGGTGCGCCGGGCGAGCATCTCCCGATCCGCCTTCCGATACGGAGGTCGAAGGATCGGGCGATCCGGTTTGTTGTCCCCTTGACGGGCGGCGTTGTTGTGGGCACAACATAGACATGAGCAAGCCGACCGGATCGCCCGAGCCCGAGCTGGCGCGCATGGCCCGCGAGTGCATCGCGGTGCGGGCGCGATTGATCAGCCGCGTGATCACGTCGCTGTATGATGACGTGCTGCGACCCTACAACTTGAAGATCAGCCAGGGGAACCTCCTGGTGGCCCTGGCGAGCGTGGGGGAGGTCCGCCCGGTGGACCTCTCGCGGGCGCTCAAGCTGGAGCGCTCGACCCTGAGCCGGGACGTCGAGTTCCTCAAGTCCGCCGGCTGGGTGGTGTCCGACCCCCCCGGCGGAGGCCGGAACCAGAGGCTGCGGCTCACCCCCGCCGGCCTGGCCCTCGTCCGCGAGGCCCTCCCCGCCTGGGAGAAAGCCCAGACCGAGGCCGCCAGGTTGCTCCAGCCCGACGGCGTCGAGGCGCTCCACCGGATCGCCGCGCGGCTAGGGTTCCCCGGCGGTTCGGGATAAACTCACACCCCTCTAACTCGCCGGACACACGCGCGGTGCGCTGGGCGAGGGTCTCCAGACCCCGCCCTTACCTTGAGAAGCAGTACCACGAAACCGGGTCTCCAGACCCGTTCCGGGCCAACAGAATACGGGTCTGGAGACCCGGTTTGGTGGCCCCTACGTTCCCACGTGGGGCGGGGTCTGGAGACCCTCGCCCAGCGCCTACGCTCCTCGCCCAACGCGTTGCGATGAGCTTGGTTTCCTCGACATCGGTCGTCACTCGAACCCAAGTTGTAGACACAACAAAAGGAGGTCCCATGTCCCGGCTGGACGAGCATCCGACGGTGGTCCGGTATCGCGAGGGGCGGCTGGCGGTCGAAGAACAGACTGCGATCGACGTCGAGTGGCTCCGCGGGGTCTGCCTGGAGGCGGGGGCGGATGACGTTGGGTTCGTGTCGCTGGACCGGGCGGAGCTGGACGACCAGCGGGCCGAGATCAAGGCGGCGTTCCCGTGGGCGACGGCGCTCGTGAGCATCGTCTGCCGGATGAACCGCGAGCCGGTGCGGAGCCCCGCGCGGTCGGTTTCGAACCTGGAGTTCCACCACACGGGCGACCACACCGACGAGGTGGCCCGGGCGGTCGTGCGGGCGCTCGAACGGCGCGGGATCAGGGCGGCGAACCCGTCGATGGGGTTCCCGATGGAGACCAATCGCTGGCCGGGCAAGGGCTGGATCGTCTCGCACAAGCCGGTGGCGGTGGCGGCGGGCCTGGGGCGGATCGGCATCCATCGGAATGTGATCCATCCCCGATTCGGCAACTTCCTCCTGCTGGCCACGGTGGTCGTGGGCGCGCCGATCTCGGAGGAGTCGCGGCCGATCGACTACAACCCCTGCCTGTCTTGCAAGCTCTGCGTGGCGGCCTGCCCGGTGGGGGCGATCGGGTCGGACGGGCATTTCGACTTCTCCGCCTGCTACACCCACAATTACCGCGAGTTCATGGGCGGGTTCGGCGACTGGGTCGAGAACGTGGTGGAGAGCAAGGACGCGATCGACTACCGGCGCCGGGTGAGCGACGCCGAGACCGTCTCGACCTGGCAGAGCCTCAGCTTCGGGCCGAACTACAAGGCGGCGTACTGCCTCGCCGTCTGCCCGGCGGGCGAGGAGGTCATCGGCCCGTTCCTGGCCTCGCGCGGGCAGTTCCTGGAGGAAGTCGTCGAGCCGCTGCGGAGCAAGCCCGAGACGTTGTACGTGGTCGAGGGCTCCGACGCCCAGGGTTACGCGAGCAAGCGGTTCCCGCACAAGACGCTCAAGCCCGTCCACTCGGGCCTGCGGCCGAACTCGGTCGAGGGGTTCCTCTCGGCGATGCCGATCGTCTTCCAGCGCGGGCAGTCGGACGGGCTCTCGGCCCGGTATCACTTCCTCTTTCACGGATCGGAGAATGACGAAGCCACGGTGGTGATCCGCGACAAGGGCATCTCGGTCGAGCGAGGATTGCAAGGCGTGGCCGATCTGACCGTCCGGGCGGATGCGTCCACGTGGATCGGCTTTCTCCGCAAGGAGAAGAGCCTGGTCTGGGCGTTGATCCGGGGGAAGATCCGGCTCAAGGGCTCGCCGAAGTGGCTCGTGGCCTTCGGCAAGTGCTTCCCCTCGTAGGGTGTGGTGGCCGTGTCCTCGCGGCCTCCGCACCTGCCTCGTGCGGGCGCACCCGTCGGCGCGGAGCCTCGCGTCCCGTTGGTCCGCGTCGCACCACACCCTACTGGGCGTTCTCGTCGAGGTGGAGCCGGAGGATCCGGTGGACCTCCTCGGCGGCGGAGAGGGGCTCGTTGGCGAAGTGGCTGTAGCGGATGATGTGCTCGGACTGGGCGCCGTCGAGGTGGGCGCTCCAGTAGGGGACGACGCCGTCGGACCAGAGCGACTGCGGGCCTTCGGGGGTGAGCGTGGCGATGATCGAGTGGTAGGGGATGCCGGGGGCCATCGGCAGGTTGGCCAGGGCCGTGAGGATCGGGCTGTCCGGCTTGAGGTTGTCGACGCTGCTCGGCGGTCGCCGGCGGAAGGCCGGCGTGAGGACCTTCCGGCCGTTCAGGGCGATGACCTCCCTGTGGAGTTCGAGCAGCCTCGTCGGCGGCCGGACGAGGGCGTCGGTGAACCGGCCGATGAACTGGTTCGCCACGCCGCTGCCGCGATGGGGCGCGGCCAGGAAGACGACGCGGCCGATCGAGGGGACGGGTTCGAAATACATCAGCTCGGTCAGTAGCCGCCGGGTCTCGTCGGACATCTTCACCTGTTCAAATGGGATCGTGAACAGGCCTTTTTCGAGGGCGTCGCCGCTCGACTGGAGCATCTGCCGCGAGATCACCCCGCCGAGGCTGTGGCCGACGACGACCATGCGGTCGAGCGCGGGGTCGGCGTGGCCGGGGTCGATCGCGTCGCGAACGGCGGCGAGTTCCTTGCGGATCCGCAGCGCCGACGTGGCGAACGGCGCGCCCGTGGGGTAGAAGGCGAACCAGAACTGGTAGCGCTCGCGGAGCACCGGGTCGGCCTGGAGGACGTTGGCCATCCGGAGCCACGCCTCGGGGTTCGAGAACAGGCCGTGGATGAACAGGACGGGGATCTTCCCCGGCTGATACGGCGTCTGGAGGAAGATCCCCGACGGCAGGTTCGCCCGGTCGGGATCCAGCAGGCCGACCCAGGAGAACTGGAGCATCGGCCGCGCGAGGAACTGGTGCGCCAGCGGGGTCGTGAGGTCGTACGCCAGGGGGATCCGGCAGGGGCTGCCCGGGATCGTCAGGTGCGTCTCGCCCTTCGGGTCGATGAGGTTCAGGCGGACGGGCTGGAGCCGCCAGGCCCCGCCTTCGAGGGGGCCCTGCGGCTCGATCACGGCGGTCGCGGGCAGTTCGAGGTCCTTCGGCAGGAACCGATCGGGCTCGGCCTGGCGGTCGGGGTAGTGGCTCACCGAGACCAGGGGCACACCCAACCCGGCCTGCTGGACCCGCTCCAGGTGGCTGGTCCTGGAATTCCGCGCGATCCAGACCGCATCGTTGGGCACGATCGGGAGAGTCGGGCCCGACGGGGCGATCTCGATCAGGGACGACTCCAGTCGGGACTTCCAGGCCGGGTCGATCCGCTTCTCTTCCCCCGCGCCCGAGGCGAGGATCAGTTGCTCGACCGCGTGGTTGTGGCGGTCGACCGCCTCGTCGCGGAGCTTCGGCTGGTCCGGGCCCGCCAGTGACAGGGCGAACACGGCATACGCGGCGGAATCGCGATAGGCGGCGATGGCCTCGTCGGGGTTGTGGCCGGCGGACTTCGCCGCGCGCTTCGCGAGTTCCAGCAGGCGTTCCGGCGACGCCCCGCCCGGCTGCTCGACCGCAGCGGCCAGGTCGGCGTAGGACGCCCCATGCTTCGGCAAGAGCCGGTGATGGGCCGGCCGGATGAGCCTCGGCCGGTACTGCGGAGGCGCGGCGCAGGCGGGGAGGAACGTCAGGGCGACGAGGAACCAACGGCGAACGCGCGGGGATGCCCCGGCGGTGCTCCGCGTCGTGATCCGTTCCCCGCCCTGCTCCATCGCGCGACTCCTCCATCGAGTCGGATCGGCCCGCCCTTTCGAGGGCGTCAAGTTCGTATCGGAATGGAGGACGTGTCCGCTGGAGGGGAGGCGTGGACACGTTTGAGCATCAAGGCGCGGTTATGCCGGTCGGGCTGACCGATGGTCGGGTGTGGTGCTTCGCGGACCAAAGGGATGCGATGACGCGCCGTACCGCGAACCCGGATCGGATTGCGCTGGGCGAGCATCTCCCGATGCTGCCCCTACCGATGACGCGCCGTACGGCGAAAACGGATCTCCCGATCCGTCGTCATTCGCCATCGTCGACGGATCGGGAGATCCGGTCCGCTGGCCACCTTCGATCTCCGGTGGGGCGGCATCGGGAGATGCTCGCCCAGCGCGTACAAGCTTCCGCACTCCGGGGGGGCGGGAGATCAGAGCAGTTCCGGGCGCACGCGGCCCTCGCCGACGACGCGGATGGGGCGGTTGAGTCGGTCGGGGACGAGGGATTCGGGGTCGAGGCCGAGGAGGTGGAAGGCGGTGGCGAGGATGTCCTTCGGGGAGACGGGGTTGTCGCGGACGTCGCCGCCGAGTCGGTCGGATGCGCCGATGACGCGTCCTCGCGCGACGCCGCCGCCGGCGTAGACGGTCGAGTAGACCCGACTCCAGTGGTGCCGGCCGGCACCCGGGGGCTTGGAGTCGATCTGCGGAGTGCGGCCGTGCTCGCTGAGCCAGAGGACCAGGGTCTCGTCGAGCATGCCCCGCTCGTCGAGGTCGTTCAGGAGTGCGGAGTAGGCCAGGTCGAAGCCGGGGAGGAGGTATTCTTTGAGCCGGGGGTAGTGGTTGGCGTGGGTGTCCCAGGCGCCGGTGCCGAAGAGTCCGAAGCAGTCCCAGAAGACGGTGACGAACCGGCCGCCGGCCTCGATCAGCCGCCGCGCGGCCAGGCAGGACTGGCCGAAGAGGGTGTGGCCGTACCGCTCGCGGACGCGTTCCGGCTCGCGGCGGACGTCGAGGGCCTCGCGCAACCGGGGCTGGGTCATCATCGACAGCGCCCGCGCCTGGTGGCGGTCGAAGGCGTGGGTGTCCGCCCGGGATTCGACGTGCGCGCGGGCCCTGTCGAACTCATCGAGGAGCGTCCTGCGCCCGAGGATCCGGCCGGCGGGCAAGCCTTGCGCGAGCTGGCCTTCGGGCGCGATGACGAAGTGGCCGTCGGGTGCGGTCGCCTTGTAGGGGTCGAGGAAGGTCTGGGCCTGCGAGGCGGTGATCTTCGGGGCGGCCTGCATCCCCTTGCCGGTGTAGTCGGTCCAGACCGGGTCGTACGCCTGGCCGAGGAACGCCGCGTAGGGGCCCGCGAGCAGGCCGAGGTCGCTCACCTTCGAGTTCAGGACCCACGGCAGCGCGAGGTTGCGGGGCAAGACCGGCTCGGCGCCGGGCGGGGCGTTCCGCTCGTCCAGATAATCCACCATCGATCCGAGGAACGGCCAGTGCCGGGGCTCTCGGAGGATGGTCTCGATGGCCGGGGTGTAGGCCGGGATCCCGCTCACGGCGTAGGCGAGGCCGTGGAGCGGATAGGGGTGCGTCATGGACCGGACGACCGTGACCTTGTCCATGACCTTCGCGATGCGAGGCAGCCCCTCGCAGATCCGCAGGCCGGGGAGGCTGGTCTCGATCGACCCCATCTCGCCGCGGATTTCGAGCGGCGCGTCGGGCTTGGGGTCGAAGGTCTCGTGCTGCGGCGGCGAGCCGTAGGGGAACAGCAGGATGCACGACTTCGCCTTGCCGAAGCTGGCGGCGAGTTCCGGGCCGGTTTGCGGGGTCGCCCCCGCCTCGATCCCCCGGAGGAACTGGCCCAGGCCGAGCCCGAAGGCCGCGAGGTTGCCGACCTGGAGCAGGTCGCGCCGGGTCATCCCGTCGCAGAGCCGCGTCGCGTTGCCGAGGATCCGCAACATGGCCGGGCCCTGACTGTCCCTGCTGCTTGTTTAACCTTGTTTGGAGATACGGTCTGCGGGCGATTTGTTCAAGCCCCCATCGAGTCGGACCTCGCGATTGCCCAGGGAGCGCCCCGCCCGAAGGCGCTGGGCGCGGGTCTCCCGACCCCGCCCCAAGCCTGAGACCACGTACCACAGGAGCGGGTCTCCCGACCCGAAAATCCAGGGCCCTGACACGCGGGGCTTTCCGGCCTGGCTCTGGAGACCCGATCTGGTGGTACGACGTGGCGGATGTGATGGTATCTCGGTCGGGCTGCGGGAGGCTGGCCGCCTCGCCGAAAGCGTGGAGTGCGGACGCTCGATTCCGCTGGGTTCTCGCGGAGCTTGCTCCGCGCGCCCGGTCAAAGCTCCCGACTGTCGACTCGATGCGGTCTCTCGGGAGCAAGCTTCCGCACTCCGGGAGGTCCTGATGACCGACCGGCGACGGGGGGCGTCGCCGGCGGGCCGGAGGGGTTAGCGGGTGACGACCAGGGTGACGGTCGTGAAGGCGGTGTTGCCGAGGTTGTCGGTCACGCGGAGGCGGATGGTGTAGTTGCCGATGGTGCGGATCCCGTAGGCGTTCAGGGTGGCGGCGGTGAGGGTCTGGGTCCGGCCGAAGAAGTCGTCGATGCCGTCGCCGTTGAGGTCCCATGCGAACACGCTGTTCGGCCGGGTGTGGCCCTGCGCGGTCAGGCTGAGGGACTGGCCGAGCCGGATGGTGATCCGGTTGCTGGCGTCGGCGTTGGTGACCTTCGCGACGGGCGGGGCCACGATGTTGAACGACTTGACGTCGGAGAAGAACACGCCGCCGGTCGTGCCCGTCGCGAACAGCGAGCCCACAGCGCCCGGGGCCGGCGGGCCGTCGACCGGCAGGCCGGTGCTGCGGGTGCGGTCGATGGTCTTGCCCTGGGTGTCGATGTAGAGCAGCCCGGTGGCGATCCCCGCGCCCTTGATGTTGACGCTGGATCCGAGTCGGTCTCCGAGGATCGAGATGGTGTCGTCGTCCTGGCCGATCTGGACGGAGGTCTGCTGGCCCGTCGGGGTCTGGCGGATGTCGACCGTGTCGGTCCCGAGGTTCGGCACCAGGACGGCGATGCCGCCGGGGGTCGAATTGTCGAGGTAGATCAGGTCGTTGCCGGCCCCCGCGTCGGCCTGGACGACCGACTTGGCGTTGTCCGCGCCGAGGAGGCCGATGCCGAGGACGTTGATCTGGTCATTGCCGCCGTTGGTGGCGATCAGCAGGGTCGTGCCGGGGTTGGTCTCGACGACCTTGATGGAGTCGTTGCCCCCTTCGGTGGTGATGGAGACCGTCTCGAATCCCGTCGGGTAGATGAGCGGGCCGCCGGAGCCGGTGCTCGGGTAGTTGGCGAGGTAGATGAAGCTCGCGTTGACCTCGGCGTACTGGCCGCCGGCGACGTTGGTGCGGATGTCGAGGCGGTCGGCCGTCGACTTGCCGGCGAAGAGGCCGAGCGAGGCGAATCCGGTGCTGCGGGCCAGCTCGGTGCCTCGGACCTTGACGCCCCGGCCGTCGTAGCTCCAGGTCGCGGCCGAGTTCTGGTTCGAGGCGTCGAGGATCAGGACGTCCCCGCTGTAGCTCAGCCGGGCCGCCTGGGTGGCGAGCGTGGTCGGGTCGGCCTGGTACCAGAGGGTGATGGTGCTGTTGGGGGCGTTCACGGTCGCGGGGCCGTTGATGCCGTCCAGCAGCACGCGGATGTCGTCGGTGTTGCCGCCGCCGTTGACGGTGGTCAGGGTGGTGGCGGGCACGGACAGGACGCTGAAGGTGTCGCGGCCGTTCCCGAGGTTGACGTTCAGCGCGGCGAGGTTGGCGAACTGGATGTTCCCCGCCATGCCCAGGCCGGTGATCTGCGACGAGGTCATCTGGCCCGAGACGGGTGCGCCGGTGGCGTTGACGTTGAGGGTGAGCTGCCTCGTGAAGTTATTCGGGTCGCGGGCGACGACGAGGTTCCCCTTGATCCCGGCGAGCAAGCCGTCGCCGACGGTGACGGCATGGGTCCCGGAGAACGAGTTGATCGTGACGGTCTTGCCCACCTCCACGGCGTTGACGCGGACGGCGTTGACCCCGCGATAGACGGTGACCTTCGAGCTGGGCGAGTCGATCGACCCGCCGACCTCGATCGAGGACACGCCGACCCCCGAGGCCCCGCCGCCCGCCGCGGCGGTGACGCTGGTGGCGGACGTGATCTGCCCGAGCAGCTTGACCGAGGCGGACTGGGGAGACTCGGCCCCGACGATGATGATGTCGCCGGTGGCGGCCAGGGCGGACCCCGGTGCCAGGAGGACGTCGTGGGCGCCACGGACGTTGATGAATCCGAGCGAGTTGAGGCGGGCCCCCTGCTCCACCGCGAAGTCGGTGCCGGCGGCCGCCGTCAGGTTGCGGACGGTGGTCGTCAGCGAGTTGGCGCGGAAGGTCACGCCCCGGGTCGCGGTGAGGTTCAGGTCGCGGCCGGCGTTGATCCCGCCGTAGACGTCGATGGACCCGCCCGAGGAGATCGTGACGTCGTTGCCGCCACCGATGGCCCCCTCGGCCGCGATCGATCGGTTGGCGGACTGGAGGAGGATCGAGCCGCCCGCGCTGATGCCATTGACGTCGCCGATCTGGGCGAGGGTCCAGGTGCCCGAGCCGAGCTGGTCAACGAACCAGGCCTGGCCCGCCCCGGCCCGGACGGCCAGGCGATCGACGGCGGTGCGGAAGAGGTCCACGCCCTGGGTGGCGACCACGACCGCCTGCGGCGCGATGAGGTTCTGGCTGCCGTTGGGGATCCCGAAGAATTGCCCGCCGGTGCGGACGTCGATCGCGTTGCCGGCGACGACCTGGGTGAGCCGGGTGTGGCCGTTCCGGTTGTCGTAGGAGGCGTTCCGGCCGGCCTGGAGGGATTGGAGGTCGTAATCCGACCTCACGGTCACCGTGGCGCCGGCGGGCGTGATGCCCTGGCTGGGCAGGAGCACGATGCTCGCGTCGCGTCCGGCCACGATCGAGGAGATGGTGGCGGGCTCGTTGTAGACCCAGACGCCGTTGATCTGGCCGATCTCGCGGGTGCCCCGGCGGTCGACCGAGAGCCAGGCGTCCAGGCCGGCGGAGGCGGCGATGTCGCCGCCCCCCTCGAAGGTGAGTTGGAGCGGCTGGTTGGCCTGCCCGATCGAGCCGTTGGGGGCCTGGAGGTCGAAGAACCTCGCGGCGGAACGGAAGGTCGTCGGGTAGAGGATGTTGCCGCCGCGATTGACGACCCGGATCGTGCCCGACTCGACGATCGCGGCGTTGGAGAAGATCACGTCCGACGCCGAGGTGTTCTCGACCGAGAGGGTCTGGTGGTTGTCGAAGAAGACCGCGATGCTGCCGGCGGTCGAATTGACATAGGTGTACGGGGACTGGCCCGCTTCGAGGTTGATGATCCCCAGGATCAGGTTGCGGTTGCTGTTGTTCACGATCTCCAGGTTGTTGTCCCGGACGACCTCGACCTTGCCGGTGCCGACGAGGCCCCCGGCCTTGCCGTCGGCCTTGCTCTCCAGGATGAGGCTGAGGGGCTTGGCGTCGCTGCTGGAGACCTTGACGGTCGGGACGACGATGCCGTCGGCGGTCGTCTGCGGCGTGATGGTGCTGGTCGGGTCGACGGAGCCGTCGGCCGCGATGATGAGGCGGTTGGCGATGTCGGAGGTCAGCCGGATGGTCCCGGTGACTCCGATGTTGGCGTAGTGGTCCTCGGTCAGATTCTGCGTGCCGGCCGAGCTATTGCCGTTGTTCGTCTTGGTGGCGCTCGCGATGGTCCGGGCGATGGTGACGGCCTTGATCGAGATGTCGGGGGCCTGGACCACGCTGCCGGCGACGAGGCCGACGTAGGCGGAGCTGTTGACGTCGGTCGTGGCGGTCGCGGACGCCCCCGAGATGCCCTCGACGTCGGAGATCGCCTGGCTGGTGAAGCCGCTGTAGTCGGCGCGGGCCTCCAGGGCGAGGGTGTCGCGGGCGATGACCTCGGCGAGTTCGCCGAGGTTCACCTCGACCAGGCTGTCGAAGATCAGCTCGGCGTCGGTGTTCGTCTTGGAGGCGCCGTCGTTCTCGGCGTTCGCCGAGACGTTGACGATGCGGTCGGGTGCGAGGGCCCGGATCGAGATGCTGGGGGCCCGGAGCGAGGCGTTCTTGCCGACGACGGCGCGGACCCGGGTGTCCGCGTCCATCGTGAATTCGGCCGACACGCCGCCGATGCCGTCGGCGTTCTCCTTGGCCGTCGCGCTGACCAGCAGGTCATCCTCGGCCCGGAGCTGGAGCGAGGTGAGGCCCCGGGCGCTGCCGTCGATCTCGGCGCGGGTCTCGGTCGTCAACGCGATGTCGGAGTAGCCGGAGCCGGCCAGGCCGACGCCGAACTGGTAGGCGTCGGAGAGGTTGACGATGTGCAGGTCGCTCTCGGCTCGGACTCGGAGGCCGGAGGCTTCGATGTGGCTGCCGGCGTCGGCCTTGGCCAGCGTGTTGGCCCCCTCGCCGGCGTCGTTGTAGTCGGGCCGGTTGATGTTGATGTAGGTGTGGGTGCTGCCGATGGACAGCAGGCTGTAGATGTTGTTGTCGGCGCTGATGTTGGGGAACAGGCGGTTCTTCGCGTGGAGGTCGAGCTGGCCGACGGCGTCGACCAGGGCCCCCTGGCTGACGCGGGCGGAGGCCTCGGGCGCGAGGTTGAGCGTCGCCTCGCTGCCCACGGCGCCGACCAGGGCGCCGCTGGACCCCTGGGCGTAGACCACGATCCCGGCCTTCGTCACGCCGTCCTCGGTCCGGTCGCCGACGTTGGTGGCGTCGATGGTGATGTCGCGGCCGGCGAGGAGCCGGGCGCGGTCGGCGATGACCGCGTGGGTCTGCGGCGTGATCGTCGCCGTGGCGTAATTGCCGCCGACCTCCAGGCCGGAGACCGTGATCCCCCCGGCGGTCGAGAAGACGTGCATGATGGTACCGGCGGTGACGGAGGCGTCGCGGCCGGCGGTGGCGTGCGCGTCCGTCCCGATCCTGGCCAGCACCTCGGGCTCGGCGTAGGCGTTCACTTCCGTGCCGTGGCCCTTCAACAACCCGCCCCCGGACGCATCGCCCGCCGCGGCGCTGTAGACCTCGGCCGAGGCGTCGATGATGAGGTCGCGGGCGGCGACCACCGTCGCCAGGTCGTCGACCTCGGCCGTGACCGTCGGCTTGGCGCTCGTGGTGCTCTTGGCGAGACCGATCGAGAGGCCGCCGACGTCGACACCCCTGATGGACGAGGAGAGGATCGCCTGGGTGGAGGCGTCGACCCGGATGTCGGTGGAGCTGGCCTCGACGTCCGCGCCGGCGCCGATCCTGGCGGTGACGGTCGGGGTCGAGTAGGTGCCCCCCAGGTTGTACGCGCCGGCGCCGATGCCGACCTGGACGCCGTAGGCGGTGGCGTAGAGCTCGTCCTGGGCGAAGGCCGTGACGGTGACCGAGCCGACGGACTGGCCGGGCTCGGCGCCGATGCGGGCGGAATCGCCGATCGAGGCCGTGGCGGACCCGTCGGCGTACGTGGCGGCGATCGCCGCGCCCCCGGCGAGCCCGAGCGAGCCGTTGCCGCCGAAGGCGTAGGTCGCGAGGTTTCGGACCAGGCGGGCGTCCACGAGGACCGAGTCCGCCTGGGGGATCACGACACCGTCGCCGATCGTCGCGGAGACGTCGCTGTTGTCCTCGATGGTCGCATACTGCACGGTGAGGGCGATGAATCCGCCGAGGCTGCCGCCGTAGGACCGCAGCTGGGCCGTGTTGTACTGCTTGGCCCGGACCTTGATCTCGTCGCCGGCCTCCAGCCGGGCCGAGGCGTTGACGGCGGCCGCGGTGCTGCTGTCGATGGTGAGGATGGCGGGGGAGCCGCCGATGGTGGTGAAGAGGCCGAGGTAGCCGCCGCCGCCGATGTTGCGGACGTCGATGGTCTCGGAGGAGTGGACGTCGATCGATCCGCCGGCGTTGACCCGGGCGCGGGCACCGATCCCGGCGAAGGTCTGCACCGGGGCGGAGCTGCCGAGCAGGTCGGCGGAGCCCGCCGGGGCGTCGCCGCTGGCGGTGCCCTCGGCGATCCGGTTGAAGAGGTCGCCCTGGTCGGTGTCGTCGCTGTAGCCGTCGAAGAGGCCGCTGAGCGTCGAGGTGGAGAGGGCGTCGTCGATGTAGTCGCTGGTGTCCTGGAGCGTCTTGCCGTCCCCGATGAGGGAGGTGAGGCCCGTGCTCGAGAGCGTGCCGCCGATCGACCAGACGCTCACGGCCGCCCCCAGCCCGACCGTCCCCGCGCCGACGCTGACGGCGTAGCTCTGGATGTCGCGGAGGGCCTTGGCCTCGACGTCCACGTCGTCCCGGGCGTCGACCTGGGCGTCGTTGCCGATGTAGGCGCGGGTGTCATTGCGGAGGATGCCGACGTCCACGCCGCCCGCCAGGCCGATGGCCGCCAGCCCGGCCGAGAGCGCCCCGGCGACCGCAAAGGCCTTGAAGTCGTCGATCGCGGAGACGACGACGTCCTGGTCGACGCCCCCCTGCGCCCCGCCCTGGTTGATCCGGGCGGAGTCGCCGATGAAGGCGTAGGTATTGGCATTCACGAATTCGATCGTGACCGTGCCGGCGAAGCCGACGGTGCCGGCGAGCGTGCCGGCCGCCGCGATGTTGAACAGCGACTCGACCGAGTGGGCCTGGACGGCGAGGCCGCGGACGTTCCGGGTGCCGTAGACCCCGAGGTTGCTGACCGTGCCGTCGTAGATGGCCGTCGTGCCGGCCCGGTTGCCCCGGGCGTTGACCACCGCCGAGTCGCCGACGTAGGCCCGGGTGTCCTTGGCGATGTGCACGAAGTCGAGCGCGGCGCCCAGGCCCGCGCCGCTGAGGGACGCGTTGCCTGCGATCATCGTCGAGATCGTCTGGCTGTCCGCGGTGACCGCCACGTTGCCGTCGGCGTCGGTCACCGATGTGCCCGCCAGGTAGGCGTAGGTGTTGACATCGATGTCGATCAGGCTGAGCGAGCCGACCACCACGCCGAACCCGCCGCTGACCCCGGCCGAGATCGGCAGCGTGTGGACCAGCGAATTGGCGTCCACGACCACGTCGCCGAGCGAGCGGACGACGGTCCCCGGCCCGACGTAGGACTCGGTGGTGAAGTCGCCCGAGAGCGCGGCGAATCCGGGGTTCACCGCCCCCTCGCCGATGGCCAGCGTGCCGGCGACGTTGAGCTGGTACCAGTTGGTGCCCGACGTCACGAGCACGCCCTGGGCCTCGCTGGCCCCGCCGAGGTCGGGGTTGATCGCGGCGTTCGCGCCGATGGCCGCGCGGGTGACCACGTCGGGCAGGACGAGGTTGCCCGAGATCTGGACCGCCCCCTGGGCGACGCCGCCGCTGACGGCGAAGGTCCGGTGCCGGGTATCGGTCACCGCCGAGACGGCCAGGCCCCGGGCCTGGCGGGACTTCGGCGCGATGTCCGAATCCGCCGAGAGTGCCGCGTCTCGGATGTTGTTGTAGTTCTTGACCACCGGCGGCTTGTAGGGCGAGGTGGAGGAGTAGTTGGAGTAGGTCGTGAGGAAGTCGCCGGTGTCGACCGTGGTGGCGGGGTCGAGGCCGCGGGCGATCACGACGGCCCCGTCTCCGATCAGGGCCTGGGTGTCCTGGTTGACCAGCGTGATCGCGGCCGAGCCGCCGACGCTGGCGGTCGAGCTGCCCGTGATGCTGCCGGCGACCGCCAGGACTTCGAGGTCGCCCCGCGCGGCGACGACGACGTTGCCGTCGGCGGTGACCTGGGCGTAGTCGCCGACGGTGGCGTGGGTGTCGAGGTCGAGCCGTGAGCCGCTGCCGGAGAGGCCGACGCCCGCCCCGCTGCCGCCGATGGCGATCGAGCCGGCGACGGAGAGGATGTTGTCGTTCGAGCGGGCCTTGACCTCCACGTCGTCGGCCGCGTTGACGATCGCGCCCTGGCCGATCGCCGCGAGGGTGGACTTGGTGATCTCGGCCGCCTCGGCCCCGGCCCCGATGCCGACGGACCCGGAGAGGGCGACCTGGCCTGCGAATCCCTGGAGGTGGAGCCGGTCGTCGGCCCGGACGGTCACGTCGGCCGCGCTGTCGACCCGGGCCAGGGATCCGATCCCCGCGCCGGTGTCCTGGTTCAGCTTGGTGAAGGTGACCGACCCGGCCGCCCCGATCTTGCCCGCGCCGGCGGCTCCGCCGGCGATGGTCAGAATCTCCGCGTCGTTGGTGGCCCCGACGGCCACGCCCCGGACGCTGGTGGCGACGGGTTCGTTCGAGCCGTCGCGGTCGCCGAGGTAGGCGGTGGTGGTCGGCGTGAGGGCGTCGGCCCGGATCACGGCGGACTCGCCCACGGTGGCGTGGGTGGTGTCGTCCTCGAGGATCGCGACGACGGAGATCCCGAAGCCGCCGGTCTTGCCGATCCCGACGGCCCCGGCGACCGCGGTGGTGTCCTCGGCGTGGTCGGCGGCGACGACGATGTGTCCCCCCGCACGGACGATGGACCGGTCGCCGATCGAGGCCGCGGTGGTGTTGTCGGTGTCGAGCGCGACGGCCGATCCCTCGACGCCGAACTCGGCGCCGCCGACGGCCGCGGCCACGGCGATGGTCGTGCCGGTCGCCTGCGCCTCGACGCGCACGTCCCCCCTGGCCTGGACGATGGCCGCGTCGCCGATCCGCGCGAGCGTGGTGCGGTCGTGGTCGAGCACGGTCGCGGCCAGGCCGAGGCCGAACTGCTTGGCCCCCTGGAAGCCGCCGGCGACCTCGATCGCGGAGGTGTCGTGGTCGGCCCGGAGCCGCACGCCCGGGACGGCGTCCGGGGCGAGGATGCCGGGCAATGCGGTGACGATCGCGCGGTCGCCGATGCTGGCCTCGGTCGTGGTGTCCTTGATCGAGATGACGCCCGAGCCCTGGACGCCGGCCTTCTGGGTCGAGATCACCACGCCGCCGGCGATGTTGAGCAGGTCCTCGGTGACGGTGGCGTCGAGGATCACGCCCCGGCCGGAGGGGCCCGAGCCGTCGGGGTCGGCCGCCGCGGCGCCCCGGCCCTGCGCGTTGACGATGGCCCCGTCGCCGATCGTGGCCTTGACGGAGCGGTCCATGAGCGTCAGGCCGATCGAGACGCCGATGCCGGCCTCCTTGCCGCCGGCCCCGGCGCCGGCGACGATCACCTCGTCGTAGTCGTGGTGGGCGTCGAGGAAGAGGGTCCCGGCGGCGGAGACGTTGGCCCCGTCGCCGATCGTGGCCTCGATCGTCGGGTCGATCTGGACGGCGGCGGCCGAGCCGGCGGCGCCGGTGCCGCCGCTCGTCGCCCCGGCGATGGCCGCGCCGATGGTGTAGAGGTCGTGGTCGCCGATCGCCGACACCACGACGTCGCCGCCGGTGTTGTTGACGACGACGCCCGGCGCGATGGTCGCCTTGACCGTGGGATCGACGATGTCGAGCGCGACGGCGGCGCCGACGGCGAACTTGGTGTCGGTGCCGGTGGCGAAGGTCAGGGCGGCGGCGATGTTCCAGAGGTCGAGCTCGTCGTCGGCCCGGACGGTGGTCGGGCCGGCGGTCACGAAGGCCTGCGTGCCGGCGCCCAGCTCGGCGACGGTGTCGGTCCAGAGCCGGACGAATCCGAGCGAGCCGGCGACCGAGTTCTTGTTCTTGGACCCCGAGGCCCCGGCCGAGCCGACGACGATCAGGTTGTCGGAGTCGGCCGTGACGGAGAGGGTGCCGGCGTCGATGCGGACGTTGCCGGTGTAGGCGTGCGTGTCCTGGTCGAGCCGGGTGACGCCGAAGGCGCCGCCGATGCCCGAGTTGTTCGCACCCGCCCAGCTCCCGATGCCGCTGATGTACCAGCCGTCGGACCGGGCGTCGATCGCGACGGTGCCGGGGACGAGGACCGGGCCGGTGTCGGCGACGTACGCCTCGGTGGTCTCGTCGATCCAGTGGAAGACGGCCGCGCCCGAGAGCGCGAAGCCCCCCTCCCGGGTGTCGACCGGCTGCTGAGCGAAGCCGCTGTCGTCGACCTCGCTGAAGAGGAACTCGTCGTTGTTCTCGGCCGTGTTCAGGTTGCCCTTGCCGACGGCGCCCGAGATCGAGAAGGCCCAGTATCGCGAGGAGGTGTCGGCCTTGACGTTGAGGTTCCGGGCGGAGACCCCGGCGGCCGAGCCCGGGGTGGTGGCGTTGGTGTCGCCGATGAAGGCCCGGGTCTGGATGTCGGCGACGTTGATCCCGCCGGAGATGCCGACGCCGGCGGTCCCGCCGACGACCAGGCCGCCGGTGGCGTTGGCGAGGAAGACGTCCTGCGTGGCCAGGACGTTCACGGTCTCGCGGGCCACGATCCGGGCGGTGTCCTCGACCCAGGCCTCGGACTTGCCGGTCATGTCGAAGAACGCGATCGACCCCTCGAACGCGTACTTGTCGGCCGCCGCGCCGGCCTGGACGATCTCCAGGTTGTAGTGGAAGGCGTCGCTGGAGACGGTGACGTCGCGGGCGGCCCGGATCGCCGCGCGGTCGCCGACGTGGGCCCTCGCGCCGTTGTCATAGACGATCACGTCCCCCATGCCGCCGAAGGCGCCCTTGTCCCCCTGCGTCCCGAAGGCCCCCTTGAACTTCAAGGCGCTGGCCTGGCCCGCGACGTTCAGCGTGCTGACCGAGCTGCTGGCGGTGACGCTCACGTCCTGGCTTGAGGAGGCGAGACGGCTGGTGTCCTGATTGATCCGGGCGTCGTCGCCGATGCTGGCGTCGGAGTGGTTCCCCAGGTCGAGGTAGGTGATGCCGAAGGCGATGCCGACCGCGTCGTCGTTGGTGCCCGACGCGCCGGAGTAGACGAGGGTGTTCGCCATGCCGGATAGCTCGGAGCCGGTGAACAGGGCCGACTTGACCACGTCGGTGGCCAGGTCGATGAAGTCCGCGACCGTGTAGCCCTGGTCGTAGGTGCTGGTGATCTCGTCGGTGGTCTTCGGCGTGTGGCTGTCGGGCAGGGCGAGGTCGAGGCCCAGGTACTCGAAACGGCGGGGCCGATACGCCTCGGCATTGACCCGCACCCCCTGGTTGCCGTCGACCTGCGCGCCGTTGCCGATCGTCGCGGTGGCGTCGTTGTCGGTCAACGCGACGTTCACGGCGCCGCCGAGGCTGAGCTTCTTGGCGTTGCCGGCGCTGGCCGAGGCGCTCGCCTGGAAGTCGTCGGTCGCGCGTGCGGTCACGCTCACCATCCCGTTGGCGGTGACCTTCGCGCCCCCGTCGATCGAGGCGCGGGCGGTGTTGTCGCTGTCGCTCACGTTGACCGCGCCGGCCAGCGACAGCTTGCTGTCCTCGTTCGGCGTCTTGACGCTCTGCCCGAGCTTCTGGGTGACGCTGAACTTCGAGAGCAGGGAGCCGACGCCCTTGATCATCGAGCCGACGACCGGCTTGTTCTGGAGCGAGTCGATCACCGAGGAGCTCGCCCGGGTGACGTTCTCGGGGCGGTCGGACTGGGCGACGACGTTGACGCTCCCCCGCGCCACCACGGTGCCGGCGACGCCGACGTCGACGGTGGAGTTGTAGTCGCCGACGGTGACGCAGATGCCGAAGGCCACCGACTTGCTGCTCTGGAACCCGATCGAGCTGGCGGTCTGGCTGATGTGGTCCTCGTTGGTCGAGGAGAATTGCACGTTGCCGCCGCTGACCCTCGCGGGCGACGCCAGCCGGATCGTCGAGGTCGCGTCGGTGCGGCCGTAGGAGGCGACGAGGTTGCCCACCGCCCCCTTCGACGGCACGGAGAGCGACATGTCGAGCGAGGTGGCGGTCGAGGTCGTGACCGAGACATCCCCCTGCGCGTTGATCTGGGCGTTGCCCAGGATCCAGACCGTCGCCGTGGGGGCAACCTTGGCGTAGTTGAAGCCGAGATAGGCGCCGATCGTGTCGACCGAGGCCTCGGCCGAGGCGCTCGCCGTCACCCGCACGGAACCGGACCCCTCGATCATCGCGCCCGAGTTCACCACGACGGTCGCGGTCGGCTCGACCCGGATCACGGCGGCGAGCAGCGAGAGGTCTTCGAGGAATTCGAGCAGCGGGGCGTCGGAGGCGGTCACCTCGTCGGCCAGCTCGTTCTCCGGGGTGACGAGCTGGGCGTCGGAGTCGCCGAAGGGGTCCTTCGTTTCGCCGGTGTTGGCGTAGACGGCGCTCAGGAGGTTCGTCCCCCCCTGCACCGTCGAGCCGTTGCCGACGATGAGGTCGAGCTTGCCGTCGCCGGTGACGTCGGCGAGCTCGACGTCCCAGGCCTGCTGGACGTCCTCGTGGGCGTCGGCGGCGTCGAACTTGCCGTCGGTCGCCAGCTTATTGGTATAGAGCCGGACGGGGCCGTCGTTGTTGGCGACGATGAGGTCGGGCTTGCCGTCGCCGTTGAGGTCGGCGACGGTGATCGCGGTGCTGTCGAAGGCGTCGCCGCCGACGGCGGACGCGGAGACGCCCTGGAAGGGCGAGCCGGTCGCGTTGGTGAGGAACACGAGGGGCGCGGCCTTGGATCGGGCGATGGCGAGGTCGAGCCGGCCGTCCCCGTTCAGGTCGGCGGCGACCATGTCGGTCGCGCCCGCCGTGCCCGCGACCGTGACGGCGACGGAGCCCGCGAACGGGTTGGCGGTGAAGGAGCCGAGGGTCGGTAGGGTGTTGGGGTAGAACCGCGCCGAGGCCCCCCCGACGCTGGCGACGAAGTCGATCCCCGCGCCGCCGCCGTCGAAGTCGCCGACGGCGATCGTCGTCGCCCCGATCGGGACGACCTCGTACGAGGCCGCGCTCAGGACCGAGCCGGCGCCGCTGAGGTAGACCTTCCCCATGGCGTCGGAGGAGGCCGTGATCAGGTCAAGCCGGCCGTCCTGGTTGAAGTCCGCGAGCTTGAGGTCGTTGATCGCGCCGGCGGTGTCGAGCACGACCGGGACGGAGCCCGCGAACGGGTCATCGCCGCCCTTGTTCAGGAGGTACACGACCTTGCCGTCGCCCGTGCCCAGGACGACGTCGGGCCGGCCGTCCTTGTTGAGGTCGCCGGCGGCGATGGCGGTGGTGAGGTAGCCGCCGGTGATGTCCTTGGCCGCCACGAGCTCGAGCGGCTGGTCGGTGCCGTTGTTGAGGTAGAGCCGGGTGGCGCCGCCGTTGTTGCCGGTCACCAGGTCGATGCGGCCGTCGCCGTTGAAGTCGGCCGTGGCGATCGCCCGGGTGTCGTCGGCGATGTCGGTCTCGAGGTCGAGGGTCTTGGAGTTGGTCGCCGTGGCGTCGATGCTGATCGCCTTGCCGGTGATCCGGGCCGCGCCGATGGCGATCGTCGCCGTCGGGTCGACCGAGTTGATCTTGATCAGCCCGAGGCCCCACTCCGAGACGCTCTCGTCGCGGGCGGTGATCGTGACGTCGCCGCCGGGGAACGTCCGGTAGATCGAGCCCGAGCCCGAGCCGTGGGCCAGCAGGCGGGAGCTGTCGGCGACCACGATCGCGGGGGCGACCAGCGTGATCGGGCCGGAGGTCGCGATCGAAGGCGCGGTGCCGGGGTCCTGGTTGGCGTTGATCTTCCGCGTCGAGAGGGTCGCGCCCTGGACCAGGATCGACTGCGAGTCGACGCTGATGCCCCCCGCCGAGACGAGCGTCGACGCGCCGCCGGCGAAGGTGACGCCGTCGAGGTCGGTGACGCTGAGGTTGCCCGTGAGCCTGATGGTTCCCTGGATGGTGGCGTCGAGGTCGTCCACGCCGTCGGGGCCGTCGACGCTGAGGCTCGCGACGTTCGAGGCCGCGTAGGAGCCGACGAGCGTGCTGCCCGAGTAGACCGAGACGGTGCCGGTGTTGCCGATGATGTTCGCGCGGTCCCCTTCGGCCGAGAGCAGGACGCTGAGCTGGCCCGCGGTGAGGTTGGCGGTCACGACGGGGGTGAGGCGGTCTTCCAGGCGTTCCAGATGCGCGGCCGGCTTGAAGCGACGCTTACGATCCCGAGCTTTGCGGTCCGCCTTCGACGACTTCTTCCGGTCATGGAACATCGCGGCAACTCCTGGAGGGTAGGTCAGATGGTCACTATCGGCGCGCACGGCGAACGGGGGCCGCCGAGCGGCCGTCCCGCGTCCGGATTGATCGCGTCCCTTTCCGCGCCGCCTCGATGAGTCACGGCGCGTCGCCTCACGAGGGAGGGATCGCCGCGCTGTAACACGCCCCGGGCATTTTTTTGCGCGGCCCTGTCGCGGCGGGGCAACGCGCGTCTCGGGATGTGGACAGCCGCGCCCCGGCCGTCAGGCCGCGAGCCTGACGGTGGGATCGACTGTGATGTTCATGGGAATGACGCGATCGGGTCGGGATCGGCTCCCGATCGCGGCGTCGCCCGATGGGTGCCGCGTCGCACCCGGATCAGTCGATCAATTCGCCGAGTTCCGCCCTGAGGCGGCGGAGGACGCGGCTCTTGGCCATCCGGACGGCGTTGGCCGAGATGCCGAGCTCGGCGGCGACGTCGGTGGCGGCCTGGCCGTCGACGGCGGTGCGCCAGAAGGCCTGCCAGCTCTTGGCCTCGAACTCGCCCTGGATCATGGCCAGGGCGCGGGTGTAGAGGTCGCTGTGCTGGCTCTTCTCGTCGGGGTCGAGTGCGGCCGAGGCCCCCTCGGCGCCGTCCTGGATCTCCTGGAGCCGGCCGTAGGCGGTTGAGCCGCCGGCGGGGCCGAGCTGGCCGTCCTGCTTCCGCCAGTATTCGGCCACCTTGTTGTGGGCGATCCCCCGCAGCCAGCCCCGGAACGTGTCGTCCGGGCGGTCGCGGCGGAAGGCCCCGATCCCCGACGACGCCGCGGCCCAGACGTCCTGAACGAGGTCGGGCACGTCCCGCCTCGGGACCCCCCGGCGCTCGCACCAGAAGCTCACCAGCGGGGCATACAGCTCGATCACACGGTTCCAGCCCGCGCTGTCGCCCTCGCGGATGCGCTGGAGCAATGTGACGGAGGTCTGCTCTTCGGCCGCCATTCGTTGCGATCTCGCCCCGTGGAGAGGTTGCCTTCTGGGCTGGGGTGCATCGTATGGGATCGCCCGGGGGTGGTGCAACGATTTGCGCGGAAAGTCGTGTTACACTCACTCGATAGATTGGGGAGGTGCCCCTCGCCCCAGGTGGTGGCCCCCCTCCCGGAGCGTGCGATCCTTATGGACACGAAGACCTGTCCGTCGCCGGGCCAGTTGACGGCCTTCGTCCTCGGCACGCTGGACGAGCCCCAGATCACCTCCATCGCCGAGCACCTCGACCTCTGCCCCACCTGCGAGCAGGCGGTCGCCGGGATGGAGGACATCACCGACTCGGTCGTCGACGGCCTGCGGCGCCGCTCGGGCGAGTTCCAGGCCCTGTCGGCCGAGCCGGAACTGCCCGAGATCCTCGGCGATTACCGCCTGATCCGGGTCCTCGGCCGGGGCGGGATGGGGGTCGTCTACGAGGCCGAGCAGATCGCGCTGGGGCGACGCGTGGCGCTCAAGGTCCTGCCCCAGCAGGCGAGGCTCGACCCCCGGCTGCTGTCGCGGTTCCGGCGCGAGGCGCAGGCGGCCGCGCGGCTGCATCACACGCACATCGTGCCGGTCTTCGGCGTCGGCGAGGCCGACGGCGTGCCGTTCTACGTGATGCAGCTGATCCACGGCCGGGGCCTGGACTCGGTCCTGCGCACCCGCAGGAGCGCGCGCAAGGTCGGCCGCGACGTGACCCCGACCCTGGTCGCGGCCTCCGACTGCCTGGGCGAGGGGCGGGCCTACTGGAAGTCGGTCGCGAGGCTGGGGCTCCAGGTCGCCGAGGCGCTCGACCACGCCCACGGCGAGGGGTTCCTGCACCGCGACATCAAGCCCTCGAACCTCCTGATCGACGACCGGGCCAGCATCTGGGTCACCGACTTCGGGCTGGTGAAGGACCTGGCCGAGGTCGCCGACCTCACGCACAGCGGGGCCTTCCTCGGCACCCTCCGCTACGCGCCCCCCGAGGCGCTCCAGGGCGAGAAGGCCGACACCCGGGGCGACCTCTACAGCCTCGGGGTGACCCTCTACGAGCTCGCCACCCTCCGGCCCGCCTTCGAGGACAACGATCGCTCCCGCCTGATGCACCGGATCCTCCACGAGGACCCCGCCCCGCCCCGGCAGATCGAGCCCGCCCTGCCCCGCGACCTCGAGACGATCATCCTCAAGACCTGCTCGCGCGAGCCGTCGAGACGCTACCAGACCGCGGCCGAACTCGGCGCCGACCTCCAGCGGTTCCTCGACGACCAGCCGATCCGCGCCCGGCCGCTGGGCCAGTGGGGCCAGGCACTGCGCTGGGCGAGGCGGAACCCCGCGGTCGCCGGCCTGATGACCACCCTCCTGATGGTCCTCACCTTCGGATTCGCGGCCGTCAGCACGCTCTGGCTCAAGGCCGAGAACGCCTCTCGGCACGCCGAGGCCCGCCGGGTCGAGGCCGAGCAGTCGCTCGACCGCTCCGAGGCCAACGTCTACTACAGCCGGATCTCGCAGGCCGACCTGAATTACCAGCTCGGCGACGTCTCGAACGCCCTGCTCAACCTCTCACAGTGCGTCCCCTCGGGCGGCGAGGTCGACCGCCGGGACTGGGAGTGGTCGCACCTCCGGGCCCGGCTCAACGCCGAGATCGCCAGCTTCCCCGGCCACCGGACCTGGATCTTCGGCCTGGCCCCGCTGGCCGACGGCCGGCTCGTCGTCGGCGGCGGCGAGCCGCACTTCCTCAACGCCGACGAGAACAAGCCCGGCGACCTCCGCGTCTGGGACGTGGGCGACGGCAAGCCGCTCGCCCGGCTGGAGCTCCCCGACCTCTACAGCATCAGCGCGATCGCCGCCAGCCCCGACGGCCGCGCCCTCGTGACCCACGACGCCGGCGGCCCGTCCCGCAAGTCGACCCTCCGGCTCTGGGACCTCGCGTCCGGCAAGTTGGCCTGGGAACGGAATGACGTCGACATCTTCGGGGGGGACGGGACGTTCTCCGCCGACGGGCGACGCTTCCTCGCGATCGACCTCCGCCACACCCTCCTGCTCGACGCCGCGACGGGCTCGACCCTCCGCACCTTCCCCCGCGCCCGGGCCGCGCGGTTCACCGAGTCCGACGGCCACGCCCGGATCTCCCTCCTCGCGGCCGGCAGCGAGGTCAGCGTCTGGGACCCCGAGACGGGCAAGCCGTCGCGCGATCCGAACCGGCTGCCGTTCCCCGATTCGATCGAGCATGCCGACTTCAGCCCCGACGGCCGCTGGCTCGCGGTGCTGCTCCACGACGCCACGATGGCCGTTTGGGAGGTCGCCAGCGGGCGACGCCACCTGAGCCTCGACGACCCCGGCGACGCGCCCTCCAGCGGCGCGTTCCGGCCCGACAGCCGCGCGATGGCGATCGGCTACCGCAGCGGCCGGGTCCGGGTCATCGACCTCTTCGACAGCCGGGGCAACGAGGCCTACCGGGGGCACGAGGCGGCCGTGCAGACCCTCGCCTTCGGGCCCGACGGCTCGACGCTCGCCTCGGGTGACTGGTCCGGGACGGTCAAGGTCTGGGACCTGACCCGCTCCCCCGAGTCGCTCTCGCTGTACGGCATGAAGCGGGGGCTCACCCCCTCCCAGGTCTTCACGAAGGTCGAGGATTTCGCATTCCTGCCCGACTCCGACCGGGTCGTCGGGTTCCGGCTCCCGATGGCCGAGCTCGCCGAGTGGGAGGCGGGCTCGGGCGTCCTGCTCCGCCGCAGGCGCCTGGACGTGGCCACGGAGGCGTTCATCCCCGGGCACCTGGCCGAATTCTCCGGCGACGGCCGGGCCTGCGTCGCGGCCGACCGATTTACCAACAGATTGAACCGGTTCGACGTCGCGACCGGGCGGCCCGACGGCGCCTTCTCGGGCATGGCCGGGATGATCAACCGGGTCGCCCTGAACGGGGACGGCCGCCGGGTCGCCGCCGTCGGCTGGAAGAGTCGGCGGATCCCGCAGCCCAGCTCCGAGGTCGCCGCGTGGGACGCGCCCGGGGACGCCCCGACCTGGCGATCCCCCCTCGACGGGGAACTCTGCGGCGGGCTCGCGATCAGCGACGACGGGCGGCGTCTCGCCGTGTCCTCGCTCGTCTACCGGGCGGGCGACGCCTCCAAGCCGTTCCCGACCTGCCGGATCCGGATCCTCGACGGGGCGACGGGGCGACTCGTCAGGACCCGGGACTACCCCTGGCACGGCGGGACACCGCCGAGATTCCCCGTGGCCTTCGACCGCTCCGGCCGCCTCCTCGCCTTCGTCTCCACGACCGACGACGGGCCGCGCGTCGGCCTCTGGGACGTCGAGTCGGGGGACGAGCGGTTCCAGTCCGAGACCAGCGACTGGCCCGACACCCTGGCCTTCTCGCCCGACGGCCGCCGCCTCGCCACCGCCAGCCACACCCTCGTCACCCTCTGGGACACCCAGACCGGCCGGTCCGTGCTCCGGCTGCCGATCCGCGACGCGAACCCCGGGGCCGCCTACAACACCCGGGTCCGCTTCAGCCCCGACGGCAAGACCCTGGCCGCCACCCACTCCCAGGGGCAGATCGTCACCTGGAGGGCCGACGACGGGTCGATCGCCGATCGCAACCGCGCGGCGAAGGCCCGCCGCTTCGGCTGGCACCTCGGCCTGGCATTCGCCAGCGCGTCCCCCGAGCATGCCTCGTCCTTCGACTTCCACGTCAAGGCCCTTGAGAGGCAGGCCTCCGGCTCGCCGTACCAGCTCGCCGAGCTCCACGCCCTCGACCTGCGCCTCGGGCGATTCGAATCCGCCGACGCCCGCCTCGACGCCCTCGAAGGGAAGCTCCCCGACGACCCGCAGCCCTGGTTCGATCACGGCTGGTCCGCGCTGGAGCGGGGCGACGCCCCGCGCGCGCTGAGGGGGTTCGCCGGGGCCGCCTCGGCGACGGCGCAGGCCGAGTCGATCACGATCGTCCACATGACGATGCTCGCCCTCATGGAAAGAAAGGACGACCTGGCGCTCCGGGCCGCGAAGCGGGGGGCGGCCAGCTGGCTCCGGTCGGGGACCATCGCGGAACGCTACCCGATCCTCGTCAGCACCCTGTCCTCCCCCGGGCCGCTGGACGTCGCGCCCGAACTGCCCTCGCTCACGAAGGCGATCCTGGCCCTCACCAAGGGCCACCGGCCCGGCGAGGACGACCTGCTCCAGTCGCTCGCCCAGCTCCGCGCGGGCGACACGCCCGAGGCCGAGCGGCGCGCCCGGCTGGCCCTGACCCGGCCCCTGCCTCCGTCGTTCGTGCCGGTCGCCCACGCCTCTCTCGCCCTGGCGCTCAAGGCCCGGGGCGACCTGCCCGGGGCCCGCGCGGAACTCGACAAGGCCGACGCCGCCCACGATCTCGCCCACCCGAAAACCCAGGCCCAACTCGGCGACGGCCTCTACTGGCTCCTCTCCGGCGCCCTGCGCCGCGAGGCCCGCAAGGGGCTGTAACCGGCCTTCGGAGTGCGGCCGTCCGGCTGCCGCTTTCTCCCCTCATGGCTGGGGTCTCGATGGAACGAGCCCAGCCACGAGGATCCGAGGCCGCCCCACCCCCGAGGCTCCTCACTTCGGCGCGAGCCGGAACTCCACCTTCTCGATCGTCCCCGTGAACGCGAACGGCGACTTCTTCTCGTAGGACAGCGACACGGGCTCGCCGTTGTCGCGGCCGATGTCCATGCCGGCGTAGGTCGTGAACCGGAGCGGGACGGTCGACTCCAGCCGCCCCTCGGCCACCGGCTTGCCGTCGACCAGCAGCCGCGAGGTGCCCGGGGTGCCCATCTTGCCCGGCGCATCGGCCCGGAATTCGTACGTCAGCGTCGCCTTGCCGGGCTTCAGGGCCTCGGTGCCGGCGATGGTGTCGACCTTCACGCCGAGGAAGCTGTAGGTGTACTTCGGCTTCCCGTCCTCGATGTAGAGGGAGAACCCGCCCATCACGTCGGAGTTCGCCACCACCACCCCCTCGACGCCCTTCTCCGGGACGACCAGGTCGGCCTGGATCGCGAACGTGCGGTTGTAGATCGGCGGGATCATCCCCGCGCCGATGTTCTCGGTCCCGGGGTAGTAGACGAACCGCGTGCGCTCCTCGCCCGGCGGCTTGAGGCCGTAGAACTGGGCGAATCCGGCGAGCAGCGGCGTGACCTGATACTTCTCGGCGTCCGCCCAGAAGAGTTTCTTCAATTCCTCGAGCTTCTCGGGATGCGCGGCGGCGACGTCCCGGGACTGCGTGAAATCGGCCTTCGTGTCGTAGAGTTCCCAGCGGTCCTTGTCGGGATCCCACCTGCCGGGGGCGAACTTCGCGAGCGTGGCCGGGTCGAGCTTCCAGGGGATCCGGTCGAGCCGCGCGCAGGCGAGCCATCCATCTTTGTACATCGCGCGATTGCCGAACATCTCGAAGTATTGCTGTGTGTGCCGCTCGGGGGCGTCGGGGGCGTCGAAGGTGTAGGCGAAGCTCGTCCCCTCGATCGGCTTCTGCTTGATCCCGTCCACCGTCCCCGGCGGCGTGATGCCGGCGGCCTCGAAGATCGTCGGCGCCACGTCGATGACGTGCGTGAACTGGCCCCGGACCCCCCGCGACTTGATCCTCGACGGCCACGAGACCACGAGCGGGTTCCGCGTGCCGCCGAAGTGCGAGGCGATCTGCTTGCCCCACTTGAAGGGCGCATTGCCCGCCCAGGCCCAGGCGCAGGAGAAGTGCGGCTGCATCACCGCGCCGCCCCAGGCATCCATGCCGCCATACTTCTCGATCAGTTTCATCTGGCCCGCCGGCGGGATCGGGATGCCGGTGATGGTCGTGATCTCGTTGAAGGTGCCCGTCTCGGTGCCTTCCATGCTGGAGCCGTTGTCCCCCCAGATGGTCAGGATCAGCGTATTCTCGCGCTCGCCCATGGCTTCGAGCGCGTCGACGACCTGGCCGATCTGATGGTCGGCGTTCTCCTGGAACCCCGCGTAGACCTCCATCTGCCGCGAGTAGAACGCCTTCTCGTCCGGCGACAGCGAATCCCAGGCGGGGAACGCCGGGTCGCGCGGGGTGAGCACGGCGTCGGCCGGGATCACGCCCAGGGCCTTCTGGCGCGAGAACGTCTCCTCGCGGAGCACGTCCCAGCCCTGGTCGAACTTGCCCTTGTACTTGTCGGCCCACATCTTGGGGACGTGGTGCGGCGAGTGGCTCGCGCCCGTGGCGTAATAGATGAAAAAGGGCTTATCCGGCGACTGCGCCTTCTGGTCGCGGACCCAGCGGACGGTCCGCTCCGTCATGTCGTCGGGGAAGTAGTAATCCTTCCCCCGGGGGACGCCGACGATCGTGTTGTCCTCGGCCAGGAGCGGGTCGTACTGGCCCGAGGCGCCGCCGAGGAACCCGTAGAAGTGGTCGAACCCGAGCCCGCAGGGCCAGCGGTCGAACGGGCCGGCGGGGCCCTGCTGGTCGTCGGGCGTCAGGTGCCACTTGCCGAACGCCGCCGTGTTGTAGCCGTTGCCCTTGAGGATCCGCGCCAGGCTCGCCGCGTTCTTCGGCCAGGTCGCGTTGTAGCCCGGCCAGCCGCCGGCGAACTCGGCGATGTTGCCGAACCCGACCGAGTGGTGATTCCGGCCCGACAGCAAGGCCGCCCGCGTCGGCGAGCAGAGCGCGGTCACGTGGAACCGGTTGTACCTCAGGCCCTGATCCGCCAGCTTCGTGAGCGACGGCGTCTGGCAGGGGCCGCCGAAGGTCGACGGGTTCCCGAATCCGGCGTCGTCGATCAGGACCAGCAGCACGTTGGGCGCCCCCTTGGGCGCGGCGACCGGGCGCTCGAATTCCGGCTTCGATCCCGCGAGCGTCCGGTTCGACACCCCGCCGAACGGGGCGTCCGGCACCGGGATCGCCGGGCGGTTGACCTTCGGCGCGTCGTCGGCGACCGCCAGGCCCGCGATCAATGTCAGGAACACCGCCATCGTGCCCCGGCCGCATGCGGCCCGCCTCATCCGGATGCCCATTCGTCTGCCCCTCTTCACGCGATCGGCCGAATCTCGCACTTCGGACTTCCGCGCAGGTTGCCTCGTCGGTTATCAAATGACACCGATCGATGAAAGAATGTGGTGCATCAGCCACCCGAAAGCAACAGCCTGATGGTCATTCGTTGAGCCTTCATCGGGTCGATAGCGCGAGGGAATCGGCATGGATCTCCGGCACCTGAGGCAGGTCTGCTCCCTGATCGAGCACGGCAATTTCCATCGCGCGGCCGAGGACGTCGGCCTCACGCAGCCGGCCCTCACGAAGAGCCTCCAGCAGCTCGAACGCGAACTCGGCGTCTCCCTCTTCGACCGCCACGGCAAGACCGTCTCGCCCACGGTCTTCGGCGAGGTCGTCGGCCAGACGGCGAAGGACGTCCTCGCCGCGATCGACGGCATGGAGCGGAGGATCAGCCAGCTCGCCGACCTCGACGCCGGCGAGCTCTCCATCGGCGCGGGGCCCTACGTCGCCGACGTCTGGCTCGGCCAGGTCACCGGCCGGCTGCTCAAGCGATTCCCCCGCCTGGCGATCACGCTCCACGTCGACACCTGGGACAAGCTCCCCGACGCCCTCAAGCGAGGCGAGATCGACTTCCTCGTCGCCCACGTCGACCACCTGCGGGACGTGAAAGATTTCCACGTCGTCCCCTTCCCGCCCGTCCAGGGGATCTGGGTCAGCCGGGGCGATCACCCCCTGGCGCTGGAGGAGGTCCCGCCGGCGAACGCCATCGTCGAGTATCCGTTGATCGGGCCGCCGGTACCCGACAACGTCATGAAATGGCTGGAGGCCGCCGCAGGGCGGACGCAACTCGTTCTCCGCAGGATCGATACGACCTCCGTCACGATGATCAAGGCCATGATCCGCGAGGGCGAGGCGCTCTCCTGCGTCCACCCCGACTCGGTCCGCAGCGAGATCGCCAGCGGCGAGTTCGTGAAGCTGAACTTCGATGCCCCGCCCGTCTACTTCAACCCCGGCCTCGCCTGGCTCGCCGACCGCTCGCTCTCGCCGGCGTCGACGGCGTTCGCGAGGGAACTCTTCGCCGAGGTCGGGGTCGATCCCGCCATCCTCGACCCCGCGCCCCGGGATGAGGCGGTCTCCGTCTCGGACGATTCATCGGCCTGATCGCCGCGCGGAATTCGGCAAAGGTCCGGACTTTCTTCAAGGAGAAACCGGACGTTCGCCGAAATCTGTAGCGGTTATGCCGAAGAGTCGTGCGAAGGGAGACGTGCACGTGCGGACACGCCGTTACCACATGTGGGCCGCGACCTGGCTCATGCTGGCCACGATGGCCACGACCGCCCGCGCCCAGGGGCTCATCGCCGCCGGGGCCGGCCCGATCAACCGAGCGATGGGCGGCGCCTCGACCGCCGCACCGGTCGATTTCGGGTCCAGCTACTGGAACATCGCGAACATCGGGGCGCTCCAGCGCAACGAGGTCCTGATCGGTTCCGAGCTGATCATCCCCAGCACGCACCTCACCACCCGGATCCCCGCCGGCTCGATCGGCGGCTTCCCGCTCCAGACCCGCTACGGCGTCTCGCGGAGCGACAGCGGCGTGATCCCCAACCTCGCCGTCGGCACGGCGTTCAAGCTCGACGACGCCTCGCCGGTGACCATCGGCCTGGGGATCTTCGGCTACGTCGGCGGCAACGTGAACTTCGCCGGCAACAACAACGTCCCCCTGCTTGCCTCGCGCCAGCCGCCGCGCACCTTCGGCTTCGGGCCGATCTGGGCGAACGCCAGCATGCTCACGATCAACCCGTCGGCGGCGTACCAGGTCAACGACAGACTCATCGTCGGCCTCGGGCCGGTCATCAGCAGCATGAACCTGGGGATGTCCCCCGCCTTCTTCGCCCCCGGGCCCCGGGACGGCGTCGGCCTGAACTCGTTCCCCTCGGCGACCAACTCCCGCACCTTCTGGGGCGGCGGCTTCCAGCTCGGCCTGCTCTACGAGCTGAACGACGACTGGAACATCGGCTTCTCCTACAAGAGCCCGATCTGGCAGGAACGCTGGGGCTACAACGCCTCGACCCCCGACCTCACCGGCCGTCGCATCGGCATCCAGGCGACCGTGCCGGCGATCTATTCGTGGGGCATCGCCTACAAGGGCATCGACCGCGCCCTGATCGACGTGGACCTCCGCTACATGGACTACGCCAACACCGCCCTCTTCGGCCAGTCGGTCGTCGACGGCGGCCTCGGCTGGCGGAGCGTCTTCGCCGTCGCCGTCGGCGGCCAGTACGAGCTGACCGACCGCCTGACGATCCGCGCGGGCTACCTGTTCAACACCAACCCCATCCCCGACACCGCCACCCTGTTCAATGTCCAGCTCCCGGGGATCATCACCAACACGCTCTCGCTCGGTGCTTCTCTGAAGCTCTCGGAAGACGTCACCTTCTCCGCCGCCTACGTCCACGGCTTCCGCAACGCCATCGAGGGCGGCGTCCGCGAGGAAGCCGTCGCCACCGCCAAGGTCGACGCCCAGTACGACTCGATCGTCGCCGGCCTCACCATCCAGTTCGGCGCCCCCCGCAAGCGCCCCAGCGCCCCCGTCGAGATCCCCGCCGTGATGGAAACCCCCGCCCCGCCCCAGTGACCCGCACCAACAACCGCGAACGACCCAATCGACCGCCCGGAGTGCGGAAGCTTGCTTCCGCTCTCGCCGGGCGGGAGCTTGCTCCCGAGAGTTGGCAACAGATCGTCAGCAACCCGCCCCGAACCGCCTCATTCGCGGTCCCCTTCGACCCGGCACGCGGAGCAAGCTCCACGACAACCCAGCGGAAGCCAGCTTCCGCACTCCACGCCTTCGATCACGACCACCCGGAGTGCGTCCGCTTGCTGACTCTCGCGCCCGGGGGGAGCTTGCTCCCGAGAATCCACGCACAATCGAACGTTCACGCTTCGACTGTCACCCCACCGGCGCCCCCCCCCCCAGTCACCCGCCACCGCTCCGATCCCGCATGCGGAGCAAGCTCCGCAACAACCCAGCGGAAGCGAGCTTCCGCACTCCACGCCTTCGATCCCCCCGTGGAGACCGCCCGGTCCCCTACTTCGCCCTCGCCCGCAGCCGCTCCACATCCTTCCAGAGCCCCTCCCACTCCTTCCGCTCTGCCTCCTGCAATTTCGCGAGCGACGCAGGCTCGCGGACTCCGGCGAGGTCGGCGTCCTGGGTCCAGTGTCGCAGCGTCTGGCCCACCGTCTCCTTCCCCTCGTTCGAATTCAACACCTTCTCCCACGCCTTCAACTCCTCCCGCAACCACCCCAGCGCCTTCCCCCGAAGCCTCGCCTTCTCCCCCTCCCCCGGCGTCGGATCATCCTTCCCCTGCCCCGTCCCCGCCAGCGCCGCCGCGCGGGCGGCGTCGTAGCGGACCCCGGCATCACGATCGTTCGCGAGTCTCGGCTCGACCGTCAATGCCTCGTCCCAAAGCCTGGCCGCCGCCGCGTGGCGCGACGTGTTGTAGGCGCGCAGGCCCAGTCGGAGCCGCTCGATCGTGTCCTTCGGTTTTCCCTTCCCCGCGAGAATTGCAGTCAGTCGGGCATCCAGAGCGATCAGTGCCGGGTCGGAATCCGCGAGCGCTTTGAGTTCCCTCTCGGCCTCGGCCAGTCCATTCCTGTCATCGAGTTTCTGACACGCTTTTCGGAGATTGATGAGATGGTTCTTCAGAAATTGCCTGTATTGCAGATTAGACGGGATTGCCGCCAACGCCTTCTTCTGCCAATTTACCGCTTCGCGCAATCCCTGTCGGGCCTCGCTGAAGCGATTCGCATTGAGATCTACGAGTGCCAGATTATTGAGGATTCCACCGAGACTATTCAAATACTCCGTATTCTCTGGGAGTTCTGACACCAGCCGCATCTGAATCTCCCTCGCTTGCTCGAACGCCTTGCGTGCGTCGGGCTTGCCCGTGGCAGACAGGATGTTGCCGATGTTGTAATAACTGCCCGCCAGCTCGCTCTGGTACGCGCTCACGCTAGGATTTTGCGCCACCAGTATCCTCTGGATCTCCCTTGCCTGCTCGTACGCCTTGAGTGCGTCGTGGGGCTTGCCCGTGGCACTGAGCAGGCCGCCGATGTTGTTGTGGCCTCCCGCAAGGCCGCTCTGGTACGCAGTCGAGGTGGGATTTTGTGCCACCAGCGTCTTCTGGATCTCCCTGCCTTGTTCGAACGCCTTGAGTGCGTCGTCTGTCTTGCCCAGGGCAAGCAACAAATTACCGATGTTGATGTGACTGCCCGCCAGGGTGCTCTTGTACGGAGCCGAGGTGGGATTTTGCGCCACCAGCGTCTTCTGGATCTCCCTGGCCTGCTCGTACGCCTTGAGCGCAGCATCGGGCTTGCCCGTGTCGCTCAGGGTGTTGCCGATGTTCAAGTGGCTTCCCGCAAGGTCGCTCAGGTACTCATTCACTGTGGGATGTTGGGCCACCAGCGTCTTCCGGATCTCCTGGGCCTGCTCGTGCTCCTTGATCGCGGAATTGGACTTGCCCGTTTCGCTCAGCAGGACACCGATGTTATTGTGGATACTTGCCAGTGCGCTTTGATAGGCGGAAGTATCGGGATGTTGGGCCGCCAGCGTCTTCCGGATCTCCCTGGAACGCTCGTACGCCTCGAGCGCAGCGTCGGGCTTGCCTGTTCTATACAGAAGTAAACCCATATTGTTATAGCTACGGGCCAGGGCAATTTGATACTCGCTCGCTGTGGGATGTTGGGCCACCAGCGCCTCCCGGATCCCCTGGGCCTGCTCGTACGCCTTGCGCGCCGCGTCGGGCTTGCCCGTGTTACTGAGCAGGTTGCCGATGTTGTTGTGGCTGCCTGCAAGGTCGTTCTGATACTCGCTCGCCGTGGGATGTTGGGCCACCAACGCCTCCCGGATCTCCCGGGCCTGTTCGTACGCTTTGAGCGCGGCGTCGGGCTTGCCCATGTTACTGAGCAGGAGGCCGAGTTCGTTGTGGCTACTCGCCAGGGCACTCCGATACGCGGTCACGGTCGGATTTTGGGCAACGAGGGAATAATAGCATTTCCGGGCTTCTTCATAAACCAAGATCGCATCGCTCGTGTCGCCAATCGCATTTGTCAAGGTGCCGAGGGCTAATGCCGCGTCAGCCAGGCGGGCGAGGGATTCCGGGCGGGTCTCGTAGTCGACCTGGAGGCGCTGGCGGAGGGCATTGAAGAAGGCGAGGGGTTCCTTGAGGAGTCGCCTGCGGAGGGCCTCGAGGTCCTTCGTGTTCATGACCAAGGGCTCGTTGAATACGGCGTCGCGGAACTTCTTGACCGCATCGATGGCCTGCTGCTCGCGGTCCTCCGCGCGGAGGCGTTGCTGGTCGAGCACAAGGTTCGCGTCCATCAGATCCCTGCTAGCCCTGGCCTGAACGATGGCCACGGCCCCGAGACCGACGAGACCGACGATCAACGAGGCCGCGACGCCCGTGACCAGCACCCGGCGCCGCCTGGCCCAGCGTCGGGCGCGGTCGATGGCAGGCTCGCGGTAAGCGGAAACGGGCTCGTCGGCGAGCCACGACTTGATGTCGGTGGCAAGGGCGCGGGAGTGGGCGTAGCGGTCGTCCGGACGCAGAGACAGGGCCTTCAGGCAGATGGCTTCGAGGGCGAGAGGAACCTCGGGTCGGACATGGCGTAGGGGACGGATTCGGCCCTGGCGGACGGCGGCCAGGATGTCGGACTTGGTCTCACCCTGGATCGGGTGATGGCCGGTGAGCAGGTCGTAGAGGATCGCGCCGAGGCCGTAGACGTCGCTGCGCGGGCCGAGCTGGTCGATAGCCCCCTCGGCCTGCTCGGGGGGCATATACTGAGGCGTCCCTACGACCTCGCCCTGCTCACCGGGGAGCGAACTGCTGTCGGTCTTGGATGTCTTCAAAGGGCCAAGCGTTGACTCGACTCCCTGGGGAATCTCGTCGAGCGGCAGGGCGAGGCCCCAGTCCACGACCAGAGTCTCGCCGAAGGGCCCGAGCATGATGTTGCCGGGCTTGAGGTCACGGTGCAGGACGCCCCGGCTGTGGGCGTAGGAGAGGGCGTCGCAGACGTCGAGGAAGCGGCCGAGGAGTTCGCGGAGCTGGAGCGTGCGTAGGCCGGGATCACGGAACGGGCCGTCGGGGTCGTGGAAACGGTTGATCGCCTCGGCAAGTGAGTCACCCTGGATGAACCGCATGGCGTAGTAGGGCCGGCCCAGGGGGTCGTGACCGAGGCCGTAGATGGGGACGATGCCGGGGTGTTCGAGCTTACCGGTGATCTCGGCCTCCATCACGAACCGGGCCTGGCTCTTGCGGTGATCGGCGTGCTTCGGCTTGATTTCCTTGTAGGCCACCTCCCGGTCGAGTTCGTCGTCGATCGCCACCGATACCACCCCCAGCCCACCCTCCGCATGCTTCCGCACCACGCGGAACCGGTTGCCCCAGGGGGCCAGAGGCGTTGTCCATGCCGCATTGGGTCCGGCATCGGCGGGGACATGAGTCGGAACCTCGCCGGGCGTGGGAACGTTCGTCAGGATGTCGTCGGAACCCGCCTGGGTCCGGCCCTTGTCGCGGAGGTGCCCGAGGCTGGCCTGGAACTGGGCGTCGGGGACGCGGGTGAGGAGATTAGCGACGCCGTCGGTGGAACTGAGAGCCTGGAGGCTCCGGGCTGCGTCGTTGGAGTGGGCCTTGATGTGCTCGTCGAGGAGTTGATCGAGGAGATTCCGTCGCACGGTTGAGAGTTCGCCGCGATCGGCCAGCAGCTGGCCGAGAGGTATGTCCTTGTCCTCGGTCCAGGCCAGTACCGCAGAGACGATGGCATCCCGAGGGACGAAGTCCATCTGGACGGCCATGATCGCGAAGAGCAGGTTGCGGTTCGTCTCGGGCTGGGACATCGGGGGTCTGCCGCTTTCGATGTGGGAGTAAGGGCGAGCGCTCCGATCATAAAGCGACGTACGCGTCCGGGCCAGTGGGGATGCCGCTAGGCGAGGGTTCCGATTGTGCGGGCGGGCCCGGTGGAAAGTTGGTGAGATGGATCGAATCGCCGGGCGGTCGGGAGCGTCTAACGATCGGGCCGGGCTCTTGTGGGGGCACGCCCGGTTCCTTGTCAATTCGGGGCGGGATCGTTCGGTTACGGAGTGTTGATACTTAAGTGTGCTTCGTCAAAGGATATGCGGTGAATTGGGTTCGTTTCGCAGGAGTCGCGAATGGCTTGGAGGGCGGGAGTGAGCACAGTCGCCGGGGCCACGGAATCGCGTGGGCCCGACGGCTTGATCCGATTCGGAGCGTTTTGGAGTGTTGATGTTGAAAGGTCGGCACGCGAACGACCTGCGGCGAATTGGGTTCGTTCCGCGCGTTCGCGAATGGGTTGTTCGGCGCGGCTTCGGGCGTCACGGGGTGCGTCGGAGGATGACCAGGGTGATGTCGTCGCGCTGGGGTTCGTCGCCGCGAAACTCGAAGACGTCGCGCATGACGGCCTTGAGGAGGGCGGTGGCGTCGAGGCCCTGGGAGGCGTGGGCGAGGAGGGACTGGCGGAGGCGTTCGCGGCCGAACTGCTGGTCGTCGGGGTTCCAGGCCTCGGTGATGCCGTCGGTGCAGAGGGCGACGACCTGGCCGGGGGCGAAGGGGGTCGAGTAGGAGTCGTAGGTCAGGTCGGGGTCGATGCCCAGGACGGGCCCGCCGCCTTCGAGGTCGACGGTGGTGCCCGAGGCGGGATCGACCAGGAGCGGCGGCTCGTGGCCCGCGCTGACCCATCGGAGGGTGTCGCCGTCGCACTCGACCAGGCAGAAGGTCATGAAGCGTTCGACGTCGCCGAGGTCGGTGGCCAGGTGCCGGTTGATGTCGTTGACCACCTCGGACAGGTCGCCCGGCCGGGCCCCTCGCATCCGGAGGCAGGCGCGGGCGGCCGTCATCAGGAGCGCGGCGGCCGGCCCGTGGCCGGCGACGTCCCCCACCGCGACGCCGAAGCCTCGGCCGGCGAAGTCGTCGGGGGGGAGGAAGTCGAGGTAGTCGCCCCCCACCGCGTCGCAGGGGATCATCCGGCCGGCGACCTCGAGGCCCGGCAGCCTCGGCGGGGCCTTGGGCAGCAGGCTCCGCTGCACCTGGGCGGCCATCGCCAGCGACTCGTGGAGGATCTGGTTCTGCGCCGCCAGGGTCTTCCGGGCCAGCGACAGTTCGAGCTGCGCCGCCACGCGGGCCTGGACGATCGGCGGCCGGATCGGCTTGGTGATGTAGTCGACGGCGCCGAGGGCGAACCCCTTGGTCTCGTCGTCCACCTCGGTCATGGCGGTGACGAAGATGACGGGGATCTCGGCGGTCCTGGGGTCGGCCTTCAGCCGCTGGCAGACCTCGTAGCCGTCCATCTCGGGCATCATGATGTCGAGCAGGATGAGGTCGGGGCGGTCCTCGGAGCCGGCGATCTCGATCGCATCCTCGCCGCAGGTGGCGACGCTCAGGAGGTAGTCCCTGCGGAGCAGATCGGCGAGGATCTTGATGTTGGCCGGCGTGTCGTCGACGACCAGGATGCGGGACTTGGACATGAGAACCTTCCGACTCGTGGATGGTCGCGGTGGGGCCGTTCTAGGCGATCGCGATGCCTTCGGACTCGGCGAGCGCCTTGAGGGCCCTGGCCGCGCCCCGGAAGTCGAAGTTGTCGACCGCCAGGGCGACCTTGTCGAATTCCTTCGCCCGGGCCCCGCCGAGGGCGGCCCGGACGTCCTCCAGGGCTTGCTCGGCGTCCGGGTCATTCTTACGGATACGCTCCGAGAGCCCCCTGAGTGACGCCTCGAGCGCGGCCCGGTCGATCCCCGCCGGGGCCGGTGCCGCGGCCTTGGTCGCGGCACCGGCCTCGGCCGCCTCGGCGGCGAGCGGGGCCAGCCCCCGGATCACGACGTCCAGCTCGCGGGCGACGTCCGGCAGGAGCTGCCCGACCCGGTCCATGTCGCCCTGCCGGAGGGCGTTGTCGAGTTCCTGGGCCGCGCGGTGCAGGTCCATCGCCCCGACGTTGCCGGCGACCCCCTTGAGCGTATGGGTCAGCCGCTCGGCGTCGTGGAGCTGGTTTCCGTCGATCGTCTTGCGTATGCGGTCGAGGCTGTCGGCGTAGTCGCGGCGGAAGTCGATCAGGAGCTTCCGGAAGAGCGTCTGGTTTCCCGCCACTCGCTTCAGGCCGGTGACCCGATCGATGCCGGGGATCTGGCCCGGCTGGTTGGGTGGTGGAGGTGATGGAGAGGCGGCCGGGGCCGCAATTGGGGCCGTTCCCGCGGTTTCGCGGGCCGGGACCCAGCGCAGGAGGACGGCGAACAGGGCGTCGGGGTCGATCGGCTTGGTGACGTGGTCGACCATCCCGGCGTCGAGGCTCAGCTCGCGGTCGCCCGACATCGCGTGGGCGGTCATGGCGATGATGGGGAGCGAGTTGAACCGGCCGTCGGCCCGGAGGGCCCGGGTGGCGGCCAGTCCGTCCATCTCTGGCATCTGGATGTCCATCAGCACCGCGTCATACGAGTTCTTGCGGACCATGTCGATGGCCTCGACCCCGTTGCCGGCGATCTCGACGACAAACCCGGAGGATTCGAGGATCTCGCGGGCGACCTGCTGGTTGATCTCGTTGTCCTCGGCGACGAGCAGCCGGGCCCCCCGGACCGAATCCAGCGCCCCGGGCGGGGTCGATTGCGATGCCAGAGCGGGGAACTGGTGGTGCCCCCCCTTGCCGAAGACGTCCATGACGGTGTTCAGGAGGACCGACTGGTTCACGGGCTTGATGAGGAACCCTTCGAGCCCGGCCCCCTCGGCCTGCCGCATGATCTCCTCGCGGCCGTAGGCGGTGACCATGACGACCGTGGGGACCTTGCGCCCCTTCTCCTGCTTGATCCGCCGCCCGGCCTCGATGCCGTCCATGCCGGGCATCTTGTAATCCATGAGCACGAGATCATACGGGCGACCGCGGTCGGCCGCGCGGTCGATCTCGACCAGGGCCGCCGGGCCGCTCTCGGCCACCTCGACCTCGAAGGTCATCGAGGTGAGGCTCTCGCGGAGGATGTCGCGCGAGGTCTCGCTGTCGTCCACCACCAGGACCCGCAGGCCCCGGAGGTCGCCGACCAGCTTGGAGAACCGCTCGCGCGACTTCCGGGGCCGGCCGAAGGTCGCCGTGAAATGGAATGTGGAGCCCTGCCCCGGTTCGCTCTCGACCCAGATCCGCCCGCCCATCATTTCGACCAGCCGCTTGCAGATCGACAGCCCCAGGCCCGTGCCGCCGAACTTGCGGGTCGTCGAGGTGTCCGCCTGCGAGAACGGCTGGAAGAGCTTGGCCGCCTGCTCGGGCGTCATGCCGATGCCCGAGTCCCTCACCGAAAAGGCCAGCACGGCGCCGTCGTCGTGGAGTTCCTGGATGCGTGTCGAGACGACGATCTCGCCGTCCTTCGTGAACTTGACCGCGTTGCCGACGAGGTTGATGAAGACCTGGCCGAGCCGGAGCGGGTCGCCGACGAGTTGCAGCGGGACCCCGGGCTCGGTGCGGAACAGGACTTCCAGCCCCTTCTCCTCGGCCTTGACGGTGACGAGGCTCGCGAGGTTGTCGAGCACCTCTTCGAGGTCGAAATCCACCGATTCGATGTCGAGCCGGCCGGCCTCGATCTTGGAAAAGTCGAGGATGTCGTTGATGATCCGCAGCAGGGCCTTGGCCGATCCGTCGATCTTGCGGAGGTAGTCGCGCTGCTTGGGAGTCAGCTCGGTCTGGAGGGCGAGGTGGGTCATGCCGATGACGGCGTTCATCGGCGTGCGGATCTCGTGGCTCATGTTCGCGAGGAAGTCGGACTTGGCCCGCGCGGCCTCCTCGGCCTTCTGCTTGGCGGCGACGAGCTCCTGCTCCAGGTGCCGGGAGGCGGTGATGTCCTGATAGACCCCGTACATATAACGGGCCTTGCCCGCGTCGTCGCGCACGACCCAGCCGGCGGCGTGGAGCCAGACGACCTTGCCGTCGAGGGGCCTCTTGTAGGCGTAGATCGAGTCGTAGTGCGGGTAGCGGCCGTCGATGGCCCCCTGGTACTTCTCGGACGTCCGCGCCGCGGCCTCGGCGTCGGCCTCGATCAGGCGGTTGTACCACTCGTTCATGAGGTGGTATCGGCCGTCGGGCTTGATCTCCTCGCCGACGATCCGAGCGGCCCGCTCGGACTGGTAGTAATAGTCGGGGTCGTGGTAGTCGATGTGCCAGTAGCCGCTGTTGGTCAGCTCCAGGGCCATGTCGGAGAGGAAGTTGGCCTTCTGCAACTCCTGCTCGACGAGCTTGCGGTCGGTGATGTCGGTGGCGATGCCGCACATCCCGGTGACCTTGCCGTCGGCGTCGATCAGCGGGACCTTGTTGGTGAGGTAGTGCCGGGGCGTGCCGTCGGGCCCGGGGACGCTCTCCTCGAACGTCAAGGGGTGGCCCGAGTCCATGACCTGCCGGTCCTGCCCGACGATGTGGTCGGCGACCTCCGCCGGCATGACCTCGTGGTCGGTCTTGCCCAGGATGGTGGCCCGCCGGATGCCGGTGGCCTCCTCGTAGAACGCATTCACCAGGAGGTGCCGCCCCTCGCGATCCTTCATGAAGATGACCGAGGGGATGCTGTCGACGAGCGTGCGGAGCTGCTCCTGGCTGGTGCGGGCGGCGTCGCTCGCCGGCGAGAGCGACCCGGCTGACCCGGCGACCTCCCCGTCGCGCAGGAAGGCCCTGCCCCGCACCCGGAACGGGCGGAAATCGCCGTCGGCCGACCGGAGCCGGACCTCGGCCTCGAAGGAGCCTCCCTGCGCCAGGTGGTCGGCGAAGGCGGCGTCGAAGCGGGCCCGGTCGTCGGGATGGATCGAGTCCAGCCAGGATGAGAATGCGGCGTCGAGTCGCGCCGCGGGGCCGCCGAGCAGGTCACGGAAGCCGTCGGAGAACCAGGCCGAGCGGTCGCGGTGGTCGTACTCCCAGAACCCGTCGCCCGAGCCCCGGGCCGCGCGGGCGAGGCGTGCGAGGTCCGTCGGGAGCGAATTCGAGGGGCCGGGCGGGACTGGCTGTGACATGGGAGCGGGCCTGGCTCGGGCCTCGGCGGGGTGATATTTGGAGGGGGGCTACCGCGCCGGGCGGGCACCTCCCGATGCCGCCCGATCGGACGCCGGAGGGGACCGCAAACCCGGATCCCCGGATCCGGCGTCCGAGGCGGGCGTCGACGGGTCGGGAGGCCCAATTTCGCGGCCCGGCGCGTCGCTCGGTAGGGCGATCTGGTGAAGGTTCGCCCGGCGCGAAGGGGACAGCGGCTCGGCCGCGGGACGTCCCAGGTAGTTTACCCCGTCCCCGACGCCTTGGCGAACGCATGAGGCGGTTCCGGCGCGACATGCCGAGGCCGGGGACCTGCGGGTCCCGGCGAACTCCCGAGTCCATCCAGCCCGACGATCCCTCCTCGGCGTCCGCCGCCGGGCCGCGGCGCAGCCCTCGCTTGATGAATATCAATGTGAACGTTTGTGGACAATCAGAGCTGTGGATCTCCCGGGGACGGGCCGCGGGTTGTCAGGCCCGACTGACCGATGTTGCAAAAATGCAACACGACCCGGCCGAATATGGAGGAGTCGGACGGCGACGGGGGCGTTTTCTCGTACCTGCGGCCGCGACGTCGGGGTTCGAGGCCCGTCGAGGCGTCGGGGCCGGGGACTGGCGGGGGAGGATGTGTCCGAAACGATTCGGGGTGGGGACCTGGAAGGATCGGTTTCGCAAGGCTTTGCGCGAGGGACCGCCGATGTCGCGACGGGCTGACCGGGGCGTGCCCGGTCGGGGCGTCGCAATCGCGGGCCGTCGGACTCGCCAGATTTGACCGCATCCGAGTCGGAGATCGGCTGCGCAGCGGCCCGCACGCGGCGCCGGCGGGGGCACGGCCGCGCGCCGGGGTCTCCCGGGCGATTCCCCGGGTTTCCCGGCCGGCCCGGGCGAGCCTGCCGGTTGATCTGGATGTGCAGGATTGAATAGGTTTGGACGGGATGATAACGGTCTAACTAAATCAGAGGAAAACGATCTTGAATCCCCTTGTGAGTTGTGTCCCGGCCTGCCATTACAATTAGTGGCCTGAACTGACCCCGTCAAGGGTGCCGCGCCGTTTGCAAAGGAGGGCAAGCCGATGTGGATCCTTCCGCGCCCCCCGGCCTGACCGCCGGGCTCGTCGCGGGGAGGAGGACACCCGGTCATCGTTTGCGATGAAGCTGGGCGGACCCCGGAGCCCGCGCCGCCACGCCCCCGGAGGGGGTCGGTGCCGAGGGTCGGGGACCACCGCCCATCCGAACCGCTCCTGGATCGTCGTCAATCAGGAGGGTCCCCCCCAGATGACCCTGAAGTCGAGAATCCGAATCCACCCCCCCAGGGTGTACGCACCCGAACCCTGTTCCTGCTGCTGCGACCCGCCCGAGGGGCTGGTCCTGCACGAATGCGGGGCCACCATCTTCGACGAGTGCGCGGTCCGCTCGGGCCGCTCGATCTGGCGCAAGATCTGGTGGCGATGCCTCGGGCGGATCCGGAGCTGGCCCGTCCCGAGGCACTGGTCCACGGCGGAGTGGCTCGAGGAGATGGAGGCCGAGGGCGTGGTCGCGGCGCTCCAGGCGACGGGCGATTTCGACCCGTCGCGGAATGTCCCGCTCAACGCGTACATCCACATGCGGGTGATGGGACGCGCCATCGCCCGATATCGCAAGGAGTGGCGGTACGCCGTCCACCTCACCGACCATGACGGCGTGGACGTGGCCGACCGCGCGGGCCTGGCGGTCCCCACGATCGCGACCGAGGACCTGCGGGTGGCGCTGTCGCGGCTGCCCGAGTCCGACCGCTGGCTCCTGGACCAGCTCTTCTGGCACAGGAAGTCCGAGGCCGAGCTCGGCCGCGAGCTGGGGGTGACCCAGCAGGCGATCAGCAAGCGCAAGCAGGCGATCA